>CP072107.1:432500-1632500 GCA_022870705.1 Oscillospiraceae bacterium CM
ACACAGGTCTCTGCTAAATCGAAAGATGACGTATAGGGGCTGACGCCTGCCCGGTGCCGGAAGGTTAAGAGGAGATGTTAGGAGCAATCCGAAGCATTGAATTGAAGCCCCGGTAAACGGCGGCCGTAACTATAACGGTCCTAAGGTAGCGAAATTCCTTGTCAGGTAAGTTCTGACCCGCACGAATGGCGTAACGATTTGGGCACTGTCTCGACAGCCCGCCCGGCGAAATTGTAGTACTGGTGAAGATGCCAGTTACCCGCAACTAGACGGAAAGACCCCATGGAGCTTTACTGTAGCTTAATACTGGAGCTTGGCAATGCATGTATAGGATAGGTGGGAGCCTAAGAAGCCGGACCGTCAGGCCCGGTGGAGGCGACGTTGGAATACCACCCTTGTATTGCTGGGTTTCTAACCTGCGGCCATGAATCTGGTCGGGGGACACTGTTAGGTGGGCAGTTTGACTGGGGCGGTCGCCTCCCAAAAGGTAACGGAGGCGCTCAAAGGTTCGTTCAGCACGGACGGAAATCGTGCAGTGAGTGTAAACGCAAAAACGAGCCTAACTGCGAGACCGACGGGTCGAGCAGTAACGAAAGTTGGAGTTAGTGATCCGGCGGTATGTGCGTGGAAATGCCGTCGCTCAACGGATAAAAGCTACCCTGGGGATAACAGGCTGATCTCCCCCAAGCGTCCACAGCGACGGGGAGGTTTGGCACCTCGATGTCGGCTCGTCGCATCCTGGGGCTGTATTCGGTCCCAAGGGTTTGGCTGTTCGCCAATTAAAGCGGCACGCGAGCTGGGTTCAGAACGTCGTGAGACAGTTCGGTCCCTATCTGTTGCGGGCGAAGGAGAATTGAAGGGAGCTGTCCTTAGTACGAGAGGACCGGGATGGACATACCTCTGGTGCACCAGTTGTCGTGCCAACGGCATAGCTGGGTAGCTAAGTATGGACGAGATAAACGCTGAAAGCATCTAAGTGTGAAACTCTCCCTAAGATAAGTTCTCCCATCCTTTATGGAGTAAGGGTCGATGTAGACTACATCGTTGATAGGTCGGAGGTGTACGCACGGTAACGTGTTTAGCTGACCGATACTAATAACCCGAGGGCTTGACCTGGAAATGCAGGCAAACAAGCCTTGTGGGAACGTCACAAACAAATTCATTGTTCGGTTTTGAAGGTGCAGACGCGCGGTGCGAACCAATTGCAAGTATGCACCTTTAGCTCAGTTGGTAGAGCACCTGACTCTTAATCAGGGTGTCCAGGGTTCGAGTCCCTGAAGGTGTATTAACCCCGTTGGGGTGTGATACACTCCAGCGGGTAAAACAAACCCTCGCAAGGCCCGTTGGTCAAGCGGTCAAGACGGCGGCCTCTCACGCCGCAAACAGGAGTTCGATTCTCCTACGGGTCATTTCCCCTTAAAAGCCCTTGACATGGGCGTCATATTGTTGTAGTATTCGGTTTAGCCCGATTACATAGTTGGTGTTGATGACGGTGAGGGTCCACCCGTTCCCATTCCGAACACGGCAGTTAAGCTCACTCGTGCCGACAATACTTGGCCGGCGACGGCCCGGGAAAATAGGTAGATGCCAACACAAAAAGACGATCTCGAATGAGATCGTCTTTTTTATGTCTTTAAAACCCGCCTTTTTCGTTATTAAACATGAACAGATAGAAGAAGCCCCTGCCGCACGGCAGGGGGCTTCTACCTATATTGAGAGGGCGTTGCAAGTTAAGTAATATTGAGGAAGCGTCAGATTGCTGTATTACCTTCCTCACCGGTTCTGATTCGGATGACTTCTTCGACGTTGTAAATGAATATCTTACCGTCGCCTATTTCGCCTGTTCTGGCGCTTTCAATTATTACCTTCTTAACAGACGGCAAGTCTTCATCCTTCACGATCAGATCAATGGTGACTTTAGGAATAAGATCCACCTTATATTTTTCGCCGCGCCAAGCCTGAACGATACCCTTCTGATTTCCTTGACCCATGATATCAGTAATCATCGCGCCGTGATAGCAACCTGAGTTTTCAAGTGCCTGACGAACATCGGTGAGCTTTTCGGTCCGGATAACTGCTTTGATATGTTTCACAGTGATGACTCCTTTCTGTTATTTCTTTGATCCACTTGTCTCAACAAGGGTGATGTGCGAGGTTCTGTGTGTCAAAAACTCAGGATAGCCCTGATTGCCGTGCTCGCCAATATCGAGGCCTTCAATTTCCTCTTTCACGCTGACACGTACACCGATTGTAACCTTGATAAGCAGCCAGACAAGCAAGGAAGAGACGAAGACAAATCCGCCGACTGCGACAACGCCGATCGCCTGAGCGACGAGAAGTGTCGTTCCACCGCCAAAGAACAGACCGTTTCCGGTAGCAAGCCCCGCAATGCCGTCTTCAGCAAACAAGCCCACAAACAGCGTCCCAAGGACACCATGAACGAGATGGACAGAAAGCGCACCAACAGGATCGTCAATTTTTTTACGATCAAAGAAGATAACGGACAGCACCACAAGTATACCAGAAATTGCACCGATGATCAACGAACTGGACACGCTGACAAAGGCACAGGCCGGTGTAATTGCCACAAGGCCAGCAAGCAGGCCGTTGATAGACATGCCAAGGTCAGGTTTCCCGATGATGATCCAGGCTGTTGCCGTTGCTGTCAAAATCGCCATAATACCAGCGGTATTTGTTGTCACAACAATGTGAGATATAGCATTGGGATCGGCAGCCATTGTGGAGCCGGGATTGAAGCCGAACCAGCCAAGCCAAAGCACAATCGCACCGATGGTAGCCAGACTCATGTTATGGCCTGGGATTGGATTAATCTTTCCATCTTTCGTGTATTTACCGATACGGGGGCCGAGGACAAGAACGCCCGCGAGCGCCGCCCAGCCACCTACGGAGTGTACAACAGTACCGCCGGCGAAATCCCACATGCCAAGGGTGTAAAGGAAGCCACCACCCCAGATCCAATGGCCAACGATAGGATAGATAATGAGAGTTAAAATAAAGGAGAAAAGAATAAAGGAAATGTACTTAATACGTTCGGCAACAGCCCCGGAAACGATGGTGGCAGCAGTGCCGCAGAAAACAAGCTGGAAAAAGAATTTCGCCCACAGGGGGATTCCGGTCCAGGCGATTGATGAATAAACACCCTGATATGCATCACCGGTGAGCGGCGATGTATCGGCGCCTGAGACAAAGAACAGGCCGTGCGTTCCAATGAAGCCATTGCCGTCTCCAAACATGAGACCCCATCCTAAGAGCAAAAAGCCCAGTGAAGAAACTGCGAAGACGATGAAGTTTTTTGAAAGGATGTTGACAACGTTTTTCTGGCGGGCAAAACCGCTTTCCACTGCGGCAAAGCCCAGATTCATGAAGAAGACAAGAAATGCTGTGATTAGGACCCACATGGTATCGACGACTACTTTAGTATCCATAATAACCCCTCTTTCTTAAATTATATACTCAAAGAATATTACTTATCGCATCTCAAAAGAAAACGGCGCAAATCCACAATTTAGTATGGACTGGCGCCGTTGCCTTTTGAAGCCAATAAATAACTTCCTTGTTATATCACTGATATACCGGTGGCTCAACCGGCGGCAAGATAATTAATGAGCCGGACGAACTTTAATTGGCTGGTCACTGCCTGCCTTCATGAATGAGGCGAGCGGTCTTTGTTTTACCCATAGAAAGTTGCGTGGTTTTTTGCAGGAGAACCCGGGATAACTTGCGAATTGAAAAAAAGGAGCGGATGCCGAAGAAAAGCATTAGCATCGCTATAACAATACCGGGAATGGTAATGTTCATAATACCAAACCGGATATCCCGCATGACGCTATACACACCAAAGAGTGCACCAGAGCCTGTTATCAACGCTGCACCTGAATAAAGTGCAATCACAAGAGCGGTTTTAAGAACGGGATCAGTTTCAGCTGATTTACCAAACTGTTTCATTAATATCTCCCTTCTTCCGAAGCTCCGTCTGCAGTCAAATTAGAGGCGATGCATCGGTAATAATTAAAAAAATAAGACGCAGGATCAGCGTTGATCCGGCGTCTTTGCCACAAAAATCGGTTAACATCTTCTGTTGTTATTCAATATAGCACCAAAATGAAAGATGGTCAATAGTAAATTTCATAATATCAAGAATTTGTCACCTTGCATAAAAACAAAATCGGTTAATTTGAATGATACAGTGAATTTCCTGCAAAAAAGCGATGAAATTTTATTGACGATAGGTTGCAAGCCTGCTATAATGAGATTCAGATGATAGAAGCATGCAGAGCTGGGCAACGATGTCCGCACCTGTCCGTCTCAAGTGCTGCTTACGGAGAGGAGTCCTTATGGGACTTCTTGTTTTTTTATATGTCCTCGCATATGGGCAAATAAGTTTTTATTAGTATACTATATTATTAAAACTCAGGGGGAGTTATTATGATTGTTGGCCTGCTGATTATTCTGGCACTTGTGCTGGTTCTGCCTTTTGTCGTCAGAATCGTTGAGCATAATCTGGAGTTATTCCTGTTTATCATGGGGCTTGCCGCCGTGATCGTTTCAAAAACCATTTCGCCGCACTTATTCGCTGAAATCCTGGGGAACGCTTTTCTTTATTTCATCACGGGTGCCGTCCTCGTCTTCGGTATCCTCTTCATCGTCTTTAAAGATAAAGTATCGGCCTTGATTGGCACTGTTCTCAAGCATATGCCCGTCAAAGTGTTTATGATGATCATCATTATTTTTCTTGGCATTGTGTCAAGCGTTATTACGGCGATTATCGCTGCGCTGTTGCTTGTTGAAATTCTCAACGCCATACCCATGAAGAGACAGGAAAAAGTATTTTTAAACGTCCTCGCTTGCTTTTCGATCGGTCTTGGTGCCGTTTTGACACCAGTCGGCGAACCTCTGGCAACTGTTGTCTTGTCAAGGCTTAATGCTGATTTCTTTTATCTATTCGATTTGATCGGCGTTTATGTGCTGCCCGGCATCCTCGTGTTTGGCATCGCCGGATTCATATATGTCGATCGCTGTAAATGCCAGGATCAGATTGATACGATTGACCGATCCGGATACGGGCCTGCTAAAGGCGTCGACCTCGAGCTGACGGAGGAGTTCAACGAACCGGACACCGTTAAGGGCGCAGTTATCAGGGCGGTTAAAATCTTCTTCTTTGTCTTTGCTCTTGAGCTTCTCGGAACCGGCTTTAAACCGCTGATTGATACATATGTGATTCACCTGAACAATACCGTTTTATATTGGCTCAACATGCTGTCCGCCGTCCTGGACAACGCCACCCTCGCGGCTGCAGAAGTCAGTACCAAAATGACCGCCGAACAGCTCAGCGCCATTTTAATGGGCCTTCTCGTCAGCGGGGGCATGCTGATTCCTGGCAACATCCCGAACATTATTTCAGCAGGGAAGCTCAAAATCACAAGCCGTGAATGGGCACGCATCGGCGCGCCGGTCGGCCTTACCGTCATGGCAGTTTTCTTCGTCATCATCTTTTTCATTGTTTAACCCGGTGTTGCAACCGGCGCACAAAAGGACCCCATACGGCTTTCCGTATGGGGTTTTTTGCGCGTTAGAGTGCTTGAAGGATACCGTCGCACGTGTTTATCAAGTGTGGCAGTTTAGCGTAGCTCATCAAAATGCGTGACTTTCAGAATTCGGATGAGGAAAGGGTATAACACAAGCGCGACGATAACGCACCCGCCCCACTGGAATAGATTAAAAGGTATTGCATTAGCCAGAGCTGTTGCCCAGCCTACTGTAATAGTATCGAACAGCGCATAGCCGGTAATCATAATTGCACCGCCCAGAAAAGACGACAAGGCGAACATCGCAAACCCTCTGCTCCTTTTGAGTATTGCACCGGCCGCAAGGCCCATGAGGCCTTTGATGACAAAGGTTGCCGGTGCGTAAAATGCCCATGGGGTCGTCAGATCGGACAGGGCGCTGCCGATTGCCGCAGCCACAGCCGCAATTGGACCGCCGAGCAGGTACGCGGAAATATAAATGGTGATATCGCCTAAGTTGACATAGCCGCCGCTTGTTCCAATCGGTATGACAACAAGACGCGTCACTGTAAAGACAATTGCTGCGGCAACCGCCGTATATGTGATTCTTCTGACGTTATTACTCATAATGTTCCTCTTTCGCTTAATTTTGTCAAAGCGTCGTTTTTATACCGTCATAGCCCAGCGCGGTATTTGGGAAAATGAGCTGCGCGCCCGGCAAACCAGGTGCGGGATCTTTGACGGCGGGGCTGTAGTGCGTGAGCCAAAGCGACTTCACCTGTGCTTTTTTTGCCAGTTTGGCAGCATCGGAAATAAGCATATGCCCTTTTTCTGCCATTTTGTCGTGCATCGCATCGTCACCGTACATGCCCTCACAGATGAGCAGATCGGCCTCACGGGCAAAATCGGCCATGGCCTCCGTCGGAACAGTATCCGTCATATAGCAGACCGAGATAGGGGCGCGTGCACCGTCAAGCACCATGTCCGGCTCGATACGCCGCCCGTCGTCAAGGCAAACGGGGCTGCCGCTGTGGAGCGCTTTGTACAGCTTTTTTGGGATGCCAAGCCGCTCGGCCTTTTGAGGGTTAAAGACAGGCTTGCGCTTGAGGGAAAGGCGGTAACCAAAGCAGGGGATGCCGTGTGACAGGGGGAGGTATGAAATGGTACGCGCATCATCCTCAAGATACCCCAACACACCGTTTTGGAGCTCAATCAGCTCAACCGGATAGGGGAGGGCGCCGGCAATAACAGTTAAGGCGGTATAGACGGCGCGCAGCCCCTTTGGGCCGATAACCGTCAGCGGTGACGTTTTGCCATTGTTGCCGAGCGTTAATAAAAGGCCGGGCAGACCGGCGATATGGTCGGCATGAAAGTGCGTGAGCAAAAGAAAATCAAGACGAGAGAGCTTGCAGCCCGCTTTCTTCAGCGCGACCTGCGTCCCCTCGCCGCAGTCAATAAGCAGCGCTTTTCCCTGAGATTCTATCCAGCAGCAGCTTAAAAAGCGCTCGGGCAGCGGGATCATACCGCCGGTCCCGGGCAAGCAAACGTCCAGCATTCTATCGCCTCCGTTCTTCGAACTATCTCAATCGGTACTTCCGATTGAATTGTAGCATCGTGAAATTATACTGATTTTATACGCCCGGCCCCGCCACGTCAATCCAATTGTCCTTTGCATTGGGAAATCCAGCGTGTTACAGTAAGAAGGAAATTGCAAGGTGGTGTGATCGATGAAAACGGACGATTTTTTGTACCAATACGGCATCCATCCGGATAACATCTCGCGGCGCGCTTTCAAAGCCGCTTTTTCCGACGACTTGGCGGCGGGCTTGTTCGGGCTGCCGTCGTCATTAAAAATGCTCCCATCGTTCTTATCACCCGGCGGAGACCTGACGGAAGGCGAAACGGCACTCGCCGTCGACGTAGGCGGCACAGCGCTAAAAATAGCACTGACTCAAGTCATCGGCGGTACGATTGAAATCATCGCGTCGGACGTATCGCCTGTCCCGGGCCACATGAAAGAGATGACGATTGAGACGTTTTTCGCACAATTGGCGGAAAGGCTTCTGCCGTTTATCAGGCAAAGCAGCCGCGTCGGTATTTCTTTTTCGCATGCCGTGGCAATTGCGCCAAATCGGGACGGGAGGCTGATTTCTTTTAGCAAGGAAATAAAGGTCAGCGGTGGTGAAGGTCTCTCAATTGGGCGGGCGCTATCCGATCAGCTCCGCCTCGTCGGTTTCACCACGCCAAAAAAATTCGTCGTGCTTAATGATGCGACAGCAGTTTACTTAGGTGGACTGACTTGTCTGCCAGAGACCTGTCAAGCACCGACTGCCGCGCTTGTGCTCGGCACTGGCATCAATATCAGTTATGTGGAGACAGCGGAACGGATTCAAAAACTTCCGGGCACTTGCCGCTCCGCATCTATGGTAATCAACACCGAGGCGGGCGGCTTTGACAAGCTGCCTTTGGGATCAATCGACAGAGCGTTTCTCCAAACGACCGACGAGCCAACGGCGCATGTTTTGGAAAAGCTGACGGGCGGGCGTTATCTTGGGCCGCTCGTTTTGTTCGCCCTTAAAAAAGCCGCCGAGGAGGGGCTGTTATCAAAGACGGCTGTCTTTTCGATTCAAAAGACGGCGCAGCTGACGACACCCGAACTCAGCGCTCTTCTTGAAAAAGGCGGCGGTCTGCCCAATGGCAAATTCCTGGACGACAACGATAAAGCGTTTATCAGGGCAGTGGCCGACGCATGTGTCAGCCGAGCTGCTAAACTTGCCGCTGCTGCCGTCGCCGCCGTTCTGGAACAGACCCGCGCGGAGGAGATTGCCGATCGCCCTGCTGTTGTGATTGCAGAGGGGTCGACTTTTTTGAAGCTGTTTTCATTCCGGCAGAAATTTGAGACCGCTTTAAAAGAAAATTGTCTCGGCGGGTATCCGATTTCGGTTTTCACCCGTGAAAACGCGGCCATTTTGGGCGCAGCGCAGGCGGCAATGACAGCTGAAAAATAACCGTATGAGAGGCTATTTCATTTTATCAAGAACGGCCCGCGCGGCGCGAACGCCGCTGGCCGCCGCCTGAGCAAGCCCGCGCGTGATACCGGCCCCATCGCCGACGGCGTAAAAATTCGGAAGCTTTGTTTCGAAAAAGGATGTCAGCTGCGGGCGCGCGCTGTAAAACTTCACCTCGACGCCGTAGAGCAGCGTATCGTAATTAGCCGTGCCGGGGGCGATTTTATCGAGCGCCCCGATCATTTCAATGATATTATCGAGATGGCGCTTCGGCAGGACGAGGCTGAGGTCGCCGGGCGTTGCCTGAAGTGTCGGCCGGACGAAGCTTTTAGACAGACGGTGTGCGTTTGTGCGTGTTCCTTTTAACAGATCGCCGAAGCGCTGGACGAGAACCCCGCCGCCAAGCATGTTGGACAGCGAGGCGATATGCTTGCCATACCGGTGCGGCTCTTTAAACGGCTCTGTAAACCGGTTGGAGACTAAAAGCGCAAAATTCGTGTTGGTGCTCTGCAGCGCGGGGTCGGCATAGCTGTGGCCGTTGACGGTGATGAGCCCATCCACATTTTCGGCAACGACGTGGCCGCGCGGGTTCATGCAGAAGGTGCGCACCGTATCGCCGTACTGTTTCGTTCTGTAGACGAGCTTGGATTCATACACAACGTCTGTTATATGCTCAAAGACCTTGGCGGGGAGCTCGACGCGCACGCCGATATCGACCTGATTATTCAGCATGTCCAGCCCCAACCGGCGGCATTGCTCGGTAAACCATTCCGCGCCCGACCGGCCGGGTGCGGCGATGAGGCAGCGGCATTGAACACGACCGCCGGACGTTTCAAGCGTATAGCCATCCGAAACCGGCGTGATCGACGTTACAACCGTGTTGAACTGAAACGTCACATGGTCTTTCATATCGTTATAAATGTTTTTAAGGATTTTGAGATTGTTCTCCGTCCCCAGATGCTTGACTTTAGCCTGCAAGAGGTGCAGGTCATTTTCAAGCGCCTTCTTCTCCAGCTTTAAGGCCTCGTCGCTCTGTGTTGAATAAACGACAGTTGTGGCACCGAAGCGAACGTTGACGTCGTCGACGTAATTGATGAGTGCCATAATGTCGTCATCCGGCATATAATCTCTCAGCCAGCCGCCGAACGCCGTTGTAAAGTTGTATTTGCCATCTGAATATGCCCCGGCACCGCCAAAGCCGCGCATGATAGCGCAGGAGGGGCACGAAAGGCAGTCGGGCACTTTTTTGGCGATCATGGGGCAGCTCCTGTGATCGATATCCGTGCCTTGCTCCAGCAGGAGGACGTTCAGGCCCGGGTGAAGACGCGCGAGCTCGTAACCGGCGTAAATCCCGGCGATGCCGCAGCCGATGACCGCAACGTCCCAGATTTTATCGTTTTCCATATGCCACCTCAGCTCATTTGTATGATACGATTTATTTATCGGCGTGAATGAGAAAAAGTGAAGACGCCCGGTGTTCCTGATGTGTTTTGCCGCATAACAGCGCGGCGGCGGATCATCTCAGCAGCGATACTCACCGCAATTTCCGCCGGCGTTTCAGCCCCGATATCAAGGCCAATGGGTGACGAGACGCGATCCAGGTCCTCTTGCGTATACCCGTCATCAAGCAAATGGCGGTAAACCGCCTCGCGCTTTTTGCTGCTACCGATCATACCGATATACCCGGCTTGTGTTTTGAGGGCCTCGCGCAGGACAAGCTTATCGTGCTGATGACCGCGCGTGACGATGATGATATAGCTGTTCAGCCCGAAAGCGCGCGTCGTAAACGGCGCATCCATCGACGGCGGTACAATGATTTCATCGGCCTCAGGGAAACGGGAACGATTGGCGAAGTCTACCCTGTCGTCTATAACTGTGACCGAAAAGCCGACGGTGTGTAAGAGAGGCGCAAGACTCTGACCGCAGTGGCCGCCGCCGAAAATAAATGCCGCGCCGTTTGAGGCGACGGGGAAAAGGAAAACCGCCGCACCGACAAGTGTGATAGCGTCGCCGTTTGTCGCGCGCCCCAGCGCGGCGCGCGCATTTTGACCCAAAAAATCACCGCCGACGATACCGCCATCCGGCAAGATGAGGCATAGATTGCGCCGCGCGAGATGCCCTGAATTGGGGATCACTGCCACGATGCGCGACAGCGGTGCGGAACACGCGGCATTGAGGAGCGCTTCAAAATATACTGCATTTTCCGGATCAGTACTGTCCAGATAATTGATCAAAATCCTTGCGCGTCCGCCGCAGACGGCCCCAAGGGCGTCGACGCCGTTTTCTGACAGCGCGTATTCGGTGACGGCGGCGCGCCGGTTCTCTATAACCCGCGCGGCATCACGCATGACGGCGGCCTCCAGAACGCCGCCGCCGATTGTCCCGACGATGGACAGATCGTTTCTGACGAGCATGGCTGCCCCGGCTTTTCGTGGCGTGGAGCCGGTGCTCTCTATCGTGAGGGCAAGGGCGCACGGTTTGTTGAAGCGGAGCGCGTCCAGCGCCGCTGCGGCAATCTGCTTCATAAAATAGCCCCCGGACGACAAGTTTGGCAGAACAAGCTGCCGCCATATCATATCCGCCCGATGCATTTTTTAGAACGGCTGTGTCCTCACACAGTCCTTCTGAGGAAGCGAAGCGAATAAAAAATCTGGCTACATGCAGAAAAGATTCTTCGCTGCGCTCAGAATGACAGGGGCGCTCAGAATGAAAAAGTGAAACGATGTGTATCACGAATACAAGGCATCCAGAACGATGCCATATCGCACTTTGAGACTGTCGCGGATGTCCATCGCCGTTTTCAGGCGCTTTTCGGCGCGGGCTAGGGCGGCAGGGTCTTCGGTATACCGCTTCCGCACGTCTTCAAGCGTTTTTTCAAGCGGCGCGACGACGCTATTCCGGCACAGCTTGTCCGATAGAAACAGGACGGCAGCCTCGTTGGGGACGCCGCTATACGCGTCCGGGAGGTCCATATGCGCCATTACCACCGTGGCAGCATTCGGGTACCCCTCCTGCAATAGGAGTGCGGCGGCGGCATCTTCATGCGCCGGCTGCAGGCGCACCATATCGTGCAGGCGGCAGGCGGCGGACAGAAGGCCAGCGTCCAGCGCAACGCCTTTTGGCTTGAGTTGACGGGCGATGTTCAGCGCGACGGCCTCCACCTGCCTGCCGTGCGCAATGATATGATCCGGTGTTTCATATTTTTGAAGAAGCTGCGCACAGGCGGTATCATCCGGGTACGTCGGCAGGCCGAGATGGCGCAGCAGCGCGGCGTAATCCTGCGGCGTATCCATATCGAGAAGGACGCCCCTGTCGTCCGTGTCAACCTCTTCGGCGGGATAGTGCGCCAAACAAGCTCGCAGGCCATCCGCCCCGGCATAACCCATAATATCGGCGGCAAGGGCGTACGGAATCAGCGGCGGGTGGCCGCGATGACCGTCATACGCCGGATAAACGACGCTTTCACCGTTTCCAAGAATAAAAGCGGTAATAAGCTTTTCAATCGTTTTTTCCGTGACAGCGCAGGTGTCCGCCGGCAGCAGAAAAAAGCCGTCAAGGTCTGACGGGAGGGAGCGAATACCGGCTTTGACGGAGGAAAACATCCCATCCTCAAATTTGGCATTATAAATATGGCGGACGTTTTTGGCGCGGCACTTGAGAAGCGCTGCTTCCACCGCCTCGCGGCGATAGCCCGTCACGACGGAAATGCTGTGAATTTTTTGATGGCGGCCCAGCGCGACACAGCGCAAAACGGCGCTCTCGCCCCCGATGGGCAACAGCGGCTTCAAAACGCCCATGCGCTCGGAATTCCCCGCCGCCAGAATAATCAGTCCGATTTTCATCGTATCGCCTCCAGTCACAGACAGTGTATCATAACCTTTTGTTTTTGAAAACAGACTTTATGACGTGCTATGAGCGGCCTAAATCGGCGTAACGACAAACGTTGCATGCTGAATGAATCAAAGTCTTCACAAAATACTGTTGACTTTTATGAGCAGATGCCATATCATAAACTATAATAACTGTATAATCGAAACCGATGAGCAAGAAGAGTACAAAAAGTCGCGTGTTTCAGAGAGCCGCCAGATGGTGTGAATGCGGCATCACAGATTTTTTCGAATGGGCTTGCGAGGGTGGCTTGAAACCGGTTAACGGGAGTAGACGCCGACGGGAACCCTGTCCGTTATCAGTGGGGTGCATATGATGGTATGCAAGATGAGCGGATGAATTATTTCATCAATTTGGGTGGTACCGCAGAAGCTTGAGCTTTTGTCCCATGGGGGACAGAGGCTTTTTGTTTGTCCGGGGCCGCTTTTTATTTTGTCGGAAAGGCGTTTTCATCCATCAATGAAACAGGTGATTACCATGATTAAACCAAGTTGTGAGAAGATCGAGGCGCTATCCAAAACGTATAACACCATTCCGGTAAGCCGGGAAATTTACGCCGACGTGACTACGCCGATTCTGCTCCTGCGGAAGCTTGCCGCCAAATCGCGCCGCTATTATCTTTTAGAGAGCGTTGAAGGCGGGGAAAAATGGGCCAGATACTCCTTTTTAGGATACGACCCCATTCTACGCGCAACATGCAAGGACGGGACTGTGACCATTGAGGGCAGCGAAACGAAGACGGTTCGAACCGATCAGCCGCTCAACGTCCTGCGGGAGCTTTTGTCGCGGTATCACGCGCCGCGGCTTGACGATCTGCCGCCGTTTACAGGGGGCTTCGTCGGCTACTTTGCGTACGCGATGATCGGCTATGCCGAGCCTGTTTTGAAGCTCCAAAAGGGCGACGGTTATGATTTTGACCTCATGCTGTTTGACAAGGTGATTGCCTACGACCATTTAAGGCAGAAAATTATCCTGATTGTCAACATTACAACAGACCGCCTGATGGAAAACTACGGCCGCGCAGTGGCAGAGCTTGAAGCGATGGCTCGCCTCGTCACTGAAGCGCCGCTATGCACAGAAGAGGGAAAGGCAGCAGCCCCATCTTTTACCTGCAACATGACGCAGGAAGACTACTGCGCAATTGTGGAAAAGACGAAGAAATACATCGTCGACGGCGATATCTTTCAAGCTGTCCTCTCCCGCCGGTTTGAAACACCATTTGAGGGGAGCCTCTTAAACGCCTACCGCGTTTTGCGGACGACGAATCCATCGCCCTATATGGTGTTCATGCATTTCGACGACCTGGAGATCATGAGCGCGTCACCGGAGACGCTGGTACGGCTTTATAACGGGCGGCTTTCCACCTTCCCCGTGGCGGGCTCGCGACCACGTGGCGCGACGGATGCGGAGGATAAAGCCTTGGAGGAGGAGCTTTTAGCGGATGAAAAAGAGCTCTCCGAGCACAACATGCTTGTTGACCTCGCGCGAAATGACCTCGGGCGCATTTCGAAAATTTCCTCCGTCCGCGTGATGGACTATATGATGATTCACCGGTATTCAAAAATCATGCACATCACCTCCCGCGTGGAAAGCGATATCCGAGATGACTGCGACGCCCTCAACGCCATCGAAGCCATTTTACCCGCCGGGACGCTGTCGGGCGCGCCGAAAATCCGTGCCTGTGAGATCATTGAGGAGCTGGAGAATTCCCCGCGCGGGATTTACGGCGGCGCGTTAGGCTACATCGACTTTACCGGCAATATGGACACCTGCATCGCTATCCGCATGGCCGTCAAAAAAGACGGGCGCGTGTCTGTCCAGGCAGGCGGCGGGATCGTTGCCGACAGCGTCCCCGAGCGGGAATACGAGGAATCCGGCAACAAAGCAAAGGCCGTGATGAACGCCATCATAAACGCCGGGGAGGTGACAGACTGATGATACTGATGATCGATAATTACGACAGCTTCACATACAACCTCGTCCAGCTGATCGGAAGCCTGAACCCCGATATCCGCGTTGTCCGCAACGATGCGTTAACGGTTGAGGATATTCGGCAGCTTCACCCGTCACACATTATTCTTTCGCCGGGGCCGGGCTATCCGAAGGATGCCGGTGTCTGCGAGGAGGTCGTCAAAGCGCTTGGCAAAACGATTCCCATCCTCGGCGTCTGCCTCGGCCATCAGGCCATCTGCGAAGTATACGGCGCGATGGTAACGCATGCAAAAAAGCTGATGCACGGCAAAAAAAGCCGGATATTAATCAATAACAAAAACCCCATTTTTTATGGGCTCTCGGAGGCGATTGACGCCGCGCGCTATCACTCCCTCGCCGCGCGGCGCGAGACGGTGCCCGAAGCGCTCGACATCATTGCCGAGGATGAGACGGGCGAAGTGATGGCTGTGGCGCATCGGGAAAATCCCGTCTTCGGGCTCCAGTTTCATCCGGAGTCGGTTCTGACACCGCAGGGCGATATCATCATACGAAATTTTTTGACGATCGGAGGCAGGACACATGATTAAAGAAGCAATTAAAACAGCCGTTGAGGGCGGAGATCTGCCTTTTGATACCGCAAAAGAGGCCATGGATGAAATCATGCGCGGCGAAGCGACAAATGCCCAGATTGCAGCCTTTTTGACCGCCCTGCGCATGAAAGGCGAGACGGTCGAGGAAATTACGGCGTGCGCCGCCGTCATGCGCGAAAAATGCACGAAACTGCCGTGCGACGGTACGGTGCTCGACATCGTCGGCACCGGTGGTGATGCGTCCAACACGTTCAATATTTCAACTGTGACAGCGTTTATCGCCGCGGCGGCGGGCATCCCGGTCGCCAAGCACGGCAACCGCAGCGTGTCGAGCCAATGCGGTGCCGCCGACTGCCTAGAGGCGCTGGGAGCAAAGATTAATCTGACGGCGGAGGAGAGTGCGCGCGTCCTTGAAAAGACGAACATGTGCTTTATGTTCGCACCGAACCACCATGCGTCGATGAAATACGCAGCCCCCGTGCGAAAAGAGATCGGGGTGCGAACCATTTTTAATATTCTGGGCCCCCTGTCAAACCCTGCTATGGCAAAGCTGATGCTTTTGGGCGTCTACGACATGCGCCTCGTCCGGCCGCTTGCCGAGGTTTTGGCAAACGTAGGCGTTAACCGCGCCTTCGTCGTCCACGGTGATGACGGGCTTGACGAGATATCGCTTTCCGCGACGACGACGGTCTGTGCGCTTCTAGACGGGGAAATTAAAATGTTCACGCTTGACCCGCACGACTATGGTCTTCAATTATGCGACAGGGAAAAGCTCGTCGGCGGCGGCCCGGCGGAGAATGCGGACATTGCCAGAAGGCTGCTCGCCGGTGAAAAAGGCCCAAAGCGGGATATTCTCCTGCTCAACGCGGCGGCGGCGTTATATGTGGGTGGCCAAAGTGCTTCGCTCGAAGACGGCATTCTCTTGGCCTCGGAGCTGATTGACAACGGAAAAGCGCTGCAAAAAATGCAAGATTTTATCGCAGCGACGAACGAGGTGGGTTCATGATCCTTGACAAAATCGCCGCGTCGACACGCCAGCGTGTGGCGATGCAAAAAAAACAGATGTCTTTGGAAGAGATGAAGGCGCGCGCCGCGGCCCTGCCGATTGGCGGGTTCCCTTTTGAAGATGCATTGAAAAAAACCGATCTTGCCTTTATCTGCGAGCTCAAGCATGCGTCGCCGTCAAAGGGGCTGATTGTTGAGGATTTTCCGTATCTTGAGCTTGCTGAGGCCTACGAACAGGCAGGGGCGGACGCCGTTTCCGTCCTGACCGAACCGGCGTTTTTTCTGGGCAGCAACAGATACCTGACCGAGGTGAGTATGGACATCAAGCTGCCGATACTCCGGAAGGACTTTATCCTTGATGACTACCAGCTTTACGAGTCTAAGCTCATCCGCGCCAATGCGGTTTTACTCATCTGCGCGCTCTTGGACGGCGAGACGATCAAAAGATTTATCGGGATATGCGACAGCCTTGGTCTCTCCGCGCTTGTGGAGGCGCACGATGAGACGGAAGTGAAAACGGCCTATAATGCGGGTGCTCGGATCATCGGCGTCAATAACCGCGACCTGAAGACGTTTGAGGTCGACATTCAAAACAGCATCCGGCTCCGGCCGCTCGTACCAGACGGCGTCCTGTTCGTCGCCGAAAGCGGAATTCAAACGGCGGATGATATCGCCGCGCTGCACAAAGCGGGAGTCAATGCCGTTTTAATCGGGGAGACGCTGATGAAAAGCGCCGATAAAAAAGTGATGCTAGAGCAACTGCGGCAAGGGTGCCTGGCATAACACGGTCTGGGTCAGCTTCAATACAGACCCGGAAAAACGGCAGGACGCTGGAGGCGGTGTCCCTAACGAAGCGGACGGCCAATGGCCGTCCCTACGAAAGCCACCGATAGGCATGCATGACGCTAAGAATATGTAGGGACGCCCATTGGGCGCCCGTTGCAGCCGGCAGAGAGGTCAAAGTGATATGACAAAAATAAAAATATGCGGGTTGACGCGGCCGGAGGATATTGACGCCGTCAATCGCTATAGGCCGGACTATATCGGCTTTGTCTTCGCCGAGAGCAAAAGAAGGGTGACGCCAACACAGGCCGCAGCCCTGAAAAGGCAGCTTACTGCTGATATCAAGGCCGTCGGTGTTTTCGTCAACGCCGGGCTTGACGATATCGTCACGCTGTGTCATGACGGCGTGATTGACGCCGTCCAGCTGCACGGTGACGAGGGTGCCGATTATATGTTAAACTTAAAGGAAAAAATAAATGTGCCGGTCGTCAAGGCGCTCCGTGTGCAAAGCCGTGAGCAGATCCAAAAAGCCGAGGCGCTGCCGTGCGATTTTTTGCTGCTGGACGCGTATCGTGAAAACGTTTACGGCGGCACCGGCGAGCGTTTTGACATATCGCTGATTCCGCCGCTTCAAAAACCGTTTTTCCTTGCGGGTGGGCTGAACGCCGATAATATCAAAAAGGCCGCCGCATCGCACCCTTATTGTCTCGACCTCAGCAGCGGCGTTGAGACGAACGGCGTAAAGGACGACGTGAAAATACGCGATATAATCAGAATCATCAGGGAGGAATGCTGAATGAAGGGACGCTTTGGAGTTCACGGCGGGCAATATGTGCCGGAGACGCTGATGAATGCCCTCATCGAGCTTGAAAAGGCCTATGACACATATAAAAACGACGCCGCGTTTAACGCGGAGCTGGACGCGCTTTTAAAAAATTACGCGGGCAGGCCGTCGCTTTTGTACTTTGCCGAACGCATGACGCGCGACCTCGGCGGGGCGAAAATCTATTTAAAACGCGAGGATCTTAACCACACGGGTTCGCATAAAATCAATAACGTCCTTGGGCAGGTGCTGCTGGCCAAAAAGATGGGAAAAACGCGCGTCATCGCTGAAACCGGCGCGGGGCAGCATGGCGTTGCCACGGCGACGGCGGCGGCCCTGATGGATATGGACTGCGACATCTATATGGGCCGGGAGGACACCGAGCGGCAGGCCCTCAACGTCTACCGCATGGAGCTGTTGGGCGCGCGCGTCCACCCAGTGACGAGCGGGACCGAGACGCTCAAGGACGCCGTGAATGAGACGATGCGCGAATGGACGGCGCGCATTGCCGACACCCATTACGTCCTCGGCTCCGTGATGGGGCCGCACCCTTTCCCGACGATTGTGCGTGATTTCCAAAGCGTGATCGGCCGTGAGGTCCGTACGCAGATGCTGGCGCTGGAGGGAAGACTGCCTGACGCGCTTCTTGCCTGCGTCGGCGGCGGGTCAAATGCCATGGGGCTGTTTTACGATTTTATCGGTGAGGCGTCCATCCGCCTCATCGGCTGCGAAGCAGCCGGGCGCGGCGCCGAGACAAAGGAGACGGCCGCCACGATTGCCACCGGCACGATGGGCATTTTTCACGGCATGAAGAGCTATTTCTGCCAGGACGAATATGGACAGATTGCACCCGTCTATTCGATTTCCGCGGGGCTGGATTACCCCGGCATCGGGCCGGAGCACGCCTTTCTCCATGACCTCGGCCGGGCTGAATACGTCCCTGTGACAGACGATGAGGCGGTTGACGCCTTCGAATACCTCTCGCGGCTTGAGGGGATCATCCCCGCTGTTGAGAGCGCGCATGCCGTGGCATATGCCAGACGACTCGCACCCACGATGAGAAAAAATCAGCTTCTCGTCATCAATCTCTCCGGGCGCGGTGACAAGGACGTGGCGGCGATTGCGCGGTATAGGGGGGTAAACATCCATGAGTAGGCTCGGTGACGTTTTTAAAAACAAAAAGGCGTTTATACCGTTTATCACGGCGGGCGACCCCAATCTGGAGACGACGGAGCGCCTTGTTTTAGCCATGGCGGCGGCGGGGGCCGACCTTATTGAGCTTGGCATGCCATTTTCCGACCCCATTGCAGAGGGCCCTGTCATTCAGGCGGCGGACGAGCGGGCGCTGTCGTCCGGGACGACGACGGACAAAATATTTGACGTCGTCAGGCGCATCCGGGCGAAAACAGCCGTCCCGCTGGCTTTTATGACGTACATCAACCCGATTTTTGCCTACGGCACAAAGCGGTTTCTACAAAACTGCCGGGACACCGGCATTGACGCCGTCATCGTCCCCGATTTGCCCTTTGAAGAAAAAGGCGAGATCGGGCCAATGTGTCAGACATACGGTGTGGCGCTCATTTCACTGATTGCGCCGACGTCGGACGACCGCATCGCAATGATCGCGCGGGAGGCGGAGGGCTTTGTCTATGTCGTCTCATCCCTCGGCGTGACGGGCGTGCGGCAGGAAATTGTCACCGATCTGGGCGCCATGATCGGCGCCGTTAAAAAAGCAAACGATATCCCCTGCGCCGTCGGCTTCGGTATCTCGACGCCGGAGCAGGCGCGTGAAATCTCCAAATTGTCCGACGGCGTCATTGTCGGCAGTGCCATCGTCAAAATCGTCGCGCAGTATGGCGAGCAGGCCGAAGAGCCGGTGCGCGACTATGTCCGCCGGATGAAATCGGCGCTTGTGGGAAATGAGGACTAACATGGACGACGCTGAATTATACAAGGCAGCCAGCCGCGCGGTTCACCCGGACGACACGCATATCACAGTCGGCGGCGTGACGCTTGGCGAGGGGACGTTTCATGTCATCGCCGGGCCCTGCTCTGTTGAAAGTGAAGAGCAGATTTTAAAGGTCGCGCAATCAGCCAAAGAGAGCGGGGCGACGCTTTTGCGCGGCGGGGCGTTCAAGCCGCGCACGTCGCCGTATGCCTTTCAGGGGTTACAGGAAAAGGGCCTCGCGTATCTCCTCGCCGCCAAGCGCTTAACGGGCCTGCCGATTGTCACTGAAATCATGAATCAGACGCAGCTGCCGCTTTTTGAGGACATCGACGTCATCCAAATCGGCGCGCGCAATATGCAGAACTTTGATCTCTTAAAAGAGGTCGGGCGCTGTCAAAAGCCCATTGTTTTAAAACGCGGCCTGTCCAGTACGATTGAAGAATTCCTCATGAGCGCCGAGTATATCATGGCGGAAGGGAATTCCAGCGTCATACTCTGTGAGCGAGGTATCCGCACGTTTGAGACGATGACGCGCAACACACTGGACATCTCTGCCGTGCCGCTCCTCAAACAAAAATCGCACCTGCCCGTTATCATCGACCCGAGCCATGCAGCGGGAATCCGGAGCCTTGTGCCCGCGCTGTCAAAGGCCGCCGTTGCCGCCGGTGCCGACGGGCTGATGATCGAAACGCACAATGACCCGGCTCATGCGCTTTCAGACGGCGCGCAGTCCTTAGACCTCGAGCAATTCCGTGACCTGTGCGCCGATATTTTAAGACGAGCGGCTTTTGAGGGGAAAAGGACGGCGATGTGACGATATGAACATCGAAAAAGCCGGTTTTGAGGATCTCGCGCACCTGATAGAGGTTCAGCATTTGGCGTATCAGAGCCAGGCGGAGATGCTGTGTGATTATTCAATCGACCCGCTTCTGGAAACGCTTGACGCGCTGGAGGAGGCGTTCCCGCAGTTTGTGATTCTAAAGGCCGTTGCCCCTGACGGGGCGATTATTGGCTCGGTCCGCGGGCGCTGCGACGGTGAGACGTGTTATGTCGGGCGGCTTTTTGTCCACCCGGCATACCGCAGGCGCGGCCTCGGCGCCCGCCTGCTGACAGCAATCGAAACAGTATGCCCGAAAGGGCGCTATGAGCTGTTTACGAGCAGCAAAAGCATTGGTAATATCCGGCTGTATGAGCGCATGGGGTATAGACGCTTTCAAGAAAGCGAGATGCTCGATGCCGGGTATCGGCTTGTGTATCTGGAAAAAAAGCTCATGGCGGACAGAACCGGACAGATGTAAAGGGCGCGTATCGAGATCGATACGCGCCCAGCTGATTCATGTCTAGCCCTCAGTGTCAGCCCTTGTCCATGGCCGACAGGATTTTTATAATGGTGTTCATATTTCGGGACGTCAGCTTATCTTTGTATTTTTTATGCCCAAGGGCTTTTGAACCAAAGGCGCTATCAAGGGTTTTGCCGATGGGAACAACCCAAAAAGCGCCGTCTTCCGCCGGGACAAACGCTTCGCCCGGCTCATGCGGAAGGGTGCTAAAAAGGCCAATGAGCTCGGAAACCGTCTCGCTGTCATCGCAGAAGAGCCAGTATATATGACAATGCTCTGGCACGGCAATTGATGTCGAGGCGTTCAGAACCGCTTGAAGGGCCTTTTCCGAACGGACGAAAACGGTGCCGGCATTCATGAAAAATGTGCCGAGCGTTTTTTCAGAAAGCGCTTTGAGCGACGCTGCCTGATGCGCATCAGCCGACAAGACGACATTGCCGGTGGCAAGAATCGTCTGTGCATCGTAAAAGCCCAGGTCTGTAAAGGCTTTTTTCAGGTCGCTCATAATCATTTTTTTCCCGCCGGTGTTCACACCGCGCAGAAAAATACAGTATTTTTCTGCCATATATGGCCGCCTCTTTCGCGATATTATTTAAAAGCGACATGTCGAAGGAGATGATTGCTAAATGCCGCCCGGGATTGAATTTGCATGCCGCTGCTGGTATAGTAAATGACATCAACTTTGAACGGAGAATGATCATGACAGCAGCGGAAGCCATTGAAAAACTGAAAGCAGGCAACGGGCGGTTTGTGTCCGGCAAACAGAGCGATAAAGAGCTGGGCGCGGCAAAACGCCGGGATCTAACCGAAAACGGGCAGCACCCGTTTGCCGTCATCGTCTGTTGCAGTGATTCGCGTGTTGCACCGGAAATCCTGTTCGATCAGGGGCTCGGTGATATTTTTATCATTAGAACGGCCGGCAATGTCGTCGATGACATTGGGCTTGGCAGCATCGAATATGGCGCGGAGCATTTAAACGTCCCGGTCATTGTCGTGCTCGGGCATGAAAAATGCGGCGCCGTTAAAGCAACGGTCGACGGCGGCGAGATGCACGGCTGCATCAAAGCCATTGCCGACAAAATCAAACCGTCCCTTGAAAAGGTGCGCAGCAGTGCCGATGTATACGGGGCGTGCGAGGATGAAAATGTCCGCACAACTGTTGCGGAGATCAAAAGGAATCCTGTGATTGCAGAGCTGATGAAGGAAGGCCGCGTCACGGTCGCCGGTGCGAAGTACGCCATTTCAAGCGGCGTTGTAACCTTCTTCGAAAACTGAGAGCGTCTTTGCTGAAACAGCCGGCCGGTTTGCCCGACCGGCTGTTTTTGCCCTCATGCATTTAGGTTGCCAGCCCACTTCATGGCGTCGACATAATAGGTCATGAAACGCATTGGATTGACGGCTTTCATAAATGGCAGATTGTCAAGACCGGCCCAATCGGCTTTTTCGATACAGATGATGCAGTCTAGAAGGCCGCGTATGTCGTTTTTTTCGCCGAGCAGCGTCTTTTTGACGAGGTCTGTCAGTGGCAGCCCAAGGAGAATGTCCGACAAATCCCGGTTGAGGACGACATCGATCTGGGAGAACAGGCCCGTAAAAAAATATTCCGGAGCCAAGTGGCTAAGGTGGAGCTCACACGCCAAGAGAGACATCAT
The DNA here is from genome assembly GCA_022870705.1 of Oscillospiraceae bacterium CM. Classification (NCBI taxonomy): domain Bacteria; kingdom Bacillati; phylum Bacillota; class Clostridia; order Eubacteriales; family Oscillospiraceae; species Oscillospiraceae bacterium JHJ. Next base: position 454,995 of record CP072107.1, read on the forward strand.
CTTTCCGCGGATGAGAGAATCTTTGACAAGCTCAGCGTTTTCGTTATCCTGCATGTCCTTGAGCATCATGAGGGAAATCCATTGATACAATTCCCGCGTGCCCATATAATTTAGCGCCTGCGCAATCGTCTTGACGCGGTGCCTCGGGGCGATATATGCGGAGTTGACGAGACGCAGCAGTTTGTATGAAAGGCCGAGATCCGTCTGGATGATTTCAGAAATCTTGTGATAGTTCGGCTCGCTGTCATTAAGCTCTTCCATAATCCGGAAAAGATTCACGTTGATAGTTTTGATATCTTTTGATTTCAGCATGGCGGGCTTGCTGAAAAAATACCCCTGGAACAAATCGTAACCAAGGCTGACGGCTTCCTGATATTCTTCGCGTGTCTCGATTTTTTCAGCCAGAAACAGAACCTTGCCGCGATATTTCTGAATCAGCGCAGCCTGCGCCGACAGGCTGAGGGACGGGAACTCGACTTTCAGGATATTGACCAGATCGAGAAGCGGTATGTTGTCCTCATCAAGCGAAAAATCATCGAGCGCCAGCGCATAGCCAAGCTGCTTAAAGCGCTGACAGGCGTCTTTTGTAGCTTGCGTTGCCTTATTGCGCTCTAAAACTTCAACGACAATTCTATCCTTCGGCAGCAGTTCAATAAAGTCGCTATCCACAAGGCCTTTTGAAAAATTGATAAAAGCCTTGGCGCCGTCTGTCAGACTGTCTATACCGAAAACGAGAAAAGAATTGTAAATCAGTTCGGCAGTGGCAATGTCGTCATCCATCTCGATGAAATAATTGTTGTTGTTTTGCCGGAAAAGCAGTTCATACCCGTAAACGTTTAGCTGCCGGTCGAAGATCGGCTGCCGCGCAATAAAAATACTCATTTTATAAGCATCCTGTCAGCGCAATCAATGCGCAGCTATTCATTGGCGGGCGTTTTTGACGCCTCCTTGAGAATCTGATACGCCACATCCAGCATGCCTGGATAGAGCGTGTCGGGAACGGCGGCCGGTCCAAGCTGCTGACTGACGACAAAGCGCGCGCAAGGATTGCTTCTGTCCATGCAGTATTTCTTCTTAAATATAGCGCCAAGGCCACTGTCAATCGGCATTTTATCATTATAAAACGGGCAGGCGCTTAATCTGATGCACTCCATATAAACATCTCCCGAAAACTTATAACTGAGCTAAAATCTGTCAAAATGCCCTACACTATTTATCGGGAAAATTCATGATTCATTTAACGAAAACTGACATTATAATTGCAATAACACCCGCTCTTCCTATCGCAAAAGACGCTGGCTGAGGGAGGGAAGACCCGCTTCAAAATTGACGCCGAAACGGACATCCGTACCGGCTTTTTTTGTGCGCGAAATGCTTTCCACCGTGAAATCAACGGCTATTTGAGCCGCCGACGCCAGGCTGTGCTCAGTTAAAAGGCCTGCTGTCAACGTACTGGCGAAGACGTCCCCCGTTCCGTGATAAAAGCCGTCAATCCGCTCGGCAAAGCAATAATCAATCTGCCCGGATGCTGTGTCAAAGCAAGCCGCGCCAAGCTTTAACGCGTCAAAATAAACGCCGGTCAGCACAACGTGTTTCGGCCCGAGCGCACCAAGGCCATAGAGCAGACGCTCGATCATCGACACATTGTACGGGCCTGGCGTAAAGGGCTCGCCCAATAGAAGAAAGGCTTCCGTCATGTTTGGCACGAGCACGTCGGCCTTTCGGCAGAGCGTTTGCATGCCGGCTGGGAAATCGTCTGAAAAGCCGGCATAAAGCATGCCGTTGTCTGCCATGACGGGATCGACGACAATCAGCGTTCCGGCTGATTTGAGCATCTCGCACACGTCGGAAACGATGCCCAATTGAGCAAACGAGCCGAGAAAACCGGTATAGACAGCGTCAAACCGCACGTGAAGGGATTGCCAGTGGCGCGCAATCGGCAAAATATCATCCGTCAAGTCCCTATAGGTATAGTCCGTAAACCCGCCGGTGTGTGTCGATAAAACGGCTGTCGGAATGACGCTGACCTCAACCCCGGCGCTGGAGATGATCGGCAGGGCGACTGTCAGCGAGCACTTGCCGAAGCAGGAAATATCGTGAATAGCGGCGACTCTTTTTTGTCTGGGCATAAGCTCTCCATCAGTTTTTTTTATTGATGTGACATCAGTTCATTATAAAACGGCGACAGCCTCGACCTCGACGAGGACGTCTTTCGGCAGGCGCGCGACTTGAACGCAGGCTCTGGCGGGATAGGGCTCACTAAAAAACGTGGCATAGACGGCGTTAACAGCGGCAAAATGATTCATATCGGCCAGAAAAACCGTCGTCTTGACGACGGTTGAGAGACTCGAACCCGCGCCTTCCAAGACGGCGCGCAGATTTATGAGAACCTGAGCGGCCTGCGCGGCGGCGTCACCCGCGATGACGGCACCGCTTGCCGGGTCGATCGGAATCTGGCCGGATGTAAAAATCATGTTGCCGGCGCGGATAGCCTGCGCGTACGGGCCGATGGCCGCCGGGGCCGCTGCCGTCTTAATTTCCATCAAATCCATAAAATCAGCCTTTCAAAAAAATCACTGTTATTTTTACCATATCTATGATATCATTTTTGTCAATAGAGAGCATAATCCGGAGACGGAAAAAAGGTAACGGGAGAACCGTATGAGAACGAACCAGCTGAGAATTATCGATGAGTTTACGAATCTCGTGGCAATCGACAGCCCCTCTTATGACGAGCGGCAGGCGGGCGATTATATTAAAAAAAAGCTGACGGCGCTTGGTCTCGTCGTCGTTGAAGACGACGCCGGTGAAAAAATAGGCGGCAACTGCGGGAATATTTACGGTTATCTGGAGGGCGATTTAGACCTCGAACCGCTCCTCTTCTGTGCGCATCTGGACACGGTTGAGCCCGCCCGCGGGAAGGAAGCCGTTATCGACGCTGACGGCGTTATCCACAGCCGTGGCAACACCGTTCTGGGGGCGGACGATATGGCCGGTGTAACCGCTATTTTAGAGGCGCTGACGGTCTTGACGGAGCACAAGCTCAGCCATCGGCCGATTGAGGTGCTTTTTACCGTAGCCGAAGAGGTTTACTGCCGCGGCAGCGCCGAATTTGATTTTACAAAAGTACTCTCACGCGAGGCATATGTCCTTGACCTTGCCGGGCGCGTCGGCACGGCCGCCTATATGGCGCCGTCCATCCTGTCGTTTACGGCGACGGTCCGCGGCAGGGCGTCGCACGCTGGGTTTGCCCCGCAAAAGGGCATTCACGCCATCGCCGTCGCGGCTGACGCCATCAGCATGCTCCCGATGGGCCGTGTTGACGATGAGACGACGCTGAACGTTGGGATGATTAAGGGCGGGTTGGCAACGAACATCGTACCGGACCACTGCGTCGTCCGCGGTGAAGTTCGCAGCTTATGCCATGAAAAAGCCAGCCGGCACGCCGAGCTCGTCAAAAAGCAGTTTGAGCGCTCAGCTTCAGCCGCGCACGCCGCGCTGGAATTCGATTTAAAAACAGTCTCCGTGGCTTATGAAACACCGCTTGCCAGCCCGGTCGTCAAGCGTTTTGAAAATGCCTGCAATACGCTCGGCCTGCCTGTTTCACTTGTGAAAACATTTGGCGGGAGCGATAATAATATGATGGCACAAAGCGGCCTTATTGGCCTTGTTATCGCCAACGCCATGAACAGGTGTCACGCCTGTGACGAATTTACGACGACGGAAGAACTTGAACGGGCTGCCGAGCTGACGCTGGCCCTGATGACGGACGACCGCTGAACACATTGACGGCAAGGCCGGAGGATACACATGATACTAGAAGATTACGGATATATTAGAACGGCGGCGGCCGTACCGCGCGTTTTTGTCGGGGATCCGGCGTCAAACGGGCGTGAAATTGCCCGATTGATGCACAACGCGGCAGCGGACAACGGCGTCCGCGTGATGGTGTTCCCGGAGCTTTGCTTGACGGGGTACACATGTGCCGATCTGTTTCATCAGAAAAAGCTGCTGACCGGCGCGCGTGACGCGCTGCGGACACTGCTTCAGGAGACGGCCGACTGCGATTTGCTTGCAGCCGTCGGCATGCCGATTGAAGCCGATAACCAGCTTTTTAACGCCGCTGTTTTGATCCTCGCCGGGCGCATCCTTGGCGTTGTCCCCAAGACGTTTATCCCCAATTATAATGAGTTTTACGAAAAGCGCTGGTTTGCCCCCAGCCACGCACGGCGCAGCGAAACGGTTAAACTAAACGGCTACGATGTGCCGTTTGGGGAAGATCTTCTGTTTCAATGCAGGGATGCCGAGCTTTGCGTCGGCGCGGAGATCTGTGAGGATTTATGGGCCCCGATTCCACCGAGTGCGCATCTTGCCGTCGGCGGTGCGAATCTGATTTTAAATCTTTCGGCGAGCAACGAGACGGTGACGAAATCCGATTACCGTCGCGAGCTCGTCCGCCAGCAGGCGGCGCGCTGCTATACAGGGTATGCCTTTTCCTCAGCCGGGTTGGGGGAATCAACGACAGACGTCGTCTTCAGCGGCCACGCCATGCTTGCCGCGAGCGACAGCATCCTCCGCGAGACGTCGTACGCTGCCGATTCATCGTATATCTTTGCCGATATTGACATTGAAAAGCTGATGAATGATCGGCGGAAGTTCAACAGCTATATGGGTGGCACGGCAACAAGAGCCTGCCGTATTATTGACTTTGCCTTCCGCGGCGTTCGCGACGTGACGGCGAGTTTTCAGGTGGACAAGCACCCCTTCATTCCCCGCGATCAAACGGAGAAATTCGGGCGCTGCCGCGAGATTTTTAAGCTCCAGTCAACAGGGCTTGCCGAGCGCCTGCGGAAAACCGGCATTCAGAAGGCCATCATCGGCCTGTCCGGCGGGCTGGACTCAACGCTGGCCCTTCTTGTGACGGCCGAGGCCGTCACAGCGCTTGGGCTGCCGATGACAGCCATTGTCGGCATTACGATGCCAGGCCTCGGCACAACGGACAGGACGTATCAAAACGCGCTGTTACTGATGCGGGAGCTTGGCATAACGCCACGGGAAATCTCTATTAAAGAGGCAAGCCTTATTCACTTGCGCGATATCGGGCATGATACATCAGTGCACGACGTTACCTTTGAAAACGTGCAAGCCAGAGAGCGCACACAGATTCTGATGGACGCTGCCAATCAGGTGGGCGGCCTCGTCGTCGGGACGGGCGACCTGTCCGAGCTGGCGCTTGGCTGGTGCACCTATAACGGCGACCATATGAGCCATTACGGTGTGAATGCCGGGGTGCCGAAATCACTCGTACGCCATCTTGTGTCCTGGTACGCTGAGACAACACCGAATAAAATGGTAGCCCACGCGCTGGCGGATATTCTCGATACACCGATAAGCCCTGAGCTCCTCCCGGCCGATGATAACGGGCAGATCGCCCAGAAGACGGAGGACGTTATCGGCCCATATGAGCTGCATGACTTTTTCCTGTTCCACATGCTCCGCAATGGCTTTGCCCCGGCGAAAATATTAAAGCTCGCGACGCTGGCGTTTGATGGTGATTATACGCCGCCTGTTATCCTCAAATGGCTTGAGACGTTTTATTGTCGCTTTTTTTCGCAGCAATTCAAGCGCTCTTGCCTGCCGGACGGCGTCAAGGTCGGATCTGTATGTCTTTCCCCCCGCGGTGATTGGCGCATGCCGAGCGACGCCGGCAGCACGCTGTGGCGCGAGGCGTTGCGTGACGCTGCGCTCGCGCTCGGCATTGTTGAGGGGTAACGTGCCGGTCGAATCAACGATGAAAAGAACACGGGGGATGCCGACGCATCCTCCGTGTTTCTTATTTGTTATGCAATTCTTAGACCATGCGCTTTGCGGCGACCCAGGCACGGCACCAATAACCGGCGTCTAAAGTGCTGATGATAACGCCCGTTCTTGAATTGGCAGCGTGAACAAATTGACCGTTGCCAATATAAATACCGACGTGTGAGATCCCGCTGCCAAAGGTATGGAAAAAGAGCAGATCGCCCGGCTTAATGTCAGTTTTGGCAATGCTTTCACCGTTGTTTCTGTACTGCTGCGAGGCCGTCCTTGATATCGTGTAGCCAAACTGCTTATAGATATACGTCGTGAACCCGGAGCAATCAAAGCCACGGGAAGGGGATGAGCCGCCGTAAACGTAATCGTAGCCGACATAGCCGAGCGCATATTCAACCAGCTCATCGGCCGTCGTAATTTCAGGGGCGACGGCTGCCTCGTCACTGGCCGCTGTACCGGCTTGTACTGCAGCGGCGGTATCCGTCGTGCTGTCGAGCGCCTCAATCGTCAGCCCCGGGGTCATGACTGATGTCTGTGACTGGAATATTGGACTGCCCGAATTTCCGGTGTTAAAGGGGAGATCTGCCGCCAGGACGTTTGTATTCATTAAGACGGCGACGATGATGATGAGGAATATGGACAATTGAATCTTTTTTAATATCATATACTGCGAATAATCCTTTTCTGATAGCGTTGATTAGAGACAAAACTGTTAACAAGATATGCATATTGTAACAATTTGTTTCCTGATTGTCAATATTATGTTTCCTTTGGAGGAATATTAAACCAAAAAACTTAAAAAAAGATGCAAAAAAGCCCGCATCTTAAGAAAAACCGGCGCCGCGGATGACCGAAGTCTGCCGTGGCACCGGCTTAATATTGATGAACATGAAAACTATTTTTGCTCAAAGAGGCCAAAGAGGGAGCCGTATCCCGCGCGTTCCATCTCATCTTTTGGGATAAAACGAAGCGCGGCGCTGTTGATGCAGTAGCGCAGGCCGCCTTGATCCTTCGGGCCGTCGTCAAAGACATGGCCGAGGTGGGCATCCCCCGCACGGCTGCGGACTTCCGTTCGCGTCATGCCGTGCGACAGGTCACTTTTTTCGCGGACGACAGCCGGGTCGACCGGCCTTGAAAAGCTCGGCCAGCCGCAGCCAGACTGGAATTTATCCTTTGAGGAAAAAAGCGGCTCGCCCGTCGTCACATCGACGTAAATGCCGGGCTTGTCCGTGTTCCAAAATTCATTTTGAAAAGGCGCCTCCGTCGCGCCGCGCTGTGTGACATCGAACTGCTGCGGGGTAAGCGTGGCGCGCAAACCGTCTGGATCAGGGCGGGCGTAAAGCCCCGGATTGACGCGTGCCGCGGCGGCGGTTTTAATTTTGTCCCAGCCGATATGGCAATACCCGGTGGGGTTCTTATCAAGATATTTCTGATGGTATTCCTCGGCAGGATAAAAGTTATCAAGCGGTGCAATTTCGATGGCAACCGCCTCTTCGAGCGTTTTCTGCAGGTCGGCAATCGAACGGGTAATGATAGGCAGGTCCGCCCCGTCGGTGTAATAAATGCCCGTTCTGTACTGGACGCCGCGGTCGTTACCCTGGCGATTGACCGCCGTCGGTTCAATCGCGCCGTAAAAAAGCGAGAGCAGAAAATCGAGCGGCAAAACGGCGGGGTCGTAAACAACGCGCACCGTCTCAGCGTGACCCGTGTTTTTATAACAGACGTCCTCGTACGTTGGACAGGCTGTTTGACCGTTGGCGTAACCGACCGCTGTTTCCAAAACACCGCGGACAACGGAGAGGTATTTCTCCGCGCCCCAGAAGCAGCCGCCCGCCATATAAATTTCCGCCATCATCATCAATCCTTTCTGCTATTTAGCCATAGTATATCACAAAACACCGTGCGCATCACTCTGAGGATAGAAGCGAAAACATCCCGCGGCTTGTCGCCGCGGGATGTGATTGTTTTGGCGAATCGGCAGAATGAAAGTCAGCGCGACATACCCATAATCTCATAAATCTGGCTGAAATCAAGACTTGACCGGAGGGCCTCGGCAAGCGCGTCATACTGCCGGTCTTTATACACGTCAAAATCAGAAACGGCTTCAAAATTCTCGGGAAGGCCTTTTTTTCGAAGAAGCATTGTCACGATGGCGGCTCCTAAAGCGCCGTCAAAAAGCCCATGCAGATAGCTGCCAAGGACGTTGCCGCAAACGGCACCGTCCGGCTGACCGTCTGATAGGGATGAAAACGGGACGGCTCCCGCGCCCAGCACCGTCCGGCCCATGTGAATCTCATAGCCGGAGATGGCGGCGCCTGACAGCGCGTGAAAAACGCCAGGCAACGTACTGGCACCGGCTGTGACTCGGGTGCGGACCTTTTGTGTTTCAAAGACGGTGTTAACCGGTAAGAGCGCCATGCCCGCCATGTGGCCGCCTTCTTCAACGCAGTCCGGGTCGCTGAGCGTTTCGCCGAGCATCTGATAGCCGCCGCAGATGCCGATAACGGGTGTTCCGGCCTTGGCGCGGATTTGTATAGCCGCTTCTAGACCGCCGTCGCGCAGCCACTGGAGGTCGCCCATCGTATTCTTCGTGCCCGGCAGGATAATAAGGTCGGGATTGCCGAGCGCCTCGGCGCGGTCAACAAAGCGCACGCCGACGGGCTCGTAGCGCGACAGGGCGTTGAAATCCGTAAAATTCGAGATGCGCGGCAGGCGGATAACGGCGATGTCCAGCGCCTTCCCAGTCGTCTGCCGGTCAAAGCGGTCGGTGACGCTGTCCTCATCGTCAAGGTCGAGGCGCAGGTATGGCACGACGCCGAGAACGGGGACGCCAGAGAGCTCTTCAAGCTTTACAAGGCCAGGGCGGAGAATATCAGCGTCGCCCCGGAATTTATTGATGACAACGCCTTTAAAACGAGCCTGCTCGTCCGGCTCGAGGAGCTTAACGGTACCGTAAACGCTGGCGAAGACGCCGCCGCGGTCAATGTCGGCCACGAGGAGAACGGGGGCGTCAGCAATTTTTGCCATGCCCATGTTAACAAAATCATCCTTGTTAAGGTTAATTTCCGCGGGGCTCCCCGCCCCTTCGATGACGATGATGTCATGCTGCGAGGCAAGTGTTTCATAAGCGTCTGTGATGATCGGCCGCAGGCGGCTTTTGTAATCGTAATAATTCCCGGCCGTCAAGGTGCCGACGACTTCGCCGCTCACGATGACCTGGCTGCCCTTGTCACTCGTCGGCTTAAGCAGCACAGGATTCATCAAGACGGAAGGCTCGATTCTAGCTGCCTCGGCCTGCATAACCTGCGCCCGTCCCATCTCAAGACCTTCGTTTGTGATAAAGCTGTTAAGCGCCATATTCTGGCTTTTAAATGGTGCGACGCTGTACCCGTCCTGCGCGAAGACGCGGCAGAGACCAGCGCAAATGAGACTTTTGCCTGCACTTGACGCCGTACCCTGAATCATGATTGGTTTGGCCATTTGTTTAGCTCCTGACTGTTTATTTTTTCGCTTCTTTCAAGACGTCGCCAAGCGCGCCGATAAGCTGCTCGTTTTCAGAATGCGTCCGAACGGCAACGCGCCAGAAACCCGCCGCGAGACCTGCATAATTGCCGCAGTCGCGGATGAGTATACCGCGTTGCCGGAGAAGCGCACCAAGAGTGGGGATCGGCGCATGAAAGAAAATATAGTTGGCCTCACCGCCGAAAACGCGCAGGCCGAGCGCTGTCAAGGCCGCCGTCAGATCGGCGCGCTCGGTTTGAATAAGCGCGCGCGCTGTGTTAACATAATTGAATTCCTGGAGCGCGGCAATACCAGCCGCCTGCGCGAGGGACGAGACGGACCAGGGCTGACCCGCATCCCTTATCGCATCAAGAAGATTAGCATTTGATGAAAGGCAGTAACCAAGGCGGACGCCGGCCATACCATAGAGCTTTGTGAAGGCGTCTAGGATTAACAGGTTGTCATAATCCTTAAGTCTGCGCTTGAGAGAACGGTCTTCCGGCGCGTCTAAAAAGCCGTTGAAGCACTCGTCAACGACGAGGAGCGTCCCGGTTTGGTGGGTGGTGTCCAACAATTCCTGAAGCAGCGCGGGTGCAACGGTCAGCCCCGTCGGGTTGTTGGGGTTACAAATAAACAGGATGTCAAGCGCCGGGGTGATACGGTCAATAATGGATGCGTCAAGCCGAAAACCGGCTGATTCTTCGAGAAAATAGTGCCCAACAGCGCAGCCGGTCGTCTTTAAGGCCAGCTCGTACTCGGCAAACGTCGGCGCCGTGACGAGGGCTGTTTTCGGCCTTTTCGCCAGCGCGAGGCGGAATATGAGGTCAGCAGCCCCGTTGCCGCAAAGGACATATGACGGCGGGAGGCCGAGTTTCTCCGAAATTGCCGCGCACAGCTGGCGGCAGAGCGGGTCTGGATACTTATCGGCCTGCGTGGCAGCGGCGGCAATGGCCTTGGCAACGCCGACCGGTATGCCGAGCGGATTGCAGTTAGCGGAAAAGTCTAAAGGCGCTTTGCCGTAAGCCTCGAAATACCCTTCGGTATCGCCCCCGTGGATCAAAGCCATATCAGCACTCCCTTCACCAAAAGGCACAGAACAAGGCACAAGACCGCCGTGGCAAGGAGGAGACGGTTAGTGCGCACAATATCGTCCGGTTCGATCGGCCGTTTATTGTCCCCAATCGTCGGTTTATGGACAAGAGCGCCGAAGTAAAAATTATCGCCACCCAAACGAACGCCGAGGGCACCGGCACAGGCGGCCTCTGTATGCGCCGAATTGGGGCTTTTGTGGTTTTTCCGGTCACGCCGGAAAATTTGCCATGCGCCTTTCACGTCCAGCCGGACGAAAAACGCCGCCAGAACCATCATAACACCGGCGATGCGCGCCGGGATAAAATTGACGGCGTCGTCCACCTTGGCGGCTGCGCGGCCGAAATAGAGATACATGTCGTTTTGATAGCCGACCATGCTGTCCATGGTATTGAGGGCTTTATAGAAAAGCCCAAGCGGCGCCCCGCCGACGGCCATGAATAAAAGCGGCGCGACGACGCCGTCAGCCGTGTTTTCGGCAACCGTTTCGACGGTGGCACGCGTCACGCCGCCCGCGTCTAAGCCCGCCGTATCGCGCCCCACGATTTCGGCAACGGCAGCGCGCGCCGCCGCCAAATCACCACGACGGAGTGGGTTGAACACCTCGAGGCTGGCGACGCGCAGGGAGCGCGTGGACAGGCACTGCCAGACAAGGATGCTTTCGACAACAACGCGTAAATAAGTCGAGATCATCTGACACACGACGAGCAGGCCAATACCCGCGCCGAGAGAGACAACGCTCATGCAGAAAACGAGAAAAATACCGGCGGACAGCTCACCAGACGGCGTTTTTGGAAAGAGACGCCGCAAGAGGCGTTCAAAAAAAGGGATCAGCTTGCCGTAAGCCAGAACGATGTGCGGCCATCCAATCGGATCGCCAATGATGAGGTCCAGCAAGAAGCCGATGAGGAGGGCAAAAAGTGACAGGATCATAGACGGGCCTCCGAATAAGCGGCCGCCGCTTGAACAAAATTTTCGGCGAAGGCGGGATTGCCGTAGAAATAAAGATGCGGAAAGCCAGCAAACAGCGTTGGATGCTTTGCAACGCACGACCAGGTGCTCCCGTTGGTGCGCCGTGCCGTACACATGCCGTCGGTGATGGTTGAATCCCAGTAATGAAATTCATGCGCGGGAATCGTCTCGCCGGTTTTACACAAAATAGTGTCACAATCAGCCGTAAGGCGGATATATCCAAAACGCTGCAGACGCGGTGTTTTGAAGCCGTGACCGCTTAAAACGCCTGCCATGGGATAGGTTTTCCCGGCACTGTCCTCCAGCGTGTCATGCAGATAAAGATAGCCGCCGCATTCGGCTAATGTCGGCAGGCCGGACGATACGGCGTCAAAGATGGCGCGGCGCATCGACGTGTTTTCACTGAGCACATCGGCATAAAGCTCCGGATAGCCGCCGCCGAGGTAGAGTGCGCCGATATCCTTGGGCAGCGCTGCATCGCGAAGTGGGCTGAAAGGGACGAGCTCGGCACCGAAGTGCGTGAGGAGGTCAAGATTGTCGGCATAGTAAAAGCAGAAGGCATCATCCTGTGCTACCGCAATACGGGGTTTTTTCGCAAGAGCGGGCAGAACACCGGGCAGGCTGCCCTGAAGCGGGGGCGCCGAGGATGCCAGCGCAAGCAAGGCGTCAAGGTCGACGCATTTTTCCGCTGCCTCGCCGAGGCGGTCAAGCTTTAAATGCAGGTTTTCAATTTCCGCCGCCGTGACAAGCCCGAGATGGCGGCTTTCGATGGCGCAGTCCGGCAATCGCTCAAAATACCCTAGGATTGGCAGGCCGGTCTCCGCCGTCAGCAAGTCTTTCACCATGTCAAAAAGTGATTTTGAACACTCATTCAAAATAACCCCGGCAATGCGGCTGTCCGGCCGGAAGTTCTTAAAACCGTTAATCGTCGCGGCGAGGGAGAGATACGCCCCATGGGCGGAGACAACAAGAATAACGGGTGTCTCGGTCACAGCCGCAACCGCGTAGCTGCTGGCCGCCGTTGTGTTGCCGGAGCCGTCATAATAGCCCATGACGCCCTCGATGACAGCCGTATGACCGGCGGCGTGCTGACAGAGGAGACCGCGTACAACGTCTTCCGGCGTGAAGAACAAATCGAGGTTATAGCTTGGAATACCCAGGACGGCGCGATGGAACATCGGGTCGATATAATCCGGCCCGCATTTGAAGCTGACGGGGTTTGCCCCGCGCTTCCGAAGCGCCGATAAAAGCGCCAGTGTCACGGTTGTTTTCCCGGTCCCGCTTGCCGGCGCGGCAATTAAAATTCTCGGAATTGGCGTCATCGTGCGTCCCCTCGTTTCCCGCAATAAAAAACCTCTCCGGGACGGAGAGGCGTGAAAAAGCAAAGCATGCTTTACCACACCGGCCGAAGTCCCGTCAGCCTGTGACTAAAATCGCAGCGCCTGTATTCTGGCTTGAGCGTCATGGCCTTATTTCGCCTTCCCATGAAAAATCACAGTGACCAAGGGCAAGCCCTCATGAAATAAAGCTGGTACTCTTACAGCGGCGGCTCCGCGCGGGACTTACACCCGACTTCCAATAACCGCTAAAGCGGTTAAAACGCAGCGACTTGAGCTATTGAGTTAATGTGTTCATCCTACTGGGATTTCGCTGTTTTGTCAAGTGGGGGCAAGCCGCCTTCGGAATTTATCGAAAATGCATAAAAAATGGCGACAATTAGGGGGGTGATTTGTTAACAACAAAGATTATCAGTAATATTATAAATTAATCTTGAAAACAAAATCGTAAGTGCTATAGTTGAAAATGAAGTTAACAGAAATCTCGGTAGGTGAGGCTACCACAAGGATATGGATTGCTGCCGCGAAAGGTTGGAGACAACCTGAGCCGGTCAACAGGATTTGTCGACATTTAAGGCATAACCTAATGCAATTTCACCGCCTTGCGGAGCTAAAGCTTGAACGGGTGCCGGAAGGAAATAGGCCTTCGCCCGTTCGTCGTGGCGAAGGTTTTGTATTGCTCATATTCTGATATTCAGGAGGCTTTTTTCAAATGGACGCAGACCCTGGCAATCGAAGTAAGACTTTTGAATTGAACACGGAAGGAATTTTGTCTGATTCTCCGTAACGAGGATTAGATTTTGTCCACATGTCAAAAATCCTTCCGTGACCATACGGAGGGATTTTTTATGTTTAAAGAGACAATCTTTTATTTGAGCCGCGTGCTCGGCAAAAAAGTCCGGACAGGGAACGACGCCGTCATCGGGACACTTGCCGATATCGCCGTTGATGTATCTTCGGCGGTGCCGCAGGTTGTTTTGCTCGTCATCAAAAGCGGCGGGCGGGAGATGCTCGTCGATTCCGCGACGTTTACGGTTACCGAGGAGCGGGGACAATTTGTTTTCCGGTGCCGCGAGCTTGTAACGCTGCCCAGCCTGCCGGAAAACACACTCTTACTGAAAAAATATGTGCTTGACCGCCAGCTCGTTGATATTAACGGCCGCAAGCTTGTCCGCGTCAATGACCTGCGGCTGGCCGTCATGTCGAGCGGGACGTTTCTTGTTGCCGTTGATGTCGGCTTTGAGGGGCTCATGCGGCGGCTGGGTGTAGCCAAGCCGCTTAAAGCGCTCTTGAGGCTCTTTAACGCGTCAATGCCCGGTAAGCTTGTTTTGTGGGATGCCGTTGAGACTGTTGATATCGGGCACGCGGGCATCAAGCTGAGCAAGGCGTACTCCAAGCTGGAGACGCTGCACGTCTCCGACCTTGCCGATATCCTGGAGGATATGGACATCAAGATGCAGACGGAGGTTTTCTCATCATTTGATGACGAAAAGGCCGCCGATGTTCTTGAGGAGCTCGAAATGGAAGCGCAGATTACCGTTTTGGAGAGTCTGCCTGTCGAAAAAGCCGCGGACCTCTTGGAAATGATGCCGGCCGATGAGGTTGCCGACATTCTTGAAGAGATGGGCGAAGAGAAAGCCGAAGAGCTTTTGTCCGAGATGGAAAGCGAGGCGTCCGAGGAAGTCCGCGAGCTCATGGAATATGAGGACTATGAGGTCGGCAGCGTGATGACGACCGATTTCATTGCCTACAAGGTGAGCATGACCGTCGGCGAGGTTATTGGAGAGCTGCGCCGCCTCAAGCCGGAGCCCAGCTCCATCTACTATCTGTATATCGTTGACGAGAGCGAGAAGCTGACGGCGACGGTATCGCTCCGTGACCTCGTTGTCTCCGAGGCGGAGACGATCATCGATGAAATTATGAACACGAAGATGATCTTCGTCCGCGACACGGACGATATTGAATCGATCGGCGAAATCATCTCCAAATACAATCTGCTTGCCGTCCCCGTCGTTGACAAGGACATGGTGCTTTTAGGCATGGTCGTCATTGATGACATCGTTTACAATCTCCTCAGAGCCAGAAAAAGAAAGGTTTAAGGGAGAGGCGTTATGACGGCTTTTATCAGCAGTGTTAAAAAGAAGAAGTTCTGGAGAAACGTTGCCTTCTTCCTTGCCATTATTGGGCCCGGGATTATTACGGGCAGTGTGGACAACGACGTCGGCGGCATTACGACGTATTCTGTTGCCGGGGCGCTGTATGGCTATAAGCTCATCTGGACACTGATTCCCGCGTTTATTGTCCTGTTTGTTACGCAGGAGATGAACGCGCGGATGGGGATTGTGACAGGCAAGGGCTTGGCCGACTTAATCCGGGAGAACACCGGCGTAAAGATCACCTTTTTCATCGTTATTTTTTTGCTCGGTGCCGATATCATGAACACCATGACGGAGTTTACCGGTGTCGCCGGGAGCATGGAGATTTTCGGTGTCAGCAAGTATATCTCCGTTCCGCTCGTTGCCGCCGGCGTATGGTTTATCGTCGTCAAAGGAACGTATCGGATTGCCGAAAAGATTTTTCTGATTTTTTGTTTAGCGCTGTTTATCTATGTCGCTGCGGCGCTACTCGGCAAGCCGGACTGGGGCGCTATCGGCCAATCCATTATTAAGCCGGAAGTCGAATCCAATTTTTCTTACATCGCCACCATCATCGGCCTCGTCGGCACGACGATCGCGCCATGGATGCAGTTTTACATGCAGTCGTCCGTTATTGAAAAACAGCTGCGCGTCAAGGACCTGAAATGGTCAAAGCTCGATGTTTTGATCGGCTGCCTCTGTACCATCATTGTTGCGTTCTTCATCATCGTCTCCTGCGCCTCGACGCTTCATGTTAAGGGCGTTGTGATTGCAAACGCGGTTGACGCGGCGGCGGCGCTCACCCCTGTTGCGGGCGCTTTGGCATCACAGGTCTTTGCGTTCGGCCTTTTTGTGGCTTCAATTTTTGCCGCTGTCATCCTGCCTGTTTCCGTCTCCTTTTACGTCTGTGAGGCATTTGGTTATGAAGCGGGAATCGACAAAACGTGGGAAGAGGCACCGCAGTTTTACTGGCTGTATACCGGCATCATCGCGCTGTCGGCCGGTATGATTCTGATTCCAAACGCGCCGCTGATTCAGATATCGCTCTGGTCTCAGCGCATTAACGGTATCATGCTGCCAATCGTCCTTATCTGCATGGTACTGATCATCAATAAAAAAGAGGTCATGGGGCCATACGTCAACAAACCGCTGACGAATCTCATCGCCTGGGCGACGATAGTCATTTTAATCGGTCTGACGGCCTCACTCGTCGTCACCATGTTTTAGCGGATTCAACAAAATGATAAGGGCAGCCCCGGATTTGATGTCCGTGGCTGCCCCTTTTTCCAAGGTCTTAAAACAGAAGCTTTGAAACGGCCAAAACAATGAGGAGGACACCACCGACCCATGACAGATCAAGCTTTGTCATGTTCGTTAGGAGCCTCCCAAGGAGACAGCCGAGCGTGACGGCGAGCAGGTTGGATAAAAGCGAGAGGACGATGAGCGTCAGGCTGCCGGCATGTGCAAGGCCCCAGCCAAAGCCCGCGGCGAAACCGTCCAGCGACAAGGCCAGTGCCAGATAAAAAGACTCCCGGACGGAGAGCGTTTTGGAGTTATCCAGATCGGCTTTGTCGGTGTCGGCATACACGGTCAGGACGATATGGAGGTCAAAGAGCTTCATGTTGAGCCTGTTTTCGCTTTTTTTGGCAATGAAGCGCTTGAGAGAAAATTCAAAGCATTTGACAAGGCCGATGATGAGCAGAAGGGCAAAGGAAACAATCGTCCCGACGGCTGGCGGAATAATGCTTTTTGCGGCCCCGCCCAGCCCCGCTGAGGCGGCGAGGATACCCGTACATACGACACTGATGACGATGACGGCCGCCGGGGGAATTTTTGTCCGGCTCACGCCGTAGGCAAAGCTGGCTGAGAACGCGTCAAGACAGAGCGCCGACACCAGCAATATTTGAAACATATCAAGACAACCCCTTCATATATTTTATAGACAGTCATTTACCCCGAGGGGTTGTGACAAAAGCAGAAGCAATTTCAAATGAGGGACCGCGTATGAGGCATCAAAACACGATAGAGCTGATCGGCAGAATCAAAGGAATGAGCGAAAAGGACGTGCGCCGTTCAAAAGAGCAATATGGTGACAACGCGCTCGTCAGCCAGAAAAAGCACAGTTTTTTTAAAGAGTTTCTACAGAATTTCGGCGACCCGATTATCAAGATTCTGCTTGTCGCGCTCGTTGTCAACATCGTCATCCGTCTGCGGGACTTCAACTGGTATGAGACGATCGGCATCGCGGCTGCCATTTTGGTTTCCACCTTTGTTTCAACACTGTCGGAATACGGCAGTGAATCGGCTTTTGAAAAACTGCAGGAGGAGGCCTTGAAAACAAAGTGCCGTGTGAAAAGGGCCGACGGGCTTATCGAGCTGCCGGTCAGCGACGTTGTTGTCGGAGATTATGTTCTGTTGCAGGCGGGAGACCGTATACCAGCAGATGGATTTATGGCAAGTGGTGAACTTTATGTCGACCAATCGCCGCTCAACGGTGAGAGCAAAGAGGTATTTAAAAAGCCGGATGACGCGGGTGAAAGCGCGGGCAGGGATTTTGACAGTAAAAGCCGACTGTTCCGCGGCTGCATCGTCTGCTCCGGTGAGGCAATCATGCGGGTTCTCAGTGTCGGCACGGGAACCTTTTACGGCAAGCTGGCGCTCGACGTGCAGGCAGATGTGCGGGAGAGCCCATTAAAGCTGCGCCTTGGCAAACTGGCGCAGACCATCAGCAAGCTTGGGTATATCGGCGCGGCCCTTGTTGCGCTTGCCGACCTGTTCAATGCCCTCGTCATCTCCAACGCGTTCAGGCTTGATGCGGTTCTTCAAACGCTCTGCGCGCCGAAAGCCATGGCGGGGCATCTTATCCACGCGGCGACGCTTGCCATTTCCGTTATCGTTGTGGCAATCCCGGAAGGACTGCCGCTCATGATAACCATTGTCCTCTCGTCAAACATGAAACGCATGCTTAAAGACAATGTCCTCGTCCGAAAGCTCGTGGGTATTGAGACGTCCGGTAACCTGAACATTCTGTTTACCGACAAAACGGGAACGCTGACAAAAGGGAAACTGAAGGTCAAGTTTTTTGCAGGCGGTGACGGAACGGTCTATGACGGGTTTCAGAAGCTTGGCAGGCTGCCCCTCGGGGGGCTCCTTCGGATTTCAAGCGTTTTCAACAGCGGCGCATCGTTTGACGGCCGTAAAAAGTGCGCCGTCGGCGGCAACGCAACGGAACGGGCGCTTTTGGAATTTGTCACGGCGGAGCGCCTTTTGGCGGATCACGTCCAAATCGTGTCGAGTGTGCCGTTTTCAAGTGCCAACAAATATTCCATGGCACACATTCGGGGAGACGAGACGTGCACACTTGTAAAAGGCGCACCGGAGCTGCTTTTGCCGCGCTGCACATCATATTTCGATGAAAACGGCATCAAAAAAAAACTGACCGATCAGGGAAAAATTCAGCAATTGATGGATAACGCAGCCAAAAACGCCGTGCGCCTGCTTGCTGTTGCCGTGGGGGACACGTCGTTTTCGATGGATGAGTCCGGCGGCATGCTGACACTTGTCGGCATTGCCGGTATTCAGGATGCGGTGCGCCGTGAAGCCGCTGCCGCCATCCGGCAGGTGACAGCAGCCGGGATTCAGGTCGTCATGCTCACGGGTGACAACAGGCAGACGGCTGAGGCTATTGCCCGTGAAGTGGGCCTTGTAAAAGGCAGTGATAGCCGCGCCATCATTACCAGTGATGTGCTCCAGCGCATGAGCGATGCCGATCTCAAAGCCGCCTTGCATCACCTGCGCGTTGTGGCACGGGCCGTCCCGTCTGACAAGAGCCGCCTCATAGCTGCCGCGCAGTCGCTTGGCCTCGTAGCCGGTATGACGGGAGACGGCATTAATGATGCGCCGGCTTTAAAGAAGGCCGATGTCGGCTTTGCCATGGGCAGCGGCACGGAGGTTGCCAAGGAGGCCGGGGATATCGTGATCCTCGATGATAATTTTCAGTCCATCGCTAAGGCCGTACTTTACGGCCGAACGATCTTTAAAAGTATTCGTAAGTTTATCATCTTCCAGCTGACGATCAATCTTTGCGCCGTCGCCATCTCCGTCATTGGGCCGTTTATCGGCATCAGCGCGCCGATCACCGTACTGCAGATGCTGTGGGTCAATATGGTAATGGATACGCTGGCCGGGCTTGCCTTTGCCGGAGAAGCGCCGTTAAAGGAATACATGGCCGAGCGCCCAAAACGGCGTGACGAACCAATAATAAACCGCTATATGGTTAACCAGATCCTCGTCGGCGGGCTGTACACGACGATCTTGTGCGTTCTCTTCTTGAAGCTGCCTGCCATCCGTACTATGTATAGTCACGGGACAGGGGATGAATTCTTCATGACGGCTTTTTTCGCGATGTTTATCTTTGCAGGCGTGTTCAACAGCTTCAACGCGCGCACGACACGCCTGAACCTGCTGGCTCACATCTGGAAAAACAAAGCGTTTTTGGCGATCATGCTGTTTGTAACCGTTATTCAGCTGCTTATTATTTATTACGGTGGCAGCATTTTTCGGACGACAGGGCTTCGCTACGCGGAGCTGCAGTTTGTATTGATCCTTGCTTTCTCAGTGATCCCGATCGATTTTATTCGGAAATCAGCCGTCGGCAGCAGCCATCGCGGCAACGCGATATAAAGGCGCAAAAAAACAGCCCCCAATGGATGGGGGCTGTTTTTCTGTTTATTATGTGCTTGCGTTTGACTATATACGATATTATTCCGAAACGTCACTGTTAATGACAACCTGCTTCGGGAAGGCATTGTCACCTTGTTCGTTTAAATACGCCGTATTGATGTAACCTCTGATATTCGCACCGTCTTCAATGGCGATGGTATTCGTGTTGATGTTGCCCGCGACGATGGAGTTACGGCGCAATTCAATTTTGCTGCCGATTTCAATATTGCCCTTGACCTTGCCATCAATACTGGCAAACTGCGCCGTCAGGTCACCCAAGAGAATGGAATCGTTATCAATATACGAGCTGCCCTTCGTCAGGATATTGCCTTGAATGGACGAGCCTCTGATATCGGAATTATTACAGGTGAGGTCGCCGATGAGCATGCCGCGGATGTTCGCGTCCTTCATGACATCCACCTTGCCGCGGACGTTGCCTTCAATCGTGATATTCGCCAGTGTTTTGATATCACCGACGATGATCGTATTTTTTGAAATGGTCGTCATTTCCTCGGCCTGGCGGAACATCTGGCCGTATTCGGCTTCTCTCGGCGCGGCATTCGGCGCGTTAAACGCCGGTTCATCCTCAAACGGCGGACTTTGCCAGTTGGCTTCGCCCGTACGCGGTGGCGCCGTATCCGCTTCCTGGTCGTAAACAGATTTGCCGAAACTGCCCGAATGATTCGTATCCGCTGAATTGAACGACGGCGCATCCAGGAAAGAATTAAGTTCAGAATTCGATTTCGCGCTTTCCGACATCTCGGAGCCCACAAGACCGCCCTTGTTGAGAAGATCCTTCATGGCGAGATTAAAATTTTCCCTTAACCCCATAAGCGTTCTCCTGTTCCAATGTGATTACTGTCACAGTATCATGTTTGATGTCGAATGTCTAGACCGGAATGAAAGAAATCGCGCGAAAAAAATGATTTAACGGCCTTTTTTAGCGTTTTTTGCGCTTATGGTGCCGGTGCGGCAGACGATGTGCCGCCGATGTCATTTATCTTTTTCATGAGCTCAGACGTTTTTTGGTCAATTTCAGCTTCAAGCTGACGACGCAGTGAAGCCGTTTGTGTTTTGATAACGTTCGTCAGCTGCTGCTGCATCGATGCCTGCTTGTTGTTAATTGTGGCGGTCTGACCGGACAGTTCATCAAGCTGGTTCTGGAGCGTGGCCAGTTTGACAATGACATCATCCGTTATTTGCGTCTGAAGCGCTTGGAGTTGGTTTTGCATATCGTCGTTATCCTGTGTGTTCATGGCAGGCAAGCCCGCACTGTTTTGCAGCTGGACAAGCTCATGCCTTGCGTGATTGTATCGGATGCCGAAGAAAATGGCAAAAAAAACAGGAACGACAATAAGAAGAGCCAGAACGGAAAGAATCAGGTGACGAAAAAAACGGACGCTTCCAAAATACATCGATATCACTCCAAAACGGTTATCGAAAGACTCGAATTCTGCCGGAATTTATCGGAAAAGGCAAAGAGATTATATCGTTTGGTAGGACGAAAGTCAATGTGCGACGGTGGGCGCGCCCGTATCCGTCAGGCGCTGGAGGCACGCCTGAAATTCGTTTTCAAGGCACATGTAGTAAAGCGGAAACAAAATGTCTGACGCACCGATGAAATAAAGATTTCTGTTTGTGATGTCGGCAAGGTCCGGCACGGTTGTGTAGATATATGTCCGGAACCATTCGGCGGTGTACGGGGAGACGTCTTTCCCCTTTTTAACGGCGGCCAGAATATCGTCAAACGTCTCGGGGATATGGGTGCTTTTAGCGATACCGCGCTCAAGCACGGCTTCATAGATGGCGGTGATTTGCTTGTGCGTAAGAGGTGTTGTGCCCGGGTTGCCCTGGCAAAGGGCGGGCAGGCGCACGGCGAAGCTGTAAATGACAAGCGGAAAAAGCTCAAAATATTCCCGTGTATTCAAAAGACCGCACGCGTCGCTGTCAATGGTGATATTAAACGCCTTTAATATGTCAGCATTGAAAATATTGTTCAAAATGACCTTGAAGAAATCCTTGATATCACAGCGATAATAGTTTTCGGCTGTCATCGCGTACAGATATTTTGTGGCCTTGAACAAATTGGCGCCAGCCTTTAAAATGATATCGCTGAGCTGTTTTATCATGTCGGATTCATTCAATACAGTCATGATGAGAACCTGCCTTCAGAATTTGTAAAATATTGTTGAAATTATAATACGGATTATTGAAAAAAACAACCATCTGTTCTCCATGTTGAAAACAAACAGGCGCTATGCTATGATGGACGCATCGTGGCAGAAATTTCTATCAGACTGGTGCTTCACATGAAAGATGTTATTTCATTTTCAGTTCCAGCTAACAATTCCATACAGGAAATGCAGCTTGGCTTGACGCTTCTGCGATTTGCTGATTTCGACCTGCGCTACTTTCAGGAGCAGTGCATTGGTGCGTATAGCAAAGATACGCCGGACGTTTTTCTTGGCAAAGCCCCGCATTTAAAAGAGTATCTGCAAAATTGCCACCCGTATTGCAAAGCGCTGCGCGGCAGTGATTTTGATCAGATCGTACTCGATTGCGTGATTGAGCATATCTGCACGGAAAAGGCTGTCGGCTTAGAGGCGCTTTGGGTGCAGAACATCACGGCGCAGGACAGCCTTGGGAAGGCCATTTTTGAGCGTATCACCGAATACAAAATGGGCAGCGCCATCAACCAGTGGTCCAATCTCCTCAGGATGCAGGCTTATGCCATCAAGAAAATGGCTTTTATTTATGACGGCCCGGCGGCGGATATGTCGGTTCACAAGGCGAAAAAGCTCTATTTTGATCTGGCATTCATGCGTTTGTCAGCCGCCTTGGGATATCAAAACGAGGACCTGCCGAAAAATCACGTCTCGACGGCGGCTTTTTTAAATCAGGCGCAGACGCTTTTAAAAAACGCTGTCAATGCGATGGAACCGGCGATCGAGACCCGCACAAAAAAGCTTCAAGCGCGAAAGCCGCTTGTCGGCGCGCGGTGCGTGCAGGATCAGATGGCCGGTGCGGCCATCAATCTTCTGGCGGATTTGGAGCCGCCGGAGCTGGAGGAGTGTTACCAGCTCAGCCGCAAATATGGCAACCTGCCAAGCGCCGTATACCAGCCAAGCGGGTTCAAGGCCGTCTTGGACCTGGAGTTTGACATGCTGCTCGAAAAGGGCTTTTATTTAAAACGCGAGGGCACTGAATGGCAGAGATTGAAATATACTTCCCGGAAGGAAGCCCCACCCGCACCGCCGCCGGAGCCGGAGACGCCGGAAATCCCAGCCGAGCCGGTTACGCCACCCGCCTCTGCCGCTGTGGAACAGCAGGCGGCCTTTCAGGTGCCGCAATTTCCGCTGCCGGTGTTTAATAAAGGCACGGATCAAAAGGGTGCGGGCAGCCAACGGTTGTCCCCGGATGAAAAGATGCTTTTGGCCGCCCTAGGCGCTCGCAAAAAGGCAGCGGCACATAAGCTGCCGTCCGCCAAACGTGACGACGGCCCAAAAAAGCGCTTAAACGGCGTCCAGCCGGAGAAATTACCAGAAGATAAGGTAAAAATGATCATCCGCCTGGCTGAAGACCCAGCGAGACAACCGGCAAAAAACCGGACGCTGCAGGAGGTTAATACACGCTGTAATCTCATATGGGCGAGTATGAACATCCGAACTGGTTGGAGCGACACGGCACAGACGGACATTTCCGAATGGTTTCGCTATTTAACGCGCTTGCGCTATGGTATTGGTACCGGCGAAATGACGCATGTCGCGCTTGATAAATTCCTTGATGCCACACAGGAAGTTTTTCATTTGTTATCGGATAAGGACGAATAACAGGCGGTGCCAACACACCGCCTGTTAATTTTAACGGAAATCAGCCACGTATATTTCGTTATTTTATTAACAATATTGAACAATAATATTGCAATATTGCCAGGGAAGTGCTACAATAAAATCACTGAACCGGTGGAATTGTCCGACGGTGAAGGCTTAACTGCAACTGACACGAAGATTTGTTCTGAAGTGGAAGGCTCTATTTGATTGTTTGTGGAATCAATGCGCCTTTCGGGGCGCATTTTTTATTTTGAATGCCGGGGGGATATGACATGGAGACGAGAGTTGCCGTCATTGGGATCATCGTTGAAAACAGCGATTCGGTTGATCGGCTCAATGGTGTTTTGCATGAATACGGCGAATTTATCATCGGCAGAATGGGGCTGCCGTACCGCAAGAAAAACATCAGCGTTATCAGCATCGCCGTCGACGCGCCGCAGGATGTGATCAGCGCCTTGTCCGGCAAAATCGGGCGTCTTGCCGGTGTCAGCGCGAAAACAGCTTATTCAAATGTAATTTCGAAACAGGATGATTGATATGAAAGAACTCGTTGACAAACTGGAAAAAAACAGAGTCCTCAGCCGCGAGGAATTCAAAACATTGATTGAAAAACGTGACGACGAGACGGCGGCGTACCTCTTTGAGCGAGCACGCCACGTCCGTCAGAGCGTGTATGGCAACGACGTTTATATGCGGGGGCTGATTGAGTTTACAAACTTCTGCAAAAACGACTGTCATTACTGCGGTATCCGCCGGAGCAACAAAAACTGCGAGCGATACCGGCTGACGAAGGATCAAATTCTCAGCTGCTGCGCCAGCGGTTACGCGCTCGGCTTCCGCACCTTCGTCCTGCAGGGCGGCGAGGACCCGTTTTATACGGATGAAAAGATGACCGATATCATCCGCGCGATTAAAACGAGTTACCCCGACTGCGCGCTGACCCTCTCCGTCGGTGAAAAGAGCTATGAGACGTACAAAGCGTTTCGAGAAGCCGGGGCTGACCGATACCTTCTGCGCCATGAGACGGCAAATCCGTGTCATTACGCGGCGCTGCATCCGGCGGACATGGCCTTTGAGGACAGAATGCAATGCCTTTACAATTTGAAAGACATCGGGTTTCAGGCTGGCTGCGGTTTTATGGTCGGCTCGCCGCAGCAGACAACGGAAACCATCATTGACGACCTCTTGTTTATCAAGGCGCTTGACCCCCAGATGGTCGGCATTGGGCCTTTTATCCCGCACCACGACACGCCGTTTAAGGATGAACAAGCGGGAGCATTGGAACTAACGCTTTATCTTTTGGCCATCATCCGCCTCATGCTCCCAAGCGTTTTGCTCCCTGCGACGACAGCCCTCGGGACGATTCACCCGAAAGGGCGGGAAAAAGGGATTCTTGCGGGCGCCAACGTCGTCATGCCAAACCTCTCGCCGATTGACGTCCGGAACAAGTACCTCTTATACGACAATAAAATCTGTACGGGTGACGAAGCCGCCGAGTGCGTTCGCTGTATGTCACGGCGCGTTGAAAGCATTGGATACCGCATCGTCGTCGCCAGAGGCGATTATAAAAAAATAAACGATCATACGGCGGAAGACGCTTGTCAGAAAGGAACAGTGCCATGTATAACCCAAAGTCATTAAAAGCGGAAGAATTTATCGACCACCAGGAGGTTCTTGATACGCTGGCTTATTCGGAGGCCAACAAGTCTAACGCCGCGCTCATCGACAGCATTATTCAAAAAGCGAAGGAGCGTAAAGGCCTCACGCACCGCGAAGCCGCTGTTTTGCTCGATTGCGACATCAAGGAGAAAAATGACGAGCTTTTTGCCCTCGCCAAGCAGATTAAAGACGATTTTTACGGCAACCGCATTGTCATGTTCGCACCGTTATACCTCTCAAACTACTGCATCAACGGCTGCGTTTACTGCCCGTATCATGTGACAAACAAGCACATTGCACGAAAGAAGCTGACACAGGACGAGATCGTTCGCGAGGTGATGGCCTTGCAGGATATGGGACATAAGCGCCTGGCGCTTGAGGCGGGGGAAGACCCGGCGAACAACCCGATTGAGTACATCCTAGAGTCAATCAAAACGATTTACAGCATCAAGCATAAAAACGGCGCAATCCGCCGCGTCAACGTGAATATTGCCGCAACGACGGTTGAAGATTATAAAAAGCTCAAGGATGCCGGGATCGGCACCTATATCCTGTTTCAGGAAACATACCATAAGGAAAGCTATGAAAAGCTGCACCCGACGGGGCCGAAGCACAATTACGCCTATCACACAGAGGCCATGGATCGCGCCATGGAAGCCGGTATTGACGACGTGGGGCTTGGCGTTCTGTACGGGCTGGAGCTCTACCGCTATGAATTCGCCGCGCAGCTCATGCATGCCGAGCATCTGGAGGCTGTTTTCGGTGTCGGGCCGCACACCATCAGCGTGCCCCGCATCAAACCGGCTGACGATATCGATCCAAACACGTTTGACAACGGCATTGATGATGAGACGTTTGCTAAAATCGTCGCCTGTATCCGCATTGCCGTCCCATATACGGGCATGATCATTTCAACGCGTGAGAGCCAAGAGACACGCGAGCGCGTTCTCGGCCTCGGTATCTCCCAGATCAGCGGCGCGTCCCGCACGAGCGTCGGCGGCTATTGCGAAGCGGAGCCGGAGGATGAGAAAACAGAGCAATTCGACACAAGTGACAAACGGACGCTTGACGAGGTCGTCCGCTGGCTGATGGAGCTTGGCCATATCCCCAGCTTCTGCACGGCGTGTTACCGCGAAGGGCGCACGGGCGACCGCTTTATGGCGTTTTGCAAAAGCGGGCAGATTTTGAACTTCTGCCATCCGAACGCCCTCATGACGCTGGAGGAATACCTGCTCGATTATGCCACACCCGAGACACGAGCCATCGGCGAGGCGCTTATTAAAGCGGAGATTGAAAAGGTGCCGAGCGAAAAGGTCAAGGCCCGGGCCATTCAAAACCTTGAGAACATCAGAAACGGCAAACGGGATTTCCGTTTTTAAAGATGCAGCAAAGCGGACGACCAATGATCGTCCGGAATTGGGTATATATAGAGGGGGTAACAGCCATGTCTCTCAATGATACGCCGTCATCTGACCGCGTGCATATCGGCTTTTTCGGCCGGCGAAACGCCGGTAAATCCAGCGTCGTCAACGCGGTGACGGGGCAGGATCTCGCCGTCGTTTCCGACGTTAAGGGCACAACGACAGACCCTGTTTATAAAGCCATGGAGCTTTTGCCGATGGGCCCTGTGATGATCATTGATACGCCGGGCATTGACGACGAGGGACAGCTGGGGCAGCTGCGCGTTAAAAAAACGAAGCAAGTGCTCAACAAGACAGATGTCGCCGTTTTGGTTATCGACGCAGCCGTCGGAAAAACAGAGGCGGACAGGGCCCTCATCGCCCTTTTTGAAGAAAAGAAAATCAATTACATTGTTGTCTATAATAAGGCAGACCTCCTGACGGCGCATGAGACGCCGTTGCCAAACGAAATCTACGTCAGCGCACTGAAACAAACGAACATTGAGGCATTGAAAGAAAAAATTGCGCGTCTCGCGCCGACGGACGATCAAAAGCTCAAAATCGTCGGCGATCTATTAAGCCCGTCCGACTTTGTCGTCTTAGTGACGCCGATTGACAAAGCCGCGCCCAAGGGGCGGCTTATTCTCCCGCAGCAGCAGACGATTCGTGACATTCTGGAGGCGGACGCTGTCGCCATCGTCGTCAAAGAATATGAGCTCAGGGAGACACTTGAAAACCTCGGGAAAAAGCCGAGCCTCGTCATAACCGACAGCCAGGTGTTTGCCAAAGTCTCTGCCGATACGCCGCGCGACATCCCGCTGACGTCTTTTTCCATCCTGTTCGCGCGATATAAGGGGCTTTTACACGAGGCTGTGCGCGGCGCGGCGGCGCTGGAAAACCTGCGTGACGGCGATACTATCCTTTTGTCCGAGGGCTGCACCCATCACCGCCAGTGCGACGATATCGGACGGGTGAAGCTGCCGCGGTGGATAAAAAATTACACGGGGAAAGAACTCAACTTTGATTTTACCTCCGGCGCGGCGTTTGAAGACGACTTGTCAAAATACAAGCTCGTGATCCATTGCGGCGGCTGCATGCTGAATGAGCGCGAAATCCGCTATCGGCAGAAGTGCGCTGTTGATCAGGGCGTTGCCATCACGAATTACGGCATCATTATTGCTTATATGCAGGGGATATTAAAACGCAGCCTGGAGGTTTTTCCGAGCATCCATGCGGAAATCCCGGAATAACAAGGGTTTAGGCCCTTTAACGTCCGTTAGGTAAAATCGGCTTTATATAATGAATATACATTCAATATATGTTTCGAGAGGGGTAAACGCCTGTGCGGGAAGAAAAAGACAGCCTCGGCAGCATACAGCTGGACGACGAGGCGCTGTATGGCCTGCAAAGCGCCCGAGCGCGTGAAAATTTCACGCTCGGCTATAAAAAGACGAACTTCAGGCTTATATATGCCATTATCCGTGTTAAAAAGGCGGCCGCTTTGTCGTATCGGAAACTGGGCATCGGCAAAGACGGCGTTTATGATGCGGTTATAACGGCCTGTGACCGTCTTCTCGCCGGTGAAGCCGACGACCAGTTTATCACCGACGCCTTACAGGGCGGTGCCGGGACATCAACAAACATGAACGTTAACGAAGTCATTGCCAATCTGGCGCTCGTCATTCTGGGCAAAAAACCGGGCGACTATAACACTGTTCATCCGCTTGAGGACGTTAACCGCGGCCAATCAACAAACGATGTTTACCCAACGGCGCTGCGCATCGCAGCTATCGAGCTTTTGCGCGGTCTCTCCGATGGGTGTGCCAAGCTCCAGACGGCGCTGCAGGAGAAGGAAAACGAATTTGACACCGTCAAAAAGCTTGGGCGAACAGAGCTGATGGATGCCGTTCCCATCACGCTGGGCGCTGAATTTGGAGCGTTTGCGCAGGCGATAGCGCGCGACCGCTGGCGGCTTTATAAGGTGGAGGAACGGCTGCGGCAGGTCAATATCGGGGGGACGGCCGTCGGCCGGGCGGACAATGCCGAGCGCCAATACCGCTTTGAGGTCATTGAGCAGCTGCGCAGCCTGACAAACATCGGTCTTGCCGCCGCCGAGTACCCGATGGACATCACACAAAATAACGACGTGTTCGTCGAAGTGTCCGGCCTTCTGAAGGCACTGGCCGTTAACCTCATCAAGATATCAAACGATTTGCGCCTGATGAATGCCGGGCCGCACGGCATGCTCGGCGAAATAAAGCTTGCGCCCATGCAGATGGGCAGCACGATCATGCCGGGGAAATATAACCCAGTCATCCCCGAAATGACAATGCAGGCGGCGATGCGCGTCATCGCCAACGATACGGCCATCACGCTGGCCGCCGCGCACGGCGAATTTGAGCTTAATGCCTTTTTCCCGCTCATAGCCGACGCGCTTTTAGAAAGCTTGGAGCTCTTAGAGCGGGCTGTTTTCCTCTTCCGGACGAAATGCATCGAGCGCTTAGAGCCCGACAGGGACAGGTGCCTTGCGCTTTTGTCAGCTTCCCACGCTTTTGCAACGGCTTATACGACGCGACTTGGTTACGAAACGGTCAGCCGAATTATCGCCGAAAACGGCGGTGATCCCGAAAAAATTAAAACAGCGCTGGACAAAGAACTGGAATAGGCGTAAATTTAAAGCAGTGTTTGCTCGGCACATTTCGGTGATTTCATCACAGACGGTGACGGGCAATTGGAATAAGGTTGCCTATAAGGAGATGATGACGATGGTTGAAGTACAGGTAAACCCGGGCGTCTGCGGTCTGCGATCGGAAATCAAAGTCGAAGCGGCCGGGAGAAAAGCAGTAAAAATCGATTTTAAAACGGCTTGCCCCACGCTTAAGCCGTTGGAAGAGGAACTCAAGGAAGCCGACCCCTATAAAGTCGCCTTATCCAAGTATGGCGAAAATGAGATTTTTGAGATGGCTAAAAAGTATTGCAAGCATGCAGCGTGCCCTGTGCCGTCGGCCATCATCAAAGGCATTGAGGCTGCCGCCGGACTGGCGCTGCCGAGAGACGTTGATTTCAAAATCAGCAAAGTTTAAACCTTCATCATGAAAGGCTGCCCGACGCGGTTTTAAGCGTCTGGCAGCCTTTTTCTCATGTGAGATTATGTATTAGTAATATTCGCCGACGATAAGCTTCCCCATTTCCGTCAGCCGCTTTGAAATCAGGCGGATCGCCGCGTCACGCGGGCGGATACCGAGCTGCTTAAAAACAAGCTCGGTATGGGCGGAATTGACCGACCGGCCCACGATAAACGTGATCACATCCGCTTTTAATAGCATGGCGCACAGGCGCTCAACAGGCGACGCACAGGAGAAGCAGTCGGGGTCCTCACCAAGGATATTGTAGATCTGGTTTAAGATCACGGCGCCTTCCGTGATCATGTCAACACCGTCCATTTGGTATTCCGGCGGGCTGCCAAGCGCGGTGCCGGCGCTTTTTAAGAGCAAATCCCGTTTGAGCTCGCGCGAGAGAATTTCTGCCGTTGTCGACCCGCAGACGATGCGCGGCCCAGCTGATTGCATGAACCGCTCGACGAAAAGCCGATCTTTTGATTTGATGGACGGCGGGCCGCTGAGCATGGTGATTTCAAAAGCATCCCGGCAGTTTAAAAAGGCCGCCGTCGTATCGTCTTCAAATTTGTCCTTCGAAATTTCCGCCGTCATGTCAACGAGGCGACGCGGCAAACTGGCCGGGTCGGCCCCGCGGGCCAGCTGTCTGTTTAAAAAATCGGCGATTCCCTCGGACCCAATACCAAACGTATAGCCGTGGCCGAGCCCGGCTTGCGTCACCCCGTCTGAGCAGAGGATCAGTGTATCCCCGACGGCGAGTGTGCCGGACGCCTCGCCGATTTGCTCGTCACCGGCGGCATAATAGTGCATCTTAAGAACGAAGGCCGTCCCGTCCATGATGTAAATTGGCTCCGGCGCTTCGTATGTAAAAACGGTAAACTGCCCGTCGTGCAGGATGCGCACGGCGGAAAAAGCAGAAAATGGGATCGATTCAGAACGCGCCTTATGCATTGAATCGGCAACCATTTCGCAGGCGTGCCGAAATGTAACGCCGCTTTTAAACAGCTCTAAAAGCCTGCTCGCACAGGAGACGGCGGCAATATTGGCGTAGACGCCGGAGCCAATGCCGTCACAGAGGACGAAATCAGTCGTGTCCAGAGAGCGGCGGCACAAATAGGCGTCACCGCATATAATTTTTCCCGTTTTAACGGACTGGGCGACCGTATCCTCAAAAAACTTCACGTTGCGTCACCTCAAAACGACCCCTGTTCTTCGTAAAGGTCCATCAGCCGCGTCACGAGTTCCTCGCTTCTGGCTGTGCTTTTGCCCAGAAAATGCGCCATCTCCTGCGAAAAGCGGATTTGATGATCCAGAAGCTCTTTGGCCTGCTCAACCGTCTGCCGTTTAATTAAATCAATCTGCTTGGCGTCAAACTTGATTCTTGTCACGTCCGTATAAAGACCGACGTACTGCTTCTCAACAGGCAGCTTATAAAGCTGTTCATGATATTTTTTGCCGTAGCGGCTTCGAATGGCTTCATATGTGTCGGCAGCGCCGGTGGCCATTTTTTCGTACCCGTCGGCGTCGACAAGATATGAAATGCGCCGCCCCAGAATGCCGTTGTTACACAGGAACATGCTTTGGAAAGCCGGGTTCATATGGATGATGTTGAGTTCGCTGTCGAGGATCACGACGCCATTGGGGCTTGTTTCTATAATACGGTCCGTCCGCTGCTGGGCCAGGCGGCGCATGTATGGAATGCACATTTCCGGCTCTGCCATACCCCGCGTAACGGCAATGGCATTGTCGCGGCAGGATTCGTAGCCGCAGGCCCCGCAGTTGAGCTGCAGCTCTGGGTTGAGTTTGCCCTGCGCTTCTAACACTTGATTGATTTTTTCCTCATCAACATAATCATTTAAAATGTCGACCATGTCGTTTTCAAACGTCGCGTCTGCGACGACGGCGCGGTCAATATCTGTTAAAACCGGCAGAGCGCGGTTTTCGGCGTAAGATATGATATCCTGCTTGCGCAGGAAGATATTCTTATCAAGGGTAATGCCGGGGCCGTTGATGCAGCCACCCGCGCAGAAAAGCGGTTCGGCAATCGCATAGGACCACTGCGCGGGTGGAATATCGAGCATCCCGATGACATCCTGCGCGCCGCTGATATGGATCGTATCGGCATTCGTCCCGTCACAGTCAATGTCGCCCGTTTTTAAAAGACCGCCCTGCAGCGGGAAGAGACGTGCCTTGCTGAGATCACCAAAGCTCTCAAAGCCGTCCTCAGGGCATGTGTCAAGATCGATACCCTCCTCCTGAAGCCAGCTGAGCAGTTCGTTGAAGGTGATGACGGCATCAATGGCATCGGCGTTTTCCGGGCGCTGCGCCTCAAGCTTTTTCGCCGCGCACGGACCGATGAAGACAACGGCACAGTCGTGTCCGAGCCGTTTTTTCAGCAGGCGGCCGTGCGCGATCATGGGGGAGACGACAGGGACAAGCTTATCGATATATTCCGGTTTATATTTTTCGATATAGTTGATAACGGCGGGGCAAGCGGTGCAGATACTGCCGTGACCCGTGCGCTTGAGCGTTTCCTCTGTGACAAAAAGGGCCCCCTCCGCCGTCTCGGAGACATAGTGGAAGCCCAGCTTCTTGAGCGCGGCCGGCAGCCGCGCGGCACGATGCCCGTCAAACAGGGCGGCAAATGACGGCGCGACGCTGACAGCGACCGTCCGCCCGAAGGCCAGAAGCTCTTTGACGGTATAGAGACTTGAACGAATTGTTTTGGCGTGCTGCGGGCATTCTCGCACACAGGTACCGCATTTGATGCAAAGGTCATCTTCAATGCAGGCTTGCCCGTCGCGCACACTGATAGCCTTGACGGGACAGACGCGGACACAGCGATAACAGTCCTGACAGTTTGCAGTCACGGTGTAGACGGTATTATGCTTTTCGTTGTGATGATATCTTGACATCTGTAACACCTCCCGGTGAACATTCATTGAAGTTGCAAAGCTATTTGCTGATGCGCTTTTTAAGGTGCTTTGACAAAACGGCCAGCGATGAGGCCATGTTTTCGTTTTGAACAAGGATATGCTCCGGCACGTCAAGCTTAACGGGCGCAAAATTCCAGATGGCGCGGATGCCAGCCTTAACCATCATGTTGCAGACAAGCTGGGCGCTCGAGGCGGGAACTGTCAGAATACCGATATTGATGTGCATACGCCGGCAGAGGCTTTCCAGCTTTCCAATATGTAAAACCTTTTTGCCGGCGACCTCGGTGCCGATGACAGCATCATCCACATCAAAGCCAACGACAATTTTAAGCCCATAGCTGTCAAATTCTTTATAAGAGAGCAGCGCCCGGCCGAGATGACCGGCACCGACGAGAACCGCCTCATTAATATTGCCGTAGCCCAAATAGGTCTCCAGGTCGCCGACGAGCTTTTCAAGTAAGTAACCCGTCCGCGGTCGGCCGCCGCTTTTAATGGCGGCAAGGTCTTTTCGGACCTGCACCTCGTTTAAATGTAAGGCCCTGGCAATAGCGGGGGACGAAATGATCTTTGTTTTTTCATGGTCGAGAGATTTCAGATGCTCGAGATAAAGCGGCAGGCGACGAAGCGTCTGAACGGAGATAGAGGGGAGTTTAAATTCGCTGTCGGTCATAAAAACCACCTTTGCCTTATTAAGTATCGCGTTATCGATAACAGTATATCGAATGGGGAGGACGGCGTCAACGAAAATTGTCTAAAAATCTTGCATCTTTGTTAACAAATTAACGAACGCCTGCAAGGATGTATAATCAATTACGACAAAAAGCGCATTTAGCGGAAACAATCGCAATGACAGGGCATACTATCAGCGCCTAAACTCTTGATGCAATCAGCCGACAAACATGACGGACGGATATTGTCTAAGGACGGTGAGTTAATGAAAAAGGCGCAGAAAGCACGGCGGGAATTTGAAAAAATTAGCGGGCAGCTCGCGCACTTGACGGCGCTCGTCCGAAACACGAAGGATTCGAAGCTTTGGGATCACGAGGCCAGTGTCCGCAAAAAAATAAAGGCGCTTCAAGAGATGGCACCCGGTGATTTTACGGAGCTTGATACGGTTTACAATGGCTATCTCGCCCTGCTCGACGATATTTCCGCTCGCCTCTTGGCGCATTACAACAAGAAAAAACGCACCGATTACACATTTGAAGAAATTGTAAAAACAGACCGCGCCGGTTATTTAGCCTCCGGTATCATGTCCGTTCTTTTCACGAGCCATATCCCAAAAATGATTCAAGATGCGTTCAACAGCCATTTCCCGGCCAACCCGAAGGACGAATATGAAAACGCCAGAAAAATGCGTCGGCACGTCGTTTTGCACCTTGGGGAGACAAATACGGGCAAGACATACCGGGCTATTGAACGGTTGAAACAGGCTGATAACGGGGTTTATCTCGCGCCGCTGCGCATTTTGGCGCTGGAGAATTTTGAGCGGCTGAATCAAGAAGGCGTGCCTTGCCATCTTGTCACCGGCGAGGAGGAAATCCTTGTAACGGGTGCGCGCCATGTCTGCTCGACGATCGAAAAGCTTGATCTGGACGTGTTATATGATGTTGCCGTTATCGACGAAGTGCAAATGATAGCCGACGGACAGCGGGGCTTTGCGTGGACACGCGCCGTGCTGGGGCTTCAAAGCACCGAAATCCATATCTGCGGGGCGTTCAACGCCAAAGCGCTGTTGCTCAAAATTCTTGGGGACTGCCGGGATGACGTTGAAATCATCGAATACCGGCGTAACACGCCGCTGGAGGTTTGCAGCGCACCGTTTTCGCTCCAGCACGCCCAACGGGGAGACGCGCTCGTGGCTTTTTCCAAAAGGCGCGTTTTAGAACTATCAAAATATTATCAGGAGCGCGGCGTTCATAACAGCGTCATTTACGGCGATCTGCCGCCGGAAGTCCGGCGGATGCAGTACCACGCTTTTATACAGGGAGACAGTAAGCTGCTCATCACTACGGACGCGATTGGCATGGGCGTTAATCTCCCGATTCGCCGGATTATTTTTACCGACCTGATGAAGTTCGACGGGGAGGAGAAACGATACATCACCTCGCAGGAAGTGAAACAAATTGCGGGACGGGCGGGGCGACGCGGCATCTATGACGTCGGCTACGTCTGCACAACGGGCGTTGACTTTTTGTTTCTCAAAGAAAATCTCGAAACGGCAGATGAACCTCTTATTAAGGCTGTTTTAGGCCCCGGCGAGGCCATCATGCGTATTCAAGGCCTGCCGCTGCGGGACAAGCTCGCGCTCTGGAGCACGAGCGCAGAGCGCCTTGATTATTATCGGAAAATGGACGTGCGGGACTATCTGCTCATTCTCGATAGCATCCGCCCTTTCCGTCTGCCGGAAAAAGCGGAATTTCAGCTCATGAAGCTGCCCTTCAACGTTCGTGACGCGGCGATATTGGCAGACTTTCTTGAGCACGTGGAGACCTGCTTTATCAAAAAAGAGGCAGCAATCAATAAGCCGAAGGCGGCGGGGCAGACGCTGGCAGATTTCGAGCGGTACTATCAGAAGCTGGGGCTGTATTATGCGTTTTCCAAAAATTTTAATTTGTCGTTTGAGCCGGAATGGGTCTATGCCGAGCGCGCGGCAACGAGCGAGAAAATCAACCGACTTTTATTAAAACTTTGAAAAATCAAGAGAAACAAATAGTATCTGCCAGCATAATAATTCTATTTTGCCCGACACTAGCAGTGCGCCTATTTGGCGCGATATGAAAAAAGCCGCGATACAAGAAAGTTTTCTTTGAAAGATTTTTGAGTTTGAGGAGGAATCGATATGAGCGGAAGGAACAGCATCATGTCCGACAATCTGAAGATGGAGATCGCCAAGGAGCTTGGCGTTAACGATATTGTTCAAAACGGCGGCTGGGGCGACGTCTCGTCGCGTGACTGCGGCAATATCGTTAAAAAAGCCATTGAAATGGCCGAGCGCAGCGTCAGCGGCAAATAGCATTAACAGTAACGGGGGAGATTTTTCTCCCCCGTATTTTTTTGTTGACACGGTGTTTTTTCGCGCTATAATAAATATAACTCAATATGGGGTGCTGAGTAATGCTCGGCTGAGATTCGGCGGCGTGACGCCGGAAACCCTTGACCTGATCTGGATAATGCCAGCGTAGGAAAACTGCTTTTCGCACTCTGCGGCATTTGCAGGGTGCCTTTATTTTTTTAAGGCATGCTGATGCCGCCTTCGGGGGGCCTTCTCTGCGCGAGCATCTCCCAGCCAGGTACCGTTGCAGTAAATTGTTAAAGGAGAAGGATATGAAAAGAAAAACAACCCTCATTTTAGTTGAGTGCGCAATGATGATCGCCATGTCGGTCGTGCTGAGCTTTATCAAGCTCTATGAGTTTCCACAGGGCGGCGCCGTCACGCTGGCCAGCATGGCACCCTTAGTCCTCGTGTCATATCGTCATGGCGTCAAATGGGGCCTTGCCGCAGCCTTTGTATACAGCCTCTTGCAGATGATTTTGCCCCCCGGCTTCTACCCGCCCCCGGCCAAGACCTTTATGGCGTTTGCCGGCGTCGTCTTACTGGACTATGTTATCGCCTTTACCGTGCTCGGCACAGCAGCTTTCTTTGGGAAGCCCTTTAAAAACAAGGTGATCAGTGCTGCGGTGGGTGCTGTGGCCGTCACAGTCTTGCGGCTAACTTGCCATTTTTTCAGCGGCATCCTCATCTGGGGCAGCTACGCCCCCGAAGGGACGCCCGTGTGGCTGTATTCGCTGACCTATAACGGCACCTATATGGTGTGGGAAATCATCATTACCGCCGTAGTTGTTGCCATTCTTGTCCCGGTTCTCGACAGAATCGACCGCAATCGCAACAGAACAGCCTAGAATTCAGTACCGTCGCAGCTAAACTGAAACGCATAAGAGGAACAGAAGCGTCATATCGCCTCTGTTCCTCTTCGTCGTCATGCCCGCCGGTGACTACTCAAAAAAGCAAATATGTCTCATGCTTTTTCGATACAGGCGCTTTTTATCCCCGGGTATGCTATAATCCTTATCAACAAATGACATGAGGTAACGTATGGATATCAAATCGCTGCTGGCCGCCGCGTTTAAGCTGAAGCCTGAGCATGTGGCCAATATTATTTCACTTCTTGACGACGGGAACACCATTCCGTTTATTGCCCGCTACCGCAAAGAGATGACAGGCTCCTGCGACGACCAGGTCCTTCGGGAATTAAGCGACCGATTAACGTATCTGCGCAGTCTTGAAAAGCGCAAGGAAGAGGTCAAGGAGAGTATCGCCGCGCAGGAGAAGCTAACGGATGACTTGAGGGCAGCCATAGATAGCGCGGCGGCGCTATCCGAGGTTGAGGATATTTATCGCCCCTACCGGCCAAAGCGCCGGACACGCGCGACAATGGCGCGGGAAAAAGGGCTGGGGACACTTGCGGAAATCGTTTTGGCGCAACGCCTAAAAAAAGGCAGCCTTGCTGATATCGCATCCCCCTATATCGACGCCGAGAAAGGTGTTACAACATGGGAAGAGGCGCTCTCCGGCGCGATGGACATCGTCGCCGAGGAAATCTCCGACGATGCCGCATGCCGTAAGCACCTGCGCGCCTTGCTGTACCGGGAAGGCAGGCTTGTTTCAAAAGCGGTGAAGGCGGAGAAATCCGTTTATGAAATGTATGCCGATTATTCAGAGCCTGTCAGCCGGATACCGAGCCATCGGATATTGGCGATCAACCGGGGCGAAAAAGAGGATTTTCTAAAGGTCGGAATTGAACTGAACGACGATTCAGCGATAAAAATTCTCGTTGACGCTTTTGCAGTCCCCGGTTCCGTGACGACGGAGACAGTTGCTTCATGTGCCGAGGACGCCTGGAAAAGGCTCATCGCGCCGTCAGTCGAGCGCGAGGTGCGGGGGGAGCTGACGGACAAAGCCTCTGAACAGGCCATCCGGATGTTTGCGCTGAATTTAAAGCCATTGCTCTTGCAGCCACCCGTTAAAAACAAGGTCATTTTGGGGCTTGACCCCGCCTACCGAACGGGGTGCAAAATTGCCGTCGTCAGTGAGACGGGCAAGGTGCTTGACACAACGGTTGTCTACCCCACGCCACCGCAGAAAAAGACGGAGGAAGCCAAGCGCGACCTGAAAAGGCTCATTGAAAAGCACAAGGTTGACGCGATTGCCATCGGCAACGGCACAGCCTCCAAGGAGTCTGAGCTTTTTATCGCCGAGCTGATTTCAGAGCTGGATCGACCCGTCGGATACATGGTGGTGAGCGAGGCAGGGGCGTCTGTCTACTCGGCGTCGAAGCTGGGGGCGGAGGAGTTCCCCGATTTCGATGTGACGCAAAGAAGTGCCGTGTCCATCGCGCGGCGGCTTCTTGACCCGCTGGCCGAGCTTGTGAAGATCGACCCAAAAGCCATCGGCGTCGGCCAATACCAGCATGATATGCCGCCCGCGCGGCTCGACGATGCGCTCGGCGGCGTTGTAGAGGACTGCGTCAACAACGTCGGCGTTGATTTGAATACTGCTTCAATGTATTTACTGACCTATATTTCGGGTCTCAACGCGACGGTTGCGAAGAATATCGTCGCTTACCGCGACGAACAAGGGCATTTTAAAAGCAGGCCGGAGCTTAAAAAGGTTTCGAAGCTGGGGCCGAAGGCTTATGAGCAGTCTGTGGGCTTTCTGCGCATCCCTGGCGGGAAAAACGTTCTCGACAATACGGGTGTGCATCCCGAGTCCTACGCGGCGGCGGAACAGCTTTTGACGTTGCTGAATCTTACAATGGCGGACAAGGCTGGCCTTGCGGCGCTTGGCGCGCGCGTTACGGAATATGGGGAAACGCAGGCGGCTGCGGCTGTCGGCGTCGGCGTTCCGACGCTGCGCGATATTGTCCGAGAGCTGCAAAAGCCGGGGCGCGATTTGAGAGACGAGCTGCCGCCGCCGATGCTCCGGACGGATGTGATGGACATGAGTGACCTAATGCCGGGCATGGAGCTGACCGGAACGGTGCGTAATGTCATTGACTTTGGTGTTTTCGTCGACATCGGCGTCCATCAGGACGGGCTGGTGCACATCTCTGAGGTCACCGACCGCTATATTAAACACCCGTCGGAGATCGTCAAAGTCGGCGACGTTGTCACCGTCACCGTGCTCGGCGTCGATCAGGCAAAAAAACGGATATCGCTATCCATGAAAAAGCGTGATAAAGCAGGCCGACAAGCATGAGCGGAGGTTGCCTGCACGCCGTTATCGCCGCCATCAATTCAAAATATATCCACGCGTCACTCGCACCGTGGTATCTGCTGGCGGGGCTTGAAACGTTTGGTGACGGCGCGGTCTCAGCCGAAGTTGTTGAGGGAACAGTGAATGAAGAGCTCGCGGCTGTTGCCGCGCGAATCATTGAAAAAAGCCCGGGCGTTCTCGGGCTTTCCTGCTATATCTGGAATATCGCGTTTATCAAAAAGCTGCTGCCTGTCATCAAAAATGCGCTGCCGGACGCCGTTATCATTCTCGGCGGCCCGGAGGTCAGCTATAACACCGGAGATATTCTGCGTGACGAGCCGCTCGTGGACTACGTCATATCCGGGGAAGGCGAAATGCCCTTCGCGCGGCTTCTGACAGCGCTTACCTCCGGCGGCAGCACAGCCGGTATTCCCGGCCTCTGCTATAGGAGCGGCGGCGGTGTCGCCATCGCACCACCGTATGCCGCGTCCGACGACCCGCCCAATCCGTATACCGAGGCATATTTCATGGCGCTAAACGGAAGGATCGCTTATTTGGAGACGAGCCGGGGCTGCCCGTTTGCCTGCGCCTTCTGCCTGTCCGGC
This sequence comes from Oscillospiraceae bacterium CM, assembly GCA_022870705.1. Lineage (NCBI taxonomy): Bacteria > Bacillati > Bacillota > Clostridia > Eubacteriales > Oscillospiraceae > Oscillospiraceae bacterium JHJ. Next base: position 494,364 of record CP072107.1, read on the forward strand.
AGGACTGGCACTGTTCGCTTTTTTAATCTGGAACGGGCAAAGCGGGATATGCTGCTTTTGGCAAACAGCGGCACGCAGACCGTTAAGCTCGTTGACAGGACGTTTAACGCTGACAAGCGCCGCGCGCGGACGATTTTTCAGTTTCTAATCAGACACGCCGGAAAGGGAATTCCGGAAGGCGTCTCTTTTCATTTTGAAATTGCCGGGGAACTGTTGGACGACGAGACACTCGATGTGCTGGCGGCGGCGCCGAAGGGTTTGTTCCAGTTTGAAATCGGGTTGCAAAGCTTTCATGCGCCCACGCTTGAGGCCATCAACAGGCGGACGGATTGTGCCCGCCTTAAGCATAACATCGAGCGCCTTACAGCACTCGGCAACATCCACATTCATATTGACCTCATTGCGGGGCTTCCCTTTGAAGATTTACAGTGCTTCGCCGAGAGTTTCAACAAAGCCTTTGCTCTCTCGCCGCATGTGCTGCAGCTAGGGTTTTTAAAGCTCCTCCACGGCGCACCGCTCCGGGAAGACCCGCTTGTTGACGTATGCCGCTTCTCATTGGTACCGCCGTATGAAGTGAGGATGACGCCGTGGCTGACCCCGGCCGCTTTTGATGTATTGCAACAAACGGCAGAGGCCTTGGAACGACTCTATAACAGCGGGCGTTTTCGGCGGACACTCGTCTATGTCCTTAAGCAAAGCGGGCTGACGCCGTTTGAACTTTTTTCAAAAGCCGGGGAATTTCTTAACGCATATATGAAAAAAGGCTCGTCACTTGACGAGCTGACAGCCAGAATCCTTAATTTTTTCTCGGCGCTGCCGGGCGTTGACGGCGCTGTTTTGCGCGACCGGATGGTTTGCGACAGGCTGGCGACGAACGTATCCGGTAAGCTGCCGTCCATGCTTAAAATGCACGATGATCGATTTAAAAAGGCTGTCAACCGACTCAGAGACGCTGAAATGGCACAAGGTTTAGCACAAAACCCAAAAGGTACCCGCCGCGGGTATGCGCTGCTTTGTTCCGAAAAGGTGCTGGTGTACGCCGATTACCGCGACAAAGACCCCGTCACCGGGGAATACGCGCTTACTTTTGTCAAGCTGCCGGAAAAAGACGACGCGCCGACATAGAATCGGTGCGCCGTTTTTGCTTATAGCTGCAATACCTGGCTGGGTAAAATGACGTGGGACGTATCAACTTTAGAGGCTCTGGAGATGACGAGAATTGTCCCGACAATCAAGATAGCAAAAATCAGGATGACGGCGACCAGATGCGGCCATTTGATGCGAATTTTTCGAAGCCGCTCCATGCCCTTTGCTTGAACGGGCGCGGTATCACCCGCACCGGCCTTGGCTTTATTTTTCGGTGATGCGCCGGCGGCGGAATGCGCTGCGCTCATATGATGACCCCCGTTTCAGGCGGTTGATGGTGTTAACCTGCTGTTTATATTATCTCCAATAAATCCGTCAATGAGTTGAATAAAGTGTAAACTTATTGTAAATTTGTGTTTCTTGTTCTGAAAGCTAGCAATTTCTCGGGCTGATTAAAACGGGGCGGCAGGAATTGGATGGATAAAGCGACGATTTGCGCAGCCTTGCAAACACGACAAGACCGGCATATAATGGAATTGGCTCGAAAAATGCAGAAAGGACACTTATCATACCAGCCCGACATGTTTAATGCATGATTATGAAGCACGCGGTTAAAATTTCGATAATATGTCGTATAAAGATATAAGGAAGCGAAGATATGGAATCCTTCAATCAGCTCTACAAACAGATGCTAAAATCGGCTGTCAAAGGCGAGGCGACCGTGACCGAAACTGACGCACACCTGGTGGACAAGCTCCTGCATCCTGAAAAACATGCGCCCGTCTGGCAGCAAAGCCCCTGCGACTGCAAGGACGGGGAAGAGGCCCCTTGCACCGCGGCGTGCCTTTATAAGGCCATCCGGCGTGATGAAACGGGGGCGCTTATGATTGACGAGAGCCTCTGCGTTGGCTGCTCAGCCTGTATTCAGGCTTGCAAGAGCGGCAAACTGACGCAAAGCAAAGATATTCTGCCCGTGCTTGAAGCCGTTAAAAAAGCGCCCGGTACCGTCTACGCGATGGTTGCACCATCGATTATCGGCCAATTCGGGGAGGCCGCCAGTGCCGGGCGGCTGCGGTGTGCCTTTAAAAAAATCGGATTTGCCGACATGGCGGAGGTCGCGCTGTTTGCCGATATTCTGACATTAAAAGAGGCTCTTTTGTTCGACCGGGAGATTATTACCGATACCGACTATATGCTCACGAGCTGCTGCTGCCCAATCTGGATTGCCATGGTGCGCCGCGGCTATAAACAATTCGTTTCGCATCTGCCAGACCTCGTCTCACCGATGGTGGCTTGCGCGCGTGTTCTCAAACGGCTTGACCCTAAAGCCGTCACGGTCTTTATCGGGCCGTGTATCGCCAAAAAGGTGGAAGCGCGGGAAAAAGACCTTCAGGGTATTGTCGACTTTGTGCTGACATTTGAAGAGATGAAGGACCTGTTTGACGCATTTGAAATCGACATGGCGCATCTGACGGCGGAGCCTGAAGAGCAGTCGTCCCGTGCCGGGCGGATTTACGGCAGGACAGGCGGCGTCAGCGAGGCCGTCTCCGAGACGGTCAGGCGGCTGCGGCCGGGGCGGCACATTGTGGTTAAAGCCGTTCAGGCAGACGGTACAGCGGCTTGCCGAAAGCTTTTGGATGACTTGAAAAACGATGCCGTGACAGCGAATTACCTTGAGGGTATGGGCTGTGACGGCGGCTGCGTTGGAGGGCCGAAGGTTCTGATTGAAAAAGATTATGGCAGGCGTTTTGTCAATGATTATGGCGACGAGGCGTCATTTGCGACGCCGCTGGAGAATCCGGCAGTCTTGAGCCTTTTAAAAAGCCTCGGATTTGAAACGGCGGAAAGCCTCATTGAGGATGAAGATATTTTCGTTCGGCAATTCTAAGATAAAGCCGCCGCACGGTGAAACGACCAAGCGCCCCCGCCACAGTGACGGGGGCGCTTTTTTGCGTGAGGGTGCTTTTACGGATGATGCTTTCTGCGGTTTGGATAGATGGATCTGATAAGGTACCTGTGAAAGAACCAGTCGCCGACGGCAAGGATGATGGCGCTGAAAATGGCGGCACCGACTGAAATAGACGGATATCTTGACCAGAAAGTAAAGGAATAGATTGTGAGAAAAGACAAAACGGCATTGCAGAGCGTTGCGACCATATTATTGGTATGCGACAAAAGCAAAAGGTCAACAATGATATAGCCCACAACAGTGACAGCCAGCGAGATCATGAAAATCTGGCCAACTGTGAGCGCCGTCATCAGATTCAGAAGAATCTCCAAGAGAACAAGGACGATAACAAATTTAAAAAGGATTGCCACGAGATGTTTCAACTGTTTCACCTCTTTATTAATGATTTGCCAACAGATATATTTGGTGTCTTTAGAATCTCCATCGGAAAACGAGATATTCCGCTAAAAGATGGGAATACAAGATTTACCGAATAGATTTTTTAAATTACTGCACAATATTTTCGTCAGAGGTGATTTTTTGCTGACGATGCTTCGGAACATATCCTGCTATACACCAAAGCCCGTTGGGAAAAAAGACATTTTAATAGCAGGCGATAAAATTTTTAAAATAACGATGCCTGGCGTGCTGGAAGACAATATTCATCTGGCGCACACCATAGATGCCGATGGCTTATATGCGTTCCCCGGGCTCATTGATATGCATGCGCATATCACAGGCGGTGGCGGTGAAACGGGTTTTGATAGCCATGTGGGCGAACTCATGGCTGAAGACATCATTGCCGCGGGTATTACAACGCTCGTCGGCCTTCTGGGGGCGGACGGCGTCACGCGCAGCATGGAGGCTTTGTTTGCCAAGGCAAAGGCGCTGGAAGCGGCAGGGTTGACAACATATATCTATTCCGGGAGCTATGCGCTTCCGCCGGTGACGCTGACGGGGAGCCTCGTAAAGGACATGGTGTTCATTGACACCGTTATTGGCGGCGGTGAAATCGCCGTCTCTGACCACCGTTCCTCCTGCCCGAGTACTGAGGACCTGATTAAAATAGCGGCCCAACTGCACCTTGGCGGTCTGCTGGCCGGAAAGGCCGGTGTGATGCATCTGCATGTTGGCGACGGTAAAAAAGGGCTGGGTGCTGTGACGGATATCCTTGAAAATTCCGACCTGCCGATAACGATGTTTATTCCCACCCACGTCAACAGAAACCGGAAGCTTTTTAGCGAAGCCGTCGGATTCGTCAAATCGGGCGGACTGATTGACCTGACGGCAGGCGAGCGGGACGGCATCCCCGTCGCGGAGGCGGTGAGCATCCTTCTTGCCGAAGCCGCCGACCTCTCCCGCGTGTCGGTTAGCTCCGACGCCGGGGGCAGCATACCAACAGGCGGGGTGACGGAAGTGGGGGCATTTTATCGTGACTTTAAGGAAATAATACAGCAGTCGATTTTAATGCCGGGAGAAGCCGTCCGCCTCTTTTCAACAAACGCGGCGGCTGTTTTGAAATTACACCCCCGCAAGGGGAACCTTCGGGAGGGCGGTGATGCCGACATCCTGATAACAGACGACGAGCAGCGTTTGAGAATGCTTTTTGGCAAAGGAAAGCTTCTCTTCAGCAGGCCGTGACAATTGGGGAGACAGACGTGGAATCATCAAAGGGCTATCTCATCATGATCGGCGGCGCCGAGGATAAAAAAAACGGCAGCATCATTTTGCGCCAGGCAGCCGAACTCATTGTGGACACGGAGCGCCTAATTGTGCTGACGACGGCAACGGAAAAGCCGGAAGAGGCCGGACGCAATTACTTGGAGGTTTTTCACGAGCTGGGCATTAAGAACGTTCAAATCATGAACATCGCAACGCGCGAAGAGGCGGCCGACGAGGCATCTTGCACACAGCTTCACAAGGCAAAAGGCCTCTTTATGACGGGCGGCGACCAGCTGCGCCTGACGAGCATTCTGGGCGGCACAAAATTCGGTGCCGGCATTAAAAATCTCTATGCATCCGGCGGCGTCGTCATGGGGACGAGCGCGGGCGCGTCTGTCATGAGTTCAACCATGATCGTCAACGGCGACGATCATGAGCCGGCAAAAAAATGCACGCTGAAAATGGCGCCCGGTCTTGGACTCCTAGACGGCGTCATCATCGACCAGCACTTTGACCAGCGCGGGCGTTTCGGGCGGCTGATGTGCGGGATTGCGGAAAATCCCGCTGTTCTCGGCATCGGTATTGATGAGGACACGTCCATTAAGCTTTACCCAGACATGCACTTTGAGGTTGTCGGATCAAATGCCGTGACAATTCTCGATGGGCGGTCTATTCTGAGCTCCAACGTCTCTGAGCTTCAGCAAAACGAGATTCTGGCAATTGTCGGGGTCACCGTCGACATTCTGCCGCAGGGCTATGGCTTTGATCTCACAAATAGAAAGGTTATGCGATTTTAAATATGAAGGCCAATCCAATAACAATCGACGAGTTGTTTTCTTACGGCGGCAAAAACATTTACAGCCACAAGCCGGTCATCAAAATGGTTGTCGATATCGGACGGTATGGGGATATTCCGACAAAAGATATCCCGCATTTTAACGAGGAGCTTCTCGCGCTCTTTCCCGGGCTTCGGACAAACTGCTGTGCGCTTGGCTACTCCGGCGGATTTCTGGAGAGACTCCGGGAGGGGACGTATCTCGGACATGTTTTAGAGCATGTCATTTTGGAGATGCAGGTTATCTTGGGGTATGACGTGTCGTTTGGCAAAACGCGCACTGTTCAAGAGCCCGACAAATACTACCTTGTTTGCGAATATTTAAATGAAGTTTGCGCATTGGAGTGCGCCAAGGCTGCCGTCATGATTTTTAACAACCTGATTGATGGCCGCGCCGTCGCTATCGACGACCTCATGGCATACCTGAAGAAAATATCTGTCGAAGCAGAGCTTGGCCCCAGCACGCAGGCTATTGCCGACGAGGCCAAAAAGCGCGGGATTCCGGTCACGCGGATTGCCAATGAAAGCCTTATCCGGTTAGGGTACGGCAAAAACAGCCGTCTTGTAGAGTCGACGCTGACAGACGCAACAGCCTGTATCTGCGCCGATATCTCGTGCAACAAACAGCTGTCAAAGCACCTGCTCAGTGAGCAGAAAATCCCGGTGCCGTACGGCAAGGTTGTCTACTCTGAAATGTCGGCGCTGATGGCTGCCGGGCAAATCGGCATGCCGGTTGTCATTAAACCGCTTGACAGCAATCAGGGAAAAGGCGTCCATCTTAATCTGCGTGAGCCTTCGGAAATCCGGGAGGCGTTTGCCAACGCGTCCAAATATTCCAGCGGGGTCATCGTTGAACAGTATGTCACGGGGTCGGATTACCGCGTGCTTGTTGTTGGCAGCGCCGTCAAAGCTGTAGCCAAGCGCGTACCCGCCTGTGTGCAGGGTGATGGCGTTTTGACGATTCGCGCGCTTGTCGAGCGTGTGAACAGTGACCCCAACCGTGGTGATAAGCATGAGCGGCCCCTGACTAAAATCCGGCTGGATGACATCGCGGTCAAGCTGCTGGAAAAGTTCGGCATGACGCCTGATACGGTGCTGCAAGAGGGCGCAATCGTCTTTCTGCGTGAAAACGGCAATATCAGCACGGGCGGAACCGCCGTCGACTGTACGGACATCATTCACCCCGATAATGCGGAACTGGCTGTCCGCGCCGCCGCTGCGATCGGCATTGATATCGCTGGCATTGACATCGTGACGGCCGATATATCGAAGTCTATCCTTGAGACAGGCGGCGTCATCGTGGAGGTCAACACGGCGCCCGGCATACGAATGCATCTGTATCCGTCGGCCGGCAAAGCGCGTGATGTGGCGGCCGACATCGTTAGCCTTTTGTTCCCGGATGTTTCGTCAACGCAGTTCCCTATTGTCTCCGTCACGGGGACAAATGGCAAGACGACGACAGCCCGGCTTATTCAGCACGTTTTAATGACAACAGGGAAAACTGTTGGGCTGACGAGCACGAGCGGGACCTTTATCAACAAAAAATGCATTTGCCGGGGGGACAATTCCGGGCCTACGAGCGCTCGCTCGCTACTCGCGAACAAGGCCGTCGACGCCGCCGTGTTGGAGACGGCGCGCGGTGGGATCATCCGAGAGGGGCTGGGTTACGACAGCGCCGACGTTGGCGTTATTACGAACATCACGGAGGATCATCTCGGGCTTGACGGTGTTGAGACGCTGGAAGACCTCGTTTTTGTCAAATCGCTTGTCGCTGAGGCTGTCAAGGACGGCGGCTATGCTGTTGTCAATGCGCTCGACGCGGCGACACCTGGGATTTTAAAGCGCCTGATGCAAAAAAGGATCAACGCCGAACCGGTTTTGTTTTATAATGCCCCCGAAGCCGACAGTCAGTTTGACGGCCTAAACGGCATTCGCGTCTTTAATGAGGGCGGCTGGATTCGCGTCATAGACGGCGAAAAGCGCCTTGGCATTGTGCGCGTCAACGAGATTCCGGTGACACTCGGCGGGCGCATCACCTGCAATGTTGATAATGCGCTGGCAGCTACCGCGGCCCTGTACGCCCTGAAAATCCCGGCGGAACAGATCAGAGCCGGTCTGTTAAGCTTTACGGACAATATCGGCCGTTTCGAATTATACGATTACAGCGGCGTGGCCGTCATGCTCGACTATGGGCACAATCCCGCCGGATATGAAAATGCCGTCGCCGTCTGCCAAAATCTCACGCCGCGCCGCCTAATCGGTGTTGTGGGCATGCCAGGCGACAGAACGGACGCATCCATTGCGGCGGTCGGGCGCCTCTGCGGGGCGTCTTTTGACAGGCTTTATGTCAAGGAAGACACAGATAGGCGCGGCAGGGCGTCTGGCGAGGTGGCACACCGAATTGCCGCTTCGGCCTTTGAAATCGGATTTTCACGGGACAGTCTGGAAATTGTTCTAGACGAAACGGCGGCTGCCATGCAGGCCTTGACGGCAGCGCGCCGGGGAGACCTTGTTGTTATTTTTTATGAAAAACTCACACCGCTACAGCGCCTGCTCGATGAGCTGGGTGCTATTAAACAGTATCCCGGCATCAACAGCAAGATTTTAGCCTGTGTTTAATCAAGCTGACGTAATAAAACCTAAAGACCTTCTTAGAGCGCTAAACAGCCTCAGAAGGTCTTTGACTTGTCAAGATGCCCGGAAAAATTTGTCTTACCGTTTGTCAACACACCGTTGCAAATTATCGGCTGTTGTGCTTTCATAATATCAGGTGAAATTGTTGGTTGGCTTAAATTTCTGATGACGGGGAAACGGGGTGTTTTATGGTTATTGACATAAACGATGTCGGGAAGCGGTTCGGGCACTTGCGTGTCTTATCCGGCATTTCTTTAACGGCACAGCCGGGGGAGATATTGTGCTTGTTGGGGCCGTCCGGCGCCGGGAAAACGACGCTCATCCGGCTGATTACCGGCGCGCTTTGCCCCGACGGCGGGACGATTACCTACGACGGGGAGAAAATCCCGACAATGGCGTCTATCCGTCATATCGGTTATATGCCCCAAAATGACGCCGTGTACAACGACATAACAGGACTTGACAATCTCCTGTTTTTTGGCAGGCTTTACGGGCTCAAAGGCGCGCGGTTAAAGGACGCTGCCACGCGGATGCTCACGCTCGTCAATCTGACGGATGATCAAAACAAACTCGTCTGCAATTATTCCGGGGGCATGAAAAAGAGGCTGTCTTTGGCGGTTGCGCTGTTGCACGACCCGGATATCCTTGTTTTAGATGAGCCGACCGTCGGCATTGACCCGCTCCTGCGCCAGACGATTTGGGACAAATTTAACGATCTTGCCGCACGCGGCAAGACGATTATCATTTCGACGCATGTGATGGATGAAGCGGATAAGTGCAAGAAGGCGGCACTTTTGTATCAGGGGCTTTTAATCGAGCATGACACCGTTGCAGCCTTGAAGGACAAAACAGCCTCCGGCAGTTTGGAAGAGCTTTTCTTCATGGCCGGGAAAGCAGGTGCGGCGGAATGAAGGGTGTTTTTTTGAGAGTTATCCGCCAGATGGCAAACGATAAGCGCTCACTCGCGCTCATTTTTATCGCGCCGCTTATGATTCTCACACTGCTGTTTCTGCTGCTGGGAGACAGCCCATACGTCCCTAAACTGGCTGTTTCAAGCTCTATGCCGAGTCAGGCTGTGACACGCCTTGAAGAACAGGACGTGACTGTCACACATCTTGCAGCAGACGCTGATGTTGAGACACTTCTGAAAAACGGCGACATTGATGCCTACCTCTCCATGGCACCGGGCTCTGCCGACATCAAAATGCTGGAGCCGGACAGCGTAAAAATGGGGAAGATCACGACGGCCGTTAAAAACGCGCTGGAAACGTCATCTGGACAGCAGGGCCTTAGTTTCTCCTATATTTATGGTGAGGTGACAAGCACCTTTGACAGCCTCGGGTATGTCCTCTTAGGCGTGATGGCATTTTTCGTTGTCTTCATCCTGTCGGGCGTGTCGTTTATCCGCGAGCGAACAACCGGGACAATGGAAAGGCTGATGTTGACACCGGTGAAGCGCTTATCCGTTGCCGCGGGCTACACAGCCGGGTTTGGTGTTTTCGCCGCTATGCAAAGCGCCGTTTTGGTCCTTTATGCGCAAAGCGTTCTGGGACTCCATTTTTCCGGTTCTGTTCTGCTGGCTGTGCTGATTATGGTTCTCCTGGCGTTCACCGCCGTCGCGACGGGGACGTTTATCTCCATTTTTGCCAACAATGAGTTCCAGGTTGTCCAGTTCATACCGGTCATCATTATCCCGCAGATTTTCTTCTCCGGAATGATCCCGATTGACACGCTGCCCTATCATTTAGGGATTTTAAGCTACGTAATGCCGGTGTATTACGGCTGTACGGCACTGAAGGCCGTGCTCCTCAAGGGCGAAGGGATTACTGCTGTCTGGCCTTATCTGCTTGTTTTGGTGGGTTTGCTGTTGCTCCTGTCGCTGATCAATACACTGGCGCTGAAAAAATACAGAAGCATTTAATTGAATGTAAATTCAAAATGAAGAAAAGCCGACAAACAAAACGATATACGCAACGAAGAGCACCTGCCAAAGCGGCAGGTGCTCTTTTCGACCAGATTGATTTGCCCGCCATGCGGAAAAAGAAAGGCTTTATATATCGCTGTAACGGCCGCTGTTTAAAACATTTTCGATAAAAACGGTGACGACCTCTTTATCAAACTGTGTGCCGCTGTTATGAATGAGCTCTTCAACCGCTTCTTCTTTTGTCATGCGGGCGCGATAGGGCCGGTCGCTCGTCATGGCGTCATACGCGTCGGCAACGGCAATGATTTTTGACACAAGCGGGATGGCATCCCCCCGGATGCCGCGCGGATAGCCTTTACCGTCAATGTATTCATGGTGATATAGGATGTAATCGGCAATGCCGGCGTGCTCGTCAGAATTGCACAGGATACGCCAGCCGGATTCGGAATGTTTTTGAATTTCTTCGCGTTCAGTCTTCGTGAAAACGCCGCGCTTTGTCAAGATACCATCGTCGATGCCGATTTTGCCGATGTCGTGCAGCAATCCCGCAACGGAAATTTGTGTGAGCTGTTCGGCGTCAAAATTCATTTCAGCGGCGATTGCCTCAGAAATTTTGCTGACTCTGCTTGAGTGAACCACTTCGCCGGAGCACTTTTCATAAAGTGTCTTCATGATGATGCTGACGGTTTTGTTTCGTGTGCTTGCGCTCTCGTGCATTTTATTTTTATACATTTTGTTTTCCGCTTCCGAGACAACAAGGTCCATATCGGACGCAGCAGTATGCTTGACGGCGTAGCCAAAGGACAGGGAGAGGTCAAGCTGCTTGATTTTGACCTTTGATTGCAGCCTCTTGATACGGCGGACGATTTTACCAGCCTCTGCATTGTCCGTATTCGGGAGGATGATGACAAATTCATCGCCGCCGATGCGGGCAGAAATATCCTCTTTCCGGCAGCCCTCTTTGATGATAGCAGCCGCGCTGCGCAGCAGCTCGTCGCCTTGAATATGGCCGAACGAATCGTTAATAAGCTTCAGACCATTGACGTCCGCCATAACAATCGTCAACGGCATGTACTGCTCTTCGTTCATCTGGCAGAGCATCGAGTCAAAATAACGCCTGTTGTAGAGCCCTGTCAGATGGTCGTGAAAACTGAGGTATTTAATTTCCGCAAACGCCTTTTCCCGCTCTGTCACATCAAAGATGATGGAAAAAACGACCTGATCGTTATTGTGCGTAATCGGACAGGAATAAACGTCAACAACGCGTTTGTAGCCGTTTTTAAGACGGTGGGACGTAGAGTAAAACCGGCGCCTGTCGGGGTCCGAAGCCGGCTCAAAATTTTCGGGGCCGTCATTAATATTATCTATTGTGAGGGACAGCAGGTCGTCTTTCGAATAGCCGTAGAAGGAGACGGCGGCAGGGTTTGCATCAATGATCTGACCGGAAACGGGGCTTAGAAGCAGCATAATGGCGTCGTGCTCATTAAACATGGCCTGCGTCTGTTCAAACAGATTTTCCATCCGCTTTTGAACGTTTTTCTTCTCGACAGCCGTCCAAACACCGGTCATCAGCATGGTCAGCTCTGAGACGTCAACCTCGTCGTAATCGGAGGCTTTATTGGCAAGCCCAACGGCCGCGACAATTTTATCGTTGACAATAATCGGCACGGACAAATAGTTTTTAAGCGCGATATGGCCTTCCGGGTAGCCCCGCTTGAGAGGGTGCGGCATGTCGAAATTATTAAAGATTGTCGGGCTGCGGTGGCGGATGGCTTCACCCCAGATGCCTGTCTGATCGAGCGAATAAACATGCTTCATATCAGGAATCATGCAGGCGGATAAAACACCCTTTGTCCAGCAATTTAATGTCAGCTCGCGCTGGTCTTCATCATAGGTGAAGATGTACCCGTATTGGCTGCCCGTCAGAGTTAATGCTTCGCCAAGGGCGTATTCGAGCTGCTCCTGACCGGTCTGAAACGTCATCATGAAAGCGTTGGCGAGGATTCTGTGGCGCGCCATTGTCCTTTTAAGCTTTTCTTCCTGCTTTTTTTCTTCCGTAATGTCGCGGATATAAGCCCCGACCCCTGTTTTCAGATTGCCGATAGGCACCGGGAACTTGACCGCTTCATATATGGTGCCGCCGTGCGAAAACTCGGTAACGCTGCTGTTTCTGGAGGTAATAGCAGCCATGTCTGTCTCATCGGCGTGGAAATCAAGCGCGACTTCGCTGTCTTTCCGCCCGATGATCTCGGAGCTTTCAAGGCCGCAAGCGTCCAACAGCGCGTTGTTGACGATCATGTAGCGCAGATGATCGTCCTTCAGATAGATAATGTTGTTGCTCGCGTTAATAAATGTCCTGTAAAGCAGCTCGCTTTTAACGAGATCGTCCTCCAGTTCTTTATGCGAGGTGATATCCTGACAGTAAAAAAGGAAACGGTTTTCCGACTGCGCATGGGCATGAATAGACAGCCAGCGGAGCTCGCCGACTTTCGTCTTGATTTGAAGCTGGCAGTCAGCCTGTGATGCACCGATTAACTCATTAAAAAACATCAGCGCAAGGATACGGCTTTGCGCAGCGACAAGACGCTGCGGCTTGATTTTTAATAGTTCCTCCGGCGTATAGCCGGATATGGCACATGCCTGCGTATTCACGTCAAGAAATCTGCCATCAGCCGTTACGGCGACAATGCCGAGCGGTGCGGCGTCGATATAGCTTTTCAGCTTTTTTTCACTCTCAGAGGAGACTTCAAACTCTTCTTTTTCGATGGTGATATCACTGAAAAGGGTTACAAAGTAGCCGCGCTCCGGGCTGTACGCGTTAATTCTGTACCACCGCCCGAGCGCTTCTGAAAAATGCTCAAAATTAAGCACTGTCTCGTTAAGTGCCACGTCACCGTAAGCGTCAATCCAATCGAAGCGATCTTCCCGTATTGTCGGGATGACTTCTGTCACGCGCCGACCGATGACTTGAGATGCTTTGAGCCCTGTCGCCGCCTCAAAGGCGCTGTTTACATCAATATATTCATAATCAACGGGCCGCCCGTCACGGTCTTGAATGATCTGATGCAGTGCATAACCAACGGGCATGCTTTCAAGAACTTTTTTATAGGAAGTGTAGTTGTTCATAGGTGGCCTCAGTTTCAGCATGTTTTTGATTCTCGTTAATATTTTCGATACATTACAAAGCTTCATAACAGCAGAAGGAAAAATAAATGATAAAATATAAGAATAATGAAAAAAGCGCGTTCAATGTCAGAAGAGCAACGGCGCTGCTGAACAGACAGCCCAATTGCCGCCCGCAGGGACACGAAGTTGCACGATGTTTCATAGAATGGGGCGGAGTTGATCTCAATGTATTACACTGTCCAACCGGGGGATTTTCTGTATAGTATCGCTGCAAATTTCGGCGTCCCTGTTGAAGCCATTTTAGCGGCAAACCCCGGTTTAAACCCTTATAACTTGTACGCTGGTCAGGTCATCCTCATACCGGTTTACGGCTATCGCCCCTATCCCAGCTATCCGAGATACGTTTATCCGATTTTTCCGAGACCACCTTTCTTCCCCGGGGGACCCGGCCATGATCATAGGCCCGGCCCCGGACCAAGACCCGGCCCCGGCCCCGGGCCAAGACCCGGCCCCGGTCCCGGACCAAGACCCGGCCCCGGCCCCGGACCAAGACCTGGTCCCGGCCCCGGATACCGCCGATAGAATGTGACTGTTCCATCGACATGATTACCCTCCTTATTCATAAATCTTTTATCTCCCGCGGCGGCGTATTTCCGCAGGCGGGAGTCTTTTTGTGCTTGTCTCATATTTTCTCATCCGCAACATATATTTTTAATGGCTGGCAACGATATCGTGTCGGCCGGAGATTGAACGCCTCTTGCGTTCCCGCCAAGGAGTTGAATATTTTTGTATTTTCTGCTGTTTTTGTTTCTTGCCGCCGCGGCGGCCGTTTTTATCAAGGGGATTCGCATTGTCCGCCCAACACAGCGCGGATATATAGAAACGCTTGGCAAGACAGCGCGATACGCCGAACCCGGCTTTCATTGGATCATCCCGATGATTCAGTCCATGTATCTCGTGATGGTTTCCGAACAGACGGTTTTTCTTGGGCCGATGCTTGTGACAACGGAGGATAACGTCACTGTCGGGGTCAGCGCGCAGGTGACGTTTCAGGTCAAAGCCGAGCCGGATAGTGTTAGCGCCGCGCTTTATCACGCGGAGGATTATATTGAGCAGCTGTTAAATGTATCAAAAGAGGCCATACGGGATTGCATCGGCGCAAGACCCTTAGAACGCGTCATCAGTCGGAAGGAACGGCTCAGCAAAGAACTGGCGGGTCTGCTCCAAGAAAAAGCCGGCCGCTGGGGCGTTTCAATTCTTGACGCCGATGTGAGCGATTTGGATCTCCCGCGGGAACTGCGCGAGATCATTCACAAAGCGGCCTCTGCGGAATTTTTAAGGAAGGCTGCCGATGGGGCATCCCTTGCGGTTCAAATTAAAGCGACTGGTGAAAAAGCGGCGGAAATCATCAGAGCCGAGGGCATGATGCAGGCTAAAATTCTGGCGGCGGAGGGTGAAGCCGAAGCGCAGCGGATTCTAAAGGGATGATGATTCCTGAAACAGGAATTGACTTTCCAACCGGATGGTATATAGTAAAAATATAAGCTTAAGAGAGATTACGACGTTAAAAATGAAAGGGTGGGAAAAAAGATGCCAATACTTATTATTGCTGCAATCGCCGTCATCATCATATTTTTTGGCGGCATCAAAATTGTCCGGCCGACGCATCGCGGCCTCATTGAAACACTGGGTAAATATACGGGATTTGCCATGCCGGGCTTTCACTGGATCGTCCCTGTCATTCAAAAGCTTTACGTTGTCAACGTGACGGAGCAGATGGTTAACGCCGAGCCGCAGGTCATTATCACGAACGATAACTTAAACGCGACCGTTGACGCTCAGGTCTATTTCAAAGTGAAGCCTGATGAGGAGAGTGTTAAAGCCTCGATCTACAATGCCAATAATTATTACTATCAGATCGTCAACCTCGCACGGACGACGCTCCGTAATATCATCGGCACGATGTCTCTCAAATCCGCCAACAGTGAACGCGGCATTATCAATACAGACCTGCACCATACGCTTGAAACCGAAACAAAAAACTGGGGTATTGAAATCACGCGAACGGAGCTTAAGGAGATTGACCCACCGAAGGACGTTCAGGAGACAATGAACAAGGTCGTCAAGGCCGAGAACGAAAAGATCGCCGCCATCGACTTTGCAACGGCGACGGAAACGGCAGCCGACGGACAGAAACGGGCGGAAATTAAACGCGCTGAGGGCGTTAAACAAGCAAAAATCCTTGAAGCGGAAGGCGAGGCGCAGGCCATTAAGCTCGTCAACGAGGCCGCGCAGGAATACTTCGTCGGCAACGCGCAGCTGCTTCGATCGCTGCAGACTGTTGAAAACGCACTGAAAAACAACGCCAAAATCATTGTGCCGGGTGATGCACAGCTCATCAACATGATCGGCGAGATGTCCGGCGTTGTCCCAATTGAAAAGAAAAAACCTGAAAAACCCCAATAACGCCAAAAGCCCGCTGCTTCTAAAGCAGCGGGCTTTTTAAATCAGAATACGGGCGATAACAGCACCAAGAAGCTGGGCGCAAGCCGTTTTTATCGGCCATGCAGTATGCTTTTTATAGTACGTGCAGCGCGGATTGAGCCAACCTGTTCTCGCCCAATAATCATGGTCATACGTATTTCGGTATCTCAAATCGTTTTGGAAGCATTTCTGCTGCACCTTGAAGACGAGAAGCGCATAAAAAGACGGTTTCAGGATTTCTTGCCTTGAGATGGCCCGCATCAGTTTACTGATAAGCCGGCGGGCGGCATCGTCAAACGCCGGCGGCATTGCGGCAGGATCCATGAGCGCCCCCATTCGGAATTTGCGTTTGCCCACAACCTGAAAACCCCAGGAACTCAGCGCAAATATCATCGACCGAACGGCATGGTTGGACGAGCCCATCCCCGATGTTGCAACAATCAGCGCCGGTTTGCCCGCAAAAGCAGGTCTGTGACAATTAAAGGCCATGCGGTCAATAAAGTTCTTCATGGCAGCGGAAACATCTTCGACGTAGACAGGACTTGCCAATATCACGGCGTCGGCATTCTGCAAGGATTGATAAACAGAAAAGAAACCATCATGAAGCGGGCAGCTTGTTTCGCCTTTATCAAAACAGAGGCGGCAGCCACGGCAAAAAGAAAGGTTTGCGCTTGCCAAAGAGATGATCTCAAAGTCACAGGGCATGCCGTGCCGGTCTTGAGAGGCACAGACATGTTTTTGCAGCAGCGACAGTATTTGTTTTGTATTGCCCTCATTTCGAAAGCTTGATAATATGGCAACAATTTTCATATGCGGGGTTTCCTTTCAGCCGGTGTGAAGAGCTCCTTCTGCATCTTTTTGAGTTGTTTTTGAAAGAGAAACCAAAGAATAAAAAGCACCTGCAGCACCGCGCCAACGGCAAAGATGAGTCGAACTTGATACAGTGGGAAAATGATGTAGAGACCGAAGGCAACCGACCACACAAGCGCGCTGACGGCGATAAAGCGAACCTTGAGCCCCCACCAGAGCGAGGTGAAAACAATTGCAACGATACAGCTTGCGGGTATGGCGGCGATAAAACCGTACCAAGCCTTTGAAAGGGACGGCGCAAAGATCTGTAAAACCATATATGTCACAGTTGCGACGAACCAGACAAGGCCAATGGACATTAACAAAATCATCAGCCGGTTTTTATTCTTGTGCACCGGGGGCGGCGCGGGCAGCGGCGCTTTTTCACAAAGGAGGTCATTAACAGACACGCCGAACAAATCGGCCAGCAGCGTTAACACATAAATGTCGGGAACGCCTTCGGCGCGCTCCCATTTTGATACGGACTTGTCGGAATAGCTGATCTGCGCGGCAAGCTCCGATTGCGTCATATTATGCAGTTTTCTGTAATACGCCATGTTTGCGGCGATTTTCTGACGCAGGTGCATCTCATTCGGTGTGGGTGTCACCATCTGTTTACCTCTCATTCTACGCACAGTAGAGCCGTCTTTTTTACTCTATCGCAACAAGTTGTGACAGTAGAGATAAAATATTAAAGAGTAGGTTGGACTTAGTGGCTGATTTGGTTATAATGAAACCATCGGAACCGATTGTTACATAAACATATTCACATGCTTGTGCCGCGTACCCGGAAAAAAGTGTGCTGGAGGAATCAATTTGAAGAGTTTTATATTAACATGCAGCTCGACGGCGGACTTGCCCGCCGCCTATTTCGAGAGCAAGAACATCCCTTACGTCTGTTATCATGTTGAAATGGACGGCACGCAGTATTCGGATGATCTCGGGAAATCCATCTCGTTTCAAGAGTTTTACAGTAGGATTGATGCCGGGGCGATGCCCGTCACGTCGCAAATCAATGTTGACGAATTCGTGCGGTTTTTTGAGCCGTTTCTGGCGGCGGGGACCGATGTTTTGCACATTGAAATGTCCTCGGCAATATCGGGGACGTTCAATTCCGCCAGAATCGCCCGCGAAGAGCTCATGAGCCGGTATCCGGAGCGCCAGCTCTATCTTGTCGATTCGCTCGGCGCCTCCTCCGGTTTTGGGCTTTTGGTCGACGCGGCCTGGGACATGATTAATACGGGCTCAACGCTTGAAGAAACATACCTCTGGCTGGAGGAGAATAAGCTCGATGTGCATCACTGGTTCTTCTCATCAGATTTGAAGCATTACAAGAGGGGCGGCAGGATATCGGCAGCCTCGGCCGCCGTCGGGACGCTTTTAAACATTTGCCCGCTGATGAACATGAACAACAAGGGAGAACTCATCCCAAGGGCGAAAATACGGGGGAAAAAGCATGTGATCGATGAAATCGTCGCCAAGATGCGCCGCCATGCCCAAAACGGCACGGCCTATGCGGGGAAGTGTTTTATCTCCCACTCAGCATGCGAAGACGATGCCCGGCAGGTTGCCGGATTGATCGAAAGGGAATTTTCGAATTTAAACGGGGAAGTTATGATCAATAATATCGGTACCGTGATCGGCGCCCACACAGGCCCCGGTACTGTTGCGCTCTTTTTCTGGGGCGACAAGCGGATCGATTAGCGTAACGAAAACGGAGGTAAAAATTGTTCAAACAGCACTTGGCGAAGGTCATCCGGACCGTTACCGTCCCGCCGATTATGGCGCTGGCGCTTCTGATGATACTATTTGGGACTAAACCAGAGTTTTTCGGCAATTCACTGAATTTAGTCCTGGCAATACTCTTTTTGGTTGTTTTCCCGATTCTCGCGTATCCGCTGCAGCCGCTGATCCCGTATTTTCGCGGCAAAGGGCGTGACGGACAGCGCAGCCTAGCCATGTGGATGGCAAGCGCCGGGTATATTTTTGGTGCTATCACGGCGATCTTTCTGCCTGTATCAAACTACCTGCTGATTATCTATCTCACGTACCTGATTTCTGGTGTTTCGCTCGTTTTGCTCAACAAGGTTTTTAAAATCAAAGCCAGCGGGCATGCCTGCGGCGTCGCCGGGCCGGTGTTTTCACTGATTTATTTTCTGGGGCCTTGGCAGCTGTTTGGAATTCTTCTGTTGGCGGCTGTGTTTTGGGCAAGCCTTAATATGGGCCGGCACGACAAATCCGAGCTGCTCATTGGAACAACCGTCCCAACGTATGCGCTGTTGCTGTCCTTTTTAATCGTTGTGGGATATCATCCGATTTAAGCGGCCGATATGTCATTTTAACACCGCTGCCTGCCGTGTGTCGAGATTTTTTGGGAAACAGGCATGAAATGAAAGGATCGGGCTTCGCGCACGAGCGCGCGAAGCCCGAAAATAATGATATTTACAAATATTTAACATTATATGGGTTGATTTTGGCACCCAATGCCTGTATGATAATGACAAGTTATTTAAAAAGGAGGTTTCATATGATCCGACATCATGACGACGATATTGATGATATGATTTTCGACAGCGAAGACTATACAGAAAGCGATAAGTAAAGAAAACCGCAGGGCCAGGGTGAAAACCCTGGGTTTTTTTTATACCCGGATAACGTCCTTCACAAAAATTCTCGCAAGTTCGGGGTCAAACTGCGTCCCCGAATACTTGTTAATTTCCGCTACGGCTTCTGCGGCGGATAAAGACTGGCGGTATGGGCGCTCGCTTGTCATGGCGTCAAAACTGTCCGCAATTGAGACGATACGGGATATGTACGGTATTTGATCACCGCAAAGGCCTTCCGGATAGCCTGATCCGTCCCAGCGCTCATGGTGGTGCAGGACGGCCTTCGTCATGTCTGAGTCGCCGTAGGCCGTCATCAAAATCCGGTAGCCGATTTCAGGATGCTGGCGCACTAAATTAAACTCGGGATCTGTCAGTTTGCCGGGTTTATTCAAAATTTCGTCACTGATGGCAATCTTGCCAATGTCGTGCAGAAAGCCGATCATATTGATGAGGCTTGAATCAACGGTCGAGTGACCAGCCGCCTCCGCCAAGAGACGAGACAGCTCGCCGACTCGTCTGGAATGCGCTTCTTCCCTGGAATTTTTCTCATGCAGCGTTCGCATAATAAGACTGACGGATTTACTGCGGAGGCTGGTGCTGTTGACGATTTTATAATCGTACATGATGTTTTCAGCTTTATTGATGACATCAATCATTTTTTCATCCGGCATAAGCCGCGTGTACCAGCCAAAGGTTATATCCACCCCCGATGCCTTGGTGAAGTTTATTGAACAGTCATTACGCAGTCGGTGGATGAAGGCTTCCGCCTGTAAGAAAGTCGTATTTGGCAGGAGGATAATGAATTCGTCACCGCCCCAGCGGGCTAGAATATCGCCGTCACGGCAGACCTTTTGGATGGCGGCTGCCGAGAGTTTAAGCAGCTCATCACCGCGTGTGTGCCCGAATGCATCGTTAATGAGCTTCAGGCCGTTAAAATCACCGATGACGACTGAAATGGGGCATTCAAGGTCATTTTCGAGACGGCAAATGACTTTTTCAATATACTTTCTGTTATACAAGCCGGTCAGCTCGTCATGGTAGGCCAGATATGTAATATCCGCGCTTGTCTTATTAACCTTCTTCATGGTACTGAACATCAAAAAGAAAAAAACGCTCGCCGTTGTCAAAATAAAGAAAAGCCCTTTGAGCGTACTGATTAGAACAAGATTTTCTGGATGGACGGCAATAAGGTCCATGACCCAATCAGACAGTAATATCCACAAGCTGCCAATAAAGAAATAAACGAGGGCAGCCTTGAGAGACTGCACAAAAGCGCTTAAAGGGCGGCTGGTCATCAAGTGTTTCAGTCGGGGACATAGGTGCCCGCCTTTTGTCGTCATGTCGATCACCTCGCAGATACTTAATATATTTTACATAAATTGCAAGTGCAAATTGAACACCCCGAGGCAAAATCGTTCCCATCAATTAACCTTGGACACAGATGGTGCCGCAGGCGCTGTCTGTGCCAAGGTTGTCGCAGCCGTCAGGCTGCGTATTCGGAATCAAGAAAGGCTTCAAATAGTTCCTCTGGCGTGTGGTATCCGAGCTTCTTCCGGGGTCGCCCATTTAACTCATCAGCAGCGGACAGGATGTCCTCGTCTGTATACTGCTCAATAGATGTTCCCTTTGGAACGAAGGTCCGGAACAGTCCATTATGCCTTTCGTTCTGAGGACGTTCCCAAGAGCTGTATGGGTGGGCAAAGTAGATCTGGGAACCCCAAGCCTCGACTTCTGCAAAGTCGGCGAACTCGCTGCCGTTGTCTACGGTAATCGTCTTAAAAATCTGTGAAAAACGTTCCCCGTACTCAGCGCGTAGGCTTTTCATGGCAGACATCACCGCATCACTGGTCTTTCCGGGAATACGAATGGCGATGTAGTGCTCGGTCTTCTTCTCCAGCAGAGAGAGTACAACTGCCTCTTTCCCAGCTCGTTTTCCAACCACGGTGTCGCCCTCCCAGTGGCCGCCTTCTATACGAAGGGAAGCGATCTCAGGACGGGCGGAAATGCTTGTGCCGTAGTGCTTTTTGTTTTCCCTGCCCCTGGCCTTTCGGGTGCTGCGTTTTAAGGCTTCCGGCAGTTCGGTCGGCGTGATGGGAAGCAAGCCTGCCCAGACCATGTTGTACAGAGTGCGGGTACAAACCATCTGATCTTCACTGTACAAACGCTGTCGCTTCGCATATCCGCAGCAGGAATCCAGCGACCACTTGTGTTCCCGGATCTGCTTGACTACCCAGTCAATGAAAGTCTTGCAGGAGCCTGCTTTGAGGGGCTTGACACAAGCCCTTCGATTAGCCTTGTAGATGGCCTCGCCGAGTTTCGGAGAATAGCCAGGTGCTTGGCCCCTGTTGCTCTTCCGTGTCGGTGTACCTCGCCTTAACTCGTATGAGATGGTGGACGGTGAACAGCCAATGTTTCGGGCGATGCCGCGTACGCCAAGTCCCTGCTTCAAGAGGGCTTTGACAGCACCACGATCTTCCAAGCTCAAGTGTTGCCCTTTCTTGCGTTCTGCGCTGACTGTGATAGAATCATTGTTATCCATAGTGATTGTATCCTTTCGGTGGCAGATGTTGTGTAGGAACTACATTTTACCACGAAGAATAATCACTATGGATTTTTCTGTTCAAGTGTTCAATTTCATTTTACAATCAACCTTAATATATTTTATCGATAACCCGAGACAAAAGTTTAAGTAAATTTCTGTGAAAAAGAAGGCGTTATATCCAGCTTATAACCATAATTTACAGTTTGAAAAATAGTTACAAATCGGTTACAATAACGATGGTCTTGCAAGACAATACCGGTTAAGGAGGAAACAGAAATGTGTTATTCACAGATGTGGAGCCTTATCTGCAATTACTTAAATAAGTGCTGTGGCTTCACCGGATGCCACTTCTAAAAAGAAATCAAAGCACGGAAAAACGGGTTTGCCGAATTGTTGCAAACCCGTTTTTCCGTTATTTTCAATAATCCTTATACGCGGCTGTAACGTGTGACGCGTCACAAAACGGCTTGTTTTCCGAGCGGCCGCATCGGCAGAGGACGACACGGCTTCTCGGCTCGTAGACTGTGCCGTCCGCACTCTCAATGGGAACATATCCTTGAACAAATATCCCCGCGCTGACATTTTTTTCAGGATCCTGCAAAACCGCAGCAGCGGGGGGAACTTCCGGTTCCAGCAAATAGCCGGATTTCGTTACCGCCGTGAGGCGGCCTGCCGGGCAGTCAGCGGCTGCGCGGATAGCCTCCCGCTGGTTGAGCGGGTCGTCGGAGGACATTGTCAGCTGCCAGGCGTCGCCTCTGTCACGATGACAAAAGCGGGCGAAGGCACAGCGGTCATCATCCAAGAGGTCAAGCGCCGGACCTTCAAGGACCGCCGCACGCTCCAGATATGGCCTTTTCGACGCCGTTTCCACCCCGACAAAGCCGACGTGCTCATGCGTGCCGTCACAAAAAGGGGCGTTCTTGGAGCGGCCGCACCGGCAAAGCGCGTAAGTGCCAGCCTGTTTCAGGGGGCGGCCTTCCCGATACACGTACCCACGGCCGGACGGCGTGATGATTTTTTCGGTGAGCGGGAGCGCACCCGTCACGATATAGGGACCTTTTCGCTTAATGATAATTTTCTTACTCATTGATTTCCTTCTCTTTTGCGCGTTTTTTATATTTTATAGCACAAGCAAGCCGGATGCAACCAGTTTGTCATGTGGCAAGCGAAAGATGGCTTTTTGAGCCACGACATGACCCGCTGTCTGAAACAGGGCACGTTTTGTTGACAGGGCTTCCGGCAAACGGTAAGATGAAAAAGATAGAGAATGACTTTAATCATTTTTTAATCGTTCCCACAGTGTTTTTTAAGCCTTCTCCGGTATGATATGGTCAGAAACAATGAAGGAGGCCAATGAGCATGGCAACATTTGAACAGGTGGAAAAACTGCGCGAGAAGGCAAACGTCACTTATGAGGACGCAAAGGCGGCGCTCGATGCGTCGAACGGCGACCTGCTCGACGCGCTCATTTATCTTGAAAAACAAGGGAAGGTCAACGCCCCGCCCGGCGGCGGCTATTACACCAGCAGCAGCGCCGAAGAGGAGAAAAGCGCGCCCAGCACCGGAACCGAACGGCAGGCGCGCGGGACGGGCAGCTTTGCCGAAGCCATGAAAAAAATCGGGCGATTCTGCGCCAACGTTTTCCGTATCGGCAACAGCAACTATCTAGAAGCCGAGAAAAACGGCGAGACACTGATCTCCTGCCCGGTAACGGCGCTTATCTTGCTGCTGATTTTCTTCTTCTGGGTCGTCGTCCCGCTCTTAATCATCGGGCTATTTTTCGGCTTCCGCTATCATATCCGCGGCAGGGAGTTGGGGACGGACGCTGTCAACAAGGTGATGGATGGGGCCTCGACAACGGCAGAAGATATTAAAAAGAATTTTCAGGATGAAAAATAAAAATTCAGGAGCGGAGGATTCGAATGGGCGCGCGGATACTGCTGATTGAAGATGAGGAAAAGCTGGCCCGCTTTGTTGAGCTTGAGCTCTCCTACGAAGGCTATACAGTGACGAAAGCCTATGATGGCAGAACGGGCTGCGAGTTGGCTGTGAGCGGTGGCTTTGACCTCATCCTCCTCGATATCATGCTCCCGGAACTCAATGGGATGGAGGTGCTGCGGCGTGTTCGCCGCAGCGCGCCAATCCCTGTTATTATGTTAACGGCACGCGACAGTGTGACCGACAAGGTGGCAGGCCTTGATCTCGGTGCCGACGACTATATTACTAAGCCCTTTGCCATTGAAGAGCTTTTGGCCCGTATTCGCGCAGCCCTGCGCAAAAAGGCAGCAGTGCCCGATAACGAGATCCTATCGGCCAGCACCGTCCTGCTCGATGTGCGGCGCCGTACCGTCTCCGTCGGCGGCAAATCCGTTGAGCTGACGAAGCGGGAATTTGACCTTTTGCAGTATCTCTTAAAAAATAAAGGCCTTGTCGTCACACGAGAGGCACTTTTAGAAAACGTTTGGGATTTCGAATTTGACGGCGGGACAAATACCGTGGACGTCTATATCCGTTTTCTCCGCGGCAAAATCGACGAGGTCCACGACCTGAAGCTCATTCACACCGTTCGCGGCGTGGGATATGTGATTAAAGATGAATGAAACGAAAAAAGCATCCGAACCTGCGGCGCGCGTTGGCACGTCAATTGCCAAAAAGCTGAAGGCCCGGCTTTTCTGGCGGCTCGTCGGTA
Source organism: Oscillospiraceae bacterium CM (assembly GCA_022870705.1). Classification (NCBI taxonomy): domain Bacteria; kingdom Bacillati; phylum Bacillota; class Clostridia; order Eubacteriales; family Oscillospiraceae; species Oscillospiraceae bacterium JHJ. The sequence goes on from CP072107.1 coordinate 518,749, forward strand.
TTTTTCTTGCCGTCGACCTTTTTGTTTGCCTGATTGCTGCCGCGTCCCTTGTTGTCTACAGTGAAGAGCGGGCGGGGGAGGGCGCCGCGCTGCTTTCGGCATCAATCCCTTCCGAAGCGGACCTCGCGACGCTCAGCCGCCTAAGTGACATTATAATCGCACCGGTGACGCAACAGGTGCAGGGGTTTTTCCTCCCCAAGCCGCTGAAACACTTCGTCCCGGCTGCGACACAAGATGGCACGAGGCGTGTTGAGCTCGGCGCGGGGGAGAGCGTTACCGACCGCCTTAGCGGTCTTCGCTACACGATTTATGTTAACACGGGCGGCACACCGTATCAAATCTCCGTCATGCTCGGATCCTTTTGCCGGTTGTTTGAGCTGGCACTCGTTGCGCTCAGCGTGTTTCAGTTACTGAGCCTTCTCACGCGCACAGCCGGAGACAGGCGTTTTATCCGGCGGACGCTGGAGCCTATTACAGCCCTGACGCGGGCTGCGCAGGATTTGAACGCCGTATCGAAAAAGCTTGACCCTGAAAAGATGGCGGCTCTGGCCGGGAAGCTGGAAGGCATCAACGCCGCCCGGCTCGATACCCGCATACAGGTCGACGAGACGCAGGAGGAACTTAAAAGCTTGGCGCGGGCGATTAACAGCATGCTCGACCGGATTAATGAGGCCTATTCGGCTCAGGTGCGCTTTGTCTCGGACGCCTCACACGAGCTGCGCACGCCGATTTCTGTGATACAGGGGTATGCCAATCTGCTGGATCGCTGGGGGAAAAACGACGAAAAAACACTGCAGGAGTCCATCAGCGCGATCAAGGAAGAGGCCGCCAATATGAAAGACCTTGTCGAGCAGCTGTTGTTTTTGGCGCGCGGCGATAACAATACGATCCTTTTGCAGACGGAGACGTTTGATTTGGGCGCATTGGTTGAAGAAGTCTCCGGCGAGATGAGAATGATCGATCCGGCGCACACGTATGAAGTCCTGTCGGCGCACACAGTCGTCAGCGCCGACAGGGCGCTTGTGAAGCAGGCTCTGCGCATTTTAGTGGACAACGCCGTTAAGTATACGGACGCTGGCGGGAAAATCACGCTGTCAGCCGCGCAGGACGCCGGTTTTGCGGCGATGACCGTTTCAGACGAGGGCATCGGTATCAGCGCCGATAATATCCCGCACATCTTTGACCGTTTTTACCGGGCGGATGCCTCGCGTGCCAGAGCCACGGGGGGCGCCGGACTCGGCCTTGCCATTGCCAAATGGATCGCCGCGCGCCATGACGGGCACTTGACGGTTTTGAGCCGTGAGGGCATTGGGACAAGGATGACGCTGGCGCTGCCGTTATCGGCGGCCGCTCTACCCGAGCGCGTCTGACGCGGTCGGAAAATCATTGAACGCAAAAAAGTGCAGCGCCTTTTTGACGCTGCACTTTTGCTGTATATAAGCCGCTAATAGCTATTCTGCGGAAGCACCGATAAAGATTGACGTGACGACCCCTTTTTGGAGCTGCAGGACAATACCGCCGTAGACAGTGCCGAGAACGAGGGCCTCATCACTGCTCTCCTCGGCATTATATTCGGCTGTGTATGCGTTGAGGACGGCATCCTTTGTGTCGCCGAGCTTGATGCCGCGCGCCGTCGCAAGCGGACATGGTGCTACGGCTGTGATGCTGTAAACGACAGGTTCGCCCGAGGGTTGGGGGTTTTGCGCAAAATTGATTTTAAGGCCGGACTTGTAATTCCAATCTTGATGTAAGAGCCCGTCGGCCGCCCATTCCTGCTGCGGCGACTGTGACGCGGGTTGGCCGAGCAGAGATGATACGGCAGACGCTGTCATGCCGAGCTTGACGCCGCCGAGACCGTCCTCCGCCAGCAGTTTGCTGCCGATATCATGATTATCCGGTGTTACGCCATCTGAGGAAACGGGTGATGTATCATCCGCCGACGGCGTGACGGCTGTTGACGGGGAAGGAGACGAAATTGGCGGAGAGGACGGCGAGGCGGCGTTGTTTGATGAGCCGGACACCCCGCAGGCCGAAACAGCTGCGACAAGGGCCGCCAGCAAAAACATCAGCGATAATGATCGGATCACTTTTTTCATTGGAGACCTCTTTCTCGTCGCAGCGATTCAAGCCTTTCTTGAACGCCGGGCACATGTTTGAGTATTTTTTCCTCGAGTGAACATGGAAACAGCGGGCAAACACCGCAGTGCTCCAGCTTCTTTTCCATGCAGCATTGGCGAACGGCACAGACCTTGCTGAAGTCGAACAGCTCGTCCGAACGGCAGCCACGGCACCGGATGCTGTCGGGCAAAACGTCCGCGTGGAATTTGGCGCTCCATTCCGCTGCTGTTTGGCGGCGTAAATCGTCATCGTCAGCCATTGTTGCTTTGTAAGCCGGGCAGTCAGAGCAGACAATTCCGCAGTATGACATCATGGCGCGACCTCCGTGATCAATAGAAAACTGCCACAAAGCGGCAGACAACACCGTCAAGAAGCGTTAACCCAAATTGAACGGAAATGTCAAAATCAGCATTATAATAAACGTCCACCGCGTCGCCGCTGTCATTCGTATACGTGCGCTGCCAGACAAAACCGTTCTGCTTGAGCAGGTCAATATATCCCGCGGCCGTGTCGTTATCCATGAGGATGTCCGACTGGCGGTAGTTAAACGTCACAACGCCTGTATCCTCATCCGAAGATATTTCATACAAAGGCGCGTCGGCATAAACGCCGAAATCCGGGACGGGATACAGGCCGGCGTAATATGCTGTCTCATCGGCAGAGTCACCAGCGCCGTTATCAAACGGCACGCAGTCCGTCCGCTGGATAGCGTCAAGCTGATGGATCGGAACGGCAAAATTAAGCGTCTGGCCGTTTAAAACCGTCAGGCAGGCGACGCCGACGACCTGACCGGAAGTGTTGAGCACGGGCCCGCCGCCGGAGCCGATGGAAATGGGCGCTGAGAACTGGATATAGCTGGCACCGTCAATTTCCTGATTGGCGTTGGAGACAATCCCTTTTGAAATGGTGTTCATAAGCCCGTACGGACTGCCGATTGTATAGACGACGGTGCCGACGGGAAGGTCATCCGAGGCAGCCGGGGCGAGATAGGGAAAACCAGAGCCGTCAATCTGAAGAAGGGCGAGGTCTGCGACCTCGTCATATCCGCACAGGCCCTTGACATCATACGTTTTGCCGTCGGATGTCGTGATTTTGGCGGAGGCAGCCCCTTCAATGACGTGGTAATTTGTGAGGGCCAGACCAGACCGGGAGATGAAAAAGCCGCTGCCGATGCCGAGCAGGTCGCCCGCGTCATCATAGCGTTCAAGATAAAAAACGGCTGGGGAACACTTTTGATAAAGATCGTCGCCGCTGAGAGGCGCGGGGAGCGTTATGCTTTTCCGGAAGGCGCTGTTGGCGGCCCGCGCGACGATGGCCGCGGCTTCCGCACGGCTTAACAGCTGCTCCGGATGAAACGTGCCAAAGCTGTCGCACCCCGACAGAATCCCGGCTCGATACAGCTTGTAAACGGCGGGGCCGTTGGGGTCGTTGACGGCAACGTCCGGTATGGCGTTATCGGATATCCGGCTGATGACCGGGAAAGCGGCGTCCGGCAAGGCCTTGGCAATCAGGACGGCGAAATCCGCCCGTGTTACAGGGGCTGTATACCCTGTGGCGGATGCGTCCAATATCCGCTTTCTAACGGCCGCTTCGGCATACGCTTTGTACCAGGGCGTCGTTTTTTTGAAGCTCGCGCTGCCGGTTTCATATGTACTGTTGAGAACGGCGGCAAGCTTGACGGCTTCGGCAAGCGTTATAGCGTCGTTCGGGGCGAAAACAGACGCGCTGCGCCCAGAGAAGAGCCCGTATTCATAGTCGGCCTGAACAGCCATCGCGTACCACGCGGCATCCGACACATCCGTAAACTGGCCGCATATATACGTTTTCTGGATTTTGAAGTTTTGAAGGCCGGGCGGGGCGGCTTGCGCGGTGATTGAAACAGAAAGGGCAAGCACAACAACAATAAACAGCGAAATAACGCGCTTTTTCATCAAAATCCTCCGATATGTAAACGGGCCGATGTACCCGGCTGGTATTGTCAAACTATGAGCATTATAAGACGTTTTTGACGTTAAAGCAATAAGATTCTCGCGCAAATTACTAAAAAATTCCACTTATTTCACTTTGACAAGGCGCGCTGCCGCCGCACACAGCGCCGTGACGAAATAGTCCGCCTCGTCGGCTGTCGAAAAGCGCGAAAAGCTTATGCGGAGGGCCCCATCAATAACGTCATTTGGCAGGCGCATGGCCTCAAGAACGTGGCTGCGCGCGCCTTTTTTACAGGCGGACCCTTTTGAAACGCAGATGCCCGCACCATCCAAGACATTCAGGAGCACTTCGCTTTTATATCCGGGCAGCGACAGGCTGAGGATATAAGGGCAGTCTCCCGGCGAGAGAATCACAGCCTCCGGCAGCGCCGCATGAAGCTTTGAGACGACACGGTCGTAAAGCGCCCGTGCGGCAGCGGCCGCAGCGTTCATATCGTTTGCGGCAAGGCGCGCTGCCGTACTCAAGCCGACAATGAGCGGCAGGGGCTCCGTACCGGAGCGCCTGTCGCCTTCCTGCCCGCCGCCGTAGAAAAGGGGCGGCAGACGAAGCCCCTTTTTCACATAGAGCGCGCCGATGCCTCTGGGGCCGTGAATTTTATGCGCGCTGACAGAGAGCAGGTCAACACCCAGCGTTTTGACTGAAAAAGGGATTTTTCCGAAGGCTTGAACAGCGTCTGAATGAAAAAGGGTCTTCAGGCCGCGGCGTTTAATTTCGCCTGTCATCTCCGCGATGGGATTTACGGCGCCCGTCTCATTGTTGACGAGCATGACGGAGGCAAAAGCCGTGTCCTCGCAAAGCGCTTCGGAAAAAGCTTCCGCCGTAATACGCCCCGTTTTATCAGGGGCGAGGGCCGTGACCGACCAGCCAAGGCTTTGAAGGCGGGCTGCCGGTTTTAAGACGGCGGCATGCTCTGTTTTAGACACGATCAGATGGCGGCCGCCGTGGCGAAGCAGCTCGGCGGCACCGAAAAGAGCCCAGTTATCGGCCTCCGTACCGCCGGACGTGAAAAAGATTTCATCTGCTTTGATATCAAGCGTCTCCGCGAGCGCTTTACGCGCCGTTTCGAGCGTTTTTTTAGCATGGCGGCCCAGCGCATGCGAGGACGACGGGTTGCCCCAATCGCCGCGCGCCGTCTCGTTCATCACGTCAATAACGCCGTCATGAATGCGCGTTGTGGATGCGTTGTCAAAATATACCGTCATGCTCTGCCGCTCCTTATTTTGGTCAGCCGCCGTATCACTTGCATGCGCCTGCATGATACTGTATTATATACGGTACGAAAAAACCATGCAAGGGCGGGAGGCGGCCGAGATCCGATTTTGTTTTGAAACACTGGGCTGTAAAGTCAATCAATTTGAAACGCAGGCACTGGAAACGATATTAACGGCCAGAGGCCATACGGCGGTGCGCCCCGGGGAAGGGTGCCAGGCCGTCATTATAAACACCTGCGCGGTGACGGCGGAGAGCGGCAGAAAATCACGCCAAGCCGTTCGGCGGCTTAAAAAGCTGGAGCCCGGCGCTGTCGTTGCCGTCTGCGGCTGTTTTTCACAGCTGAGCCCGGCGGAGACGACGTCTCTCGGTGCAGACCTCGTTGGCGGCAGCGGCGATCGGCTCAGATTTGCCGACGCTTTAGAGCGCGTTGTGGCGGATAAAACAACGCAAAGCCTCGTTGATGATGCCCGCGCGCGGCGCATTTTTGAAGAGCTCCCGGCCGGGCGCGTTGCCGGCAGGACACGAGCACTGCTGAAAATCGAGGACGGGTGCGACAATTTCTGCGCCTATTGCATCATTCCCTATGCGCGCGGGCCGGTGCGCTCGATGCCCCCATCACGGATTGCCGATGAAGCGGCACGGCTCGTGGCGGATGGGTGCCGTGAAATTGTTTTGACTGGGATCGAAATTTCGTCGTACGGCAAAGACCTCACAGAAACGGCGACATTGCTTGACGCCGTCGAGGCTGCTTATTCGGCCACGCCGGACGCGCGCATCCGCCTTGGCTCGCTTGAGCCACGGACGATCACGCCGCCTTTCTGCGCTTCACTCAAGGCGCTGCCCAATATATGCGACCATTTTCATCTGTCACTTCAGAGCGGGTCCGACGCGACACTCCGGCGGATGAAGCGCCGGTATACGACAGAAGATTTTTTTAAAGCCGTTACCCTGCTGCGCGACACTTTTCCGAAATGCGGTATTACGGCCGACCTCATCGTCGGCTTCCCGGGGGAGAGCGACACGGAATTTGAAGAGACGCTGACATTTATCAAAAAATGCGCGTTTACCGGCATGCATATATTTCCCTACTCCATAAGGCCGGGGACGCCGGCTGCCACCATGCCGCAGCAGGTGGACAAAACCGTCAAGGCGGAGCGGGCTCGCCGCGTTACCGACGCGGCCCGCGAAATGGAACAAGCTTTTGCCGGGCAATTTATTGGCTCGGTTTTAGAAGTTTTGTTTGAGCGCGAGACGGACATGGGTACCGTTGGCCACGCGGGCAATTATCTGGAGGTTTCAGTCCCGGACACGGGTATTCGGAGCAGACTGCTGCCGGTACGCGTGGAGGCCTTGCGCGACGGGATTTTAACCGGAAAAATTGCCGCACCATGATTTGACATCGGTTTGACGCTATATTATAATAAATAAATCTTCATAATTAAGGCAGGTGCAAACCATGTTCAACGATAGAATCTATAATTTTTCGGCCGGTCCGTCTATGCTGCCGCTGCCCGTTCTGGAGCAGGCCGCCGCTGAAATGACGAATTACCGCGGCAGCGGCATGTCAGTCATGGAGATGAGCCATCGCAGCAAGGCATATCTCGCGATTTTTGAGGAGACGAAGGCCGATCTCAAGCGCCTCTTCCACGTCCCGGACACACATGAAGTCCTCTTCGTTCAGGGCGGCGCGACGCTGCAGTTTGCCGCCGTTCCTATGAACCTGATCGGAAAAACCGGCAAGGCCGATTACGCGCTGACCGGCAATTTCTCAACGCTTGCCATGAAGGAAGCGAAAAAATACGGGGAAATTAACATTGCCGCCAGCTCTGAAGACAGAAATCACACATACATCCCCGCGCAGTCTTCGCTGAAGCTGACGCCGGACGCCTCCTATTTCCATTACTGCGCCAACAATACGATATACGGCACGGAGTGGAAATACATCCCGGAGACGGGTGATGTACCACTCGTCTGCGATATGTCGTCCAACATTCTTTCCAAGCCTGTTGACGTCTCCAAATTCGGCGTTATCTATGCCGGTGCGCAGAAGAATATGGCCCCGGCCGGTATGGCCGTCGTCATCATTGACAAGGCGCTGGCGGGAAAAGAATTGCCCTTTACGCCGAAACTGATGAGCTATCAGACGCTGATTGACGGTGATTCAATGCATAACACGCCGCCGTGTTACACGATTTACGTCCTTGGTCTCGTTCTCAAGTGGCTGGAGACGCAGGGCGGCGTTGAAGGCATGGAAAAAATTAAAACGCAGAAGGCAAAATTTCTTTACGATTATCTGGACGAGAGCGCCTTCTTCAGCGGCTGTGCCGATAAAGAAGCGCGCAGCGACATGAACGTCACCTTCCGTTCAACGAGCGCCGAGCTTGACGAGCAGTTTGCCAAGGCGGCGGCAAAGGCCGGTTTTGATAATTTAAAAGGCCACCGGAGCGTGGGCGGTATGCGTGCATCCATCTACAACGCCATGCCGATGGAAGGCGTTACAAAGCTCGTTGACTTCATGAAGGACTTTGAAGCAAAGAATAAATAATTGGGAGTACTTTATTATGTATAAGGTCAAAACGCTCAACAGTATATCACCCGTCGGCCTGGAAACGCTTGATAAAACGAAGTATCAGGTGTCGGACGAGATTGAAAATCCGGACGCTATCCTTGTCCGCAGTGCGAAAATGCACGACTATGCGTTCAATCCGGAGCTTTTGTGCATCGCGCGCGCCGGTGCCGGGACGAATAACATCCCCGTCGAAAAGTGCGGGGAAAACGGCGTTGTCGTTTTCAATACGCCGGGCGCCAACGCCGAGGCGGTTAAAGAGCTTGTTCTCTGCGCGATGCTTTTGTCGTCACGGGATATCGTGGGCGGCATTGAATGGGTCAAAGGCATTGCCGACAAAGGCGACGAAATCCCGGCGCTTGTTGAGAAGGGCAAAGCCACCTATGTCGGACCGGAATTGATGGGTAAAGCACTCGGCGTTATCGGGCTTGGTGCCATCGGCGCTAAAATCGCGCATGACGCGACAATACTCGGCATGACAGTATACGGCTTTGACCCGTATCTCTCCGTTGACGCGGCGTGGCGTATTTCCTCCAATGTCATTAATGCCAAGGACATTGAGACGATTTATAAAAACTGCGATTATATCACGATTCATGTGCCTTACATGGAGTCCACACATCATTTCATCAACAAATGCAGCCTTGGCCTGATGAAAAAAGGCGTGCGTATCATCAATCTTGCCAGAGCCGAGCTTGTGAGCGACGATGATATGATCGAAGCCATCGGTGAGGGCAAGGTCGCTTGTTATGTGACGGACTTTCCGAATGCCAAAACAGCAAACTGCCCGAAAATTATCGCCATCCCGCATCTCGGCGCATCGACACCAGAGAGCGAGGATAACTGCGCCTATATGGCTGGAATTGAAATTGTAGACTATCTCGAAAATGGCAATATCTCAAATTCCGTGAACATGCCATCGGCCGTTCTGAGCCGCACCGGTGACCCGCGCCTTTGTGTCATCCATAACAATGTTCCCGATATGATTGCGAAAATCACAGGCGCTGTTTCGGGCATGGGGATCAATATTGAAAACATGCTTAATGCCAGCACAAAAGGCCGCCTGCAAGCTTATACAATTATTGACGTGCAGTCTCTGGAGGCCGGTCTTGAGGAGAAAATCAAAGCAATTGACGGCGTGATCCGCGTCCGATCGATCCGCTGACATCCTGTTACATAAAGGAGATGACAGCCCTCTGAAAAACATGATGCTCATCGTGAATCCCTATTCGGGCAGAGGTTTGTCATGCAGCGCCCTGGGCGCTATCGTCTCTCTTTTATGCAGAGAAGGCTACGCCGTTACCGTTTATACAACGAAAACGCAAACACCAGAATACATTGCCAGAGAATACAGCGGGGGCTTTGACGGCGTCGTCTGTGTCGGGGGTGACGGAACCTTAAGCGGCGTCGCCTCCGGCCTGATGCAGACACCGTCGCCCCCGCCTTTTGGTTATATACCGAACGGAACGGCCAATGACATGGCCTCAACGCTTGCGCTGCCGCGAGACCCGAGGACTGCCGTCCTATCTATTTTAAATGGATGGCCGACACCGCTAGACATCGGCTGTTACGATAACAAGCATTTCACCTATATTGCGGCGTTCGGCGCTTTTACGGGCGTATCGTACACCACGAAGCAGAGCGCCAAACGGGCGCTGGGGCATTTGGCGTATGTTATAGGCGGTCTGGCAAGCGTCTCCAGCATTCGGCCCCGGCATACGGTTATCGACTATGACGACGGAACGCTGGAGGGCAATTTTATCTTCGGCGGTGTGACAAATTCAACGTCGATTGCCGGTTTTGTCCGCCTCGACGAAAAAGACGTGGATCTTGGCGACGGGCTTTTTGAAGTGATCCTCGTGCGCCAACCCGTCAAGGCGGCTGATCTTGGCATCATACTCAACAGCATCATTAACCACACGTATGACAGCGACAACGTCCTCCTGCTGCACACAAAGCGTATCCGTTTTCGCTTTGACGAGGATGTTGAGTGGACGCGGGACGGGGAAAATGGCGGCATATATCGGGAACTCGAAATCACAAACTGCCGTCATGCCCTGAAGATCATCATCTGACGAGACGGCGTTGCCGCTGGCGCTGCCGTTTATTCTGATTTATGTAAAGGAGCTTTCATGTCTGTCAATATTCTGGCAGTCGGCGACGTCGCGGGGCAGACGGGGCTGACAATTCTGTCGAAAAAGCTCCGGTCGGTCAAACAGGCACACAATATCGCCTTCACCGTCGTCAACGGTGAAAACGCGGCTGTCTTCGGACTGACGCCGCAGCAGGCGGAGAGCCTGTTTGAATACGGGGCCGACGTTGTGACGCTCGGCAACCACACATGGTCGCGCCGCGAAATTATCCATTATCTCGACGAGTGCCCGTATATCCTGCGGCCATCCAATTTTGCCCCGCAAAATCCAGGGCGTGGCTGGGGTGTTTTCGATACGTCATTCGGCGATGTGTGCGTGATCAACCTCATCGGGCGCTGCAACATGCCCTTCGGAACGGAAAACCCGTTTTTTGAAGCGGACAAGCTGCTTCGGCAGAATACGGCGCGTATCACACTCGTCGACTTTCACGCGGAGGCAACGAGCGAAAAGCTGGCCATGGCTTACCATCTTGACGGCCGCGTGTCCGCGCTGTGGGGGACGCACACGCATGTCCAGACGTCGGACGCGCGCGTCTTTCCGCGGGGGACAGGATATATCACAGACCTTGGCATGACGGGCGCTTACGACTCTGTACTCGGCATCAAGCCGGAGCAATCCCTGTCCATGTTTCTCGGGAACCCCCCGGTGCGGTACGAGACACAGTCGGGGCCGGCCAAAATTGAAGCAGCCGTTTTTGAAATTGATACGGAAACCGGCCGGTGCCTGAATGCAACGGCTATTCGGATGACGGAATAATGAGGTGCTCATGAAAACAGCATTGGTGACCGGCGCATCCCGTGGGATAGGCGCGGCCTGCGCGCGGGGGCTGGCTGAAGCCGGATGCCGCGTCTTCATCAATTATCAAAGCGATGCCGATGCCGCCGGGGCCTTGGCTGGTGCGCTGGGCGGTATTGCCGTGCAGGCGGATGTGGCTGACAGCGCGCAAGTCAAGCAGCTGTTTGAAAAGGTCGGCACGGCGGATATCCTTGTCTGCAATGCGGGTAAGGCGCTCTGCGGGCTGCTCTCAGAGACGCCGGAGGACGCTTGGCAGCGGGTTGTTGACGTCAACCTCGGCGGCGTTATCCGCTGCTGCCAGGCCGCCATTCCGGCGATGGTGCGCCAAAAAAGTGGGCGGATCATTCTGATATCTTCCATTTGGGGAACGGTTGGCGCGTCCTGCGAGGCCGTCTATTCAGCGACGAAAGCGGGGCTTTTTGGTTTGACGAAGTCGCTGGCGAAAGAGCTTGGCCCATCGGGCATCACCGTCAACTGCGTGGCACCGGGCGTCATCAAAACGGACATGAACAATGACCTGACGCCGGAAGTTCTTGACGAGCTTGCCACAATGACGCCGCTCGGCATGCTGGGAAAACCAGAGGATGTTGCCGCGCTTGTCCGCTTTCTCGCTTCCGATGCGGCGCAGTTTATCACCGGGCAGATCATCGGGGTTGACGGCGGTTTTACCGGTTAAGCGAATAAAAAACATGGCCTCCGCGGCAAAGCCGCGGAGGCTTTTTCAGCGCTGCCCGGTGACGTTAAAAGCGAAGGCAGCCCTTATTTTGTCAGGCTTTTTTCGGTTAACAGATTCAATCAGAGTTTTGTATCGTGCCGTTGCCGCGGCGACGGCGTCTTCCCAGGAGATATAAAGGTCTGCCATTGCACACCGGCCAAGACGCGCAGCAAGGCTCGTGTCACGAATGACCGCTAGGACAGCCCGCGCGAGCGATGCGGCGTTTTCCTCAATGAGCAGCCCGTCCTGCCCGTCCGTCACGCCCTCGGCGGCAGAGCTGCCGCGGATAAGGATGCTGGCGAGCCCGCAGGCGGCCGCCTCTAAGACGACAATTGGCCTGTTGTCAAACGTCGAGGGGAGTAAAAACATATCCGCCATGCTGTAATACACACGCAGCAGTTGGCGATCACGGATGGCGCCCGTGAAGACGCACGACTCAGCAAGGCCGAGCGCCCGGGCATAAGATTTAATTTCGGCAAGGTCGGTACCGTCGCCTACAAAGATCATCTTAAAGCCGAGCCCTTTGGCACGAACGCGGCGTAAGCCGTCAAGAATGATCCTGATGCCTTTGTACCACTGCGTTCTGCCGACGAAAAGAAAGACTGGCTCGTCCTCCCCAATGCTGTGTTTTCGCCGCAGGGCAGCAATAGCCGCAGCCGTTGCCCGCGCGCGCGGGAAATCAACACCATTTCCCATAACAATATAATCACCCTGATAGCCAAGACCGCGCAAGTTTTCACCAGCACCGCGGCTGACAACCCAGACGTCGTCGCACGCATCGATATTGTTGACAATTAATTTAATGGCTGCTGCCTGATTCAGACCGAGCGACAGGGCATTTTTTATTTCAATATCAAATTTTGTGTGATACGTAAAAATGAGGGGTGCACCGGTACAAGCGCGCAGCGTGCGGGCGAGGATTGCCGACGCAAACGGACAGTGCGCATGGATAATAGCAGGATGGTATCTGGCAAGCTTACGGATGGTGTGCGGACTAAAGGGGAAACCGGTTCTGTACCCGAGTGATTTTATCGTATCAATGCTTGGATAACGGACAACGGGGAAGGGATAATTGTCTGTCACGCCGGGATAGCTTGGTGTTGCTACGACGGCCCTGCCGTATTTGCGCGTTATAATATCCGCATAGTTCATGACCGCGTTGGCCACACCGTCAATGACGGGCGGGAAAGAATCATTCAACAGGCAGACGTTTATGGGCTTGTCCATGTGTTAACTCCGATACTGTAACAGGTTGATTTTTAAACAGTATCGCCTTAACGGCACTTTAATTATACATCCATGGACTTTTAGGGTTAATTTACTGCTGGAATGCGTTGGCAAGGTTTTTCGCGTAGCCGATCATGCCGCCAGTCATCGCATCCATCAATTCGTCTGTAACGACGACCATCCAGCTGCCGTCAACCTTTTTCAGCTGCACGGTCATTTCGGTTGTCGTGAGCGCCACATCGGGTTTTGACAACGCGTCAACAAACTGTTTTGTGAAGTCGTTCTGCGTATCGTTTTCCGATGCGCTGCCACTGAGTGCATTCGAAAAAGCATCCTTCATAGCAGCCGCAATACATGCTTGCAGGATTACCTTCGTGTCGGGCGCTGTGATTTTGACAGGGGCGCTGGCGGAATCGCCGCTGACCGTCACTTTATCTTCTATCGTAACCGTCATTTTACTGAAGGCAAGGTTCATGACTTCCGCGCTTTCCAAATCGGAAGATGATGAAGGCGAAGCGGGTGATGTGTCATCAGCCGACGGCGATGCGGAAGCGGCCGTCGTTACCTCGCTGATGGATAACGCCTGCACAGTTTCCGAATCTTGCTCTTTGACAGCGGCGAAAAACATTGCCAGAACGGTATCGGGTGATTTCGCAGCTGAACAGCCGACGAACAGCAACAAGACAACTGCCAGCAGAAGCACTGAGACTTTTTTCATGGTGGTTTCCTCTTTTCTCTCTATATGTGCTTTCAATTTTAACGGAAATAGGCGGAGATTTCAAGATAATGGATTCGAGACGCGACGCCTTCGACCTCAATGAACCGGGTGACTTTACGGGATGCATTGATGCATGAAATTATCTTGACTTTGGAATTATTGAGCCATATACTGACAGTACGAGGTGGTACAATTGGACAAAGAACTCTTAAACGCAATCGGTCAGCTGATAGATGAAAAGCTACAGCCGTTACATAAAAGCATTGACGACGTCAATGAAAAAATTGAAGTTGAAGTTACAAAAGTAAATATAAACATAGAAAATGATATAACAAAACGGCTTGATTCCCTGTTTGATGGGTACATGCTGACGCACGAAAAACAAAACGAGCTTGAACGTCATCTTGCAACGCTACAGCGTCGTGTGGAAAAACTCGAAACAAAAGCCATTTAGTGACTATGACGAGATTTCCGACCCCGCCTGTTTTGACACAGACAGGTAGACATAATATATACAGTTATAGACAAAACGACCGACAAGTGTTGTAATTACTGCACTTGTCGGTCATTTATTTTTTGGAGCGGGTGAAGGGAATCGAACCCTCGCATTCAGCTTGGGAAGCTGACGTTCTACCATTGAACCACACCCGCAGCTTTTAATCACGGTAAACATTATTTTAACACAACTTGTCATAAATGCAAGCGAAAAACGAAGATTCAGGATGCGTGGCGCGCAGCAGTAGCGGGATGCGTGTTGTTGGCGTGGCGGGTGCCGTGGCGCGGTTATATTTGTCCGAATTTCATCATATCCCTTTGTAAGAGGAGGGATATGCCATGAAAAAACTTTTGTCCTTTTTACTCGCAGCCGTGCTGTTTGTGGTGCTGACAGTCCCGACAGCCGCCGAAAATACAGCACCGGGATTTTTGGAGGAAAACGATAACGAGGCTATAGATGCCTCCGTCTTTAATGACGACATACCCGTTTCGAATGCCGCGGATTTAGCCATCACGGCACCGTCCGCTATTTTGATGGAAAAGGAGACGGGGAAGGTCATCTATGAGAAAAACGCTGACGAGCAGCTAGAACCGGCCAGCGTGACGAAGGTGATGACAATCCTGCTTATTGTTGAGGCCATTAAGGCCGGAAAAATCACGCTTGACGATATGGTGACGGCGAGCGCACACGCAGCCTCCATGGGTGGTTCACAGATTTTTATGGAGGAGGGCGAACAGCTGAGCGTCCGGGAGATGCTTAAATCGATTGTCGTCGCCTCTGCCAACGACTGTGCCGTTGCCATGGCTGAATATCTCGCAGGGTCGGAATCGGTTTTTGTGGCACGAATGAATGCGCGCGCCAAAGAACTCGGTATGACGCAGACGCATTTTACGAACTGCACAGGACTGCTGGACGATCAAACCCACGTCACGACGGCGCGTGATATCGCTATCATGTCGCGGGAACTGATTATGCATGACATGATTAAGGAATACACGAAAATCTGGATGGATACCGTCCGCGGCGGTAAATTCGGCTTGAGCAATACCAACAAGCTCATTTACTATTATAAGGGTGCGACCGGCCTGAAAACCGGCTTTACAAGCCGCTCGATGCACTGCCTAGCTGCGACCGCTGAGCGGGACGGGGTGGAATACATTGCCGTTGTGCTGCACGCAGCCACATCGGCCGACCGGTTTGAAAGCGCGAAAACACTTTTGAACTATGCCTTTGCTAACTACGCGCTCATTTCAGCCTTCCCGGACAAAGCTCTTCTGCCCGTTCGCGTTGCGCTTGGCAAAGTATCCTATGTGCAGCCGGTTGTTCAAGGCAGCGATAAAATCCTCTTAGAAAAGGATTTGGCATCGAATGTGACAAAAGAGGTTCAGGTGGTCGACAAAGCCGAAGCGCCCATTCAAGCCGGAGAGCAGATGGGGACGCTGATCGTTAAAAGTGGCAAAACCATTCTTGGTGAATTCCCGATTGTCGCCGGTGATAGCGTTGCACGACTTGGCTGGGGGGACGTCTTCGCAAAATTTGTTGCTATGCTTTTTGGTGGGACGGAGTAGAAACAATAAAATGGGATAAAACAACAGCGTCTGGTGACGCTATCAATAACGGCGCGCCGTGTCATGACGGCGCGCTGTTATATTGAACAATTGTTCAATATATAATATAAGAACGCTGAAAAAAACAGGTGCGCGATTTGATGAAATCTTTATGAACGCCAATATTTATGGTTGATACCTTGGCTGAGAACTGTTAAAATAGAAAAAAGCGAAAGAGGTGTTTTATGGTTAAGATCATCATGGGCGTCAAAGGCTCCGGCAAGACGAAGCAGCTTATTGATCTGGTCAACAAGGCCGTCAATGAGGAAAACGGCGATGTCGTCTGTATTGAAAAGGGGCAGAAGCTGACATACGATATTCCCCATGCCGCCCGTTTAATCGAAGCATCCGAGTACGGCTTCACGAGCTATGATTTCCTCAAAGGCTTTATCAGCGGCCTGCATGCTGAAAACTATGACATTACCCATGTTTTTATCGACAGCCTCTTGAAAATTCTCGATCAGGCGGTTGATGCTAAGACGGAGGATTTTATCGACTGGTGCGAAGCCTTTTCCGAACGCGCAAATGTTAAGTTCACGATTACCATTAGTGCTGAAACGTCTCTTGCAACAGAAGGGATACGCAAATTTTTTTAATTGAAAAGCTCGGCGGCACCATGCTTCATGGTGCCGCTTTTTTTTTGTCTTTTGAGAGCTTCGCTAAAAGCCAATCAAGAATGTCGTTGAAAACATCCTGCCGGATCGTCTCGTTGAGCACCTCGTGCCGCGCGCCCTGATACATTTTAACCGTCACATCATCTAGGCCGGCGGCCGTAAAAAGGCGCTGAACCTTTCGAACACCGAATCCAAAGTCACCGACAGGATCCTGATCGCCGGAGACGAATAGGATCGGCAGGTCCTTCTGCATATGTGCGATATTTTTTTTTCGCCCGACAAATTGAATCCCGCCGAGCAGGTCGGAAAAGAGCCCCACCGTTGGCACGAAACCGCACGTATTGTCGGCAATAAATCGGTCGACAAGATCAACGTCGCGTGTGAGCCAGTCGCACGGCGTCCGCAGCGGGTTGACGCGGCGGTTATAGGCGCCAAAGCAGAGAAGATTGAGCGCGGCGCTCTGTTTTCTCGCGCCGTACAGCAGCTTCTGAACAGATGACAGCAGAAGACCGACATGGATCAGGGCGGCCGCCGGTTGCCCCGTGCCGCTGATGATACAGCCCGACAGTATGTTTTGATACCGGGTTAAAAACGTGCGGGTCAGAAAGCTGCCCATGGAATGGCCGAGCAGGAAGTAGGGCAGCCCCGGAAACTTAGCGCGCGCCGACTCAAAAACGAGGTGCAAATCGCGCACGGCGAAATCCCAGCCGCCTTTTTCCGTGAAAAAGCCGAGATCTTCTTCTGTGGCGGCTGAGCGCCCGTGACCGAGATGGCTGTTGCCAATGACGGCAAAGCCGTTGTTGGCCATAAAACGGGCAAACGTGTCATACCGGCCGATATGCTCTGTAACACCATGTGCCAACTGTAAAACGGCCTTAACATTTCTGTCGTCCGGGAGCCACTGCATGATGTGAAGGCGGCTTTTGCCGTCAGAAGAGGATAGATTAAATTCAGACAGGCATGACATGGCAATATCGCCCCTTTTGTGTTATACTCAGGTGGATTAATGGGTCTATCGGGTATCGTTTGAACATTTTGCCAAAATATACGGCCTGCCGGACAAAACAGAAGGAGATGGCTGCAATCAACGCACACCTTGCGCTGGAAAAAACACTTCGGGATATTGCAGATTCGGGCAAAATGAAGCGTCTGTTGCTGCATAGCTGCTGCGGGCCCTGCAGCAGCGCCGTTCTGGAACGTCTTGCCGCCGTTTTCGACGTGACGATATTGTACTATAACCCCAATATCTACCCGCGCGGCGAATTTGAAAAACGCGCCGCCGCACAGGCTGAGCTGCTGGCCCGGATGAATTTCGTCCGTCCCATCCGGCTCGTGACGCCCGCGTATACGCCGGAGGTCTTCGACGCGGCGACTTGCGGGCTGGAAGACGAGCCGGAGGGCGGGGCGCGCTGCCGACGCTGTTTTGAACTTCGGCTTTCTGAGACGGCGCGATATGCCAAAGAGCATGGCTTTGACTATTTTACAACAACGCTATCGGTCAGCCCGCACAAAAATGCCGCGCTTCTCAATCAAATTGGCGAAGCGCTGGCCGAAAAAGAAGGCGCTATGTATCTGGCCGCCGATTTCAAGAAGAGAAACGGCTATCAGCGCTCTGTCGAGCTGTCAAAGCAATATGCTATTTATCGTCAGGACTATTGCGGCTGCCGGTATTCATTTGCCGAGAAGGAAAAAAGAACTTAAAACGATGCCTGATTGGCACTTTATTGATTGTTTTCGCGCGATAAACTGCTATAATATCAAGGACGATTTTAAACGAAAGAGGTTAAACCATGTCTACCAGAAAGATCGCCTTTGCCGCCGTCATCGCCGCCGTCTATGCCGCGCTGACGATATTGCTTATGCCCATCAGTTATGGGCCGGTGCAATTTAGAATTTCGGAGGTTCTTTGTATTCTCCCGTTTTTCTTTCCATTTTCCGTTTGGGGATTGTTTGTGGGCTGTATACTGGCAAATCTTTTAAGTGCCTACGGTGCGCTGGATATTGTGTTTGGGTCCCTCGCGACACTGACAGCAGCCTATTTAACGATGCGACTTGGTAGAGAGGATAAAGGGAGCTTGAAGACCAAGATTTTTGCCTGTTTGCCGCCTGTTTTTATTAACGGAATTGTTGTCGGCGCGTTGATTGCGTATGAGACCACGACGTCGCTGGATGCTTTTTGGCCTGCATTTATGGTGAACGGTCTGCAGGTTGGGTTCGGTGAGCTTGTCGTGCTGTTTGCACTTGGCTTGCCCGCACTGATATTTCTTCCTAGAACGAATATTTTTAAAACGCTTATAGCGCTTTATAGGGGCAACGCCCCACAGTAATATCAATTTGGAGGAACACGCATGAAAGTTAAAAAAGCTGTCATCCCGGCCGCCGGACTCGGCACGCGCATGCTGCCCGCGACGAAAACTGTGCCGAAAGAAATGCTGCCGATGGTCGACAAGCCCGTTATCCAGTACATCATTGAAGAGGCCGTGGCCTCCGGTATTGAGGATATCCTCATTGTGACAAACCGCGCGAAATCCGCGATGGATGACTATTTCGACTATCATCCAGAGCTTGAAGAGCGGCTTTTGAAAAACAATAAAACGAAAGAGGCTGAATCCGTCCGCTTTGCGGCCGACTTGGCAAATATCTTTTACGTCCGGCAAAAGGAGACAAAAGGGCTTGGACACGCCATCTGGCGCGCCAAGCGCTTTGTCGGCAACGAGCCGTTTGCCGTCCTCCTGGGTGACGATATCATGATGGCGAAAACACCGGTGACAAAGCAGCTGATTGATGCGGCGGAAAAATACGGCGCCAGCGCCGTTGGCACGCAGGCTGTGGCCGACGAGGCGATTTCCAAGTATTCGTCATTAAAAATTTCACCGTTGGAGGAGCGGATATTCCGCGTTTCCGACATGAATGAAAAACCAACGCTTGCAGAGAAATTCTCTAACTACGCGATCTTAGGCCGTTACGTCCTGACGCCTGACATCTTTGATATTCTGGAGAATACACCGCCCGGCTACGGTGGTGAGATTCAACTGACCGACGGGCTGAAGCTGCTCTGCAAGCAGTCACCCATGGTGGCTGTTGACTTTGAAGGCCGGCGCTATGACACCGGCAATCTCAAGGGCTTTTTAGAAGCAACGATTGATTACGCGCTGGAGAGCGAAGAAATCGGCCCATGGCTGAAGTCCTTCATCCGAGAGAAGGCAAAAAGCCTCTAAGCAACTGAAAACAAAGGGTGCGCCATATATTGAATTTTAATTCAACATTTGGCGCACTTGATGTTAAAAGACATTTCCGGCGGATTTGGCGCAAACGCCGACTGAGCGATATCTTCATCATTTGATAACCTAATTGGAGGTACGAAGTATGAGAAGAACAACGTCAAAGAAAGACCCGGTAATAGCATGGATGCTGTTGGGTATCCCGATTTTGTTTATCGTGGCCTCACCGCTGCATTTTGTTTTTGAATGGACGGGCGGCAATATCTTTGCCGGGCTTTTTGCACCTGTGAACGAGAGTGTCTGGGAGCATTTAAAGCTGACGTTTTGGCCGCTGCTTGTCTGGTGGATTTTTGGGTACCTGTTGTTTCATAAGGCGGGCAATTGGTCATTCAAGAGCTTTGTCGTGACGGGCGCACTTGCTGAGTTCACCTGCGCTTTATTTATCGTGGCCTTTTTCTATACATACACCGGTGCCCTGGGCATCGAATCGCTGATCCTTGACATTATATCGCTGCTGCTGGGGCTTGTTGTCGGTATTCTGACGGCGGTGCACTTTTATCGGTTTAAACGGCCCGGCAGCATGGCTGCCCTGATAGCGACGCTTGTACTCTTTGTGATGGCGGCGGCTTTTCTCTATTTTACATTCTATCCGCCGCACCTGCCGATTTTTATGGACCCGCCGACGGGGACCTATGGCATCGGCCATTAACGGCACGAAGCACGGCATAAAAAAAGCGCCGGGCGATTGTCCGGCGCTGCAATGTAATACTTATTTAGGAAAAAAATGATTATTAGTCGGTAGGTAAATCGTTCATGTTTTTGCCGCAGTAGAAGCAAACCTCACTGTCGGCAAGGTTTTTTGCAAAGCAATGGGGGCACGCTTTTGAAACGCCGTGGCCAAACCGCGGACGCCCTTTTTTCCCTTCTAAAGGTTTTGCCGCCGGTTTTTTAAATGTCTTCGGTGCCGGGCGCGGCGCGCGGTCTTTTTGGCGGCCGCAGATCAAAATGAAGTAGTTCAAAAAGCTCCAGGGGATAACACCGGCGGCGGCATAGTTATTGCCGGAAATAAAGATATAGACGAGGACGAGAATCTCGGCGGCCAGCCCATAGATGATGGCAACGTTTTTGGCTTGTTCCTTCTCCAGAGGCTTTCTTTTTATGAAGAACCGGTAAATCAAAATCGGAACAGTAAAGAGTAAAAACGTCGCGGCGGCGTCAATCAGCAGCATATGGAGGAGGTCAAAGCCCGACATGTGCAAAACACGCTGCTTTTCAAGCTCTGACGAGGTATAGGTGTGTGAAAACGAGAGGCTGTTGACGAGATCTGACACGATCACTTCGCGCTCAGGGGAGATGGGAACACCGTAGCTGCGCAAAGTTATTTTAACGGAATGGCCATTATAAATTGTATAATACATAACGCCATATGTCGTTTTATTGTCCTCTGGCAGCTGGTAATATGTTTTTATAAATGTCGCCTGCGGATTGCCGACAATGAGCTCCGGCGTTTTATAGGTGACGCCGGGCTCCTGATAAAGCTCTTTCGAATTATTCATCACGTTTTGCAGCTCGGTCGATGACAGAAGATGAAAATCATATATGTTTAAAACGGCGGGTGTTTCCTGAGACAGGATATCAACTTCATACGTGATATTTTCTGAAAAGGCATTGAAATAGATATCGTGCTTGATAAAGAAATCCTTGATACCCTCATTGTTTAAATCATATTTTGGCGGATAGGGGTCTCCCGGCTGAAGATTACGCGTAAATACGACGAGATCTGAAGGGACTTGAACCGTTAAGCCCAGTTCGTCAATGGTATAAGAGGCCATTGAGGCGGCCGATGCATTGACAGTTAAGACAATAAGCAGCAGTAAAGACGCAAATACGGTCTTGAACGCTGACTTCATTGTGACACCCCCACTGAATAATAGAAATCTTCAAATGCCCCATCATGATGCTCGGATATTTATACTTTAAGAACGATATCTTGGACTTTTACTAATTTTTACATTATACTACAACTCAATATGTGTTTCAATGTTATCGTGTTTTTTGATCTAAATTTCGGTGCTATTACATAAAAAAGATGTCGAAAAATGAGTAAAAAATACTGTCGGGAACCATTCTAAGTCAGCGGGTGATATATTATGAGCGGGTTTTTCAAAGAGAATAAGGCCGACATCGTCTTTTTTTCCGGAACGGGCGGGACACGCTGTGCCGCCGATGCGCTGGCGACCCAATTGACAGATAGCGGTGTGACGGTGTCACGGCATGAATTATCGATTGCTGTACGGACCAAGCCGCTTTGTGCCAACATGCTGATTCTTCTTTTTCCTGTTTATGCGATGAACGCCCCAAAACCGGTTTTCGATTTCATCAGGGAGGCAGACCCGGCGGTTGGGACGCCTGCCGCCGTTTTGTCCGTCTCGGCGGGCGGTGAGGTGACGCCCAATAAGGCATGCCGATACCGCGTAATCCGGGCGCTGGAAAAACGAGGGTTCGACGTCGTCTACGAGCAGATGCTGGTTATGCCGTCTAATTTCTGGATACCGACGCCGAAGGAAGCAGCCGTGCAGCTTGTAAGGGTGCTGCCAAATCGAACGGGGCATATCGTACGCGATTTACTGTTCGGCGTCCGACGGCGGACAAAGCCGGGCGCTCTGGATCGCTGCTGCTCCTGGATTGGCCGAGTGGAAGAGCTCGGCGCGTGGAGAATCGGTAGTGCAACAAAAGTGAGCAGCGGCTGCAACGGGTGTGGGATATGCCAAAATAACTGCCCTGTTGGCAATATTTCGATTGTCGACGGACGGCATGTTTTCGGGCGGAAATGCGTGCTCTGCCTGAAATGCTTCTATGCCTGTCCTCAACGCGCGCTGGAGCCAGGAAGATTTCGGTTTATAATTATTGAAGGTGGATTCAATATATCCCGTTTCCTTCAGCAAGCATCAATGATGACAAGCGACGCACGGCCAGACCTGCCGGACAACTTTGTCTGGAACGGTGTGAATAAATATTTGAATGATAAACCATAAACCCGTCAAAACTGCCAGAAATTATTGACAAATCCGCCGGTTATGTGATATGTTTTTTATCATATGAAACAGAATGGGAAGGTTGTTATGGAAAAGAAAATTCCCGATATTGTCATAAAACGTCTTCCGATTTATTACAGGTTTCTATCGAATTTGCATCAAATGGGCATCAGCAGGGTTTCGTCAACAGATTTAGGCAAAAAAATGGGCATTACCTCATCACAGGTCAGGCAGGATTTCTTTAATTTCGGCAGCTTTGGCCTCCAGGGTTATGGATACGATGTTGATCAGCTGCGTCAGGAAATTGGGAGTATTCTCGGGCTGGACAATCGCCATTCGATGATTATTATCGGTGCCGGTCATCTGGGTCAGGCGCTCGCCCGCCACCCGGCGTTCGAGAAGGAAGGCTACAGCGTCGTCGGCTTATTCGATATCGACGCCAGCCTGATTGGTGAAAAGATCCGTGACGTTGAGATACAGCATGTCAATAAAATTGCCGATTTTGTCAATCACAATGATGTTGATATAGCCGTGATCACCGTTCCGCTGACGTATGCCAAGGAGGTTGCCGATCTCGTCATTGGCCTTGGCATCAAGGGAATCTGGAATTTTACGTCCGTGAAGCTGACAGTGCCCGAGGATGTCGCTGTTGAAAACATCCACTTAAGTGATAGCCTGATGACGCTTGGTTATTACATGAAGGAAATGAAAGAAAAATAGAGACAGTAATAAACAGGGGGTTCGGCTTCAACCGAACCCCCTGCGGTTTTTGTCTTTAAGATGGCGGCACAGCTGCCGAAGCTGTCTTCCCGGCGAGTACTTGATAGAGCGCGTACGTTGCCGCGCTGTCATGCGAGCCGAGGATGTAGGTGCGCGCGTCTGTTGACAATTCAATATACGGCGGTGTGCGCGGGTCGAGACAGACACGGCAGTCGCCAAGCCCGTCAAAGCGAAAATTGCCTTTCAAAACGGATGACATGGCAGTGCCGTTGGTGCGGATGCCATTTGGCAGGCTCTCGATTAGAGAGACTGTCTTGATACTGCCGATATCGATTTTATAAACGTCATGCGTGTGGCGGGCGACAAGCTGCTGCTCTGTCATGAGCAGCGTGACAGGCGTGAACTCCTCTTGCATCATCCGCAGGCCAAGAAGTGGCATTGACAAGAGGATGAGCGCGACAAAGACCATCATGATTTTGCCGGGAGCCCTAGCGAGATTGACCGTTGTGCCGATGCCTGTGCGCCTGTTGACGATCACATGCTCGTCATGCGGATTATTGTAAAACGAACCGTATAACCAATAGTCGTCTTCGTCGGTATAAACGGTGCGGCCGCTGTCCTCCGACAGTTTTTGCTGCATGTCTCGCGTTTTGAATTCGGCTCTGAGGATGACAAAGAGCAGAATGCCGGAGTATAGAAGAGACAGTATTAAAATGAGATCGGCGCGACTGCTGAAAAACCACAGTGCGAGGCTGAAAAGACTTGACAGCCAAACCGTCCAGACCCAGCTCTTGGCCCAATTATACCGGCGTACCTGCGTGAGAGCGGCCGTTAAAGCGGTGTTCTCATCAACAACCTCGGCCTTTTGGCGAAAAATGAGTCTGTATATGAAGTAAAACGCGGCGACCATCACAAAAAGCGACGCGTAGACCATCAGCATAACCCAAAATTCATCCCGCCCCCGAAGGGTGGTAACAGTAAGAACGACAGGGGTCAGGCTAATGAGCATAGCTGGGAGGAATACCCAGATACTCAGAATTTTCGGCGGTGTGACAGCGAGCCTTGTATCAACGAGCGTGACGCCCGCCGAAGCACTGAACCAGCCGTTCTGACGCTTGAGCGTCTTAAGCTTCTTGTTGGCAAATCCATACGGCAGGAAGGGCGCAACGAGCGCGATTATCAGCCAAAGAAAATACCACATCATGACGACCGATACTGGCTGGAAAAAAAGTACCGGGATTATGAGGAGCACAAGCGTCATGAAAACAAGGGTTTGCCGTCGTAAAAAAGCGCCGACCACATTTTTAACGGCATCAAGTTCCCAGACGTCGTGCGGAAGCGTTACCCCGAGGATCATATTCTTCTTTGGCTTTGCCTCATTGCGCATGACAAAATATAAAATGATGGGAACAGGGATAAAGCAAAAGAGCATAATAAGTTGAAAAACCACGCTCAATCAACCTCCATTTTATCAAAAAGATCGCCGCAGAGGCGCTGGAACGCCGCCTTTGACATGCCGCGCAGCTTGGCTTCTGAAATCAGAAGCTTTAGTGCCTGTTGGGCGTGTTCCGGCATGTCGCTTTGATCATGATCGCGGCCGACAATGACAGCGCCGCTGCGCCGGTCGGTCGTGATGTGGCCCTCCCGCTTTAAGAGCTGGTAAGCCTTGCTGACCGTCATCATATTCACGCCGGACGCGTCGGCAAGGGCTCGAATTGTCGGCAGCCTTTCGCCTGGTGCGAGCCGACCGTCGGCTATACCGAGGACGATCTCGTTGCGAATCTGCAGGTAAATCGGTATCGGGCTTGACAGCTGCAGTTGCAAAAGCATGACCATACCTCCTTTGCATTATGTATCGTAATACAAAGTATGCAGCAAGTCAAGGAGATTCGG
Source organism: Oscillospiraceae bacterium CM (assembly GCA_022870705.1). Classification (NCBI taxonomy): domain Bacteria; kingdom Bacillati; phylum Bacillota; class Clostridia; order Eubacteriales; family Oscillospiraceae; species Oscillospiraceae bacterium JHJ. The sequence goes on from CP072107.1 coordinate 543,828, forward strand.
CCGTGATGAAATAAAATCTTGTCAATTGCTGATTTCATACTATAATGAGATACAGACCGAAAAAGAGAATGGTGTGTTGCATGAGTCAGTTATTTGAAGCGTTTATGGTTATTTGTTTCGGCGTCTCATGGCCGATTTCCATTGCCAAATCATTAAAATCAAAAACGGCAAAAGGAAAAAGCATTTATTTTATGTTTCTGGTGCTCATCGGGTACGTTTTTGGGATCGTCAGCAAACTGGAAGCCGGTACCGTCACGTACGTCCTAATTTTTTATATCCTCAATCTCATCATGGTTGGCATCGATATCGGGATATATTTCAGAAACAGCAAGCTGGACAAAAGTCAAGCGTCATGAGAATAAAAGTATTATTTGACGGCAGCGGCAAAATGTTAGTCTCGTAATGGGGGTGCTCCTATGCTGGTATTTGCAATTTTAACGATTACCTCGGCGCTGTTTTTCTATACTGTCGGTGTGTGGAGCGAGAAGCTGCAGGGGAGCCTTAAAACATGGCATCTCGTTTTATTCTGGATCGGCTTTGTGTTTGATACGACCGGCACAACACTGATGACGAAAATTGTCGGGGATGGCATCTTTTTTAACTTTCACGGGATAACCGGGCTGCTGGCCATTGTTTTGATGCTTGTGCACGCTGTCTGGGCAACGACTGTGCTGATACGACGAAACCCGGACCGGCTGAAGAACTTTCATAAATTCAGCATTTTTGTTTGGCTGATCTGGCTTATACCGTTCCTCTCCGGCATGATCTTTGGCGTGAGCACATGAAAGTGAGATAGTTAAAGCGATAAAAAAAGCGCCCCCAAAAGGGGGCGTTTCGTTTTTTTGTCTTGACGGCTGACGAGACGGCACCTTAATTTCTCAGGCTGTGCATCGGGGCGGGGATACGCCCGCCGCGCGCGATGAAGGCGCTGCTGTCACAAGCGCTGACCGGCATAATTGGCGCTGTTCCCAAAAGGCCGCCGAAGTCAACCTGTTCGCCGACTTTTTTGCCGGGGGCCGGGATGATGCGGACAGCCGTCGTCTTATTGTTAATGACGCCAATGGCGGCTTCATCGGCAATAATGGCCGACAACGTCTCGGCGGGCGTGTCGCCGGGGACGGCGATCATGTCGAGCCCCACGGAGCAGACACACGTCATGGCTTCGAGCTTTTCGAGGGTGAGGCAGCCCGATTTGGCTGCGCGGATCATCCCGGCGTCCTCCGAAACGGGGATGAATGCCCCCGACAGACCGCCGACATGTGAAGACGCCATGACGCCGCCTTTCTTAACAGCGTCATTTAAAAGGGCCAGTGCCGCCGTCGTCCCATGGGCACCGACGGACGACAACCCCATTTCTTCCAAAATATCGGCCACGCTGTCACCAATTTTCGGCGTTGGCGCGAGCGAGAGGTCAACAATGCCGAAAGGCACGCCGAGTCGGCGCGAAGCCTCCTGCGCAACGAGCTGACCCATGCGCGTAATACGAAACGCCGTCTTCTTAATCGTCTCGGCGACGGCGTCAAACGGCTGGCCTTTTACGGCCTGCAAGGCGTGGTGGACAACGCCGGGGCCTGAAACGCCGACATTAATGACGCATTCCGGCTCGCCGATGCCGTGGAAGGCACCAGCCATGAAGGGGTTATCCTCCACAGCGTTGGCGAAGACGACAAGTTTGGCGCAGGCCATGCCGCCCGCCGAGGCTGTTAGTTCGGCACTGTCTTTGATGACGCGGCCCATGAGAGCGACGGCGTCCATATTAATACCGGCCTTTGTTGTGGCGACATTGACGCTTGCGCAGACACGTTCTGTTGTACTGAGTGCCCGGGGAATGGCGTTAATCAGGCGGCGGTCTCCCGTTGTAAATCCCTTGTGCACAAGGGCTGAAAAGCCGCCGATGAAATTAACGCCGACAGCCTTAGCCGCGTCGTCAAGGGCTTTGGCGATGGGGGCAAAATCGTCAGTCTCACAGCTCTCGGCGACGAGGGCGATCGGCGTCACCGAAATGCGCTTGTTGACGATCGGAATGCCGAATTCGCGTTCGATATCGCAGCCGGTTTTGACAAGCTGTCCAGCTGTTTTTGTGATCTTATCGTAAATCTTCTGACAGCAGACCGCCACGTCCGGGTGCGCGCAATCGCGCAGGGAAATACCCATGGTGATCGTACGGATGTCGAGGTTTTGCTGGTTGATCATCTCAATGGTCTGCATGATTTCGCTTGCATGTAACATGTGGTGTACACTCCTATTTTGCCGGAAGCGTGCGCCGAGAACGCAGGCTTGACAGCCATTTAATGATGCGGCCTTTTAAGCGGCCCCAGAGAATGCTTAGACAGATTGTAATGACATACACTGCTGCGATTCTGATCAGATACGTCGTGGCGATGCCGGAAATCCCCAACTGCGCCATCACACCGTTAACAATAAATATAATGAGACAATGCATTAAAAATATGTCATAAGAAGCGGCGTTGACCGCGTTTAAAAGCGGATTGCCGATTTTTCGATGCGTATAAAACCGGGACAACAGCGTCCAAAAAAACAAGATGGCGGCGGAGCAGTATAGAAAATGCCAATCTTCCAGCCAAATGATGTTGCGCTCTTTTGAAAAAGCAAAGACACTGAAAACGGCTTCCAGCAGCGAAACAGCGGCAAATAGGGTGGCAATCAAAATAAAATGGCGTTTGAGAAATGATGTGACCTTTTCATAATAAAGGCCTGCATAGCAGCCGGAAAGCCAATAGAACACATACGTTGTGAGCACCCTGTCGGTATAGGGGAAATGCGTCTTCGGGCTGATTGCTGTGATAATATCCGGCAAATACTGCCCCAAAACAAGGGTTATCAAGACGGCGCAGCCGAGCGCTATACGCGGCGGAACTTTTAAAACGATCCATCGCCATAAGGGCGCCAGCGCATAAAACTGAACGAGGACAACAATAAAATAAAATGGACTTACAAGGGTGCCGCTTAGCAGAGAGAAGCCGAGGCTGCGCCATGAAAAGGCAAAATAGCCTTGATGAATAAAATACAGGTCATAAAGGACATTCCAAAGGATATATGGGACGACGATTTTAATAAAGCGAGACAGATAAAAGCGCTTATACCGGATTTCGCCGCGGCTGTTTAAAAACAGCTTCAGCCCGCTTAAAAAAAGAAAGCCTTGAACGACAAAGGCCGACAGCCGCCATGGAATGAGAACGGCTATGTACTGCCAGGAATCTTTATAAAGCGCCGTTACCGGAGCGGAGGACACGTGAATAAAGATCACCAAAAGGCAAAGCAGCACGTTGAGGGCCGACAGCTCCGGCTTATGATTTTGGGGTCGGTTCATTCGGATGCCTTTCATTAAAAAAACACGTCACCGAAGTGAAGGTGGCGCTTAAATCCGATGCATGGCCTCAAAGATGTCTTCCCGCTGAATACGGATGGAGAGATTCCTCTCATCGCCGCTTGTTTTAAGGGATTTGGACAGCTCGTCAAACGGGATGCGGCAGTCCGACGGGTCCACCAGCATGATCATTGTAAAATACTCCTGCAGGATCGTCTGACTAATGTCCAGAATGTTGACACCGAAGTCGGCAAGCAGTGTGCAGACGTTGGCAATGATGCCAACCTGATCTTTGCCGATAACCGTTACGATAGCGCGCATAAAAGTTCCTCCAAAAAATATTATGACCGGCCGACCGAGAAATCAAGCTCATCAAGCGTTAACTCAAAAGCGCGGATAAAGTGCGCCATAAAATAGTCAACCTCCGGCATGCCGAGCGATTTTAATTTTGACAATGTTTGGGCGGCAGCGGATTTAAATTCCATGTTGCCGGTTTTAAGCTCTTCAAGACATTTGATATAAGCTGCCAGCTTGTCCGCCGCTTTGATGAGCTCTGCCAAGCCGCCCTGTTCCGCCGTGCAGGACAACAGCGGCGCATACGCCCCGCGCAACGCGTCTGGCAGCGTCATCAGCAGCTTTTCAGACGCCAGCGCCTCGACCTGCTTGTATGCGGCGCGAATGTCTGGGTTGTGATATTTCACAGGCGTCGGCATGTCGCCGGTAAAAATTTCCGAGGCGTCGTGAAAAAGCGCAACGGCGGCGGCTTTGCCGGGATCGCAGTCGATGCCGTAAACATCACGGCGGATGACGGCCAGCGCGTGCGCGATAACGGCCGTCATATGTGAGTGCTCCTGGACGTTTTCGGGGCTGCTGTTACGCATGAGCGACCAGCGGCCGATGTTTTTTAAGCGGGAGATAAACGCATAAAAGCTGTAATCCATCAAAACACCTCAGCCATCTGTTGAGCGCCCTAAAAACCGACTGGCAGCGGCGCAACCGAAAAGCTCATTTTATGTCAATCCATCGTCCATGATAACATGCGATATGGCCTATGTAAATAAATTGCCGCGAAAAAGAAAGCTGCTGGCAGGATTTGCTGATATTATTTAAAGGTGTGACGATTGAATGGCGCAGGCGCATCTGCTATAGTGATATTATTCCTGATAATTTGACAACGATCAGAGGGATGGAAGATGCGAGGGAAGAGTAAGCCAATAAAATCGGTAGTTGTTATATCGACGCTTGTGCTGTGCCTGACGCTCCTGAGCGCCTGTTTCTCGATCAAACAGGTCTTTGCACCGGACGGTGCGGCAACGGTGACGGACGGTTTTTCGGAGCCGACGGATGCGCAGAAAAAAGCTTTTTTTGACGGCGTCGCGGCGGTACTATTAAAAACGGTACAGCACAGCAACACTATTTCACAGGCGATGGCGACGGACTATCTAAATTTACAGACCGATGATACCACCGCCGGTTATACCGCTGAAACCATCCGCCTGACGTCACCGCAGAATGCCTCATCCGATGTGACAATGACAACGGAATCGATACGCAATTCTGAAACAGGGGACGCTGCGTTGTTAACCGTAAACCAAAAAGGCGGCACGACACATAGGTCCAATTTATTCTTTATTTCAAACATGATGTACCTGCAGAAGGACGGCGGCCAGCCGATGATCCGCCACATGCTGGATACGCAGGTTGCAGCGTCGTTTAGAGAGCTCCCCGCGATGACCCGTTTTTTACGCATTTTGGACGATACGAATGCCCCAAAAATGACAGATGATGCTTGGAAGGCGGACATCAACGGCTATTGCAGCGCGGTCGATGATATTTCAAACGGGCCGGATATTATAACTTCAAGCGAAAATAACACATTTGCAGGCGTCAATGTCACTTGCGCGGCGAAGACGCTCACGCTCCGCGGTGAGAATGCGCTATCGGCCGCACGCAGCCTTTTGTCGCTTCTAGGGCAGGACGCGTCACTGAAGGCATCCTTCAACACCTATTTAATGACGGATGGCGGCCAGTACGGCGTGACCGGTTTTGACGGCATGATTCGTGACATCGACGCGTTAAAAACGGACGGGCGCAACAGCGCCGTGCTGACAATAAAGCTCGTGACCACCGATGGCCCGACAGGCCTTCACCTTCTGCTGAAAGTGGGGGAGAAAACGTTTTCACTTGATTTGTCCTTTTATGAAAAAGATGGGGTTCGGGCGGACAGCGTTTTGTTTGCCGGGTTTGATGGCAGTAGGGTATTCATGAAGGCTGAAAACGCTCAAGCCAACGGCGGGCAGACTCAAGGGTCTCTCATTTATGATGTATTAAGCCCGGGGGGGAAACCGCAGGAAAACCTTACTGTCACGACACTTGGATCAGCGCAGGATATGACGGCGCAGATTTCATATGTTCATGTCGCGACGGCGGATATCGGAGAAAAAAATATTAAAGGCCAGATGCGCACACAACGGACGGAGAACGGCGATACAACGCAGATGATTTCAAACGGCTCATTTCAGGTGAGGGATGAGCACGGTTCGAGAACAGTCATTCTGGATAAAACGCGTACACAGACGGACAAAGCGCCGCCCATCACGGCACCGGCGTTTACGGTCGGTTCCGACATCAGCACGTCAGGGCAGGCGGGCCTTGACAAGGCACTCGGTGACTTTGACGGGCCGTCATACGCCTTGGCGCCGCCAACAACACGATGGCAGGCCGTATACATGCTGCTTATGAACTAAACATGCAAACAATAAAATGAGCGCATTGGCTAGAGCCGATGCGTTCATTTTTTTTGGACTCACGATTTGCAGGAATCCGACATGGTCATCGATGTAAAATAAGCTAAGGCAGATTGTCAGCAGTCGCGCAACGGCAAAAATGCACATAAAATGCATGAGCGGATGTAAAAGTGCTGCAGGTCAGTAAAGCGGGATAATTTTGCGGTATGGAGATACACTAAATTTGCGCAATTCATCCTTGGGGGGAGGTATCGCAGTGACTCGGGAAGAATGGTTAAACGACAAGCATTTTGATGAGCTGAGCCGAGAGATGAATGGAGAAACCGGAAAATTCAATTATCAGGTGCTCGATGACCGAGGCGGTTTTTTATCTGTGAAGGAGCTGAGCGCCGAGCAGATGATAAATGAAAAAATGGGTTCACATGAGCTCCAGGCAAACTGAACCGTTTCCGGAATAACAAGGCCGTTTCCGTTTCAGGATGCGGTCTTGTTATTAACGATGGGAATATTGAAACAGGCTAAGCCTTCCTTTCTCCAAAGGAGCAAAAGTCGGTATTGCCGAAAAGCCTGTATCTTCTGAAGAATTCGTTTTGGCACAGGACAAGCCCGCACTGAAACGCATTTTGAACACCGTATTTGCAGTCACGGCAGTAGACGATTTCCGGCGTCCTGCTGTTCCAGGCGTCAATTGCCTCCCGCTCGGTCGCGTGCCATTTTTCAGCAAATTGAACGGGGCATTTGTAATTGGTATCGATCACGCGGTATGCGCCGGAGAAGTTTAGGATTTTTGCATCAGCCCCGCAGAACGGGCAGGGCAGGAGTTTCTTGTCCATGACGGCCTCCTTTCGATCGGCAATATTATGTAACCCTGATGCATCGCATATTCATTCATTCTTGTATATGCACAGGGGGATGCAATTGCTACGATAACGGCCGCAAAAAAGGCATGACGTGTTGCCCCGTCATGCCTTTTTTAGATCCTGTGTTTATTTTATTAAACTCAGATTTAAATCAACGCCAATAATAAAGCAGACGGCACCGCTCGCGTCGTAGCAGGGCATGGAGAGGGTGACGCATCTGTTTTTTGTAATGCCTGATATGTAAATCGATGAAATGAAGTTTTCGCCTTTTAAAGCAGCCTGGAACCAGTCACGCATGGCGGCGTTGGCGATTCCCGCCGCCGGAATAGAACAGATAAACCGGCCGTTCGGCTCGTTTGTCCATGCCGCTTCGACAAGGTCATGCCGATTTTTAAAAGCGCCGAGCAGCTTCGCGTGCGTCTCTGGGTCTTTCTGAACGATGTCAGGCGCTGAGCAGAGTTCGCTTTTCATAAGAGGGAAAAAGCGGCGGCAAAGGTCCGATGTCTTCTCGTCAAGCGCTTCGGTGGCTTCACTGCCGGCACTGCCGGACGCAGCCAGAAGTTCGCCGGAAGCGCTGTTTAGTTTGGAGCCCATATCTGAAATGTTTTCGATGCCCTTTTTTTGATTCAGCGCGGCGTTGTAGACGCTCTCAACGTGGCTGCCGGTTTCGCCGATGAGGACTTCAACCTCGTCAATCTGCTGGCTGATCTCCTCGGCGAGCCGTGCCTCGTCGTCGGACAGGGTGCTGACCTGGCGAACCATATCGGCAACGCTCGTAAAAGAGGCGTTGATGTTTTTAAGGTTTTTTTCAACGTTTCTGGACCGGAGCACACCCTCGTCCACACGGTCGTTATTTTCCTTGACGACGGCACTGACGTCGGTTACCTCATTTTGCATGGTATGAATCAGCTTGCTGATGTCTTTGATTGACAAATCTGTCGTCTCAGCCAGCATTTGAAATTCCTTTGCCACAACGGCAAAGCCGCTGCCGTTCCGGCCGGCACGCGCCGCTTCGACTGACGCATTCAAGGAGATCAGGTGCATTTGCCGCGAAATATCATTGATTTTCCCAATAATGGCCAGCACCTCACCGGCGGCTGCTGTCAGCCTGTCCATACTGGCACTGGCGCGCCCGCTCGTGACCTTGATTTCGTTGATCGTATCAACAATGCCGAGAATTTCGGAGATGCTGCTTTGAACCGTGTCAAACGAGGCGCTGCTCGTTTCATTCAGCCGGGCGGCCGTATCGCGCATCTCGTCTGAAAAGGTGATAAGGCCCTTGACCTGCCGAATGGTCTCACCAATATGTAAATTGACGTCTGACGTGAGGCTGGCCATGACACGCGTCTGATCGAACAAGTCGCTGGAATAGGCATTATTTTCATCAATTGTGATGCCGATTTCCTGCGATACGGAAGAAATTCGGCTGGACGCGACACCAAGCTCCCGCGCGAGGTGCGTCACCTTGTTTTGAAGGCGGCGCGTTTCAGCGGCGGCGCGCAGAGCACTTATCACTGTCAAAACACTTATAACGGCAGCAAAAGTGATGGCGGCTGGTGATTTGGGAATGGGCGTGAAAAAGAAAATGCCAATAAAAACGGCGATGATAGACAGCTGCAGCAATGTCAACAAGTTCTTCACATAAAACCCTCCGAGCATTCAAAAAAGAGGCTGATGCCGCAATTCTTGTTGCGACGATCAGCCTCTTTGCTGTTCTCATATCATATCATTTTTTGTTGAAAAATCAATGTTTTGCGTATTATTTACTGATTACACAAGAATTGGTTTTCTAATGGCTTACAGAGGAATTGAAAAGCTTTATCGTCGCATATTGTAAAATAATGATAATTACGATAGAATTATACAGACAATTGATGAAGGGTGCGATGATATTGAAGAGAATCCTTTTTCTTTTGGCGGCGGTTTTTGTTCTGCTGGCTGGCTGCGCGCCGCAATCAGAAGCCAATGTCGCAATTTCACCTTCCAAGCAGACATCGGCAACGACGAGTACGCCGTCATATAAAGAATACCCGGACACGCCTGAGGAAGTTTGGGGTAAGCTGGAGCAACATGAAGGTGGCAGGGTTTGGGGAACGCTGACACCCGCGCAACAAGCGCTGGTCAATTATCCGAAGTTTGATAAAAACAAGGTCTATTGGACAAAAAGCGGCAAATCCTATCATGCCATTGACTGGTGCTATACCCTTGAAACGTCGCATAACATCATGAGCGGGACGTTAGAGCAGGCGAAAGCGGCGGGTAAGACAGACCCGTGCAGCAAATGTGTCGGTCAATGACGAAAACTGTATAAAACAAGCAAAACCCCTCCAAATCGGAGGGGTTTTTAATATGGAGACTAATGGGCTCGAACCCAATAAAAGTATAGCAATTGCAATGCATTAGTGGTATAATGACAAAATAATGACAAGGAGGCGGGTTAATGCTAAAACGTATAGGATGGTTTTTGTTTATGCTCCTGACCGCTGGTAAAAGTCCATATCGCACACAGGAGGCGTTTGACTACCTCCGAGACCCAAGTTATTACGAGGCTAAAAAGAGTGCTTATTGGGATAGGCGGCCTAAATAACAAAACGTAGTTAACACTATTTGTCCATGTTGCGTAGTTGACACTACGACGGACGGAATATATGATTATATAGGGTTACCGTATGCCGGAGGATAAGGCGAAACGTAATAAACGCATATCAGCGTGGCAAAAAGGCGACAAAGACCGGATTGTATTGCTATTAGATAAAGACAAGGGCGCAAAGCTCCGGGCAGAAGCGGCCAAAGCTGGCATGACTATAACCGCATATATAATTGACAGGATAAAACCGTTGGATTGATTTCTGACGGTTTTATTACTTATAGTATAGTATCTATTGCAAATCAGCCCTAAATGTGGTATAATTAGTGATGGGATATAGCATATATACAGCGTAACAAACAGGCGAGAAGGTATACAGACTGTAATCAGGGGGTGTTAATACGTCAAAACCAATATTATATACACCCGATCGGTTCGAAGCCAAGATGGACGCATTTATCCAACACTGCATTACAACAGGCGAGATACCAACAGACTTTGCGCTGATGACTTATACTGGATTATCTCCTAGGACATTAGACCGATATTACTCTGGCTCTAATGATGATGATACAGACGATACACCGGGTAACACAATAGACAACGTATCAGACAGCAATGTAAACAACAAGGGTAAAGGTTCTACCGGTAAATCAGGTAAGGGCAAAACAAACCGAAACTTAAAAGATGAAAATGGAAGACTTAATTATAAAGGTTACGGCGCAGCGATAAAAAAATTAGTCCAATACCGCCAGCATTACATCAGTACCACAGCTTTGACCAATCCTAAAGCTATTGGACATCTTAATTTTCTCGTTAAACAAGGCCGTTGGGGCGCGTGGGTATCCGAAGAAAAAGTTAATCATGGCGGTGAGTTGACCGTTAAATTGGACAGCAAATCAGGCGACGCGTTTGGATGATATGCATTGTGATAATGACCAATATTGGCACAATTGATGATGAATAATATTCAAACACGATAAAAGCGTTGCAAATGCAGGGATGTGGCTCTTTAAACATTCAATATAACTTTTATTTTGTTGAATGTCGGCAGGGTTTATGCAGTGTTTGCCAGTAATTGATGAATGGATATGCAATAATCGGATGTGCTGTGTTATTAGGCCAATTAGCAACCCGCAAAGTGACACTGGGGGTATTTTGGCAGACTATTGCTCCGAGGATAATGTTGTTGGGCGGGGGTGCGGAAAAACAGGCGGCATCTTCACGGGTACCCCTAGGTTATATCACACACACACTTAAAACCTCTCAAAATTATTTACTATGCACAAAATCCCTCTTATCCAGACAGGGGTCAATATCAACACAATGCACAAAACGGAGGTCTAAAATGGGTAAATGCAAGAAATCGAGGAAGTAGATGAACAGACTTGATTCATTTTTTGAAGGCAAAATACCTGTTTCAATTGCTGACATCATCAAGCGAGGGAACAACGTTGAGATCAAGGAAACGAAGAATGAGGTTTTAATCCTTGAGGTCAGTAAAAAGATTGTTCAGAGAATTTCAAAATAAGCGCTGGTAGAAATGGCTATCGGTAGGGCTAAAAGGAGTCAACATTCGTGTTGGCTTCTTTTTTGGTGATATATGAAACGACGTGGAAGACCTGAAGGAAAATTTACACTCGATCTTGGCGAGGCGAATCCCAAACAGGATTTATTCTACAAGAGCCGAACGCTTTATACGGCTTATGGTGGGGCGAAGGGTGGCGGAAAAACACACGCCGTCAGAACAAAAGCCGTCGGTGGTGCTATAAGATGGCCCGGAATAAGAATTCTAATTATGCGAAGAGCTTATCCTGAATTACAGCAGAACCACATAGAGCCGATTACAAAACTCGTTCCGACGGAGATCGCTTCGTATAGCGACGCCGCTTTTAAAGCTAAATACAAGCATCACAAAACTAACGTGCGCCGTGGACACGTTTCAAAAGAACCTAGACGAGCTGATTGAGAAAAATTCAGACAGTCATACCCGGCTCTGGACACACAACTGCAAACAGGACGAAACACTCAACGACCACGAAACGCGAATCTGCGTGATTGAGAAATCGAGAGAGTGACACCATTTTGTTGAGGTCAACAAAATGATAGCGGCAGGGGAATCCTCTGCCGCTTATTTGTTGTTGCTTACGCGTTACTAACAAATCCTATAATAAGGAAAAAACAAAAATCCCCGCGACCGTTGCAATCACGAGGATTTTTAGTATGGAGACTAATGGGATCGAACCATCGACCTCCTGCGTGTGAAGCAGGCGCTCTAACCAGCTGAGCTAAGCCTCCAGATATCTGCTTTAAATAGCAATTAGTTATTAGAAGAAGCAAATCTGATTTACCACCAACTAATAACTAATCTCTACTAAAGAAGTGACCCGTACGAGAATCGAACTCGTGTTACCGCCGTGAAAGGGCGGTGTCTTAACCGCTTGACCAACGGGCCTTGTGATGATGACATTTCCAGAAGGACAATAATGTTTTTTATGGGGACGGAGTGACTCCGTCCCCGTTTGGTAGCGGCAACTGGATTTGAACCAGTGACACCACGGGTATGAACCGAGTGCTCTAGCCAACTGAGCTATGCCGCCATGTCTTTCGGATAGGCAACGGTAATTATACTTGATGTTTTCCCCCTTGTCAACTGTGTTTTTGATTGTATAAAGATCGTTTTTAGTGTATAGTATTAAGAAGTTTACGCGCGTTTAATCGCATGACAAGCCGGAGGTGCTTATGAACATCATTGTATTATGCGGCGGGCTTTCCGCCGAACGGGACGTATCGATCACCAGCGGAACACTGGCAGCGGCAGCGCTGCGGCGGCTGGGGCACAAGGCCGTTCTCGTCGATCTGTTTTTCGGTTACCCGCAGCATTATGACGACCCAAGTGAGATATTTAATGCCGTCTTTGACGACGGAATTGCCGCTGTTTCCGATACAGCCCCCGACCTCGAAGCCGTTTGGGCAAGCCGCAGGCTGGAGAGCAGCAGCCGCATGGGTGATAATATCATTGAAGTGTGCCATGCGGCCGACATCGTGTTTATGGCACTGCACGGGGAAGACGGTGAGGACGGAAAAATCCAAGCGACCTTTGATATGGCGGGCATCAAATACACGGGGACCGGCCATCTCGGCAGCGCACTGACGATGAACAAGGCCATCGCCAAGCAGCTCTTTTTGCAAAACCGCGTTTTAACGCCTGGTGGCATCACGGTCCATAAAAATGATGCTGTCTACCAAAACGTCGGCTTCCCATGCGTCGTTAAGCCGCGTTCCGGCGGCAGCTCCATCGGGACATCGGTCGTCACGTCTTTGGAGGAGTATTTGCCGGCGCTGCAGCTGGCGTTTTCATTTGAGGACAACGTCATCGTTGAGCAGTACATAAAAGGCCGCGAATGCGACGTCGGCGTCATCGCCGGGAAAGCGCTGCCGGTTATTGAAATTTGCCCGAAATCCGGCTTTTATGACTACAAAAACAAATATCAAAGCGGTATGACGGACGAATACTGCCCAGCCGACCTGCCGCCCGAGGTGACGGAAAAGCTCCAACGCGCGGCCGAGCGCGTTTTTGAGGTGCTGATGTTTGAGGTCTACGGCAGGATGGACTTTATCGTCGATGAAAACGGCGACGTCTGGTGCTTGGAGGGGAACACTTTGCCGGGCCTTACGCCGACGAGCCTTTTGCCGCAGGAGGCGCAGGCTGCCGGGATGTCTTACGACACGCTGTGCGAGACAATTTTAGCCGAATCCTTCAAAAAATACGAGGTGTAGCGCTCTATGGCTATGAAACCGCTGACGCTTGACATCATTTCGGCCGTCACCGGCGGCGTCTATATCGGCGAGGAAATTCTGCGGAAAACGACGATCACAGGCGCTGTGCGTGATAACCGGGAAGTCTTTGAGGGCTGCTTGTTTATTTGCATTCAAGGTGCGCGCGTCGATGGGCATGACTTTGCTAATAAGGCATATGAGGCCGGTGCCGCCTGCTGTTTGGCTGAGCACGAGCTCCAAGACCCAGAGGGCCCTTATATTCTTGTTGCCTCAACGCTACAGGCCTTAAAAGACCTCGGGGCATATTACAGGGGCCTTTTTAACATCCCAATTATCGGCGTGACCGGCAGCGTCGGCAAGACGACGGCCAAGGAGATGACGGCGGCCGTCCTGTCACAAAAATTCAATGTTTTAAAAACACCGGAGAACCTCAATAACGAGATCGGCGTCCCGCTGACGCTGTTGTCGCTGCAAGAAGCGCATGAAGCAGCTGTTATTGAAATGGGCATCAGTGATTTTGGCGAGATGAGCCGACTGGCGCAGATGGTGCAGCCCGATATTTGCCTCATGACGACGATTGGTTACTGCCATCTCGACACGCTGGGGGACTTAAACGGCGTCTTAAAAGCGAAGAGCGAGGTTTTTAATTTCATGCAGCCGGGCGGCCTTGCCGTTGTCAACGGGGATGACGCGCTTTTATGCGGCTTTGACCCGGGTGTTCGAAAAATCACATTCGGTTTTGGCCGGGACAACGACGTCCGGGCCCTGAATGTCAAAACGTTGGGAATGACGGGTGTGACTTGCGACATTGAAGACGCGCAAGGCGTCATCAGCGTTTTGATTCCGGCTTTTGGGCGGCATATGGTGCTGGGCGCGCTGCCCGCGGCGGCCATCGGGCGCTATCTGGGTCTGACGGACGAAGAGATCCGGCTGGGGCTTCTCAATTTTGCGCCTGTCGGCGCTAGGGCCAATATTTTCGATACGGGCTATATCACCCTGATTGACGACTGTTACAACGCCAACCCGAATTCGGTGACGGCGTCGATTCTCTCTCTGTGCACGCTGGAGGGGCGCAAGGTCGCTATTCTTGGCGACATGATGGAGCTGGGGCATGATACGGATACGCTGCACCGTGAAATCGGCGAGCTGGCGGCGAGGAGCGGGGTGGATTGCCTCATCTGCTGCGGTGCGCGCGCGGAATTTATTTTCAAAGGGCTCATTTCAACCGGGCTTGAGACGGAGGCATGGCACTTCCCGCTCAAGGACGCGTTGTTTTCCGCATTACCGTCTCTCATTAAAAAAGACGATACCGTTCTCGTCAAAGCGTCACACGGGATGCACTTCGAGGAGATCACGGAAGAGCTTAAAAAGCTAAAATGAATATAGATTCAACAAATAGATAATGGACCGAGCATAAAAAATATTGTCGATATGGTTTGTCAAAATTAGTTCGTCTTACTTGCGTATAAATGCTGGAATATAAGGATAAATACAAATTGAATTTTCAATCAAAATATTTTGATTAAGGATAAAATATGGTCATAAAACACGCTGTACAAGAGGCGGAGCGCGGCAGAACGGTAAATTCGATTCTGCGTCATGCGCTCTGCCTTTCCGCTGGGTTGATACGCCGCCTCAAGCAAGCAGACGCCATCTGCGTTGACGGTCAGGTGGTATGGACAGACCATATTGCCCAGCCCGGTGATCTTTTGGAGCTGGACATATCGGCGGTGGAGCCGCCGTGTGACGTCGTACCGGAAATAGGCGACCTCCGAATTCTCTATGAGGACGCAGGGCTTCTTGCCGCCTGCAAACTGCCCGGCGTTTTAACACATCCCTCCCGCGCCCGATACACGGGGACGCTGGCAAATCATGTTGCCGGATATCTCGAGCAGACGACGGGTGACGGGCGGTGCCACGCCGTCAACCGGCTTGACAGGGATACCTCCGGCGTCGTGCTCTTTGCCAAGAACAGCTATATGAAGGCGAGAGCGTCAGAGGCGCTCGGCGCGCCGGAGGCTGTAAAAACGTATCTGGCGCTCGTTTGCGGCATGATGGCAGAGCCGTCCGGGACGATTGACCTGCCGATTCGGCGGTTCTGTGAAGGCGACATGCGCCGAGTGACGGCACCCGACGGGCAGCGTGCCGTGACGCACTATGAGACGGTTAAAACGAAGGCGACCGGCGACGCGGGTGTTTCACTGCTGCGCCTGCGCCTTGAGACGGGGCGGACGCATCAAATCCGCGTCCATTGCCTCGCAATTGGCCATCCGGTGCTGGGCGACCGCCTCTATTTCGCGGAAGCATCAAAAAACGTGTCCGAGCAGCTGGGCATCGAGACGCAAGCCCTGCATGCGCACCGGCTAACGTTTACGGAGCCTCTCTCGGGCAAGGCTGTTGACCTCACAGCACCGCTTCCAAGCATTTTTGCAACAATTTTTCCCGATGAAAATATATATTGAATAATAGTTCAAAATAATAACAAACAGTTGCAAAATCAGAAAAAATAGAGCATGTTAGCGCATGCACATAACAGAAAAAGGAAAATACCACGAAAAACAACTTGCAAAAAGTTTGAAAAAACAGCTCAAAATCCGTTAAAAATACTAACGTACGTTAAAATAAAAGTGGTTTTTGAATTGTTGTGCAGAATGCATTAATCTAATAGGCGTCGAATGAGCAAAATCACGTTGTGCGCTCGTCACATATTCCCATACCGTTGAGATGCAAACCTCGGTATTGACAGACCCCGCGGGGGATTGTATAATGCAAAAGCACTGTCTCGTCCGGTATGACAATAGGCTGCTATAGCTCAGGCGGCAGAGCGCATCCTTGGTAAGGATGAGGTCGGCAGTTCGAATCTGCCTAGCAGCTCCATACAAAGACTCTGTAGTAAAAATGCTACAGAGTCTTTTTATTTGTTTTGAGATCAATGGGATGCCCTACATTGTGGCTACCGGATTAAGTTGAATACTGTGGCGAGAAATGCTATAATATGGGTGTAGTGTTATTTTAATGTTGTTGCTTAAATTCTTATTATGGGATGCATTTATGAAAAAGAAAGTTGCTGTTATTGCATTGATTTGCGTCGTCTTCGTCTTGCTGGCAATTCTAGCAGGATATATGATACTTACTAGAGGCGGCAGTTATGTTAAATCAAAGTCGGATTATTCGTCAGACAATACAATATATTTTCTGCAGAATGACCCGCAGTGGGCTGACGAACAGCTTGGAAATTCGTCCTTTATGATGGCCGGTTCCGGGTGCCTGACGACTTGTATCGCGACGGAACTTCTGATGCAGCATATACAGGTGCCTGAAATGCAAAATGTGACAGAAAGTGATAGTGGTACTGCAATCACGCCGGGAAGCTTGAACGAATTCTTTTCAAAACAGGGTGTGTATGATTCGGAAGGAAATATACAATGGACTGAGTTGGAGAAGGCGCTTAGTGTGCAGGTTGTTAAATTGAAGTCAGACGGACTGACTCATTACAAACTCGACACACTCCTGTCAGAGGGTGTTTTCCCAATTGCATATGTTCGCGTAAATGGCAATGGAAATTACCATTTTGTTCTGATCATTGGAAGCAAGGATGGTGAATACTTTTGCATGGACCCGTTGAACGAGAATAAAGACGCGGTGCCACTTTCACGATTTGGTGACAAAATATACTCAATAAGATATATTACCGAAAAGACAACCTAATATTGAAATCCTCGGTAACAAAACGCTGTTGTTGTAAAAACAACGGCGTTTTGTTTTGCGGTGTTTTATAATAAAGCCAAGATCACAGCAAAGCAGACAGCGGCGCGTGGAAGGACTGGTTTTATGGACACAATAATTCAGGATAAGAAAGAGCTGCGCGGGGAGGTTTTACGCCACAGGACAGCCCTGCCGGAGAGCAAAATCATTGCCGACAGCGCCGTGATCATCGATAAGATACAAGCGCTTGACGCTTATAAAACCAGCGGTACCGTGATGTGCTTTATCGACTTTAAAAAAGAGGTCATGACAAAAGGCTTTCTGCGGGACACCTTAGCGCTTGGCAAGCGTGTGCTCGTGCCGATTATTATGACAGAGCCTGACGGCAGCCGGACGATGCGGGCGTCACAGCTGCTCGATCTTGATACCGACCTTGAAAGCGGCACCATGGGCATTTTAGAGCCGAAGCCATCGTGTAGGCGGTTTGTTGACCCGGTGGAAATTGACCTCTTCGTCGTCCCGGGGCTGGCGTTCGACGTTCAGAAAAACAGGCTCGGCTACGGCGCGGGATTCCACGACGTGATGCTGCGCAAGCTGCGTAGCGATTGCGTGACAGCCGCCGCTTGCTTTGATTTTCAGGTTTTTAACGCGATTCCCGTGAAGGATTACGACGTCCCCGTGCAGATGATTCTGACGGAGAAAAGAACGATTTGCTAAAGGAGGAACTGTATCATGACACAGAATATTTTAAAGAATATCGAGACAGGAAAGGTGCTCGAGCTCGGCGCGCTGGTGCCGTATCAGCCGGGGCAGGTCGTCAGTCGGACGCTGGTGCAAAACGGCGCTGTTGGCATCACACTGTTTGCCTTTGATGAAAACGAGGAGATCAGCGCGCACAAGTCGGACGGGGACGCCGTCGTCACGATTTTAGAGGGCGCGGCCAAGATCACGATTGGCGAAACAGCACACACCGTCAAACAGGGTGAGACCATCGTAATGCCCGCGGGCGTGCCACACGCCGTTGCCGCCGACGGCCGGTTTAAGATGGCGCTTATCGTCATCTTCCCGCAGGCGGGCCAATAGGCGGGGAGCTTTAACAAAAAGGCAGCGGTGCAGGGCAAAATGCCCTGCGCCGCTTTTTTAAGTGCCTTATATACATTGGAGAAGACAGGAATCAAATTTTGTTTTGCCGGGATTTATTCTGCAATGATTTTTTCAAAGGTGACACTTTGCAGGTCTTTGATGAAACGCTCCTGAATGGTGCCGAGCGCACGGTGAACCTCGCAAATGTCGCTGTGGGCAGCCGTGCAGAGCGCGGGATCATACAGGCATTTGTTGAGGTTAATCGGCCCGTCTATAGCCGTGATGACGTCAAAAAGCGAGATCTCGGCCGGTGGCTTTGCCAGAATGTAACCGCCGCCGACGCCCCGGCAGGAACGCAGAATCCCGGCAACCGTCAGCTTGCGGAGGAGCTTGAGCAGAAAACGCAGCGGAATGCAGGCGCTTTCAGACATGACTCTGGCCTCGATCTTTTCGCCGGGGGAGAGCTTTGAGAAAAAAAGGACAACCCGCAGGGCATAATCGCCTTCTTGTGTGATTTTCATGTTATGTTCTGCACCTCAAAAGTATACTCAAAGCGTGTATTTTAAAAATACTACACCGTAGTCAATTTGTCAATATGATTGTTCAGCAGCAACGCCGTCATCCAATTTGCTGCGCTTTGATCAGGTTTGTCGTCCCGCTGATGCCGATGGGAACACCAGCCGTTAAGACGACGATATCACCCTGTTGAACGATTTTTGTTTCAAGCGCCGCGCGGATGCCTTCTTCGAAAAGCTCATCCGTTGAGCGAAGGCTTTTGCCGCGAATGGGCGTGACGCCCCAGGAGACATTGAGCTGGCGCTGGACACGGCTGTTCTCCGCGAGCGCCACGATGGGACAATGCGGTCGGAAACGCGAGATCATCCGGGCTGTATGGCCGGAGGTTGTGACTGTAATAATGGCTTTGGCGGCGAGATCCATCGCCGTTGTACAGCAAGCGTTACTGATGGCGTCACTAATCGTCATATTTTTCTCAAAGCTCTGCTCGCGGAAGCGCTTCCAGTAATCGATGGCGTGTTCCGCTTCGCGGAGCGTTTTATCCATCGTCTCAACGCTTTCAAGCGGGTATTTGCCGGCGGCCGTCTCGCCGGAGAGCATGACGCAGGTGGCCCCGTCAAACACGGCGTTGGCCACGTCACTCACTTCCGCGCGTGTCGGCCGCGGGTTGCGGATCATCGAGTCAAGCATTTGTGTGGCGATGATAACCGGCTTGCCGGTGTGTTTTGTCTCTTTAATGATCTTTTTTTGGATGATCGGCACTTCCCAGGCCGGGATTTCAACACCGAGGTCACCTCGGGCAACCATAACGGCATCGGAGGTCTCGACGATCTCTTTGATGTTTGTAATGCCTTCTCGGTTTTCAATTTTTGAGATGACGCGGATGGTCTCGCCGCCGTACCTTTTCAACACGTCCCGAACGGCTATGACGTCCGCACGGCTGCGCACAAACGATACGGCAATAAAGTCCATCTCGTTTTCAACGGCGAAACGGATATCGCGCTCGTCCTGCTCGGACAGGCCGGGGAATTGGATACGCACATCGGGGATGTTCATGCTTTTATGGTCGGATAAAACGCCGCCGTTTATAACGACGCAGCGGATATCGTGGCCGGTGACCGCTTCGACCTGAAACTCCAATAGGCCGTCATCCAATAAAATACGGTCACCGGGCTTGAGCTCGTTATGAAGATTTCGGTATGTGGTCGAAACGCGGGTTTCGTCACCGATGATGTCGTCTGTTGTAATTGTAAAATGAGCGCCGGAAGCGAGCTGAATACGACCGCCGGAGAATTTTTGAATGCGGATTTCAGGCCCTTTTGTATCAAGTATTGAGGCCACGGGTAGGCCGAGGGCGTCTCTGGCAGCCTTGAATTGATCAAGGATGGCGCGGTGCTCTGCGTGCGTCCCGTGTGAAAAATTCAGACGGACGGCGTTGACGCCTGCTTGCAGCAGCTTTGAAATTTTATCAACGTCGTTAACGGCGGGGCCAAGCGTACAAATCATTTTTGTTTTTCTCATAATTCCCTCCCAATGGCATCGCACAGGTTCCTGCGTTCTATTTTACCATTATTCTGCCGGAATAGGACGAGAATACGAAATAAAATTTACATCTATAAACCGCAAACCAAGACGGCTTGCGGTTTAGCATATCCGGGGCGCGTTGTAGATCGGGCTTAAAGCGAACTCCTACCGGCAGAGACCGCGCGATGAAATCGATTCAAGGCGCACATCCTCCGCCGCCAGAAAGCGGAATTGGCTTTGCCCGTCAAAACAGGCGGAGACCTTTTTGGTGAACTGACTGTTACCGACGAGGTCTTCAATCACAAAGCTGGCCTCGTTCTTTTTCAGAATCTCAAAAGTCGTCATCAGGCCGATGCCGCTGCCGCCCTCCTCGGCGTGCGTCGTCGTCTTATGAATGCCGGCTTCAGCAACCGTTTCCGGGGTGAAGGGATCGCCGCTGTCAAACACGTCGATGGCATAGATATTCTCCGCGATACCGATATGAACCATAACATTTTTATTGGCGCTTGTTTTGACGGCGATGATGGCGTTTTCGATGAGGTCAGCCAGGAGGGTGTTCACGTCCTGCTCCGAGGCGAGATTGTCAATCAAATATTTGACGCTGCCGGTAACCGTTACGTCAAAGGTAACGCCCTGCTCCTGCGCACGGTGAGCCATACTGGCAAGCAACGCATCGACTGACGGTATTTCAGTCGACGGGAGCTTTTTGCTGGGCTGAAAGCTGGTGAGAATGCCGCGGCGCTCCTGCGAGGCTGCCTCAACCTGTGCCAGTAGTGATTTGGCTTTGGATAGGCGCACGGCGGGGTCTGTTTTCGTCTCGGCTGTCAGCAGATACTGGCGGACGGCATAATCGAGCGCGGGGATGAGCTTGTTATCCTTATGAATGATTTTTGCCTGCGCGTCATTCTGCTGGCGCAGCAGCTCTATTTCCTGATTTTTCGCGTCGGAAGCCTGCTGCAGCTCTGCAATTTCCTGCGCTTTGAGCTTATCACGATATTTTCTGGTAATGCTGGCGCGCCACCAGAAGAAAATGAAGAACGCGCATATCAGCACAAAAAGCAAGGGTATGATGTAAACAAGCTCTACATCCTTGTTTAAACCTAATATAGATGCTGAAAACAAAAGCGTTGTGCTGATATAGACGCCGAAATCATTTGAGCTTTTTTCGATTAAATAGGGCATGCCGTTTTTAAGGCGTTTTGATTTCAGCAGTAATACAACGAGTAAAAATTCAATGAGAGAAACAAAAAGAACAATGAGCCATGTGGGCGGAAGCTGAAAATGCAGCACTTGAACATGCAATTGAAAATAAGCACCAAGTATAAACGAAGCAACAATAAACGCCCATAAATTGCAAGTGCAAATTGAACACCCCGAGGCAAAATCGTTCCCATCAATTAACCTTGGACACAGATGGTGCCGCAGGCGCTGTCTGTGCCAAGGTTGTCGCAGCCGTCAGGCTGCGTATTCGGAATCAAGAAAGGCTTCAAATAGTTCCTCTGGCGTGTGGTATCCGAGCTTCTTCCGGGGTCGCCCATTTAACTCATCAGCAGCGGACAGGATGTCCTCGTCTGTATACTGCTCAATAGATGTTCCCTTTGGAACGAAGGTCCGGAACAGTCCATTATGCCTTTCGTTCTGAGGACGTTCCCAAGAGCTGTATGGGTGGGCAAAGTAGATCTGGGAACCCCAAGCCTCGACTTCTGCAAAGTCGGCGAACTCGCTGCCGTTGTCTACGGTAATCGTCTTAAAAATCTGTGAAAAACGTTCCCCGTACTCAGCGCGTAGGCTTTTCATGGCAGACATCACCGCATCACTGGTCTTTCCGGGAATACGAATGGCGATGTAGTGCTCGGTCTTCTTCTCCAGCAGAGAGAGTACAACTGCCTCTTTCCCAGCTCGTTTTCCAACCACGGTGTCGCCCTCCCAGTGGCCGCCTTCTATACGAAGGGAAGCGATCTCAGGACGGGCGGAAATGCTTGTGCCGTAGTGCTTTTTGTTTTCCCTGCCCCTGGCCTTTCGGGTGCTGCGTTTTAAGGCTTCCGGCAGTTCGGTCGGCGTGATGGGAAGCAAGCCTGCCCAGACCATGTTGTACAGAGTGCGGGTACAAACCATCTGATCTTCACTGTACAAACGCTGTCGCTTCGCATATCCGCAGCAGGAATCCAGCGACCACTTGTGTTCCCGGATCTGCTTGACTACCCAGTCAATGAAAGTCTTGCAGGAGCCTGCTTTGAGGGGCTTGACACAAGCCCTTCGATTAGCCTTGTAGATGGCCTCGCCGAGTTTCGGAGAATAGCCAGGTGCTTGGCCCCTGTTGCTCTTCCGTGTCGGTGTACCTCGCCTTAACTCGTATGAGATGGTGGACGGTGAACAGCCAATGTTTCGGGCGATGCCGCGTACGCCAAGTCCCTGCTTCAAGAGGGCTTTGACAGCACCACGATCTTCCAAGCTCAAGTGTTGCCCTTTCTTGCGTTCTGCGCTGACTGTGATAGAATCATTGTTATCCATAGTGATTGTATCCTTTCGGTGGCAGATGTTGTGTAGGAACTACATTTTACCACGAAGAATAATCACTATGGATTTTTCTGTTCAAGTGTTCAATTTCATTTTACAATCAACCAACAATAAACGCCACATAGGTCATTCCAAAAGCGATAATTGACGTTGTCACAGCGCGGTTAAAGGGTATACGCATTATTTTGACAAAAAAGATAATAGCAAAGACAACCATCAATACAATGCTGAGCGGTTTTAAATAAAGCCTTAGAAGATAGACGATTGGCAACGAGATACATAAATATATTAAAAACTGGAGACAACTTTTTTTAGTGCTTCTGATGTTAAGCAGTTTTAACGATGTATAGAAGCTCAAAGAAATGAGAGCAGAATATTTAATTAATACTTCCGCCATCCCATTTTTCACCCGCTTTCAAGAATATTTCAATCTTTCACGCGGTCTATTTTAAACGAAAACAGTTTTTAAGCGGTGCTGTTTATGCACCGCTTTCTTTGTTTACGCAGTGACCCGTGAGGCAATCGGCTCGTTTTGATCTGTTTGCCCGGTGCGAAGCCGGAATTGATGTAACTGGTCAAAGCAGACAGACACCTTCTTGGTGAACTGGGCGTTATCGGCAAGGTTTTCAATCACAAAGCTGGCCTCGTACTTCGTTAGAATCTCAAAAGTCGTCATCAGGCCGATGCCGCTGCCGCCCTCATCGGCGTGCGTTGTCGATCGTCTTTTGCCGATGTTTTGAAGCGTCTCGCTGGTGAAGGGGATGCCGCTGTCAAAAACATCGATGGACTAATGGCCGTCTGCTATGCCGATATGGACCATGAGGTTTTTCGCCGGGCAGCGCTTCATGGCGATGGCGGCGTTTTCAATGAGGTCGGCCAGCAATGTATTCACATCCTGCTCTGAGGCCACTTTTTCGATGAGATATTTAACGCTGCCGGTAACCGACACGTCAAACACAACGCCCTGTTCTTTTGCTTTCTGAAACATATACAAGAGCAGCGAATCAACGGACGGCACGCTTGTTTCGGGCAGCTTTTTACTGCCGGTTTCGTAATCGGTGAGAATGCCGCGGCGCTCTTGCGAGGCCGCCTCAACCTGCGCCAGCAGCGATTTGGCTTTGGATAGGCGCACAGCGGGGTCTGTTTCCGTCTCGGCTGTCAGCAGATACTGGCGGACGGCATAATCGAGCGCGGGGATGAGCTTGTTATCCTTGTGAATGATTTTTGACAACGCATTGACCTGCTGGCGCAGCTGCTCGTTTTCCTGGTTTTTTGCGTCGGAAACCTCCTGCAACGCTGCAATTTCCTGCGCTTTGACCTTTTCGAGATATTTCTTTGTTATTCGGCTGCGCCACCAAAATATAATGAAAAGACTGCTTGTCAGAGCAAAAAACAATGGAATTATGTAAACTAAATTTTCGCCTTTGTTTATTCCTAATAAAGAGACGGTGAACAGCAATATGTAACTGATATAGACCCCAATATCGCTTGAACTATATTCAATTAATACAGGAAGACCGTTATTAAGTCGTTTTGATTTTAATGATAATACAATGATTAATAATTCAATGACCGATAAAATAAGATAAGAAAGCCACGTAGGCGGGAGCTGAAAATGCAGCACTTTGAAATGAAGATATAAATAAATACTAAAAATAAACGAAGCAATTGCAAATGCCATATAAGAAATTCCATAAGCAATAACTGATGTTGACACGGCCAAATTGAATGGCACACGAATTATTTTTATTAAAAAGATAACGGAAAATGCAACCATTATTATGATACTCAGCGCTGTTAAATAAAGCCGTAGAACATAGACGACTGGCAAAGCCAAAAATAGATAAATTAAAAACTGGATATAAATCTTTTTGGTGCTCCTCATGTTAAGGAGTTTTAACGATGTATAGAAGCTGAGTGAAATGAGAGTAGAATATTTTATTAAAATATCTGCCATAATTCGCACCTCTCAATAAATTATCGTTTGATAATGGAACTCGCAATTTGTCCTTATTTTGTGAGAAATCGGAATTGACATAACTGATCAAAGCAAACAGATACCTTCTTGGTGTATTGGCTGTTACCGTTAAGGTCTTCAATCACAAAGCTTGCCTGATACTTTTTCAGGATTTCGAACGTCGTCACCAGGCCGATACCGCTGCCGCCTTCATCGGCGTGCGTTGTTGTTTGCTGATAACCGATTCCGGAAAGCGTCTCGGCTGCAAAAGGCATACCACTATCAAATATATCAATCGAAAAGTGGCCGTTTGAGATGCCCATATGAACCATAACATTTTTGGTTGTGCAGCGTCTTGCTGCGACGACGGCGTTTTCAATTAAATCGGACAGCAAGGTGTTAAAGTCATGCTCCGCTGCCTGTTGCTGAATCAAAAAGTGAATGTTGCCCGACACAGATACGTCTAACGTGACACCCTGCTCTTTTGCTTTTTGATACATATATGAAAGCAGCGAATCGACGGATGGCACGTTCGTCGATGGGAGCTTTTTATTGCCGGTTTCGAAATCCGTGAGAATGCCTTGGCGCTCTTGCGAGGCTGCCTCGACCTGCGCCAGCAGCGATTTGGCTTTGGAAAGGCGCACGGCGTAGTCTGTTTCCGTCTCGGCTGTCAGCAGGTATTGGCGCACGGCGTAATCCAGCGCGGGAATGAGCTTGTTATCCTTGTGAATGATTTTTGACAGATCGCCGTTTTGCTGACGCAACTGCTCATTTTCCTGATTTTTCGCGTTTAATGCCTGCTGCAGTTCTTCAAGCTCCTGCGCTTTGACCTTTTCGAGATATTTTTTGGTAATGGTGCCACGCCACCAAAATATTATGATGAACCCGATGAGAAAAGCAAAAAATAAAGGAATCGCGAAATACAGATTCGGTTCTTTGCTGATGGCGAAAAAAGAAATTGCCAGTAATAATGAGATTCCCAAAAAAGTGACCATGTCACCGGCGCCGCGCTCCTGCAGAAAAGGCATGCCTTTGCGCAGACGTTTAATGCGGAAAAGACCGATCAGGAAAAGCAGTTGAAAGAACCCAAGTAAAAAGACAGAAATAGAATCGGGCAGAAAATTGAAATCGAATAAATGAGCGAACAGTGCCATACATAAAGCTATCAAATATGCGGCGACAATAAATGATAAATACGCTATACCATAGGAAATGATGGATGACACTATAGATAGATTAAGGGATTTTTTGAAGACAACAATAGTAAAGGCAGAAAACAGCGTCACCATAATTAAGGTGTTGAGCGGCCAAAGGTAGAGCTTGAGGAGATATATAACGGGTATCATGAACAGCAAAAACAGGGACAGCTGAAAGACTACCGTTTTCAGGACGTCTAAGTGCAGCAGTTTTAAAAATACATAAAAACAGCTGATCAAAATAAAAAGACCTTTGACAATCGTAAAAAACACGTCGACTCACCTACAACAACATAAAAGAAAGATATCCAACACAAAGTATTAGCCAAAAACTAACAGGGTTTTCCCTTCGTTTTTAGTATTTTTGTATCACAAAAACAAACTAAAAAGGAGGGGTCATTCATGGATTGGTTAATCGGGATTATGAGATCGTGGTATCACACTTAACGCCAAAAGCCGCTCCTTTGGGGGCGGCTTCTTTAATAATCCGCCTTGATTTTGTTGGCGTAATAGTAAATAAACTCCGTCAATGTTGGGACGCCCTTGTCAGAGTGGATACGCGCGGTGTAAAACTTGAGCAGGTCGTCAATATCGGCTGTCCGCCAGGCTCTATTGATGGCGTTTTGCATGGCCCGCTCGACACTGGATTCCGTTTTCCCGTATTTCTGGCCGATGATTGTGCACAAGTTTTGAACGGGCTGCTTGACAACCAAGTCGATGGCATCAATCAGATAGGCATTGCCAACGGCCTTTGGACTGATGCCGACATTGGTTAGTTCTGTTCTGATGCGCGATAAAATTCTTTTGTTGCGCACCTGCGGCGTTTCTGTTGTGGCGTGCTCCGGCGCGGCACTTTGAATCCGGCTGTGGATAATTGGCCGCATCATGAGCAAAAAATCGAGAACACCCTTTGCTGAGTAATCCGGCTGGTGCTTTGAAATGATAAAATCGGCACCGAGCTGACGCGCTGATTCATATGTCACCGAGCTCGTGTTATTCGTTGTGACAAGGACATATGGATTGACGGCGAGCGCCATCTGCCGAAGCTCCTGCAGCACAAACAGGCCGTTTCCACGGCCATGGTGCAGCTCCAAATCCAGAATGATGGCATCAGGCAGACAGTCCTTAATATACCCAATGGCATCACTGGAGTTGTTCGTCACCCCGACGAGTGTAACATCCTCGCGTTGATCCGCACAAACGATGAATTCGCGGCAGGAGGCCTCGTCATCTTCAACCAGCAAAATCGAGAGCTTTTTATCCATAAAAAATCTCTCCATATCCGTTTTTATGTAAATATTATTACATATAACGATAAAAAGCAACGGATTCCAACAAAAATTTATACAAAAAGCAATTTCCTATTTGTTTGAAATATATAAATATAATGGTATTTACCGCATGGCTGCAAGCGTTGTAGCGGACGAGGGAGGCATTTCAGATATCCGAGCATACAGTTTGGAGTGATGAATGATTTGAGTGACGTGGCAGAGCACATGGATAACGGCTTGCGGCTTGATTTTCTGGAGGATCAGTTCAATCAGGAAATGTTATGTTTTTTTGTACGCCGGACGATGAACCTGGAGCTTCAAAAAATCGTTGATTTGATTACGGAAGGCAATGCAATCCTCAAGGAAATATCCGATCCTGTAAACGTAAATGCCGTTGCCGTTCTGATTGATGATTTGAATCGTCAGCTCACGGCACATTTAATGAAGCTGAATGGACTGTATGGGCCTATCAGCCATAAAATTTAACAGGCATATGCTTCTGTCTCGCTATTTTTCGCTCATCTATATCATACACAGGACTCTCGTCTGTTTGTTGTCGAAAAAGGGCGGCACGGACTCTTTTATGGTCTTATCAGAACGAATTTGCTTGTATTTGAGGCATTGAATGACGGTTTTATGTTAATAAAGCGCCGAAAACTGATGGTTTTCGGCGCTTTTGGCATCCCCGAGACGATTCGAACGTCCGACCTATCGCTTAGGAGGCGATCGCTCTATCCTGCTGAGCTACGGGGACATATGAAATTAGATTAGTCGGCGCACATCATTTTAACGCCTGCGCCATGCCCTGTCAAGCGCCGCAAGCCCTGCAAGCCAGTCGCCGCTGACAAGAATAAACTTGACATAAAACAAAAGGAGTTGTAAAATAATTCAGGTGATTTTTACAAAACATTGGGAACATTTCACAAAATTGTGGGCCTGACGTCTAAACAGATGTACCAGTGTTAATAAGAATTTTAATTGAAAAAGGAGGTGTGTTCCCTTATTATGCAGCCACTTGAACTGATAATCTTCACCGTTGTTCTGATCACGGTGTTTATTATAGCATTTTTCCTCGGCATCACTTACAGAAAAAAGGTTTCCGAGCGCGAGATTCAGAGCGCCGAAGAAAAAGCGAAAAGGATTATCAATGATTCGATAAAAGCAGCCGAGAGCAAAAAGCGCGAGGCCCTCTTGGAGGCAAAGGAAGAAATACACAGAAACCGCAGCGAGTATGAACGTGAAGTGAAGGAACGGCGCGGAGAAGTCACAAAGATGGAGCGCCGACTCCAGCAGAAGGAAGAGACACTCGACAAAAAGTCCGACGCGCTGGAACGCAAGAACGAACAGCTGGCCAGAAGGCTATCGGAGCTCGACCGTTCGTATGAAGAAGTTGCCACCGTTAAACGCAGCCAGCTGGAAATGCTGGAAAAAATCTCAGGCTATACGGCTGAAGAGGCAAAAGCCTATCTGATCAAAAACCTCGAATCCGAGGTGACACACGAAGCCGCCATGAAGATCAAGGAGATCGAAGGCCGCTTTAAAGATGAAGCCGAACAAAAAGCGCGCGAATACATCACGCTGGCCATTCAGCGCTGCGCCGCCGACCATGTCGCCGAAGCAACCGTTTCTGTTGTTCCGCTGCCGAACGATGAAATGAAAGGCCGCATCATCGGCAGAGAAGGCCGAAACATCCGCGCTATTGAAACATTAACCGGCGTTGACCTGATCATTGACGACACGCCTGAGGCAATTACACTGTCAAGCTTTGACCCGGTGCGGCGCGAAATTGCCCGTATCGCGCTTGAAAAATTGATTCTTGACGGGCGCATTCATCCGGCCCGCATTGAAGAAATGGTTGAAAAGGCGAAACGAGAAGTCGACGCGACAATTAAGTCTGAGGGCGACCGCGCAACATTTGAAACCGGTATTCACGGATTGCACGGCGAGGTCGTCAAGCTCCTTGGGCGGCAGAAATACCGTACAAGCTATGGGCAGAATGTTCTCAGCCACTCTATTGAGGTTTCACATATTTCCGGCCTGCTGGCGGCCGAGCTCGGTGCTGATGTGATGACGGCCAAGCGCGCCGGGCTTCTGCACGACCTCGGTAAATCCATTGACCACGAGGTTGAGGGCAGCCACGTGACAATCGGCGTCGACCTCGCCCGGAAATATAAAGAGAGCGAAGAGGTTATCCACGCTATCCACGCCCACCACGGTGACGTTGAACCGAAAACGATTATCGCCTGTATTGTTCAGGCGGCCGACACGATTTCGGCGGCACGGCCGGGCGCGCGGCGGGAGAATATCGAAAACTATATCAAGCGTCTTGAAAAGCTTGAAGAGCTTACGAATTCCTTCTCTGGTGTTGACAGCTCCTATGCCATTCAGGCGGGGCGCGAAATTCGGATTATGGTAAAGCCCGAGGATGTCTCTGAGGATCAGATGGTTATTTTGGCCCGCGATATTGCCAAAAAAATCGAAAATGACCTAGAGTACCCCGGCCAAATCAAAGTCAACCTCCTGCGAGAGACGAAGGCGATCGAATACGCGAAGTAAGAGCGTTTCGGTGCCTGCGGCATGAACCGATTCATGAACTGGCGCCGTCATTCAGCGGCGCCAGTTTTATTATTTGGCCAAAGCGCTGCGTTAGTCCGCGCATGGGAAAAAAGAGAGGTTACACATGATAAAACTCGAACTGGACGTAACAGTTGCCGATTACGGCAGTCTGGCAGAGCAGTTTCTGCCTCAAATTGCCGAAAAGCTCAAGGGGTCAAACAACCCGGCTGCCAAGCTCTTATCCGGCGGCGCCTCGTCTGCCGTCGCTAAAATGATCCTGTCAAAACTGCCGAAGGCCGCACTTGACCAATTGACGGCGGAACTGATCAACACGAATCAGGAGCAGATCAAAAAGGCACTTGAAAAGCTGGCGGAACAGCAGAACATTCACCTGCAAATCGAACGACTGACGGCAGCTGCCGCCGGTCAGACGTCTTAACGGCGCGCCGCTTGGCGACGCACGGATATCAAACTTGACGGCAGCACCTTGTCGGTAAACAAGACGCCGTCAAGATGGTCGATTTCATGGCATAGAACGCAGGCGAGCCTGCCGGATGCCGCCATTTCATATGGTTTTCCTTTTGTGTTGAGCGCCCTGACGACAATGTTCTCAGGGCGCTTGACTTTTCCGTACAGACCGGGCAGACTGAGGCAGCCCTCAAAAGACACTTGGCGGCCATCCGAGCGGATGATAACGGGATTGATAAATAGGAGATGTGACGACTCGTTTTTGACGACAATCAGGCGCTGAGGCGACCCAACCTGCGGCGCGGACAGCCCAACGGCCTGATGTGCTTCTAGCGTCTCGGTAAGGTCATTCAAAAGCGTTATGATTGATGTATTGACAGAACGGACCTTTTCCGCCTTTTTTCGCAGAAGTCCGCTTGATTCGGCTGTGAGGATATTGAGGACGGACATAGTGGCTGTTCCTTTTTACCGGTTTAAAATCAAAAACCATTAATGTTTGCATGCGCCATGTTATCGCCGGTTTATCCTATTGTATGACACGGCCTTCTGTTTGTTCGAGCCGATGAATGCGCGCAAAGCACGCCTCGTTGCAATTGACATATAATGAAGCAGAAATCCGGTATGTTTACCGCGTTTCAATTGGAGGCTAAACCGTGTTAAACAATGAAAACCCAAATTCAGGGATCATGACAAATAATGACCAGCAAATGATCATGCCTGACACCCCGAATAATGCACAGACGCTGGCTGAAAATGTAAAATCCTACCGCGCCATGTACCCTGAGGTCTATTTTAAATTGAAGCCGTTCATTACATCGACAAGCGACATCATCCGTTCGACGAACAGCATGTTGCCGGCACAAGAGGAGCTTGACACGATCTGTGACGATATCCTCAGTGACTTTTGCCGTATGCACCCCGACATGGAAGAATATATGGCCGGCAATCAAAATAACGATCCGCCGGAGGCTGTTCAGACAATCGTTTTCGGCGGCCGTTACAGGCCGGGCTATGGCAGACCGAGACGCCGCGGATTCGGCAGAGACCTGATCGGCGGCCTTTTGCTCGCAGAGCTTCTCGGCGGCCATAGGTATCCATACGCACCATACTATCCGTATTATCCGTATTCCCCCTATTATTAATTCCCGTAATAGAGCAGAAAGGCCATCAATAATTGATGGCCTTTCTTTATATGATTTTCGCGTTTACGGTTTGAGGCCGCCGCTGTGACAGAGAATATCGCGGCAGCTGTCGCCGTCAAGACCGGGCGTGCCTTCAAAAGCGTTTACATAAAGCTGGTGTATCTCACAGACGAGCGGGAAGCGCGGGTTGGTGCCGGTGCACTGGTCGTCAAAGGCTGCCTGGCTCATCTCCTCCAGCGTGGCGAAGAATTTGTCTCTTGAGAGGCCGAAGCCACCGATCGTCTTTGGGATGTCTAGCTGTTGTTTTAACGAATCTATAGCGTTTATTAAGAGATTAATTTTCTCATCCGTACTGCTGCCGCCGAGGCGCAGATAATCGGCAATCTGCGCGTACCGCCATTTGGCGTTTGGATAATGGTACTGCGGGAAGGCCGCCTGCTTTCGCGGATCGTCCACGGCATTATAGCGGATGACTTCATTAATTAAAAGGGCGTTAGCGATGCCATGCGGGACGTGGTGAAGGGCGCCGAGCTTGTGAGCCATGGAATGGCACAGCCCCAGAAAGGCGTTTGAAAACGCCATACCGGCAATAGCCGAGGCGTGGGCCATCTTTTCGCGCGCTTTGAGGTTCTTCGAGCCGTTATCAAAAGCCTCTGGAAGGTATTTAAAGATCAGCCGGATGGCCTCAAGCGCAAGACCGTTTGTATATGCGGAGGCGAGTGGCGACACATAGGCTTCAATGGCATGGACGAGTGCGTCAATACCGGAAGCGGCCGTCAGCGCTTTTGGCAGATGCATCATCAGTTGGGCGTCGATGATGGCCATATCGGGGGTCAGCGCATAGTCGGCCAAAGGGTATTTCAGGCCGGTCCTGTCGTCCGTTATGACCGTGAAGGGGGATATCTCCGACCCTGTTCCGGCTGTCGTCGGTATGCAGATGAGCATGGCCTTGTCACCCATTTTCGGAAACGCGTACACGCGCTTGCGGATGTCCATAAAGCGCAGGGCGAGGTCCTCAAAGCGTACCTCAGGATGCTCATACAGCACCCACATAATTTTTGCCGCGTCCATCGGCGAGCCGCCGCCGACGGCCATTATAACGTCCGGCTTATAGTCCGCCATTTCCGCAGCGCCTTTTTCGGCCTGCTGCAGCGTCGGATCCGGCTCCACATCAAAATACACTTTGGACGACAGGCCCATTTCCGTGAGCTGCGCCGTTATGGGACCGATCGTGCCCAACTGGTAGAGCGGCTGATCGGTGACGATGAAGACTCTTTTTTTATGCATGTCCCGAAGCTCCGACAAAGCCGTTGCCAGGCAGCCGTATTTGAAATATATTTTTTTCGGGACTCTGAACCACAGCATGTTTTCTCTCCGCTCAGCGACTGTTTTGATGTTTAAGAGGTTTTTGACGCCGACGTTGTCTGTTACGGAATTGCCGCCCCAAGTGCCGCAGCCAAGCGTTAGTGATGGCGTCAGCTTGAAATTATAGATATCACCGATCGCCCCGTGGGCGGCCGGCATGTTGATGATCGTCCGACCCGTTTTCATAACGTTGCCGAAGCGCTCGATCCGGCTTAGTGATCGGAGCTGATCTGTGTATAAAACAGATGTATGCCCAAAGCCGCCGAGCTCAACGAGGCGCGCGGCTTTCACAAGCGCTTCCTCAAACGTCCCCGCCCGGTACAGGGCCAAGAGGGGAGAGAGCTTTTCATGGGAAAACGGCTCGTCAAGCTCGACGGACGTGACTTCCCCAATGAGCACCTTGCAATCGGCCTCAACGTCAATGCCGGCCATTCTGGCTATTTTACAGGCGCTTTGCCCGACGATGGCCGCATTGATGGCGCCGTTTTTGAGAATAATTCCGCGGAGTCTGTCTGTTTGATCCGGTATAAGGATCGCGGCACCTCTTTTTTCGAATTCGCGCCTGACATCGTCATAGACGGCGTCAAGGGCAATGACTGCCTGCTCCGACGCGCAGATGACGCCGTTATCAAACGTTTTCGACAGGAGGATGGAGCTGACAGCCGTTTTGATATCGGCCGTCTCGTCGATAATGACCGGCGTGTTACCGGGGCCGACGCCGATGGCGGGTTTACCGGAGGAATAGGCCGCTTTGACAAGCGACGGCCCACCGGTGGCGAGGATAAGGTCGGCCTTCTGCATGAGAAGCTGTGACAGAGCTACTGACGGCTCGTCAATCCAGCCAATCACGCCCTCCGGCGCACCGGCCCGAACAGCGGCGTCCTGAATAATCCGCGCGGCGGCAACCGTTGATTTTTTGGCGCGGGGATGCGGGGAGAAGAGAATGGCATTACGCGTTTTCAGGGCGATCAGGGCTTTGAAAATCGTTGTTGACGTCGGATTCGTCGTTGGGATGATTGCTGCGACGAGACCGACCGGCTCAGCTATTTTCATGATCCCGGCGGCATCGTCACGGTCAACAATGCCGCATGTTTTGGCATCCTTATACTGATTGTAGATATACTCCGCGGCAAAGTGGTTTTTGATTACCTTGTCCTCAAAAACACCCATGCCCGTCTCCTCAACGGCCAGTTTTGCCAGGTGAATACGCGCGTCGTTGGCGGCCATGGCGGCCTGACGGAAAATATCGTCGACGTGAGACTGTGAAAAGGCTGAAAACGCCTTTTGACTTTGATGCATGGATGAGATTTTTTCAAGTAGCTCTTCGGGATTTGTAACCATAGCTGCGCTCCTTGCTCTTATTGTCATAAACAGTGACAGCAATAATGCCCGTCATTAGTTTGACAAAATTTCTTAAAAATATAAAAGAGCGTGCCTGACTACAGGAAAATGAAAAAAGACGGAGAGTGTATCCTCTCCGTCTTTCAATGAGACGAATGTTATGGCAGGATCGGCTGCTCTGTTGCTTGCAGAATCCGGTTGAGCTCCGCGCCGGACATTTTTTCGTTCTGGCACAAATAGGCGGCAACGGCGTGGAGCGCATCAAGATGATTCGTCAGAAGCCGCAAGGCCTGCTCCTGTGCGGTGCCGACAATCCGCTGAATTTCAGTGTCGATTTCCGCCGATATGCGGCCGGATAAAATACCGTGCTGCCGGTCTCTGCCGTGGCCGTAAGTCACGGGGCCGAGCTGCTCGCTCATGCCGAATTTTGTGACCATCGAACGGGCGAGCTCCGTCGCGCGCTCAATATCGTTGGAAGCGCCGGTAGAGATATCGTCCAACGCGATGCTTTCAGCTGCCCGCCCGCCGAGGAATATGCAGATCTGTTCAAGCATTTCGCCCTTTGTCTCGTAATTTTTATCCTCCGCCGGCGGCGTCAACGTGTACCCGCCGGCGCGCCCTCTGGGGATGATCGAAATCTCCTGCACCTGCTTTTTAGAGGGGAGGTACGCTGTGACGAGGGCGTGACCGGCCTCATGGTAGGCTGTAAGCTTCTTTTCTTTTTCACTCAAAACCTTTGACTTTTTTTCGGGCCCGGCGACGACTTTTATAACGGATTCCTCAATTTCCGTTCTGCCGATGACAGGTCGGCCACGTTTAGCGGCTAAAAGCGCTGCTTCATTCAGGAGATTGGCAAGATCGGCGCCGGTGAAGCCGACAGTGGCTTTGGCAACGTCATGAAAATGGACGTTAGAATCGATCGGCTTTTCTCGCGCATGGACATTCAGAATAGCTTCACGGCCCTTGATATCCGGCGCGCCGACGTAAACCTGGCGGTCGAAGCGGCCGGGTCGCAGGAGCGCCGGGTCCAAAATATCCACTCTGTTCGTCGCCGCGATCACAATGACGCATTCGTCCGAGGAAAAGCCGTCCATCTCAACGAGAAGCTGATTGAGCGTTTGCTCCCGCTCGTCGTTGCTACCGCTTTGGCCGGCACTGCGGCGGCGGCCGACAGCGTCAATCTCGTCAATAAAAACGATGCAGGGGGCAACTTTTTTGGCTTTTTCAAAGAGGCTCCGGACGCGGGATGCACCGACACCCACATACATTTCGACAAAATTTGAGCCGGACATTGAAAAAAACGGCACGCCGGATTCGCCGGAGACGGCCTTGGCAATCAGCGTTTTGCCTGTTCCCGGTGGCCCGACGAGCAAAACGCCCTTTGGAATCTTCGCACCGAGCTTGTTAAACCGCTGAGGACTTTTTAAAAACTCGACAATTTCCTTGAGCTCTTCCTTCTCCTCGTCCGCCCCGGCGACGTCGGCAAATGTCTTTTTATCTTTGGAGGCTGTTTGCGTGTTTGGTTTTAGATGTGTGAACGCCAGCGCGTTTTTGCCCCCGCTTTTCTTGATAACACCACTGCGGAATAAGATGAACGCCACCCCGGCAACGAACACCAAGATATATGGCAGCACGCCGATAAAGGATGACCCCTCCCACGGCTGCGTATAGTCATAAACAATTTTGCTCTCCGGGTGGGAGACGTTATAGTCTGTTACAAGCGGTTCGATCTGTTTGATAAAGAGATCGACATCAGCAACTGTATATGTAACCGTCCCGCCGCCGCGCAGGTCGGCGGAGAGTGTGCCGCTGCCCACATTGAGCGTGTAATGGGAGACTTGCCCGGCTTCAAAGTAACCGACGACGTCGGAGTAAAGAAGCGACGCTTTTTTCGGCTGCATTAAAAAAATCGCAAGACATGCCGAAGCGGTAAGGATTATGGCGGATAGGATCAAAATAAGACGTTTTTTATTCATATCATCACTTTCCAGGGCGTCACCAAAACTTGTGCTGTTGCACACGTTTTATTATACATGAATGAAAAACCCTTGTGGCTGATAAGTTTCTGGTAATTCCGGCAGAAATTAAACGAGAGTTTAAAACATTTGAACAATATTCTCTGCTTTGCACACAATGATATGTCTGGCGTTTAAATAGGGTTGATATGGCGGGTGAAAATGGTTATAATTTCAAAGGGCCCGGACTAAATTCGTGTTGGGAGAATTCATAATGCGTGATAATAAGACGGCTGCCGATATCGATAAGATACAGGGGAAGACCGATAAACAAACGCTCACCACAGATGCCGATAGACAGAGTGAACAATACTTTTTCCCCGCCCTGACCGACAGCTTGTTGTCTGCCTTTAGCGGCAAGGGCGCAACCGTTGCAGCCGTGACGGCCGCTGTTAAAAACGCTGTCAGCGTTGACACACTGAGCAACAACCTTGCCGAGGTGTTCCGCATTTCGAAAGAGGACGCTGTGAAAGTCCTTGAGGTAAACGGCTTTCGTGAGCTAATTGAGCAGTCGCGCCTGAAAAACACAGGGGCAAATGACAGCAGACCATCGACGCTTGTTTTATCAGACGGCGGAAAAACAAAAAACCCCTATAGCAAACTGTTTGAGATTGAGTCTTCTCCCGGCCTGCAAGAACCGGTTGCACTGGGCGAGGCACTCAAAAACACGCTGGAGGGCCTGTTTGACACGTTGGCGGCAACCATGCAAAACGACACGCTGGCAGGGCTTTACCGTGGTGACGTCATGGGGTATTATAACGACTTTATGACGGATATGGCACCGGTAATTATGGATTATATAAACACGAACTTCGACGGGGGCCGCCCCATGTACATGGTTACGACCGGCATCGGCGCCAACGAGCAGTTTACCCATTTTATTGCGGATGTGAATAACAAAAATAAAGACCGCCGCCTCGATTGGCTTGTCATCGATTCGCCACGGAAGCTTGCGCTTTTACCGCCGGACGCGACTGTTCAGAATACATTATTTGTTGAGTTTTCACGAAGCAGCTTGACAGAGGAGACGGTGAAAACCCATGAGTACACGCCGCGCGAGGCTAAGAGAATCGTTTTTTCCAATTCCGGGCCGCTCAAGCAGCTTGCCGAACGTGACAAGAATTTAATTTTGCATTTCCCCGATCAGGTCTCCGGCCGTTTCGGGCGGAATAAAACGCCGATGCTCCTTGCGCCGATGCTGATTGCGGGCATGGACACGGCACAGTACTGGAAAGACATTGACGCGGCCATCAAAGTGTTTGATTTGAGCGACACCAATTCACTGCCGTTCGTTTTGGCAAAATTCCTCGTCGTCCATCAAAAAGAACATTTAAAGAACTTTATTTATTTTGGCGCTAATGACGATGCGCTTGGCCTACTCGCGGATGAGTTTATTCAGTTCTGGAACGAAGGCGTCAATAAAACGGGCAATGATTTTCTCATTTCCCGATTTTTTGGATTGCCGCGTGACTCGCATATGAATATTGAGGGGATTCTGGGCAACCGGGCGACCAAAATGGGCGTTTTTCTCCTGCGGACGGATCTGCGTGCTCAAAACCGGCATCCGATGGTTCGTGCGGAGATCGACCCCATTAATCCGGCACATCAGGGGCTACAGTTCGGTGACGAGGAAGCCGTTCTGGCGATGGCCAATTACAAGCGATTTTCCGAAATCATGCCGACACTCCTAATAAAGGTTCCCATGGCACCCGACTTACGCCATTCAGCGGTTTTGGGACAGCTGTTTGCGGATGTGACGTACGTTTATTCCAGGATCCTCGGGATTGACCCCGGCTCGAATCCAGAGGTCAAAGCCGTACGGGAACGGTCTGCCGCGCTGCTGGCTGAAGCGGCCGGACGCCTCCGAGAATACGGCCCGACAGCAGAAAACTTATTTTAAAAGAAAAAGCGATCCGAAACGGATCGCTTTTTTATGCTCGGGCTGTCTTGCCCGGTGTGCCAGATGATTTAATGCTATGCGCCAAAAAGCGCCAGAGCTTTTTCGGCAACGCGCCTGCCGAAGGTGACAAAGAGGTCGCGCGTATTGTCGAGTGCACCGGCAATGGCCACAGGGCCGAGATGGATAATCGGCTTGCCGCAGCCGGCACCGGAGGAGTAGACGAGCATGCCCTTGACGAGCAGATGATGCAAAACGTCTGCAATGGCGACATCTGCGCCGCCGTGAACAAAATTGGCGGTGGAGAAAGCCGCGCCGAGCTTACCGGAGAGATTGACGCTTCTGTCCGTGTCAAGCCACTTTTTCAGCTGCCATGCCATACCGGCGGCATAAGTGGGTGTGCCGATGATGACGGCCGCGCTATCTTTGACAAATTCGGCGTCAAGGGCACCTTCATTGCTGAGGTTCATCAGCTTGACGTCAACGCTGCCCGCAAGCTGTATGCCCTCTCGAATAAAACCGGCTGCTTTTTCCGTGTTGCCGGACTGGCTGACATATAATATGGATATTCTCATCTTAACAACTCACTTTCTGCTGTCGTGCTTCTGCCGCTTTTGCCGGATGCGTCCTATTAAAAAAATGTTAACCCGAATGACAGGAGAAGTCAACCAGAACCTTATTCAAGGCGAGGGTTTCAAACATTGCGACAAGCATTTATTTGTGATATAGTGCCAAACGGAAGGGGGCCCATATGGCATGCCACTGTTTTTAACACGAGAAATTTGGAACAACACCTTGCTGAACTATCTCATTTTTCTGCTTATTCTGGGTTTTGCTTTTTTAGCCGCGGCAATTGTTGGTCGGCTTTTAACAAAACTGCCGACAAATCGGCGGAAGTCGGAGCGGTCATATTTTTGGCTGCAGGGCATTCAAAAATATGTCAAACCGCTTATCATATTTCTCATTTTATATTTTGATATAAAAATCCTCAATCTGCCGCCCGCCGTTTTGAAAGTTATTGATATCGGGGTGCTGGCTTTTCTAATGATCGTGGCAGCCTTCGCCCTGTCAGCCGTAGCCGCCTATTTTATCGCTGTTTATTGGAAGTATCGTGACGATGGTGATGATAATTTACTCGCCCTTAAATTGCTGACGAACCTGAGCAAGGCACTCATTTGGATTGTTATTCTGATTCTTTTTTTGGACAATGTCGGCGTAAAAATCGACTCTTTGATTGCCGGGCTCGGCATCAGCGGTCTGGCGGTGGCGTTTGCGGCACAGACAATTTTGAAAGATCTTTTCTGTTTTTTCTCAATTTTGTTCGACAAGCCGTTTGTCATCGGGGACTTCATTGTTGTGGGCGAACAAATGGGAACGGTGGAACACATCGGCGTGAAAACGACGCGGCTGCGCTCCTTAAACGGTGAAGAGCTAATCCTTTCCAATTCGGATTTGACGAATTCAAGAATCAGCAATTTTAAAACGCTTGAAAAAAGGCGTGTTCTGTTTAATATCGGCGTCACGTATGACACGCCGGTTGAAAAAATGCGGATGATCCCCGGCTTGATACGGGCGATAATTGAAGGCGTTGAAAGTACGGAATTTGGGCGTGTGCATTTTAATTCTTACGGCACTTCAAGCCTGAATTTCGAGATTGCCTATTTTATTTTGAGCGGCGACTTTGCGCATTATATGGATATCCATCAGGAAGTCAATTTACAAATTAAAGAGAGATTCGATGAAGCGGGAATCCATTTTGCGTTTCCGACACAGAGCATCCAAATATTAAATGAGGGAAGACATGACGCTCGCTCATCATAAAGAAACACGCGCAGCCGTGGCTGCGCGTGTTTCTTTGCCTCTTAATAGCAGGTGGCCGTATGCTCTGCTGCCTGTCAAGCCAATCAATGCCGGTGACCGGGATCGAACCGGTACGAGGGGTGACCCTCACGGGATTTTAAGTCCCGGGCGTCTGCCAGTTCCGCCACACCGGCGTTTGATACGAGAGCAAGTGCTATACTAGCACCGAAAAGCCCGATTGTCAAGATTGCACGACGTGTAATACGGCCTGAAGCATACAGTAATGGATGCGTTATTCCCGGCTGCGAAGAAGCTTTTCAACCTGATTGAGCTGCTCTGCGGTGTTGACGCCGATCATTTCAAAACCAAGGCTGCGCTTGCAAATGCCGACGCGGGCACCCTCGGCAAGGAGAATGGCCGGAACATCTGTTAAATAGTATTCCCGCTGGGCGTTGTTGTTCCCGAGGCATTTCAGTGCCGGCAGAAGCTTCTGAGCGGCGAAGACGTAAACACCGCTATTGAGCTCGTTGATGGCCTTTTCGTCATCGCGGCAGTCTTTATCTTCAACCATGCGGACAAAATTGCCGCCATTGTCCCGCACGATGCGGCCGTATGGAAGCGGAATATCTGATGTGCCGGTTAAGATGGTGCAGTCATTACCGTTCTGCAGATGGACGGTGACAAGCGCTTCATACGTCTCGCGCCGCAAAAGCGGCATATCACCGCAGCAGACGAGAACGGCGCCATCAAACCCTTCCAGATCTGCCGCCGCCGACATGACGGCGTGACCCGTACCGAGCTGATCTGTCTGGATGGCGAATCGGTATCCCGGAAAGGCTTGAATGACGGTATCTTTTTGGTAGCCCGCAACGATGATGATATTGCCGTGTTCTATAAAGGAGAGTCCGTCAAGCACATATTGAAGGAGCGGGCGGCCGTTTGCCAGGCGCATGACCTTCGGCAGGTCGCAGCCCTCTGTTTGAAGACGGGTGCCTTTACCGGCAGCCAGTACGACGGCTTTGAGAGGTTGTTTCATAGATCGATCCCTTTCGAGAGAATTTGGCGGTCAGTTAAGCGAGAAGGTCGGGGCGCTCGTCTCCGTGATACGACGGGCGGCGCAATTTTTCTTTGCCAGCGCCTGCAAAAAGGCGTGCAAAAACTTTGACGTTTTCTCCGAGCAGTCAAAACCCACACTCTGCCTGCTGCCCTTGACGAATGAGAGCTTTCCGATGACGGAAGAGACGGTAAAAGTGCTCGACGCGACATAGCTTTTGTCGGGTAGCCAGTATATAAGGCCGCCGGAATCTGCCATGGCTTTAGCCGCTTTGGCATCGCTGCCGCCCGTCACAAGTAGTGTTTTGACCTTAGCCGCTTCAAACAGAAGGGCGGCGGCCTTCTGATACTCAGCATATGTCCCGTCAAGCAGACGGATGCCGATCGTATGGGCGGAGCAGGCCGCCCGGCGTAAGAGGTCTGCGTTGGGGGCTATTTCATCGGCTGAGACGAAAAATGTGCCTTTGACACGCGACGCGTCCAGCGCGTTCAAAATCGCGTCGAATTTACCGCCGGAAAGGTTCGAGAAGCTTAAAAAAACAGTAATATTGTCATTTGAGGCATCGTCCGACGCATCGGGGGAGGATGACGGGGAATCGCCGCCGGGTGACGGTTTAATACCCATATAATCATTATAATACGACTGCATTTTGTTTTTGTAGTAAGATGGGAAGGTCGGGTCATTTAAAACACAGTTTTTTTTGATGCGGACAACAGGTGCCGGATCTGCCTGAATGACAGACAGCGCAAGCCCGAAGTAACTGCAAACAAATTCGGCAGGGAGGAAAACCGTCCCGCCGGAGACGACGGCCGGCGTGAAATACTGCTGATTATCCTGGTCGACGACTGTCGCCTTCGGCAAATCAAACGTCAATCGTTTTGAGCCGGAGGAATATAAGAGAATGGTATCGAGGTTATTAGAAGCCGCAAAATAGATGCCCAGCTCGTCGGAGGAAAAGACCGTATAATGCAGGTAGAGCCTGCCGCCGATATAGCGCGGCATCGTATTGCCTTTGAGCGGGAAAAGTGTGTCATTGACAGCAGTAAAGTAGACCGTATCCGTCGCCTTAACGGCAGGCGTCACAGCCAGAAGAAGACAGAAAAGCATGATGATGGCAACGGCCGTCTTTTTCACACAATAGCCTCCTGCTCTGAAACATTGATGCGGCAAGCCGCACAATTTTATTTTATCACAGCGCGTGTTCAGAAACAACGGGGACGGCCGCGAACATGTGCCAGTCATCCGCTGTTTTGGCGGCGGTGACGACAAGCCCTGC
Source organism: Oscillospiraceae bacterium CM (assembly GCA_022870705.1). Lineage (NCBI taxonomy): Bacteria > Bacillati > Bacillota > Clostridia > Eubacteriales > Oscillospiraceae > Oscillospiraceae bacterium JHJ. Next base: position 585,813 of record CP072107.1, read on the forward strand.
ATCCGCCAAGGCTTTTCTGACGTCGTCCTGACGGCCGTCAATAATGCCGGAGCAGATAAAGACGCCGCCCGGTGCGAGCAGGCGGGGAACATGAGTCGACAGCGGTATGATGACGTCGGCGATGATATTGGCAAACACGATGTCAAACCGTCTGCCGCCTGTTAGCGCTATCAGGAAATCTGGTGACAAAGCGTCTCCCGCCCGGACGGAAAGCCGGTCAGGCGATAAACCGTTGAGCGCGGCATTTTCAAGGCAGACAGTGGCGGCGTCATCGGCCATGTCACAACAGACGGCATGTTCGGCACCGAATAATAGCGCTGTGATGGCGAGGATACCGCTGCCGCAGCCGAGGTCGAGCACATTTTTGGCCGGGTGGCTTTCAAGGGCCTCCAGACACATGCGTGTTGAGGCGTGGGAGCCATTACCGAAGGCGTTTTTCGGTTCGAGACGTAAAATCGTCCGCCCTGAATTTTCCGGGACAGGTTCCCATTCCGGGACGATTAAAAGATGGCTGCCGATTTCAAGCGGCTTAAAGTATTTCTTCCAATTGTTCAGCCAATCTTCGTCATGCACCTCTTTGACCAAAAAATTTTGCCCGGGCAAGGCGGCACGGATTAAAGACAGACGGGTGCGGCCCTCGGCACTGTCCTCCACATAAAACTGCAGGGAGGTCGCGCCCTGCAGCGATGATAAAACATCGTCATCCACGTAATCCCACGCGGTCGGATTGTTATCCAAAAAGGCGCGAACGGCAGATTCATCATTGACGACGAGACCCTCAATGCCAAGGTCCTCAAGGTTTTCACTCAAACCGTCAAGCGCTTGCGGCGTTGTTGGGACAGTTATTTCAAGCCAGTTCATGATTCCTCCTGAAGCGCAGCGCGCGGTGCGCCGAGCGATTGAATAAAAAAAGGGCGCACAGCCCTCTTTTAAAACGCTTGTGTGTTGAAACCTTTTTCCTCCAGCAACGCCAGGATGATGGAGACGGCGGCGGAAATGCCGACGGTGGAGGTGTTAATCACCAAGTCGTAATTATGGATATTGCCCCAGTTCTGGCCGGTATAATATTTATAGTAATTGGCGCGGCTTTTATCAATACGCCTGATTTTTTCAAGCGCTTTTTCCGCCGGGAAGCCGTATTCCGAAACGGCGCGAGAGGCTCTGTCGGCAAGTGTCGCGGAAAGATAGATTTTGATGACGGCGGGGTCGTCCTTCAAAATATAATCGGCGCAACGGCCGACAATGACACAGCTGTTTTTGGATAGTTCCCGAAGAACCAGCGCCTCAGACTGAAATGTTTTATCGTTAACGGGTGTATCAAAGAAAGCCGAGACGGTCAGAGCGTCATACGATGCTTCGGCGGGAAAATTATATAACAGGCTGCTCGGTATATGCTCTTCACTTTGTTCAACGAGATCATATGGCAAGCCGCTTTTTTCGACGGCAAGCCGGATGATTGCTTTGTCATAAAACTCAACGCCAAGCCGCGCGGCGAGCTTTTCTCCGACTTGTCTGCCGCCGCTGCCAAATTCACGGCTTATTGCGAGAATGAATTTTTCCATAAGTCCTCCCGGGAGCATAGCCACCTGCTGATAATGCAAAGCTCATTTTCAATGCTACCTTTTTTAAGTAATCATATCATACTTCAGATTGAATTCAATGAATTTTTATATGTATGCGCCTCAAAAAAACTTTACATTTGCAGGGACGTATCTTACTATGGAATGAGATTCCAGACAGACTTGGAGGTGTTCATCTTGCTGAACGAACTTTTGCAGCGAGATTTTATCTATTTAGACGGTGCGATGGGTTCCCTGCTGCAGAGCAAGGGTCTTAAGGGGGGCAAGCGCCCAGAAACAATGAACATGACGGCCCCCGAGGCCGTTTATGAGATTCACAGGCAGTATGCCGATGCCGGTAGCGATATTCTGTTTGCCAATACATTCGGCGCAAACGAGCGCGCCATGAGATCAACAGGCTATTCCGTTTCGGAGATCATTACGGAGGCTATCGGTATCGCCAAAAAAGCCGGTGGGGGCAAAACGCTGACGGCGCTGGATATCGGACCGACCGGCGTGTTTATCAAGCCTTTCGGGAAGCTGACGTTTGAGGAGTCATACGCCCTGTACCGTGAGGAAGCGACGGCCGGGGAAGCGGCGGGGGCGGACCTTGCCGCCATTGAGGCGATGAGCGACCTGCTGGAAATGAAGGCAGCTATTCTTGCCGTTCGGGAAAATACGAAGCTGCCGATTTTTGCAACGATGACGTTTGAAAAAAGAGGACGCACTTTTACCGGGTGCAGGCCGGAAAGCTTTGCCGTTATGGCAGAGCGGCTCGGCGTTACGGCTGTCGGTATCAACTGTTCGCTATCGCCGAAGGATATCTACCCGGCGGCTGAAAAAATCGCGCGGATAACAGCGCTGCCTCTCATTGTCAAGCCAAACGCGGGTCTCCCCAACGGCTTGACGAAAAAGTACGATACAGATGCCGGTGATTTTGCCGAACAGATGGCAATGTATGCTGCTCTCGGCGTCAAAATCGTCGGCGGCTGCTGTGGCACAACACCAGAATATATTGATGCACTCCGCCGTGTTTACGCATCTTTGAAGCCGCAGGTATTTCAAAAAGAGACAGGGCTCTTCATATGCGCACCGATGCACACGGAAAGCCTCGACGATTACACGTTTGAACGCCCGCAGGTTGGTGAAGGAATGGTGCCCGAGAGCACTGTTAACATGGCTTTGGAGCAGGACGACAACGGCGCACGCATCATCATGGTGTGCCTGCCAAAGTCGCCTGAGCAGGCTCTCGATGCCCTGCGTGCCGTTGTGGAGCAATGCGACAAGCCGCTCCATCTCATTTCTGACAGCACCGAAGCCCTCTCGGCTGCTCTGAGGGAAGTGCCCGGCATTGCCGCCGTTACAAGCCCTAAAGGGAATACGGCGGCGCTCTCGAATGCAGAAACGGGCTTTGGGGCCGTTATTTTACAATAGAGATACAGGAGATAAAATCGTGAGAAAAAGTGCCTTTTTCCCGGCTGATATTCTGTTGCCCGTACGGGCTGATCTTGAGACCTGGAGCGTGGTTGCCTGCGATCAGTTTTCCTCGGAACGCGACTATTGGGAGCGCGTTCAAACGACCGTCGGCAATCGCCCGTCAACGCTGCACCTGATTGTCCCGGAGGTTTATCTTGACACGGTGGACTTGACGCAGAGCGCCGGGCAAATCGGCGGCACGATGGCGACATATTTGAAAAACGGCATTTTTAAAACGGTTGAAAACGCTTTCATTTATGTGGAGCGGACCATATCGGATGGGCGCGTCCGCCGCGGCCTCGTCGGCATGCTTGATTTGGAAGCCTACGATTACATACCCGGTTCACGCGCACTTGTTCGCGCCAGCGAAAAAACGATCACAGCGCGGTTGCCGGCCAGAATCGCGGTGCGCCGCGCTGCTGCGCTGGAAGTGCCGCATATTATGGCGCTCATTGACGACAGACAGGCCCGTGTTATTGAGCCGCTTGCTGACAAAACAGGCGATTATGAACTGCTGTATGATTTTACGCTGATGGAGGGTGGTGGCGCTATCAAGGGCTGGCGCGTACCCCCGGTGGATGCCACGCACATTTCCGAAGCGCTTTCGGCGTTGACGGACGGCGACGGGGCGCAGATGATCATCGGTGACGGGAACCACTCGCTGGCTTCGGCAAAGGGATATTGGGATGAGATGAAAACGGGGCTGCCGGAGTCTGCGCGGGAGAATCACCCGGCCCGGTATGCTCTTGTTGAGGTCAACAACGTTTACGACCCGGCAATTACCTTTGAGGCGATCCATCGCATTGTGTTCGATATTGACACGGATCGCCTTCTCGATGAGATGGCCCGCCAGCTGCCGTTTGACGACGGCGGTTATGCCGTTGATTGGATTACGGGGGACGGGCGCGGTCGCATCGCGATCAGGGCCGGGTGCGTCGCTGAGCTGATTGAGCTGTTGCAGACGTTCCTCGATCAGTTCGTCGAGAAAACAGGCGGAACAATTGACTATATTCATGGTGAATCGTCACTCACCACCCTTGCGTCTGAAGCGGGCAATATCGGCTTTTTGCTGCCGACAATGGACAAATCGGACTTCTTCAAAACGGTTTTGACGGGCGGCGTTTTCCCCAAAAAAAGCTTTTCAATCGGCCACGCGCGGGACAAGCGCTACTATCTTGACTGCCGTGCGATCCGGCCCGGCCTCTAAAATACAACAGCGCCTGTCAAGGCGCTGTTGGCTGATGGATAAAAGAATATGGCAGCTGGATTTCATCTCAGGCAGCTTAAGCTGTACCGTCTAAACGGCGGAGCAGCGAGGCATATTTCTGGAGTGTCGCGGCGTCCGTGACGGCGCGGCCGGAATGGCAGTAGGTGATGGCGCCGCTGCCCCCAACAGCCTCCGGGTTGCCGCCCAGCGCATCAAGAAGCCTGTTAACCGTTCCTTTGTTGCCGTCAATGACCTCAATGGCGGGATGCAGCAGCGCCTTGAAAACCGGCGCAAAAAAAACGAAATGTGTGCAGCCGAGAACAACAGCCTGATAGTGGCTTAAATCAAACGGGGAGAGAGCATCGTTCAGGTACGCCTTGACGGCAGGCGTGTCAAAATCCAGCTTCTCGGCAAATTCAACAAGCCCCGGCAACGGGAGAAAATCGACAATGTCTTCACAGTCTAAACGCGTGATCAGCCGTTTAAGTTTGTCCTGCTTCAGCGTCAGCGCCGTAGCGGTGACGAGAATCCGCTTGCCCTTATGGTTTTCGACAGCGGGCTTGACAGCCGGTTCCATGCCGATTATTGGAATGTCGAACTTTTGCCGAAGCGCCTCTATGGCGACGCTGGTAGCCGTGTTGCACGCGATGACAAGGGCACCGACGCCGAGCCCAGTCAGGCTATCGGCCGCCTTAAAGACATATTCTTTGACGGCGCTTGCCGTTTTTGCACCATAGGGTACGTTATCAATGTCCGCATAATAGACATAGTCTGCCTTCCGGATGGTCTTGAGCGATTCGTGCAGAACCGTCAGACCGCCGATGCCGGAATCAAAAAACCCGATGAGCATGCAGGACACCCCAAACGTATAGACTCGATTTGCCATTTTATCATACTAGCAACCCGAAAGCCTGTCAACAGAGCATAACGGGCAAATAATCAGAATGCTTTGTGCGCAACATGATGAGACAGCCATCAAAGGAGAAGAATTATGACGGAAACGGAAGCTTTCACGACAATTGACGCTTATATGAGCGAATTTCCGGCAGAGATCCAGGCCCGGCTTTCGGAGATGAGACGGATAATCCATGAAGAGGCCCCACAGGCAACGGAAAAAATCAGCTATCGGATGCCGACATTTTATTATTTCGGCAATCTCGTCCATTTCGCGGCTTTTAAAAAGCATATCGGATTTTTTCCGGGAGCTGACGGCATTGAGATGTTTAAAGACAAGTTGACTGCGTATTCCTGGTCAAAAGGCGGTGTGCAGTTTCCGTACGAAAAGCCGCTTCCGGAAGCACTGATTCGTGAAATCGTGGCGTTTAGGCTCCGACAGAACGAAATGAAAGCGCCGAAAAATCGGCGCCGCTGAGTGTGTTATTCTTTTAAGGTTATATGTCGTCTTCAGGCAGCTCGATACGATTTTTCAAAAACATTGGAGCGACGAGCCGGTAATCGGGAAGATTTGCGGCAATATCACGCGTGGCGTAATAGATGGCCAGACCGTTCACGCTTGTCCAAAAAAGGATGGACAGCTCCATAGGGTCGCCCTCGACAATGCTGTTTTCTTCCTGACCTTTTTTGAAAATTTCGGCCATGATACGATAGCAGATATCGCGCTTTTTATTCAGTGCCGCCTGCGCCTCGGCGGAAATGTCTGCCTGATAAGTAGCCTGCGCAATCATTCGGCATGTCTGACGAAAGCGATAGCTTGTTTCGATCGTTTTGAACAGAATTTTCAGCGCGTACATGATTTTTTCACCATAGGGGCGGCTCATGTCCCGAACGTAGCGCGCTGTTTCATTAATGCGCTCGAGCGCGTCATTCACCAAGTCGACATAAATTGCTTCTTTTGATGGATAATAATAGTAAAGGAGCCCTTGTGAAATGACCGCTGTTTCGGCAATATCCTGTATCCGCGTGGCGGCATACCCTTTTTGGGAGAACTGATTGAGGGCCTCCGTTAAAATCAGCTCTCGTTTGGCGTCTCGAATACGCTTGTTCTGCTCTTTTGTCCGTGCCATTGGTTGTCACCATCCATCTGCCGGGTCGCGCCGCCCCGTTTGACCAGATTGGCTAACCCTGTATTCAAATTCACGGCACTGCGTACACAGAGTGTTGAATATAAGTTCAATATATGCCGCGTTGCCAAATTTGTCAAGTTTTTTAACGTATTCAAAGGACTGACGCAAAAAAGCATCTCCATATCCTATTTTGCCATAAGCGGCATGTTGAGATTGGCAGAAAATTGACATATAATAGAATTAAAATTTTGATCGGTTGGTGAAGTGTTTGGACAGAGATCGCATGAAACGGATTATCATAATTGAGCTAATGGCGATTTACATAATAATATTGCTGAGAATTACGGTTTTTCGACATGACTTTTTTCGACATAGGTTGTTTGAGAACGGACAAGTCAACCTGATTGTCTTCAAGGTCTATTTCGAGATTTTAATGGAAAAGAATTATCTGTTTTTTATCTACCTTTTCGTTGGCAATATTGTCTCTTTCATGCCGCTTGGCTTTCTGCTGCCGTTTATTGCAAAAAAAGATATCACGCTGCCTTTTGTCGTTCTAACGGGCGGTTTTGTTTCCCTTGTTATTGAGGTGTCGCAGTATGTGTTTGGGACAGGCGAGAGTGAGCTTGATGATATTTTGCTCAACACCATCGGGGCTGTGTTAGGGTTTCTGTTATATCGGTTGTATCAACGCTATCAAAATAAACGAGCCGAATAAGCAAAAAAAGTACGAGAGAAACGGGCCTTGTTTTCAATAGAAAGAAATAGGGGAACGAATTGGATACCAATCACGGATGAATTCAAAAGGCAGCGGAGAAATATGAAAAACAATATCATTTTAATCGGTATGCCGGGCGCCGGGAAAAGCACCGCCGGTGTGATTCTGGCCAAAACGCTCGGCCTTGGGTTTGTCGATACGGATATTCTCATCAGTAAGCAGTGCGGCATGACACTTCAGAAGTATATTGACACGTATGGTATTGTCGATTTTCTCAAAGCAGAGGAGCACGCGGCACTGACACTTGATTGTGAAAACACCGTGATTGCGACGGGCGGCAGCATGGTTTTGTCGGATATCGCGATGCAGCATCTGGGGAGCGGATCGGTAACGGTTTTTATTGATGTGCCACTGGCTGTTTTGACACGGCGGCTGCGAAATATCAAAACGAGGGGAATCGTACTGCGACCGGGACAGACGATATCGGGAGTTTATTCGGAACGCCAACCGCTTTACCGCCGGTATGCCGATTTGACTGTCCCGACTGACGTGAGAAAAAGGCTTACACTGGAGGGCATCGTGGCGGAAATCCTTGTGGCGCTGAAAAAGTTTTGCTTGGAAATGGAGTGAGCGGACGTATGAGCCTGACGCGTATTTTATTCATTGCCATTTGCGTTATAGTGGCCGCCGTTTTGATACTGTTTGGCTCGGTCGTTCAGAAAAATGGGTTGAACGCAACCTTTTCCAAAGCTTTCGGCACTGAGGCGGACGGCGAAAAGCGCCGATGGCTGAAGCTGCCAAAAAATGCCGGAAGTTATATGACAATCGCGCTTTTATTGAGCGCTTTAATTTTATTTTTGATATTTTTGAAGCGGTAAGCGGCGTTTTGCGCTGTGATAATAGTTTTTGGAGGAACAATGGACAAGGCTTTGACGAGCGATGAACTGGCCGACAGACGTCGGCGTTTTATCGAACGCATGATGCTGGTGCACCCCGGGTGGGAAACAGCGCTGCTGGCCGGAAGGGTTAACCAGTATTATTTTACGGGGACGATGCAGGACGGACTGCTTGTCATTAAAAACGGCGGCGAGCTGGGCTATTTCGTTCGTCGGAGTTACGAGCGGGCACGGGAGGAATCCCCGCTTGATTCAATCTATCCGATGCAGAGCTATCGGGACGTGCTGGATGTTTTCAGCGGCAGTTGCGGGGCAACATTTGTTGAGACGGAGATTATGACGGTCGCTATGCTCGAACGAGTAAAAAAGTATCTGCCGATAGACAGCATTGGCTCTGTAGATAAAACGGTACTCGGCGTCCGCGCGGTGAAGTCGCCATTTGAGTTGGCTCTTATGGAAGAGTCTGGACAACAGCATTTTAAGATGGCTACCCAAGTCATACCGGCGCTGCTGCGCGAGGGCATGAGCGAGGTGGACTTCGTCGCTGAGCTGACGGAAAGAATGCTTAAGAACGGTTATCAGGGCATCACGCGATTTCAGATGTTTCAAACGGAGGTTGGTATCGGGCAGGTCGGCTTTGGCACAAGTTCGCTTTACCCGACAAGCTTTGACGGTCCGGGCGGCAGCCGTGGTATATCGCCCGCCGTGCCGCTGATCGGCAGCCGGGAACGGAAGCTGAAGAAAGGCGACCTTGTTTTTGTAGATACGGGTTATGGCATTGACGGCTATCACAGCGATAAGACGCAGGTGTACAGCTTTGGCGCGAAACCACATGACAACGTCGTCCGTGCGCACCGGATGTGCATGGAAATTCAGAAGCGTACAGCAGCGCTGCTCACGCCGGGCGCGCGGCCGGGCGATATTTATCAAGCAATCATCGGCAGTCTTGACGCATCTTTTCTAAAGAACTTCATGGGCCTCGGGGCACGGCAGGCACGGTTTTTGGGCCATGGGATCGGGTTGCACGTGGACGAGCCGCCTGTCATAGCACGCGGTTTTGATGACCCGCTGGAGGCACACATGGTTATTGCCCTTGAGCCGAAGAAGGGCATCGAAGGTGCGGGTATGGTCGGCGTTGAGGATACGTATATTGTAACGCCCGACGGCGGGCGGTGTATCACGGGCGGCGGGGCCGATATTATCGAGGTTTATTAAGGAATGGTAATTTAACGTTCGTTAGATATTAATCGGTAAATCTTTCTTATGCATTTTTGACGTTCCAAATTTAAAAAAGAATGCTATACTGCAACTAAAGTAACTTTTAAGCAAGGATGAGCAGATGAATTCGATGACTCATATGATGATCGGTGATTATTTGTGCCGCTGTATTGAAGAGTCGGCCGGTGTTAAACTACAGCGGGGCTGGTTTCTATATGGTAACGTGCTGCCCGATTTTCACCCGATGTATTTAAAGCGGCCGCATAAGCCAAATGCCTGGGCAGATTTCTTACAGAGTGAAATAGCGGCGCTTTCCACCGACGAGGCAACAGACGGACGTTACAGCGCTGACTTTTCAACGCGGCTGGGTGTTTTATGCCATCTTTACGCTGATTTTCACTGCTACCCGCATACTAAAGCGTATAACGGTGGCTCGTGCCGACACGTGCGATATGAATGGGATTTATACCGCTATCTGTGCGACAATAAGGCTCTATTGACTGTTCCTGGTGTCATACCGGCCACAATGTTTAAAGTGGAAAGCCTTACAGAAGACTTAGAAGAGGCCTATGCCGCTTACCTCGCCGGGCGGCCGAGTTATGAAAATGACATTCATTATACGCTGCAGGTTTGCAGCGCGCTGATAATGACGGTAATTGAAGCTGCGGCCAGAAACGCGCCGCTTATTCAAATTGCAGAAGTGTGCGTCGAAGCAGAGGTCATTTAAATCAAAGATACTGGGAGAATACAGTTAACAAAACAGAGGCGCGAGCCTCTGTTTTAATTTGCCAGGCTTCACGGTGTCCCTTGAAAAATTATGCAATATTCGGTACAATGTAACAGCTAATAACGATTGAAGGAAATGCGCTATGGATATGTCATTTCTCAAAAAACATGTGCCGAATAAGAAAGCGCTTGGCTTTTTAAAGTTTATCGGGCCGGGTCTTCTGGTTACAGTTGGTTTTATTGACCCCGGCAACTGGGCGGCTAATATCGCTGCCGGATCACAGTACGGCTATAGCCTTTTATGGATGGTTACGCTCTCGACGCTAATGCTGATCGTTTTACAGCATAACGCCGCGCACCTCGGCATCGTCACAGGCAAATGTCTATCCGAAGCGGCAACGGATAACTTTCGGCCATGGCTGAAAAACACGATCCTGACGTCGGCTGTGGCGGCAAGCGTTTCAACAGCGCTGGCGGAGCTTTTAGGCGGGGCGATTGCACTAAATATGCTCTTTCATGTCCCCATTCGGCTCGGCTGTGTTTTTGTTCTGGCCCTCGTTTTGTTTTTGCAGCTTACAAACTCATATAAAAGGATTGAAAAGATCATAATCGGCTTCGTCTCCCTCATCGGGCTGTCGTTTCTGTATGAGCTTTATATCGTCCCGCTTGACTGGGGCAGTGCCGCTGCCGGTTGGGTGGTGCCGACCGTGCCGTATGGCGCGATGCCCATCATCATGAGCGTCCTTGGCGCCGTTGTTATGCCGCATAATTTATTTTTGCACAGCGAAATTATTCAGTCGCGCGAGTGGCATTTAACGGACGAGCACGTTATTAAAAAGCAGCTTAAGTATGAGTTTGCCGATACGCTTTTATCGATGGTGATTGGCTGGGCCATCAACAGCGCCATGATTCTCATCGCCGCGGCGACGTTTTTTAAGCAGGGAACGACTGTTACCGATCTGGCGCAGGCACAGGTGATGCTGCAGCCGATATTGGGCAACGGCGCAGCCGTTATTTTTGCGTTGGCGCTTTTATTTGCCGGTGTTGCCTCGAGCATTACGGCCGGAATGGCAGGCGGGAGCATTTTTGCCGGGATGTTCGGAGAGCCTTATGACATCGGGGACCTTCACAGCAAGCTCGGCGTTATGATCACAATGGTGACGGCCGCCGGTGCCGTCTTCCTCATCCGGTCGCCTTTTGATGGGCTGATTTATTCACAGATGTTCTTGAGCATTCAGCTGCCGATAACCATCGTGACGCAAATTATGCTGACGTCGTCTAAAAAAGTGATGGGTAAATACGCCAATTCAAAGCTCGACACAGTTTTACTCTGGCTGTTTGCCGGTGCTGTCATCGGACTTAATATTGCCCTGTTTGCAAGTTATTTGCTGAAATAAGGCGGGTGAGATTTTGAAACGGATATCAGCTGTTATTCTAATCGGCGTTCTGCTCCTGTCAGCCTCTTCCTGCAAAAACATGCAAACGGCAGGGCAGACTGGGCAAAATGCGGACGCGGCAACGCCAAGCGTATTGGCGTCGACGACCGACGCGACATCGAATCCTGAAAACGCGATTCAATTGCAAGGGACGATTGGCACGCTGCCCGTTCATATGACGCTTATCATAAAGGCAGGGAAGGTGACAGGGTCGTATTACTACGACACCATCAAGCAGGCGATAAAGCTTGACGGGATGATTGAAGTAAATAGAATGATTAACTTCAGCGAATATGGCGCAGATGGAAAAGAGGCTGGTAAATTTGACGGCTGGTACACGCCCGGTATCAGCTTAACCGGCTTATGGACAAATGCCAAAACCAATGAAATACTGAAGTTTAACCTGAATGTCATCGATGGTATTCCGAAAGATGCTGTTTGGTCCGGCGAATGGAACCGGAAGAATGGCGGTGTGTTTAACACATCGACGCTTGTTATCTTCAACGAGACAAAAACGAGCTTCGATTTTCAGATCAGCGCTTTTTTTGGCGGCCACATGGGCTTTTTTGACGGGACGGCAACGATCAGCGGAAATACTGCCATCTGTATGGAAGCTGAGACGCGGGCCGAGATCACAATGAAGCTGCATAACGGCGATATTGAATTGGGCGCAAACGAAGCAGCAAACGGATATGGCGGTGCCGGCGTCTATTTTGAAGGCACCTACACGAAAGATAAACTGCCGGAAATGACGCTGCTGAGTACCGGTTATGTTGAAAGCAAAACGCAGGAAGACGAATTTAAAGCCCTCGTCGGGGCGGATGCCGAGCTGTTTTTAAACACGGCGCAGATTAAAGACGACCTCGAGGATTTGGACGGGTATCACGCGACGTGCTACCATTGGTGGGTTGTCGGTCTTGTGGGCACGAACGAATCCGTTGTGATGTTTCTGCCGGATGGGACGATTTGCGGGGCTGTTTTAGACCCCGGCACTGAAATCGTCAAGGTGTATACAAACAGCCCCGCCATAAAGAGCGTCCCAAAAACGATTCAGGCGTGGATCGATACGTTGCACGTAAAAGACGTTAAATTCATCACAAACCAAAAAGATTAACAAATTTGTGATAAATAACCCCTTAAAAAAGCATACTCTGTGCGTAGATAATAATAAAGAAGGCGATTTGATGTATCCGCAATTCAAGGAGAAAACCTTTTTTTCACGCGTTTTTTTCAATATGACGTGGGCCCTTGTGCTGACAGCACTGACAGCCTACGGCATTGCCAGCTATCCGCCTTTTATTGGTGCCGTTATGTCCAATTGGACGGGCCTGTTTATCCTGATGATTCTGGAGGTTGTTCTCGTCTTTTTCCTGTCACGGCGCATTATGGTCATGAGTATCGGCGCGGCGTATCTTGGCCTTATTGTATTTTCGCTTGTCAACGGCGTGACGCTGTCGCTGATCTTTGTTGTTTATGATATCTCATCGATCTTCGTCGTGTTTTTCGCAGCGGCGGGCCTTTTCCTCGCCATGGGCCTATTCGGTTTTGTGACGAAAACCGACCTGTCACCTATTGGCCGCTTTCTGATTATGGGACTGTTTGGCATCATCATCGCCTCCTTGATTAATCTTTTTATCGGAAGCGAGATGCTGATGTACCTGTTCAGCTTTGTGGCTGTCTTGATTTTCTCAGGCCTGACGGCCTATGATATGCAGTGGCTCAAACGCGTCTATGAGAGCGGCGGCCTCACGCCGGAGCAGTATGAAAAGTTTGCCATCATCGGGGCCTTAAAACTTTATCTGGATCTCATTAACCTGTTTCTGAACCTCCTGCGGATTTTTGGACGTCGGCGATGATATGTCTGAAACCGGACATTTTCAAAGCTTTCTACGCGGCTCGAAATGATGCAAACGCCGGGCCGATGGCGGCTTATATGAAAAACAAATTTCCGTTTCTCGGCATTAAAACGCCGGAGCGCAAATTGCTCTGCAGCGCATTTCTGAAGGAGATGAAAAAAGACCGCAGCATTGACTGGCCTTTCATTTGGACCTGTTATGACCTGCCTGAGCGCGAGTTTCAATATCTGGCGCTTACTTATCTGGAAACAGTAAAAAAGCTTCTCGTGCCAGAGGATATCCCGGCGCTTGAAAAGCTTGTGACGACGAAGTCGTGGTGGGACACGGTCGATACGATTGACGCCTTTGTCGGTGATTTGTGCTTGCGGCATCCAAGTGTCAAAGAGACGGACATCCCGCGCTGGATTGCAAGCGACAACATTTGGCTCAAACGCATTGCGATTGATTTTCAGCTGCAATACCGGGAGAAGACGGACACGGCTGTATTAAGCTGCGCCATCTTGTCAAACACCGGGTCGAAGGAATTCTTCGTCAACAAGGCCATCGGCTGGGCGCTGCGGGAGTATTCCAAAACGGACAAGGCCTGGGTACGCCGCTTTGTTGATGAAAACAAAAACACGCTGAGCGCGCTCAGCGTGAAGGAAGCCAGCAAATACATATGAGAAATCAATACGAAATAATAATGGCAGCCCGCCGTTTCGATGGGCTGCCATTGCATTTACCCGGCATGATCCATATGCGGCGTCGATTGTCGGCGCATATCCTTAACGAAGGAGCTGCCGCGCATCGACTTTGCTTTTTTCTTCAGCTCCGCGGCAATGTCGGACACCTCCAGAAAAGTCGAAAACGTTCTGTACTCGTTCGTCACGATCCCAAGCGAGATGGTCATAATCGGATAGACCGTTTTATTGCCCTGCCGGCTGTATGTGACGATAAAGCCGTTCTCCAGATCCGTCGGTTCGTAAAGCGCGCGGATTCTGAAATCAAATTTCTCAATAATGTCCTTGCAGATCATTTCGGCACAAAAGGGGTCAATAATAACAATAAAATCGTCACCGCCGATATGACCAACAAAAGCGCTGCTGTCACAGCCTTTTGCCGCGTCATGTAGGATATCGGCCGTCAGCTTAATGGCGCTGTCACCTTTGGAGAAGCCGTAGACATCGTTATACGCTTTGAAATTATCGAGGTCGGCATAAATCGCGGCAAAAGGGGCGGCTTTCTGAATGCGGCTTTCGAGCTCTCGTTGTATTTCCAGATTACCGGGCAGACCGGTAAGAGGATTTGCATCCCTGTTCCGGTCAATGCGCCGGAGCGTGTTTTTAACACGGCTGACAAGCTCCCTGTTGTCAAACGGTTTAACAATATAATCGTCGGCCCCGAGCTCAAGGCCAATGAGCATATCCTCGTGATTATCCTGACCTGTCAGCATGATAATAGGCATGAGATTATTGCTTTCTGATTCACGCAGCAGCCGGCAGATTTCAAAACCGCTGATGTCCGGCATGACGACGTCCAACAAGAGAAGATCCGGCTTTTCTTCCTGCACAAGACGCAGCCCCTCTTCACCGTTGATCGCCCGAATCACGTCATACCCGGCCGGTGTTAAGGCGATTGCGATGACTTTGGCATAAAAATTACTGTCGTCTATCAGCAGAATTTTTTTCTTTGTCAAATAACCCACCACACTTCTTTCAGCACATGCCTTATATATCGGATGAATTTTCCATAACAATATGATAATAGTTGAGAAAATTATTAATATTTTCATATCTGTAAATTTAAGGGCATGTCGGTACAAAATAACCGACAAAATTGTTCTAAAATATTGCGCTTAAAAAAGACGGTCAGTATAATTAGGCCTATGAGATTTTGAAGGACAGGGTGATCGATGGATGCCGGAGCAGGGCGCAAAAAGAACCGTTAAGGATCTTCAGCGGCGGGTTGATGACTATTTCTCAGAGTGTTCGGCGAAAAAGATTTACCCCGATGAAGCGGGCCTTATCTTGTTTCTCGGCTTTGACAAAGAGACGTATGAGCGCTGTTTGAGCGGGAAGATGGGAAAAGGCAATGCCGACTGCCTGAAAAAAGCAGCGCTCCGGCGCGAGAGCATTATCGTTCGGGAATTGTACGGTACAGACAAAGCGGCGACTGGGAAAATATTTCTGGCGCGCCAGGCCGGAAACGGCGGACTGACGGACAAGATGAGAGAGGACACAAATCACGTCACAATTGATGTTCGTTTCAACGGCGGCGAGAAAGGGTTGTTTGATTAAGGAGTGTGATGATGACAGAGGCGGTGACCGCCGTAATCCGACATGACGAGGCACTTTGTCCGCATTGCCTGAAAAGGTTGTGTCGTCTTGAAAAAGGGGGGCGGGCAAACGGCGTTGAACTGTGGTGCAAGGTCTGCCGGGCACCAATTATGCTGACATTTAATTGGGACTAAAAAAAGAATACAGAGCCTGAGAGCCGATAGACCGGTTGGGGGAACCCAACCGAACTGTCGGCTTTTTTGATTAGTTTACGCAGGGGGCTTTCATGGCACGGAGAAAAAAATTAAGTTCCGGCGAGATCGTTGTTAACCTTGGCGAGGCTAATCCGAAGCAGCTTCTTTTCTACAAAAGTCGGACACTTTATACGGCCTACGGCGGGGCCAAGGGCGGCGGCAAAACACATGCCATCCGCATCAAAGCCGTCGGCGGGGCTATTCGTTGGCCGGGCATCAGAATACTCATCATTCGACGGACGTATCCGGAACTTCAGCAAAATCACATTGAGCCCATTTTAAAGCTTGTTCCGTCGGAGCTGGCAACTTATAACGGCACGCTGCACACCCTTTATTTTATAGACGGCTCAATGATCAAGTTTGGTCATTATCAAAGCGCGACTGCCGAGCAGGAATATCAGGGGCAGGAATATGACTGGATCTTCATGGATGAGGCCACGCAGTTTACAGAGCAGGAATTCCGGTATCTCGGCGGCTGCTTACGCGGTGTTAACGAGATTCCGAAAAGGTTTTACCTCACCTGCAATCCTGGTGGCGTCGGTCACCAATGGGTCAAGCGGCTGTTTATCGACCGGCGATTTAAGACGGCAAGCGCAAACCCCGAGGAAAACGAGCAGCCTGAGGATTACACCTTTATTTTTGCCTCGGTGGAGGACAACACGCACCTCATAAAGTCGTCCCCGGCCTACCTTTCCATGCTGTCAAACCTGCCGGAAAACAGGCGGCGCGCTTATCGATATGGCGAGTGGGATGCGCTGTCCGGCACGTATTTCTCGGAATTCTCAACAGCCAGGCATGTTATAAAACCGTTTGTCATCCCTGACGGTTATCTGCGCTACAGGGCATTTGACTATGGCCTTGATATGCTGGCCTGCTGCTGGATTGCCGTCGATGAGACGGGGCGGTGCTATGTGTACAGAGCGCTGAAAAAGGCAGGGCTCGTTGTATCCGAGGCGTCTGCCGTGATCCGGGAGGCAACGCTTTATCAGGAGCAGATCGCCGTTACCTATGCACCGCCGGATATGTGGAACCGGCAAAAAGACAGTGGTAAAACGATGGCGGAACTCTTTTTCTCAAACGGTGTGCCAATTATCCGCGCTGACAGCAGCAGGGTTCAAGGACATATGCAAATAAAGGAAATGCTCATGGACCGGACGGACGGCAGGCCGGGGCTTCTCATCTTCGACACCTGCCGGGGCCTTATCGAGGATATACAAGCTATTCTGGCCGATGAAGCCAATCCAAATGACTGCGCGCGGCAGCCACATGACATCACACACAGCGTCGACGCGCTGCGGTACTTCTGTGTATCGCGCTATTTAACGCCGGAGATGAAAATCGACACCCGGCTCGGGCAAGAAACGGCAGAATACTCGATGTTTATGACAGGCGGGGAGTTGAGAAGCGGATATTTATATGATGCCTAAGCGCAATGCGTCGGGAGAACAATACAAAATTTAAGCAATTGTTTAAGGAGAGAAACCATGGAACTGACGACACTCATATTAGCGCAGCTGCTGTTTGTCACGCTGCTTGTTCTCGGAGCCCGTCTTGAGCGAAAAATGAGCGCTGCAGGGCGAGAAAACGATGAAAATTTGAAGCGGCTGCGTCATCGCTTGGATGCGCTGGCGGCTGATGCCGAAACCATGAAAAAAGAGCTCTCTGCGCTTTTACGCAGCACAGACGAAGCAGAAGACCAGTCAGAGGAGGAAGCGTTGAAGTCTTTATCGGCTGAAAAGGACTTTACGGAGAGTATCGCCAGCATTCTTGGCTATGGGCTCGACAGGGTGCGCGATAAACGGCCGTCTTAGGCCCGGAAGGATGGATTTTTGGTGAAGAATGGATACAGCCCAACGGTTAGCGGCGTCTGGAAGGACTTTGAAAAAGGGCTCGCCTTCAATGTTCAGACGGGATTTAGCGATACGGTTCAGACGAATGAAAACTTTTTTATCGGCAAGCAGTGGGAGGGCGTTTTGTCCAACGGACTGCCGACGCCTGTTTTCAACTTCCTCAAGCGCGTTGTTTTATTCACGGTTGCCGGTATTACGTCAAGCTGCGTCAAAATGCAGGCTTCCGCAATGCCCGATGATGGAGGCAGTCTGGATATGGGGGAAGTAACGGACACCGTTAACCATGAATTTGAGCGTCTTTTTGAAGAAAACAAGCTGCTCATGCTGATGCGCGAGCTTTTGAGGAACACGGCTGTCGACGGTGACGGCTGTACGTATACATATTGGGACCCGGACGCGCCATCCGGCCAGTTTTGCAGCGGCGCTGTCGTGACAGAGGTTATTGAAAACAGCCGCGTGTTTTTCGGCAATACGAGCGACCGGCGCGTTGAGAGGCAGCCGTACATCCTCATCATGAGCCGTGAAATGACGGATGACGTTCGTGCGCGGGCCAAAAAGAACGGCTGTG
The DNA here is from genome assembly GCA_022870705.1 of Oscillospiraceae bacterium CM. NCBI lineage: Bacteria > Bacillati > Bacillota > Clostridia > Eubacteriales > Oscillospiraceae > Oscillospiraceae bacterium JHJ. The sequence continues at coordinate 603,853 of CP072107.1, forward strand.
CAGACTTGGAGATGGTGAAAAGTGACACGGACGAGCGAAAGCCGGATCAAAACAATGCCCAGGATGAGCTGACGACGGTGCTTTTAAAGCTGTGGCGAGACAGCGACACCGGGACGATCTGGTGTTATGAATGCACAAAAAATGCGGAAATCAGAAAGGCGTGGGACACGGGCCTGACACGCTACCCCATCACGTGGCTCAACTGGGATTATGTACAGGATTCTTACCACGGGCAGGCTATGGTGACGGGGCTTATTCCGAATCAGATTTTTATCAACAAGCTTTACGCGATGAGTATGATCAGCCTGATGACGACGGCATACCCCAAGATCGTCTATGATAAAACACGTGTTTCAAAATGGGACAACCGCGTCGGCGCGGCGATTCCCGTTCAGGGCGGTGATGTGAATTCTGTTGCCCGTATTATTGATCCGGCGCAGATTTCGCCGCAAATCGCGCAGTTTATTCAGATGGCCAAAGAGGATACATTGTCCGCCCTGGGCGCAACGAGCGTAGCGCTTGGAGATGCGCGGCCGGACAACACCTCCGCTATTATCGCCCTGCAAAAAGCGGCGGCCGTTCCAAACGAGCTGACGCGGCAGAATCTTTATCAGAATCTTGAGGATCTCGGCCGGATCTATATCGACTTTATGGGAGAATATTACGGGACGAGGCGCCTTGACACGGCTGGGACTGTTAAACAGTCGACGAGGCCGGTTGGTAATTTACAAAGCCCGTTTTTTAACTTCGACGTGCTGAAAACAATCAATCTTTCATTAAAGCTTGATGTCGGCGCATCGTCCTATTGGTCGGAAATCGCCGCCATGCAGACGCTTGATAACCTGCTTATGCGCGGCAAAATTGATCTTATTGATTACCTGGAGCGCGTGCCGGATGGGTATATCATCAAAAAGCAGGAGCTGCTTGATAAGCTTGAAAGCGCCAAAGCAGGTGCCGCCCAACCGGGCATGACGGCACCTTTCGGGATGGGAAATACCGCCGGTGCGATGGTGCAGCCGGCCATGAGCCGGCCGGGGATGCCCACTATCGGAGCGCAAGCCGAACAACTGCAACAGCTCTTGCAACGCCCACCGACAGCGCCCGGATTAAGATGACATCACGCGACGCAGCATGCATGGGACAGACCCGTCCCGGCAGATAAAAATCGCCCGACCAGAGGCGAGGAGGGTACAATGGAAGAAGAACTGACGATGACGCTACCACAGGATAAGGCGGGTTTTTCCGCTGTTGACGAGGCGCTACTAAGCGGGGATTGGCAGGACGGGGACGACGCGTCGATGCAGCCCGGCGATCAGAACGACTGGGACAATACGCCTGACGACGGTAAGCCTCTGCCGAACGAGCGGGAAGCCGACCAGAGCTTCAAGCTTAAATACATGGGAGAGGAAATCGATGTCACGCGCGACGAGGTCATAACACTGGCGCAGAAAGGAAAAGACTACGACCGTATCAGAAGCCGCGCCGAGCAGCTTACTGAAGAAGCTGAAAAGAACAGCACCTACAAAAATCTGCTTCAAGGTATCGCCCAGCGCACCGGCATGAGCCTTGACAGTTTTATGAGGCAGGCCGAAACAGCGCTTTCAGACAGCACCAAGCAGCCTGCTAACGAAACGGCTCATCACTCGGAGGGGATCACGCAGCCTGACGCACAGGCGGCACGCGCGCGGCGTGACCGGGAAGTTACCGAGTTTTTAAGCGAATACAGCGACCTTGACCCAAAGTCGATTCCGGGTGAAGTCTGGGAAAGCGTTCAGTCAGGGAAAAGCCTTCTTCGTGCTTATCAGAGTTACGAGAACAGGAACCTGAAAGCGCAGCTCGCATCACAGCAAAAAGATGACGAGAACAGGCGTCGAGCAGCCGGTTCCCGCCAGAGCGCCGGTCTTCTGAGAACACGCGGGGAAATCGAGGACGACTGGTATCAGGATTAAAGGAAAGGCAGGAATATGAATGTCCGTTAATTTGACGACGAAATACGCACCGCTAATTGCCGAGCGGTTTAAGGCGCAGTCCGTGACCGAGGCATATGCCGGTAAAAAATATGACTTTGACGGCGCGCAGAGTATCAAAATCTACACCGTTGACAAGGTCACGCTCAACGATTACAGCCGCACGGCCGACGGCGGCCGCTTCGGCACGATTGCCGAGCTCGGCGATACCATCCAGACGCTGACGATGAGCCAGGACAAGGCGTTTACGTTTTCCATCGATCACGGCAACGCCGCCGACCAGCTCAACATTAAGCACTGCAACGAGCAGCTGAAATCCAACTGGGACGAGGTCTGCACGCCCACTATCGATATGTACCGCCTGGCCAAATGGGCAAACGGCGCAGGTCTTGGTGTTTTGAACACAACGGCGCTCACGACGAGCACCGTCATGCGGGCTATTGTGACGGCAGGGGCTGCTATGAGCAACAAGCTCGTCCCTAAGAAAAACCGCGTCCTGCTGATCGCAGAATCGGTCTACATTGAGACGAAACTCTCCAGCGAGATCATGGGGATTGATTCGCTTGGCGAGGAGGCCGTCAAAAACGGCGTCGTCGGCCGTATTGACGGCATGGACGTTGTCCCCGTTGTCGACAGCTATCTGCCCGCAGGGGTAAATTTCCTTATTAAATATAAGGACGCGACCGTTGACCCGATGAAGCTGAAGACAATGCGTGTGCAGAAAAACCCGCTCGGGTATGACGCGGATGTCGGCGAGTGCCGTTTCTATCACGATTCCTTTGTATTGGACGCAAAGGTCAGCGGTATTTACGTGCATGCGGCCTCCGGCATGCTGCCGTTACCGACCATGACGGGTACGTCAACGGTAACCGTAACATGCGCGGATGCAACGACGATCAAGTATACGACGGACGGCTCCAATCCGAAAACGTCGGGGACGGCATCTACATACTCGGCGCCGGTTTTGCTGACGGCAGGCCAGACGCTAAGAGCTTACGGCCTTGCAGCAGGCGTTGTCAATTCGCCGATCAAGGAGTATACGTATACCGCATAACGTTATAAACAGCCCCCGCCGATTCGGCGGGGGCAGAGAAAACCAAAAGAGGAAGTGGTTAGATGGCAACGACAGCGCAGGAAGTATTTTACAGCGCGCTGGCTCTTATGGATGAGACGGATCAGCTGGATGCCTTTAAAAACAGAGCACTCGCCCTGTTAACGGTTTTACGAAATGAGTTGTATCGTTACAGCGATACATTTGAGGCCGAAGAGGGGAAGCGGCCGGTCTGCGGCGCGATACAGGATTTTCTAAGCCCGATCGACCTGGACGACGGCCTCGCCCAGTCGGTGATGCCGTATGGCCTCGCGGCACATCTGCTGCTGGAGGAGAACCCGGCGACGGCGTCCTTTTTTCAGCAGCGCTATGAAGAGCTGATGACCAAAATCGGGCAGACCATGCCCCGACGGACGGAAAGTATAGAAAATCTGTACGGTGAGATTCGGATATGACGGACAAAGTGTGGTGACGAAATGGCACGAATTTCGACAAATACATCGGACAAAATCATCGCCATTAAGCGGTGGCTCGGCGTCAATGAAAACCCGGACGGCGACACGAACCTAAAAATGGGCGAGGCCTCTGAAATGCGAAATTTCCGGGTGACGAATGAAGGGTCTTTGCAAATCAGACCGGGGATGAAGTCGCTTTTCACCATCGCAAACGCGCCGGTTAAATCCTTGTGGACAGGGTATGTCAGCGGAAGGGAGTCGATCGTCGCCGCCTGCGACGGACAGATATGGACGCTCGATCTTGAAGAGAATACAGCAACGGCCGTCGGGGTGTTTGACACGTCGGATACCGTAACGTTTTTTGGATACGATGAAAAGCTCTATATGCTCAACGGCCAAAAATACAAGGTGTGGGACGGTACAACGCTCGCTGAGGTTATGGGGTATAGGCCGCTCATTCTTGTATCGACGGTGCCGACGGGCGGCGGAACGGCGTTAGAGCGCGTCAATATGCTCAATGGCCTGAGAAAAGTCCATTTCTCCCCAACGGGGACAGCCAATGTTTTTCAGCTTCCGGAAAAGGGGCTTTCAAGTGTTGATTACGTCAAAAACCTTTCATCCGGGACAAATTACACGCTGACAACAGATTATACGGTTGACCTGGCAAACGGAAAAGTGACCTTTACGACGCTAACGGAGACGTTTTCAGGCAACGGCACGATAACAACGTTTACATTGGCAAACAAAAACAGCATATCCGGCGTGGGCCAGATTACAATCGGCGGTGCCATAAACACCGCGTGGACGTACAATTCCTCGACCGGCATTGTGACGTTTACAACCGCCCCGTCTACCGGCACGAACAATATCGTCGTGACGGAAGTGAAGTTAAACGCACCTTTGACGGGGACGAATACGCTGGAAATCGGCTATTCAGTTCCGACGACGCTTCGAAGCCAGATTGAGGCCATGAAATACGCCGAGCTTTATAACGGCGCGACTGACAACAGAGTCTTCTTCTACGGCGACGGGTCCAACAAGGCGTTTTACAGCGACCTTGATTACAATGGTTCGGCAACGGCGGAATATTTCCCGGACTTAAACGTCATTAACGTCGGCGACGCGAATACGCCGCTCACGGGAATGACCCGTCATTACAACCAGCTCATGGCGTTTAAAACGGATTCCTCCTACGCTATTGGATATGGCACGCTGACGCTAGCCACGGGGGCCGTCACGGCTTCGTTTTTCTGCACCGCCGTGAACAAAGGGATCGGCAACGACGCGCCGGGTCAAGTTCAGAATGTCGTCAACTATCCGCGCACGCTGGATGGCAAGACGATTTACGAGTGGCGGCCAACTTCGACAACAGGCAATGTGACGAGTGACCAGCGCAACGCCATGCGCATCTCCGAGCGGGTTGAAAACACGCTGTCGGGATTTGCTCTGCCAGACGCCGTCACGTTTGTCGACAAATACAATCATGAATACTATGTTCTGTACGGCGGGATGGCGGCCGTCCACAATTACGCTGCCGACGCGTGGTATTTTTACACGGATTTTTCGCCAAGTGTTCTTCTGTCGTATCGCGGCGAGCTTTACGGCGGCACATCAGACGGGCGCATCCTTCGTCTTTCACGCGATTACCATAATGACGATGGTGCCCCAATTGATGCTTACTGGCAGTCCGGTGCAATGGATTTTGGGGCAGATTTTATGCGCAAGTACGCTTCCGAGCTGTTTATAACGCTCAAGCCGGAGCTATTTGCGGGCGTTATTGTAACGGTTCGCACGAACCTGAAAAGCGACTTTGAGGAAAGAACCGTTTCGTATGGGCTGGGGACCTTTAAACACGCCAATTTCGCGCACTGGAGCTTTGGGACGAACCGGCAGCCGCAGACACGGCGATTGAAGCTCAAGGCGAAAAAGTTTGCTTACTATCAGCTGATTTTCAAAAGCAATACCGATTGGAGCACCGCGACAATTCTCTCGGCAGATTTTAAAGTACGCTCAATGGGCGAAATCAAATAGGAGGGCAACACATGGCGATAACACCATTAACCGACGACCTCAACATCATCGCTGTGCTCGACGACGAGCCGAACGATGAAGGCGGCCTCACGCCGTTGGCGTTTAAAGAGAAGTTTGATGAGGCCGGGAATGCGATTAAAAGCTATATTAACGACACACTGGTTCCCGAATTGGCGACAGAGCGGTCAACAGACCTTGCCGATATCGCGCAGAATCTAACAGACGCCGTCGCGGCGGCGGAAATACAGTCTGGCAACCTCCCTGCCGGTGGCGGGACAGGGCAGCTTTTAACGAAAAACTCCGGGGATAACTATGACTTCGGCTGGCAAGACCCCACCGGAACGAGCGAAGCGACGCCAGGCACCATCGCCAAGCGCGACGAAAACGGCAGGCTGAAGGTGGCCGACCCGGAGGATGACGGAGATGTTGCGACGAAGGGGTATGTGGATAACGCGGATGCAGTAGGCACTGTCAAACAAGCATTAGTTAATCCGTGGGGTAGCAAGGGGTTGCTCTGCAATGGGGCGTCCTTTGATGCTGCAACATATCCTGATTTAGCGGCACTCATAAAAGATTGCCCTAGTGAGGATTTAACAGCAGGTTTAACAACTGCCCAATGTGATGATATTTTAAAATTTGGAAACTACTTCGTAGGACTTGGGAGTAATAGAGTATACTATACGGACGACCCTACAGGAGCATGGACTTATGTTGAATTGACTGGCTTTACCAGCACGAAAAGAATTAAAATAATAAACGGTCAACTAGTTGTAGTCGGAGCAACTGCATCCGCACAGCAAATTGCTTACTGCACGGATATAACTGGAGCGTGGACATATTTAACGGTTATTTCATCTACAGCGCAGGTTGCTTACGACATAGTGTATGACGGAAATTACTACTATGTGGTATCACATAATGGTTCAACCAACCTCTCTACCATTTATTATAGCAATACATTAAATGGCAATTATACTGCGGGGGTAACTCAAAGCAATTCAAAAACCGACATCAGTATGGAGTACGCCAATGGGTATATAGCGGTGGCGTATTCCTATTCGAATGCAGTAAAAGTTTGGCAGATGACAACTGCGGCAGCAAGAGTTAGCGGATCAGGAGGTTCGGTAATTTCTATATCATCTGCTACCTCAGACTTATCTGAAATAATACACGATGGAACACGTTGGATACTTATTGTCTTATTTCAGAACGTGTATGATTCAATGTTTCTTTCGGTTTATTTTTGTGAAACAGATGAACCATCGGCGTTTAACCAAAACATCATTGATGAAGATGTACCATATTCAATGACTGGCGCCGGATTAGGGTCATATTCAAAATTTAGATATCTTGACGGCAGATATTATTTTTTGTGCCAGTATTACTATAGTACCGGCGGATTTGCTGTCATGTATCATACCGACGACATTAAAAAATTATGGGGTATGATAGTTTTTAATGCCGGGCATGGCCTAAGAACTTTTTATAAAGACAGTAGTTATTTCGTTTTTGGCAGAAACGGTACCTCAATACTTTATTGCCCCACAAAACGTCTTCCAATGTTTAACGATGATAACGTATACACCTATATCAAAGCTCTTTTATAAGGAGGTAAAAACATGAGCAGACCAATTATCGAGCCTCAATTACCGCAAAGAAAAGGATACGTCGAGATCGAAATTGACGGCGTTCGGCAGTATCGCAAAATCGAAACCGAGCAGGACAAGCAGATCGCCGCGCTCACACAGCAGAATGCTGATCTTTCCGCTGCCGTTGATGTGCTGACGATTGCCGCATTGGAGGGGTGAAGATGTTCGAACGACTGAAAAGACTCTTTGACGCGGGGACGCTGACAATTGACGGTTTGAAAAACGCCGTCGTGAAAGACTGGGTCACGACGGAGCAGTATGAAGAAATCACGGGCCAGACCTATGCGGTTTAGTAAACTGATTGTCGCCGGGATCATCTTCGTAAACGCTGTATTCACAGCAGCCGTCCTATACATATTCCTCCGCACGGCATCAGAGCCTACGACCCTCATCGTTTCATGGTTTGCTTTTACCACAGGAGAGCTCGGCGCTCTGGCAGGACTCAAGCACTCGGAAAATAAGCACAGGGACGCGAATTAAGAACGCGGGCGATTCATAATCGCCCCTACAAAAAGTTTGCAACAAGAGGCGGACATAAAACGGGCGGATATAGAATCCGCCCCTACAAAAAAGCCTGAACGGGTCTAGGGCGAAGCCCATACATCTGTTGGGCGGCGGGCGGGATTTGAACCGCAGAAAGGATAGTATGCAGACAATTCTTCAGAAAATCACGAGCCGAAAATTCCTCATGGCCATCGGGGGCGTTGTGACCGGTATCGTGCTCGTCACGTCTGGCAGCAAGACGGAGGGCATTGCGGCGATTATATCATCCATTCTCGGCTATCTCATCATGGAGGGGTACGTCGATGCGAAAGCCATCCAAAACGTCGTCAGCGAGGTCAAGGACGTAGCGGATAAGATCGACGTTGAGGATATGGGCGATGGTGAGTAGCCAAAAGCTCGTCGATGTCGCCCGCGGCTACGTCGGGTACCTCGAGAAAAAATCAAACGCAAAGCTTGAAGATTTCACAGCTAACGCCGGGAGCGGGAACTTTACAATTTTCGGCCAGTGGTATGAAATGAACGGATTTGCCTGGTGCGCAATGTTCGTATCCTACTGCGCCGAGAAGGCAGGGATACCGACAAGCATTATCCCAAAGCATGCGTCCTGCGCGATGGGCGTTTCGTGGTTTAAACACGCCGGGCGCTGGCACGACCGAAAGTATACGCCTGCCGCCGGAGACATCATCTATTTTACGCACGACGGCGAAACCCCGGCACACGTCGGCATCGTAACTGGCGTTTCCGGCAGCAAGGTTATGACTATTGAGGGCAACACTTCCGGCGGCTCGACACTCATAGCAAACGGCGGTGGTGTGGCTGCGAAAAGCTATCCACTGTCCTATGAGAAGATTTTGGGCTATGGCAGCCCCGCGTATGAGGAGGAAGACATGACATACGAGCAGTTTTGCGACTACATGGACAAGTATTTGAGCGTAGCGGGTACGGGGGACAAGCCCAGCGCATGGGCGCGGGAGGCGACGGAAGCGATGAAAGCCAAAGGTGTCTTCAACGGAGACGGGCAGGGCAACTATGGCTGGCAGAAACCAGTGACAAGGGAAGCGCTGGCGGTTATTTTAAGCAAATAGAGGTAATGGGTATGACTGAATGGACTGTTGTCGGCGTTATCGTTGCGCTGATCGGGTTGATTGCTTCTATCGTGACGCCGATGTTAAAACTTAACACGAGCATTACAAAGCTGACGTGCGCCGTAGAAACATTTCAAAAGAATCTGGACGAGTTAATTGAAAAGAATTCAGACAGTCATACCCGCCTGTGGCAGCATAATTGCAGGCAGGATGATACGTTAAACGATCATGAAACGCGAATTTGTGTAATTGAAAAATCGAGGTGTGAATAAATGGCAACGCAAACGTCCTACTATGGCCCGGATGGTAGTATTCAAATAGGTTATATCATTGACAACAAAACATACAAAGATGAGGCTGGAACGCAGCGAATTGATATCGGCTCTCATGTTCCGTCCGCACAAGGGTTTTATAAGATGACCGAAACGGGCGGCGTGCTTGACCCAGATTACAATCCGCGAGCCAACAGGAGCACTGACAGAATAGAAAAAAATCCCGACAGCAATGCATACATCGACGAAATCTACGACGCGAAAACGAAAGCCGCGCAGGCGGCGCTGCAGTCAGCCTATGACCAAAACGTTAACACGCTCAACACGGCGCGGTCGCAGATACCCGGCGTGTATCAGGACGCGAAGAATACAACAGCCTCTCAGGGCGAAATCCAAAAGGCAAATTTCAACGAATACGCTTCGGCAAACGGCCTCAATTCCGGCACCGGCGGGCAGGCGCAGCTTGCGTTTTCTAACACCTTGCAGGGCAATTTGAGCGGTTTGGACAAGCAGCAGGCAAAGGCCACGTCCGATATGGATTTACAGATGGCCAATCTTGAGACGACGTATAAAAACAATGTCGCCGCCGCTATTGCACAAGGTGACTTTGAAAAGGCGAACGCCCTGTATAACAAGTATCAGACAGATCAGGCTAACGCCTTGGCGTTGAAGCAGTACAATGATTCGCTCGAATACCGGAATGATACGACCAACTATGAGCGGTCGCTTTATTACGCTGACTATACGGGCGACTATTCCTCCATGTCCCCCTGGTGGACACCAGAGGCGATTGCAAAAGCCAACGAAAAAGCTAAAAAAAAAATAGTATGAGGACAGGGTATTCTGGCGGGGGGTATTCGTCGACTTCGGCATCAAAGGAAGATTGGTCTGGAATTGACATAAAAAGTGTTCTCTCGCTTGGATATGGGCCAATCAACCAGACACGCCTTGAACAGCTGGTACAGAGCGGAGAAGTAACATACGAGGTTATAAACGGTGTGATTTACTTCAGAAAAGTCGAAAAAACGTCGGAAAATTCAAATAGCGGCGTAAAAAGCGACGGCGGCGGTGGTGGGGCGTCTTGGTAAATGCCCATGGAGGTGTTGTATGAACTTAGCTAACGATTTCTTAAACATCGGTTTAGTTAATTACTCGTCGAAAAACAATTTTAATTTAAAAGAACTACAAAACGCCATTAAAAACAAAGATCAGGATGTTATAAAAAAATATGCTACCACAACCTCAGCCAACACCGGGGTTACTGCACCGTCTACTACAGAATTTTATAAGAAATACGGCGACCTCACCAAACAGAGAGCAGGGGCTCAAAAGAAGCTTGAGTCCAAAACGTTCTGGGAAAAAGTGGGCGACGCTCTAATTGATCCTTTTGCGTTTGATTTATATACCGGTGGCGACACCGGCAAGCTGCAAAAACAACTCCACGACCTCGATAAACAACTTACGGATATGCAATACTCCGATGAGCGGTTAAAAGAACAATATAAGACGGATGAGGAGGCTAGAAAACAACAATATCAGACCTCCGTTGAAGCCGCACTAGAAGCGCAAAATGCTTCAGCAAACTCATCGGACAACACCGGGGTTATCGAGCCGTCCAATAGTGAAGTCAAAGAGATTACAAAGGAAGAGTACGATTCTAAAAAAGCAGATTTAAAAAAACAAGAAGAATTCATTTATAAACACACGCCAATGATTGACGCTGACACCCAAACCGAATTAAACAACATCGCCTCGCTGTTGTACGACCTCGAAAACCAATATTACGCACAGGAACAGTCCAAACAGCGTGCACAATATGAATCAGCTGCCAACAACGCCGATTTTATTGGGACTGTTCAAAAAGCTGAAAACGGCGGCATCAACTGGGACGATGGTAAAGATTCTGCGCTGAAGGATAAAATAAGATATCTTGCAGACCTTGATTACCGGGCAGAAATTGACCGCAAAGACCGAGACTTTGTCGGATATCTCTTGAATGATAAATATCATGAGCTGGAATACGTCACATACCCTCAAAAGCTCATCCTAGAATACTACGCGGCGAAGGGTGACTGGGACAACGCAAAAGCTTATTATGATACGATAAAGCGCGGCCTGAACGCCGAAAGTCAGGCTGCAGAATCAAAGCTGGTACAGGACTTTGCCAACAAGCACAAAATAATCGGCGGTGTGATGAATATCGGCTCATCATTGTTAGCTCCGGCGGCGTATGTTGCTACGGGTGTACAATCTATCAGTAATAATTTAACCGGCGATTATACACCCGTCGACGAGAACAGCATTTGGTTTAAGGGTGCGCATGAGGTTCAAGATACAGAAATCGGCATCACGCGCAATATGAACGAAACCCAAAAGCTCATTACAGACACCGCGCTCGGCTTGGGTCAGTTTGCCCTAACCATCCCACTTGGCGGAACAGGCTCTCTCGTTGTCATGTCGTCTTCCGCCGCGGGGCAGACAGCCTTGCAGGCGCTGCAAAACGGCGCGACGACCGATCAGGCGTTCGCGCTGTCGACGGTCGCCGGAACCGTCCAGTATTTGACGAACAAGATTCCGGTCGGTAGGTTCTTCAACCTTCTCGACGGTGGCAAAGAAGCGCTTGAACAGGGATTAAAATCCGTTGCTATAAAAGCGCTTGCGGATTCAGGCAAACAAGCGGTATTGGGCGTTGCGCAGGAGGCGGTTAGTCAATACGCAAATATTCTTTCCGACAACCTTATCATGGGCGATAAGTCTCAGTATAACCGGCTTGTCGAACAATATATTTCTGATGGAAAGAGCCGTGAACAGGCGGAGCGCGACGCCTTTAACAAGGTTTATATCCAAGACGTCATTACAGCTGCCGGCGCCAGTGCGGTATCCAGTGGTATATTGGGCGGATTAGCTAGCATTAAAGGCGGCATAAAGGTAAGCAAAGTAAACGCCGCAACGCCGGATACCCCGACAATAACATGGCAGGATGCGATTGGGGAGATGCCATCCGTGGCACCATTACTACAGGAGCAGTCGGCGATTGCTGTTTCTCGCGATTATCCTGCGCGCGTTAATAATGCAGAATATAAAATTGTCGAAATCCCACAAGAAAAAATAGATGAAATATCGGCATATATTAATCGCTTAAGTTCTGCAGAAGCGCGAATCAAATACAAATATATTCTAAAAAACCTCTTTATGGGGCAGACTTTTACAAATAAAAATACTGTAATAAACGAACTGAAATATAAGATTGGCATAAGTTCAAAAGGAATTGGAGAGATCATTGCGCGTCAGCCTGTCAATGCCCAAACGCTTGCCGTACTTGAGAAATTAAATGAGGTTGTCGAAAATGCAAAATATATTGCAAGCGAACCGACCAACAAAGACACTCGCGATATTCAAAGAACAGACAGGTTTGAAACGGCGACATTAGCAGGCAATCAACCGGGAGTGGCAAAAATTCGAGTGAACGTTACCCCCCAAGGGAACAAGCTATACTACGCAACAAATGAACTGACAGGAGCCGCGACACCTCAACCGCGCGATAGCCAAGGCTACCCACGCGGGATAGAGGCGGCGACTCCTGCCACGAACATTAATATACCACAAAATGTCAGGAAAGTCAATGCGGCGGGTGATTCCCATCCCGCATCCGTCGAATCCATCCGGCAGACGTATGAAAAGCTGATTGCAGAGCAGCAGGCAGCCAACGCGGAAAATCTCGCGGCGGCAAACAGGGTTCGTGACCTGACCGACGTCTATCGTGAAAACGTTCAAACCAAAGGCGCGGGAGCGGACACCGTCAGCGCGCAACAGGTTGAAAACAGCGCAGGACAGGGATATAATGGCATTGACACATTAGAGAAGCTCTACGACGAGGCGGTACATAGTAAAGGTACTGAGGGCGCGGGGGATGCACCGACAAAGCCCTATACCACGAGCAGACCAAAGTATGGAAAAACTCAAGTTGATGATGTTTGGAACAATTACAAAGATCCAACGACTGGCAAAGCCCCAGATCCTGCTGGTGGAAGCATATCATGGGATAAAACAAAGCCGAGGCAGGGACAATGGGATATGGGGCATATTCCGGAAGAAAAATACTCCGATATGCGTGACCGTTATATAAGAGGTGAAATAAGTCAACAGGAATTTTTAGGATGGTATAGAAATCCTGCAAACTATAGACCAGAGCTACCGAGTACGAATAGGAGTCATAAATATGAATAGGAGGCTCATATTGAATAACACGCCACACCCTGAATTTGGGAAATGTTTGACCACAAAAAACGTAGTTGAAAAAAAAGGTAGAATTAAATGGTGCATTCGCGAAGAGGGATCTCGCGATGTTGATAATGGGTGGCGGTTTTTCTCTGAAATTGATACAGAAGAGTACTTAGCCGACACCAGCAATTGGTCTGTAGTAGATTTTGATTCAATAGTCGAGATTGATCCCATACTACTATCTTTGATGTGGATGCCATATGGTACGGAGATAACAATCGAGTATGGCGATGAGGAAATATCATATAATGATGATCATACAGGAGTTCCGATTGTAGATCCCTTAGGAGGAAAACCAATGCTAATCAAGCGAAACCGCGATTAGTCATTAGTTGAAATTCCCACAGCCCAGCACTGCTGGGCGAAGTGATTGGCGGGAGGTCGCGCACGACCACCCGCCTTTCTCCATCGGTCGATTCCATCCGGCAGGCGTATGAAAAGCTGATTGCAGAGCAGCAAGCAGCCAACGCGCAAAATCTCGCGGCGGAAAACAGGGTTCGTGATCTCGCCGACGTCTATCGGGAGAAGGTTCAGGCAAATGGCGCGGGAGCGGACGCCGTCAGCGCGCAACCGGTTGAAAACAACGCAGGACAGGGATATAATGGCATTAATACTTTGGAGAAGCTCTACGATGAGGCGGTACATAGTAAAGGTACTGAGGGCACGGGGGATGGCTTAAAATCGAAACTGATTCCCTCTACAGAAGAAATAAGACAAAAATTTGATAATGAAGGTCTTACTCAAGATAAAATAGATCAAATTGTATCATTACCTAAAAGTCAAAAACCAAAGCCTGAGACTTATTTAAGCAGTAAATATATCGAAGAGCACATGCAATCATTTAAGGATTTTGGGTTAGTAAAAATAATGCCGACTGAACCGACAGGAACAATCGGTGGCAAGGGCGGTACATTCGTAATGTCTGGAGACCAATTAAATGATATTATCAAATCAAATAAAGGAGATATTTTCAAAATTGAAGACGCCTTGGGATTTGACAGAGGATATTTAGGAAAGAATCCTGTCATTGTAGAAATACATAATTATTCAGGTTTAAGGCTTCCTCAAGGAAATGAACTTGGTGCATTTCCGGAATATTGGCTTCCCGGAGGATATACAGTAGGCGGCATCAAAGAAACCGTAATTGATCCCGCACGAATTGGGACATACACCTTTAGACATCTATTTTGATTAAGGGGAGAAAGTTTATATGCAGAAGATCATGGAAGATGAAGGAATAGAGTTGTATAAGGATAATAGTAAATATTATCTAAGGTATGATTCGGGAGAACTAATGATCAAGATGAAAAATTTGGAGATTTCGGCAGAAGAGGCGAAAAATGTAGTAAATAACCCGGATTCTGCTTATAACATCATACTTTCTTATCACGATAAGGGAATATACGGCGAAGATTCTTAAAGTGAGTGTACAATTGTGTACGTCTTGCGCAAGGGGGCGCTTATGTCTACAGTGATACATTTGATGATGTTGGGTTTTTGCTCGGTTCCGGCGCTTCACAGTCCTGTTTACAACCCCACCGCATAAAATCCGACCCCGCAAGGGAGCGCCATTCAGCCCGCGTTGCGGGCCGATGTACGTTTCACCGGGGCCGCTTGCGACCCGGGTATATAAACTTGCTGTTAACATACAAAAGCTCGGCCGTTGGCCGGGCTTTTGTTTTTGTGCAGCGACGGTGGGAGGGCGTACCAATAAAGCGCCGCCCACTACAAGACAACCCGTCCACATCCGTCGAATCCATCCGGCAGACGTATGAAAAGCTGATTGCAGAGCAGCAGGCAGCCAACGCGGAAAATCTCGCGGCGGAAAACAGGGTTCGTGACCTGACCGACGTCTATCGTGAAAACGTTCAAACCAAAGGCGCGGGAGCGGACACCGTCAGCGCGCAACAGGTTGAAAACAGCGCAGGACAGGGATATAATGGCATTAACACATTAGAGAAGCTCTACGATGAGGCTTTGAATGGTAAAGGTGTAAACGGCGCGGGGGAGACTGGTTCTGGTTCCAACATTCTGATAGAT
The DNA here is from genome assembly GCA_022870705.1 of Oscillospiraceae bacterium CM. NCBI lineage: Bacteria > Bacillati > Bacillota > Clostridia > Eubacteriales > Oscillospiraceae > Oscillospiraceae bacterium JHJ. The sequence goes on from CP072107.1 coordinate 619,188, forward strand.
ACTTATAAAAATATGCGGAATAATCCAGATGTAACAGGACAAGCCCATCACTTGAACCAAAATGCTGCTTTTAGAGATGTAATACCTAAAAATGATGGATTGAGCGTGGAATTAGAAGGTAACGCATTTAAAGATGTCGGAAGCCCACACTATTCGGCACATGAAAATCTGGAAGGTTTTTGGAATAATTTCAGATCTCAAGGTGACCTATATGGAGATACCCCAACTATTTCGGCTTATAACTCGGCATTATATAATTCATTACGCGCAGCGGGATTATCAGATGCTCAAGCGAAGATTGCAGTTCAAAATGCAATTAAACAGCAATCACAATATGGATTAGTAGGTGATTCCTTCGTTCCCAGAATTCCAGGAAGGATAAATTTCAGAAAATAACAATGCAAATGCGGAAAGGACATAAGATGGAAGAAACGGAATATTTTGTAGCAACAAGTGAAATCGTAGACAAAATTATTCGTACATTAGAGATGGATATTTCTAAAATAAATGAGCAAGAAAAGCAAATATTGGGTGCTTTTTGTTTTGGAATTTTAAATGGATATTCGTTAAAAACTCAGATAAGCGCAGTTCAAATTCAAAGTGCAATGATTGCAATGCTAGTGCAGAAGTTTCAATATGACCCAGCTGTTGCTGCTCAATTTTGCGATTTCTTAATTAGATGTACGGAAAGAAATTACCACCCAACAATGAATGCAATTATTCATAGGGGCATTGAAGGGTATTATCAATTAGGAGATCCGGAGAAATTGCGAGAGAATATATCAGAAATCATTAAAATGGTTAAGAAGTACAATGATTAGATTGAGAAGTTCATTATCTTTTTTCGCCCCCGTCCGCAACCCCTTAAATTACTTTTTTGAGGGAAGTATCCGGCATTCGTTTGCCTTTCAATCCCAGCAACTACTCCCTTGGCAAAATCCTCAACCCACTTGAAATCGCCCATCAGTCCGCATTGAGGGCAGCTATTCGCCGCGGCGGGGCTGCTTACCCCGGCGCTAACAAAAGTCCGGCCGTTGGCCGGGCTTTTGTTTTGCGCTGACACCGCGTGCAGAAAGCCGCTCTTCCGCATACGCACACTCCACATCCCGTATCCGTCGAATCCATCCGGCAGACGTATGAAAAGCTGATTGCAGAGCAGCAGGCAGCCAACGCGGAGAATGTTGCAGCGGAAAACAAGGTTCGTGATCTCGCCGACATCTATCGGGAGAAGGTTCAGCCGGAGGGCACGGGAGCTGACGCCGTCAGCGCGCAACCGGTTGAAAACAGCGCAGGACAGGGATATAATGGCATTAATACTTTAGAGAAGCTCTACGATGAGGCGGTACATAGTAAAGGTATAGAAGGCGCGGGGGAGACTGGTTATTATTTCAAAGATGAACAGCTTAAAACTGAGCCAAACACGGCATATTTCTGGTCTGGAGATTCTAACGGCATTGGTGGAAAAGATTTTGCAATTGACTATGCCGCCAAAAATGGAGGAACTACGTTGGAAAGTCTTATGAAAAGTCAAGGAATTGAAATGCCAACGTGGGATATTACCGATCCAAATTCGATGAAAGCCTGGGAGTGTGCATCTGAAAAATTCGCCGGTCAAGTTTCCGGAGAAGTACATGCGCTTATTGGCTCAACCCAGCGCCAAAACAGCATTTGGCGGACCATTGAGTTGCCAAGGTTATTGGACAATCCTTATGTTTCCAAAATAATACTTGTTGACCCCGAAACATTATCAGAAACTGTTTTTTTCGGAGGTAGATATGAAAATTCGAGGTAATCCAGGACCTGATAGAATTACTGTCACGTTTGAGGAAGGAAAATTCATGGGCAAGAGTATAACCATGAATGCCGAACCTCTTGTTGGCGGAGTAGCGTTGTACGCAAAAACCATCAAAGGTTGGGATGGATCTGAATACTTAGAAATAGATGCGAAGACTAAGAAAGAAGTAATAACGCTAATAAGGCAAGAGCTGAAACGTTATCCTCCGTCAGAGATTGTTGAATAACTGTGCTATCTGACAGTACGGTTTTATATCAGTTGAGTAATGATCTAAGGGGGCGCTCGAAACTTTTAAGACCCCTTACCCATGCAGCATTTTCGCGCTAAATAATTTAATCCGGCCCCGAAAGGTTCTGTATGTAAGTCCACACAGTATAATTATGTGCGCCACATTTGGGCACTTGCAATCCGAGCGCCTTAACCACAATTTAAACAGTTAACATAACAAAAGTCCGGCTTTTGCTGGGCTTTTGTTTTGAGCAGCGATGGCGTGGGGGGGCGTACCCACATAGCGAACCGACTACTACAAGACAACCCCGTCCGCATCCATTGATTCCATCCGGCAGACGTATGAAAAGCTGATCACAGAGCAGCAGACAGCCAACGCGCAAAATCTCGCGGCGGAAAACAGGAATCGTGATCTCGCCGACATCTATCGGGAGAAGGTTCAGCCGGAGGGCACGGGAGCTGACGCCGTCAGCGCGCAACCGGTTGAAAAGAACGCGGGACAGGGATATAATGGCATTGACACATTAGAGAAGCTCTACGACGAGGCGGTACATAGTAAAGGTACTGAGGGCGCGTGGGACGTAGGGAAAATAATTACCGAGATCAAATACAAGCCTTCCTCTGGAGTAATTTTCGAAGCCAACCCAGATAAAACGACTACCATCTTGGGCAGTTATGATAAGGACATGAAAAATGTCGTGAACGAAATGGGTAATGTGAAGGCAACCTATTTCGGAGCGAAAAAAGGCGGATTTAATGTCCTTAACGTGCCGGATGATATGTACAAAAGTGCCGACCAGTTCTGGAACGAGATCAACAAACCATGGCTTGATGAAGCAATCAAGCGCGGTGATGATATTGTTCTGGCAACGAAACCGGAAGGAAAATACCTTTATAGATTTAATACGAAAACACATAAGAGTGAAATTAGTGGTTTCGGTCGTGAATATAACTATCTCAGAAAAAATGGTTATGTTTACGATAATGCAACAAATACGATGATAAGGCGGTGACGATTATTAATGAAAGACTTTGAACAGATTGCACGAAAAATGCTGACACCAGTAGCTCAAAAGTATGGTCTGAAATTTGCTGCTTTAGATGGCGATGAGTTTTTTCTGATTGGTCAGGGCTTTGCATTTTGGGTTTTTGTCGATCCGAGAGATGGAGCGGATGTTTGGTATGTGGCGATAGATAATTCCGGCAATGTGCTCACTTATACGCTCATGTATCTTATGGAAGAAAGGTTTACATCTGAGGATTCTGCAAATTATGGCGATCCAAATTCGCTAGATGAGCGCGTATCTGCTGATCTGAGAACTGCTGCTGCGTGGCTTGTGAACAAATGCCAAGACGTTTTGACTGGTAATAAGTCTTGGTTGCAAGGATATCCAGATGATGGTGACTATAGTCGTCATGTAACGAAGTTTTTGGCGCCGTATTTCAGAGCACAGGGTTATCCGGTAATCGTCAGAGAAGACAGATAATAAAAGTGACCTTATTCCTTGGAAACACTCACTTTTGTAAAGCACCAGCATAACAAATCCTTCTACCACCCGCAACCCCCGAACGGCTTTGCCGATCGGTGTTTTCCGGCTTTGTGCCGCGAAAGCGGCATAAAGCCTTTAACCTGCATGGTTTCAACCACATGGTCACGATGGTTTTGAAAGAAATCGGGTCATATTCACAACAGACTTTCTTAGCGCGAAACAGGCTTAAACTCAACATCAGTTAACATAACAAAAGCTCGGCCGTTGGCCGGGCTTTTGTGTTGCCGACGCCGCGCTCAGTTTGGGTCAAGTGGCTATTACCTTGCCATTTGGGGCAACAGGTTCGCTTGTTGTGTTATCAACTTCCGCTGCCGGGCAGACGGCCTTGCAGTCACTTCAAAACGGCGCAACGACCGATCAAGCATTTGAGTTGGCGACGGTCGCCGGGGCTGTCGAACTGTTGACCGAAAAAATCCCGGTCGACAACTTGTTTTCCCTCATGAAGGGCGGCAAAAACACACTCAAACAGGGTTTGAAAGCCACCGCAAAAAGGGTGTTCGTCGACGGCGGCAAACAGGCCGGGATGGAAGCTGCGCAGGAAGTAATCGGTCAATATATCAATACCGTCGCAGACGAAGCGATCATGGGTGACAAATCTCAATACAACCGGCTTGTCGAGCAGTATGTCTCCGATGGGAAGAGCCGTGGCCAGGCAGAGCGCGATGCGTTTAATAAGCTATATATTCAAGACACGCTCGTTGCGGGTCTTCAAGGTGGGCTCTCCGGCTTCGCTATGGGCAGTGGCGGCAGCTTCGTCGGCGGTTTAACGGCGCCGAGAGCGAATACAGGGATGACGACGCCCGTAGTTGCTTCAGAGAGTCCTGTAATAATGCCATACGCTCAAGCTGAAAAAACTGCGCAAAACGCCTCCATCCCACTCACGCCACATCCCGTATCCGTCGAATCCATCCGGCAGACGTATGAAAAGCTGATTGCAGAGCAGCAGGCAGTCAACGCGCAAAATCTCGCGGCGGAAAACAGGAATCGTGATCTGACGGATGTCTATCGGGAGAAGGTTCAGGCAAATGGCGTGGGAGCTGATACCGTCAGCGCGCAACCGGTTGAAAACAGCGCAGGACAGGGATATAATGGCATTGACACATTAGAGAAGCTCTACGACGAGGCGGTACATAGTAAAGGTATAGACGGCGCGGGGGATGGCCTGAATAAAGCTGGAATACCAAAAACAAAGGTTGACGAGATCCTCAAATCTCTTCCTGGTTCAAGGCCCAATCCCAAAACATATTTAAGCAAAGAATATATTGCGAACCACTTAGGAAATTTTAATAACGGGGTTACTAAAATCAAATACAAAGCTCCTACTGGCTTTGCTGGCCCTCCCGACGGAACATTTGTTATGCCGTCATCGGTAGCAAACGATTTGATAGCCAAGGCTAACGGGGACATATCAAAACTTGAGCAATTACTTGGGCTCGCCCCTGGTTCTTTAGGAAAAAACCCTGTGCGGGTTGATATTGCGAATCCGACTGGTTTACGGATGCCAAGCGGTAATGAATTTGGTGCGAACGCCCAATGGGTTCCTGGAGGATATACCAGTGGTAAAATTCCGGAGATCATTATTGATTCACCAGCGCCAGGGCAATATATCGTAAGACCGCTTACATAACATTTGAAGGAGATGAAATTGTGGAAACGAAAATCTTCGATGATTACGGTGTGGAAATTTTTAAGCGTTCGGGCAAATATTTTATTTGTGTTGATTCTGGAGAAATGGCGAGCAGACTCGTAGAAGCCGAAATATCTATGAGCGATGCTACACTTGCACAACAAGGCCCTCAAAAAGCATATGATGTTCTTATGAAATATAAAAACATGGGGTTATTTAAGAATGTAGAAGATGTATAGGGGCTTACTTGCAACCCCTTTTCAAGCTTTGGTTTCATGCGGCATTTCACATACTTAATTTTAAAGCAAGTTGTGGGAAAAGTATTTACTTTAAGTAATAGGTTTTCAACATATGTTGGCAAATGGAGAAAGCTTATATGCAAACAATCATGGAAGATGAAGGAATAGAATTGTATAGTAACAATGGCAAATATTATCTAAGATATGATGCAGGAGAACTAATGATTAAAATGAAAAATCTCGAGATTTCAGCAAAAGAGGCTCAAGATATAATTAGTAATCTAGACACTGCATATAACATTATAATTACTTATCACGATAAGGGAGTGTTCGGAGAAGATTCTTATGATTCAGAGATTTAGGCAACTTCACACCCCACGCCTCTTAGGTAAATTCAATAACAGTTAACATAACAAAGCCCGGCGACCGCCGGGCTTTTGTTTTTGAGTAGCGATGGCGTGAGGGGCGTACCCACATAGCGAACCGCACACAGCATGACAAGCACATCCCGTATCCGTCGAATCCATCCGGCAGACGTCTGAAAAGCTGATTACAGAGCAGCAAGCAGCCAACGCAAAAAACGTAACGGCACCGTAACCGCTTTTTAGAGACGCGGTATCAGAAAATGCGACAATATATACTATAATTTGATAATATACTTGCAATTGATACCAATATATAGTATTATATGCCCATAATATGCAAATCGGAGGGGCTGTTATGGCCGGGAGGCTGGATAACAAGGTTGCCATCGTCACGGGCGCTACGACGGGTATTGGGCGGGCTATCGCCGCCTTGTTCGTCAAGGAGGGCGCGAAAGTCGTTTTTGCCGGCCGCCGCGAGAAACCCGGCTTGGCGCTGGAAAGCGATCTGAAAGCGATTGGCGGCGATGTCCTGTTCGTTCAGACCGATGTGACGAAAACGGAAGATCTGCAATACCTCGTCAATACGGCTATCGGCACTTATGGGCGCGTGGACGTGCTCGTCAACAATGCCGATCACTTGGGGGCGGACGCCGATTTTGACGAGATTCGCGATTATGAGGACATTTTTAATGTCAACATCAAAAGTTATTTGATCCTGTGCCGCGAGGTTCTGCCATATATGATCCGTCAGCAAAAGGGTTCTATTATCAACGCCTCCTCCGCCTGCGGGGAGACGGGGATTCACAGCGTTGCTTCCTATGCTGCCAGTAAGGGCGCGATTAAGGCCTTTACGCGCTCCTTGGCCGGTGAATACGCCGATCAGGGCGTGCGCGTCAATTCCATTATGCCTGGCATGACGATTTGTGACGATGACCCTGATCATGATATGAAATTCTTCAATTCCATCCCGATGGGCAGGGCTGGGGCCCCGGAAGAGATCGCCAATGGCTTTTTATTCTTTGCCAGCGATGAATCGTCTTTTTGCACCGGCAGCAATTTAATCATTGATGGCGGCGCGACAGCCATGTGACGCGTGGCGTTAAATAATTTTTGGAGGCCTGAAAACGGCCTCCTTTTCTGCGTCCGGCGCGTACCGGCAAATACGGAAGAAGGCTTTTGTTTTAAGACGCGGTATAATAACCAGCCAGAGCGCGCTGTAAGACGCTGAAAAGACCGTATAGATGGGGATGCAGGAGTAAACCGGCAGCTCAAGTGCTAGGCCGAACGTGGCGGAACCGATAAGATACGTCATCGCGAGCAGGCCGAAAAGCATCCCGGCTGTCGCGAGGAAAAAGGCGCGCCTCTTATTGGCGTCAATCCCAAGGATCAGGCCGACGAAGCCGGTTGTCATTAAAAATTCGGCCGCATACCGAGGGCTGATGACACAAAGCATGGCACCGGCAGTGACGTAGACGTTTAATGCCTTTTTTCCTAACAGGATACCGGCCAGCGCCATTAAAAACGTCCCAACGGTGCAAGAAATCGTGCCGAAAGCCGGGATGAACAGCCCAAACGCATAAAGAACGCACATGGTGGCGGCAAAATATGCACCGACACAAAGCTTAAATGATAACGGCATGACGCGCCCCCTTTCCGCCTTCGGGATGGTGCTATTTTATGTCGGGGCGGGCGCGGATTTTGCTGAAAATCGTGATAAAAAACCACGGGGACGTTTTCCGAGCCCCGTGGTTTTCTTCTTATGCACTTTTAATAAATTCCTGTGTCCAGTAAAACGTCCCGTTGGAAGCCTTGGCGACGCCGACACCGATCTGGTTATAGATCGGGCTCATGATATTGGCGCGGTGCCCCGGCGAATTCATCCAGGCATTCATAACCTCCTGCGGTGACCGCTGCCCATAGGCGATATTCTCACCGGCCGCCGTGAAATGAATGCCGAAGTCCTCCATCATTTTAAACGGAGACCCGTACGTTGGTGACGTATGGCCGAAATAGCCCTTGTTAATCATATCCTGTGATTTATATCGGGCGACGCGGCTCAACTCCCAGTTGGCGGCCAGCGGCGCAAGGCCTGCCGAGACCCGATTGCGGTTAACAAGGTCGATGACCTGCTGCTCAAGCGCCTTCACGTCGTCGATACTCGGGATATAGATTTTTTCGCCGACATAAATCAGCGCGGGGTTTTTGATCTGCGGATTGGCGGCGATCAGCTCGCTGACGCCAATTTGATATCTAACGGCGATTTTCCACATCGTATCACCGGGGACGACCGTATATGTCGCACCCGCGGCAGCGGCACTGAGCGGTATAATGACAAGAAGAAGCGCCATTGCCAGCGTAGATACCATCAGTTTTTTTATTTTTAAGAAATTCATTACTGCACCTCCAATCATAGTATTGGCATAATCGTTGCATTTTGAGGCGCAATCGTTTTAAATAGCCGCTAAAATGCTGGGGAAAATACTGTATAATGGCTATTTTCACACGTTTTGGCCTGTAGCCGAGCGGAATTTTCAAAATCGCGCGATCACTAGAGAAAAATCTGTTAAAAAATTGGCAGAAATAACAATTGAGAATTATGTGAGAAATACCGATAAATAAATAAATGAGTTAACGTCTAGCCCGATGCGGTGGGACGATAGATGCAAGGTGAAGCTGTTGAAAAGTTTACTAAACGCTTACATAACATCGCGGAACGAAATGGAATCACTCCATCATGAGAATCAGATGACGCTGACGATCACCGTTCCGCTGCTTATTTTTGCTTCGCTTGTCAACTATGTTGTGTTTGTGCTGATAGAGAATTCCAACGTGGCGGCAGCGTTCACGAACAGCCTGATCTTTTTGTTTTTTGCTGTCTGCATGCAGATTGTCAAAAAGCTGTCTATGGCGCAGCGGATTAAGTACTTTGTCATTATTGGCTATTTGATGCTTCTGCTTGTTTTTCTCGTCATTCGATATTACATGATCATTGGCCCGACGGTATGGACGATTTCTTTTATTATGATTTTGATCGCGCTTGCCAGGAATAACAGACTGATGATCACTTTCGTCTCACTGCTACTCGTTGTGCTCGGTATTTATGCATCGGTTGCCGACGTTTCATTCGTGATGGGAACAGAATACTACATTTCCCAGTTCCTTGCCTTTGCGTTTTTGTTTATCATCGCATCGGGTGTTCAGTATATCAGTATTGAACGTCATAAAAAGATCATTGGTTATCTGGGCGAATCGGAGCTCATATCTCAGGTTTCCGCCGATTTTATTTCCGTCTGCGCCGACAATTTTGATGAGAAGGTCGACGGGATGCTTCAGCGGCTGGGGCAGTATTTGCAGGCTGACCGCGCCGGTGTTCTCGTCCTGTCACCGGACGCGAAGACGCTGACATGCGCCTATAAGTGGCGTTCGAAAGAATTGGAAGACATATCCAGTCAACCCGTTGATTTCACCGTTTACCGCTTCCCGTGCTGGCAGGAGCAGATCAGCAAAAAGAAAGGCGGCCTTAACGACATCGGTCTGTTTTGCACACCGGCCGAACAAGAAGCGCTGGCACGGTTTGGCATCAAATCGATTTTGTCAATACCGATTGTTAATAACGACGTCGTCTATGGCATTCTGGTTTTTGTTTCCGGAACGGCCGAAAAAAAGTGGCACGACAATCATTTAAAGATCACAACAATTATGGCCAATTTCCTGGGTGATGCGTTTGCCAAGATCCGCTATGAAAAAGAAATCAATTATATGGCGTTTTACGATGCGCTGACGGGTCTGCCCAACCGGTTTCTCTTCAACCGCCTGCTTGATCAGGCCATCACGGAAGCCGGGCAGGCGCATTCGAAAATCGCCGTCATTTTCATTGATCTGGACGCCTTTAAAGCCGTCAACGATACGATGGGCCACGAGGGCGGCGACGCACTGCTTCAGCAAGTCGCTCAGAGCCTTTCCTGCTATGTTGCTGACGGGGGCGTCGTCGCGCGGTTTGGCGGTGATGAGTTCATTATTATGCTCCGCGGCATCCAAGACAACGAACAGCTTACTCAAATAGCCGGTGAAATCATGGCTGTTTTCAAAAGGCCGATTAAGGTCCGTGATCAGGAATTCTTTGTAACGGCAAGCGCCGGTATTGCCATTTATCCGGAAGACGGCGAAAAGTCAAACGATTTAAAAAAGAACGCCGATCTCGCCATGTACAACGCCAAAGAGCTCGGGAAAAATCAGGCCGCCTTCTGCACCGTGCAGATGAAGGCGGAAATCGAAAAAAAAGTACAGCTGACGAATCAGCTGTACAGAGCGCTTGAAAAGAACGAGCTTGTCTTGTATTATCAGCCCTTTGTCAGCATTACAACGAAGGAAATTATCGGCGTCGAGGCGCTTGCCAGATGGGTGCATCCGGAGATGGGTCTCGTTTCACCGAGTGTTTTTATCCCGCTGGCTGAACAGACAGGCCTCATTAATCCGATTGGACGATGGGTTCTCGAAACGGCCTGCCGCCAGAATAAAAAATGGCAGGAGGCGGGATATCAGCCCGTTCGAATGGCCGTCAATCTGTCCGTTGAACAGTTCCACAACTTGAATCTCGTCAACGAAATCAGAGGTGTTCTGGAAAAAACAGAGCTTTCCCCACAGTATCTTGAGCTTGAGATTACGGAGAGCGTTGCCATCAAGGAAACAGACTATATCAGCAGCGTGCTCAGGGAACTTAAAAATCTGGGTGTCTCCATCGCCATCGACGATTTTGGAACGGAATATTCGTCCCTGTCGCGCATTAAGCAGCTGCCGATTGATCGCATCAAAATGGCTATGCAATTTGTGCACGGCATTTCCGTCAGCCGACAGGACGAGGCGATTGCAAAAATCATCATCAATCTGGCAAGCAATCTCGGGGTGAAGGTGATTGCCGAGGGCGTTGAAACAGAAAACCAAATGAGATTTCTTGAAAAACGCGTCTGTGACGAGGTTCAAGGCTACTATTTCTATAAACCGATGCCGGCGGAAGAGCTTGAGAAAATTCTGAGCAGCAAAGAGCTGGTTTTGTTGTAAGCGGCCGGACGACCATTAAGCCCCCGGCATATAAAGATTCAGCTCTGCCGGTGTGCACAGGCCATATCTGACGGCGTTGTCACGCAGCCTGACGTAGAGTTCGGCATATGTCGCCTGTACATAGGGCATGACAAATAAGGTGCCGATGCCGAGCGCCAGTGTACCGAGCAGCAGCCAGCCAAGGAAAGAAAGGCCGAGAACAAACATGTTCCATTTGTGCCCGTATGTCATGGCGATGCTGAGCTTGAGCGCCCTGTCATACCCGATGCTCGGATTGTCAGCCAGGATGTATGGCGTCATGCTATAGGACAGGGATTTTATTATAACGACAATATATCCGGCAATCATAAGCAGGATGCTGACGGCAAGAAAGCCGCCATACCCAGCAGATAGGCTCCAGCCAGTACTGTATAAATCCCCGTACATCATGGTATACGGCAGAGTACTGGAGAATATAGCGGTGAAGAGGATGATGAGACCGGGTAAGAGAATCAGCGACCAGAGAAAGATAAACAGATACATCCATGCCGTGGCGCCGACGACCTTCCAATAATAGCCGCTTTCAAACGGGACAAACAGATTCCGGATGACGGGCGGTGCCAGGCGGTTTTGCAGCAGGAAAAAGCTCATGCCAACCGACAGCGGCAGCGTGACAAAAATGTTGAGCGCAATCGAGCCGAGGCCGGAGAGCCAAGGCATAAAAGACACCATCATGCCCCCCGCAAACGATATGGCTATCATGATTAAGTAACCTGCAAAGGTCTCCCAGTATGTTACTCTTAAAATTGCTTTGGCGTTACTTTTAAGGTCTTCTCTCGTCCACATGACTGATTCCCCCATTCTTTGTCAGCATTTTACACGATGGTGAGGATCGATGCAAGCTATAATGTCGAAAAATGGCAGTGGCCAATCTGACCAATGCGTGACAATAAACACCTGATTAACCCAATATCTTGCAATATTCGCCCCGGTATGATAACATGAGACAAGGCGTATTTGCGCATTAATAAACATATAGTTGATTAGAAATCAAGCAGGCATGGGATCAATAAATTTTGGAGGGATTAACGTGAAGAAATGCACGCAATGCGGGCAGACGCTCAACGACGATTTGAAGTTTTGCTTCAAGTGCGGCGGGGCTAACTTTGAACCGGTCGCCGAGGCGGCACCGCAGCCCACGCAGCAAGCCTACCAGCAGCCCTATTATCAGCAGCCGCCTGTCTATGCGCAAACCGTTGCACCAAAAAATAATTTGGAACCTGTTTCGATTGGTCAGTATGTCTTGTTTTGGGTATTATGGATAATTCCTTTCGTAGGGCCTTTGGTTGGTTTGATATATACGATTGTTGTGGCGGTCGGGGGGCCAAATTATAAACAATCATATGTCAATTTAGCCCGTGCAGTACTTATTGTTTTAGCTATCGGATTAGCCTTAGGTATTGTATTTTTACTATTTTTCTGGGGTACAATAATGAGTGCGATTGGCAGCGCGAGCAGTTATTATTATTGATTACCGGAATTAAGAATTACAATCACAGCGCCGGGGATACGTTCATATTTCCGGCGCTGTTTTTGTTTGCGCCATCACGCCACGATGCCTTCACACTACGCATGTCGTGCTAATAAATTAACCAAAGGCGCGATGCTGCAGGAAGCATCGCGCCTTTGGTTAATAAAAAAGGAGGAGTATTTTATGCACCGAAATAACGCTGGAGAAGGCCTTTAAACGCCTTGCCGTGCCGGGCTTCGTCGCGTGCCATCTCATGAACGGTATCGTGAATGGCATCGAGATTAAGGGCCTTGGCGCGCTTGGCGAGGTCGGTTTTGCCGCCTGTGGCACCGTTTTCAGCATTGACACGCATTTCAAGATTCTTTTTGGTGCTGTCGGTGACAACCTCGCCGAGAAGCTCGGCAAATTTCGCCGCGTGCTCGGCTTCCTCAAACGCGGCCTTCTCCCAGAAGGCGCCGATTTCAGGATAGCCCTCGCGGTAGGCAACGCGGGCCATCGCGAGATACATGCCGACCTCCGTACACTCGCCGGTAAAATTCATCCGGAGATCGTTGATGATATCCTCCGGCGCGCCCTTGGCAACGCCGACAACATGTTCGGCAGCCCAAAGCATATCATCGCCCTGCTCGACGAATTTTTCAGCAGGAGCACCACAGACGGGGCAGGACTGGGGGGGCGTATCGCCCATATGGACATGACCGCAAACACCGCATACAAACTTTTTCATATAATGACCTCCAATAATAATTCAAATATTAAAATCGTCAGATCATGGACTGACGCATTTTTCACAGTTACCGTAAAAAGTGAGTTGCCTGAACAAAACATCAACGTTGTTTTGGCTGGCTGTCTCATCGTTTAAGGAAGGTGAAACAGACACCTCGATATCACGCACTGCCCCGCAGGACAGGCATATAAAATGGGTGTGCTCCGTCACCGTGCCGTCATAGCGCTCCTGCCCACCCACAACGCCGACGGTTATCACTTTGCCTTCCTCTTTAAAGGCGGCAATATTGCGGTAGACCGTCGCCAGACTGAGGTCAGGAATCTCCTTTCGGAGCTCTTCATAGACCCAGAGCGCCGATGGGTGCGTCGTCGTCGACCGGATTTTTTCAAGCACCGCGTCACGCTTGCGGCTGTGTTTTTTGACTGTTGCTGTCATGAGGCGGCCCCCGAAATAATAATAAGAATAATTCTTGTTATTAAGATAACAGATATTTTTATTTTTGTAAAGAGGCTTTTATAAAAAAACTGCCGTTTTGTAATATCGTCACAAACGGCGTATCTTAAACAAGGCGAAAAAAATGCACCCGTCAGCGGCACGCGGCCGTCTGTACAGGTGCGTTTCATGATACGGTCATGTTACTTGGAGATTTTGTTTAGCTGCCCTTCAGTTGTCGTGCCGCCTGATTGACGCCGGTAGCGGCAAGCCCGCTGACAATACCGATAGCAACGGCGTTTAAATAATCAGAAGCGGGATAAGAGGGCATGATGAGCATGGCGAGAACGCCCAAAAGCCCGCCGGTCAGTCCGCTGATAATCGGCAGCCATTTTCGATTGAGCGGCGTCGTTTTAATAATCTCTATGAGCAGATAACAGATCACGGTGATAGCGGCGACAGAAGTAAACCCGAAGTCCATGAAAAAAGCTCCTTCCGTTTATGGCTTGTAGTATTTATGTATGCCGAACGTGTCCAAATCAGAACAAAAAGGGTCGGTGCTCAAAAATCAAAAGGGTATTTTTAGAAAAAAGCGAAATTTTTATTGAAAAAAATATGAGAATATAATAACATAAAGGTCACGAGTCAAACGGGTTACATGACACGAAATGGCATAAGTGTATAGCACTGGAAAAATATGCGGGAGGGCAATGAATGGGGTTATCATTTTATAAACAGCTGATGACAAACCATGGCAGCTTTAAGCCGATTGACCCTGAATATAAATTTGTCTATTTGCTGAATATTGTTTTATTCTTTTTTATCCTGATCAATGTTTTCTTTGCCGCTGTTGAACTGCTAATTGGCTTGATTCCGCTGGCAGGGATTCATATCGTTTCGGCTGTCGCCTGCACGCTCCTGCTGACATATTTTCATCGGACGAATCATTTAAAAGCCGCTTCCGGTGCCATGGTAATGCTTCTCTGCGCCGCCGTTATAGCCGTTTTATTTTGGCTCGGGCATCAAAACGTTGTTCTCGTACTTATTTGCCTCTTGCCGCTGCTGGTCTATTTCATCATCGGTTATAAAACGCCGCCATTGATTTACGGAATTTTTGTCGTTTATCTGTTTGCGTTTTTATTTTTCACGTATCAAAGCTGGGGTGAGTGCGTTTTCACGCTGATCATCAGTGTTCACAGCGCTCTATCCTTCATCCCGCTGGCTTTAATGATGATGTATTATGAAATAAGCTGGAAAGAGGCCGGAGACGCCGTCTATCTCAAGAATACCGAGCTGGAACAGGCCAACGCAGCCCTTCGTGAGAGCAAGGACCGTCTTAGGCTGATTCTCGATTCGACGGCTGAGGCAATATTCGGCATTGATTTAAAAGGCGCCTGCACGTTCTGCAACGCCAGCTGCCTTGAAATGCTCGGCTACAGGGAAGAAGCGGAGCTGCTTGGAAAAGATATGCACGAACTGATACACAGCAAGCAGCGCGACGGTAAACCCATCCCCAAGCAAGACTGCAAGATCAATCAAACCTGTATGGAAGGCATCGCCACGCATGCCGACGACGAGGTTTTCTGGACGGCCGGCGGCAACTGTTTTGACGTCGAGTATAATTCTTATCCGCAGTATAAAGACGGTGTGATGATTGGGGCCGTTGTGACATTTCAGGATAATTCTCTTCGAAAAATGCATGAGCAGCAGATTGCTTATTTCAGTTCGCACGATTCACTGACTGGCCTTCTGAATCGAAGTTATTTTGAAACAGCCATCAGTAAAATTGACACGAAACAGCAGCTGCCCGTTTCCGTTATCATGGGCGACTTAAACGGCTTGAAGCTGACAAACGATATTTTCGGCCACGACGCCGGTGACGACCTGCTCGTCAAGGCGGCGGACGTTCTGAAGAAAACGTGCCGCGAGGATGATGTGATCGCCCGTCTCGGCGGCGACGAATATGTGATTCTGCTGCCCAAAACATCTCATGAAGACGCCATCCATATTGTCAATCGCATGAAGGACGCGTTGAGCCGTATCAAGGTCAACGCGATCAAATGCAGCATGTCTCTCGGCTGCGATACAAAAACATCCATACAGCAGAAAATTGATGTGACAATTAAAAATGCCGAGAGCGAAATGTATAAGGATAAGGCGCTTAACCACACCAAAGTCAACGCCGATATGATTAACGCTATCATCATGTCGCTCTATGTAAAAAGCCCGCGGGAGGAGCAGCACTCGACAAATGTCAGCCAGCTGTGTACCGCCATCGGCGAGGCACTCAACTTGCCGGAAACGCAGCTCACGCAGCTCCGCAGCGCCGGTTTTCTACACGACATCGGAAAAATCTGCTTTTCAAACAATGTTCTCAACAAGGTCGGTCCGCTCAATGAACTGGAAACCGTTGAATTCAAGCAGCATCCAGCTGTCGGCTACAGAATCCTCAACCTGTTTGACAACACCCTGAACCTTGCCGACAGTGTCTATAGCCACCATGAATGGTGGGACGGCAACGGTTATCCGAGAGGCCTCAAAGGCAGCGAGATTCCACTCGTTGCCCGGATTGTCGCGGTCGCCGACCAATATGATTCTCTCACCAGCACATACAGCGATGACCCGCTCAGTCAAGAAGAAGCCCTCAAGCGGATGCAGGAGAAGGCCGGCGTGAAGTTGGACCCGCAAATTGTTGACGTCTTTATTAATATGATGTCAAATTCAACGCCATAAGGTTCATAAACGAACAACCCCGGCAGCTCTGCTGCCGGGGATTGACTTTTTACCGCATCAATGTGCAGCCCGATAAGACCTATGATGTCCTGCTGCTTTGGTCATTCATTTCATCATACAGCCGGTACCAGGCCTGCACGGTGTTTTCGAGAAAATAATAGTGGCGGATGTACGCAGCCAAAAGCACCGCGACGATGAGGACAAGGAGGAGCGTGAGGAGAGTGCCTATGGCGAGAAACAGCCCTGCCTCGGCGCTGCCTGGTCAGTCTGGCAGGTATGCCAGATGAGAAAGGCGGAACACATCGGCACCGGCGGTGTTCAGATAGGCGTAGCTCAGATTGCTGTTAATTTCAAAAAGATCTAGCGTCGTGTCAAAATTGGCGTATCCGGTTCCGGCGGCAATCGTTTTTCCGTCTCTGGTGAGGATTTGATAGGCCATTACGTCAGCGTAATCGCCGTATTCATTGATGATGAAGAATATCTGCCCGCTCGCGCTTTGAGCGATCTGAATGTTGGCGCTCGTTGTCAGCGGAATAACTGTTTTACCGTCAAGCGTCATCACGCCTTCCGACCACGTATCGTCGTTGTAGACATTGTAGCTGACAAGGCCGTCCACAACGGCACCGATATCGAGGTCGCCGGGATATGTGTGCTTTTCCGACCCCTTACTCAGCACAGTGCCGTCCTTTGTTTTTGCGTAAAACCAGCCGTCGGAAAGGAGAATCGCTTCCGGATTATCGGGCGAAATCTTTTTAAAATTGCTGTCATAATACGTCTGGTTATAGCTGCCGTTATTAAAGCTGTAGATACCGTTTCCCCATAAGCTGATGGCATAGTTGTTTTTAATGAGCGTTTTCCCGCCGGTGTCGATAACGGCATACGTCCCGTCTGCCAGCGTGACAATGGCCTTGCCGCTGACAAAAGGCTGGGCGTCTTTAAACTGCGGTGTGATGAGCATACTAAAATCAGTGCTGATGTACCCATATAGGCCGTCTTTCTGGACGGCGGCGTACCCCTCAGAAAAGGCATACGCATCTGTATATGCCGTGTAGGTTACCTTGCCGGTCAAAACGTCAATAAAGGCGGCATTGCCGTCATCAAGCTTGACTGCTAAAAAGCCGCCGCCGTATTGAAAGGTGTATGATGCGTCAGACGGGAGCAGATCATAGCAGGAAAGCGCTTTGATGTTATACAGCAGCTTGCCGCTGTAATTCATCACATCGATATCGTTTTTGTCGTCATTGCGTACGAGCAGCATGACGTTGTCCATATAAATGATATGCTGGTAATCAAACGGGGTGATCCAGCTGCCGTCAAGCGCGCAGGCGGCATAGCGGATACTTTCGCGGGGATTGTCTTCATCGACGGTTCCAATAATCTTTGATAAATTATACGCCTTGGCGGTGTCGATACCGTCATAGCGGCCGTATTGATAGCCGTAACCTTCAAAGACGGATTCGTAAATTGGGTCGGTTACAATCATGCCGCTTTCAGTTATTAGGCCGTATGAGTATGTCAGCACATAGCCACTGTCGGTGTATAAAGGCTGCCCGGCATACGGCAGCAGCCTGCCGTAGCTGGCTGATGGCGTCAACGCCGCCAGTGGTCCGTCTTTGAGGCGCGTGTATTTTTCCGCAGGCGCGGTGTAAGATGCCAGCTTTGAATAATCTGTTTTAACGCCGGAATGCCAGTCTGTTGCCGCCGGGGTGGGCGCGGCGCCGTTATTCTTGCAGGCGGATAAAAGCAGAGCAGGGAGCAGGAGAAAGACCGGCCAAAAGCGACGAATTTTTCCTTTCATCAGCCGCTCCTAACCCGATACGGGCACATAGCCCTCTGTTTTGATGAGATGCTGCCCTTCGGGTGAGAGCAGCCAGTTATACAAAACGCGGGCGGGGCTCTTTTCAGGCTCGTCTGATGCAATGGCGACATAATACGGATTTAAGAACGGATACTGCTTGGCGGCAATCGTCTCGTCGCTCGGGCTGACGCCGTCAATGGAGAGAATCTTGAGCCCGTCGGCCATCTTCATGTCGTTGGCATAATAATAAACGGAGTAGCCAATGGCAGAGGCCGAACCATCAAAGCTTTTAACGGCCGTCATAAGGCCTTCCATCTCGCTGATCATATAGCTCTTTGGTGCCTCAGCCATTTTCAGATCCTTCATGACGAGCTTTTCCATCAGCGCCTGGCTGCCGGACTCGGCGTTGCGCTGAAAGGCCTCGATTTTGGCATCGCTGCCGCCGACCTGCTTCCAGTTCGTGATTTCGCCGGAATAGATTTTCCGTACCTGCTCCGTTGTCAGGTTAGAGACGGGGTTATTGGCATTGACGACAAAAATGAGCGCGTCGATAGCAATGGGCGTCATCTCATATGCAAAACCGGCATCTTTCATCTCCTGAAAAACGTCTGCATTCGGTTCGGCGGCAATCACGATATCAGCGTCGCCGTTCATCAGATTGCGATAAGATTGTGTTGTCTTATTAAACTGCGCCAAATCGGCAACCTGCTGGCGTGTCTCACCAAGCAGAACGCTGGCTATCGCCTGCCCCAGCGGAATCGTAGAGGTCGACCCGTCCATTTTCGGGAAATTGTCCCGCGTGAAAACAAAATCGTTCGTAGCCGCGCCGGACGGTGACGGCCCGGCTGTATTCTGGTTTTTAAAGAAACAGGAACTCAAAAGCAGCATCAGTGCCATAAGCAGGACAAGTGGAATAATTTTTTTCATGACGTTTCCTCCCTTTTGCGGTGATGGTATGTATAAGGAATTCATTGCCAAGTATCAGAATACCTGAAAATCCAGTTTTAGTAAAGGTCATTCATGCAACAAAAAGTAAATATTCGATAACAGCAAACTGTCCTACAAAGCGGTTACGGAACGTGATATGATAAGGACAAACGCAGAAAGGTCAAAAATACCTATGCAGACGATTCTATATATCCTGCTCATTGCCATCGCCGCCGGGTTTATCGGCGCCCTGCTCGGCCTTGGCGGTGCGATTATCATCACGCCGGCTTTAACGCTCTTGTTCGGGATTGATATTCAATACGCCATCGGGGCGAGCATCATCTCCGTCATCGCCACATCGAGCGGTGCCGCCATCGCGTATCTGAAGGATGGCCTGACGAACATCCGCATCGGTATGCTGCTGGAACTTGGCACAACGGTTGGCGCGATTGCCGGGGCATATTTAAGCGGCCTCATTCATCCAAAATTTCTCTACATCGTTTTCGGCATCCTGATGCTCTATTCTGCCGTGATGATGCTCAAAAAGCTGCGTGCCGGCCATAAAGCGCCTGCAGTACCGCACCCGCTGGCAGAAAAGCTTCAGCTTTGTGATGCGTATTATGACAAGAGTATTGATCAAACCGTGCCCTATAAGGTGGCTGGCGTTTACGGCGGTCTCGGCATGATGGTTCTGGCCGGGACGCTGTCAGGTCTGCTCGGCATCGGCAGCGGGACGTTTAAGGTACTGGGGATGGATTTGTTTATGAAGCTGCCGATGAAGGTATCAACGGCGACGAGCAATTTTATGATCGGCGTTACGGCGGCGGCCAGTGCGGGTGTTTACTTCTTCCGCGGTGATATAGACCCCCACATTGCGGCCCCGGTTGCCCTCGGTGTTCTGCTGGGCGCAACAGTCGGCACGCGTGTGATGCAGGTTCTGAAAAGCGGCGCTGTCCGGCTCATATTTGTCCCGGTGCTCGCCATCGTCTCGATTCAAATGATCGTCAAGGGGGTTATGTTCCGTTGAAAAAAGACATCCGGGGGACAGAGCGTGCAATTGCTGCCCTGTTACAGGTAGGCGTCCTTTTAAGTGCTGCTGTTATTTTCGCCGGTCTTGTTTTATTTCTGGCAACGGGCGTGAGTGGTTATGAAGGCAATGCGTATCCGGTCGACCTGCCGGCGATTGTCACCGGCTTGCTGGCACTAAAGCCGTACGCCGTCATCCTGACGGGGCTCTTCATTCTAATCCTGACGCCGTTTGTGCGCGTCGGCGCCTCAATGATTTTCTTTATCCAGCAAAGGGATAAGGCATATACCATTATTACAGCGATCGTTTTGATCATATTGCTCATCAGTCTTTTTCTTGGTAAAACCGAATAGCGGCAAAAAAAGAATCTTCTCCGGATGCTCCTGGAGAAGATTCTTGAGTTATACCTTTTTATTATTATCCTGTGATGTTGGCGCGTCCTTGTTTTGCGCCATTATTTTGTTGTAAAGCTCTTCACCGACGCAGAGCTTGGCGTGTTTGCACCAGCAGACGCATGAGAGGATGCTGTTATAGGCGACAAAACCGCATTTGTCGCACGGCACCTCGGTATCGATTGAGAAAATCTCAATTTCGTTGCCGCACTCCGGGCAAATCCTGATTTCAAGCGTTGGTGTTTTCAGCTTGTCGGCTCCGTGACATCCGCTTAACATATCGGTCACCTCCTCTGAGCATCATATTAAACGTTTTAAGTAAAAAAGTCTGTTGTTTATACAACGAAGGAGACGACATTGCTTTAAAAATTGACATTATTCGTCTGTTCCAGTAAAATGAGGGCATGAAGGAATCCCTGTATTTTCACCGAAGGCACGGATTCAGGAGGCACAGCATGGACGTTTTTGAAGCCATTAAAACAAGACGGAGTATCAGGAAATATTCGGACAAGCCCGTTGAGGAAGAGAAGCTGACGTCGATTTTAGAGGCGGGGCGTCTTGCCCCGTCGGCAATGAACGCGCAGAACTGGCGTTTTATCGTTGTGCGCGATCGGGAAAAAATTCAAAAGCTGATGGATGCATCAGACGGCCAGAGCTTTGTCGGCCAAGCGCCGTGTGTCCTTGTCGTATGTGCTTCAAACCGCCGTCTGATGGCCTGCGGCCAACCGACCGATACGGTTGACGCTGCCATAGCAATGGCCTTTATGATTCTGCAGGCGCACGCGCTCGGCCTCGGCACCTGCTGGCTCGGCCGTTTCTTTGCAGACGCAATTAAAAAAACGCTGAACATACCGGATGATGTTGCCGTGGTGGCGGTTACGCCGCTCGGATATCCGGCAGAGCAGCCTGCGGCGCGGCCACGAAAGGCACGTCGCGAAATAGTCGGCATCGATACATTTTAACAAAGGCCGCGCGTATAGCGCCGGGCTGACGGGAGGTGGCCTATGGAATTTTATATTGCAAGGCATCCTGTGTTTGACAAAGGGAGAAACATCTTCGGCTACAAACTGCATTACTGCCGTCAACTCAGCGACCACTTTTATGCCGGTTACCGCGAACCGGAAGATGCCGAGACGCGCTATCGCGGGCTGTGTTTTGACGGCTTTGACGAATCGCCCGACAGGCCGAAAGCGCTTGTCGACTTTTCGGAAGAACTGATTGAATCACTCATTCCGCTGTTCCCGCGGGAAGACACATTCATCTGTTATGTGGCGGGGGACAACAGCGAATCGACTGTTTTGCGTGACTGCAAAGTAATTGGCAGTTATGGGTATCGCGTATCATACGAAGGTCCACTCGAGTTTATCCCGAAAATAGCCGCGTTTGTCGATATCGTTCGAGTCGATTTTAAGGCACAGGACCCGAACATGCTTTATGATGTCATTCAAAAACATCAAGACCGTATCCGCTTCAACGCGTATCAGATCGAGACATGGGATGATTATAAAAAGGCTCTTGCTATAGGCATTTCGTATTTCCAGGGTGATTTTTTCTTGTCGCCGCCGCCCGTCGGCCCTATTGGCATGAAAGCTTTTAATGCGACTATACTCCGGCTACTCAGTGAGCTCAGCGTCCCAGAGCCGAGCGTCAGGGCCATCACAAACATTGTTGAGCACGACCTGAATATTACGTATAGGCTGCTCAGGCTCGTGAATTCTGCCTATATAGCGCCAAATTTCAAGGTGAAAACAATCTCCCAGGCGGTAACGATTCTCGGCCTGCAGGAGCTCAATCAGTTTGTCTCGGCGCTGATGGTACAGGAAATGCGCCGGTCTGAAAATCTGGAGCTTGTCACGCGGTCGCTCATACGCGGCAAACAGCTCGAACTTCTGGCCATCCGTGACAACATACAGCTTAAAGGATCGGAAGCCTTTTTTACGGGTATTTTTTCTCTGCTTGACGTTATATTTCACAGAGATCAAAATACGCTTCTCGCGGACCTGCCGCTGACCGATGAGGTCAAGGATGCGCTCATGGGCGGCGGTGTGCTCGGGTCGATGCTGTCGATGCTCAAAGCGTATGAAAAAGGCCGGTGGGAAGAATTTGAAAGCGTTTACAAACCGGATTTGGCCGTGCAGGAAACTCTAATGATCACCTATCTCGAAGCCCTCGAATGGGCGCGCTCTATTGACTATTGATATGCAGCCGACAAAAGAATTGATTTAAAAGAATGGGATGAAATTGACAGAAAGCACACTGCGTCTGACGCCGCGCCAATACGCCGTCCAGTTTATCAAGTTTACGCTTTTTTCCGTATCGGCAGGGGTCATTCAGATTTTGAGCTTCGCGGTTTTGCATCTTCTTATCAAAAACAGCTATTGGATGCCCTATCTTTTAGCGCTCATTTTGTCCGTTCTTTATAATTTCACCGTCAACAGGCGCTTTACGTTTAAGTCGGCGGCCAATATTCCGCTAGCTATGTCAAAGGTTGCCGTATATTATGCGGTTTTTACGCCGCTGTCGACCTGGTGGGGACAATATTTGACAGATACCGGTTGGAACTATTTTATCGTTCTGTTTGGGACGATGGTGATAAACTTCGTCACGGAGTTTTTGTTCTGCCGCTTTGTTGTCTATCGAAAAACTGTTTTCTCGAATAAATGGGCGGAGAAGGACAGGGCGGAGGCCGCCCGAAACAGCGGCGCGTCGAGACAGGAGCACTGAAAGTTCGCAACTCTATGAAAAAGCCCCGAAGGCCAGCCGGTAACAGGCTGCCTTCGGGGCTTTATTATAACGAAATGACTACGCTGCCTTACCGCCGGACCGCGTCCCGCAGCGCACGCAGCCGGATGGCAGCGCGACAGGCAGATTCGGGGCGGAGGATTTTCTGTAATAGCCGGGCGAGACGCCGTAGTGGCGTTTGAAGGCGCGTGAAAAGGCCTCCTGTGAGCCAAATTGATATTTCAGGGCGATGTCAATAATACGCTCGTCGCTGCCTGACAATGCCGAGGCCGCGGTTTCCATCCGCCGCCTTGAAATATATTTCTGAACCGGCTCACCGATAATGCGATGGAAAAGCCTGTGATAGTGGTATTTGGACAGATAAGCAATGTGAGACAAATCCTCCAGCCCAATCGGGCTCTCGAGGTTGTCTTCAATATAATCCAAAGAAGCGCGCAGCTCATGCTCGTAATCCATGAAACATCACCTCACTTTATAGTATAGACCCGTTTGTCAAGCGTTATTTGATTTATTTTGCGCAATGACTTAAAATCCCAGCAGCCGTGCTGCGTTACCGCCGCGGATGAGGTCTTTCTCCGCCCGGCTCAGGGGCAGCGCCTCAAGCGCCTCAAGCTCGCTGCCCGCATCTGACCACGGCGAGTCAGAGGCAAACAGGACCTTGTCGGCCCCGTGCGCGGCGACAATCTGGAGAAACTGATCATTTGAAAAATACTCAAAGCCCATTGCCGTGTCAAAATAGATGTTTTTCCCGGCAAGGTGGCGCAATACGTCGTGCCACTGGCCGTGACCGCCAAGGTGGGCCGCCACGATGACGCCGCCTTTCATCGCGTCGACCACGGCTGCAAAGCGCTGCGGTGTTGACTTAAACGGCGGCGGGAATCCGGGGTCGAAACCGGCGTGGTGCAGTAAAATCAAGCCGCGGCTCAGTGCGTAGTCATAGATCGGCAGCATTTTCGGATCGTCGACAACAAAGTCCTGATATTCGCAGTGAAATTTCAGCCCCTTGAGGCCAAGGCTGACGACGTAGTCGATATCCCGCTTGTAATCGTCCGTCAATGGGTGCACGCCGCCAAAGGGGACAATCTTGTCACAGGCGGCAGCGGCTGCCCATTCATTGAGGCTGCGAAACTGTGACGGTTTGGTGACGACAGGCTGAAGAACAGAAAGATCGACACCCGTTTTCGCCATGTGCTGTAACAGGCCCTTCACCGTGCCATCCGTTACCGGCGTAAAAGCCGATTCAATATTCGCCAGCAGGAGCGCCAGGGCCTTGTCCGCCAGGCTGTCGGGAAAAGCGTGTGTATGGAAATCAATGATCATAGCGGCTCCTAGAAGGCAGTCCCGTTGCCGCCCGGCGTGACAAGGACGCTATAGTCCCGTATCATGATGACGACATCCGGTTTGTATTGTTTAATATAGTCAGCAAGCGACATCGCGGTATAATGGCGCAGGTCAAGCGAGCGTATTTCATTAAAGCTTGTATACATCAGGCATTCAATGGCGTTTGTGTAACTGTCGCCGACGATTAGAACATTGGGCAGCGCCGGGCGGTCAGTGCGGATAACCGTTTCAGCAATATCTCCACCCATGTAGACGGTGTATGAGACCGTCTCGTCCGGTGACGCGGGCAGCGCGTAAACCGTTGCCGGTACCGTGACACCGTTATTGACGCGGGTAAAAGATATCGGGTTTTTCAGCGTGCCGATAACGGCATGCTCGTTTGTGTCGATCAGATTGAACAGCTTTCGGGCGCGTGAGCCTAAAAAAGGATTCGGCAGCGTTTCAAACGTGATGTCGTCAGACGTGAGCTGCGGCAGCGATTTGCCGCTATCATGCTCAATCTGCCGAATAATGGCCTGATAGGCGCTGAAAGCCCCTTCAAAGGTGAAGTGGTGGTCAGACTTTGAATAATAGCCTGCCGGATGGCCGAGATCATCAAAAACATCGCCCAGATCCACAAACGGCACGCCGCGGTCGGCCATATCCTTTTTGAAATCCGTCACAACGGTGTCGGCAAGGGCGCCGCCGTTGTCCAAATATGCCGGATATTCTTGGCTGTCATAATCGGTTTGACCTTGAACAGCAACGAAACAAAAGGTGCCGCCGTCTTGCGTCATCATGTCCTTCAGGGCTTTCATACTATCGGCCATTGCTGCCGACGCAGCCTCGATTTTGGCGCTGTCGACAACTTTATAGTCGTTGTAGCTCAGCAGCAGGCCGTTTGTCGGAACAATGTCGTTGACAACGGGGCGGTGCAGAACGTTTAAGTCGATCATGGTACCCACTTTTAAAAGCGTTTCACGTGCGGCGGCATGATCCTTCAAATACGTCTCCCACGCCGCAAAAAAGCTCCCGTCGATGAAAGACGATGATGACAGGACAGGGGCGGCAGCGAGCGGCCTGTTTTCGAAATAGGAGGTATCCGCCCTTGGTTTGAGGAGGGTCGCCGCGGCACCAATATAAATGAAGGTAAGAAAACAAAAAAGGAATAGCGCGTTAGATGCCTTTTGAAGCTTCATTCAGCCCCGCCTCCTTTAAAACCTAAAATAAATGAATGGGTTGAATGAACCGACAACCAATTTTAAATACGATAGGGCAAACAAAAAAAGCGCCAGAAGACGGGGGCCTGCCGCTAGCAGCAGTCGGCCAGAAATAGATGGCGCTTTTTCAAGCCGTTTTTGTACAGCGTTTTTAACCGGCATGGCGGCAATGACGGAGACGAGGAGCTCCGGCCAGTATTCATAAAGGAGATACAGCGTCTGCCCGCTTTCAGGTGCGCCGCCGCCGAACATAACGGCAATAAAATGAAAAGCCTGTCCAAACGTGTCTGCCCGGAAGAAAACCCACCCGATGACGACGAGGAGGAGCGTATAGATATGGCGGAGCGGGGAAGGGCTTTTTTCTAATAACTTGCCCCAGAGAAATTTTTCGCCCAGCAGCAAAACGCAGAAGTAAAGGCCCCAGGCGATAAAAGTCCACGCAGCGCCGTGCCAGAAGCCGGTTAGCAGCCAGACGATGACGATGTTGCGAACATTTTTCCATCGCCCGCAGCGATTGCCGCCAAGCGGGATATAAACGTAATCGCGAAACCACGTTGTCAGAGAAATGTGCCAGCGCCGCCAAAAGTCCGTAATGGAGGCGGCGATGTACGGATAATTAAAGTTTTCGAGAAAATGAAAGCCGAACATGCGCCCAAGGCCGAGCGCCATATCCGAATATGCAGAAAAATCAAAATAGATTTGCCCGGTGTATGCCAGTGCGCCGAGCCAGGCAAGGCCGGTCGACAAGCCGCCGTCAGGCCGGGCGAAAACGGTGTCGGCAATGACGCCGAGGGTGTTGGCGAGCAGCATTTTTTTCGCCAGCCCGAAAACAAAGCGCATGGCCCCTTCGGAAAAATCGGCCAGGTTCTCATGCCGGACGGTCAAATGGTCTGAAATCGTTGAATAGCGGACAATCGGGCCGGCCACAAGCTGTGGGAACAAGGAAATATATAAGGCGACCTTTAGCGGATTCTTCATCGGCTGCGCCGTGCCGCGGTAGACGTCGATAATATAGCTCAGCCCATGAAACGTAAAAAAAGAAATGCCGATCGGAAGCGTTACCGCCGGGAGGGGGAGAGACGTACCAAGGGCGTTAATCGTTTCGGCAAAAAATCGTGCATATTTAAACCAGCCAAGCAGGCCAAGGCCTAAAACGATGGCCGCCAGCAAAAAAAACCGGCGTGTCTTTTCACCGTATCGGTTTGAGACGAAAAGACCGCAGACGTAGTTTAAAAAAATAGAGGCGAGCATTACCAGCAGAAATCGCGGCCCGCCATAGGCGTAAAAGAAAAGGCTGAAGCCAAGAAGCACAACGTTTCTGGCTTCACGAAAGCGCCGCGGTATGATGAAATATAGGATCAAAAGCGCGGGGAGAAAGATAAAAAGAAAACCGATACTGGAAAATACCATGTCGTTCTCCTGCAATGGTAAAGATCGCTAAAATTCAGCTTCAGTATATGCGCTCACATAAAGGTTGTCAAACGGTTTTAACAGGCGTTTAGGCTTCAAGATATGCCTGAGCCGGGCGCAAACGCCTGAAACCATGCCGGGAAAAAAGAAAATGAAAAAGCCGCATTTTCATTAAAGTTCAGCATGAATAAACCGATAAACAATATATAATAAAAAATTGAGGCCAACTGGGGCCGCCAGTAAACATAATCATGTTACAAATGCAACGTTATAGACGAACGGAATAAAAACGGTATAAAATGTAAGAAACGACGCCTTTTATACGAAAGAACTTTTCGTATAAAATTATGTTAACGCCAGAACCGTGCCGACACCTGTTTTGTGACCTTTATAAGGCCTTACCGGCGTTGATAACAGGCAAATGGGGATAACCCGTGGGCATATGGTGGAAAACTGATATTTAACAAACGTTATAACAGAATACTAACGTACGTTAAGTAGAAACCTCTTCCTGAAACAGGCAGAATTTAATCAAGCGTTAGAAAACCGCGCCTGAAAACCGGGTGCGGTTCTTTTTGTTTTCGGATGCTGTTAAGACGTCTTTTTAACATATAATTTAATGTTGTACAAACATTAATCTGGTGCCGAACGCAAAATTCTCGTAGACAAGTGGGTTGCGGTTTGCTTAAATAGAGATAAACTTAAATGAAGAGGTGCGATACCATGAAAAATGCAAAAGGCCTTTTTCTGCTGGCTCTGCTTCTGGCAGCAGCGCTCGTTCTCGGCGGCTGCCGAAAAGCAGCTGAAAACGCATCGTCAAGCCCGCAGCAGACATCAGGTGAGACTGGGGAGTCCACAACACCAAGTGCATCGCCGACTGATATCGTCCCGGCTTCCGGCTACCAGTTTGAAGAAAAGACGTATGCCGACGGTGTCATTTCACTCAAATATCCGCAAATCAAAAACTTGTCCGACACGGAAAAGCAAGATAAGCTCAATAAGCTGATTTATGAGGCCGCCATGCGCGATCTTGACGAGGTTAAAAGCAGCGATATGGCTGACTATGAGATGACGTACGCGGTGACCTACAACAGTCCAGACGTTATTAGCATCAGCTTTGACGGCTACAGCGAGGTGACTGGCGCGGCGCATCCGAATCTCTTTTTGTATGCCGTGACGATCGACGCCAAGAATGTTAAAGCAGTTAAGCTCAAAGACCTCGTTAAAATCGATGAAAGCTTCGTCACCGCGCTAATTAACGGGACCTACAGCTCCATGGGCTTTGACATGACGGACGATACGCGGGACGCCATCCGTGAAGTCCTCGGCGGGATGGATACAGAGAGCTGGCTCGAGCAGCTGAAAAATGCCGACACGTCAGGCTGGGCAACCGCCTCCTACCTGACCGATGAAGGCCTGATGGTCTCCGTTTCTGTGCCACATGTGATGGGAGACCATGTCGAGATCCTGCTCACCTATCAGCAGCTGACTGCCTTTAAAACGAGCAGCCCGATCTGGCAGGCAGTCGGCACCGGCGATTAATGTAACGATTTAGAAGATTAAAAATGTCAGCAAAGCCGCCGGACAGCGTTCGGCGGCTTTGCTTTACTCAATGGCTAAGGCGGCTGTACGGCTGCCGGAACGCCGCTGTTTGGAAAAAAGAGAAAAACGGCATAATAACAAGAGCTTACAAGTTGACGTTTGGAGCATTGTTATGGCCATTTTTCAAGGTAATTTCATATCTTTTTTGTTGGGTGCCGCATTTTTTGTACCGCTGCTGGTCGGCCTTTTTCGCCCGCTAACCCCCGAGCGGATTTATTACTCGTTGAATGTGACGCTCAGTGCCGTCATTTTTATAGTCTCGGCATGGCTGTCTGTTCTTTTATTGGGGCTATTATTGTCGGGTGTTGATTTGCCTCGTTTTTTGGCCGACATTCCGTTTCTGGGGCAGACGCTATCGGGGGGTGATGTCCTAGCGGCGATTGTCCTCGCGATTCTGCTGCTCGTTGGGCTTAACGGTGCGCTGCAGCTTTTGGCCTCACCGTTCGTGACACGGGTCCTCCGTCCCCTGTCGGACAAGCTCGGCCGTGTCACTACCTCCGGATGCGCTCTTTTCAGGCGTCTTGCCGGTTCGCTCTGGCAGCTGCCGAAAGCTGTTTGGCTTCTGTTGCTGGTGACGTTGCTGTGTAATTTTTATACCGGCATTTCCGGTAATGCCACGCTTGGCAGTGCGATTTCCGGCTCCGCCGTCTACCGCCTCGTCGACGATTTCGCCGTCCAGCCGATTTTGACGTCAAACATCGTCCGCCGGTTTCCGGCGGCACTTGACGAGACGGTTGACAAAGCCGTCGACTGTCTCTCTCCGGAAGGGCGGCGGCTATTCGTCCGGGTCTATATTAACGGTGTTCTGGTCGACGATGCCGTCACGTCGGACCCGGATATCGACAATATGGCTATATCGCTTGTCGGCGCTGCCGGGAGCGCTTACAAGAAAGGCGAAATCCTCTATGAATGGGTCGCCGATAACATCGCCTATGACAACGATAAGGCGGCTTCAATTATGACAAACGATTGGACGGCGCCATCCGGTGCTGTCGCGGCGTTTTATTCGCGTCGCGGCATCTGCTTTGACAAAGCCTGTTTATACGTTGCCATGTGCCGGGCTGTCGGCATCAAGGTTCGTCTCGTGACCGGCAAGGGCTACAACGGCAGCGTTTGGCTTGAGCACTCGTGGAATCAGATCTATGACGACAAAAACGACAGATGGGTCAACGCCGACACGACGTTTGGCAGCAAGGGTAACCGATATTTTGACTCGGCAGCCTTTTTTACCGACCATGACGCAGGAGAAATTCAAGGAATATGGTGACCGTTTTTCACACCGGTATCTTGCTAAAGATCGTGTAAAATGCGCCGAAAAATATAGCATGAGAGAACGCAGGCTTTTTTACAGACATCTGACATCCGTCTAACAGTTTTCGCATATCGAAGTGTTAAAATAACAGCATACTCACAACATATGGGGGCGGACCTGTGAAAAAAACATATATCCTTGATACCAATGTCCTGCTGCAGACACCGCACGCGATTTACGCTTTTGGCGATAATGACGTCGTCATTCCAGAGGTCGTCCTCGAAGAACTCGACCGTATGAAAAAGGAAATGAACGAGCTCGGCGCCAACGCCCGTCAAACGGCGCGGCTCTTGGATGATTTGCGTGAAAAGGGCGATTTGACACGCGGCGTGCCGCTCCCAGGCGGGGGCTGCCTGCGCGTTGAGCTCAACTTTACCGATGTCACGCTCCCCGAGGCCTGGCATGCCGGAAAAGCTGACAACAGGATTTTAAAGGTTTGTAAAGGCCTGGTGCAGCGGCATGAAAAGGCCATTCTCGTCACGAAGGACGGTTTTCAGCGCATCAAATGCGATA
The DNA here is from genome assembly GCA_022870705.1 of Oscillospiraceae bacterium CM. Taxonomy (NCBI): domain Bacteria; kingdom Bacillati; phylum Bacillota; class Clostridia; order Eubacteriales; family Oscillospiraceae; species Oscillospiraceae bacterium JHJ. The sequence goes on from CP072107.1 coordinate 649,715, forward strand.
TCATCGGCGTCCCGGCGCAGGATTATAAAAACGAGCAGGTCGACACCCCGGACAGGGGGTACAGAGGGCGCGTGACGCTATATGTCGCGACGAAAAAGCTCAATGAGTTTTATAAAAAAGGCTCGTTGGATGTGAAATACGCCGCCGCCGTTGACCCCGATACCGGCGAAGCGCTGCCGTATACGCCGGTTTTAAACGAATTCATCGTCCTCGTCAGCAACGAGAGCATAAAGCATTCGGCACTCGGCCGGTTTGACGGTGAAAAAATCGTCGCGCTCCAGTATCTTGAGGAACGCCCCTTCGGCGTCAAGACGCGTAACGTCGGGCAGAAGTTTATGCAGGAGGCTCTGATGATGAGCTGCGACGATATGCCGCTTGTCATCGTCAAGGGCGCCGCAGGGACGGCCAAAACGTTCTTTGCTCTCGCCGTCGGCCTGCACAAAGTTATGGCCATAAAGGAGCGCCAGTATCGCAAGATTCTTGTTTGCCGTCCCAACGTCAAATTTGATGAGGATATCGGCTATCTGCCCGGCAGCGAAACGGAGAAGCTCGCGCCGTTTATGCGCTCGGTGATCGACAATCTGGAGATTCTTCTGGACAGCGACGAGAATGAGCGCTATAAAAACGAAAACGAGCTCAGGGACAAAGTTGACGAGCTGTTTCACCGCAATATCGTCACAACGGAGGCCATCGCCTACATCCGCGGCCGCTCGATCCAGAAAAACTGGGTCATCATTGACGAAGCGCAGAATTTAACGCCAAAGCAGGTTAAGGGCATCGTCACGCGCGCCGGGAAGGGCACCAAAATCGTTCTCATCGGCGACCCCGACCAGATCGACCACCCGTATCTCGACAGCCGCACAAACGGCCTGTGCTACGCCTCCGAGCGCATGAAGGGCAGCCGCTACTGTTGCCAGATCGCCATGGACGACGACGAATGCGAGCGCAGCCCACTGGCTTTCGACAGCGCCAATCGGATGAATACATAAAAAGCCTATTAAACAGTAAAAAGGTACAGAGTCTCTGTACCTTTTTTATTTATTATCTTATGTAAACTTTGATGCTGCCTTCTACCCCCGGGCGTTTTTATAATAAAAGATCGCCAGCTGCGTCCGGCGCTTGAAGCCGAGCTTATCCATAATAACGCTGACCGCGTTACGGACGGTGCCCTCGCTTAAATATAGAGCGGCGGCAATTTCGCGGTTAGAAAGGCCCTCGGCGATGAGGGCGATTATTTCCGTCTCCTTGTCGGTGAGGCCGAATTCGGCAAGGTCTGTTTTCTTCGTCTGGGTGAGCAGGCCGGGGAGCCTTGCAACAATATCCTCGCCGAAAACGCTCTGCCCGGTGTATACCGCTTTCAGCGCCGGGACAATACACTCAAAATCCTGCTTGAGCAGATAACCGCGCGCGCCGATCTTCAGGGCTTTGATAATATAGTCATCATCCGAAAACGTTGTGAGATAGAGAATTTTTGCCTCCGGGTGCGCTTTCAGGATTAGCGCGCCCGCGTCGAGCCCTGTCATCGTGTCCATGCGGATGTCCATGAGGAGAATATCGGGTTTCACGCTGTCGTACAGGGTGACGGCGTCTTCACCGCTTGTGCCGACAGCGGCAACGGTGAATCCAGCCTCGGCCTCAATAATTGTTTTCAGGGAAATACCGACAAGCCTGTCGTCGTCAACGATCACAATGTTCATGGCAAATCACCTCGCTTAGGAATAGAGACAAAAACGGTAAAGCCGCCGTCAAAGCCCGTGTGGGCGATACCGCCAAGGCTCTCGACGCGCTGGGCGATATTTTTCAGACCGAGGCCGTCTCCCGGCGTCTTTTTATGCGTGCCGTTATCCTTGACGATAAGCTGATACAATGCCGGGTGCTCCCGCAGCGTCACGGCGACGTGGGTGGCGTCTGAATGGCGGATGACGTTTGACAACGATTCCCGCACGACCGACAAAAGCGTGTATTTGACGCTTTTCGGCGGGTTGCCGTCTAAATCAGCGTCGAGCGTGATGGCGCAGAAATCAAAGCCGTCCGTCAGGCGCTTCGTTTCAAGGGAAAGGTCGACCGATTCGTCGTGCAGGTCGTGAACGCTCTCGCGGACACTCGTCATGCCGCTCGTGAGCGTCTCCTTCAGCGTTGTCAGCCTTGCGCGCAGGGCGTCATCCCGGCACGTTGCCAGAAGCGCGCCTGTCTGCAAAATGGCGTTTGACAGCACGTGGCCGACACTGTCATGAATATCCCGCGCGATTCTGTTGCGCTCAGTCAGCGTTGCCAGGCTCAGTTCATAATCCTGCTTGTCCATCAGGTCCTTATTCTTTTGCTCCAGTCGGAGCGAGAATTCCTTAGAGCTGTCCCGCAAGCTAATATAAGCGGTTTGAACGGTCAACAGAGACCGTGTCCGCCGCCGGATGTAAAAGGCAAGTCCGGCCAGCAGGACGATAAAAATGCAGGTGTCAACCGGCAGGGACGAAAAGCCCATACCGGCGGGGATGACTGAAAAAACCAGCACGGCCTGATATTTTGTGAAATAAACATCGTAGAAAATGACGGGCAGAAAGAAGAGAAACACCGGGAATAAAGCACATAAGACACAGAAAAAAAGAAGCCCCGCAAGCGTTGCACGCTCGTCGTCCAGATAGCTTATGAGGGCACTTATGATGATGACGCAGAGTAAAGGTACAATGAGATAAAGACCCATGTGATCCTTCGCGTACAAAACACCGCATAGGACGAACACGGTGAGCTTGTCGATATATTTGTCCACGGCCCCGCCCCCTCCCGGAAATCTCTGACAGCGCTATTTTAACAGAAGCACAAACCTTTTGCAATCGCACGGCGACAGCGAATATGACATTTGTCATACCGATTTCAGGAGGGTTTACACTGCCCTGTGACGATTGTTTGCAGTATGATGGCACTATCAAGCAAAGGGGGAAAACCACATGATAGTCAAGGTGCAAAACCTCGTCAAACGCTATGGCGACCTGATTGCCCTGGATCACTTTAATCTCGAGGTGCAGGAAGGTGAGGTGTTCGGGCTTTTAGGCCCCAACGGCTCGGGCAAGACAACGGCCATCGGCTGCATTCTGTCGCTGCTCAAATACGATAAGGGCACGATCGAGGTCTTTAATAAGCCGATGAACCCAGACTCGTATGACGCAAAACGGGATATCGGCATCGTCATGCAGAATGTCGCCGTTTTCAAGGAACTGACGGTTACGGAGAACATTGCGTATTTCTGCGGGCTGTACGTCCCCGATAAAAAGAAATGCGCAGCGCTCGTTGAAGAGGCTATCGAATTTGTGGGGCTTCAAAACTTCCGCAAGTTTTTGCCGAAGAAGCTCTCCGGCGGCCTTTTGCGGCGCTTGAACATTGCCTGCGGCATTGCCCACAAGCCGAAGCTCATTATTTTAGACGAGCCGACCGTCGCTGTTGACCCGCAAAGCCGCAACAGCATTCTTGAGGGCATTTTAAAGCTCAACCAAGACGGTGCCACCGTCATCTATACCTCGCATTACATGGAGGAGGTCGAGCAGATCTGCTCCCGCATCGCCATCATGGATAAGGGCAAAACAATCGCGACCGGTACGACAAACGAGCTTAAAGGTATGATCAATGTTGGGGAAAAGATTACAGCCGAGCTGCTAAATCCCGATTCCAGCGTTCTCGGCGGCATCAAGGCGCTTGGGCATATCGGCTCTGCTGAAATCATCGGATCAGACCTTGTCGTTAAATCGGAGCGGGGCAAAAACAACCTGACAGCAGTCCTTGACTATCTTAACGCCAACAGCATTGCCTACGGCAAAATCTACTGCGAGCTGCCGACGCTCAACGACGTGTTCCTGGAGATTACCGGCAAGCAGCTGCGGGACGAGGGGTGACGGCCATGTTTGGGCATGTGTTTAAATACAGGTTGAAAATCCTGACAAAAGGCAAGGCCGAGATTTTCTGGACGCTCATTTACCCCATGTTTTTGGCGTTTGTTTTCTCGCTCGCTTTTTCTAATCTCGCCAGTGCGGAATCCTTCAAAAGCATCCCCATCGACGTTGTTGACAACGCGGCCTATAAAAGCCAAACAGCCGTTGCAGAGACGCTCAAAGCCGTGTCGGACGATAACAGTGACAATCAGGAAAAGCTCTTCCATGTGACGTATACGACGCTTGAAACGGCGCAGGCAGATCTCGAAAGCAATCAGATCAAGGGCTATATCGTCTTTGACGGCGGCGCGCACGTCGTTGTCAAGGATTCCGGTTTCGACCAGTCCTTTATCAAGGAATTTATGGACAGCGTCACACAGGTCGGCTCGGCCGTGACGACGATTGTCCGAGAAAACCCCGCCGCCGCCGCAACGCTGAGCTATGACGGGAGCGCCAATTACATCAAGGGTGCCGTATCCGGCAAAACACAGGCCGACTCTTTGGCCGTCTATTATTACGGGCTCTTGGCGATGGCGGCACTATTCGGCAGCTTTTGGGGGATCAAAGAAATAGAGGATATTCAGGCCGATAATTCGCCGCACGCCACGCGCCTCAATCTTGCGCCGGTTCACAAAATGAAGGCGTTCACCGCATCGGTCTGCGCCGCCATTTTGATCCACTTTTTATCGCTTGTCCTTGTCGTGGCGTTTATCGCCCTTGTGTTAAAGGTCGGTTTCGGGACGCAGCTCGGCTATGTGCTTCTGACATGCTTTTTCGCCAGTCTCATGGGTGTTTCGTTCGGGGCATTTGTCGCGGCCTTGGTGAAAAACAACGGCGTGCGCCTGGCGGTAACGCTGGCGGTGAGCCTCGTGCTCTCCAGTTTGGCGGGTATGGTCAACGTCTCGCTCAAGTACCTCGTTGTCAACGCCGTGCCGATTATGGCCTATATCAATCCGGCAAATCTTATTTCAGATGCCTTTTACGCTCTTTATTGCTATGGCGCGAACGTGCGCTTCTTCCTCAATATCGCTCTCATGCTGGCGTTCTCGGTTGTCTTTTCCATCGGCGTGTATCTTGTAACGAGGGGGCGGAAGTATGCCAGTCTTTAAAGCATATCTGAAAATTATCAGAAAGTATCTGCCCAGTTTGCTGATTTACTTCGGCATGTTTATTGCCATTTCGGTCATCATTTCGAGTCTGACCGGCAGCCAGACAACGCAGGTATTCAATGCCACGATGGTCAAAATCGCCTTTATCAGTGATGATAGCGACAATGCCCTTGTGAGCGGCCTCAAGTCATATCTGGCCAATAACGCGCAGCTCGTCCAAGTGGCTGACACAAAGGAAAGCCTGCAGGATGCGCTCTTTTACGGTAAGGTTTCGTACATCCTCCGTGTGCCGAGCGGCTTTGAGGAGAGTTTTATGAGCGGCGCGGACACCGTCACGCTCGCAAAAACGACGCAGGCGATGTCAACAAGCAGTGTCAGCATCGACATGCTCGTCAACAAGTATTTAAACGTCGTCCGGCTGTATCATAAAAGCCTTCCGAATCTGAGCGAGCAGGAGATTGTTACGAAAACGCTCCAAAACCTCGATGAAAGCGTTCGGATCGACATGGCGTCAAGCGCCGGCCATCAAAAAACAGCGGGTCTTGCCGACTACTTTCAATACGCGGCGTATGCCATTTTAGGAACGCTCATCATGGGCATCACAACGGTCACAATGGCTTTTAACGACGGTGAAATAAGAAAAAGAAACGCCTGTTCACCGCTGCGCCCGCTGCGCCTGAGTCTGAGCCTATTTTTGGGCAATGCCGTTTTTGCCCTCGCTGTCTGGGCTGCACTCTGCGCCCTCTCGCTTGGGCTTTTCGGCGGATTCACGCTCGATAGCGGTGCTGTGCTCCTGTGTCTCAATGCGCTGGTTTTTACTATCGTCTGTCTGACCATCGGGTTTCTTGGCGGCAAGTTCATCAAAAGTCCTACTGCGCAGGCGGCCTTTACAAACATCGTCTCCCTCAGCATTTGCTTTATCAGCGGCGTTTTTGTACCGCAGGAGCTGCTCAGCGGCACCGTATTGAAAATTGCAAGCTTAACGCCCGGTTACTGGTATGTCAGTGCCGTCAACACCATTCGGAGCCTCTCGTCGTTTGACTTGACGCGTATCAGGCCGATCCTTTCCGATATGCTCATCCAGCTCGGGTTTGCCGCAGCGCTCCTGATCGTTGCGCTCACCGTCGCAAAGCAGCAGCAGCGCAGTCTGGAGAGCTGACCCACAAGCACGGCGAACACGCTGTCATCAATGCGTTCGGCGCATCATAAAAATACGGTGCAAGGGTAAGGCCTTGCACCGTATTTTTGCGCCATATATACCCAAAGGCAGACGATGGTAAAATCTGTGCCGTTCTTCATCGGCATGAAAAGTGCTGAAACAGCCATACTAAAGCCGGTATTATCTCGAATAAAGGAAGATTTTATGAGAACGATCAAAGCGCTCCTACTCAGTGTTATTACCATATTATCGCTCGCCGGAACAGCCTCAGCTGCCAATTTTGACAGCGCCGGGAATAAGTTTGACATGGCCGGGGACGTCATTGCAGACAAAAGCGTCCAGGGGGACTATGTCGCCTTCGGGCAGACCGTCAAGCTCGAAGCGGGCGTCACGGGGGACATTATCGCCGGCGGCCGCAGCATCGTCATTACCGACGATAACGCCGTCCAGAATATTTTCGCTATGGGGCAGACCGTCACCGTGCGCGCGAAAAGCGCCCGGAACATTTACGGTGCGGGGAGCGACGTGACAATCAGCGCCGGGACGGAAGCCAAGGGCGTATACCTCGCCGGGGCAAGCCTCAATTTTGGCGGCACGGCGACGGACCTGTATATGGCGGGAACGACCGTCACCGTAGACGGCAGCATCTTGAACAACGCTGTAATCCGCAGCGACCACATCACCTTTGGCCGCAGTGCAACCGTCGGCGGCCATGTCACGATTTACGCAACCGTCAAGCCCGAGCTTCCGCCGACGATCGACGCGTCAAAGGTAACCTTTCAGCGCGTGATGCAACGGAACAATGAAAAGGCATCAAACGCTGTACGCGGTATCAGCCGAATGGCTGTCATCATGGGCATCCTCGGCATTGTGACAAACGTTTTGCTGGCCATTTTCTTGACGCTGTTCCGAGGCGGCTATTTCAAGCAGCGCGCCGTGGAATTCAAAAAGCGGTGGGGAAAAGCGCTTTTGTTCGGTCTGATTGCGCTGATTGTCATCCCGGTCGCCGCGCTCATCTGTATGGTGACAATCGTGGCCATCCCTCTTAGCATCGTCGTTTTAATCATCTACGGTATTGTGCTTTATCTGGCACCAGCTGTAACCGGCATCGTTCTCGGGCGGCTTTTACTGCCGCGGTTCAATCGTTACTTGTCTTCAAGCCTTGGCGCCGCCGCTGTCAAAATCCTTTTGTTTGTCCCATACGTGAGGGTCCTTCTCTATCTGGCCTGCGCCCTTTATACGCTGGGCATCACGGTTTTCTGGCTCCGGCCGCGCCGTGAAAATAACAACGATGACGCAAAGCCCCATATCGCTTAGATAAAAAACCGACCTCGCGCCTTAAAAGCGCGGGGTCGGTTTTTTGTCTGATGAAATTAAAACTCGTCGTAAGTAATCGGTGAGGCCGATGTGCCGCTGCCCGCGGCGTCGAGGACAATGAGGCTGTCTTCCGACTTCGTGACGGTTACCTGGCTGTCAAGGACGAAATAAACCGTGCCATCGCCGAACAGCTCGTCAGTGTTATACCAGGTTGGACCGGCAGCATATCTGATTTCATAGGTGCCAGTCGGAAGGCCCATCAGATATTCCGTCTCGCCGCCTTGTATGTAAAAGGCGCTGATGAGCGTTTGGCCGTCAGAGCTGATGATTTCCACGGCATAGTCGTTACCGGGCTTCGTTGTAACTAAAAGCGCACCGTCAATATCCTGCTCATCCTTGTAGAATACATAGCCGCTGTCCGGATAGCTCTCGTCGTAATGCGTTGTTCCGCCGAGATAATCGGACATAGAGTAGGACTCATATCCTTCGAGATAGACCTGCGTCCCTTTAGTCTCAATGCTGTACACCGAGCCGTCGCTGTAGACGAGCAAATCAACGACGGAACCCTTATAAGTGAAGGTGTAAACAGTGCCGACGTCAGCTTCTGAATAAGTATCGAAATTTGAAATGGCGTTGGCGTCGAGGCCGATATCCTCAAAAGCAGCCAGAATGTTGTCGGCGGTGGCCGTATCAAAGTCGGCAAGTGCCTGCGGAATGCTCATATCCGTCACAACCGGTGTTGCAGTGTCGGCTGGCGGGCGAACGTTGGTGGAGGTGCCGGGGCCTCCGGCGAGGCTCGTGTTGTTTTTGTTGGACAGGAGCAGAAATGTTGTAATCACGCCGCCTATTACGACAACAGCCGCCACAACGGCGATGATGATCGGCAGTGTTTTTTTCCCGCCGCCGGGCCCGCCGGGGTATGCCGGGCCGCCCGGATACGGTGCGTTTTGATAGTACGGCTGACCTTGCGGCGTGTTTTGATAGTACGGTTGGCCCTGGGGCGCGTTTTGGTAATACGCCGGACCCTGCTGTGCCCCGCCTTGCTGGTTTGATCCGTTCTGAACTGGAGCGCTGGCTGTGTTCGAAGCGTCATAAGCGCCGCCTGTTGAAGCAGGCGGATTTGAACTCGCGGCGTTACCGATACCGGCCCCGCAGCCCGTACAGAAGACAGCTTCGTCGCCCAGTTCTTTTCCGCAGTTTGGACAGAATTTCATAATGATTGCTCCCCCTCAATCTTTATTGACAATGAAGTAGTGTCGCATCGGGTCAAAATTAGGATGTATATATTTGAATCTATCATATCGGCCAATTCGATGTAAAGTCCTAAGTACGATTTTCTGCTCAATTTCTACTTTTATTGTATGTTTTGAACATATTGTCCGATGACGTTGAAATTCCGCATCGGCAGCACAAAAACCGGAGACGGTACCGCGCAGAGGTCATATTTAACGGCATTCTGATTGACGGCGATGAAAATAAAACGCTATAATGTGACGATGAAGGGCAGGAGAACAAAGCGCGCCGGCGGCGGCGCGGAAAGGACTATAATGGATATTATCAGAGGGAAAAAAGGCTATATTATCGATATGGACGGCGTAATATACCATGGGGACAGGCTCTTGCCTGGGGTCAAGGAATTTGTGGACTGGCTTTACAGGGAGAATAAAAAGTTCCTTTTTCTCACAAACGCCAGCGGCCGCTCACCGAGGGAGCTGCAGCAAAAGCTTTATCGTATGGGGCTGGATGTCGATGAAAGCCATTTTTATACGAGCGCGCTCGCCACGGCAAAATTTTTAAGTCGCCAGCATCCCGGTTGCAGCGCCTACGCCATCGGTGAGCCCGGCTTATTTAACGCGCTGCATGATTCCGGCATCACCAGTAATGACATTAACCCCGATTATGTTGTCGTTGGGGAGACAGGCACGTATAATTATGAAAAAATTTGTCTCGCCGTCCGCCTCGTTTTGGCAGGGGCCAAGCTTGTCGGAACAAATTCCGACCTGACGGGGCCGAGTGAAAACGGCATTATCCCCGCCTGCCGGGCGCTTGTCGCGCCGATTGAGCTGGCGACTGGGCGAAGCGCTTATTACATTGGAAAGCCGAACCCCTTGATGATGCGGACGGGCCTTAGCCTGCTCGGCACGCATTCCGAAGAGACGGCGATGATCGGCGACCGCATGGATACGGATATCATTGCCGGTATCGAAAGCGGCTTGGATACCGTACTCGTTCTCTCCGGCGTGACGACGGAGAAAATCATGGAAAAGTACCCCTATCGGCCGCGTGTTGTCTTGGGCGGCGTTGGGGAAATCCCCCTTTCGTAACGCACCGATGCATACAAAAGCGGCCATCATTTGACGCCGTCTGTGCTTTCTCATTGTTTTTTGCGCGTGCCTGTGGTATCATGATGAAACTACTTTTAAAGGATGACAGCCTGTATGGACTGGTTTTTGCAGCTTGTGAGAAACGCGATCATCATCAATGGTTCCATCGCATGGGTGTCGGCTCAGGTGCTGAAAACGCTCATCCATGCTGTTGTCAACAAAAAGCTCGATTTGCCACGCCTCGTTGGTGACGGCGGCATGCCGAGCAGCCACTCGGCGACGGTGACGGCCGTTGCTGCGACATGCGCGTTGAATTACGGGCTGTCCTCTTATCAGTTTGGTATTTCGGCCATGCTGGCCTTTATCGTTATGCACGACGCCATGGGCGTTCGACTGGAGGCGGGTAAACAGGCAAAGGTTCTCAACCAGATGATCGCCTTTATTGATTCCTTCGGGCAGGACTTAACGCCAGAGGAAAAGCTGAAGGAATTTGTTGGCCATACGCCGATGCAGGTGTTTGCCGGGGCGGCGTTAGGTCTCATGATCGCGCTCGTTTTCTGATGGGACTGTTTCAGGCATATGGCGGAAGGAACGGTTCAGGTCATTGTTGTCGCCGTAATCGCGGCAGGTCTTATATTTGCGCTGTCCAACGGCCTGCACGACGCAAGCTCCGTTGTGGCAACGTTTATCGCCTGCGGTGCGGCGTCGCCGGGCATTGCTGTTTTGCTTGCTTCGTTCTTCGGGCTTGCCGGGGCCGTTTTCGGCGGCAGTTTGGTTGCTAACACCATCTCGTCCGTCATTGATCTTCCGGCGTCGGTGCCGCTGCTTTATGTACTGCTGGCTGCCATTATCGGTGCGACGCTCTGGAACGCCGTCACATGGGGGTTTGGCCTGCCGTCAAGCTCAACACATGCGCTGATCGGCGGGATTGTCGGCGCGGTTATCGTTTCATCAGGGCCCGGCCATGTTTTGTGGGGCGTTCGGGAGCTGGCGGCGGCGGGGCACCAGTTTGTCGGCATCGTGAAAATCGTCGTGTCTCTCGGTTTATCGCCGCTTTTAGGCTTTGTGCTGGCGTTTGCCGCTGAAAAAGCCGCCATGCTTCTTTTAAGAAACGCGAAAGCTGCCGCAAACAAATGGCTCAAACGCCTGCAGTGGGTCGTTACAGCCGGTCTGTCATTTTCCCATGGGGCGAACGATACACAAAAAATACTTGGTCTCATTATCTTGGCTCTTGCTGCCGGGGGCGGCGCCTCCGCAAGCACCGTTCCAATCTGGGCGCGGCTTGGCAGCGGGGCTTTTTTGTTTTTGGGGACGCTTTTGGGCGGCTGGCGAATCATGAAAACAGTTGGCAGAGGCATCTATGAACTCAAACCGGTGCACAGTCTCAGCGCCCAGCTGTCTTCGGCCATGTCACTGCTCTTTGCCAACGCCACGGGCGCACCTGTTTCAACAACGCACGTCGTCGTCGGCACCGTTATGGGTGTCGGCGCGGCTGATAATTTTCGTATGGTCAATTGGAAGGTTGTTAAGGATATTATCGTCTCGTGGGTCATTACCATTCCGGCTGCCGGCGCGGCGGCGGCTGTTGTCTATCTTGTCATGAGCGTCTTATCAAGGGCAATTATGAGGTGAGCAGAATGAACACAGGCTTTTTTGCACGGCTTTTTCCGGTGAAATATGACTTTATCAAGCTTCTGGAGGAGCAGGGGGAATTAAACAGCCGCGCCGTCGGTGCGCTGTTGCGCTGGCTTGACGGCGGCAGTGTGGTAGATGCCGAGACGATGCAGGCGTTGTATAACGAAGCCGACCGCGCGCGCAAGGAGCTGGAACGCCAACTGGTGGAGGCGTTTTCAACACCATTTGATCGTGGCGACATTTATTACATTTCCCGTACAATGAACAAGGTGCTGGCGTACGCCGAATCAACACTGACGGCGATGCAGACGTTTGACATGCAGCCTGATAAAATTATCATTGGCATGGCGGAAAAGCTCCAGCTCGGGTCAGACACCTTTTTGTCGTCCGTCCGGATGCTGAAAACAGCACCGAACAAGGCCGAGGCGTATATTCCGGCCATTCGGGCAACGCATCTTGAAACAGAGGCGCTCTACCGCGCCGGAATGCTGGATGCTTTTCAAAGCGGCGATGCCATGGGGGCACTGCGCCGCCGGGAGATTTACCATCATTTGAAGGATGCGTCAAAAAATCTGGAGGACGCTGTCGACATTCTCCACAGGATTATCGTCCGCCTCGTTTGAGCTGGGCGGTTTGTCCGGCGAATGAGGACGGGGTGTTCGCGGCAGAATACGAAATGCGAAGCTTTTTGAGGAGGTCACACCGTGATTACAGGCGCCTTTATCATGCCGCACCCGCCGATTATCCTGCCGGAAATCGGGCGCGGCGAAGAAAAAAAGCTGCGAAAAACGATTGACGCCTGCCGGAAGGCCGCCCAAATGATTGCACAGCTTGCCCCGCAGACGATTGTCCTCACAACGCCGCACAGCGTCACTTATGCCGACTATATCCACATATCGCCGGGCGAACGTGCCGAAGGCGACATGGGCCGTTTCTCGGCGCCCGGCGTCAAACTGCACGCCGACTGTGATACGGCGTTTATCGCGGCGCTTGAAGAAGAGGCGCTGGCAGACGGCCTTGCGGCCGGGACACTTGGCACACGGGAAAAAACGCTTGACCACGGGGCCATGATCCCGCTGTCGTTTGTCAACGAGCAGTACAAAAACTACCGCCTCGTGCGTGTCGGTCTGTCTGGCCTGTCTTTTGCGCAGCACTACCGCTTCGGCATGTGCGTGCGCAAAGCCGCTGAAAAACTGGGGCGCAGCGTCGTGATGCTCGCCAGCGGTGACCTGTCGCACAAGCTTTTGGAAAGCGGGCCGTACGGCTTTGACGCGGCGGGTGCTTTATTCGATCAGGAGATCACCGGCGCGATGGCGGCGGGCGATTTCCTGCGCTTTTTGTCCATACCTCCGGCCATCGCGGATAAGGCGGCCGAGTGCGGCCTGCGCTCGTTTATCATCATGGCGGGCGCGCTCGACGGGCAGGCGGTTGATGCTCAGCTTCTGTCCTACGAGGGGCCGTTCGGCGTCGGCTACGGCGTCGCGTCTTTTATCCCGAAAGGACCCCAGCCCAATCGTCATTTTCTCGATATCTTTATCAAAGCCGAAGCCGTGCGGCTCGGGGCGCTGCGCGACGCGGCGGATCCGTATGTACGCCTGGCGAGGCTTTCTATTGAACGCTTCGTCAAAACCGGCAAACGCGCAGACCTCCCCGATCAGCTGCCGGAGGAAATGCGACGTCGGCGCGCCGGCGTCTTTGTCTCGATCAAAAAAGACGGGCAGCTGCGCGGCTGTATCGGCACGATTGCGCCCGTGACGGGGTGCATTGCCGAGGAAATTTTAAAGAACGCCGTCAGCGCCTGCTCGGAGGACCCGCGTTTTGAGGCGGTGCGCCCGGAAGAGCTCAGCAGTCTTGTCTACAGCGTGGACGTGCTCTCACCGCCGGAGCCAATTGCGTCACCGCAAGAGCTGGACGTTCGGCGCTACGGCGTCATCGTCACCGCCGGCCGCCGCCGCGGTCTTCTGCTGCCGAACCTGGAGGGTGTTGATACCGTCCAAGCGCAAATTGACATCGCGCGGCAGAAGGCCGGGATTCGCCCGGGGGAACAAGTCAGCCTCGAGCGCTTTGAGGTGGTGCGCCACACGTGAAGATAGCGTGCGATATCTGCCCGCATGCCTGTTTTATCGAAGAAGGCCATGTCGGCTTTTGTCATGCCAGAGGCAACACGGGCGAAAAAATCACCGCCGTCAACTACGGCAGGCTCACGAGTCTGGCCCTTGACCCCATCGAAAAAAAGCCGCTCAAACGCTTTCTCCCCGGCAGCCTCATCCTGTCCGTCGGAAGCTTCGGCTGTAATCTGCGCTGCCCGTTCTGCCAAAACTGTACCATCTCGATGGCCGATATGACGGCTGAAACGGCCTTTTGGCCGCCGGAACAGCTTATCGACTATACCTTGGCGCTCCGCCCCCAGGGGAATATCGGCCTTGCGTATACGTATAACGAACCGCTTGTCGGCTATGAGTATGTCTTGGACTGCGCGCGCCTGGCGCAGACGCATGAGCTCAAAAACGTCCTCGTCACAAACGGCTATGTCTGTGAAGAGCCTCTGCGCGCCCTCCTGCCGCTTGTAGACGCCATGAACATCGATCTCAAGGGTTTTACCGAGGCGTTTTACGAAAAGCTCTCAGGCGACTTAGAGACGGTTAAACGGACCGTTGCCATATCAGCCGGGCAGTGCCATGTCGAGGTAACGACGCTCATCATCCCCGGCGAAAATGACGGGGAGGACGAGATACTGTCTCTGGCATCGTGGCTTGGTACCGTTTCACCCGACATTCCACTCCATTTGACCCGCTTTTTCCCCCGCTATCAATACGCCGATAAAAGCCCCACGCCCGTTGAAACGCTTCAAAGGCTCGGAGAAATCGCAAGGCAACACCTCCGTCACGTCTACCTAGGCAATATTTAAGGCCGGTGAGATCACCGGCCTTAAATTTGCTGTTTTATATCGTCAGAAGTTCTTTTTGCCCTTTAGATGCGCCGCCTCGTCCTTAATCTCCCGGCGGAAGCTCTCAAGCGCCTCTTTGCGCCGCTCATTCTTGTCCGAGAGTTCCTCGCGCGTTTTGTCATTCGAGGTCGCGCGCAGCGTCTTGTCCGTTTCGCGGATGTTCCGAACCGTATCGTCGATGCTCTTCTGGATATGCGCGACGTTATCGGCCCTGTTGTCGGGATTATGTTTCACTTTTTCAGCCCTCCTTGATGTCAGGTTCTGTCAAACATAGTATTTGCCGCGTGATAACCGATATCATAGGAAAAAATTGGAGAGGGGGATACCGCATCCCGGAGCGCATAGATAAACAGATCGATGTCCTCAAAGGTGTTGTAGAGGGCAAGCGAGGCGCGCACAGTGCCGTCAAGCCCGAAGCGTTTTAAAACGGGCTGCGCGCAGTGATGCCCAGCACGCACGGCAATGCCCGCGCGGTCGAGGGCATGGGCAATATCGGCGGCGTCCCTGCCCGGAACAGAAAAGGACACAACGCCTGCACGATGCTTCGGATGACCGACGAGCAAAACGCCGCTCGTGCGGTGCGTCTCCTCAAGCATGTATGCCAGAAGCGACTGTTCGTATTGTGAAATGCATTCAAGCCCGATACCTGTCACATAATCGATGGCGCTGGAGAGGCCAACGGCACCGGCTAAATTCCCCGTTCCGGCTTCAAACTTCTGGGGGGCGCTTTGGAAGCGGCTTTCCGAGAGTGTGACGCTTTCAATCATATTGCCGCCGCCCTGATAGGGCGGCATTGCGTCCAGCAGCGCCTTTTTGCCGTACAACACGCCGATGCCGGTTGGCCCAAAGAGCTTGTGCCCGGAAAAAACATAAAAGTCGCAGTCCAGCGCGCGGACATCAACCGGCAGGTGGGAGACAGCCTGCGCCCCGTCAACGAGCACAACGGCGCCCGCTTGGTGCGCCAGCGCCGTCATTTCCGCAATTGGCAAAATCGTCCCCAAGGCGTTTGAGACGTGCGCCACGGCGACGATTTTGACGCGCGGCGTCAAAAGGCGCGCATATTCGGATAAGACGATGTCGCCGCCGTCGTCAATGGGAATCTCCCGGAGGAGGGCGCCCGTTTTCCGGCAGACAAACTGCCAAGGCACGATGTTGGCGTGGTGCTCGAGGCCGGAGACAAGAATTTCGTCGCCGGGATCAAGGCGCGCTGTGCCATAAGACGACGCGACGAGATTGATACCCTCCGTCGCGCCGCGCACAAAAACAATTTCGTCCGCCTGAGCCCCAAGAAAAGCGGCAATTGTAGAGCGCGCCTGCTCATACGCCGCCGTCGCGCGCTGCGCGAGCGTGTGTGCCGCGCGATGGACGTTTGAATTCTCTTCTTCATAAAAACGGACGAGACGACGGATAACGCAGGCGGGTTTTTGCGTCGTCGCGGCGTTGTCGAGCCAGACGAGCGGCCTTCCGCCCACGCGCTTGTGTAAAATCGGGAAATCGTTGCGAATGGCGGCGGCATTGAACAAAGCGCCGCTGCCCGGCATGAAACAGGGCACTTCGGCACACGGCGGTGTAGGGGTGAAAAATTCGGGATAAGCTTGGAGCGCCGCTTCCGTGAGCTGCCGCGCAGCAGCCTGCGCGTCACATTCAGTCATCGCCATATCCTGTGTCGACGTCTTCCAAAACGGCGATGGCGTCTTCCGTCAAAATAGCGGCCGAGCAGTAAATGGACAGCAGATAAAAGCCAACGCCCTTATTGTCAATTCCCATGAAGCGCACAGAGAGTCCGGCAGACTGCTCGCCCGGCAGCCCCGTCTGATACAGTCCGATAACGCCCTGGCGGCTCTCGCCGCTGCGGATAAGAAGAATGTCCGTTTTGCCGTTGCCATCACCGTCCGGCGCGCGTACGTGCAGCTTGTCGCACGGGACGATGGGAATGCCGCGCCACGTGAGAAACGGCGCGCCGAAAAGCGTTGTCGCGACAGGGGGGACGCCGCGCCGCGTGCACGAGCGGCCAAACGCGGCAATGGCCAACGGATGAGCGAGAAAAAAAGAGGGTTCCTTCCAAACCTTGGCGATCAGCGCATCGAAATCATCCGGTGTCGGCGCGCCATGCCGCGAGCGCAGATGCTGCGCGGCGTCAATATTTTTCAGCAGCCCGTAGTCGTCGCTGTTGATGATGAGATGCTCCTGCCGCTCTTTAATTGTCTCCATGCCGAGGCGCAGCTGCTCCTTGACTTGATCAAACGGTTTGCTGTAGAGGTCTGAAACACGCGTACCGATTTTGACAATCGTTGAAACCGATGTCAGGATGTATTCGCGCGGGGAGAGCTCATAGTCTAAAAAACCCTCGGGAATGTCGGCGCTGTTGGCCTGCGTGCAGAGAAAATCAAGCGCTGTGTCGGTGTTTTTCACCTTGTTGAGTCGGAATATGCCCGTTTCAACAGGCTTGAGCTCAAGAAATTTTGAAAGCCATCGGGGCGTAATGGCGCTGTACTGCGGCGGCGTTTTAACGACCTCGGCCAGCTGATAGGCTGAACGCGGCGACAGAGCGTTTTGGATATCCTGTTCCGGCATAACGTTCTCCTTGTGATACAGAATTTGGATAATTGTTATAGTTTTCAACCGGCGTCAGAAATTATTCACAGGAAAATGCCTGTTGCGGGTGTTGCTGTGGGCACAGTTTTGGTGGATTTGCTGATAAAAGGCAAAACAATGCCGGTGTCACGGGACACCGGCATTGTAGACAAAAGTGCTATGACATCAAATTCCAGGCAAGCATGCCGCCGCGCAGGACCTTCACATTTTTGAAACCGGCCTTCGTTAAAATCTGCGCGCCCGTTGTGGCACGCGCGCCGGAGCGGCAGATAACGACGATTTCCTTGTCGTTGTAAGCTTCCAGCTCGCCAAGCCGCGCGCTGAGCTCGCCAATGGGTATGTTGACAACGCCCGCGATGGCGCCAAGCGTTGAGACGAGCTCTTCCGGCTGCCGGACATCGAGCAGCAGCGGTTTAGCGCCCGACGCCAGCGCTTCCCGCAGCTCTTGCGGCGTCATCATCGTTACCGCGAGCTCATTGACGCTTTTGTCCATCGTGCCCTTGAGCTCGCAGGCGGCAATATCGGCGGGGATCCAAACGCCCTTTGGGTCACGCGCGCAGGCATAATTTGCTTTCAGGACGTCGGCCATCCAGTCGGCGGGGCCGAGGCGCAGGTCCTCAATGTACTGCACAAAGGCCTCTTTCGTCCGCGCTTTTAAGTGCGGGTTGGATTCCTTTTGATGACCGAGCGTGGAAAGCCGCCTGTCGTGGTACTCGTGCGCCGGGCACACGAGCAGGTCATCCGGCAGCTCCGAGAGCTTTGAAAGGCTCTCCCAATGCGCAGCCGCACTGCCGCCGGGCAGGTCGTCACGCCCGCCGCCGCTGTCGTCAAGAAAAAGGCAGTCGCCCGTCAGAAGCTTCCCGCCGACGATCAGACTGATGGAATCACCCGTGTGGCCGGGCGTCGCCACGACATCGAAACGAATACCGTTGAGCATTAGCGTATCGCCGTCCTTGGCACGGTCGGTGACACACATCGCAGGAGCGTTGACGTGCATGATATACGCGCAGTCTAAAGCGTCCTTCAGTGCCGGGCAGGCGGAGATGTGGTCGGCATGCGTGTGCGTATCAATAACGTGGGTCAGCGTGAGCCGTCTGGCTTTCAAAAGCGCCAAATAATCCGTAAAATGGTCGAGAACAGGGTCAACGAGGACGACGCGGCTGTCCTCGTCAGAGCTGATCAGATACGTTCGGCAGTAGTGCGGGTTGAGCTGCTCAAATATCATGTTTATCACCTCTTTTGTATTGAAGCGACACTCAGTCGGACCAACGGTTTATGCTTCCGTGAAGTCGGCTTTCGCCGCGCCGCAGACGGGGCAAACCCAGGTGTCCGGCAGGTCCTCAAAAGGCGTTCCGGGTGCAATGCCGCTGTCGGGGTCGCCCTCGGCGGGGTCGTAGATGAAACCGCAGACGGGGCAGATATATTTTTTCATAATCAATTCCTCCATTTAAAATATGATGGTGCGCAAATGCGCGTTTTACGCTAGAAAACCTTTGAGAATTGTCTCCTCAGCTTCTTTTTCCGTCAAACCCAGGCACATGAGCTTAATTAGCTGCTCGGAAGCGATTTTACCGATGGCCGCCTCGTGAATCAGCTGTGCGTCGGCGTGCAGCGCCGTAATCTCCGGAATCGAGGAGACGTGCGCGTCGTGCATGATGATGGAGTCACACTGGATATGGCCGCGGCAGTCGGCGTGGCCGCGCAGGTTGAGATGAAACACCTGTTTCGATGTATCCTGTGCGACGGAGCGGGAGATGACCTGCGCCGATGAGCCGTCTTCCAAAAGCTCGACGGTGATATTTGATTCCGCATCCTGCGCCTGATACGTCAAAAGCCGTTCCGAGACGATCAGGCGGGCGTTTTTGTGAAGCCGGACAAGCGTATCGCGTTTGGCGGAGTCAATGCCCTTAATCTGACTCATCTCGAGTTCGGCAACGCCGCCTTCCTCCACCTCAATAATCGTCGTCGGGTTGAGAACGCGCGAACCGCTGCCGTCGCCTTCACCGTAGTGCTTTTCAACGTACTTCATTTTGGCGCCCTTGCGCACAAAAAATTCATGGACGCCGTCGTGCTCGGCTTTTTTGCTGCCGGTGTTGTGGACGCCGCAGCCGGCGACGATCAGCACGTCGGCGTTTTCACCGACCTCAAAGGTGTTGTATACAAGGTCGTCCATCTGCTCAGATAAAATAACGGGGATATGCACGCTCTCATTTTTCGTTCCGGGCTTTATGATCACATCGATGCCCGGTTTATCCTTTTTTGTCACGATGTCAATATTGGCCGTCGTGTTCCGCCCGACGCCTTTTCCGTTTTTGCGGATATTGTACGCCCCCTGCGGAATCTCGTGCAGGTCGGCGACCTCTTGAAGCAATTTTTTATCGACTGCAGTCAGCATCTGCTTTTCCCTCCTTGACGCAGCCAATCCGGCACCGGCAGGCATTGTCGATATCCACGATATCACCGAGGAATTTTTCCTGTGTGGTGATGCCCTCAATCCCGCCGTTTGAGACGAGGATAACGGCGTCGGCCAGCCGCAGGATGCGTTCCTGATGCGAAATGATGACAATTGTCGTGTCATATTTGTCGTTGAGCGTTTTAAACGTCTCCGTCAAACGCTGGAAGCTCCACAGGTCAATGCCGGCCTCCGGCTCGTCGAAGAGCGCGACCTTCAGGTTGCGCGCTAATATACTGGCGATTTCGATGCGCTTAAGCTCGCCGCCTGAAAAGCTGGCGTTAATTTCCCTGTTGATATAATCCTGCGCGCACAAACCAACGTCGTAGAGCAGGGAACAGTGGTCAACCGTGCTGTCCGGCCCCGAGGCAAGCTTTAGAAAAGCCCCGACCGTCAGGCCCTTGAAGCGGGCTGGCTGCTGAAAGGCATAGCCGATGCCAAGGCGTGCCCGTTCCGTAATGGACAGCCCGGTAATGTCCGCTCCATCGAGAAAGATTTTGCCGGACGACGTTTTGTAGATGCCCATAACGGCCTTCGCCAGAGACGTTTTGCCGCCGCCGTTCGGGCCGGTCATGACATAGATTTTTTTATTGTCCAGCGTCAGATTCACATTCTTCAAAATCTGAACGCTGCCGTGTTCACTGTCTGCCGTGACGCCAACATCAACAAGCTTCAGCATATTGAATCACTCCTCTGCTATCCTCTGCACCGTATAACTTAAAGCGGCCGACTGGGATGCCTTGCGTCTCGGAAACACTGCTTATATTTAAATTATAGCATAAAAAACCGTGTGCATCTGTCATGAAATCACAGTGAAATCAAACAAAAATTGCATCATTCTGCCATCAGACCGTCAATCAGATGGCGCAGAAACTGCCGCCTGTCGCCGTCATTTGCCATCTGAATGCCGCTAAATGCGTCAAACATCGCGGGCGCGACGCCAACGGCAAAGAGACCAGCCATAAAAACCTGTGTAACAGTCAGCCGAAGCGACTTTTCGGGGATTGTGCAGCCATTTGCGAGAAGCTTTGTTAAGAGTGTTTCCATAAAGCCATTGAGTGCCTTCACAGCCTGTGTATCCGTGTGGCCGTTTACCATCGCCTCAAAATAATGGGCGCGTGTAATTTCCGGATAATTGAGTGCATTCCGGCTGAGATGATCAATGACGGCGAAAAGCATCTCTTTTGGTGGGAGATTATCGGCATAAGCGAGGTCGCTCCAGTCAAAGGTGTTTTCAAGCGTGAGCGCGATGACCTGCTCAAGCAGCTGCTCCTTCGTGCGGAAATAATAATTGATCGCCGCCACGTTGACATCTGCCTTGGCGGCAATACGCCGAACGGTAATATTTTTAAAGCCGTATTCCTCAATAGCCGCAATGGCCGCCTCCAGGATGCGCAGTTTTGCGCCGTCCATGCAATCACCCCATCTTTGTCTGTTATTGTAACGGATTGCCGGGAAATATTCAAGACGCTGCCGACTCTGAGATGATTTTAACCTGATCTGATTTAATGGCGCTCCTCAATAGAAAATCGGCATAAAACAAATGTATTAAACATTTGTTTTAATGATGATGTTAATTTGATTTGTGGATATACGCAGCGGAATTGTATGAATGGGTTGAAGTCTCGGATCATCATTGCTATTATGGGAGCAAACGGAAACAGGAGATCAAATTATGATCAAACACATCGTTATGTGGCATTTAAAAGAAACAGCCAATTCAAAATCTAAAACAGAAAATGCAAAGGCAATTAAAGAGCAGCTCGAGGCGCTGCGCGGTAAAATACCCGGGATGGTGACGATTGAAGTCGGGCTGGACTTTTCACAAACGGTGGACAGTGCTGATATTATTTTATATTCAGAATTCGAATCAAAAGCTGCGTTGGACGCGTATCAAAAGCATCCGGCTCATGAAGCAGTTAAGCCGCTTGTCCAAGAGGCAAGCACGAAAAGAACGGTCGTCGACTGCGAGCTTTAAATAAACCGAAAAAAATTCTTAGGACGCTGCGTGATAACTGCTAGGACGCGGCGTCTTTTTTTGCGTATTACTTGCAAATGATTCGCATTTGCGTCTATAATAGTTTTAATTGGAAAATGACGTTATGATTACGGATGCGAAACGGGTGGAATGATGGTCAAGGCAGAAAATCTCTATTTCTCCTATACGGGCGGAGAGCCATATGTGCTCCGGGGGCTCAATCTGGTACTTAACAAAGGGGCATATGTCTCAATTGTCGGGGACAACGGGTGCGGGAAGTCTACGCTCATCCGCCTCATTCTCGGCTTGTTGAAGCCGACGGCAGGAAAGCTTGAAAGGCAGACCGTGCGGATCGGTTATGTCCCGCAAAAAAGTGATTTCCTGCGTGCGGGCTTCCCGATCACGGTGTATGAAATGCTCGATTCCTACAGACGGCTTTTAAAAATACGGGAGAAGGCCGTTATTCTCGAGAGCCTGGAGCGGGTGGGTATGGCCGTGCACGCGCAGGCGCTCATGGGCAATCTGTCCGGCGGGCAGAGCCAAAAGGTGCTGCTTGCCAGGGCGCTGATGGGAAGCCCGGCGCTGCTCGTTCTGGACGAGCCGTCAACAGGCGTCGATCCCGGCAGCCGCCGTGAGATATACAGGCTCATCAGCGGTCTCAACAGGGAGAAAGGGCTCACCGTCGTCTCGGTGGAGCACAACCTCGTCGCTGCGGTTGCAAACTCAACGCTCATCTACCATCTCGACCGAGGACACGGCCATATGTGCACGCCCGCGCAGTTTACGGCGGAATTTACGAACATGAATTTAGACAGTTGGGAGGGCTCGTGATGCTTCAATACGGATTTATGCAAAACGCGTTTCTCGTTTCTGTTTTTATCGCCCTGCTCTGCCCCAGTATCGGCATCTTTCTCGTTCTGCGCCGTTATTCGATGATTGGGGACACGCTCTCCCACGCGTCTCTCGCTGGGGTGACAATCGGGCTTCTGGGGGGTCAAAACCCGGTGCTCGGCGCGTTTGTCTTTACAGCCGCCAGCGGCGCGCTGATTGAGTTTTTAAGAGGGTATTTCAAAAAAAATACGGATCTTATTTTATCCGTCGTCCTTGCGCTCTGCGTCGGCATTGCGATCTCCGTCATCAGCTCCGGCAAGCTGCATGTCAATGCCGATGCCTTTTTGTTTGGCAGTATCCTGACGGTGACACGGCTGGATATGATTCTGGTCATGATTTTAAGCCTTATATCGGTATTGATAATTTTGCTGCTGTATCATCAGATGCTCTATATTGCCTTTGACGAAGAGGCGGCAGCAATTGCGCGCGTGCATGTCCGTCTCATCAATTATGTTTTTTCAATTCTGGTGGCGGCGGCCGTTTCGGTGACGATCCGTATCGTCGGCGTCCTCGTTATCAGCTCAATGATCGCCCTGCCGGTTGCCGCGGCGCTGCAGCTTCAACGGGGTTTCAAGGTGACACTCGTATTCTCCGTCATTTTCTCGATGACAGACATTCTGCTGGGGCTTTTTCTGTCATATTATCTCGGTGTTGCGCCCGGCGGCTTCACAGCGCTTGTCTCCGTTGCCGTTCTCGTGCTCGTCATCGTGTTCAAACGCTTTGCCTCGGTCGCCAAGCGCTTGGAAGGAGGCGCTGTGACATGACGGACGATCACTGGCCGCCCGGCATGAAGAAGACGAAGCAGCGCATGGCCGTCCTGTCGGTGCTGGAAAACGCCGCCTCGCCGCTGCCGGCGATGGACATCCACAAGCAGCTTGAAAAATTGTCCGCCCCCGTCTGCCTGTCAACGGTCTACAGGGTTTTAGAGCAGTTTGTTGCGCACGGCGTTGCCGTTAAGACAACCGTGCACGACAGCGATATGGCCTTTTTTGAGCGCAACCGCCACAGCCACCGCCATTGGGCCGTCTGTGTGGACTGCCATAAAATCGTCGCGATCAACAATTGTCCGCTCGCTGATTTCGAGCCGAAGCTCTCGGACGACGCGTTTCAGGTGCTCGGCCATCGCGTCGAGATGTACGGCTACTGCAAAGACTGCGGGAAAAGAAAGCGCGGCTGAAGCAGTGTTACGGAAAACGCAAAGCAAAAATCCGCCCGGATTTCCGGGCGGATTTTTTATATGGGCGGTTAATTCAATTCCTGTAAAATCGCCGTTGTCATAGCGCTGCAGGAGAGGGTGTCGGCACCCGGAGCTGCAATATCGGCCGTGCGCAGGCCCTTGGCAAGAACGCGGGAAACAGCATCCTCCACGCACTTGGCCGCCGCTTCCTGATTGAAGGACAGACGGAGCATCATCGCGACCGACAAAACCGTTGCAATGGGGTTTGATTTGTCCTGACCGGCAATGTCTGGGGCCGAGCCGTGAATCGGCTCATACATGCCGCGCTTCGTCTCGCCGAGTGAGGCCGACGGCAGAAGGCCGATAGAGCCGGTAATCTGAGAAGCCTCGTCCGACAGAATGTCGCCGAACATGTTGGAGGTGACGACGACGTCAAACTGCTTCGGATTTTTAACAAGCTGCATGGCGGCGTTGTCAACGAGCATATCGGTGATCTCAACGTCCGGATACTGCGTCGCGAGGCGATGCATCGTTTCGCGCCATAGGCGGGAGCTCTCCAGAACGTTTGCTTTGTCAATGCTGATGAGCTTTTTGCCGCGTGTGCGGGCAAGCTCAAAGGCGATGACGCCGATGCGCTCAATTTCCTTGACGCTGTAGCATTCCGTGTCATACGCTTCCTGGCCGCTCTCGCCGTCGCGGCGGCCGCTTTCGCCGAAGTACATGCCGCCGGTCAGCTCGCGGACGATGACCATGTCAAAGCCGTTGTCGGCAACCTCTTTTTTAAGCGGGCAAGCCTCTTTCAGCTCGTCGAGCAGTCTCGCCGGGCGGATGTTGGCATAAAGGCCAAGCGCCTTGCGCACGCCGAGCAGCGCTTTCTCCGGGCGGAGATGGCCGGGGAGCGTATCCCACTTCGGGCCGCCGACGGCGCCGAGCAAAACGCTGTCGCTGTCAAGGCACGCCTTCACCGTCTCATCCGGCAGCGGTGCGCCTGTCGCGTCAATAGCCGCGCCGCCCGCGAGGACTTTATTGAAGGTGAAGCTTAAGTCAAACTTTTTGCCGACGGCGTTTAAAACGGCCATGGCGGCGCCGACGATTTCAGGGCCGATCCCGTCGCCCTCGATGACGGCGATGGTGTAATTCATACCGCGCCCTCCTTGATGGCGGCGAGCAGGCCGCCCGCGCCGATGATCGTTTGTAAAAACGACGGGAAGGGGGTAAACTGCGCCGTTGTGTTTGTCGTCACGTTTTTGAGAACGCCGTTATCAAAATCGATCTCCACCGTGTCGCCTTCACTGATGTCAGCCTGGCACTCAATGATCGGCAGGCCGATGTTGATGGCGTTTCTGTAAAAGATGCGGGCAAAGCTCTTGGCGACAACGGCGCCGATGCCCGACTCTTTGATGGCGAGCGGCGCGTGCTCGCGGGAGGAGCCGCAGCCGAAGTTCGCCCCCGCTACAATAATATCGCCTTTTTTGACGCGCTGGACAAACGTTTTGTCCAGGTCTTCCATGCAGTGCGCGGCTAATTCCTGCGCGTTTGCCGTGTTGAGGTAGCGGGCGGGGATGATGACATCCGTATCCACGTTATCCCCGTATTTGATGACGTTACCGGTCAGTACCATAATTTATGTCCTCCTGTCTTATTCCGCCGGCGCGATTTTGCCTGCCAGCGCCGAAGCGGCGGCGACGGCGGGGCTTGCCAGGTATACTTCGCTTTCGGGGTGGCCCATCCGGCCGACGAAGTTACGGTTCGTCGTTGCCACGCAGCGCTCACCCTTGGCGAGAATGCCCATGTGGCCGCCGAGGCAAGGGCCGCACGTCGGCGTTGAGACGACGCAGCCGGACTCGATAAAGGATTTTAAAAGCCCCATCTCCATCGCGTCTAAATAAATCTGCTGTGTCGCCGGGATGACGATGCAGCGCACATGCTTGGCGATTTTTTTGCCGCGGAGAATCTCCTCAGCGATGACGAGGTCTTCCAGACGGCCGTTTGTGCACGAGCCGATGACGACCTGATCGATTTTCACGTCCGGCATATCGTCAAAGGTCCGCGCGTTTTCAGGGAGATGCGGGAAGGCAACCGTCTGCTTAACCTGTGACAGGTCAATGTTAATCACGCGATCGTATACGGCGTCGGGGTCGGCCTCGAAAACAACGGGTTTTCTCGTCGAGCGGGCGCTGACGTACTCCAGCGTTTTTTCGTCGACAGGGAAAATGCCGTTTTTCGCGCCGCACTCGATGGCCATGTTGGCGATGCAGAGGCGGTCGCTCATCGACAGCGTTCCGACGCCGTCGCCGGAGAATTCCATCGATTTGTACAGCGCGCCGTCAACGCCGATCAGCCCCAGGATGTGCAAAATAACGTCCTTGCCCCAGACGTTCTTGCGGAGCTTGCCCGTCAGATTAAACTGAATGGCCGAGGGCACCTTAAGCCAGACCTTGCCGGTCGCCATCCCGGCGGCCATATCGGTCGAGCCGACGCCCGTCGAAAACGCACCGAGCGCGCCGTAGGTGCAGGTATGGCTGTCGGCCCCGATGACGAGGTCGCCGCAAATCACCATCCCTTTTTCGGGGAGGAGGGCGTGCTCAACGCCCATCGTCCCGACGTCGAAGAAGTTGACAACGCCTTTTTCGTTTGCAAACTCGCGGATTTGCTTAGCCTGCTCGGCCGCTTTGATGTCTTTGTTCGGTGTGAAGTGATCCATGACGAAAACGACCTTGTTCTGGTCGTAGACGCAGCTGCAGCCCGCCTTGTTGAACTCGTTGATGGCAACGGGCGTTGTGATGTCGTTACCGAGGACGAGGTCAAGATTTGCCATGATGATCTGCCCGGCCGTCACACTTTTTTCACCGCAGTGGGCAGCCAGGATTTTTTGTGTCATCGTCATTCCCATAAATTAGCCTCATTCCGCCGCTGCGCCCGGCAAAGATTCTGGTGACCTGTCATGCGCAGTTCCGTTGACAGGGGTATTTATATGTGCTGCCGCCTTTGAACAGGTTTTTAATGCTCATCAAGGCAGAGCTTATATTCCAGCGAGTCGACCAGGGCGGCAAAGCTCGCCTTAATAATGTCGGTCGACACGCCGACGGTGATCCAGTTTCGGTGCCCGTCTGTCGATTCAATCAACACGCGCACGCGCGAACCGGTCGCAAAGCCGGTTTCCAATACGCGCACCTTATAATCAAAAAGATGGACGGACGATAAAACAGGGTAGAAGACACACAGCGCCTTGCGCAGCGCCTGATCAAGCGCGTTGACGGGGCCGTTGCCGACGGCCGCTGTCGTTTCGGTGCTACCGTCAACCTTGATTTTGATCATGGCGATGGAATTCATCTCGCCCTCCGGGACGGGAGACTCGCTGCTGGCCTTGTACAGGTCGAGGTCAAAGTGCGGCTTAAACGTGCCGATGATCTTTTTCACGAGCAGTTCAAAGCTCGCGTCGGCCGCCTCAAACTGATACCCCTCGTGCTCAAGCGCCTTGAGGCGCTCTAAAATCTGCGCCGTCTCCGGGCTGTCCTTCGTCAGATGGGGCGCGATGTCCTTGATTTTCAGCAAAACGGCCTTCTTCCCCGATACCTCGGATAGAAGGAAGCGGCGGCTGTTGCCGACGAGGGACGGATCAACATGCTCGAAAGAGCGGGAGAGCTTGTCAACACCGTCAATGTGCATGCCGCCCTTGTGGGCAAAGGCGCTCTCACCGACGTAGGGCTTACTTTTGGCAACAGCCATGTTGGCGATCTCGGAGAGCTTAATCTCCGTGGCGCACAGTTCTTCAAGGCCGCCGTCAACGCAGGGATAGCCGGCTTTGAGCTGCAGATTTGGGATAATAACGGAGAGGTCGGCGTTGCCGCAGCGCTCGCCGATGCCCATAAACGTCCCCTGCACATGGCAGGCTCCGGCTTCAACGGCCATCATGGAGCTGGCAATGGCACAGCCGCAGTCGTTGTGGCAGTGGATGCCGACCCGCGTGTCCGGGAAAGCCGTGCAAACCGTTTTGACGATCTCGTAAACCTGCATCGGCAGCGTCCCGCCGTTTGTGTCGCATAAAGCAAGAACATCGGCGCCGCCGTCTTTTGCCGCTTTGAGCACGCGCATGGCATAATCAGGGTTTGCTTTGTAGCCGTCGAAGAAATGCTCGGCGTCAAAAATGACCTCCTTGCCCTTCTCCTTGAAAAATTGAAGCGTCTCGCGGACGCCGACGAGATTTTCCTCAAGCGTCGCATGCAGGATTTCGGTGACGTGCAGGTCCCATGATTTTCCGAAGATCGATACGCATGCGGTGCCGGCCTCCAGAAGGGAGACCACATTTGCGTCATCCTCCACGGTGACGTTTTTGCGCTTTGTACTGCCAAAGGCGACAAGGCGCGCGTTCTTCAGCGGGAGCGATTGCACCGCCCTGAAAAACTCCATATCCTTCGGGTTCGAGCCGGGATTGCCCGCCTCGATATAACGGATGCCGAAATCGTCAAGCGTTTTGACAATGGCCAGCTTATCCGAAACGGTAAAGGAAACGCCTTCCGCCTGTGCGCCGTCACGCAGCGTCGTGTCGAACATTTCAAGCTTTTGCACCGTGATCCCTCCTTTCTGTTACTGTTTGTTTGAGAAAATAAAGCATGCTGTCAATCGGATTAGTTGACAACAGCGCCTTTTTCAGCGGAGGAGACGTAACGCATATAGCGCCCGATATAGCCGCCGAACTCTTTTTTCGGTTGAATGGATATTGTCTTTTTGCGGTTTTCAAGCTCTTCCTCAGAAATCTCAAGGTCAAGCTTATAATTCGGGATGTCGATAGCGATCATGTCGCCTTCCAGAACATAGGCGATGTTGCCGCCGCTCTGCGCTTCCGGCGAGACGTGGCCGATCGAAGCCCCGCGCGTGGCGCCGGAGAAACGGCCGTCCGTCACGAGCGCGACAGATTTGTCAAGCCCCATACCGGCAATCGCCGAGGTGGGGGAGAGCATCTCGCGCATACCGGGGCCGCCGGACGGACCCTCATACCGGATGACAACGACGTCGCCGGCCTTGATTTGCCCGCCAAAGATGGCGTCTCTGGCGGCGTCCTCACTGTCAAAGACGCGGGCCGGGCCCCGATGCACCAGCATATCGTCCGACACGGCGCTGCGCTTGACGACGGCGCCGTTGGGGGCAAGCGAGCCGAAGAGGATCGCAATACCGCCTGTTTGAGAGTAGGGATTGTCAATGTCGCGGATCACCGTGTTGTCGAGATTGCGCGCCGCCGCGAGGTTTTCCCCAAGCGTCCGGCCCGTTGCGGTGATCACCGTTGTGTCAAGAAAGCCCTTTTTATTGAGCTCGGCCATCACGGCCTGCACGCCGCCTGCGGCGTTTAAATCCTGCAGGTGGTGCTTACCCGCCGGGGCGAGCTTACACAGGTTCGGCGTCTTCCGGCTGAGATCGTTAATTTTCGGCAGGCTGAAATCAATGCCCGCCTCATTGGCGATGGCCGCCAGATGTAAAATCGTGTTCGTCGAGCAGCCAAGCGCCATATCAACGGTCAGAGCGTTCGTAAAGGCTTTGTCATTGAGGATATCGAGCGCGCGGATGTTCTTTTCCAAAAGCTCCATGATTTTTGTACCGGCCGCCTTGGCAAGGCGCGTGCGCGCGGCGTAGACAGCAGGGATTGACCCGTTGCCCGGCAGGGCGATGCCGACGGCCTCGCATAGGCAGTTCATGGAGTTTGCCGTAAACATACCGGCGCAGGAGCCGCAGCCGGGGCAAGCGTTGTCCTCGTAATACCCAAGCTGCTGATCGTCAAATTTGCCGACGTTATAGCTGCCGACAGCCTCAAAAACACTGTTGAGGTCCATTGCCGCGCCGTTTGTGTCGTTAATCGACAGCATCGGCCCGCCGGAGATGAAGATGGAGGGGAGGTTGAGCCTTGAGGCCGCCATCAGCATGCCGGGGATGATTTTATCACAGTTGGGGATGAAGACGAGGGCGTCAAAGCAGTGCGCGCGTACCATGCACTCAATGCTGTCGGCGATGAGCTCACGGGAGGCGAGGGAATACTTCATGCCCTCGTGGCCCATGGCAATGCCGTCGCAAACGCCGATGGTGTTGAATTCAATCGGCGTACCACCGGCGGCAAGCACGCCATCCTTGACGGCGCGGGCAATCGTCGCCAGGTGAATATGGCCCGGCACGATTTCGTTAAACGAATTGACGATGCCGATGAGCGGCTTTTTGATCTGCGTGCCGGTCAGGCCTGTTGCCTTCAAGAGCGCCCGGTGCGGCGCTCTGGCGACGCCTTCCTTGATCTTGTCACTGTTCATATACAGGAGTCCTTTCAGTGGAGTCAGAAAGGTCAACGGGCGATTACAAATCGCCCCTACACGGGGTGACCGTAGGGGCGAACTGTGTTCGCCCGTCGCATCTTTCGTTTTAAGGATGGCTGGAAGCACCCTAGCCGAATACAGCAGTTCCTATTTGCCTTCCTTCTGCCAGCTCATTTTGGCGCGGAGCTCGGCGCCTGTCTTTTCAAGGAGAAGGCTCTGCTCCTGGCGGCGGCGGGCATTGAAGAAGGGGCGGTTGGCCTGATTTTCAAGAATCCAGTTGCGGGCAAACGAGCCGTCCTGAATTTCGGAGAGTACCTTTTTCATCTCGCGGCGCGACTCGTCGGTGATGATGCGCTTGCCGATGGTGTAATCGCCGTATTCCGCCGTGTCACTGATGGAGTAGCGCATAAAGTTGAGGCCGCCCTTGATGACGAGGTCAATAATGAGCTTCATCTCGTGCACGCACTCGAAATAGGCATTCTCCGGCTGGTAGCCCGCCTCGACAAGGGTGTCAAAGCCGGCCTTCATCAGCTCGGTGACGCCGCCGCAGAGAACGGCCTGCTCGCCGAAGAGGTCTGTCTCCGTCTCCTCGCGGAAGGTTGTTTCCAAAATGCCGCCGCGCGCGCCGCCGATGCCGTAGGCGTAAGCCAGCGCGATATCGCGCGCTTTGCCGGTGGCGTTCTGCTGCACGGCGATGAGGCAGGGAACACCCTTGCCCTCTTCATACTGGTAACGAACGGTGTGGCCGGGGCCTTTCGGGGCGATCATGATGATGTCGATATCGGCCGGAGGAACGATTTGGCCGTAGTGGATGTTAAAGCCATGGGCGAAAGCGAGCGCCGCGCCGCTTTTCAGGTTGGGGGCGATGTCGTTTTTATACAGCGCCGCCTGCTTCTCGTCGTTGACGAGGATCATGACAATGTCGGCCGCTTTAACGGCGTCGGCTGTGACCATGGCTTTGAGGCCTGCGGCCGTCGCGGTGTCAAAGGATTTGGAGCCTTCATACAGCCCAACGATAACGTTGGCGCCGCTGTCCTTTAAATTGAGTGCATGGGCGTGGCCCTGGCTGCCGTAGCCGATGATCGTGACGGTTTTTCCTTTGAGGACACTGAAGTCGCAGTCCTTTTCGTAATACATATTGGCCATTTTATTTTTCCTCCTAAAATTTAGTGAATTCGCTTATCTTGAAGCGGGTTCGTTTCCCGCCTGCAGCCGTGTGTCAGTCGTTTTCAAGGCAATACGTGCTTCTACCGATGGCCGTGGGGCCTGTGCGCGTCATTTCGATAATGCTGTACTGGCGCATATAGTCTAAAAACGCGTTGAGCTTGACGGTTTCGCCGGTAATTTCAATCGCCATGGATTCGGGGGACAAGTCGACAACATTGGCCCGGTAAGCGTTGACGGCCTCCATCACCTCCGGCAGCTGGCCTTTTGTCAGCCGGACCTTTATAATCATCAGCTCACGGACGACGATTTGGTCGGAGTCCATTAGCTGGACGATTCGAACATCCTGCAGCTTCTGCAGCTGCTTGACGATCTGGTCCTTCATGTAATCGTCGCCCCAAGAGACGATTGTCATGCGCGAGAGCGTCGGGTCATCCGTCTCGCCAACGGTCAGGCTGTCGATGTTGAACGCCCTTCTTGAAAAGAGGGAAGAGACACGTGTTAAAACGCCCGAGTGATTGGCCACGAGAAGCGAAACGATAAATGGGTTTTGCATCTTCTTAAATCCTCCTTATCTCAAGATAATGTCGTTGATGCTGCCGCCGGGCGGAATCATCGGCAAAACGCGCTCGTCGCTGTCGATGGTGCAGTCGATGAGCACCGGCGTGTCGTATCCAAACGCCTCTTCAAGGCATTTTTCGTATTCGGCATTCGTCTCCGCGCGCAGGCCGACAGCGCCGAAGGCCTCGGCAAGCTTAACGAAATCCGTCTGGCGCTCAAGCGTCGTGTTGGAGTATCGGCCGTCGAAGAAGAGCGTCTGCCACTGGCGAACCATGCCGAGAACGCGGTTATTGAGCACGATGATGATGAGCGGGAGCTTGTTCGTGACGGCCGTTGCCAGCTCGCTGAGGTTCATGTGGAAGCTGCCGTCACTCGTA
Organism: Oscillospiraceae bacterium CM; assembly: GCA_022870705.1. Taxonomy (NCBI): domain Bacteria; kingdom Bacillati; phylum Bacillota; class Clostridia; order Eubacteriales; family Oscillospiraceae; species Oscillospiraceae bacterium JHJ. The sequence goes on from CP072107.1 coordinate 681,611, forward strand.
AAGAGAATCGTTCTTTTAAAGCCGGCGCCGATCGAGGCCCCAATGGCCGCGCCCATGCCGAAGCCCATGGCGCCGAGGCCACCGCTTGTGACGAAGGTGCGCGGCTTTTTAAACTGGTAATACTGCGTCGTCCACATCTGATGCTGGCCGACGTCGGTTGCCACAACATTGTCGCCGTTTTTACGGCAGGCGCCCTCAATAACAGATTGCGGCGTCAGGCGCATCGGGTTCATTTCAAGGTTGTTGTCCGGATGCTCCTTCATATACTGGATGCGCTCCATCCAGTCCTTGTGTTCCAGTTGCGGCAAAAGCGCGTTTAAAGCCGACAAGACGCCTTTGACATCACCGATGACGCAGGACGTGACGCCGATGTTTTTGCCAATCTCAGCCGGGTCGATATCAATTTGCAGCACCTTTCGGTCGCGCATGAACTCAACTTTATTGCCGGTGGCGCGGTCGGAAAAGCGCGTCCCGACGGCGATGAGCAAATCACTTTCATACAGCGCCTTGGTCGCGCCGTACCGGCCGTGCATGCCAACCATACCGAGATAACGGGGGTGCGCGTACGGGACGGCCGTGAGGCCCATAATAGACAGGCCGACAGGCGCGTCAATCTGATCAGCAAAGGCCATCAGCGCTTCGGAGGCGTTGGAGGCAATGACGCCGCCGCCACAATAGATATAGGGGCGCTTGGCCTCGCGAATGAGCTGCGCGGCATCGTTGAGCTGCATCGTGCTGATTTCAGGCGGCGTTCCCGCAGCCGAAGCGGGGGACGGCTCGTATTCCGTCTTGCCGGTCTGAACGTCCTTTGTGATATCAACGAGCACGGGGCCGGGGCGGCCCTCCATCGCCAGGGCAAACGCATCGCGGATTGTTTCCGCCAGCTTCGTGATGTCCTTAACGAGATAATTGTGCTTTGTGATGGGCATCGTCACGCCGGAGATGTCAACCTCCTGAAAGCTGTCGCGTCCGAGCATATTAGTGGCGACGTTGCCGGTAATGGCAACCATCGGTGTTGAATCGAGATAGGCGTTTGCAATGCCCGTCACGAGATTCGTCGCGCCCGGGCCCGAGGTGGCGATCACAACACCCGTCTTGCCGGTCACGCGGGCGTAACCGTCGGCGGCGTGCGAAGCGCCCTGCTCATGACTTGTTGTATAGTGATGAATTTTATCGCTGTTTTTATAAAGCTCATCATAAATATTAATAACCGTTCCGCCCGGATAGCCAAATACGGTGTCAACACCCTGCTCGATGAGTGTTTTGATTAGAATCTGCGCGCCTGTTAACAACATGTTCTCCGTCCTCCTTTAATTCATTAGTGTTATACTCATATAAATCGTCAAACAAACCAAAAAGCCCCGCAGTTGTTTTCACTGCAGGGCTCCGTTTCATGGGAGTCGTTATGTTCTGCCCTCTTAAACAGCGAAATCTTTCATATTAACATGACTAATAACCCGGATAATTACACCGAGTACAAGTACGCTAATAATTATGATTTCAAAAGTAAAAAAAGCGGACACGCACATAACTCCTAACGCGTATGATGATTATGACAATGTTATCATGATAAAAATTCAAAGTCAATATACATTTTGCAATAGAATACGCTTTTTTTGGCCGAATGTTTCTGCTGAAGGTACGAAAAATTCAATAAAAGCAGCAACGCGGCAGCGTTCAATAGCGAAAGCGCGGCGTTTCCCCGTTTTGATACTTCTTGCAAGCGGTGATCGCCTTGCAGAAACGGCAGTTTCTCGAGAGCTTGTCGGCGCGGTATAGAAGGCCGGACAGTACTTCGTCGCCCGTGGGTTTCCGGTGGCTTTCAATGGCCCGGAGCATGGCGTCCGTCTCCGGCTTGTCAAAGCCGCAGCGCGAGAGAATCGGTTCGGCCAGCTCGGCGCTGGCCGCGGCATGATCAACGCCGCTGTCATATTCCCGCCAGCGGCCAACATCGTGTAAAAGACCCAGCGCGTATAAGACATCTTTTTTAAAGCCGTGAAGCTCCTCTAAATTGAGGATGGCGGCAATCCGCGCCACATCAAAGGCGTGCAGCAGGTCGTGGCGGCAGAATTCACGCGAGGCTTCCGCCTTGATATTCTTTTCCGTATAGGTGATAAAGTCCGGGTCTGAGATGATAGCATTGACCCGGTCAAGCCCGTCAAAGAGACGGACGTCTTCACCCTTGACGCTTTCGGCGTGCTCGCGAATAGTTTTGCCGTCGAGCACAAGGCTGGGGGCGATATCACACAGCGGCTTCAAAACAAACGCGCGCGTGAGCATTCTTGGATGGGGGATGACAAGCTGTTCCGTGACGATCCGATCGTTATTATATAATAGGATATCCACATCGATAATCCGAGGCCCGTTGACAATTGTCTTGACCCGCTTCATCTCCTGCTCAACACCCTGTGTGACGCAAAGCAGTGCCAAAGGCGCCAGCGTTGTCTCCGCCTCCACGGCGATGTTCAAAAACCAGGGCTGGTCCTTAAATCCGACAGGCTCCGTCTCGTAAAAAGGGGAGCGGCGAATAATATGAATCTGCTCCGATAAAAGCGTGAGAGCCTGCTGTATGTTTGCCGCCCTGTCGCCGAGATTGGAGCCGAGGCTCAAGAAAAGTCGGTTCATGGCCTGTCCCGCTCAATTTCAACACCGACATAATCGAATATCCCGTCAATCGGGGCCTGCGGTTTTTTTATGCGCAGGGAAACCCGTTGAACTGGCGGTGCGGCTTTAAAGATGCCGTCGCAGATATGTTCGGCCAATGCCTCAATGAGCGCATACCGCTCTTTCGTCACAACGTCGCGGATTACAGCGTAGACGGCGGCATAGTCGGCCGTGTCGGCAAGGTCGTCCGACCGGCCCGCCTTGTCAAGCGGCATATAAAGCGTCACGTCCAGTTCAAACGGCTGGCCGAGCGCCTGCTCCTCAGGCAAAACGCCGTGATGGCCGAAAAATACAAGATTTGACAGCAGTATTTTATCCATGAAAACCCCTCACGATCGCATCCGTCACCTTCGCGGCACGCAGATTTTCCGTCACGTCATGCACGCGGACAATATCAACGCCCTGCGCAATGCCCAAGACGGTCGTTGCGATTGTCCCTTCCACGCGTTCCTTCGGCGGCAGATCGAGAATGCGGCCGAGCATGGATTTACGTGACGCGCCGAGCAGCACAGGATAGCCCAGCGCCTTGATTTCAGCCAGGCGGCTCATAAGAGTCATGTTCTGCTCTGGCGTTTTGCCAAAACCGATACCGGGGTCCAAAATGATCGCGTCGTCCGGTACGCCGGCATCAAGCGCAATCTGGACGGATTGCCTTAAAAAGCGGCAAATTTCCGCCACCATGTCGCCGGCGTAGTCCGTGCCGGTTTGGTTGTGCATGAGAACAACGGGGGTTTTGTACCGCGCGGCAACGGCGGCCAGCTGCCGGTCCTCCTGAAATCCCCAGATGTCGTTTAAAATGTGTATACCGTTTTTCACGCCCTCCTCGGCGACCTCGGCACGGATCGTGTCGAGCGACAGGATGGCGTTCGTCTCCTGATGAAGCGCCCGGATGACGGGGATGACGCGCCGGAGCTCCTCCGCGGCATCGATACGCGTGTGTCCGGGGCGTGACGATTCGCCGCCGATATCGATGATATCGGCGCCATCGGCGAGCATCCTTTTTGCGTGATGGACGGCCGCGTCAACAGAGACAAAGTCCCCACCGTCAGAAAACGAGTCGGGCGTGAGGTTCAAAATGCCCATGATAAGCGTCCGCTCGCCGAAGACGAGCTCATGGCCGCAAAAGGACATTCGCTTGACCGGCGCCGATAAATTTAACCCGTTCATTGCCGCCGTTATCTCCCGCTGTTGATCATTGACAAAACCTCGGCGCGCGCCTTGGGGTCGTTGTCAAAAATGCCGCGGATCGCGGAGGTGAGCGTCACGGAGCCCGGCTTCTTGACACCGCGCATCGTCATGCACAAATGCTCGGCTTCAACAACGACCATGACGCCGTACGGCTCCAGCTTTTTCATAATCGTGTCGGCAACGGTTGCGGTGAGGCGCTCTTGAAGCTGCGGCCTGCGGGAAACGGATTCCACGACACGCGCAAGCTTTGAAAGGCCTGTCAGCTTGCCATTCTTGGGGATATAGGCAACATGCGCCTTCCCGATAAAGGGGACGAGATGGTGCTCACACGTCGAATAGAAAGGGATATCCTTGACGAGCACAAGCTCCTCATACATTTCTTTCTGAAAGAAGATCTCCAGGTGCTTTTCGGGGTCTTCGGCAAGGCCGGAAAAGATCTCCTCATACATTTTGGCAATTCTTCTCGGCGTGTCCACGAGGCCTTCCCGCTCTGGGTCTTCACCGATCGCGTAAAGGATTTCCCGCACGGCGTTTTCAATTCTCTGCTTTTCCATATTTCCTCCAGTAGATCATATCGTCGGACGGATTGAATCCGCCGATTTTGTTTTATGATGCGTTTCAACGCCTATTTTACTCGTAAATGCCGCTAAAGTAAACAATACAGTTTCTTTTTGTTTTACCGGCCGCGCCGATATAGGTGTTCAAATTGCGGATAGTGTCCTCCAACGAGCCGTTGAACTCTTCAATCCCGATATTCAGCTTCACGTGATAAGCTTTGCGGTTATGTACAAGCTTTTGCGACTGGAAAACAGACAGGATTTTTTTCGCAGCCTCGAAGCAGCCGGAAAGCCTTGTTTCCGGCATCAGGATGATAAAACCCGTCTCGCCCCATCGGCCAAGAATATCAAGGTTACGGAAGCTTTGGCAAAGCAGTTTGCCCGCCCATTCGGCGGCGTCCGAGTGAAGGGCTTTGTTTTTTGAGCGGCTTGGATCGCTCACGTCAACCTCTAAGAGCAAGACGGAAAAAACGTTGCCATAGCGGTTATACCGCCAAACCTCTCGCTGCGCGGCCTCCGAAAAGCCTTTTCTGTTAAAGAGGCCCGTCGCGGCATCCTTCTGGCTGTAATGCTCCACCATGTCGCTGATGGCCGACTTCGCGGCGAGCAAACCGTTTAACGCCTCAAAACGCTCGATATATGGGGCGACATTGTCGAACCCGACGGCGACGTGCCACGCGCTTTCTTCAAGAAGCACTTTTTTAACGACAGTGTCCTTTTCGATCCGGCCGATAATGGCGTTCTGCTCCGTCGTCAAAACGGAAAACGCAACCGACAGAACGGCTGCCCGGCCGTCCGGGGCAACAGCCCGCGCCGCTTGCGCACCGGCAATCATGTAAGCGCTCAGCGCGTAAACGCGCGAGACGCAGCTTTGCCAGCGAATAAAATCATCTTCCGAAATGTTCTTCTTGTCTGCTGACGTGATCAGCGCGTATGCGCCGGAGAAATCCCGGCTTGTAATGGCGTCGAAATACGCTCTTAGCGCTTCCCGTGCGCCGGGCGGCACTGCGTCATCTTCTTTTTTTCCGGCTGTCCGCGCTTCGGCGTCCGCGGTTTTGAATGGCGCGTGAACACCGGGCTCCCGCGCCGGGCGGCGCTGCCGGTCGTACAGACATCTTTTATCGGCATCGCGCAGCGTTTCATACGCCTCGTTAATTTTTTGCATTCGGCTGTCCGCGCCCGGCACGCGGCTCACGTCCGGATGGTATTTTTTCGCCAGCCGTTTGTAGGCGCTTTCAATGACCTCCGGCTCGGCCAAAAAATGGACCTGCAGGATCGTATAAAAATCCTCGGAGAGCATCATGCGTCGATCCACCTTGTCTACTTGTTCGTTCCTTCACAGGCTGCCCCGGAAAAAGGATGCGTTGCCGGTCAGCGCTGAAAAAGCGTCATAAAACGGCCGGGCACCGGCGCTTCAAAACGCATCGGCTCGTTGGAAAAGGGCTTCGAAAGCGCAAGGACGTTTGCGTGAAGCCCGAGCCGTTTAAATGGATTTGTTTTCGCGCCATATTTGGTGTCACCCACGACGGGATGCCCCAGTTCCTTCATGTGGACGCGGATTTGGTTTTTGCGGCCCGTTTCAAGCAGGATATCGACGAGCGAATATTCCGCCGATTCACGAATAACGCGATAAGTCGTGACGGCTTCCAGCCCGTCTCCCGCTTTCCCGGAGTACACCAGGAGTGTTTTCGTCTGCTTAAGCCAGGAGCGGACGGTACCTTCTTTCTTGTCAAACAAGCCCTCTGTGACGGCGGTATAGCGCCGCTCGTTCACGAGGGCCTCCCAATTGTCCTGCAGCGCCTGCTTCATCCGTTCGTTTTTGGCAAACAGCAAAACGCCGGACGTCTCGCGGTCGAGCCGGTGGACGATGAAAAGGCGGTTTTTTGGATGGCTCCGGCGCACATAGTCGGTCATCAGATGATACGCCGTCATGTCCTTTTCTGTATCAGTCGCGATGGATAAAAGACCGGCCGGCTTGTTGATGACAAGCAGGTCCTGATCCTCATAAAGAATCACCGGCATGTTCTTTTCAACGCTGCCGGATGATTTGGCGACGTGAACGGTCTGACCCGGTTTCAGGGGATAATCATGTTTCGTCACACGCTTGCCGTCGACAAAAACAACTTTGCGTGTCAAAAGCGACTTCACGCTGTTTCGCGACAGTTTTGTTATATGCTGCAGCAGAAAGTCCAGCAGCCCGCTCTGTTCTGTCACGGGAAACGACAGCCCGTCTGAGGTATTGTTTCGATTATTTGATGTGTCTTGTATCACTTAAATTACCAACTTTCAGCGCGAAAATCAAGGAAGTTTAAAAAGCAGACCAAACTGGCATCGTGCCGGATGGCACCATTTGGCCCAGGTGCCGGAAACCGCTCGGCTGGGCGGTGCGTATAACAAAAAAGACAAAGAACCTGCCGATACTTTGTCTTTACATATTCGTCGGTTCATTGCGGCCGTCAACAGCCGCGACGTTATTCGTCCGCTGCCAGGCAGGCGGTAATGTGTGACAGGGACGCGTCCAATCGGTCGCCGAATCGGTCAATAAACGCATAAAAGTCATTTTCGGAGACGCTGATAAAGCGGAATACACGGGAAAAAAACTCAATGAGCAGCCTGTTTGCTTCTTTGTAGTAGATTTGGCCGTCGTCAAGGAGAAATACAAGCTCAAGCTCCGCCGCCGCCAAGGCGTAAATCATGATATCCTTCAAATATTCCGGCTCATCAAATTGCACGTCATACAGCTCTTCAAAGATCTTTTCAGTCAGCTGATAGTGGACCTGGACGAACGGTCTGTAATCGCCTTTATAATACTCTGTGAAGAATTTGCGGAACTTGTCATCCGTGATGATGTACCGATGGTGCAGGCACCAGTAAAAAAGAACCTTGTCCGTCCGGGCGTCTATAAAAATGTCGTGCGCACCGCTGAAAGCTTTTACCAATTCAATGAGACTGTTGTGGTATTTGTTGACAAGCAGGTCGGCGCATTCAGACTTACTGTTAAAATGCTTTAAAATCGTCGAGTGCGTCACGCCGCTGGCAGACGCCAGTTTTCTGAGGGTGCAGTCGCTGTAACCCAGGTCGTAAAACAACTGAATTGCATTTTTCTCTATAATGCTTTTTTTGCTGTTTTTATGCTTCATTGGTCCCCCGTTAAGATATAAACGTTTATTTTATTATAACATATCGAGGGGGTTTATCAAGCTTTTGGCTGGCGGCGAAGCGAGAACGTGGCGCTGTGAAAATAACTAAAAACCAATTTTGTATTTTGTTACAAAACACATCCGTATATTCGCACATTATATATTGACTTTTTAGGAACCGTGGTTTACATTAAAAGCGACCGCGGTTCCTAAAATTATTTCGTCAAGGAGGAGTGTATATGGAAAACGAGCTTCTATACCAGGAAAGACTCAATCGCGTCATGGCGGCGGCTGAGTGTGCGCAGCCCGACAGGGTCCCGGTGATCTCCTTTATGGAGAACTATGCGATCGGTTATGCCGGGGCAACGCTTGCCCAATGTACGGAAAATCCCCAGTTCGAAATTGAAACAATGGCAAAAGTCCATCAGGATGTCTATTTTGACGCCGCTTTTATCAGCATGATCACGCATCCTATTCGAGTCGACAATATCCTTGGCAACGACGACTACTTCACGGCAGACGACGGCATTACGCTTCAGCACAAGGAATTCTGCCCGATGACGGCGGAAGAATTAACGGTGTTCGCGGAAGACCCGTACGCCTATCTCTACAACGTGCACTTTGTCAGAAAGTTCCCAAATCTCCGCGGCACGGCCGAAGAGCGGAAAAAAGTGATCGCCGCGTCGCTCGGCGAAGTGCTGGCGTATGCAAAAAAGAGCGAGGACTCTACAGCGTATTTCAAAGAAAAGCTTGGCATGCCAATGTGCACAATGGGGCTGAGCATTGCCCCGGCTGACTGGTTCTTCGATTATTTCAGAGGATTTTCTGAGACGATGTATGACATCAGGCGCCATGCAGACGCGTTTAAAATTGCCGTGAAGGCAGCGATTCAGTTGTCGGCGACCTTCTCTGGTCTTGGCATGCCGCAGCTCCCGCGCTTCCCATGGACATTAACGCCCCTACATATGCCGACGTTTCTGAGTATCAAGCAGTTTGAAGAGTTTTACTGGCCGACTTATAAAGAATACCTTCTCAATGTCCATGCCAGAGGCGGCCATGTCGCGGCTGTTCTGGAAGGCGAATGGGATCGGTTTATGCCGTTTTTTGAGGAGCTGCCGGATAAGCTTTTCATCATGCAGCTGGAGAATTCTGACGCCGTCGCCGCAAAGAAACGGCTTGGCGGAAAAGCCTGCGTCGGCGCGGGTTTCCCGGTCAGCCTGCTCCGAGACGGGACAAAGCAGCAATGCATCGACGCCGCCAAGTATTTAATCGACGAGTGCGCCCCGGGCGGCGGGTTTTTTATCTCCACAAGCAAACAGCTCATTTCGCCCAACGATGTCAAGATAGAAAACTATCGAGCAGTTAATGAATTCATTCACGACTACGGCGTTTATCATTAAAAGGAGAGTGCAGGATGGCTGAGAAAACAAATTATGAATTGCTGCAGGAAGCAATGAACGAAATGCTGCCGCCTGACGACGGGCTGAAATACGCAATATCGCAGCTGTATACATTATTACTTATTTTATAAACAGGTTGGGAGGTTCTATGATGATTGATATTAATAAGCTCCAGACGGCAATGGGAGACCTGGAGGAAGACATTGTCGTTGACATGGCGCAAGAGATTATGGCAAACGGCGGCGCTGGCGCGGCGGAAGCCGTTGAGGCTTGCAAGGCCGGTATGGAAACGGTCGGCAGCCGCTTTGAATCGGGGGACTACTTTGTGTCCGACCTCATCTATGCCGGTGATATTTTAACAAAGGCCATCAAGATTATGGCGCCCGCGCTGAGCAGCGGCGGCGGCGAGAAGACCGGAAGAGTGATTCTCTGCACCGTCAAGGCGGATTTGCACGATATCGGTAAGAACATCGTCAAAGCGCAGCTGGAATCCTCCGGATTCGAGGTACTGGATTTAGGAATTGACGTGCCGCCTGAAGTGATCGTCAAAACGGCCAAAGAAGAGAACATCGATATTATCGCCCTCTCCGGTGTTTTGACGCTGGCGCTTGACTCCATGAAGGCGACTGTTGATGCCTTCAAAGCCGCCGGGATGCGTGACAAGGTTAAAATTATTATCGGCGGCGCGCCTGTTACCGAGCAGGCTTGCATCGGCACCGGTGCCGACGAGTGGGCAATCAATCCGCAGAAGACGGTGAGCGTCTGCACGGCTTGGTCTAAAAAATAAGAAAAGGTGTCCTCATGATCATAATTGGTGAAAAAATTAACGGCGCAATCCCTAAAACGGCGGAAGCCATCAAAAATCGGGATGAGGCGTATATTGTCGGCCTCGTCAAAGCGCAGGAGGAGAATGGTGCGGATTATCTGGACGTCTGCGCAGGGACCTCCCCGGAGGAAGAGTATGACGCGCTTTGCTGGCTTCTCGACATCGTTCAGAAACACGCGACGAAGCCGCTTTGCATTGACAGCCCGGACCCCATTATGCTGATTCGGATTTTCCCCCAGCTCAAAAAGCCGGGTCTTCTCAATTCCATCTCGATGGAAGGGGAGAAGTGCCAGCTGCTGCTGCCGCTCTTGAGAGACAACCCGGAATGGCAGGTCGTCGCGCTGGCTTGCGATAACGGCGGCATCGCCGCCTCGGCAGACGACAAGGTGCGCATCGCCTTTGACCTTGTTGAAAAGGCGGCGGAATACGGCGTCGGGCCGGAGCGGATTCATATCGACCCGTTGGTGCTGGCGCTCTCGGCCGTTAACGACTCGGCCGTCCAGTTTTGCCAGGCGATACGACGCATCAAGGAAAAGTATCCAACGGTCAACATCACGGCGGCGCTCTCCAATGTCTCCTTTGCGATGCCGGAGCGGAAGCTCGTAAACCGCAGCTTTCTGACGATGTCGATGATGTCCGGCCTTGACTCCGTTATTGCCGACCCGGCAAACAAAGATATTATCGGCACCATTTTCGCGACGGACGCGCTGTTAGGGCGCGACCGCTTCTGCCGCCAGTACAACAAGGCCTTCAGAGAAGGAAAGCTTGCCACGGCAAAAAAATAAGTCGTCTCGCAGTGCTGGCAAAAAGCTTATGAAATAAGGACGCCTTATTTTCATATGATATCCCTCTGGTTATACAAACTGCCATAGCTCATCGTCCAGCTATGGCAGTTTGTATTGCCATATAGTACCGGTATTAAATATCATCATGGCACCTCTTGACTTCCTATATACTTGAAGATGTATACTGATAGAGGATCATGATTTGGAAATGGAGTGAGAATTTTGGAATATGCGCCTTATGGAAAAACAGGGATGACGGTATCGCGTTTCGGCCTCGGCTGCATGCGCTTTCCCGATGATGAAAAAGAAGCCATCGCCATGGTCCGATATGCTATTGACAACGGCGTCAATTATCTGGATACGGCTTATGTTTATGAGGGCAGTGAGGTCACGACAGGCAAAGCGCTGAAAGACGGCTACCGCGGAAAAACGTACCTCGCCACGAAAAGCCCGATCTGGAAGATCGGAAAACATGAGGATTTTGAAAAATACCTCGACGAGGAGCTCCGAAGCCTTGGGACGGATTATGTCGATGTCTATCTGCTGCACAATCTCTACCCGGATAATTGGGAGAAGGTGAAGCGGTACGATGGCCTTAAGTTTTTAGATAAGATGATCGAAAAGGGGAAAATCCGCCACAAGGCGTTTTCCATCCATAGTACGCTGGAGCATTATAAAGAGATCGTCGATGCCTATGACTGGGAAATGTCACAGATTCAGCTTAATATCCTCGACACGCACATGCAAGCCGGCCTTGAAGGGCTTCAATACGCAGCAGCTAAGAGCCTCGCCGTCGTCATCATGGAGCCGCTGCGCGGCGGGGCAATCCTGGGCAATGTCCCTCCAGAGGTCTCGGCGATGCTTGCCGCATATCCCGAAAAAAGGCCGCTTGTCGAGTGGTGCTTCCGCTGGCTGTACAACATGCCGGAGGTGACGCTTGTTTTAAGCGGCACGAGCACGATGGATCAGCTCAAGGATAACCTGAGAATTTTTGAAGAGGGTAAGCCCGGCGTCATGAACGCCGAGGACCTGGCGCTCATTGCAAAGATCAAAGAGGCGTATGATGCCAGACGCAGCATCGGCTGCACAGGCTGCCGGTACTGCATGCCTTGCCCGCAGGGCGTCAACATCCCCGAAATCTTCAAGCTTTTTAACAGCTTTCAGTTTTCAAAACCGTCCTTAATCGACCCGCTCGTCTATCAGGAAACGTTTTTGCCCGAAGGTACCGGTGCCGACCGGTGCGTCGCGTGCGGTCTGTGCATGGAGCACTGCCCGCAGACGCTTGCGATTCCCGAGCTGCTGCAATTGGCGCACACCGAGCTTTCCGAGGATATGGAGTCATTCATTAGATATGTGACGCAGTGACAGCGTTACATCTGGCGCATCGCTATGGGGGCTAGAGTATCAGGAAAAAAATGTTTAAAAAAGCTTGTATGCCGGTTTCGGGGCATACAAGCTTTTTTCGGATCAATCGTTATCGGAGGTTGTTTTCAATGTCCTCGGCGCTCATCGGCTTGTAAAAGAAAAAGCCTTGCACATCGTCGCACTGCTCCGCTTTTAAGAACGCCAGCTGCTCAGCGTTTTCAACACCTTCGGCGATAACCTTTAAATCGAGGTTCTTAGCGAGGTTGATAATTGTTCGGACAATGGCCTGATCCTTCTCGCTGTCTTCGATGCCGTCAACAAACTGCTTGTCGATTTTGATTTTGTCAATCGGCAGCTCTTTTAAACGACTTAAAGAGGAGTAATCCGTCCCGAAATCGTCGATGGCGATCAGGATGCCGAGACTTCTGAGACAGTTCATTAGGCCCAAAACGTTACTTGTTTCGTTCATCGCGGCACTTTCGGTGATTTCAATTTCCAAAAACGCTGGAGCGAGACCTGTCTTTTTAAGGATTTTGTGCAGATTCTCGGTAAAATTCTGGTTGCGCAGCTGATAGGCCGATACGTTGACAGCGATTGTTCCGGGGTTTAATCCTGCGTCTTGCCAGGCCTTTGCCTGACGGCACGCCGCCTCCAGCACCCATTCGCCAATGTCGCCAATCACGCCGATCTGCTCAGCAATTGGGATAAAAACAGCTGGTGAAACGAGCCCGAGCTCAGGGTGACGCCACCGGATTAACGCTTCGACACCGATAATTTCACCAGTCGTTAGGCTGACCTGCGGCTGATAATTCAAATAGAGCTCATCACGATCTAAAGCGCGATACAGGCTGTTGGTAATTTTAATTTTGCGAAGCACTTCGTTTTTAAGCGCTGTGGTGCAAATGACAAATTGATTTTTTCCGTTTTCCTTGGCTTTGTACATGGCGATATCGGCGTTTCTGATCAGGCTGTCCATATCGGTCCCGTCAAACGGATACATGGAGATACCAACGCTCGTTGTAAGGTTATATTCCTGCCCGTCGAGACTAAAAGGCTGCTTTAAAACCTCCATAATCTTCTCGGCGATGAAGACGATGTCCTCGTCTCGTGCGATATTATTAATCAGGATTAAGAACTCGTCCCCGCCGAAACGCGAGACTGTATCGGATAATCGGACGGATTTGACAAGCTTGTCGGAAACGGTCTTCAAAAGGGTGTCGCCGCCTTCGTGCCCGATCGTATCGTTAATTGTCTTGAAGGAATCGAGGTCGATAAAAATGACGCCGAGCAGTTTTTCCGTCCTTTTTGCCAGTGCGATGGCCTGATCGAGCCGATCACGGAATAAGCGCCTGTTTGGCAGACCTGTCAAATGGTCGTGATAGGCCATAAAGCTGATTTCTTTTTCAGCTTCAATTTTTAATAGGGCATCATTAAAAATATTAGCGATAATTTTTAAAATCCGCAGCTCGTCATCCACCCATGACCGCGAATTGTTATCGGTATTACACTGCATAATTCGGATGGTGTTCGTCTTTTCCTCAATTGGGATCGCAATGAGCGCGCGGGTGTTTTCTGCCTGAAGCTTATTTCGGATGCTGATTGCAGTTTCCGGCAAAAGCGAAACGTCCGGGATATAGATCGGCTCATTGTTTGAGAGATGGTTAAAAAGCCAGGCCATATCCGTCTGTGCGATGGTATACGAAAAACTTGTGCCGATTTGCATTTTGTTGACATTCCAGATATTTGTGCCATCAACCGTATAACGCTCCGTGTCGACCAAGAGAATGCTGATGCTGTCAATGGCGAAGAGTTTCCCGACAATTCGGATAACCCAGTTCATTTTTTCATCGATATTTGACGCGTTGACGTTAATAAAATCAGACGATATCTCGGAAATGAATTTTTGAAGGCGCAGCTGGTCGGCATTCTGCTTAAGTCTATTAATGTAGATTTTATTGATATAGTAAGCGATGACAAGGGTGAAGCACAAGATGGCAAGACGCCCGATATAATTGGCGCTGCCGATTACTACCGTTGATTCCTGTGTCAGCAGCCAGATCAAAACCTGTGTCGAGAGGATTGACACGGATATTGACAATAAAACGACCGGCTTGTTAAAAACCATTGAAATGACGATGAACAGGAATGAAACTGACCAAACTGTCACGCTGCCGTAATCGGCAAATAACAATATGATCCCAGGGATTGTGACAAAGATGATACCGATCAGGACGATATCTTTCACATAATTTCTGACCTTGATCATTCTAATCACATATATGGCAATACCAAATATCAGAATAGAGCAGCTGGAAAGCAAAGAGCGGTAGATATTCTCAGAACCAGTTAACTGCAAAACAACGCTCAGGACGCTCCCGAGTATGAGCGCGATGGACAAGAACTGATAGACTTTTCCTTGAGTCGATTTTGTTAAGATCAATTCAGCCTGATTGAAAGGCTCTGATGTCATAAGACCATGCTGAATGATTGAATAGTAGATGAAAACGATCGGCACCAATATGATGATGGGGGCGATTTGCGGGATGTTATCCGAAAAAATGATGTTACCAAAAATATCTGTTATGGAACCGATAATAAATGCTGCCAAAAACGAATAGACAATGGCGTCAGCCTGCTTTTTGATGCGGCGTGATGCGGCGTGCCTGCCATACAGCCAGATGAGTGTGAGCGAACACATCATGTAAGCGACGTAGTAGATGCTAAAGACCCAGTCCCAAACGCTGCTGTTTGCGACATTAGCCCACCCAGCCGCTGTCTCAACAAACCGATAAAGCTGAGCGGCCATGGTGCCGGATATAGCGAAAACATAAACTGTTATGGCGGCGGGCGCATATAGAAGCGGATAAAGCCACCATTTTTTCAGAAGTGCCTCCTTTTGAGAGAAAACGAGGGCAAAATGCAGCAAAACGGCAAACTGGGAGCCCCAACCAACGGCGCTAACCCTTCTCCAAAGAAGACACGTCTCCATATTGGGGGCGTTAATCGCCATTGAAAAGCCGACGGCCCAAAAGGTTAATGCGATGCAAAGGGTAAAGAAAATTCTGTTTAGGTTTTTTTTTGGTGCGAGGTATAGAATAAAGCCGCCGATCATCAAACTGATAATACCGGAATAATAAAACAAAATTCGGAGCACGACACTGGCACTCAAAAAAATCACCCATCCAATTCATACTAGAAGTCCAAACCGTCATGAAAATTTGTCGCCTTTTATTCAATGCCGAGATTGTTGAAAAAGTCTTTATATTTCATATCAGTTTTTAAAATATGCGCCATAACCCAGCCGTTGATGAAATCAATAATATGCCGGAGCGATTCCGAGCTGCTGAAATTTACGTCGCCATTTTCAAGGTCAAGAATTTTTTTAATAAACGCTTTGTGGGCGTCACGGTGTTCCTCATAATCCGGATAATGATATTTTTGCATGAGCGATTCTTCGTATGTAAAATGGTAGATGGAATAATCCTTGAGCTGGTCAATAACATCCAGGATTTCATCCTTAAAATCGATTTGTGTACAGATGGGCTCTAGAATGTTGAGCTTCGAGCTGATTTCAAAGAGTTTTTTGTGCTGGTTGTCAATTTCTTTGATATTGCAGCTTGTGCTGTTTCTCCATCTTACTGCCATGGGGGATCCCCTCTCCGAAAACAACGTGTCGGCTTGAGCTGCCGATTCAACCGGGGCCGTCCTGCCGCTTTAAGCGTTCTATTATGTATATCGGTGCGATTGACCGCAGCATAAGGAGGCTGCCGGATTTTCTTGGAAAAAAATCGGCGGCTTCTGTCGTTTGCGTTTGCATTTAATTATTGAAAATTAATTCTGACGAATTATATAGACGAAAATTGCCAAAATTTTATTCGATTTTATAAAATTGAATTTTATATTTATAAAAATCGTTAAATTAGACTAGAAATAAAAAGCGATTTTTGATATAAATCAAATGTTGTGGTGGGTTGCGTTATAGATATGATGTTTTGATATCATAATTTGTTGTTACTGTGTATTCATCCGTATTATTTAATGCATTAAGTTTAGGGGGGAAAATTGAATTGGAGGATTACACCAAGTTTAAATTAAAAAGAAAGGAAGAGCTTGCCCCGTTCCTGCAGGACAAAAATGATATTTTTGTCGTTGCCTGTAACAAATGCTTCAAGGAATTTGAAATTGGTGACGAGCCGGAATGCAGCGCTTTCGAGCAAATTGCCGCCGAGCAGGGAAAAACGCTTGTCGGCTGCGTAAAAATCGATTTCCTGTGCAACAAGACGACGACGGCGAAAAAGCTTCAGGAGGCCCTGCCGACAGAAGCGAAAAACGTCTTCGTCATTTCATGCGGTCTCGGTATTCAGACGGTCGCGGACCTGGCCGAAACGCCGGTTTACGCCGCAAGCGATTCCATGACCTGCCGTGGCAGCCACGGTATGGCGCTGACAACAGCGCGCTGCGACGCGTGCGGCCAGTGCTATTTAAACCTGACCGGCGGCATCTGCCCGATCGTTGACTGCTCGAAGAGCCTCGTCAATGGGCAGTGCGGCGGCGCGAAAAACGGCAAGTGCGAAGTTGACAAGAATATGGACTGCGGTTGGCAAAAGATCTATGAAAAGATGGATCAGCTGGGCCGCGCATCCGAGATATCCAATCTGTCATCACAGCTTCGCGACTATTCGAAAATTAACTTTAAAACGATCAGCGCATATGTCAAGTCCATCCGCGAGGATCGCTTTGAAGGCTATTACGGCGGTATTCATCCCTCCGAGCGCAAAGAGCTCAGCGAACATCTCTCGCTCGTGCGCTTCCCGGATCCGAAAACCGTTGTTATTCCGCTGTCACAGCATGCGGGCGCTCCGGCAGAGCCGATTGTTGAGGCGGGCCAGCAAGTTTTTGTCGGCCAGAAAATCGCCGAGGCGAAGGGCTTCATCTCAAGCCCGATTCATTCAAGCGTCAGCGGTACGGTAACAGCTGTAGAGCCGCGTCGGCATCCGATAACGGGCGCGGATATTATGTCCGTCGTCATTGCGTCCGACGGGAAAAACACACCGCATGAATCGGTTAAACCGGCCGGCAGCCTCGATAGCCTTACAGCGGATGAGATCGTTGAAATCGTCCGTGACAAGGGTATCGTTGGCATGGGCGGCGCCGGTTTCCCGACGGCCGTCAAACTCAAGCCCCCGAAGCCTGTTGACACGGTTTTGCTCAACGGCTGCGAATGTGAGCCGCTACTGACGGCCGATCACCGCGTGATGGTTGACTTTGCAGATGACATTATTTTCGGCCTCAAGGCTATTTTAAAGGCCTCCGGCGCTGCCAAGGGCATTATCGCCGTGGAGGACAATAAGCACGACGCGATTGAAGTGCTGCAGGCCAAAACAGCCGACATCGATAATATCGAGGTCGTTGTTGCGAAAACAAAGTACCCGCAGGGCGCTGAAAAAATGCTCATCAAGCGCTGCCTGGGACGCGCCGTGCCGTCCGGCGGCCTGCCGGCCGACGTTGGCGCCATCGTCAGCAACATCAGCACCGTCAAGGCCATTTCAGACGCCATTCAGACGGGCATGCCGCTCGTCGAGCGCGTTGTGACGGTGACAGGTGAGAAGATGAAGAAGCCCGGCAACTTCATCATCAAGGTCGGTACCTCCGTCAAGGAAATTGTCGACTACTGCGGCGGCGTTATTGGCGACGATGTCACGATCAAAATGGGCGGCCCGCAGATGGGCTTTGTTCAGAATGATCTCAATGTCCCGGTCATCAAGGGGACAAACGGTATCATCGCCATTGAGACGATCGTCACCGAGCCGTCGCCCTGTATCAAGTGCGGCCGCTGCGTCGACGTCTGCCCGATGGAACTCAAGCCGCTGTATTTCACCAAATACGCGGGCGCCGAGAACTGGCAGGGCTTCAAAGACCAGAGCGTTATGGACTGCATCGAATGCAAATGCTGCGAAACGATCTGCTCGTCCAAAATCCCGATCCTCGGCATGATTAAAACAGGAAAAAAAGCTATAAGGGAGGGTAAATAAGATGTTAATTACCCAACTGAAACAAAAAGAAGATATCGCCGTTCTGGCAAAAGGAAAAACCGTTATCATCAACTGCCACGGCTGCAAAGAAGTCTTCTTCCCCGAGCACGAAGCTGAAGCGCTTGAAAAGGAACTGTCAGCGGAAAAGGACGTGACGCTAATCGTCACAACGGATTACATATGCAACCCCGACCATCAGAGCCTCCAGCTCAAAAAGCACATGGAAAAGATTAAAGACGCCGATACGGTGCTCGTTTTCTCCTGTGGTGTCGGCGTGCAGACCGTTGCCGATACGCTTGGGGACAAAAAGGTTTTCGCGGGCTGCGACACGCTGCCGCTTCCCGGTTTTCAAGGTGTCACACCGCTGGAATTTGACTGCGGCCAGTGCGGCGAGTGCTATCTCAACTACACCGGCGGCATCTGCCCGATTACTGCGTGCTCCAAGAGCCTCGTCAACGGCCAGTGCGGCGGTGCCAAAAACGGCAAATGTGAAGTCGACAAAGACATGGAATGCGGCTGGGAACGTATTTACAGAAAGCTTGAAAAGCTCAACAAGCTTGATACTTTAAAGTTTGCTGCAAAAGTCCGCAAATACGGCGATCCAGACGCAGAAAAATAAAACAATCTGCTGTTGTTGTTTTCAGTAAAAGTTTATTAAGAAAAGGAGCGATAATAAATGAGACTTACCGAGAATTTCCAACGTGGCGAGTTTGTCGTGACGGCGGAAATAGGGACCCCGAAGGGGTGTCATATCGATCATTTGCTTCACGAAGTGGACACGTTTTTAAAAGATAAGGTGACGGCCGTTAACGTGACGGATAACCCGTCCTCCGTTATGCGTCTTGGGTCGCTGGCGACCTGTAAAGCCCTGAAGGACAGAGGCAACAATCCGATTTTCCAGCTGACGTGCCGTGACCGCAACCGCATTGCGCAGATGTCGGATGTTTTGAGCGCGGCCATGCTCGGCATTGACAATTTACTTCTTCTCACCGGCGACCATACGACAATGGGTGACAACCCGCAGGCTAAGCCCGTTTTTGACCTTGATTCCGTGTCGCTTCTCCACATGGTCAAGAAGCTCGAGCAGGGTGAAGATCTTGCCGGCAACGCTCTGGAAGGCGAGCCCCCGAAGTTTGCCAAGGGTGCCGTCGTGTCGGCCTGCAGCGACTCGCCGGATGTCCAGCTGGCGAAAATGGAAGCAAAAGTCAAGGCCGGTGCCGAGTACTTCCAGACACAGGCCGTTTTTGAGCCGGAGAAATTCATCCGTTTCATGGAGAGAGCCAAGCAGTTCGGCATACCAGTCATGCTCGGCGTTATCATCCCGAAGAACGCTGGTATGGCAAAATATATGAACGACAACGTCGCCGGCATCAGTGTCCCCCAGGAGCTGCTCGACGAACTGAAGGCAGACAAGGAAAAGACTAAAGCCGGCATCACGGGCGTCGAAATTACCTCCCGCATCATCAACCAGTGCAAAGACTACTGCCAGGGCGTTCACATCATGGCGCTGGGCTGGGAGTCCAAGGTACCGGAAATCCTCGAGAAGTCCGGTCTCTAAGCCGCCGCTGCGCACCGAATACCGTTCAAAAACAGGCCGATATTATCGGCCTGTTTTTTGTGCTTTACCTGTTTTTACAGAGAATTCAACGAAGTTTCAGATAGCATTAACCGGCGTAAGTAAGACCAGACAGATGCAGACCGAACGTAATACAAAGGGGACCGAGCGACTATTTTAGTTTGTGTAGCCTCAGCATTTCCAGTCGATCTTCGCGGGGTTTGGCTCGTTCCGAACGGCAATAGACTGCAGTGCCTTCAACATATGACCGCATTCTTCAGCGGCCCGGCCCTCGATTTGTTCCCACGGCGCATGTGGTCCGAGCGCGGCATACGCAACGGCAAGAGCGCCGTAGAGCGGCAGGCCGATACAGTGCCTTGCCGAATGAATTGTTGACGCCGCCTGCCCGATTGCTCTGGCGGCGGCCTGCGCGGCGGGGTGCCCTTCCGCTTCGCGTGCCGCTTCGTGGCAGGCGAGGATGGCCTTTTTCGCCTGCGGCAGCTTAATGGCTCCCGACAGCCACGCATGCGCGGCATCCAGCGCGCTTTTTGGGCGCAAATCGTCCGGGAAATCCTTGCTGAAGAGCGGCAGCAGGACGCTCTCGGCATAATCAAGAGCCCACACAGCAAGCGTCCGTTTGCTCTGCGTTTCGATTAATGTGACAAGTGCCTGAATATAGGGCGCGTCCCAGTCGCTGAGCATTTTACGTGCTTTCATGAAATCACCTCAAACTTGAAATGTCGAAAACGGGCCGAATGCATAGTTCGGCCCGTTTTTTGCATGTGATATGAAATGTCTGTTAGGGCAGCGGCGCCTGTTGACTTACGGTTCAACCTGTGATTCCAGATTGTCATATTTTTCGCTGAGAATAATGATGTCAATGCGCCTGTTGGCGGCTTGTCCTTCCGGTGTTGAATTATCGGCAACCGGCCTGTATTCACCGTATCCGACGGCGACTATCCGGTCGGGCTGAATACTGCACTCACTGATAAACAAGCGCGCAACGCGGGAGGCGCGGGCAGTTGACAGCTCCCAGTTAGAAGGGAAGATCGACCCGCTGACAGGGACGTTATCCGTATGACCTTCAATTCGGATATATTTGTCCAGCGTGTTAACGGCCTCAGCAACTTTTTTCAGCGTGTCGATATGATCGGCTTTGATATCGGCGCTGCCCGAATCAAAAAGAATGGCGTTGTTCATGGTAATGACAAGACCGCGCATATCGATGGTTGTCGAAATGGTTGACGACATATTTTCGCTTTGAAAAATTTGGTCGAGCTTTTCCTTCGTGTCGGCAAGGCTCTCATACTCCAGCTGGCCCAGATATTCTTTTGTAGCTTCCTCGGCAGCACTGTCGGCTGACGGGGGAGCTTCTCCCGGTGATACTGCAGCTTGCCCGCCTTCCCCGGCACCTGCGCCCTCGGCCATCATCGCTTGGCTGAAGGATTCGGACATGGCAACAGCCTTTTGTTGGTCAATTTTACTGACGGCAAAAAGAACGATAAAAACGGCCAGCAGCAGCGTCATTAAATCTGAATACGGCAGAAGCCATGCTTCACCGGCTTCTTCTTCCTGATGGTGATTTTGTTTTTTCGACATTTTAGATCACCCTTTGCTTTTTTCTAATTCTTCATAGACCTTTGCCTGCTTCTTCTGGGGCAGAACCGATATGAGCTTTTCCTTAATCTTGATCGGGGAATCGCCGCGATAGAGGGCCAGTGCGCCTTCCACAACAAGATATTTGCAAAACGCCTCCTCGTGGCTTTTAACCTTTAACTTTTTGGCGAAAGGATTCCATAAAACATAACCGGTAAAAATACCGAGAATTGTCGCAATAAAGGCGGCGGCAATCGCTTCGGCCATAGCATCCGTATTATCAATGTGGGACATCGCGGCGATAAGACCGAACACGGCACCCAGAACGCCCAATGTCGGCGCATACGCACCGGCCGATGAAAAGATACTGGCGTTTTCTTCGTGCCGTGCCGACATCGCGGCGATTTCACCTTCAAGAATATCTCTGATGGCATCTTCCTCCACGCCGTCCACGACGAGACGAACAGCTTTTTTGATGAAGGGGTCATCGATGGCCTCAATATTTTTTTCAAGAGCCAAGAGGCCCTCTTTTCTGGCCGCCGTTGAGAGATTCACCATCGTCGAGATGATCTCAACCTCTTCAAGGCCTTTCGTTTTTTTCATGATGATACCGAACAAGGCACCAAGGCTTTTTAATTGCTTGCCAGTAAAAGAGTTGAGAATTGTCGCAGCGGTGCCGACGAAAATAACAAAAAAAGCCGCCGGATTCAAAAATACGGTGAAGCTGATTTTCTTAAAGATCATGGCCCCGATAACCGCGATAAAACCAATGAGAACGCCGAGAAGTGATGTCAAATCCATACGGTGTGCTTCTCCTTATGATTATAACCGAATTGAACGTTATCTGCCTTTTAAATTATCATTTTTCGACAAAGTGTTCAATATTATTTATCGTTAAAAAACTGCTGAAATATAGGAGAAAAACGCATAATTTAACCGGCAGGGACGTTTTAAGTCTCTGCCGGTTAAGTGGGCGCTTTATTATTTCTTTTGTTCTTTAAAGGATAAAAATTTTCTGCGGACGTCGTCATCGTTTTGAAAAAAAGTGAGAATATCGTTGAGATCATTGACCGTTTCAGGGCTTAAGCTGTGTTCAATAAGCTCCGCCTCTTTCAAAGGGGTGAGGTTTCCGATGAGGCGCAAAAAATTCTCGACCGTTTCATGCCTTTTGAGCAGATATGACCCGGCATCAAGCCCAAGCTCTGTCATCTGGATAATGCCGTAGCGGTCGTATTTCAAATAACCGTAATACGTCAGCTTCGAAATCATTTTGGATGCCGACGGCGGGCGGACGTTTAAAAGCTCTGAAAGCTGCCCGACGCGGGCGTAGCTGTTGGATAGGCACAGCCGATACGTCATTTCAAGATAATCTTCCATCGCGGGTGTCAAATTACCCACCTGCCGATTGAGGAGCTGATAGCCCCGAACCGTTCTAAAATCTGAGACACTTTCGTCTTTCATAGGCTCAGACCCTTCAAATAAAATCTCTAGGTTGTATAGTTTATTCGTCACACGCTCGCATTCATGACCATATATTAGCAGCGGGTAACAAAATTCACCCGCACTCAGAAAACAGGACGTAAGGAGGATGATTGTGAATATCGATCACATACCGCTCACGCAGCTTCCGATTGGTCAAAAAGCGTATGTATCGAAGCTCCTTTCAGACGGTGATACAAGAAGACGCATGCTGGACCTCGGCATTATTGACGGGACGGAGATAGAACCGCTGTATAAAAGCCCGTCCGGAAACCCCATTGCATATGCGATACGGGGTGCCGTCATTGCCCTGCGGGCAGACGTGTCCAAAAATATTGTGGTATCAGTATTATTATGAGTGCGGGGCGGCTGTCGTCTTGACGGTACATATCAAAGCGGCGGCCGCCCCGCACCTTCATATAAGGAGAAACGTATGGGACTCACTGGCACATCAACCGGCGCGGGAGTCATAAGCCGCGTCGGTCTACATATTGAAAGAGAAACGTCGCAGGATAAAATAATTGCGCTCGCAGGCAATCCGAATGTCGGCAAAAGCACCGTTTTCAACAGCCTGACAGGACTAAACCAGCATACGGGTAACTGGCCGGGCAAAACCGTCGCGCTCGCCGTCGGAAAATGCCGTTTTCAGGATCAAAACTTCATTGTGGTTGATCTCCCGGGGACGTATTCGCTGATGGCAAACACAGCGGAAGAAGAGATTGCCCGCGACTTTATTTGCTTTGGCGGAGCCGACGCCGTCGTCATTGTCGCCGATGCCACTTGCCTTGAGCGAAACCTGAACCTCGTGCTTCAAACCTTGGAAATGACCGACAAGGTGGTGCTCTGTGTCAATCTCATGGATGAGGCCGACAAAAAGAAGATACGACTGGACCTCGGCCGCCTGTCGTCTGACCTTGGCATTCCAGTTGTTGGGACTTCTGCCCGCAGCGGGAAAGGCCTTGATTGCCTGATGGAAGCCGTGGCCTCGATTGCTGACGGCAGCGTTGAAACAACACCGGTAAGGGTAACTTACGACGATGAGATCGAGAAGGCCATTTCGATGGTGGAGCCCGTCATCGCGCGTGTTACAGACAGGCGCGTTCGCAGCAGATGGCTATCACTCAAGCTCCTGGAAGGGGACAGCAGTCTCAAAAGCGCCTTGATAGACAATATCGGCGGCGACTTCCTAGGGCTTGTCGCGCCGAGCCTATGTCAAGCCGAGGTGCTTTTAAAAGAGGCCGGCTATTCGGCTGAGGTGCTTCGGGATCATCTTGTGACGCGAATGATCAAAGCAGGTGAGCACATTGCAAGCGGCGTCATATCCTACAGCCGAAAAGATCACGCCGAACGGGACCGGAAGATGGATAAAATCCTCACATCAAAGCTGACCGGTTTTCCCATCATGCTGTTACTGTTATTCGGCGTGTTTTGGATCACGATGGCAGGCGCCAATATTCCATCCGGGTGGCTGGCTGACGGGCTTTTCTGGCTTCAAAATCGGCTGAACGAATTATTTGTATGGATGTCGGCGCCTGTGTGGCTCAAGGGCGTTTTTGTCGACGGCATCTATCGCACGCTGGCTTGGGTCGTCTCTGTGATGTTGCCGCCGATGGCCATTTTTTTCCCGCTGTTTACACTGCTGGAGGATTCGGGTTATCTGCCGCGGATTGCCTTTAATCTCGATAATTTCTTCCGCAAAGCCTGCGCGCACGGGAAACAGGCCCTGACGATGTGTATGGGCTTCGGCTGCAACGCCGCGGGCGTTATCGGCTGCCGCATCATTGATTCGCCCCGCGAGCGCCTGATTGCGACCATTACCAATAATTTTGTGCCTTGTAACGGGCGTTTCCCCACGTTGATTGCCATTATATCCATGTTTTTTGCCATGGGCGGCGCCGGGGCGTCCGTCGTCTCAACGCTTATTTTGACGGCCGTCATCGTCCTAGGCGTGACGATGACCGTTGTGATGTCAAAGCTGCTGTCGAAAACAATACTCAAGGGGATGCCCTCTGCCTTTAACCTGGAGCTGCCGCCGTACAGGCGGCCGCAAATCGGCAAGGTCATCGTCCGCTCCGTCTTCGACAGGACGCTGTTTGTGTTGTTCAGAGCTGTCGTCGTCGCCGCACCGGCCGGTCTTGTCATTTGGGTTTTCGCCAATGTCGATGTCGGGAATATGAGCTTGTTAGCCCACGGGGCGGCATTACTAGATCCCTTTGCCAAACTCTTTGGGCTTGACGGCATTATTCTGATGGCCTTCATACTCGGATTTCCGGCAAATGAAATCGTCGTGCCTATCATCATCATGAGCTATTTGGCCACAGGGTCGCTGACGGAGCTGAGCAGCTTGGCCGACCTGCATACGCTGCTTGTTCATAACG
The DNA here is from genome assembly GCA_022870705.1 of Oscillospiraceae bacterium CM. NCBI lineage: Bacteria > Bacillati > Bacillota > Clostridia > Eubacteriales > Oscillospiraceae > Oscillospiraceae bacterium JHJ. The sequence continues at coordinate 706,576 of CP072107.1, forward strand.
GCTGGACATGGCTGACGGCCGTTTGCGTCATGCTGTTTTCACTGATGCACTGGCCATGCGGCACGACGTGTATGACAATCCGCAAGGAAACGCAAAGCTTAAAATGGACGGCGGTGTCAGTCGCCGTGCCGACAATAACGGGGTTGACGATTTGTTTTTTTGTCGCAAACACCGCGCGTCTTCTCGGCCTCGCCTGACGGCACTTTTAATAGGATGCTTGCCGCAGCCCCGAAGGGCGCGGGCGGACAAGCCTTCCAGGCTTCAAAAATTTTATCAGCCCACTTGACAGCTCCGCTACTATGTAGTACGATATACCGGTAGTAAGTAATACTTCATATCGGTTATATAGACTAGTAAAGGGTGATAGTACTGGATAATCTCACTGAAATGCTCAAAGGGGTGCTTGAGGGCTGTGTCCTTGAAATCATCAGCCGCGAGCAAACGTACGGTTATGAGATCACGCGGCGGTTGAATTCCCTCGGTTTTACAGATGTTGTGGAGGGAACGGTGTACACCATTTTGGTGCGGCTTGAGAAGAATAAGCTTGTGGACATCGAAAAAAAGCAGTCCGACATGGGGCCGCCGCGCAAGTTTTTTATGCTCAACGACGCGGGACGTGCAGAGCTGCGGCGATTCTGGGAAAAATGGGAGTTCGTTGTGTCAAAATTGGATCATTTAAAGGAGGGGTAATCAAATGTCTGAATTCTTTGATAACTATTTTAATATTAAGAAAATGATTGACAGCAAGCGGGCATACAAGCAGCAGATGGCGAGGGTTGCCGCGCTGCCGGAGGATTATCGATACGTCTTCAAGAAAATTCAGTCACATATGTGGATGTTTGCCTCAGGTGCCGGCTACGACATGCTGAAAATTCATGAAGATTTGATCGATCTGTTCGAATCCGGTGCGGCAGAAGGCAAGCCTGTTTTGGAGATGACCGGCGAGGACGTGGCCTCGTTCTGTGATGAGCTTTTACGCAGCGCCAGAACATACACGGGAGACTGGCGTGCAACGCTCAACCGCGACATACAGAAAAAACTTGGAAAAAGGAAAGATTCATAATGATGGAAACAGCCATAGAAGCTAACGGTCTGCGAAAATCCTTCAAAGAGACGGACGTTCTGAAGGGCGTCGATTTCGCAGTACGGCGCGGTGAGATTTTCGCCCTCTTGGGCGCAAACGGCGCGGGAAAGACGACGATCGTAAAAATCCTTTCAACGCTCATTCGGCCCGACGGCGGCGCGGCGCGCGTCTGCGGCTTTGACGTCGGGCGCGAGCCCGACAAGGTGCGGCAGTCCATCAGCCTGACGGGGCAATTTGCCGCTGTGGACGGCATTCTAACCGGGCGGGAGAACCTTATTCTTATTGCCAAATTACGCGATACAGCCAATCCCCAAGAAGTTGCCAACAGACTGCTAGAGCGCTTTGGCCTCCGCGATGCGGCGGACCGTCGGGCAGGAACGTATTCCGGCGGCATGACGCGTCGGCTCGATATCGCCATGAGCCTTATTGGGTCGCCCCCCGTCATATTTCTGGACGAGCCGACGACCGGGCTTGACCCCGAGGCGCGTATGGAGGTTTGGAAAATGGTGAAGGAGCTGGCGGCAAATGGCACAACGGTATTTCTGACGACGCAGCATTTGGAGGAAGCGGAGCAGCTTGCCGACAAAATCGCGATCCTGCACGGTGGTAAAATCATCGTGAGCGGGACGCTTGATGACTTAAAGCAGCTGTTCCCGCCCGCAACGGTCGAATACATCGAAAAACAACCAACGCTCGAAGAAATTTTCCTCGCCATCGTCGGCAAAAAGGAGCGTGCTTCCGATGAAAAATAAAACAGTTGTCCTGTTCGGGCGCTCCATGCGGCACATTCTGCGCAGCCCCGATACGATTATCACAGTCGCGATTGTCCCGATCATGATGATGCTGCTCTTTGTCTACGTCTTCGGCGGCGCAATCAAAATGAGTATGGACCCCAATGTGAATTACGTCACCTATCTGCTGCCGGGCATCCTGTTGATGGCCATCGCCAGCGGAATTGCCTACACCGCATTGCGCCTGTTTATGGATATACAGGGCGGGCTTTTCGCGCGCTTTAGCGCTATGCCCATCAAACGCGCGTCAATACTGTGGGGGCATGTCCTCACATCGCTTGTTTCCAACGCAATTTCTGTTGCTGTGATTATCCTTGTAGCCTTGTTGATCGGCTTCCGTTCCGGCGCGGGCATCCTTTCATGGCTGGCCGTCACTGGGATTCTGGCGCTGTTTACCCTGGCGCTGACGTGGGTCGCGGTTCTGCCGGGCCTCACGGCAAAATCCATGGAAGGCGCAACCGCTTTTTCTTATCCGCTCATATTTCTGCCCTTTATCAGCTCCGCCTTTACCCCGACCGAAACAATGCCGCCTGTCGTACGCGCCTTTGCCGAAAACCAGCCGGTGACCTCGATTGTGGACGCCATCCGGGCGCTCTTGACGAACCAATCGGTTGGCAATGATATCTGGGTCGCGCTTATATGGTGCGTTGGGATTTTGATCGTTGCGTATATCATCGCCATGATGGTGTATAAACGCAAAATCGCCTAAACGTCACAGCATATTCAGACTGGCAGCAGCACTGGCAGGTTCACAAAACAAACAAGGCACCCGGCGCTTCAGACGTCGGGTGCCTTGTTATACTTAATTTTTTCTATCTTTCACTGATTTCTTCTTCAATCAATGATTTTGAGATCGTCATGGCCTCGATTATTTTTGTAAAGCGCTTGTACTGCGCGGTGCCCTCCGTACAATTCAGCTGTGCTTTTTCACACTTGCTGATGATGGATATGATAGGCGGCAGCGCTTTCGCCAAATCTTCCTTTGTGTATGTGCCGGTTATTTTTTCTCCTTGCAAGAATGATTTCGATATGTAAAGGGCTTTTATCCTGTTTTGAAGGAGTGTGTACTGAGACGTCCCCACAGCAAATTTCGGCTGCTGCTTTTCACAGCGCCGGATCAGTGACGATACCATGAGCAGCGCATTTTCAATTTCTTCTGTCGAATAATTGCCCAATTTCTTTTACCTCAACAGTCCGGCTTTGTCTGTGATGATCAACACCACCTTAACAAATTAAAATCTCATCGCTTATTTAAACCTTTTGTTCTAAAAACGCCGTTTTAAGTGCCGAAAAGATGCTTCAGCGCCCGAAGCGGAAAATGGATGATCATCCGCGGGCCGGAATAGCGCATCACTTTTCTGATGTTTTCGCGCATAACGGGCTTATAGCAGTGCGCCGTACATTTCGAGCAGGCTGGTTTTGCGTTGCCGTATCTGCACGCCTCCAGTCTTTTGGCAGCATAGTCCAGCAGGTCGCGGCAATGCGCGCATAAGGGTTCACCGTGCCGCTGGCCGCGACAATAAAGAGAAATCATAATGCGCAGTGTTTCTTTTTCACTTTCAATCCGTGTATTTTTCATCGTCCTGCCCGCTCCATCCGAGCTCATGATTAAGCACATTTTTCCGCTGTCCCGTTCAAGAAAATCACAGTTGCAAATAAAATCAGCTATTCATATGTCTGGATGATTTTATTTTACATTATATCCTGCATTAGAGAAATGTCCACCTATTCGTGGGAGAAGGCAAAAACGCTGGAAAGGGTTAGGCAGACGTGTTAAACGCATCACCGACATGGGCACTTTCCTACGGGAACAGCCAACCGCCCTGACCGAATACGACGAGCCGCTTGTTCGGCGCCTGATTGAAAAAGTCACCGTCTACGAGGACAAATTCACTGTGGAATTCAAGTCCGGCGTGACGGTGAATGTGGATGAATAAGGGGAATAAAAAAGCACTGCCAATTATGTCAGCAGTGCTTTTTTATTATTGAACTTCTATTAAATTATCTCCAACCACTCTATAATATTTAACAATCTTCGGTGCAACTGACATATTAGGTAATAATGAACCGTATTCTTCAGAGTTATAAAAATAAATGGAAACAAATTTCCTTATAAAGTGATAGTTATCAAAGAAGTTCTGTGGAACTTTCTTTTCATAATAATCAGTATAAGTATATCCGCAATACGTTAAACACCCCTTGATATCTTCGTATGCAGCCTGAAAAGAAATAGGCGCAAATGTTTCCATATCTGATAATAATGAAGGATATACAAGCAAGTAGCAATCTTTTTTCTCAGCAATCCAGTCCATACAGAGCGCGTATGTAGTATCGTATAAGCCTCTTGCCTTGGATAGTATTTTATCCAGAGTATCTAATATTTCCGGATACCTGCAAATTGTTGAATACCGTTTCATTTTAGACAATGGTGAATTAATAAAGCATTCAACAGTTGCGCCATAATAATATAGTTTTGTCGCTAATATTGTAATCTTATCAAATAAGTCGCATCTAGAATAGGTAGAACACACTGTTTCTTTTCCGGTATAGCAGTACGGGCATATTTCTTTGCTTTGGAGTATAGGGTATTCCTTGTTTTTTACTTCAATGATTGCTTCGTCAACATTAATTCTTATTTCATGTTCCAATAGGAAATCAGATAAAGGCGTTTTTTTCTGAAGCATTTCTCGCAGATTGAGAATACCGTTTGTCCGAAAGAAATTCAGACCTTCCTCATTGGCTGTTGTTATATGGCGACACATTATTGCAAGATTACTGCTGTTATATTTATTAAGGCTTAAATCGAATTCTTTCACGATAACCTCGGGGATAAGTGTATCCGGATTCACAGTCAAGAAATAAGACTTTAGTGCACCTGCATCTATTCTAAAATATTCTGAAAATTTTTCCACTAATTCGTTGGGTGTGTCATTAACAAAATCCACTGTTATCACTAAACCATTGCCTCCTTTCCAGACAACTGTATTTGCAAATAGTGACGTGCATGCCAAAACTTCGACCTGTTCCCACGCACACGCCAAAACTCAAAAAACATCTATCCTGTTCTCTCACCAAGCCCCAAAAACGCAAAACATCTATTCTGTCCTGTCGTGAAAGGCTGTTATTAATCCTGTTCTCTCACGAACGGAATCCGACCCGATAGACTTATTCCCTTGCACATGTAAAATCACATTTTGAGTGTACAGTTTGAAAACCACAAAAACACAGAAATGGCTTATTTACTGGGTTTTCCGTACATTTAATCTTTTACCCTTGACATCCACACCACCGTCTCAACGGTATTACCAAAGTCCCACAAAACTCCAGATAGCTATATTAACGTAACGGTAGTCTTTGGCAATGGGGATGGGATGATACCATTAGGTAAGGTTGACAATAGGCTTACCCTTAATAATATAGCTGAAAGGGCAGACGCATACAAGCCAAAACCACGAACTACTTACAAAATGATTAAAGAATATATCGTCGGAAAATACGGTTTCAACGTTCATACGGCATATATTGCCGAGGTGAAACGCGGTTTAGGTTTGCCAATGTACGATGCACCTAATGCGGTTGAAACATTAAAAAGACCAAGAAAACATCCCACTCCTGTTCATGTAGATGCTATCAAAGATGCGCTTACTCATTTTGAAATAATATAGAGAAATTGAATAGGAATATAAAAATTGCTTCTTACATTCTGTAAGGGGCAATTTTTTATATAGCAAATCAGCTTTATGTTGCTTGTTCTTATCGCTGAAATCAAAAGGAGGAAAGAAAATTGAATGCAAACATAATTGCCTGCGCCAATCAAAAAGGCGGTGTGGGCAAGACCACCACCTGTGCCAATCTCGGCATCGGACTGGCACAGGAAGGGAAAAAGGTGCTGCTGGTGGATTGCGACCCGCAAGGTTCGCTCTCCATCAGCCTGGGATACTCTCAACCGGACAGTCTTCCGGTAACGTTGGCAACCGTCATGGGCAAGGTATTGTCCGAAGAACCTATATCTCCAGAGGAAGGAATCCTTCGTCATGCGGAGGGCGTTGACCTCATGCCCGCAAACATTGAGCTTTCCGGAATGGAGGTTTCGCTGGTGAACGCCATGAGCCGTGAAACCATCCTGAGGCAATACCTGGATACCGTAAAACGCCAATACGACCACATCATTCTGGACTGTATGCCCTCTTTGGGTATGCTGACGGTCAACGCGCTGGCCGCCGCAAACAGCGTACTCATTCCCGTGCAGGCACAGTATCTTCCGGCAAAAGGGCTTGAGCAGCTTTTACAGACCGTGGGCAGAGTGCGTCGGCAGATCAACCCCAAGCTCCAGATCGACGGGATTCTGCTAACCATGGTAGATACCCGTACTAACTACGCCAAAGAAATCAGCGCTCTGCTGCGGGAAACCTATGGCGGCAAAATCAAAGTTTTCGGTACAGATATCCCACATTCTGTCCGGGCCGCCGAAATCAGCGCCGAAGGCAAGAGCATCTATGCCCATGATCCGAACGGCAAAGTAGCTGAGGCGTACCGAGAACTTACCAAGGAGGTGTTAAAGCTTGAAAAGCAGCGCCAAAAACATAAAGCTGACCTCGGTAGATGAAATTTTTTCCACGGAAGAATCCCGCGCGGACGCAAACCGGGAAAAAGTCATGGAACTGCCGTTGGCCGAGCTTTATCCCTTTAAAAACCATCCGTTTAGAGTTGTGGATGATGAGGCCATGCGGGATACAGCCGAGAGCATTGAGAAATACGGCGTACTTGTTCCTGCCATTGCGCGCCCCCGTGCCGAGGGCGGGTATGAACTTGTGGCGGGGCACCGGCGAAAGCGCGGCTGTGAGTTGGCTGGCAAGGAAACTATGCCGGTCATCGTCCGCAATCTGGACGACGATGCAGCCACAATTATCATGGTTGACAGTAATCTACAGAGAGACAGTTTGCTTCCCAGCGAACGGGCTTTTGCCTACAAATTGAAGCTGGAAGCTATCAAGAGACAGGCTGGCAGACCATCCAAAGAAAATGGTGACCAAGTTGGGCACAATTCTTTTGGCAAGCGGAGTGTGGAAATCATTGCTGAAAATGCCCCGGATAGTCGCAATCAAATACAGCGGTATATCCGTCTAACCGAGTTAACTCCCATCATTCTTGAAATGGTGGACACAAAGAAAATCGCCTTTAACCCCGCTGTGGAACTATCTTATCTTAAGCCGGAAGAACAGACGCTTTTGCTGGACGCAATGGACAGCGAACAGGCGACCCCTTCACTCTCACAGGCACAGCGACTTAAAAAGTTCAGTCAGGAAGGTACGCTTTCCATCGACGTGATGCGGGCCATTATGTCGGAGGAAAAGAAAAGCGAACTGGATAAGGTAACGCTGCCGAGCGACAAGCTCCGCAAGTATTTCCCCAAGTCATATACACCGCAACAGATGGAGGCAACCATTTTTAAATTGCTGGAGCAGTGGCAAAAGCGCCGACAGCGGGAACAGGAACGGTAACACGCGGCGTTTCGGGCGTTCTGACAGGAACGTCTTTTTTCATGCCCGCCCACGGAAAGGAGGTGCCTGCCTATGGCTGTATTTCGCGTGGAGAAAACGAGGGATTACACGGTTATGGCAAATCATCATTTAAAAAACCGGGCTTTAACGCTCAAAGCAAAAGGACTTTTGTCCTTAATGCTCTCCCTGCCGGAAGATTGGGACTATACGCTGAAAGGGCTATCCCTTATCAGCGTGGAGGGCATCGACGCGATCCGCGAGGCGGTCAGGGAATTGGAGTGCGCCGGATATATCATCCGTTCCAGAGAACGCAACGGCAAAGGGCAGCTCAAGGGTACGGAATATGTGATCTACGAAAAGCCTCATTCGTCCGAAGCCCCACCTGGAGGGGAAAACCCTGCACAGGAAAATCCAACATTGGATAATCCAACGCAGGAAAAGCCTATGCTGGGTTCTCCTGCATTGGCCGAGCCTATACAGGAAAATCCAACGCAATTAAATACTAAGGGATTAAAAACTTATCCAGAAAATACCCAAACAGTAAATCCTCATGGAGCAAATCCTTATCCATCAAATCCGAATCCATCCTATCGGGCAACCGGTTCGGAAAACTCTGCCGGATGGGATGAGATGGGATACGATGAGGCGTCCAGATACAGGGAAATGGTTCTGGAGAACCTCGAATACGACCTGCTGGTGCAAGACCGAAAAACAAACCGGGAACGGTTAGATGAAATTGTAGACCTCATCGTAGAAACGCTCTGCTCCACCAAGCCGACAATCTGCGTTTCAGGGGACGATTACCCCGCTTCGCTTGTGAAGGAAAAGCTGCTGCGGTTGACCAGCACCCACATGGATTACGTTTTTGAGTGCCTGGACAAAAACACCACCTATGTTCGCAACATCAAGAAATACCTGTTGGCTACCCTGTTCAACGCACCCAGCACCATCGACAGCTATTATTCGGCGCTGGTCAATCACGATCTGTATGGCGACGGCTCACGGGGACGGTAAACGTTCATCGCGGGCCTATTTTTATCCTCAAAACAGAAAGGAGAACCTTTGTATGAAACGACCCTTTGCCTACATCACCGCCCCCTGGGGCGCGAACGAGTTTGAAAACACGGAAGCCGCCGCGAAATACTGCCGGGCCGTGTACGACGCGGGCTTTGCCCCCATCTGCCCGATCCTGTGGCTGCCGCTCTTTCTCGCGGACGATATCCCGCAGGAGCATAAGGACGGTATCGACATGGCCCGCGACCTGCTGCGCCGCGCCCATGTACTGGTGGTCTGCGGGCATACCGTGGACGAGCAGGTGAAAAACGACATCGCCGTTGCCCAGCGCCTGAACATCACGGCCACGACGCTGGACGGCATCCTGACCGTGAAACGGCAGGGCCGGAAAGACCCGCAGTCCAAAAATCTTTAGGAGGAATACAGTTATGAAGCTATTGAAAAACAAACTCATTATCGGCTCCCTGTGCATCCTGCTGGGCCTGCTATTCAGTTTTGTCGCCCTGCCCGCCCTGTTTGATGGTGGGCAGGACACAGCCGTCAGCGTAGTCCGCATGAAAACGCCCGTGCAGGCCGGAGAACAGATCACCGCCGAAATGGTGGAGATCGTGAGCGTGCCGGAATATTTAGCGTCGGGCCTGCTGCGCGACATCGCTTCGGCGGTTGGACAATACGCCAACGCCGACCTTTACGCCGGGGATTATCTCACCGCCGCAAAGCTTTCTCAGGAGTTGCCGGAACGCAGCCTTCTTTCGGCGGGCGAAGCCAAGGGCAGGACAGTGGTATCCGTCACCTTGCCTTCCCTGGCCTCCGGTGTTTCCGGGCGCATCCTTCCCGGTGATGTGGTGACGGTTATCGCCATTCCCAAAGGCAACACAAACCAGACGCTTGGTATCGACCCGGAAACGGAGCCGGTCGATTCCTCCGGCGCGGTCATTTACCCCGAGCTGGAATATATCGAGGTCTGCATGATAACCGACAGTACCGGCGCGGACGCGGAGGTTACTGCCAACCCGGAGGAAGATATGGAAAACAGCCTGCCCGTCACCGTGTCCTTCTACGCTACACAGGAACAGGCCGTCCGGCTGGCCGAGCTGGAACAGCAGGGCGTTTTCCATATCGCGTTTGTTGCCCGCGGAGAATCCGTAACGAAATACATCTCCGACGCCGTTCTTGCGGGAACGGAGGTGGATTGACATGCTCATCGCCATATGGGGACGGGACGGCACCGGAAAAAGCGCGCTCAGCGACGCGTTGGGCGGGCAGCTTGCCAAACGGAGCGTCACGGCCATCCTCGACACCGACCTCACCCAGCCTACCTTGCCCATGCGGGTAAACGGTAAAAAGCTCGCTGGGGATGCGTCGCTCGGCAAGGCCATATCCGGCGGCATAACCGGCGGCATCGCCCATTACCTGCATCGTCACCCGCGCCGCAAGAGTTTGTTTTATGCGGGGCTGACCGATACGGACGAATACATGACTTACGAGATCGGGCTGGAAGCCAAGGACGCGGCACAGGATTTCATCAGCCAGTGCGCGGGGCTTGCGGATACGGTGATCCTTGACCTTTCGGGACAGCGCACCGACCCCTTTATTCCTTGCGCCCTTGCCCGTGCGGAAAAAGTGATCGTCCTCATTACGCCGGATGTGCAGGGCGTCTGCTGGTTTAACGCCGTAAAGCCGCTGCTGGAAGCCATGAACGCCCAGGGGCGTGTGCTGCCGGTTGCGGCCATGGTGGATCACCATGCCGTCGATGCCGTGGAAAAGATATTGGATTTGCGATTCGCCGCCGAATTGCCCTATGTTCGGGAACTTCGGCAAATACAGGATACCGGCGCTGACCCGCTGGACGGTACTACGCGCGCCGCTGCCCGATACGCCAAGCAGGTACGAAAGCTCTGCGGGCTGCTGAAGGAGGTGGGCACATGAACCATACGCTTCGGGAACTGGTTTACGAAGAACAGAACACCGGCGTACAGGAAAAGGACGCTTATGAAGCCGTGCTGGAACAGGTGCGCGGCTATGTGTCGGAAACCCACGCGGAAACCCTTGCTCAAAGCCTTACCGAAAAATCCGCAACGGAATCCATCAAGCGGTTGATCGAAGAATACGTTACAACCCAGCATTTGCGTGTGGACGGATGCTCCATACAGGAGCTGACCGACCGGATTTACAGGGACATGGCGGGTTTCGGGTTTCTGGATCGGTATATTGCCGACCCGGACGTTGAAGAAATCAACGGGAATAGCTGGCGGGATATCGAGATCGTCACGCGTTCCGGGTGGAGAAAAATCCCGGAGCGTTTTCTTTCTCCACAGCACGCCGAAGATACCTTGCGCAAGATGGTGCGCCTGGGTGGTTTGGTGCTGGACGGCACAAACCCAACGGTGGACAGCTACATCACGCAGGGCATCCGCATATCAGCCATCATCCCGCCCGTCACCGACAGGCGCAGCGGCGCGGTGTTCTCGATCCGACGCCAGCGCATGGCGCGCGTGACGAAACAGCAGCTTGTAGATTGGAACACGGCGACGCCGGAAATGCTGGATTTTCTCGCGCTTTGCATAAACTTCGGCGTATCCATCGGGCTGGCAGGTAAAACCGGGAGCGGCAAGACCACCGATATTTCCTATCTGCTGGGGGCTGCCGACAAAGCTAAGCGCATCTATACCATAGAGGAAACGCGGGAGCTGGATTTGTTTAGCGTGGACGATCAGGGGAACGCGCAAAATCGCGTGATCCATACCTGCACCCGGCCCAGCGACATGGAAAGCGCCGACGTGGATATGAACGACCTGCTGCGCAAAGCCCTGCGCTTTTCACCGGATATCATCGTGGTTGCGGAAATGCGCGGCGCGGAAGCCATGACCGCGCAGGAGGCGGCCCGAACCGGGCATACGGTAGTGACCAGTCTGCACGCCAACTCCGCACGGAAAGCCTATGGGCGTATCCTCTCCATGTGCCAGATGTCGGGTACCCATATCTCTACCAATATTCTCATGGGCTTCGTGGCCGAGGCGTTCCCCGTTATGGCATTCAAAAAACAATCGCCAGACGGCACACGCCGTATCATGGAGATCGTGGAGGCCACCGGCGTGCGGGACGGCGCGGTACAGGCCAGCACGCTTTTTCGCTACGATACCGCGACCGGCAGCTTTGTTCAGGCGGGCGGCATATCCGAAAGCCTTGCGGACTCGCTGTTGGAAAACGGCGCGGAACAAGCTGCCGTAGCCCGTTTCAGGGAGGTAAAGACATGATTCTCGTTCAGATACTTTGTGCCCTGCTCATCATCGCGGGGCTTTTTTTGATGCACGGCCTCAGCGTTTCGGATATGATCGGCTGGCTCGTAAACCCCTTCCAGCGGCAGCATGAACGGAAAAAGAAAATACGCCGTATCACCGGCAAACGTAAAGGCCGACTGGCCGCCGCTGCGGACAATGCCAGAGAAATGCTGACGGCAGCCAATATGGGCGAAAAGATCGGCTCATACAAGCTGGCGGCGGTGCTGCTGGCATCCATTGGACTGCTTATCGGACTGGTGTTGGATAACGTTCTTGCCGGACTGGTGCTGGCTGTCGGTCTTGGTTGCTCGCCGCTGATCGTGATCCGTATCCGCACCGGCGATTATATCCGAAGCCTGCACGAAAAGCTGGAAAGCGCAATGGGCACCGTCACCAACAGCTATGTTTCCTCTGGCGACCTGATCGGCGCGGTGGAAAGCAGCCTGCATCTGCTCCCGACCCCGTTGGACGGCGTATTCCGGCAGTTCCATAGGGAAATCCAGCTCATTGATTCCGATGTGGTAAAGGCTCTTGGAAGGCTGCGCACCCGGATTGATAACCGGTATTGGCGGGACTGGTGCGACGTGCTGGTGCAATGCCAGCGTGACCGGCAACTCCGGTACGCGCTGCCCGGCATTGTGAACCGGTTGGGCGAAATGCGCCGGGCACAGATGGAAGCGGATACCGCCATACAAAAGCAGATCAGCGATTACATCCTCACGGTTCTGATCGTTCTCGGCTCCATCCCCCTGATGGCCGCCATGATGCCGGATTGGTACACCATGCTCTCGCAGACGGCGGCGGGGAAAATCACGCTGGCCGTGGTACTGGCCGCTGTGCTGGCAACGGCCGTTTGGGTGGCACGGCTATACCGCCCGGTGGTCGCGGAAGGCGGTGAAAAGCTATGACAGTTCTATATTACGGACTGCCCGGTCTGCTCATCGCCTTTGGTCTGTTCCGTATTGCGCAAACGGCGCTGCCCGACCGCAAAGCGGTGAACGCGATACGCAATATCCACGGAAAGCGCGATATAGCCCAGCACTTGCAGTCTGCGCTTTTGCCGGTGGCGCGGTTTTTCTCAAAACGGTTTCCCATGAGCGAATACAAGGCAAAGCGGATGGAGGCTGATTTTTCCCGCTTGGGTTTGGCACAAAACCCATCGGAATATGTGGGCGCGGCCATGGCAAAATCCATGCTGCTTGCCCTGACCGGCCTTTTGTTTGTCCCTTTGGGCGTTCCGTGGCTGACATTTATCACCGCCTTTGCTGCCCTACTCGCATACTTTCAGGCGATACAGTCTATCCGAAAACAAGCGGAGGCGCTGAACCGCGAGATCGAAGCGGAGCTTCCGCGCCTTGTGGAAACCCTCAATTACGCCTTGCAGGACAGCCGCGACCTGCTTGCTTTCTTTGAGAAGTACCGCCGCGTGGCGGGAAAGGCGTTGGGTACGGAGCTTGACCGCCTGTTAGCCAACATGAAAACCGGCAATCAGGAAGCGGCTCTGCGCCGAATGGACGCGCGGCTCGGCCTGCCGTCCTTCTCCGCTTTGTGCGCGATTCTTTGCGGCGTGCATCAGGGCGTGGATCAGCGTGTCAGCCTGCTGGTGCTGGAACAGGATTTGCGTACAAAAGAGCGCGAAGCCCTCCGGCGCGTCATGGAGAAGAAGCCCGGACGCATTAAGACGGCTTCGTTTATTCTCACAGTATTGATGATATTGATGTTTATGGTGCCGCTGGTTCTGATGATTCTGGAGAACCTGCAAGCCGCGGGCATGTAAACAATCCATCCGCTTACCAAGGCAGCGCCGAAAGGAGGGCTGCTTTTTCTATGCGCTGCCGGATTCGGGCGGGTTTTATATATACGCCATCCCCGAACATCCACCAATATTTTATATGAAGAAAAGGAGAAATCATCATGCAGAAAATCAAAAACACCATTCGCCGTTTCGCCGCCGACCGGAAAGCCGAGGGCTTTTTGGATGTCGCCATGAAAATCCTCATCGTCGTGGTCATCGGCGCTGCCGTGCTGCTCATTCTCAGAACTTCCGTACCGACTCTGTTCCAGGGGTTGATTGACAAAATCGCTGGTACGCTGACTGGCATTGACATACTGAAGTAAAACGGAGAAACACATTACAAAATGGCATGGGGGCTGCCCAGCAGCGGCCCCCTTCCCATTTGGAAAGGAGCCGTATGAGGAAAAGGTTTATCCGCGACCAGACCGCCGAGGGCTATATCGATGTGGCAATCACCGTGCTAATCGTATTTACCCTTATGGCGTCGCTCATGGCGCTGTTCCCAATATTCACCGCCCAGCAGAGCCTTAATCAGACCGCTCGATATATGGCGCGCACCGTGGAGCTTTACGGAAAAGCCGATGACGCAACGCTCAGTTCCGTCACGGAGGACGGGGATTTTACCGTTCCAGACAGCGTTGATGTTGAAACGCAGTGGCACGACGTGTCACAAAGAACGATCCAGCTTAAAACACAGTTCACCGTTACTATCGTCAAAACAGTTCCCATTGTGATTCTGAGTCCCGCTTTGGGAGATCCGCTGGTAATCAATGTACGTATATCCGCATCAGCAAACGGCATTTCGGAGGTGTACTGGAAATGAAGCGTTTTGTCAGGGATACGCGCGGCAGCACACCCATTTGGGCGGCTTTTATCATACTCATTCTCATTACACTATCCTTTGTGGTGTATGCGGGCGTGACGGTGTACACGAATTATATGACCTGCGAAACCGAGGTGGAGCGCGCGGCTGTCATTGCTGTAGACAGCAACATGAAAAACGAAAATGTACGCGATGTAAGTATCGACATCCCCGCACAGCCTACGCAGACCGATGTGGAGAGCAATTTGGCCGTAGCCGGTTTTGTCAAAAGCGGGAGCCAAAGCTGGAAGAAGTACAAGGGCGATAAGCTGCTTTATGAAATCAGAAATCTTACCGTTACCGTGGAAAATGAACAGATGCAACTGTCCGGCCTATTCGTGATGCCGCTTCCTTGGACGGTCGGCGGGCAGACGGAGGTGGAAATACCGATCACAGTGCGCTCCCGAATCCTCTTTTTGGAGTGACGCCATACCCCCGGTACGCTTGGCTGCAAAGGCAAAGCAGCTAGACTTAAAATATATGACCAAAGGAGGAAGCACGATGAAAAGGCTCATTATCCTGATTTTTACCTTCGCCTGTGTAGCCCTGCTTTTTGCGGGAACGGCCTTTGCCGGGACAGCGCCGGAAGCGGCAAGCTATTTTACGCATTCCGGCTACAACAAAACCTACACGGGTGAGGACGGCACAAGCCATACCATGGCGGTTAAGTGGGTAGGCGAAACGTGGAACAAGCTCGGCACCGTTATTTACAGCATCAATTATGAGGACGTATATCAGAAGGACGGCAATACCTACATCGATGTGATGAGCGCCACCGAGATTTACGAAAACGCGAGGCCAACCTATCCTGACAGTGAGCGTCACAGCGTTTATCAGGTCAAATGGTATGCGGACAGCAGTAAGGAGGTTGTCAGCGATTACCGGCCCGCAGAGCCGGAAGAAACGGTTACGCAGACAGCGCCGCCGGAGGAAACGACGGCTCCGACAACGCCATCTGCGGCCCCGGCAGACCCAACACCGGCCTCGACGGACAAAACTGCAACAAAACCGACAGAAAGCGTGACGCCCGTTCCGAAATCTTCGGATACGCCGGGCAGCCCACCCGACACCAGCCCCGTGCCATCAGCAGATACACCAGCGGTCACGACCAGGCCAATACCTGATATAACGGCAGCGCAGGAAAACGTGACTGCCGAAAGCGCCAACCCTTCGCCGTCCGCACCATCACCGGAGGAAGAACCGGAAAACGCCCCGCAGGACGCCAGCGCTTCCCGATGGATTTGGCTGGTGATTGTCCTCTCCGGGATCAGCGCTTGTATATTGCTTGCCCTTTACCGGCGCAGGAAGGAGGAAAAAGACCATGAGGATCATGAAGCGTAGCTTTGCGGCGCTGCTTTGCCTGCTGACCATCATCGGCGTCCTGCCACTGGGCGCGACCATCGCAAACGCGGCGGAGCTTCCGGCAACCAAAACGGTAAGCGTAACCGTGAAGTTTTTCGGTTCCCGCTCCGCCAGCAGCTTTCCCGCAACGCGGAGTTATGATGATGGCCAGTATTCGGGCACGCTGACCCGGCAGAACAGTACGCTGAGAAGCGTTGTTCGCGCCACGCCCACCGTTACCTACGCATACCGTTCGGACATCAAATACCCGAACGATAAATCCGCTGCCGGGCAATACAGTTTCCCGTCCACTTATTCGTCCAGCTACTACGATTCGGTATCCGGGCAGTATTTTCCGGCCACGCTGTCGAAGTCCGGCTCCCCATATTTTTCGGGTTCGGTTACATCTACGACCATGTATTGGACGCATTACGGATATCAGTATGACCCGATTAACCATACAAAGCTGGGCTACATGTCCAACAATTCCACGACCTATTATAGTGGAAGCCTGCGTTATTCCGACCCTCCAAGGCAGCCCACCGATTATTACGGGCCGCCCGCTGAGTTGGGGTTGGGCTGGGTGCAGTATAAAGCGCCCGAATGGGACGGCGCTTTGCAGGACGCTGAACAAGAACCGTGGCGCTCCCTTTGCATCACTTACCACGGTGTCGCAAGATTCAAAAATGATACCGAGACGACCTCCAATCGCTATCGCAGACCGGTTCGTATCTTCTACCGCAGAACAGCCAACAGCCAATACATCTACCAAGCCTACTCCGGGCGGGCTACCGTAACCGACACAGAAATCACCTATACGGGCACAGTCACCCTTAAAATGGCCGACCTTACGGTCACAAGCCTGACCACCAACAAATCGGTCTATGAGGCGGGAGAAGCCGTGACGGTGACGGCCACGGTAAAAAACCAAGGGTACAGCACGGCCAGCGGCTTTATTGTCCGCTTGTCCTCCAGCCCTTCCGTCACCATGCAGAACCGGACGATAACCCTCGCGGCGGGCGCGTCCACAACGGTGACATATACCTTTGCGGCACCGACCGGCCTTAATAACCAAAATATTACGCTGACGGTAATGGCAGATGCCAACAACGCCATTCAGGAAAGTAACGAAAACAACAACTCCCGTTTCACGGCCATTGCTGTCAACGCCCTGAGGCCGGATATAGCGGTGATCGATTCGTCCATTACCAACTGGTACGCGGGGAAAACTGTCACAGTGTCGGCCACCGTGCGAAACCGGACGGCGCAGCCGGTGCCTTCCGTTGCCGTCCGTCTGACGATTGGCGGCGCTTCTTATACGGAGAACATCCCCCTTCCCGGCAGCGGCAGCAACCTCGCCGTATTCAAGATTACGGTGCCGTCGCCCGGAAGCTATACCGTTCGCGTCACCGCCGACCCGGACGGTACGCTGAATGAAACGGACGAAAGCAACAACCTCCTGACAAAAACCATTCAGGTTATAGCCGTGCCGGAATCCCTTGTGGCCGATCCCGACGATGCGGCGATGGAGCAGCGGTACAAGGCGCAGGGACTGGCCACCCTTCCTTCCACGTCATCCTCCAATTACCACACATGGCAGGAAGTCCGTCTGGAAAACGGCAGCTATGTTACGAAAACCTATTACGCCCGGATGACCACCGTGTTTAAGATTTTGCCGGACAGCCGCATTGCCGACGCCGACAGTCCCCGAACGATGGAATCCGGGTTTGGCTTCTCCATCCAATGCTCAACCGTCCTGACCACCAATTACGACCGCCCGGATAAGCTTGTGGGCACACAGATGGTATGGGTACGTTCCCCGGAAAGCGCCTACGGGCAGTTATCCGCATGGCAGAATGTACGGGATAGCCTGACAGTGAAAACAGGCGCGGCAGGCGGCACGAACGTTACATGGCAGCTTGCCGTCAATCCGTATTCCGTCACGGATAGCCGGTTGCATTACACACCGCTTTGGTTCCCGGACGGTGAATACACCGCATGGGCACAGGCATTCTACGCATGGACGCCGGTGGGCCAGCTCTATGAGCATAAGACCGACACGCTGACCATTGAGGGCGATATGTACGACCGGATTACCACGGTCAGGAGGTAAATCAAATATGGAAACCGCTTTAGGCATCCTGACGGATGCTTTTTTTGTTGCCCTGCTCATTTGGTGCGCCTATACGGATATAAAAGCGCGCACTATTTCCAATCTGTCTGTTATCCTGCTGCTGTGCCTGGGACTGGCGCACCTGCTGCTTACACTGCTGACCGGCGCTGCATGGTGGGTGTACCCTGCGGGGCTTCTCCTGTCCGTACCCTTCTTTGCGTCCTGGCTAAAAGGGCATATGGGCGGCGGCGATGTGAAGCTCTTGATGGGCATCGGCTTGTACCTGGGACTCATCCATACGCTGCTGGCGTTCGCCCTGATGCTCCCCTTGCTGGGAGCGCTGGCAATCCATTCATGGAGAAAGACCCGGACGCTGCGACGCTCTATCCCTTTTGCGCCGGTGCTCTCCTTTGGCGCGGGCGGCATCATAATCATCAGCTATCTTCTATAATGCAAGATTCGTGAAAGGAGGTTTGACCCATGCAGGAAGAAGTGGAACACAGAACCGTAACACTGGCCATCAGTACCACCAAACTTACAGGCCGGGTGCTGAAAGCGGCTATTCGCAAGCTGCTGGCTTCGTGGAAAAAAGGCCGGGACAGCCCGAAAATCCCCCACGGGAAACAAACGGTCAAGCAGTTGATCGGCCAGAACGCCGGAGTGTCTAACATCGAAATCACCGACAGCAATATCAAATCCTTTGAGAGCGTGGCGCGCAAATATGGCGTGGACTTTGCCGTCAAAAAGGACGCAACAGTGCGACCGCCCAAATTCCTTGTCTTTTTCAAAGCACGCGACGCCGATGCGCTGACCGCCGCGTTTCAGGAGTTCACCGTCAAAACGGTGCGCAAAACGGAGCGTCCTTCCGTTCTCGCCCAGCTCCGAAAGTTCAAGGAACTGCTGAAAAACAGCGTGATCGACAAGGTAAAGCGCCGGGAACAGGAGCAGACACGATGAAAACAACGATCAAAAAGCTGCTTCCCAACCTGCCTTACCTGTTTATCGGCTTGTTTGCCACCAATCTCGGTGAGGCGTGGCGACTGGCATCCGGCGCGGATTTCAGCGCGAAGCTGCTGCATATTTTAGACGGCCTTACCGCCGCGTTCCAAAACCCGCTTCCCAACTTCCACCCCGGCGACCTGCTCATCGGCCTGCTGCTGGCCGCCGCTCTCCGGTTGGCGGTGTACGTCAAAGGGCGCAACGCCCGGAAGTTCCGCAGGAATGTGGAATACGGCTCCGCGCGCTGGGGAACGGCCAAGGACATTCAGCCATACATTGACCCTCTTTTTGAGAACAACGTCATCTTGACGCAGACCGAACGGCTTACCATGAACAACCGCCCCAAAGACCCACGGACGGCGCGGAATAAAAATGTGCTGATCGTGGGCGGCTCCGGCAGCGGCAAGACCCGCTTTGTCTTGAAGCCGAACCTCATGCAGTGCCACAGTTCCTATGTCGTGACCGATCCCAAGGGCAGCGTTGTGGTGGAATGCGGAAAGCTATTGCAGCGCAAGGGCTACCGCATCAAAATCCTCAACACCATCAATTTCAAAAAGTCCATGCATTACAATCCTTTCGCCTACATCCACAGCGAAAAGGATATTTTGAAGCTGGTCACAACCCTGATTACCAACACCAAGGGCGAGGGCAAGCCCTCCGATGACTTTTGGGTAAAAGCGGAAACGCTCCTGTATACGGCGCTGATCGGCTACATCCACTATGAAGCGCCGCAGGAGGAACAGAATTTTTCCACCCTCATTGAGTTTATAGGCGCTTCGGAAGTCCGGGAGGATGATGAGGAATTTGAGAATCCGGTTGACTTGATGTTCAAGGAACTGGAGAAGAAGAATCCGAACCACTTTGCCGTCCGGCAGTATAAGAAATACAAGCTGGCGGCGGGCAAAACAGCAAAAAGCATCCTGATTTCCTGCGGCGCGAGGCTTGCACCCTTTGACATTCAGGAGCTGCGCGAGCTGACAGCCTATGACGAAATGGAGCTGGACACCCTGGGCGACCGCAAGACGGCACTGTTCATCATCATTTCCGATACCGACGATACGTTCAATTTTTTAGTATCTATGGCCTATACCCAGCTTTTCAACCTGCTGTGCGAAAAAGCTGATGATGTATACGGCGGCAGACTCCCGGTGCATGTGCGCTGCCTGATCGACGAATGCGCAAATATCGGGCAGATACCCAAGCTGGAAAAGCTTATGGCGACCATCCGCAGCCGGGAAATCTCGGCTTGTCTGTTTTTACAGGCGCAGAGCCAGCTCAAGGCGATTTATAAAGACAACGCCGATACCATCACGGGTAACTGCGACAGCGCTATTTTCCTGGGCGGCAAGGAGCGCACCACCTTAAAGGAGCTGTCCGAAACTTTAGGAAAGGAGACGATAGACCTCTACAACACCTCCGAGAACCGGGGACGCGAAAAGTCTTATGGCCTCAGTTATCAGAAGCTGGGAAAGGAGCTGATGAGCATGGATGAGCTGGCCGTCATGAGCGGCGGCAAGTGCGTCTTTCAGCTTCGGGGCGTAAGGCCATTTCTCTCGGAGAAGTACGACATCACCAAGCATCCTAACTACAAATATCTGTCCGACGCCGACACTAAAAACACATTTAGTATCGAAAAGTATCTTTCCACCAGATTAAAACCCAAGCCGGATGAGGTTTACGATGTATACGACATCGACCTCTCCGACGAACCGGAAACCGCCCAGTGAGGCGGTTTTTTCATGTATCCACATCAAAACAAAAAATGGAGGTAATAGTATGGCTTTCTTTAACAGCGCGGTAGATGTACTGCAAACTCTCGTAATTGCCCTGGGCGCGGGCCTTGCCATCTGGGGCGCGATTAACCTTCTCGAAGGTTACGGAAACGATAATCCGGGTGCAAAATCCCAAGGCATGAAGCAGCTCATGGCAGGTGGCGGCGTAGCCCTGATCGGTCTTGTACTGGTGCCTCTGCTCTCCGGCCTGTTCGGTTGATCGGCGGGTAAACGGTTATGCAAAGCATCATCGACAAAATTACCGAATGGCTGAAAGGCATTTTGACCGACGGCATTGTGGGGAATTTGTCGGGGATGTTCGATAGCGTCAACACACAGGTTGGCGAGATCGCGGGTGAAGTGGGCAAGACGCCGCTGCAATGGAACAGCGGCGTCTTTTCCATGATCCAGAACCTCTCCGAAACGGTCATCATCCCCATTGCCGGACTGATACTGGCCTTTGTGATGTGCTACGAGCTGATCCAAATGGTCATAGACAGAAACAACCTGCACGACATGGACACCTGGATGTTCTTCAAATGGGTGTTCAAAACTTTTGTGGCGGTGCTGCTCGTCACCAATACCTTTAATATCATCATGGGCGTGTTCGACATGGCGCAGCATGTGGTCAACCAAAGTGCGGGCGTCATCATATCCGACGCCGGAATCGACCTTGCCACCGCGATACCCGATATGGAAACGCGCTTGCAGGCGATGGAATTAGGCCCCCTTTTCGGGCTGTGGTTCCAGAGCATTTTCGTGGGCATCACCATGAAAGCACTGTCCGTCTGCATCTTCATCATCATTTATGGGAGGATGCTGGAAATCTACCTTATGACCTCACTCGGCCCGATTCCACTTGCTACGATGGTCAACCGGGAATGGGGCAGCATGGGACAAAACTACCTGAAATCCCTGCTTGCGCTGGGTTTCCAAGCCTTTCTCATCATGGTCTGCGTGGGCATCTATGCGGTGCTGGTACAGAATATCGCAACGGAAACCGATATCATCGCGGCGGTATGGGCCTGCATGGGCTACACGGTACTGCTGTGCTTCACGCTTTTCAAAACAGGAAGCCTGTCAAAGGCTATTTTTAACGCGCATTAACGGAGGTGATCAATGCGATGCAGGACAAATTAGACCAATTATTTGAGCGGCTGGATGAAAATCTCGCAGAGTTCAGGGCCAATTGGGCGGCCATGAGCAGCGACGCGCTGATCGACAGCTCCCGCGAAATTACAGCTATTAAAGACGCCCATTACTATCTGACGGAAAGTCACGGCTTTGAACCGGAGGAAACAGATTATCTGCTGCTGTTCCAAAACCCTTTGCAGATTGTCGCGGACAAGTGGTTGGAGAGAACAGAAGACTTGAGTGATTTCAGCTTCGCGCTGAATGAGGTGTTTGACAAGCAGGACGCACTGCGGGATTATGATCTGAAAGAAAAGCCGTCCGTGCTGGAAAAGCTCCGAAACGCCGCAATCCCCGCCGCAAAGCCCGGACACCCCTCCAAAGAACAGGAGGTGCGATAAATGGCTTACGTTCCCGTTCCCAAAGACCTGACGAAAATCAAAACCAAGGTGATGTTCAATCTCACCAAACGGCAGCTCATTTGCTTCAGCCTTGCGGCTATAGCGGGGATTCCGTTGTTCTTTCTGCTCAAAGCCCATACCAGCGTGAGCGCGGCGGCCCTGATGATGGTGCTGTCCATGCTCCCGTTTTTCATGTTCGCTCTATACGAAAAGAATGGCCAGCCTCTTGAGGTGCTTCTGCGACATATCATTCAGGCACGCTTTGTGCGTCCCAAGCAAAGGCTGTATCGGACGAACAATTTTTATGCCGTCCTCGACCGGCAAATCCATCTCGACAAGGAGGTAAAAGCCATTGTTACAGGAAAAGAAAAAGCACGCCGCGCCCGAAAAGCCTGACCACAAGCTGTCCCGCGCGGAAAATAAACAGATTGCCGCCGCCATACAGCGTGCCAGGGGCAACCCGAAGGAAATATCGGCGCAGCAGTCCATCCCATACCGTCGTATGTACCCGGACGGCATCTGCCAGGCGACGAACACCCTATACACCAAGACTATTCAGTTTCAGGACATCAACTACCAGCTTGCACAGAATGAGGATAAGACCGCCATTTTTGAGGGCTGGTGCGATTTCCTCAACTATTTCGACAGTTCCATCCGCTTTCAGTTTTCCTTTCTGAACCTGAGCGCCAGCATGGAGGATTTTGAACGGAGCATCTTCATCCCGCCCCAGCGTGACGATTTTGACAGCATCCGTACCGAATACGCGGATATGCTCAAAACCCAGCTTGCCCGGGGCAACAACGGTCTGACCAAGACCAAGTTCATTACCTTTGGTATCGAAGCGGATGGCATCCGCACGGCAAAGCCCCGACTGGAGCGTATCGAGAACGATATTCTTAACAACTTCAAGCGGCTGGGCGTGGCAACCGTCTCGCTGACCGGCGTGGAACGGCTGCGACTGCTGCACAACATATTCCATATGGACGGAAACGAAAAATTCCTGTTTGACTGGAACTGGCTGGCTCCCTCCGGCCTTTCAACCAAGGACTATATCGCCCCGTCCTCCTTCGAATTTAAGGAAACCCGTGTATTCAGAATGGGCAAAAAAGGAGGAACTGTATCCTTCCTGCAAATCCTCGCGCCGGAACTCAACGACCGGATGCTGGCGGAATTTCTGGATATGGAAAGCAGCCTGATCGTCACCATGCACATCCAGTCCATCGACCAGAACGCGGCTATCAAGACAATCAAGCGCAAAATCACCGATCTGGATTCCATGAAGATTCAGGAACAGAAAAAAGCCGTGCGCTCTGGCTACGACATGGACATTATTCCCTCCGATCTCGCCACCTATGGCGGGGAGGCGAAAAAGCTGCTGCAAGACTTGCAAAGCCACAATGAACGCATGTTTCTCGTCACATTCCTTATTATGAACATTGCGGATGGCAAACGGAGGCTTGGAAACAACGTGTTTCAAGCGAAGGGCATTGCACAAAAATACAACTGCCAGCTTGTGCGGCTGGACTTTCAGCAGGAACAGGGCTTAATGTCCTCCCTTCCGCTGGGGGACAATCAAATCGGCATCCAGCGCGGACTGACCACCTCCAGCACGGCAATCTTCGTGCCTTTTACGACACAGGAGTTGTTTCAACAGGGCGGCGAATCCCTGTACTACGGGTTGAATGCCCTTTCCAACAATCTCATCATGGTAGACAGAAAACTGCTGAAAAACCCCAACGGCCTGATTCTCGGCACACCGGGCAGCGGTAAATCCTTCTCAGCGAAACGTGAAATCACCAACGTGATCCTTATTACAAAAGATGATGTGATCATTTGCGATCCTGAGGGCGAATATTACCCGCTTGTGGCGCGGCTGCGCGGGCAGGTTATTAAAATCTCGCCCACCAGCGCCGACTATATCAATCCGATGGATTTGAACCTCAACTATTCCGAGGAAGATAACCCGCTGACGCTGAAATCCGACTTCATTTTGTCTCTGTGCGAGCTGATCGTCGGCGGTAAGGAGGGCTTGCAGCCCATTGAGAAAACGGTGATCGACCGTTGCGTCCGGCTGGTGTACCGGGATTACCTTACTGACCCACGCCCGGAGAACATGCCCATTCTGGAGGATTTGTACAACGAGCTGCGGCGGCAGGACGAAAAAGAGGCGCAGTACATTGCCACAGCGCTGGAAATCTACGTCACCGGCTCCCTCAACGTATTCAATCACCGCACCAATGTGGACATCACAAACCGGCTCGTCTGCTACGACATCAAGGAGTTGGGCAAACAGCTTAAAAAGCTGGGGATGCTCATCGTGCAGGATCAGGTGTGGAACCGCGTTACCGCCAACCGCGCTGAGGGAAAATCGACCCGCTACTATATTGATGAGTTCCATTTGCTCTTAAAAGAGGAACAGACGGCGGCGTACAGCGTGGAAATCTGGAAGCGCTTTCGTAAGTGGGGCGGCATCCCCACAGGAATCACACAAAACATCAAGGACCTTCTGGCTTCCCGTGAAATTGAGAATATCTTTGAAAACAGCGACTTCATTTACATGCTCAACCAAGCATCCGGCGACCGGCAGATTTTAGCCAAGCAACTCAATATCTCTCCGTACCAGCTTTCCTATGTGACACATTCCGGCGAGGGCGAAGGGCTGCTGTTTTATGGCAATATAATCCTGCCCTTTGCCGATAAGTTCCCGAAAAATACCGAGCTGTACCGCATCATGACCACTCGCCCAAATGAAAAGTACGAGGGGTGATCGGTATGAGCGCCAAGCAGCAGAAAAGCCGGGCTTACCGCCTGCGCTTCACCGACGCGGAGCGCGCCGACCCGGAGCTTTCGCCCCATATCCGCAAAGCGGAGAAAGCGGCGGATAAGCTGGATGCGGCACAGGCGAAAATCCCAAAGAAGAAAGTTCTCCGCAAACAGCGCGTTTTTGATGACGCAAAAGTCAAGCCAAAAACGCGCTTGTATTTTGAGGAAATCGACAAGCCCAAACCGCCATCTAAGCTCACCCACGCGGTTCTTTCAGCACCGGCGCTGGAGGCCCACCGGCAGATCGGTAAGGTGGAACATGAAAATGTCGGCGTGGAGGCGGCCCATAAATTCGAGGTGGCGGCTGAATCGGGCGTCCGCGCGGTTCGTTCTATCCACCGCAGCCATGTGATTAAAGCTCATCGTACCACAGCCGCGCTGGAGAAGAAGGCGGATCGGGCCAACATCAGCATCCTGTATCAAAAAGCGCTGCGGGACAGTCCGCAGTTTTCCTCCAATCCGCTCTCCCGCTGGCAGCAGAAGCAGACCATCAAACGGCAGTACGCTGCCGCGAAAAGGGCCGGGCAGACAGCCGGAACCGCAAAAAAGACAGCCGAACGGACTGCAAAGGCGGCCAAGAAAACCGCCGAAGCCGCTCAAAAGACGGCGGCGTTCGCGGTGCGCAACTGGAAACCCATTCTCATTATCCTGGGCATCGCTTTGGCAGTCATGCTCATTTTCAATGCCATAGGCTCCTGCTCCGTCATGCTGCAAGGCGGCATGAATATGATCGTCGGCACCTCCTATACCGCCGAGGATGAGGATATTCTGGCTGCGGAGGCCCATTATATCGGTTTAGAGAGCGGCCTGCGTCAGAAACTCAGCAACATTGAACGAGATTACCCCGGCTATGACGAATACCGCTATGACCTTGCCGAGATCGGGCACGACCCTTTTGAGCTGATTTCCTATCTAACGGCGCTGTATGAGGATTTTACCGCCGACGAGGTGCAATCAGCGCTGAGCGCCCTGTTTGACCGGCAATACAAGCTGACCGTCACAGAAACCGTAGAAACCCGCTACCGCACCGAGACACGCACGGACACATGGACGGAAACCGACCCTGTGACTGGCGAAACCGTCACCCATACGGACACTTATGAGGTGGAAGTACCCTATGATTACTATATTCTGAACGTTGCGCTGACCAACAATGCGCTGTCGCGGATTGCAGCGGCAGACCTGGATACCGAAAAGCTGGAGCTTTACGCTGTTTATCAGGAAATGCAGGGCAACAAGCCCTATCTGTTCGAGGGAAATATCTACGCGCATCCGGGAGAATACACCGATTACGAAATCCCCCCGGAGGCCCTTGCGGACGCCACCTTTGCGGCGCTCATTGCGGAGGCCGAGAAGTATCTGGGCTACCCTTATGTTTGGGGCGGCTCCAAGCCGTCTACCTCATTCGATTGCAGCGGCTTTGTCTGCTGGGTGCTGGACAACTCCGGCGTGTATCCCATGGGCCGGACAAACGCGCAGGGTATCTTCAACCAAACTACGCCCATTGCTCCCTCCGAGGCCAAGCCCGGCGACATTATCTTTTTCACCGGCACCTACGACAGTTCCGGGCCGGTATCTCATGTCGGAATTTATGTAGGCGACAACATGATGATACACTGCGCCAGCGGCGGCGTGCAGTACGCGCGGATGGACACCAAGTATTGGACACAGCATTTTTATGCCTTTGGCAGACTTCCTCTTTAAGAAAGGAGAGGCTATGAACCCGAAAATTGCAAAAATCAACGCCGAGATCGACAAGACCAAAGCGAAAATCTCCGAATTTCAAACCCGCTTGCGGGAGCTTGAACGGCAGCGAACCGAGATTGAGAACACCGAAATCGTTGAGCTGGTACGTGGCGTGGACGCCACACCCCAGGAGCTGGCCGCGTTCATCCGGGCGTTCCGTGAGCAAAGCGGGACGCCCTCATTATTACAAAAACAGGAGGATCATCAAGATGAATAAGAAGAAATCCCGCTTTTTTATTACGTTGCTGGCCGTCATGCTTTGTATGACGGCTTTTTCATCCGTCGCTTACGCGAGCGGCGGGCCGGAAACCGAGGAACCTGTCACAACGGCTACGCCCGCGCCCAGCGAAACGCCAGTCATCGAGGAAGGCACGCCTCTCGATGAGGACGGCAATCTCATCACCCGCGACTTGCTTTACGACAAGAACACCAATAAGCAGTTTATCGCCTTGGAAACCCGAAACGGCAAAATTTTTTACATCGTTATCGACTACGACAAGCCGGTAGACGAGGATTTGGAGCAGTATCACGCTTACTTCCTCAATATGGTGGATGAACGGGATTTGCTGGACATTGTTGAGGAAGATGATCTGACAGACGAAACTTCCTCTGCGATCACAGCGGAGCCGTCCCCGTCCCCAGAGCCGTCTTCCGATCCGGTAGATGAAGAACCGGCACAGCAGAACAATACGGGCGGCATCGTAGCCGTCGTGCTGATCTTCGCGGTCATCGTCGGCGCTGCTGTGTATTTTCTAAAATTCCGCAAACCCAAACAATCCGTCAAGGGTAAATCCGATCTGGACGAATACGACTTTGGCGAGGATGAAGACGAACCCGACGATGCTATGGATGTGGAACCGGATGCCGGGCTGGAAACGGAGGATGAAGACCAGTGAGGTATTTTACCGACAGTCCCTATGAAAAAATGATGATGCAGACACCGAAACAGCGGCGGGAGGAAAACCCTCCCGCCACCCTTCCGCCCAGCCATCCCTGCTATGGCTGCGACCGATACAAGGGCGGCCGCTGTGCCGGTCCCTGCTACCGCAATCTGATTATTACCCCGAAGAAAAAGGAGGCTGAAAAATGCGACTTGTAATTGCTGAAAAGCCCAGCGTCGCGCAGTCCATCGCCGCCGTGATCGGCGCAAAGGAGCGCAAAGACGGCTATTTGCAGGGGAACGGAACTCTCGTGTCCTGGTGCATGGGGCATCTCATTGAGCTTGCTCCCGCCGACGCCTACGATCAAAAATACGCCAAATGGCGTCGGGAGGATTTGCCTATCCTGCCCGACCGTTGGCAGTATGTTGTCCCGAAAGGCAAGGAAAAACAACTCAATATCCTGCGTAACCTCATGTCTCGCAAGGACGTAGACGGTATCGTCTGCGCCACCGACGCCGGGCGTGAAGGAGAGCTTATCTTCCGGCTGGTGTATGCCTATTGCGGCTGCACGAAGCCCGTTCAAAGACTCTGGATTTCCTCAATGGAGGAAATCGCCATAGCCGAGGGTTTTCAAGCCCTGAAAGACGGCGCTGCCTACGATAACCTGTATCAATCGGCCCTGTGCCGCTCACAGGCCGACTGGCTGGTGGGCATCAACGCCACCCGCCTGTTCTCCGTGCTGTACGGGCAGACTTTGAACGTGGGCCGGGTACAGTCCCCGACGCTGGCGATGTTGGTAAATCGGGAGGCCGCTATCGCGGCTTTCAAGCCGACGCCCTTTTTCAATGTCACCATCGCCTTAAACGGTTTTGCCGCAGCAAGCGACCGGCTGGAGGATAAGGCCGAAGCCGAGAGGCTGCGTGCCGCCTGCCTTGACCAAATTGCCATTCTCAAAGCAGTGGAGCGCAAGGACAAATCCGAGCTGCCGCCCAAGCTCTACGACCTGACCACGCTCCAGCGGGAGGCCAACCGCCTGCACGGGTACACCGCCCAGCAGACGTTGGATTATGCGCAGAGCCTTTATGAAAAGAAGCTCTGCACTTACCCCCGCACCGACAGCCGGTATCTGACCGAGGATATGGCCGAAAAGCTGCCCGTGCTGGTCAATGCCACCGCCAAGGCCCTGCCCTTTATGAAAGGAACGGCGGTGTATATGAATCCGGCACAGGTGGTCAACAGCGCCAAGGTATCCGACCATCATGCCATCATCCCGACGCTGACCATGCGAGAAAGCGACCTGTCCGCGTTACCTGCCGGGGAACGCTCCATCCTGCATATGATCGCCGCCCGGCTGATCTGTGCCGTGGGCAACAAGCATGATTATTCCGAAACCACCGTCACACTGGACTGCGCGGGCCATGCTTTCACCGCCAAGGGCAAAGCCATCCTCGCGCCCGGCTGGAAGGAGGCCGAAGGGCGGTTCAGGGAAACCCTGAAGCAGCAGCCGGAGGACAGTAAAGAAGACGTGTCCAAGTCCCTGCCGGTGCTGACCGAGGGGCAGGAACTTGAGGTGATGGTTGCCGCCGTCAAGGAGGGGAAAACCACGCCGCCCAAGCATTTCACCGAGGATACGCTTTTATCTTCTATGGAAACTGCGGGCGCGGAGGATATGCCAGAAGATTCCGAACGTAAGGGTCTGGGCACACCTGCAACCCGTGCCGGTATCATCGAAAAGCTGGTGAAAACCGGCCTTGTGGAGCGCAAAACGGCCAAGAAAGTAAAATATATGCTGCCCACGGAAAAGGGAGCCGCCCTGATTGCCGTCCTGCCAGAAACGCTCAAATCCCCGGTGCTTACCGCCGATTGGGAAGAACAGCTAAAGCAGGTGGAGCGCGGCGCACTGGCAGCCACCGGCTTCATGAATGGCATCATCGCCATGACCGGCGAATTGGTGCAAACCTATGAACCGGACTCAGGCGTGGCGTTTCCCTCCGACAAGGAAACGATAGGCGTTTGCCCCCGTTGCGGAGGGCGTGTGACGGAGGGCAAAAAAGGCTTTTCCTGTGAAAACCGGACTTGTGGGTTTATCCTCTGGAAAGACAACCGCTTCTTTGCCGCCAAGAAAAAGGAGCTGACCAAGAAAATCGCCGCCGCGCTCTTAAAGGACGGGCGGGCGGCGCTGCCCGGCTGCCACTCTGAAAAGACCGGAAAGACCTACGATGCCGTAGTTGTGCTGGATGATACCGGTGGACAGTATGTGGGTTTCAAGCTGGAGTTTTCCGGCAAGAAGGAGTGAGCGCCATGGCGAAAAACATGTCGGAGCAATTAGGCCCGGAAATCCCCATCAAGGAAAGAAAACTCCCGATGGGCTTGCCGGGCGTCAACCGCCGCATGGTATCGGGTTTTATGCTGGCAAACGGTTTTGTTCTGCTTGAAAGCGAGCGCGACCCGCAGGGCCGGTATTACGGCGGCGTCGGCATGGACGGCATGTATCTGAGAACGCCGCACATCTTCGCGCCGGTGCGGAGCGAGGCCGGGGAGATCCTCGCGTTCCGGGAGGTGCTTCCCGAACCCATCCCAACCCGGAAGCCGCCCCCGCGCGGCGGGCCGGAACGGTAAGGGGGAGTCTTGTATGAAGCTCTCCCGTTACGAGCAGGAAACCATCATCAATTTCAACGAGGAAGAAGATACGGCCAGCGTTTATACCCACAATCCGAAGCTGCGTGAGAAGCTGCTGCGCCTGACGGTCAAATACCCCGATAAAGTCAGGCTGGAGCGCCGGGAACCTCATGGAGCCGCCAGTTTTATCGTTCCCAAAAGCTGCGTGTCTGTCCGGGAGCCGTACAGCGACACACGGCGGGCCGCCGATAGCAAGCGCGCAAAAGAAGCGAAAATACGCCCTCCCGACAGGAGCATACGATCCCAAAATGAATAGCGAGCGCGCTCCTGCATAGGTTTACCCCGGCCTGTGCGGGGCGTGCTGTTTTATTTTCCCGGATTCTGAAAGGAGCCAACAGATATGAGCGATTACACAAAAATGCGGTTTACCAGCACCGTGGACCCGGACAGAAGCGTAATTCTTACACTCCCCTCCAAAAAGGAGCAATTCCAAGAGGCTATGCGGAGCATCGGCGCGGAAACCATAGAAATGGGCTGCAAGGTCACTGATTTTACCAGCGATATTCCGGCGCTGGATCAGCTTCTGGCGGTCAATCCCGACGCTATAATAAATGCCACGCCGGATGAGCTGAATTATGCGGCGGCGAGGATCGCGGCACTGACACCGCCAGAACGAGAACTGCTAGACGCGGTTTCAGAAAGCCCCCTGCGTTTGCGGAAGCTGGAGCAGATCATCGACTTTAAGGAAAACAGCGAGTTTTTTCTGCTCATTCCCGAGGCGAAAAACGCTGACACATTGGGCCGCTATTACGCCTATCAATCCGGTATGGTGGACATGCCGGAAAAATGGAAGGCAGCCATTGACTTTGAAAAGCTGGGCATGATTGCAGCCGAGGCGGAGCGCGGCGCGTTCACCGCACACGGTTATGTTCTGCCTACCGGCGACGAATGGACGCATTATTTTGAAAAGAACCGTATCGTACCCGCAGCGCACCTCATTACTGGCGCGGAGATCAGGCCCTCCGTCAGAGAACGTTTGAATTCCTCAAAATCCAGACCGTCCGGATTGCCGAAGCATAAACACGGCACCCCCGATCACGAACGCTGAAAGGAGGCAGCACTATGGCTGACTATGATAAAAATAAAGACAGGCTAAAGGAAATCACCGACAGCATTGAGCAGGGCATCAAAGACCTGTTCCAGAGCGACAAATACATGGAATACCTGCGCACCATGAGCCGTTTTCACCACTATTCCCTTAACAATACTGTCCTGATTGCCATGCAGAAGCCTGACGCCACCCTTGTAGCAGGTTTCAACAAATGGCGCGACCAGTTTGAGCGTAATGTCAGACGCGGTGAAAAAGGGATTAAAATTATCGCTCCTACGCCTTTTAAGAAGAAAATCGAGCAGGAAAAGCTCGACCCGGATACCCACGCCCCCGTCCTGAACCCGGACGGCAGCATCGTCATGGAGGAAAAGGAAATCAAAATCCCCATGTACAAAGTGGTGTCCGTATTTGATGTGTCGCAAACCGAGGGTAAGCCGCTGCCCCAGCTTGCCAGCAACCTCACCGGTAATGTGCAACAATATGAGGTTTTCATGGAGGCACTGCGGCGTTCCTCTCCCGTACCGATAGGCTTTGAGCGCATCGCAGATAATTCGGACGGCTATTTCAGTCTGACCGACCAGCGAATCGCCATCCGGGAGGGCATGAGCGAGGTGCAGACCGTTTCTGCGGCCATCCACGAAATCGCCCACTCCAAGCTGCACAACCGGGAGCAGGCGCAGCTTGCCGCTGCCCAGGGCGATGAAACCGCCGAGCCGCCCAAGCCTAAAGACCGCCGTACTGAGGAAGTGGAAGCCGAAAGCATTTCCTTTGCTGTCTGCGCCTACTACGGTATCTCCACAGGAGAAAACAGCTTCGGGTATATCGCATCATGGAGTAAGGATAAGGAACTGCTGGAGCTGCGGGCTTCTCTGGAAACCATCAATAAGACCGCTTCCGGCTTCATCAGCGATATTGACCGCAATTTTGCAGAGATCGCCAAGGAGCGCGGCATCGACCTGTCCGCGCCGGAGCAGCAGCCGGAGTCTACCCCTGAACAATCTGCCAAGGAGCCGCAAATCACCATTTCCGATCATACTGAAACCGTTTCCCCATCATTCACGCCGGAATCGCCCGCCGCTGCGTCCAGCTATGAGGAATCCAGCCCCTCGCCGGGTACGTCTGAACTCTCCGACCCAGATGTATATCCGATGCCCGACCTCACGCTAACGATTGCCGACCGGGATGCCTATGGGTATACCGAAGATGACATGCTTCCTCTCTCTGCTGATCGCGCTGCGGAGCTGTATGAAAAAGATTTCACTGTTTATATGCTTTATGACGGAAACGGCGCTGGCATGGCCTTTGATCGTGACGATATCGACGGCCATACCGGAATGTTCGGCATTAACCGTGAGGAATGGGAGGAAAGCCAGGAATACTTATCACTCATCGAGGGACGCGAGATGTCGCAGAAAGAACTTGAAAACAGCTTCTTGAACAATCCCGCCGACGCTTTTGCTATCTATCAGCTCAAACGCACGGAGGAAACGCGGGATTTCCGCTTTGAACCTCTGGAACGCTTGCAAGCGGTGGGCCTGACCGTGGAACGCGAAAATTATGAGCTGGTCTATACCGATGGCTTTACCAAGTTTGAAGGTACACGGGATAGATTGGAGGATTTATTTGACCGTTTCAACAATGACCATCCCAAAGACTTTCATGGTCATAGCTTATCCGTCAGCGACATCATTGCCCTAAAGCAGAGCGGAAAGTTATCCTATCATTACGTTGACCGGTTCGATTTCGCGGAGCTGCCGAATTTCGCAAGGCCGGAAAACTACCTCAAAAACGCCGAAATGGCGATGGAGGACGATTACGGCATGATTGATGGGATCGTCAACAACGGCAAGCATCCCAGCGTCGCGGAACTGGAGTCCCAGGTCAAGGCGGGCGGGCAGATTTCCCTTTCCGACCTTGCGCGGGCAGTCCATGACGAGCGCGCGGAAAAGCGGCCCTCTGTTCTGGAGCAGCTCAAAATGCCGCCTGCGAAACAGGCGCATCATAAAACAGCACCCTCAAAGGGCGCGGAAATGGAGAGATAAATATGGGGAAATTCACTGTTGAAGAAATCAACCTGATGTGCATCTACGGCACCGGCACCCGCTTAGGGCTGATTGTGGGGCTTGAAGCCATGTCCAGCCATCTGGAGCCGGACGAAACGGAGCTTTTAGAATTAACGCGTTCCGTCACGGAAAAGCTGCGCGGCATGAGCGACGAGGAATACGCCGGTCTTTCTGAAACGCTCATTCCCGACTATGAGGAACAGGAGGAATAACATGCCCAGCAAAGTACAAGCCTACGCTCAGATGGCCGACCACGCGGCGGCGCAGCTCACCGGCAGCCGCCAGAACTGGACGGAGTTTCTGACCACCGCCGCGCGGCTCTATAAATACCCATATAACGAACAGCTTATGATTTACGCACAGCGCCCGGGAGCTACGGCTTGTGCGGAATATGAGTTTTGGAACGAAAAAATGCGCCGGTATGTCCGGCGCGGCTCCAAGGGCATTGCGCTTATCGACGCCTCCGGAGATAAACCACGACTTAGATATGTGTTCGATGTATCCGACACGGGCGGCGGGGACAATTCCCGCCGCCCTTTCCTTTGGGAACTGAACCCCGAACATGAGGATGCGGTATCGGCCATGCTTGAACGGGAATATGAAGTTTCCGGCGCGGACGGCCTTGCCGAACAGCTCCAAGGCATCGCCGCGCAGATGGCCGACGAATACTGGATGGATAACCGGCGCGACATCCTCTATAACGTTGACGGCAGTTTTTTAGAAGACTATGATGAATTTAACACAGGCGTCGCGTTTCGGGAAGCTGCCACGGTGAGCATTTCCTACATGCTGATGAAACGCTGCGGTATCGACCCCGATGAGTATTTTGAACATGAGGATTACCTGAGCATCTTTGATTTCAACACCCCCACCGCCGTTGCCGCCCTGGGGACGGCAACCAGCCAGATTTCCCGGCAGGTACTGCGGCAAATCGAAGTCACCGTTAAAAATGTTGAGCGCGAACACAACTTGCTAACGCAAGGCGCGGAAAGGAGCGTCACACATGGAGAGCAATCTGACCTACAGCCCGAACGGGGATTATCTGATTCCCGACTTGACGATGACGGAGCCGACGGAGAGCATCGGAAAATACGGGCGCATGAGGAAGAATTACCTCAAGGAGCATCGCCAGGTGTTATACAATTCCCTGCTGCTGCAAGAGAAGCTGTATCCGCACCTGCTGGAGATCGACCGGACAGCGAACAGCCGGATCGATCGGATGATGCCGGAAATGATGAGATCGGCGGGCGTGACGGAGAGCCTGAAAGCCGCCGACCCGATACGCTGGGTGGGCCTGATGAACAACCTGAAAGCCCAGGCCGAGGAAACGATCCTGGCGGAGCTTATCTACAATTAAGCCTTTTCCCCACGGAGCAGGAACAGGTACTGCGGATAGCGGAGAGCGAGAAGCCCTCCGCTTTTTCGTTGCCGCAGCAGGATATTGACCATATCCTGCGCACCGGCAGCAATTCGGACAACAGCCTTCTGCGCATTTGCGCCATGTACCGCATGGATAAAGGTGCTGAGGAAAACGCCGCTTTCCTGCGGCGGGAATACCGGGGCGGTAAGGGCCTGTACTTAAACGGCGAAAAGGTATCCGTATGGTTTAGCGGCGACGGTATCCATATTGCCAAAGGTGAAACGGCTCAGTACGCCCGTTTCAAACAGATTATCCCCTGGGAGCAGGCCGAGCGCCGCGTCGGGGAACTTTTGGAGCAGGGGCAATATATCCCACAGGCTGAGCTTGCCACCGTTGACGTTTATGAACGTACCCGGCTTGCGCAAACCCTTTGGTATCTACATCAGGATTTTACCGACGAGGCCCGGCAGACCTTTTTTGATGATGAACTGTTCCGGGGCGGCTTCCCCGACAGCACCGCCCATATTGCGGAGTTGCTTGCCCAACCGGACAGCCATTCCGAAATCACCGCCGAGCTGGAACGCTTTGCCGATGCTTATGGGGAGGATCGCGGCCTGTTGCGCTTTCACTTCCATAGGCCGGTGGAGTTACTGGACGCCCTGCGGGATTTAAGATTACCCCGGCGCGAGTACGTTTCCGAAATGACCGATGTGCCGCCCCTGCGGATGTTCATCACACAGGATGAAGCCGACGCCGCCCTTGCGGGGGGCAGCAGCTTTGAGGGCGGGAAGTCCCGCATTTACGCCTTTTTCACCCAGCCCCACAGCCCGAAGGAGAAAGCAGATTTCCTTAAAAATGAGTACGGCACAGGCGGCAGGAGCCACGCCCTTTCCGGCGCGGACGGCAGTTGGGAGGATCACAGCGCCAAAGGCATTGAATACAAGCGCGGGCCGGACGATGATAAGCTCACTCTCTCGTGGATCGCCGTCGCCAAGCGGCTTGACTTTCTTATTGCCAATGACAAGTATCTGACCGTCGAAGAAAAGACGCGTTTTACCGAGCGGCAGCGGGAACAGGCAGGCTTGCCGGAAACCCCGCCAATAGAGCCACCGCCACCGGAACTGCGAACAGAAGAATCGTCCCCGCAAGCGGAGAGCGAACAGCCCTCCGCTTTTTCGATGCCTTCCGCGCCGGAGACGGAGAAGCGCGGAGTCACCCAGGAGGACATCGACGCGGCCCTGCAAGAATGGAACGGCGAAATTAAAAGCAAGCACGCCGTTGTCCGGCATATGGAGCGCCATGCCCGCGATAAGAATACCGCCGCGTTCCTGCGGGCCGAGTACGGCGACGATCTGCCCGCCTTTCCCGTGACCGCGGACGGCGCGGCGACGGATGTGCCATGGCCCAAGGTACAGCGGCGCATCGCGCAGCTTATGGCCGCCGACAGGTTCTACACCGAGGCCGAGTATGACAACTTGGACGATGTTGACCCCATCGCTATCCGGGAGCGTTTGTCCAGCCCGGAAGTACAGGCTGAAACGGACGCGCTGCTTGCCTCTGCCGAAAAAACTGCCTCCGAAAGCGCCAATCCTCATCATGAGCGGTTTGCCGTTGTGGAAACCGAAGAAGGTTACGCGATTTGGGATGACCTTCACGACGGCTATTATGTGGATGATGAGGGCGTAACCGAAGAATTTACAAGCGAATGGCAGGCCAACGCCTATCTGGAGGAAGTCCGAAAGGCTGTAGCCGATAAAGAGGCGGCTGAATGGCTCACGGTTGAACGCAGTAAAAACGATACAGCCGAATCGGAGCCGTTCCCATATGCTGCGGGCGATACCGTATATTTGGAGGACGGCAGACCCTTTGTCATTGAAACTATCGGATTGTTCGACATACAGCTCCGCGATCCCTCACTCCTGTATCCCGTTTTCCGTTCGGAAAGCAAAGAGAGCTTCCTGCGGCTCATGGGACATTACCCGCAGCCGAAACGGACAACAGCGGAAATCCAGCCCCCCGCCGAAAACTACAGCATCACCGACGATACCCTGGGCGCTGGCGGCGCGAAATCCAAGTTTCATGCCAACATGGAAGCCATCCGTACCCTGCAAAATATTGAGCAGGAAAATCGGGCGGCAACACCGGAAGAACAGGAAATCCTCTCCCGGTATGTGGGCTGGGGCGGCCTTGCAGACGCTTTCGATGACGGCAAGCTCGCGTGGGCGAATGAGTATAAGGAGCTGCAATCGCTTCTGTCCCCGGAGGAATACGCCTCCGCAAGAGCCTCCACCCTGAATGCCCACTACACCAGCCCCACGGTCATCCGAGCCATTTATGAAGCGGTCGGCAATATGGGCTTCCAGACCGGCAACATCCTGGAACCAGCCTGCGGCGTTGGAAACTTCTTTGGCTGTCTGCCAGAGAAAATGCGCGGCAGCAAACTCTACGGCGTGGAGCTGGACGGCATCACGGGCCGGATCGCCAGGCAGCTCTACCCGCAGGCCGACATCACCGTGGCAGGCTTTGAAACCACCGACCGGCGGGACTTTTATGATCTCGCCGTGGGGAACGTCCCCTTCGGGCAGTATCAGGTCAACGACCGGGCTTACAACAAGCTTGGCTTTTCCATTCATGACTACTTTTTCGCTAAAACGCTCGATCAGGTGCGTTCTGGCGGCGTCATCGCCTTTGTTACTTCCCGCTACACGATGGATAAGCAGTCCCCGGAGGTACGGCGCTACATCGCCCGGCGTGCGGAGCTTTTGGGGGCTATACGGCTCCCAAACAACGCGTTCAAAGCCAACGCCGGAACGGAAGTCGTGTCGGATATCCTGTTTTTGCAGAAACGCGACCGTCCCATTGAGATCGACACGGACTGGATACACCTCGGACAGACCCCTGATGGGTTTGCCATCAACAGCTATTTCATCGACCACCCGGAGATGGTGCTGGGCACACCCACCTCGGAGAGTACACAGTACGGCAGGCAGGATTACACCGTCGCGCCCATTCCCGGCGCTGACCTTGCCGACCAGCTCCGTGAAGCGGTTGCCCATATCTCCGGGCAGTA
This sequence comes from Oscillospiraceae bacterium CM, assembly GCA_022870705.1. Lineage (NCBI taxonomy): Bacteria > Bacillati > Bacillota > Clostridia > Eubacteriales > Oscillospiraceae > Oscillospiraceae bacterium JHJ. The sequence goes on from CP072107.1 coordinate 744,334, forward strand.
TGCAGAGGCCGAGCTGCCTGACTTGGGCGAAGGTGAAGCCATCGACACCTCCATCCCCGCCGATCCCAATGTAAAAAACTACTCTTACACCCTGGCGGACGGCGAGGTGTACTACCGGGAAAACTCCCGCATGGTGCGCCCCAGCCTGAACGACACCGCATTGGAGCGTGTCCGGGGCATGGTGGAACTGCGGGACTGCGTGCATCAGCTCATCGACCTGCAAATGGACGAATTTACCCCAAACGCGGCCATCCGCGAAAAGCAAACGGAGCTGAACCGGCTTTACGACGCTTTCGCCGCCAAGTATGACCGCATCAGCAGCCGGGGCAACAAGCTGGCGTTCTCTGATGATTCCTCCTACTACCTCCTGTGTTCTCTGGAGGTGATGGACGATGACGGCAATTTTGAGCGCAAGGCCGATATGTTTACCAAGCGCACCATCCGGCAGCAGCGCAGCGTCACCTCCGTGGATACCGCCGCCGAAGCGCTGGCTGTTTCCATCGGGGAACGCGCCAAGGTGGATTTGCCCTTCATGGCGCAGCTCACCGGTATAAGCGAAGAACAGGTCATTTTCGACCTCACCGGCGTGATCTTCAAAGACCCCACCTATGGCGACGATCCTCTCGCGGGCTGGCAGACCGCCGACGAATACCTTTCCGGCAATGTTCGGCAAAAGCTCCGGGAGGCCCGCCGCGCGGCGGAGCGCGACCCGGCGTTTCAGATCAACGCGGAGGCGCTGGAAAAAGCGCAGCCCAAGGATTTGGACGCTTCGGAGATTGAGGTGCGCCTGGGCGCGACGTGGATTGACAAGACTTACATCCAGCAGTTTATGGAGGAAACCTTCAACACGCCCCGCTATCTGCGCGGCACCATTGAGGTGAAATACGCTGCCTATACCGCTGAGTGGCAGATCACGAACAAGACCCGCGTACCCTACAGCGACGTGGCCGCCTACACAACTTACGGTACCGACCGGGCTAATGCCTACCGGATTCTGGAGGACAGTCTGAACCTCCGTGATATCCGTATTTACGACACTGTAGAGAACGCGGACGGTAAGGAGCGCCGTGTTCTCAATTCCAAAGAAACGACACTGGCCTCCCAAAAGCAGCAGGCCATCCGGGACGCTTTCCGGGACTGGATATGGCGCGACCCGGAGCGGCGGCAGACCCTTGTCCGTCAGTACAACGAGGAAATGAACAGCACCCGCCCCCGCGAATACGATGGCAGGCACATCATTTTCTCCGGCATGAACCCGGAAATTACGCTGCGGGAGCATCAGCTAAACGCCATTGCCCACATTCTCTACGGCGGCAACACCTTGCTCGCCCATGAGGTGGGCGCGGGCAAGACCTTTGAAATGGTAGCGGCCTGTATGGAGGGGAAACGCCTAGGGCTGTGCCAGAAAAGCATCTTTGTGGTGCCCAATCATCTGACAGAACAGTGGGCGTCGGAATTTCTGCGGCTATACCCTTCCGCGAACCTGCTGGTCACAACGAAAAAGGACTTTGAAACCCATAACCGCAAGAAGTTCTGCGCCCGCATCGCCACCGGCGATTATGACGCTGTGGTTATCGGCCACTCGCAATTTGAACGCATCCCCATCAGCCCGGAGCGGCAGGAACGGCTTTTGCAGGAGCAGATATGGGAGATCACCGACGGTATTGCCGAGGTAGAGGAAAGCGGCGGCGAGCGTTTCACCGTCAAGCAATTGGAACGCACGAAAAAAAGCCTGGAGGCGCGGTTGGAGAAGCTGCTGTCCTCCAACCGCAAGGACGATGTTATTTCCTTTGAACAGCTCGGCGTTGACCGCATGTTTGTGGACGAAAGCCATAATTACAAGAACCTCTTTTTATATACGAAAATGCGCAATGTGGCCGGGCTTGCCGCCACCGACGCGCAGAAATCCTCGGATATGTTCGCCAAGTGCCGCTATATGGATGAGCTGACCGGCAACCGTGGCATTATTTTTGCCACTGGCACGCCCATCAGCAATTCCATGACCGAGATGTATACCATTCAGCGGTATTTGCAGTATGACAGACTAAAAGAACTGGACATGACCCATTTCGACTGCTGGGCCAGCCGGTTCGGGGAAACCACCACCGCCATCGAGCTTGCCCCGGAGGGCACCGGCTACCGGGCGCGTACCCGCTTCGCCAAGTTTTTCAATCTCCCGGAGCTGATGAACCTGTTTCGGGAAGTGGCCGACATCAAGACCGCCGACCAGCTTGACCTTCCCGTGCCGGAAGCGGTATTCCATAACGTGGCGGCCCATCCCACCGACCATCAGAAGGAGATGGTGCAGGCGCTTTCCGAACGCGCCTCCCTCGTCCATTCCGGCACGGTAGACCCAACGGAAGATAACATGCTCAAAATCACCTCAGACGGGCGCAAGCTCGGCCTCGACCAGCGTATCATCAATCCCATGCTGCCCGACGAACCGCAGAGCAAGGTCAACCTGTGCGTGGATAATATCTATCGCATTTGGGATGAAGGACAGTCTGAAAAGCTGACCCAGCTTGTGTTCTGCGACATATCCACACCAAAGGCGGGGGCGGCGAAAGCGCAGGCACAGGCGGCAAAAGCCGGTGACAAGACCATCAACGGCCTGGAGCTGCGCGCGCTGGAGAACATGGCGGAAGCGTCGGATACCCTTGACGAACCGGCATTCACCGTGTATGAAGACATCCGGCAGAAACTCGTTTCCCGCGGCGTTCCCGCCGAGCAGGTTACGTTTATTCACTCGGCTAACACCGATGTGCGCAAAAAGGAGCTGTTTGCCAAAGTGCGCTCCGGCCAGGTGCGCGTGCTTCTCGGCAGTACCTTCAAATTAGGGGCGGGCACCAACGTGCAGGATCGGCTTTTCGCGCTCCACGACTTGGACTGTCCGTGGAGGCCCGGCGATCTGGAGCAGCGCAAGGGGCGTATCGTCCGGCAGGGCAACGGAAACGAGCAGGTGCATATCTTCCGCTATGTGACGGAAGGAACCTTTGACAGCTATCTGTATCAGACCGTGGAAACCAAACAAAAATTCATTTCGCAGATCATGTCCAGTAAAAGCCCGGTGCGTTCCTGTGAGGACATCGACGAAACGGCGCTCTCCTATGCCGAAATCAAGGCTCTGTGCGCCGGAAATCCGCTCATCAAGGAGCGTATGGACCTGGACATCGACGTATCCCGGCTCCGGCTGATGAAAGCTGACCACCAGAGCAAGCAGTTCCGTCTGGAGGATAACCTGCTGAAATACTTCCCGGAACAGATTGAGCAAAGCAAGGGCTTTATCCGGGGCTTTCAGGCGGACATGGTGACTTTGGCGGCACACCCACACCCGATGGATGGATTTTCCGGTATGGAGGTTCGCGGCGATCACCTTACCGACAAGGAAAACGCCGGTGCCGCGCTGCTGGACGCCTGTAAGGAGGTCAAGGGGCGTGACCCGGTGCAGATCGGCAGCTATCGCGGCTTTGTCATGCAGGTATCCTTTGATGCTTTTGAAAAAGTCTACAATCTAACCCTTAAAGGGGAAGTGTCCCATCGGGTGGAGCTGGGTAAAGATGCCCGTGGCAACCTGACCCGCATTGACAACGCTCTTACCATGATGCCAGAGCGCTTAAAAAACGTGCAGGCTCAGCTTGATAACCTATATGCTCAAGTGGAGGCGGCAAAGTTGGAGGTCGGCAAGCCCTTTCCGCAGGAATCGGAGCTTCAAGAGAAGTCCGCGCGGCTTACGGAGCTGACAGTGCAGCTTAATATGGATCGACCCTCTCCGCAGGCCGAGCAAACCATTGCCAAAACCGAGCGACCCTCCGTGCTGGATGCTTTGAAGCAGTATGTGCCGGATCGGATAGCCGAAAAGAAAGTAAGTCACCGCGCGCATGAGGTCAGATAAAGCGGCGGCTCCGGCGAAGCCATGTGCTTTGCGCCGGAGCCGTCATTCGGTTTTTTCGTCGGCTTTCGCCTTGCGTTTCTGCTTTTGCGCCGCTTTCTTCTGACGCTTGGCGTCTATCTCATGCAGCCATACGCTGACCGGCGCTTTCCACGGCTCGCTTTTGTTTGGGATGTTTTTGATCAGGCTGCGCGGGTTCAGTCCGAGGCGCTTGGCAAGCTCAATATCCTCGTTATTCAGGCGGCATTTCTGTTTGGCGTCCTGCCACATCTGTTCACTGTATGCCATTTGCTCACCCCGCTTTACACGAAAGATTTTATCATAAATTACTCAATTCTGTAATCAGGAGGTTCCATATGAATACGATACCCGTATACAAATATCCCGCTGTCTACGCGCGGGAAAATAATGAGCTGGAACAATACCGCGCTTCCCACAAGGCGAACATTGCCTGCCGGGATGCCATCGACGACGCCATCCGGGACAACTACCGCAATAACTGTCTCGGCAGCGACACCGCAAAACAGGTCATTGTCGAGTTTGGATTTGACCGCACTCTCTATGTGCTTGCGAACACCGTCCGCGAGAAAGATTGGGATGGGCGCATTGACCGCAAAAATAAGGATTGGGCGCGAACGATTCCTGTCTTTGACGATGAGAACGGCTTTGGGGATAATCGGAACCGGGAATTTATTGTAGATAGAGCGCATCCCGGTCTGGTAGACCTTTTCATCAATCAGGCGCGGCGCGAATATCTACTGACCCAGCCTCTTACCAAAGAGGACATTCAGGCGGAGGCCGCGCGGCTGCTCCGGCGTCTGCAAGCCGAGCGCGAACCCAACAGTCCCAGCGGCACGCATTTCATGGCGCAGATCTCGCCGGATTTCCTCATCCGGGCTTCCACCAAAGACCACGACCGCCTGTTCGCCCTGTTACCGTTCAAGTCCCTCACCTTCTCTACACTCAAGGATCGGAAAGGGATTTTCGCGTTTATTCAAAAGGATGAAAACCGTGATCAGCCGCTGCGCTTGCGAAAGCCCTCGGTCAAAAAACAGTTACAGGCCAAACCGACAGAACACAAACCGCATACCAAAACGGAAATGGAGCGGTGACGTCATGGCGAACCGGAAACGGAGCATCCAGCTACACTTCATGGTATCGGAGCATGAAAGGGAGCTGATCGAGCAGAAAATGGCGCAGATGGGTACCCGCAATATGGGAGCCTATCTGCGCAAAATGGCGGTTGACGGCTATGTGGTCAATCTGGATTTATCTGCCGTGGGAGAACTTGTTTCCCTCTTGCGCCGGTGCAGCAATAACCTGAACCAGCTCACGCGCCGAGCACACGAAACCGGAAATGTCTATGTAGCCGATATAGAGGATTTGCGCCAGAATTACGACCGTTTATGGGGCATGGCGGGCAAGATACTCACCGAGCTTTCCGATATTCGGTGATGGAGCGTATACTCCTGTGCGGGACGGCAAAATGGACTTCCGCGTCTTTGTGCGCTATGATTTTGCTGTAAACAAGAAAACCCCGTCTGCAAGGAGGTTCCTTTATGAGAATATTATTAAAAATATTGCTGTTTCCCGTTATTCTTCTGCTGACCATCTTTGTGGCGGCATGCCGGTTCCTCTGCGCCTTTTCTTCGATGATCCTCGGAATACTGGCCTTCGTCATCTTTGCCGTTGCTCTTGGCACGATGGTTCTGCTGGGCGAGTTTTGGGAGGGCGTAAAGATTGTGATTCTGGCGTGGCTCATCTCCCCGTATGGCATACCGCTGTTCGCGTCTTTACTGGTGGAGTTGGTGGATGGCCTGAACAGCAGGCTAAAAGCAATATAAGAATGAACCACAAAAAGGCGGCTTGCGCTTCAGTTACTCTGACGCAAGCCGCCTTTTTCTTTATTGCTTATCTGAAATAGCAAACGCTTCGAGCAGCTTATTCAAAATATCATTGGCAATATTAAATTGTTCTGACGGCAGACGTTTGAGCCGTGAAGTCAGGGCACTCATATCATTTTCTGTTCTATTTTCAAATAAAAGATCGTCGCTGGAAATAGATAAGACCAGACAGATTTTCTTAATGGAAGATAAGGAAACACCCACAGCGCCACGTTCGATAGCTGATATATTCTTAGTCCCCATTCCGATCAATTCCGCAAATCTATCCTGCGTAAGTCCGGCCATTTCTCTGGCCTTTTTTATTCTGTTGCCTATCTCAACATTGATATCCTTTTTCTCTTTCAACTTGACACCACCTTTTAGCATTAGTTTATGTGATGGTATCATTGACTTAAACATGTTGGTACAACTATAATATGTCGCGTTACTAACATTACTTATGAAGGACAGGAGAAAAGAATGTCAATGAAAATGGCTTGCGCGTTTACCGGGCATCGTCCGGTAAGATTCAGTTTTGGTTATGATGAGGAAGATGAGAAATGCATACGGCTCAAGCTGACGCTGGCGGCTCAGATCAGCAGGTTGATAGAAATCGGCGTTTCCACGTTTTATACTGGCATGGCCTTGGGGACAGACCAGTGGTGTGCCGGGATCGTGCTGGATATGAAGCGGCAGTATCCGAATGTGCGGCTGGTCGCCGTGCTTCCTTGTGAAACACAGGCCAGCAAATGGTCGCCGGAGCAGCGGGAGCGGTATTTCAATACGCTTGCAGATTGCGATGATGTCATTACGCTGAATACTCGTTACACGCCGGAGTGTATGCTGGAACGCAACCGCTACATGGTGGATCATGCCGCATATCTCTTGGCCGTTTATGACGGTGGGAACAAAGGTGGCACGGCTTATACCGTTCGCTATGCACGGGAGAAGCAAAGACAGATTATTGTCATTCGCCCGGATACGCTGGAACTCATTTCGGCTGTAGATTTTGAGGCGTTGGAACGGAGAAAGCAGCTTCGGATTCTTCCGAAAAAGGATAGCGATACATAAAAAAGACGGCGGGATGCGCTCTTGAAGCGCCCCGCCGTTTTCGATGGGGGGTGAATTTTCATTTGGCAACCACACGCCTGATTTCCATGCACATTAATAAGGGCAAGACCATTGCCCAATGCCTGACAGACCGCACCGATTATTCTAAAAATCCCGATAAGACAAATGACGGCGAATACATCAGCGCCTATGAATGCGACCCCGCCATCGTGGACGCGCAGTTTCTTCTTGCTAAACGACAATACAAGTCTATCACCGGCAGGGAACAGAAAAATGATGTAATCGCCTATCAGATACGCCAATCCTTCAAACCCGGCGAGGTCACGCCGGAGGAAGCCAACCGTATAGGCTACGAGTTGGGGATGCGTTGGACAAAAGGCCGCCATGCTTTTCTTGTGGCGACCCACATTGATAAAGCGCATATCCACAACCACATCATCTATAATTCCACCTCACTGGACTGTCAGCGCAAGTTCCGCGATTTCCGTGGTTCCGGCCTTGCCGTTCGGAAAATCAGCGACAGGTTTTGTCTGGAACACGGTCTTTCCATCATTGAGAATCCCAAGCGCGGAAAGAAGCATTACGGGAAATGGCTGGGCGATAGTCGGAAGCCCTCTTTTCAGGAAAAACTTCGGATTGTGATTGATGTCGCTCTTGCCCAAAAGCCCGTTGATTTTAATGCGTTTTTACAGGATATTCGGCAGGCGGGTTATGAAGTCAAGACCGGCAAACACCTTGCTTTCCGTATCGCCGAGCAGAAGAAATTCACCCGTCTCCGCTCTCTTGGCGAAGGATATTCAGAAGATGAAATTCGTTCTGTTATAGCCGGAGGGAAAGCCCGTAAACTTGGCAAAACAAAACACCCTGCCAGACAAGCACAGGGCGTCAATCTGCTGGTGGATATTCAAGCAAAATTGCAGGCAGGAAAAGGCCCAGGTTACGAACGCTGGGTCAAGGTTTTCAACCTCAAGCAAATGGCGCAGACGATGAATTTTCTTACCGAAAACAATTTGTTGGAATACGCAGAGCTTGAAGAAAAAGCTGCGGCGGCAACCGCCCGTTTCAACGAACTGTCGGCACAGATCAAGGCCGCCGAAACTCGCATGGCCGAGATCGGGAATCTAAAAGCACACATCATCAATTATTCCAAAACCCGCGATGTTTACACCGCCTATCGCAAAGCCGGATACAGCAAAAAGTTCTATGAGGAGAACGCTTCGGACATCCTGCTGCACAAGGCGGCAAAGTCTGCGTTCGATATACTGCCGGAGAAGAAAATTCCTACCATAAAGGCGCTCCAAACCGAATATGCAACGCTGCTGGCAGAAAAGAAAAGAACCTATTCCGGGTATTCTGCTACGCGCAAGGAAATGAAGGAATTGCTCACGGCAAAGTCCAATATAGACAGGCTCTTGGGTGATGTGCATAAGCAGACTGAAAAGGACCGGAAGCAAGAGTGGTGTCCTTTGTAGGAACGGTGATTGTGCTGATGATTTACCGTCATGTTGTAACAAACAAGGTCTTTGGCTTTACGGTTTTTCCATTCTTTACACGATCGGATACTTGATAAATTCAAACTTGAGGTTCAGATGATCCGATTAAGATAAGTTATGAGCGATCAAAGACAGTTCATCTGTTGGCGTATACTCTGATCCTTTATTCGTCTTGCGCCCGGTTTCGCTAAATAAGTATAAGTTTTGCTTTGCTCTTGAGCAGAGGACATAGAGCAACTTCGATGTTTCTGTTTTTCGAAGAGGCTTTTTTTCTGGCTTTATGATGAAATCCCAGTGCGGCAAATAACCATTGAGTAAGCATACAGCAATAACCGTAGTGTATTCTTCGCCTTTAACCCCATGGATAGTTGAGATAACAACGCCTTGTTTATCCCGAAAATATCTGCTGATCGAATCATAGTCCGTAGGTAGTGTATATTGTTTTACACGCGAATCGATTTTTTCAAAAAAGCGCTCAGTCAAGCCGGGAAGTGCTTTCTCCTTGTTTACGTCGATTCTCAGCAGGGCAAAAACCCGTTCAATGACGGCTTTCAAGCAGACGATACCGTCGGCATCCAGTGTACGGCAATGATTGACAGCGGATAGAATGTCGTAGTTCTGAATTTTGTCTGGCAACATGATTTTTAGGTCATCGCGTATAATTGAAATGAACTCAGTTGCAATTCGTTTTCTTATGGAAACGTTTTCTCCGGAAGGCATAAACAACAACCTTGCCAACAGAAACAAAGGGTTCAAGGGATCGTATTTAATGGGCGAAATATCAGGCGCGTCAAACAACACGTCTGGCAGCTGCGAACGCAGATTTCTCGACAGGCTGAATAATATTAGCCATTGCGGGGCAAGAACACAAATCTCCTCCGCTTTCGTGCCGGACACCAATTCGGAACATATTATCGCTGCTATTTCGGCTGTTAAGTTTTCCTTTGAGACCGACCTGCAGTAGCTTATCGTTCCGGCAGCATCTTTGATATCCGCTACCGAGCAGACACCCGTTTGCGAAACCTCGAAATTCTTGTATAGGTTTACCACACGCTGAGTTGAACGATAACATCCCGTCAGCGGCATTTCCTTGAATGTCGTTTCATAAAGCGCGTCCAGTTCCGCCTTGCACTTCGCGACCCCTCCGAGAGAGCCGTATATTGCCTGATTCATGTCACCCACAAACATGAGGCTGATCGATTTGTTCGCTTTAAAGATTTTTGCAAGGATAGAATATTGAAGCTCGTTTGTATCTTGAAATTCGTCGACCAGAATGCTGTTTATCACAGAGGCAATATTCGCACAAACAAAAGGGCAGCGACTTGAAAGCTCCTCCGAAAAACGAAGAATCATTTCAAAATCAATTTCTTTGTTAGCCGCAAGCAGAGTCTCATATGCAGTAACAACAGCCGGGGTTTGGAAAGGATCGTCAAAGGCGCCCAGTTTTATCCCCAAGTCTTTAGCAATACTTTTCCCGTATTCCCGCTGCGTATATTCGTCAATAATGGAATAACCCTTGCTCAGTCTGCCTGAATACATGGCGTAAGGGCGAATGATAAACTGCATACAGAACTGGTGAATTGTACCCGTCCAAATATTCGACAAATCGATGCCCATATCGTCGAGCCGACTGGCGATCTCGTCAGCGGCTCGATTTGTAAACGTTATCGCTATGTTCCACTTTTTTGATGCTGGCTCTTGCGCCGCCTGATACGCCAAGCGACGAGTAAGCGTACGTGTTTTTCCGCTGCCGGGGCAAGCGGTAAGCAGGACATTTTCGAGAGCTTTGCACGCAGCTTCCTGTTCGGGGGAAAGTCCTCTCAGTATATGGGAAAAATCAGGCACTTAATCCACCACCTTAGCGATGAACGCACTGACCATGTCTTTAGGAAACTCGCGGCAGAAATCTGAAATCAAAGCGGTTCTCTGTTCAGGTGTTGCGGCTTCGTCAAATTCTTTTTTCATGTCATCATAATCGCTGCCCAAATCATTGTATGCTCCAAATGAATACTTAACCATTTTCCATAACAGCTTGGGGGATACAACATCCTTTGCTGCAAAAGCAATCGCATCAAGAATATAAGCCGGTATGATCGCGTTTGCCCTAATTTCAGAAGCGAGTAAGGTGGCATACCATCCCTTCTGGATGTTTTGCGCTATAGTAAGAACAGCGTCGTAACGTTCGACATCAGTGCCGGATTTGATTGCCGCGATATGCTTGTCTTTCGTAGCCTTTTGCGTGTATGCATGCTTTATGACTGCGTATATGAACTCTTTATTTTGAGCGATATTGGCAAAATCAACCTCAAGCGTATGTGGAGCGTAAAAGGCTTCGACATATTGATTTGCCCCAAACAGGGTTGTCAGCCGATCTTTTCTTGCAGCTCCTAAATACATCGCCTCTTGACTGCCTTTTGTTGCACCGGCGATGATTGCATCCAAATCCGTTATTATGGCGCATCGCCTTTGCAAGCGGGCTGCATCAAAAATGCAAGCGACATTTTCAAACGCAACGCTTCCAACATTAATGAGCCCAATGCCCATTTCATCCAGCGAAACCCCAAGCACATTCTTAACCAAAGCAGGAATCAGGATTTCCTCGCCGTCACCTTCTACGAGGATAACACCTTTTGAGAATAACAGCACACTCCGTTTTGCGTCCAAATATCTGGAAAGAATCTGCGTAAACGCCATACCCTTGTGCTTCAGGACGTCGGCTCCAAATTGGTCAAGCCCATTTGTGGGTTTCATTACAAACGACAGCTGCTCATTTACTTTCTTCATAATGTTTACTTTTTCAATATCCGCAACCTCAGAAAGATGCGTCGAGTGCGTGGACATCACGACTTGCGTATAGGTGTGCGCGACTTGAAGGTTGTCAAACAACGTTTTCTGAATGTGTGTATGTATATGGGCTTCCGGTTCTTCGATGATCATGATATTGAGAAGCTCCCGGTTGCGGTTGGCTTCGAACTCGACCAGCTTCAAGGCAATATACAAAATGTTAAGATGACCCAATCCGAGCAGTTCAATATCGTTCTGGTCGGAAGGAGCCATTGTCAGATATCTGGCAAGTGTCGCAAAATCTTCTTTCAAGCGGGATTCCAGCTTGATGTCAGGAGAATAAACCGTTCCGATCATTTCAAGCAGTTTTCGATTTACTTGATTCCCAATATCTGAAATCTGAGGGATACTGGCGATTTTTAAGTTGAGTGCAGTAATTTTACTTTTGATATCATCGATATCTGTTACAGCAATTTCACCTTCGATGGTATCAATGATTTGCCGTATTGGATTTTTTGGTTTTCGAAGTTCATTTTCAACATCTCGCAAAGCATCAATGAAAACTGTTGAAATGTGCTGCCAGACACTTATAATGTCAATTTTTGTGCCAAGCACGGAACTGTCATCGTTTTCGGGGTTGGCGTATTCTCCAGCTGCAATATCGCCTACGATAAACTTATATACAGCTTCGTCGGTAAAGTCAGCTTGAGATCGTGACGTATAAAAAAACTCATAGTCACTGAGCTTTATTTGAGAACGAATTGTTTCGAATCTGCTGCTATGAGAAGCTTCCGCCAACTCCAATCTTTTGGACTTGCATGGACGGATGAACAAAGTGACTGTTCCGTAACCTTTGTCCGCACAACGGATATATGATCTTAAAAAATTGCCATTTTCTTCGTCGGGAGTCAGCTCAGCACAGAATTCGTTATTCTTGTCCTCATTAGATATCTCATCAAAAAACGCAGAGATTATTATCCAATGCCCTTTCCAATCTCCGAGGGCATAAGAAAAATCCGTTTCCTTCAGTCGTTTTGTGTTGTAGTAATAGCTGTCATCCAAAAGTATCCGCATGGCGGTTAGGGCATTTGACTTTCCAGAATCGTTTTCGCCAATAATCGTATTGGCACCCTTAGCAAACTCAAAACGAGCAGACTTCAGGTTTTTGAAATTGATGATTTGAATGTATTTCAAGTACATATCTTCTGCTCTTTCTCCTTACTTTTGTAACTTGCCTACACAACTTTTACGCCCACGACGATTTTGTGAAAATATCCCCTACCCCTTCAACTCCGCCAACGCCTTCATAATTTGCCCCTGCTTCTCTTAAATCAGCGCGATGAGTTCCTGCGGGGAATACCCCTGCCCCCTCAAGACCGCCCCAGCCGCCGCTGCTTGAGCTTCCTCCAAATCAAGCGGCATCTATGGCACCACTCGGGATCAATGCCAAGTGCATCAACCAGTAGTTCTTTGTCAACGATGTCCAATGCCTGCTCAATATCCGCGTCCTGCCGAACAATCGCATCGATGCGGTGCAGCAAGTCCTCACGCTTGGTGGGGTCTATGCCAGATATTTTAGGCAGCAGGATATTTCCCATCTCGCCCGGCAGAATCTCCAGCACCCCGCCACCATAGCTGCGCCCGCAGATCTCCGCAAAGGCAAATGATATGCTGTTGTAGTAGGAAAGCAGTATGTTTAACGGGTCAACGTCGATGTAAAACTTCATGCGGTGCATGGTGTCCGTGGAAACGGCTCCGCATTGGTTTAGTACGAATTTGGGGTAGATGTTGTTGCGACGCAGGAAAAACGCATCCGGCACCCAAACGGAAGGCACGATGTACCAGCGGTCACGGATAGTGCATTTGTAGCCGCTGTGCTGGTCGGATTCCTCGCCCAAGCGGATGTATTCCTTATGTTTTGCGGGGTATTCCTCGTAGGGGGTATCGGGAAAGCTGACCAACATCGCTTTCTTGCCGGCATTGATATTGCACTGCCAGTCAGCTTCTGTGAAGTATATCCCATGGGCATGGGAACTCCGACCGATCAGCGGCAGGGTAACGGATTCCAGTGCATACTGTTTTTCCGTTTCTTCCGTGATGGAGAAGTAATCGTTGTTGCCCGTGGTAATGCCGACATTGATAATACCGTACTCTTTGAACGGGACAAAGCGGTCATCGGCACGGAGGATTTGAATAAGTTCGGCTTCGGTTGAGGACACAAAATACTTAGTCCATTTCTCCTTGACGTGCTGGACTTTCTGATATCCATTTTTACTCAAATCCAAGGCTTTGAAGTCATCAAGGGTATCCATCTGAATGATGCGAATGCCTTTTTCTTCGCCGCCCTTTTCACCAACGAGGACGCACACTTCCTGCTCAATCTCAGGAAAAATGAGTTTTTCGAAGGTGATGAGTGTAATCCTTGAAAGCTGGTTTGTAAGAAACAAACGCAGATCTTCGGCGTAGGCAACCTGTAATATCTCTGCCGGAACGACGAAGGCTATTTTGCCTTTGACAGAAAGCATCTGCACACAAGCGACAAGGAAGCAAACCCATGAGTTGATGAGCTTATTCGACTTCATACCGTGGGAAGTCAGGATTTGCGCCTGAATCTCCCGCTGGGCTTCGGTCAGGTATTGATACCGAATGTAGGGCGGGTTGCCGAGAATCAAGTCGTACCGTTCTTTCTGGTAGCACCGCTCATAAAACTCAAGAAAATCCTCAACCAGAACATTCACGTTCCCGACGTTGGGATAGCGTTTTTGCACTTTTTGCGCTTCTGCCGCCTCTATTTCAACAGCAGTGAGCGTATCGATTCTGTCGAGCATACCGCTGGACTGGAGGCTGTCAATGAAAACGCCATCTCCACAACTTGGCTCCAACACGCTCCGGGGGTTATCATCCGTGAAAAGACCAACCATGGCGTTGGCAAGTGCCAACGGCGTATAATATGCTCCCCGGAGCTTTTGCTCGGTGCTGTCCTTCTTCAGACGCATTCCATACCCCCCTTTCTGTCAAAACTCTAATCGATAAACACGAGAAATCAAGCCCTCAATCCGCTCGATCAGAGCCTTCTTCTGGCGCAGCAGTACGCTCTCCACACGTTTGGGCGGAGCGGATGCCAGCCTGTCATTTATGCCATATACTTCACGGGTCATGCCTACAACTTCGTCGTGGATGGCTCTTTGCACGGGAACAGAGAAGTCCAGTTCCACGAAAGGCAAAGACGACAGGATGAAAGTCCCTCTTGCAACAAAACCACCCTCAAAGTAACTGCCGGACATACGAATGTACTGCTCTGTATAAGGGTTGGATAACCATGCCTGTACGTATTCCAAGTCGTAGGGGCTTCCCGCCTTATGGCTGACCGCGCAATACCCTGCTGTACCGCCGGACGCAATCAACATATCGTTGCCGTCATAGGCGTACATCGGCTCTTGGCTCAGGACGCCAACAATAAGCTTCGGCGTGTTGATGAACGCCGTCAATGCCTGTGTCCTGCCATATTGATACCATGTTTCTGCGGTGGCATTTGGCACATCCCGAACGCCGGAGGGCGATACCAATTTAGGAACCAGCCTGTCATAATAATGGCGAAGGTACGCATACGCGCCGGGGTAGCGGCTTTCCATTTCCTCTCTCGAGATTAGCTTGCCGTTGGTATCATAGGGGAAGATAATCCGTTTGTCCGTGTCCAACAAGCTGTAGGAATTTGAGCCCTTCTCGGCTTTAAGGGTAGGCTTAAAATATGGCTTGAGGATCGCCTTTTCGATGGAGAAGTCCTGCCCATCACGCTCTATGGTGACAGCCGTTCTGTTCTCACGCTTAACCTCACTCGCCGCGAACCAGTATACTGGAACGGGACGCTCTGCGCTGGTCTGGATACCATTGAATATCTCAGCATGGGTTTCCAGCGGAACTGTTCTGCCTTCCAGCCTTTGCAGCAACGCCATGAATTCCATATCCGTGGTCAGCTTCCACGGTGAATCGTCAAGTGAGGACGCTTTCAGCACGATGGATTCCACGTCTTCCCTTGCCCACAAAGTCGGGGCAGAGGTGACGTTGGAATATACAAATTCCTCATTCGGCTGCTTTTGCAGGAGCAGGATTGAACTGTATATGGTCTTATCCTCGAACAACTGCGCGTCGCCGAAGTCATCCAACTGCACCAGCATCGCGTGCCGGGCAATCAACTGCCGCAACTTTTGCCCGGCATCGACCTTGAAGAACTTGTTGGGAACAATATAGCAAACGAGACCGCCATCCTTCACCAGGCGGACGGCGCGTTCGATGAAGATGAAGTATTTGTCAAACTGCTTATATGCGGAACTATATTTGTCTTTGTAGACATCAAATTCAACTACAGGAAGCAGCGCGTGTATATCTTCTGTGCTGACGTAGGGCGGGTTACCGATGATGGCATCAAACGGTCTATCCAGCCGCATTTCTGACCAATTGAACGGAACCACGGCAAGCATTTCACGGGGAGTAAGCCGCCTGCCGTCAAGTTCATGTTCGCCGATCAGGGCGTTGCCGTGGAAGATGTTCGTGCTGAGTTCAGGCAGAATCGGGGTGGACTCCGCAACGGAAGGTGTGGTTTCATTTTCGATGAGCTTAACCAGCAATGAAAACTTGGCGACTTCCACCGCATGGATGTCGATGTCTATGCCATATACACAGGAGCAGAGAAGCTGCTTCTTTTCTTCCAGCGGTAACTTGAAGAAACCGTTCCCAATCTCAATCAGATGGGAAGGGTCGTTCTGGGCGTACCACTCAACGCAATAGTTCTGCAAATAGTCAAACGCTGCTTCAAGAAACACGCCGGAGCCACAGGCAATGTCCGCAATCCGCAACTCCAATAGTTCCTGCGGAGTCTTACCTTCGCACAGCCGCGACATGGTTTGTTCAACGATGTATTTTACGATTTCCGTTGGTGTTGTGACGATGGAGCGGTCAGCATAGTCTTTTTTCTTAGCAAGACCAATGGCACCGCCCGGCAGCACTGCCAACTGCTCCGTGAGGAACATCTCATAGATTTTGCCGAGCAGATTGGATTCGATAATACTGAATAGATAAGGGCTTTGCGGATAATACAAACCCTGTACAATCTCGGTAATGACCACGTTGCTCAAATCGAAAACAATGTTGTTGCCGGAGAACAGACCTGAGTCATATCGGCGGTCGGCGGCGCGGAGCATTTCCTCCAAGCGGGTATTCAGTTGCGCCGGATCGCTGATTGTTTCCTGCAAATTGTGGTATAATGGCAGGTTTTTGTCCTCACATATCCGCAGAAAAACAATCTGATTAATAAAGTCCTGCACTACATCGTTCAGTACGTCCAACGATCGATATTTAGTGTCTTTGTGATAGAGTTCATTGCTCAACGAAACGCGCCAACGGTTAATCTGTTCCAAGAAGAGTGCATCAACCTGCTGTTTTTGCGAGCTGCCTGCTAAAAGGTGTTCATCGAAATAAGCGTCGAACGCGCCGGAATAGATGACATCCCTCGATATCAGGGAGCAAATTTCATCAAATTTGCTGGCGTAGTCAGTAAAGTGAAAAAACCGATACCGCGCAACCGGGCAAGCCTCACCCTCCCTCGGAACAACGGTGGTGTCGTAGATAATCAGGTACTCAAAATTGGTCAGAACGGCTACCTTGTGGTTGGCATTCCAGCCGTATTTCCGGGCTTGCAAAGCTGGTTCGGGGTGACGGAAAATATCAACGGCGGGTTTCTTCGCTTCAACAAACAGTTTTGCAACGCCACGCAGGGTTAGCGAATAATCTGGCCGGTCAGTTTGCGTGGAGTAATTCTCGGCTATCACTTCGCGATATTGGGGAGGCAACCCCTTCGCGTTTGATACATCCCATCCCAACAACTGCAAAAGAGGATCAATATACTCAATCCTGCAAGAATGTTCATTATAAGCGTTTCTCTGATCTTTGTAGTATGTCAGATTCGCCGCAAACTTGTCAGCCAGGGTTTTAAGTTCATTTTGTATATCCATGGAAACCCTGCCTTTCTCACTTTGGTAATTATGCATTAAACATGCTCTAATGCTGTGATGATATCTTTCGGTATATTTTTGCTTTTACAATAATCCAAAATACGCAGCTTCGCCAGACGGCTCGGAACAGAACGGTTGTTCTCCCAACGGTTCAGCGTCGTGAAGCTTACGTTCAATTCGTGGGCAAACTGTTCCTGCGAAATATTCAATTCTTTTCGGACTTCTTTGAGTATTTCATCGAGCTTCATAAGCGCATCACCTCATAGCGTATATTATAGCACACGCTATAAAGAGTTGCAAGAATATAAATCCATTTCCGACCCTTGAATCACATGAACAAACTTGTCGTGTTGCGCTTCATTTGTTCTGTTTATAATGACTCCAATGAAGCGGTAAAAAAAACGTTCACGAAACAGCCGATCCAAATTTTTATACTAGCCTCATCACACATGACGTCGTTCATCTTGACGTTTGGAACGGCTTCCGGCCTGTGTAACCTGACGAGCGAACCGCTCCACATTAAAGCGTCCGAAAGGACGCGCAGCCGCACAATTCTATTGTGCGTTCAGTGGGGATTGGGGAGCCTTCCCCAACAAGCATTTTTTGCGAAATTAACCGCAGGGGAATTGAAGCAAAAAAGCAAGGTGTGTACCACCTTGCCCTGCTTGCTACAATGTGTTTGACCCTGAAAGCAGCGAAAAAACCATGCTGCACAGCGGCTCATACCTAAGCTACAATAAAGGGGTAATCGGTCTTACGGCGCATTGCTTGAGCCTCCACGCTCGTCCGCGCAAACTGTAAACCGCCCCCTCATTGCAGCGTTCGATTTACGCAGGTTGAAGCATCGGAGATTTTCCGTACATTCGTGTAACTAAGCAAGCTGAATCGGTAATGAGTCGCCGCGGTCGCCGATTAGAAATCTTTTAATTGGAGGACTGCCATGAAAACAAGCATCATAACAGCGGTTGGCGTTGATGTTTCTAAGGGAAAGAGCACGGTCGCCATTCGTAGGCCGGGCGGCGAAATCGTAATGACACCTATCACCGTTCTCCACACGGCAGAGGGGCCGGACAAGCTCATTGATACGCTTCGTTCCGTCGAGGGGGAAATCCGCATAGTGATGGAGCACACCGGCATGTACTGGAGGCCGATTGCTCTGGCCCTTAAGAACGCGGGATTTTTCGTCAGCGTCGTGAACGCCATGCTGATCCACGACTTCAGCGACAACTCAATTCGTAAAGTGAAAACAGATCGGGCCGATTCCCTCAAGATTGCCAACTACGCACTGACCTTCTGGCAGGAACTACGCGACTATTCTATAGAGGACGAAAATCGGCAAATGCTGAAAATCCAGAGCCGTCTGTACGAACGTACACTGAACTCCAGCGTTGCACTGCGCAACGGGCTTATCTCTCTGCTTGACCAGGTATTTCCCGGAGCGAATAAGCTCTTCGATGAGCAACGCACCAAGTCCGGGCATATAAAGTGGGTGGATTTTGTCAGGCGTTTTTGGAATAAAGACTGCGTGGCAGCCTCGTCCTTTTCCTCTTTTGCAGACACCTTCCAAAAATGGTGCAAAAGAACCGGATACCATTTCAGCCTTTCGGATGCCGAACGCATTCATGGTATTGCCCGCAACTCGGTTGACATGCTTACAAAAAATGATAGCACGAAGCTGTTGATCACACAAGCGGTAGACAGCCTGAATGCGGTTTATGACACGCTGCAAATTCTTCGGAACGAGATGTACAGGTTGGCATCATTGCTCCCTGAGTTCGAAATCGTCATGTCGATGCAGGGCGCTGGAAAAATAACGGGGCCGCAGCTCATGGCCGAAATTGGAGACGTGCGACGTTTTACGAGCAAAAGTGCTTTGGTCGCCTTTGCCGGAGTGGATGCACCGCCTTATCAATCTGGCACCTTCGACTCCAAGTCAAGGCATGTCTCAAAACGCGGCTCGCCGCATCTTCGCAGAGCGCTGTTTACTATTTGCAGTGTTGTCCTCCAGCACGCTGATCCAGAGAATCCAATCTACCAGTTCATGAACAGAAAACGGGTGGAGGGGAAACACTTTTACGTCTACACTGTGGCAGGCGGAGCTAAGTTTCTGCGTATTTATTATGCCAGGGTGAAAGAGTATCTGAACGCTTTAGACGCCCAGGCAGATATAGTGGCATAATGTGGGCATTCATACACGGCTGACGGTAGCAGCCATGCCGCTTCTCGGCATGGTCTGATGACGTCTGCCCTCGCAGCACCGCAGTGCTGCGGAACCTCAGATCCGCAAAAAGCAGACTGCTTTGCGGGTCTATTTGTTGTGCTATCTTATTGTACAGAATAGCCCGATCATTTTTTGTGGTTTAGGGCTTGACACCTATTTGCAGGTTTGCCGTTTAGCGCGACCCTGGGAATAGCATAAAAAGACGAGGAAAGGATTGACTATCGGTTTGCGGCTCCGTATAATGATGTTAGGTAGTCTACCTAACATCAGCTGCGGGGAGAAAATTAAAATGCCTAACCATGAAAGCATCTCAAAAAACATTTCAATAACCTTGTACGAAGCTTATAAAACATACAATAAGCGTTTAAGCAGTTTGTTCAGCAAAGAAGGATACGGTGAAATAACAGCAAATAGCTGCCAGTATCTACACATGGTATCCGTGCTGAATCAATATGAAAACTCGGCAACGATAACCGGCCTCTCCAATCGATTGGGGGTTAAAAAGTCCTCAGTTATCCAGATGGTCAACAATCTGCTTAAATCAGGATACCTGACAAAAAAGAACAAGGATGCGGATCGAAGGGGGTTCGCGTTAGAGCTTACCGAAAAAGGTTTGGAAATACTCAGGCATGAGGAAGTGTTTTCAAACAACTTCCTCAATTACTTCTGCGACACGCTTTCCCCGGAAGAAATGCAGGCTCTTGAGAGTATCGCAAAAAAAATCTCCGCGAAAATCCATAAGGAGACAATATGAGTAATCAGAATGACATAAAAATTGACTTTGACAGGATTGCGGAACTTGAACAAAACAAATGGAATCACAATAACCATTATTATAATTTCTTGTTGCGGAAAATTGGGAAGAGGCGCGACGATTCATTGGAGATCGGCTGCGGAACCGGTGAATTCTGCAAGTTGCTTGCTTTAAAAAGCAAGCAAGTGACCGGCATTGACTTATCGCCAAAAATGATTGAAAAAGCCAAGAAAAACAGCTCTGTTTCAAATATCAGTTTCATTAACGCCGACATCACTGACTGTGATTATGTAGAAAATTCGTTTGACTGCATTGTTTCCATAGCGACCATGCACCATCTTCCATACAAAGCGGTATTGGAAAATGCGAAGCAATGGCTAAAAATCGGAGGAATTATCTTAATTTTAGACCTGTATAAGAGCGATACCCCGGCGGATTATTTCTATTCTTTGATCGCGTCGCCGATAAACGTTCTGATGTGCCTGATTAAAAATAAAAGGATAAGACAAACTCCGGAAGAGGCTGAATATTGGAGAGAGCATTCGAAACACGATCAATTTATGACCATAAAGGAAATCAAAAGAATTGCATATGAAGTCTTACCGGGGGCAAAGGTAAAAAGGCGGTTGTTTTGGAGGTATTCTTTGGTCTGGAATAAGAAGGTGAAAAGCTGATGAAAAAGCATTTGTCGGATATGACTCTGGAAGAACTGTGGGAGTTGTTCCCAATCTTCTTAACGGAACACCAACCCTGCTGGGATGCCTGGTATCACGAGGAATTATGCAATTTGCAGCAGCTTCTGCCCGCAAAAGAGATAGTGCGGATCAGCCATATCGGCAGTACCGCTATCAAGACGATCCGGGCAAAGCCCACTGTGGATATTTTGGTTGAAACCACACCGGACAGTGATTGGGCAACCGTTAAAGATAAGCTGCTTCAAGGCGGATACCTCTGCATGCTGGAAAACAGCAGACAGATTTCGTTTAATAAGGGTTACACGGAAAACGGCTTTGCGGAAAAGGTCTATCATCTGCATTTACGGCGTGAGGGGGACAACGACGAGCTTTATTTCCGGGATTATCTGCTTGACCACCTTCAGGCGGCAAAAGCATATGAAGAGTTAAAGATGAATCTGTGGAAAAAGTACGAGCATGACCGTGATGCCTATACCGAAAGCAAGACGGATTTCATCCGGAAATATACGCAGGAGGCCAAAAAACTTTACGGGAAACGATATGACCAAAGATAAACCGCTCTTTACAGAGCCAAGAAGAACCGGGAAGGACAAGCGGAATAACGCTTAAAGGGGGAATTTGCTTTGACCATACAACAGTTAAAATATATCGTTGAAGTAGCGGACAAGGGTTCCATTACAGAGGCGGCGAAGAGCTTATTTGTTTCTCAGCCAAGTCTGTCTGCTTCGATAAAAGAATTGGAATCAGAAATAAAGACGACAATTTTTGTCCGCACAAACAGAGGAATCGTTGTTTCAAACGAGGGAGCGGACTTCTTGGCCTACGCCCGCCAAATATTACAGCAGGTTGTTTTGGTTGAAGACAGATATATCAACGCCACCCCCTCAAAACAACGGTTTTCGGTTTCAACGCACCATTATACTTTTGCAGCCAACGCTTTTGTCGATCTGATCAAGGAGTTTGGGGGCGATGAATATGAATTCACTTTGCGGGAAACAAAAACCTTTGAGATTATTGAAGATGTCAAAAGTTTACGAAGCGAATTAGGCATCATCTATTTGAGCAGTTTCAATGAGCACGTGATTCGTAAATATTTGAATGAAGGCAATCTCCTTTTTTCTGAACTGTTTGTCGCGGCGCCTCACATCTTCATATGCAAAGAGAATCCTTTGGCGGGCCGTTCCAGCGTTACACTTGATGATTTGGAAAATTTACCATACTTGGAGTATGAACAGGGCGAACATAATTCTTTTTATTTTTCAGAAGAAATATTGAGCACTCTGAATCATAAGAAAACAATAAAGGTAAGTGATCGCGCGGCGGTAGTTAATCTTTTGATCGGTATAAACGCTTATACTATTTCTACAGGCGTGTTTCCATCATACCTGCATGGGGACGATATTATTGCAATTCCATTGGAGGTTGAGGAAAAAATCCACGTTGGCGTTATCACTCACAAGGACTATATACCGACGCGGTTAGGTGAAATTTACCTGTCTGCGTTGAAAAGAATTGCTGATGAACTTGTATAGCAAGCAGTAAGCTGCTTCCTTTAGGATAGTATCCCTATGGAAGCAGCTTTTTCATGACCCGGCGCAGTGCTGTTTTAACGACAAGCGCACCGAATATTCATTTTTTTACGCCCCTAATTCCATCAGAGCAAGGCGTTCCATAATCTACTTGATTGCCACATATTCGATAACTTTGTCCGTAAATATGATTCCGTCCAAGTGGTCAACTTCATGGTTAAGGCACTTTGCCAGTTCACCGGAAGCCTGTACAGTGATGGCCTGCCCGTTTTCATCGAGGGCTTCAACGATAACCTTTTCCGGCCTTAACACTTTACCCCAAATGCCGGGATAACTCAAACAGCCCTCAATAACAAGCTGCTCTCCTTCAGATTCAACAATTTTAGGATTGACCAATTTAAGTAAGCCTTCTCCCATGTCGGCAACAACTAAGCGTCGTAAAATGCCCACCTGACAAGCCGCCAGGCCGCCGCCATTTTGGATACTATACATTGTCTCCGCCATGTCGCCGAGGATTTCCCTGATGCGGTCGTCAACCTTATCAACAGGTCGGCTCTTTTTACGCAAGAATTCATCATCGAATTTTCTAATCTCTCTTAGTGCCACAAACATGCCCCCTGCTGATATCTGCGCGGGATTTTCTTTCACTTTCTGCAAATAGAAAGACGTTTTCGATAGGTTGGTCAAAAACCTTCGCTATATCGTATGCAAGCCATATGGAAGGTTCATTTTTCTCTGTTTCTATCGCATTGATGGCCTGCCGCGATGTTCCTACCATCTCGCCTAATTGCTCCTGTGTCATGCCTAACGCTTCGCGCAACTGTCGAACTCTGTTTTTCATAGTGACTTCTTAACCTCCCGCCATGTCATGTTAACCTTACAACATTATTCTATCATAGCATCATTTCTGTGTCAACCTAACCTTACATACAATCGAGATTTTTTGTGTTGCTAATAGTAAAAAAAGAATTACTATTTGTTCGCTGCTCCTCTTTTTGTTTTGTTTCTCATCCAAATGCGCTATCCGCATTATGCCATGATCTGAAATAGTTTCATCCTATTTCAGGCCATAGTATTTTTGTGTTTTCCTATATCACAGCTATACATTATACTGAAAGCAAAGAGGGTGATTTCGATTTCGCAGAAAAAAGCCGATTTGATGATTGCTTTAATCACAGCCGCATGGGGGTCGTCTTATCTTTTTATGAAGATGGGATTGCACAGCGTAGGTGTTTTCAATTTAGTTGCTCTGCGTTTTGGAATCGCCTTTTTATTGACCGCCCCGATTTTTTATAAAAGGCTATGCAAAACGGACAGAAAGACGTTATTGTATGGAGCGATACTTGGATTTTCGTTGTTCTGCGTACTGTCAGCGCTCATGTTTGGATTACTGACGACTTCCGCATCCTGCGCAGGTTTTCTTGCTGGAACAACCGTCGTTTTTGTTCCATTGCTCCAAACTGTTATCTATCGCAAAAAGCCGTCGCTGCGGATAACAATCGGCGTTATTTTAACAATGATTGGGATTGCCTTGCTGACGATAAAAGATACTTTTCGACTTGACGCAAGGTCTTTGCTTTGTGTATTGGCTGCTCTTATTTATGCGGGACAGATTTTACTTACAAGCCGTTTTTCAAAAAGGGCAGAGCCGTTAACGCTTGGAGTCTTACAATTAGGATTTGCCGGGATATTCGGATTGCTGTTTTCCTTTGCGTTTGAAAGCCCAAGATTGCCGGGCAGTCCTGTTGAATGGTTTGCCGTATTGGCTCTAAGCGTTGTATGCAGTGCGCTCGGATTTGTATTGCAGCCGGTCGCTCAAAAATATACGACGCCCGAACGCACAGGTATTCTGTTTTCCCTTGAGCCTGTTTTTTCAGCCGCATTTGGATTTATTTTCCTTAATGAGGTCTTAAAGCTTCAGGGTTATCTCGGAGCGGCGCTTGTACTCGCTGGTGTGATCGTTTCCGGCATCAATAAGAAATATATGGTTTTTAACCAATTAACAAGGAGGAACAGTAAATGAGAGACGAAACAAAATGCCTGCATTCGGGATATACTCCCAAAAATACAGAACCGAGGGTCCTGCCCATTATCCAGAGCACGACCTATGTCTATGATTCGACGGAGGATATAGGCAAAGTTTTTGACGATCCAATGAAAAGCCTTATCTACTCACGCTTTGGGAACCCGACCGTAATGGCTGTAGAGGAAAAAATAGCGGATTTGGAAGGCGGTATCGGTGCCTTATGTACAACGTCAGGGCAGGCCGCTTTATTACTCTCAATCCTGAATATTTGCAGCTCAGGCGACAGCTTTATCAGTACAACCCAGATTTACGGCGGAGCTATCAATCTGTTTTCTCATACCTTAAAACAACTCGGTATCGAGTGCATCTTTGTAAGCGGTGACGCTGATGAAGAAGAAATTAACGCCGCCTTCAGGCCGAACACAAAAGCGGTATTCAGCGAGACGCTTGCCAATCCTGCTTTAAGCGTACTCGATATTGAGAAATTCGCCGGGATAGCCCATTCCCATAATGTACCGCTGATCATTGACAACACATTTGCGACGCCTATCCTTTGCAAACCCTTCCAATACGGCGCAGACATTATTGTGCATTCCACATCGAAATATATGGATGGTCATGCCCTGCAAGTAGGCGGTGCAATCGTTGACAGCGGAAATTTCGATTGGGCACGCGGAGATTTCCCCGGATTGACCGGGCCGGACGAGTCCTATCACGGAGTTACTTATACGGATACCTATGGAAAACGCGCTTATATAGTCAAAGCCAGAATGCAGCTAATGCGTGATTTCGGCGCATATCCATCTGCAAATTCTGCTTTTTTGCTGAATCTGGGGCTTGAAACGCTGGCTATACGGATGGAAAGATATTGTGAAAATGCCCTGACGGTCGCAAAATACCTTGAGGTCTCCGATAAGATTGAAGCAATCAATTATCCGGGACTTGAAAACAACAAATATCACGGCTTGGTGAAAAAATACCTCAAAGGGGCAAGCGGAGTCATTTCATTTGTTGTCAAAGGCGGAAAGGAAAACGCCGTTAAGTTTATGGATACATTGAAACTGGCTTCAAATGAGGTCCATGTCGCAGACATCCGGACCAGCGTATTACATCCGGCAAGCGCCACCCACCGTCAATTATCCGATAAGCAATTGATTGCGGCCGGAATAGATCCCGGTATGGTTCGCTTATCCGTCGGGCTTGAAAATGTCAACGACATTTTGGACGATATTGAGCAAGCGTTGAAGGTAATAAACTAAAAAACATATGCCGCAAAACCGTTGCTATGGCGGCAAGAATTTGACAGAGGCGATAATATGGCAAAGATTAATTGGATTCTGTGCCCTGTTTGCCAAAATAAGACAAGGTTGAAAATCCGTGAGGATACGGTACTTGAAAATTTTCCTCTGTTCTGTCCGAAATGCAAACAGGAGACGCTAATCATGGTAAAACAACTTAATATGTCAGTTATCAAAGAGCCAGACGCTAAGACGCAGAGCCGATAACATGTGAGAACGTTTCACAGTTATCGGCTCACTCTTTTACAGAGTTGAAGAACTAAACTCCTTTATTCTGCGCACTTCGGGCCAATTTGGCCCGAAGTAACTGCCCTTAATTTCCGCTGTGTTGAAGTTCTCTGCAAATACTCCTTGCCGAAGCAATAGCTACTCGCTGCTCCTGTTGATGAGCGTCCCGCAATTCACGTATAAATTGTTCCTGCTCCGGTGTACCGGGTACATCATCAGGACGGAAAAATAAGATCGGCTGGAATACTAAGCTCTCGGATGATCTTATAGAGAACCTCAAATGTCGGATTGCGTTTCCCTATCTCAATAGCAATGACGGTTCATAAAGAAACATCTATTTGTTTCAGCAATCGCTATTTGTTTTATTCCGTGTGCTACACAGGCCGTTTGAATAACAGCACCCATATGTTTCATATGAGCGACATCTTTACGGAGAGGAAAAGCCACCCAATATAACCATTTTGCCAATAATCGACAGTATTGTTCGTTTTACGCCCAAATGATATAGTAATGGCATCTCACATTTTTGTGCAGAAACGGAGAGGACAATATTTTATATTATGATAGACTTTGATTATTGAAGGTGATGCAATGGAATGGCTCGAGAGACTGAATCAGTCGATAAATTACATGGAAGAGAATTTAAGCGGTACAATTAGCTATGAGCACGCTGCGCAGATCGCTTGCTGCTCGACTTTCCACTTCCAGCGGATGTTTTCGTATATCGCGGGTATCCCGCTGGGTGAATACATTCGCCGCAGGCGGATGACGGAAGCGGCATTTGATTTGCAGAACAACGGTATGAAGGTAATTGACACGGCGCTGAAATACGGGTATGAATCGCCCACCTCGTTTAACCGTGCTTTTCAAAGCGTACATGGAGTTGCTCCGGCTTCCGCCCGTAGTGAAAGCGTAACTCTTAAGGCATATCCGCGCATCAGCTTCAAAATTTCAATCAGAGGAGATGCCGAGATGAATTATAAAATTGAGACAAAGAACGCGTTCCGGATCGTCGGCGTAAAAGAACACTTCCTCATGGACGTGGAGGAAAGCTTCGCAAAGGTGCCGCTGTTCTGGCAGGAAACAGTACAGGCGGGCATGATTCCAAAGCTGTGCGGGCTGATCGACAAGCCTCCGCTTGGTGTTATGGGGGTCAGCAGCTGCATGAACGGCAAGGACTTCGACTATTATATCGCGGCGGCGTCCGACAAGCCGGTGCCGGACGGGATGACGGAATATGAGGTCCCGGCCTGTACATGGGCGATATTTGAATGTATCGGCCCCATGCCGACCGCAATTCAGCAGCTGCAAACGCGGATCGTGTCCGAATGGCTGCCCGTATCCGGCTATGAATACGCCGATGCGCCGGACATTGAGGTCTACCCCGAGGGCGATCAGGCCGCTTCTGACTACAAATGCGAAGTCTGGCTTCCGGTCGTTAAGAAAAAATAAGCAAAAGGGTTTATTCTGAATTCTGCCTAAACTGTGGTAAAAAAAAACCGCAGTTTAGGCAAAGGAGAATCTAAATGGGCGGGTTTGTTATACAGACCAGAAACTTAAGCAAAAAATTCAAATCTCAATACGCCGTGAATTCGTTAAATATGTCGGTAAAAAAGGGAGATATATATGGCTTGATCGGAAAAAACGGCGCAGGAAAAACAACGTTTATCCGGCTTATAATGGGCTTGATTTACCCAACTGAGGGAGAAATTGCGATGTGGGGTGAAAGTAGTGAGACAGCCCTGCTGGAAGGACGTAAACGGGTAGGCTCCATCATTGAAACACCCGCATTCCATCCCAATATGAATGCAAAGCAGAATCTTGAAATGGTAAGGCTTCAGAGAGGTATTCAGGGAAAAGACTGTATTGACAGGTGCCTTAAGGATGTTGGGTTGGAGGATACCGGCTCCAAAAAGGCGAGCAGGTTTTCCTTGGGTATGAAACAGAGGCTCGCAATTGGGGCGGCTCTGATATCAGATCCGGAAATGTTGATTCTGGATGAACCTGTCAACGGGCTAGACCCGATAGGGATAGTTGAAATCAGAGAGCTCCTTAAAAAAATAAACCGGGAGAGAGGCGTAACAATTCTTATTTCAAGCCATATTCTAAGCGAAGTCTATCAAATGGCGACATGCTACGGCATCATGCATAAGGGTGAGCTTATTGAAGAACTAACTATGTACGAGCTGAACAATAAAAGCAGGAAATACCTTCAAATAACTGTCGATGACGCATCAAAAGCAGCTGTTGTCATAGAAAGGGAATTCGGGACTACCAATTTTGAAATCCTACCCGGCAGTAAAATCCATCTTTATGACCGTACTGATAACCCCGGTGAAGTAAACAGGATTCTGAATACCAACCGGATCGTGGTGGAGTCAATCCAACTGATGGGAGAAGATCTGGAAGCATATTTTCTTAAGTCGGTAGGAGGCACAGGAAATGTCTAATCTATTAAAGGCTCAGTTTTACAGGCTATTTCATGGCAAATTTTATTTTGTGATCATATTAATCAATGTATTTATAAATATTTTTGGGGTTGCTGCATACTGGATGCTTGAAAATGACCCCACTACAGGAAGAGAAGGTGTACAAAGCGTTAAGGGGTATACCCTAATGTACAAAGTAATAAGCAGTGGAGGAGTTGAAGTCTTTGAAATAGTGGCAATAATTTTTGTTGCACTTTTTATTGCTTCCGGATTCAGACAGGGCAATATCAAATCCGAAATATCTTTTGGCTATAAAAGAGTAAGTATCTATCTCTCAAAACTACTCTCGTCCATGGTTGGAGTGGTAGGTATCGTTGCATCAAGCATGCTGACGGGACTGGTGGCAGGAACAGCCTTTTTCGGGTTTGGATCTCCTGTCGGCAATGATGTAATCATTGGACTTATTAGGGCATTCATATTGGTTATGCTTGTTTCTCTGGCCTTTTGCAGCATATATGTCCTGATTTCCTTTGTACTTAAGGAACCTGGAGCAATTATCGGAATATATATTGGATTTACAGTTCTGATTACCAATTTGCTCGTGGCTCAGCTTTCCCAGCGTTTTGAGTGGTTTAAAAAAGCGATGGATTATATCCCTCAGACACAGTTTTATAATGTTGCATCTATTGACATTAACGCAGCAACGGCACACACTGCGGTTGCCTACACTATTGTGCTGATGTTTGCAAGTACTCTGGTAGGGTGTGCAATTTTCAGAAAACAGGATATTACATAAGCAGGAGAAAGTGGTGGACAATGACTGCTTTCGTATATTTAATAACGTTGATACTGGCTTTGACGGTAATTATCCTGCCTGCCGCCTTTACATTGTGAAAAAGATTTACAGTCTATCAGTTCAGACATGGAGCATTTTGACGGAGACAATTTTAGAAAAACGTGAGCATAGCAAGCGGGAATAAAAGGGTTTAAGCACTTGCAGCTATAATCAACAGAAAGATTCGTTTTTTAAGGAAGAGGATACAATACTTAAAAACTTCCCGTTGTTCTGTCGGAAGTGCAAGCAGGAAACCTTAATTAATGTACGACAATTAAATATGCCAGTTATCAAAGAGCCAGACGCTAAGACGCAGAGCCGATAACATGTGAGAACGTTTCACAGTTATCGGCTCACTCTTTTACAGTGTTTGAAGAACTAAACTCCTTTGTTCTGCGCACTTCGGGCCAAGTTGGCCCGAAGTAGCTGTCCTTATTTTTCGTCGTGTCGAAGTTCTCTCCAGATACTTCTTGCCGATGCAATAGCTATCCGCTGTTCCTGTTCGTCGGCGTCCCGGAATTCACGGATAAATTGTTCCTGCTCCGGCGTGCCATGTACATAATCGGGCCGGAAAATAAGATCGGCCGGGATGTTGAGTTCTCGGATGACTTTATAGAGAACCTCAAACGTAGGATTGCGCTTTCCTGTTTCGATGGCAATGACGGTTCGCAAAGAAACATCTATTCTCTCAGCAAGCGCTGTTTGCGTTATACCGTGCGCTAAGCGGGCTGCTTGAATGACAGCGCCCATATGTTTCATATCATTGTGCATTTTGTATCACCCCATCCTTAGTTTAACGGACAAATGACAATTACATAATGCGGTTAAGCGTCCTATTGATATGAAACATATTTCACAATTCAATAAGCAAAAATCAGCTGGACAAGGCAATAAAAAAAAGACTGCTTTGGCTGGCCGGTTCAATACGTGAAAATTGCAATTCACATCTGCCAAGGCAATCTGAAAGGAGCTTTGGCAGATGTTGTTTTTACTACCAGAACGCCGCTTCTTTAGAAAGGCGGCAGCTTAGCAGACAGCCTATATATTTTATGGGCAATCCTCAAAGGTAAACGCTTAAAAAAAGTCGTTGCTCCGCAAGGATAAATCCCATCCTTGTATGTGCAAGTTATAACATCACAATATGTAATTTGTGTCAATGTCGACGTGCCATGCGGAGGGTACTCCGCTTAGGCGCGTTTTTTATTTGCTTTTCATTGGACAGGCATTTCCGACACATCGGGCCAACTTGGCCCGATGTGAAGCCCCGTTGCAGATCCCCGCCGCCCCCATTTCGATTCGCCGTTCCCTAAAAAATCGAAATGGAGGAAATGCCATATGGCAAAGATCAATCTGCGGGACTATTACCCGTTTTACAAAACCGACTTTTTTGTTGACGTACCCGATGAAGTTGAAATTGCCTTGCTAGAAGCTGAGAGGCTGGAAAGAAATTATATTCGCCGCCGCTTTTATAACAAGGCTTATTACTCATTGGACGCAGGAGATGGAATTGAAACCGACATCCTTTTCATATCACTTTCACCCTGCGAAGTGTACGAACGTAAGGTCACGGCTGAACAGCTACACGCGGCGATTGCCTCTTTGCCGGACAAGCAGGCCAAGCGTATTTACGCGCATTACATACTCAGCATGAGCAAAGCGGAGATTGCACGGGCAGAGGGCGTAGCGGAAAACGCTGTGAAGGATGCTATAAGCCGCGGACTAAAACGTATGGAGAAATATTTGAAAAATACTCTTTAATCTCCTGTCGTTTTGCCTGCTGAATCTCATGGTTATTAGAGAGGGATTTTCCCTCCGTTGCCCTTTGACAATTGAATACCGATGATCCGGATACGTTTGAAGTGTGAAGGAGCCGAACTGTGGGGCGCGCCATGACTGCCGTTTAGCGGCACGAGCGACAAACGCCAACTGCGGCGGGGCGGGACGGGTAATCACGCCCGGCGACGATCTCACACTTGACACAATGATACTTGCGACTTGAACGCTTCACAGCATTGGTCGCCGCGCCATCAGCATGGGGCGGGGTGAGATTCCCATGAGGGCGGTTGCCGCCGCCCGTCCGGGTTATCTGTTTTGTAGCATACTATCAGGAGGCCGCGCCGGGCTTTACTGTCTTGTAACAGGCCGACGCTTCCCGGCGCGGTGCTCCGCCTTTTTCACAATAGGAGAAGCCGGATACATACCGCAAGCAGCGGCATACAGTGAGCCGGACGGCGGGTACGCCACGATCTTTCCTTACGCGGGAGAAGGTGATTGGATTTCAGCGTAACGGAAAAGGAGCGAAAAACACCAGCGCCGCAGGCAGAGCAGTGTCTTTCGGACGCATGGCGGCTCTGTGGCAAGCATCTGTATGTAATGAAACTTCCGTTCAGTCACAGTCCGAGCGTGATAAAACCGTCGCAGGCAATGAGAACGGCCCGCCATCAGAATGGGGGGAGGTGCAATTCCTATGGTAACAGGTACGCCGCCTGTTCGTCCGGAATGTCTGTAAACATATAAGCAAATCGAAACAAAGGGACAGCCGCGCCAAGAACCGGCCGCCTTGCCCCATCAGGGACATGCGAACACGGCAATAACCGGCGCGGCTGTTCTTTTCTTCAACATCACAAAAAAGATGCCTATAGCGTTATGTTCAAGGAATATCCCGATGTTGTGACCGCAAAGCAAAATGCTAGGGATGGATTATCTGAAGTATATCTATGTAGATGAGCTTGGCGATCGGATCAAGCCGGGGTACATCACACAGAATTTCACGGATGCGACTGGTTTTACGGTTTTTAATGTAGCGACAAACTTTTCATGAAGAAAATAACTGCTTATAATTCATGTAAGCAATACACTTGGAGGTGATTGCGAATGGAAAATATCAAAAGCATATCTGAAAATACAGCTAAGACTACTGTACCTAATGAAAAATATGCAAAGACAAAGGCATATCAAGATTTTATAAATGTACTTTCGCAGATTATCGAAAAGCATGGTGCAGAAGTTTTAATCGAAATCAATCGTGCTAAGTAAAGATGTTTTCCAATAATTTATTGGAGGTATGAGTATGAATAGGAGTGGAAAAAAATGTGTGCTTTATCCTCGTGTTAGTACTGAAATGCAGGTTGACGGTTTCAGCTTGGACGGACAGAAAAACAGCTTAAAACGCTTTGCTGACAGAGAAGAAATGGATATCGTAGACATTTACGAAGATGCTGGAAAATCCGGCAAATCCATAGAAGGCAGACCCGCTTTTAAGCAAATGCTGTGCGACATTGAAAACGGATTGGGAATCGACTATATCTTAGTATATAAGCTCTCTCGCTTCGGCAGAAACGCAGCCGACATTTTAAACTCCTTGGAACTCGTTCAATCCTTTGGCGTAAACTTAATCTGCATTGAGGAAGGCATTGACTCATCACAAACAAGTGGAAAGCTCTTAATTTCTGTACTGTCTGCCGTTGCTGAAATAGAGCGTGAAAATATCATTGAGCAGACAATGAACGGGCGAAAAGAAAAAGCCCGTCAAGGTGGTTGGAACGGCGGGTTTGCGCCCTATGGTTACTACCTCAAGGATAAGCAACTCTATGTCCAAGAAGATGAAGCCGAAGCGGTACGCATTATCTTTGACAAATATGTGAATGGTAATATGGGGTTTTATAAAATTGCCAATTACCTTAATTTGCAGGGTATCCAAAAAATCAAACGTGCCAACGGTACTCTCGCCCAATGGAGTACGCATTTTGTCAGAATGATAATCGACAATCCTGTGTACTCTGGGAAGATCGCTTTTGGCAGACGAACAAGAGAAAAGGTCAAAGGCACGAAAAATGAATACCGCCAAGTACACCAAGATGAATACATTATTGCAGACGGTCAGCACGATGCTATTATAAGCGAGGAACTTTGGAACCAGACACGTGAAAAACGAGAAATAACAGGCATAAAATCTCAATCTAAAATTGGCCGGGACAGGGCGCACTTATTAAGTGGTATTTTAAAATGCCCGAAATGTGGTGGCCCGATGTACACCAATAAACACGCTTGGACAAACAAAGATGGTACATATAAAGAAATTTACTATTATGTGTGCAGTAAAGCCCGAACAGCACGTGGAAAAAGCTGTGATTATAAAGCTATGCTCAAGAAAACCGACATTGAGCCGCTTGTCATTGAAGCAATCAGAGAGCTGATTAAAAATCAGGATTTTGCAACAGAAATCAAATCAAGGATAGGCAAGGAAATTGACACTTCGACGTTAAACAGAGAGCTAAGCAATTATGAGTCCAAACTGCGGGAGATCGAGCTTAATAAAACCCGTCTTGAAAATGAAATTGACAGTCTGCCGGAAGATACTCGTTTTAGAGAACGCAAGCTCCATGATATGACACTTCGGCTTGATGGACTGTATGACATCATCGTAGAACTAGAAGAAAAGATTGAGGATGTAAAGCTGCGCCGTAAAGCTGTGGAGCAAGATGCCATCACATTGGAAAACATCTACACCCTACTGGCTAATTTTGATAAAGTGTATGATAAAATCAGCGATGAAGAGAAAAAATCTCTAATTTCTTCGCTAATCAAAGAAATCGAGATTTTCCCATGTGACGAGGCTGAGCTGCCTTTGAAGTCTATTTTATTCAATTTTCCTGTTTATAAAGACGGTGGAGATGTTTGTGGGTTTTTGTGGGACAAAAGTACGCACGTCTCAACGTGCGCACACCTTGGGAACATGTCAAACGCGGTGGCTTCAACGGCTTTATAGCCGAGCCCGTCGAAGTGCTTGAGGTCGCGGGCGAGCGTAGCCGGGTCGCACGAGACATAGACGACGCGAGCCGGGGAGAGGGCGGCAATCGTCTCGATCACATCGGGGGCCAAACCCTTACGCGGCGGGTCGACGACGACGACGTCAGGCCGGATGCCCCTGTCCTGCAGCGCGCGCGCGGCGTCACCGGCGTCCGCACAGAGAAATTCGGCGTTTTGAATGTTGTTGAACGCGGCGTTTTCGCGCGCGTCATCAATGGCGGCCTCCACGATCTCGGCACCGAAAGCCTTTTTTGCCCCGGTGGCGAGAATGAGTGTAATCGTGCCGGTGCCGCAGTAGAGATCCAAAACCGTCTCCGTGCCGGTCAGCGCGGCGTATTCGAGCGCCTTGGCATACAGCTTTTCGGCCTGAGAACGGTTGATCTGATAAAACGAGCGCGGCGAGAGCTTGAAGCGAAGCGCGCACAGCTCGTCCACAATAAAGTCTTCGCCCCAGAGCGTTGTAAACTCGCCCGCCAAAACGGTGTTGCCGCGCGTCTTGTTGACGTTTAAGACGATACCAGCTGTCTCCGGGCAAAGCCTTCGGATTTCATCAATCAGTACATCGGGGTGCGGCAGGTCTCTGTCATTTGAAATGACGGTGACCAGCGCTTTTTTTGTCGCGAAGGCATACCGGCAAAAGACATGGCGAACAGCGCCACAGCGCCGCACCTCGTCATAAGCGGGCACGCTGTAACGGTCCATCCAGCGGCGGACGGCTGCGGCGGCGCGGTCAGAGACCTCGGCCTGAATGAGGCAGGTATCCGTCGGGACGATGTCATGGCTGCGCTCACGGTAAAAGCCGGTAACGGTGCGGCCTTCGTCCTTGCCGACGGCATAGATGGCCTTGTTGCGGTAGCGCGCAACGTCGTCCGACCCGATGATGCCGGTCACGGGAACGGTAAGCCCGCCGATGCGCTGCAGCGCATCCTCAACGCGGCGGCGCTTGAAACGCAGCTCCTCCGCGTAATCCATGTGAAGAAGGTCACACCCGCCGCACTTGCCGAAATTCGGGCATGCGGGGTCGATACGCGCGCCTGAGGGCGACAAGATTTTCAGAACCTTTGCGTAGACAATATTCTTACTGTCCTTTAAAACCTTGATGTCACACGTTTCACCGGCCAGTGCGCCTTTAACGAAAACAACGCGCCCGTCGATATGCGCAACGCCGTCACCGGACGATGTATAGCCTTCTATGACAACGGTATGAATCGAATTTTTTATCAAAACATATCACGCCAATCCAAAAATTCGTTCCGGCTTACGCCTTTTTGCGATGCCCGCTCAGAAGCCCGACGAGCTGGCGGACGACCCAGGACAGGAGAAAAAGCACCGGAACTGACAGGAAAATGACGCCCGCCGTAATGCCGATGGCCGGCCAGGAGAGCGGCGAGAGGGAGAACAAATCGTGCAGCAGTAAGCCGCCGCCGATAAAGAGCACCAGCATGGAGATGATCAAGACGCGCCGGAGCTGGTTGAGCGGCCTGCCAATGCGGTACAGCAGCATGAAGCCAATAGCGCCGATGACAATGGTCGTCATCGTTGACATTTGGTCGTCGGGAATGTTCAGGCGGCGGCAGATGAGGATGACCGCCAGCATAGCGAGATAATCCGTCAGGCCGAAGGGCAGCGCGCGGAGCAGGACGTTTCTTAAAAAGCGCCCACGGACAAGAGCGGTGTTCGGCTCTAGGGCGAGGACAAACGATGGAATCCCGATAATGGCGACGTTAAACAAAGACAGCTGCGCCGGGGTGACAGGATAGGCTAGGGCAAATAATAACGCCGTCAGCGTCAGGGCAAAGGAGAAAATGTTTTTAACGAGAAAGAGAGAGGCCGAGCGCTCGATATTGTTGATAACGCGGCGGCCCTCGGCGACGACGGCGGGCATAGCGGCGAAATTGGAGTCCATCAACACAAGCTGCGAGACCTGGCACGCCACATCGCTGCCGGAGGCCATGGCAATGCTGCAGTCGGCGTCCTTCAGCGCCAAAACGTCGTTCACGCCGTCGCCCGTCATCGCAACGGTGTGCCCCGCGGCCTTTAAAGCGCGCACGAGCTTGCGTTTCTGGTCCGGCGTGACGCGGCCGAAGACGGTATACTCGCGCACGGCGCTTTTAATTTTCCGCTCCGTCGTCAGTGTCGACGCGTCAACGTATCGGTCGGCGTTTTGAATACCGGCCTCCAGCGCAACGCTTGAAACGGTTACAGGGTTATCGCCGGAGATAACCTTGATGGCGACGCCCTGCTGCTCAAAATATCGAAATGTCGCCGGGGCTTCGGGCCGAATGCTGTTCGTGAGGACGACGAGTGCCAGCGGCATA
The DNA here is from genome assembly GCA_022870705.1 of Oscillospiraceae bacterium CM. Classification (NCBI taxonomy): domain Bacteria; kingdom Bacillati; phylum Bacillota; class Clostridia; order Eubacteriales; family Oscillospiraceae; species Oscillospiraceae bacterium JHJ. Next base: position 780,604 of record CP072107.1, read on the forward strand.
ACGCGCCCCGTCGGCTTCGGGTCCTTTAGCGCCCCGCCGTACCCGGCGAAAAGCAGAACGCGGCAGCCCTGAGCGGAATAGCGCTCAATATCACTTTGATAATCGGCGTAATTGGTCAGCAGGATTTTTTCAGGCGCACCGAGCAAAAATACCCCCGCCGTCTGGAAGGCGGCGCCGCTGTATTTCGTAGCGGATGAAAACGGCAGAATCTGCAAGGCCCGCCGCTTCGGGCTGCCGGTGAAATAGCTTTTCAGGGCGGCCATCGTCTCGTTGTCGGCGGCCATGCTGGCTGAAAAATCCGTCAAAAGGGAGACGATGCCGTCATAGTCGGCCTCCCCGCCGAGCGGGAAGACCTCGCGAACGGCCATTTTGTTTTCCGTAATCGTGCCGGTTTTGTCGACGCACAAAACATCAACGCGGGCAAGCGTCTCAATGCAGCCCATATCGTGCACAAGCGTTTTCTTCTGCGCCAGGCGCATAATGCTGACGGTGAGCGCGACGGAGACGAGTAGGTAAAGCCCCTCCGGAATCATACCGATGAGGGCCGCAACGGTGGAGACGACGCTCTCAGTCACGCTGCGGTTAAGCGCTGCCGTCTGCTGGATATACAAAAGAATGCCGAAGGGGACGATCACAAAGCCGATGACCTGAATCAGGCGCGTCAGTGCGTGCATCATTTCTGACCGGCGCTTTTTCCCGTTCTTTTTCGCTTCGACTGTCAGCTTGGAGACAAACGAGTCGCACCCGACCTTGTCAAGCCGCGCCCGGCACTCGCCGGAGACGATGAAGCTCCCTGATAAAAGCGTCATGCCCGGTGTTTTGATGATCTCGTCGGCCTCACCGGTGACAAGGGCTTCGTTGACGCGGCATTCGCCCGTTAAAACGATGCCGTCGGCGTAAATCTGGTTGCCTGCCGAAAAAACGGCAATATCGTCGAGAACGGCCTCTTCCGCCGGAATCGACACGGCCGCGCCGTCCCGGATAACGGTGGCGTGCGGCGAGGCGATAAATTTGAGCTCGGCGAGCTTTTTCTTAGAGCGCAGCTCCTGAACGATACCAATGGCGGTGTTGACGACGATAACGCCCATAAACGTCAGATCCTTATACGAGCCGACAAGGATGATAAGACCGGAGAGGATGAAAAAAACGAGATTAAAATACGTAAAAATATTATCTTTAAAAATCTGCCCGACCGTCTTCTCCGCCGAAGCGGGGGTTTCATTGCCGTAGCCGTTATCCAACCGCTCTTTTGCCTGCCGGGCCGTCAGGCCGGTTTCGGCGTGCGCTTCAATCCGCGGCAGGACTTTATTGAGCGTCACGGTTTCAGTTGGATTACCGAAGTGCAAGAACGATCACCTGCTTTACCAAATTTGACAAATAACCAAATTATTATACCATAACAACGCGCCTATTGCATCCCCTTATCGAAAAAGGGTGTTTTTCCGCCGGAAAAGGCCTGCTTGCTTTTTACCCGCCCGTATGGCACTATTAAATCAGGTTTAATCCAAACACAAAAAACATTGTGGTGCACCATGAAACAGACAAAAAATCACGTTTTTCATCTGCTGACCGATTTTGCCAGGGGGTCAAAGCGGTATTTCGCCGGGGCCGTTGCCGCCGCCGCTTTGAGTATTCTGTTTACTTTTCTCATGCCGCAGATCGTCGGCTTTACGGTGGACGCCGTGCTCGGTACGAAAGCTGTCATGCTGCCAGCGGTTTTTTCCGGGTGGTATGACGCGCTGGGCGGCCGGGGCTTTCTGCGTGCGCATTTTCTGTTCTGTGCTGCCGGTGTTGTGCTGTCCGCCCTGCTCGCCGGCCTCTTTAACTATATTTCACGGATGCAGGCGGCAAAGGGCACCGAGCGTTTTACGAAGAAGCTCCGTGACACGCTTTTTACCCATGTGCAGTATCTCCCGTTTTCCTGGCATAACGCCAATCAGACGGGCGATATCATCCAGCGGTGCACCTTCGACGTCGACACAGCGCAGCGTTTTGTTGCCCAGCAGCTGTTTGAGGTCGTGCGCACGTTTATTCTCGTCACCCTCGCCCTTGTCATCATGTTCTCCATGAACGCGTCCCTCGCGCTTATCGCCCTTGGTTTTATCCCCCTTGTCATCGGCTACTCAACGATTTTCTTCAAACGCATCGCCAGCCGTTTTAAAGAAGCCGATGAGGCTGAGGGGGAGCTGCTCATTCATATTCAGGAGAATTTGACGGGTGTGCGTGTCGTCCGGGCGTTCGGCAGGGAGAAATATGAGCTCGACCGCTTTGACGAAAAAAATGACTTCTACGTCGGGAAATGGCTCTCGCTCGGCAAAATCCTCGGCATCTTCTGGGGCATCGGCGACATTGTCTCTGCGCTGGAGCTTTTGCTGATGGTAGCCGTCGGCGCCGTGATCGCCGTCGGCGGCGCGCTGACGCTTGGGCAGTTTCTTGTGTTCATCAGCTATACGCTTACCATGTCGTGGCCTGTCCGCCAGCTCGGGCGCCTCCTCTCGGAGATGAGCAAGGCGGGCGTTTCGTTTGCGCGGATCAAGGAAATCCTTGACGCGCCTGTTGAAAGAGACGACCCATCCGCCAAAAAACCGCCGCTCAACGGCGACATTGTCTTCGACCGCGTGTCGTTTTCCTACGGCGCGCAGCCTGTTTTGCAGGAGTTGAGCTTCACCGTCAAAAGCGGGAAGACGCTTGGCATTCTCGGCGCGACGGGAGCGGGCAAATCAACGCTTACCTATCTCTTAAACAGGCTTTACGATCTCAAGGACGGCGAGGGGCGCATCACCATCGGCGGCACTGATATCCGGGAGATTGACAGGCGCTATTTAAGGCGACATGTCGGCCTTGTTCTGCAAGAGCCGTTTTTATTTTCAAAGACAATTTTCGATAATATTGATATCGCCGCAGAGACGCGTGACAGCGCCCGCGTCCGGAAAAGTGCCGAAATCGCGGCGATGGATGAGACCATTCGATCCTTTGAGGACGGGTATAACACGCTCGTCGGGGAGCGGGGCGTCACGCTTTCGGGCGGGCAGAAGCAGCGGCTGACGATGGCACGCACACTGATGCAAAACGCGCCGATCATGGTGTTTGACGACGCGATGTCAAGCCTTGACATGGAGACGGATGCGAAAATCCGCGAAGCTCTGCATGAGAAGACAGCCGGGACGACGGTTATCCTGATCTCTCACCGAATCGCAACGCTCATGCTTGCCGATACGATTCTAGTGCTTGAAAACGGCCGGATTGCTGAAATCGGTTCGCACGAAGAGCTTGTTGCGCAAAACGGCATCTACCGCCGCGTTTATGGGTTGCAGTCGGGCCTGACCGACGAAGACGAGGGATGGGAGGCGGCGGAACATGCGGGAAAGTGAAATCGATGACAAAGCGTTGAGCCTCGGCATTTGGGCCCGTCTCGCGCCATATTTAAAGCAGGTTCGAAAGCACCTTGTTGCCGTCAGTGTCTTTATGCTGCTGTCGGCGCTTGCCAACGCGGCTTTTCCGCTATTTACGAGTTATGCCGTCAACGCCTTCATTACGCCTGGCAGAACGGCGGGGCTTTGGCTGTTTTGTGTGGTGTTCTTGGCGCTTATTGTCTTCGAAAGGCTCACCGTGTTGCTCTTTTCACGCCAATCCATCGCGGTGGAAATGTACATGGGCCGCCAGTTAAAAAGAGACTGCTTTGTCCGGCTGCAAGAGCTGCCAATTTCCTTCTACAATGTCAATGCCGTGGGGTATCTCATTGCGCGCATCATGTCCGACACGGACAGAATCAGCGGTATGGTGGCGTGGGGCTTTTCCCACGCGGCGTGGAATCTGTGCTACATTCTGGGGGCGATTGTCTTCATGGTTACCCTGAAGCCGTCACTCGCGCTCCTCTTGCTCGCACTCGTCCCCGTCGTCGCGCTTATAACGGTTTACTTCCAGAAGAAAAACGTTTTTGTCAGCAGGCGTATCCGTGCCGTCAACGCGCAAATTACCGGCGCGTATAACGAGGGGATTACCGGGGCGAGAGTCTCCAAAACGCTGGTGATTGAAGAGAAAAACTGCCGTGATTTCGAAGCGGTGACAAGCGAGATGTACCGGCAGGCCGTTAAAAGCGCCCGCCTGACGGCCACAATGCTGCCGCTTGTCCTGTTCTGCGGGGCCCTCGCCGTCGGCGCCGTTTTGTACAAGGGCGGCATCCTCGTTTTGAATGATCTGCTGGACTATGGCATTCTGGCGGCCTTTATTTCTTACGCCGTCAGTATCATTGAGCCGATTATGCAGGTCTCCAGTCTCCTGTCGGACATGGTGGGCGCGCAGGTCGGCATCGAGCGTGTCACAGCCCTTGTCGACGCGCCGCTGACGATCAGCGACGCGCCGGACGTCATCGAAAAATATGGGGACGTTTTTAATCCGAAGCGGGAAAACTGGGAACCGATCATTGGTGAAATCACCTTTGAAAATGTCTCGTTTCACTATCCCGACAGCGACACATATGTCTTGGAGGATTTCTGCCTTCACATCCCGGCCGGGACAACAGTGGCCATCGTCGGCGAGACGGGGGCCGGAAAGTCGACACTCGTTAATCTGGCCTGCCGCTTCTATGAGCCGACGCGCGGGCGCGTTTTAATCGATGGGCGCGATGTGCGCGAGCGGAGCCAGCTGTGGCTGCACTCGGCGCTCGGATATGTCCTGCAGGACCCGCATCTTTTTTCCGGAACAATGATGGAAAATATCCGCTATGGGCGGATCGAGGCGACCGACGACGAGGTTAGAAAAGCCGCCGCGCTCGTCTCGGCAGACATTGTCGCCGGGCGGCTCCCGGATGGGTATGACACGCAGGTCGGCGAGGGGGGCTCCCGGCTGTCGACGGGGGAAAAGCAGCTCGTCTCCCTAGCACGCGCCGTTCTGGCAGACCCGCCCATCTTTGTTTTAGATGAAGCCACGTCAAGCATCGACACAGAGACAGAGCAGCTTATTCAAAATGCCGTTGCCCATATCCTCAAAGGGCGCACCTCCTTTCTGATTGCCCACCGCCTTTCAACGATCCGCCGCGCGGATCTCATCCTCGTTGTTGACGACGGCAAAATCGTCGAGCGCGGGACGCATGAGACGCTTTTAGCGCAAAACGGCCGCTATGCCGCGCTTTGCCGCGCGATGCGCCTGGAGGAGGACAAGTTTGTCGGCGCGCCGCCGGATGACCACTAAGAAAGGCACAAAACCGCCTTCTGCCGGGCGCATCAGGAATTCCTCGGCGTCGGCACGATGCATGCCGACTTCACGGATAATCTGCCGGAGCGCACGCTGGAGAAGATTTTTGCGAGAACTTTGTCACGTTTTACGGGCTGTAGGCACCCGTGATTCAAACGCTTTGGAGGGAAGATGAACAATTCGGCTCGATTCCGGCATGCGCTCATCTGGCGGCTCGTCAGGCTTCCGGCATGCGTGTTCCTCAAGCTCAGGTTTCGTTTTTCCGCCCGCCCCGCGCCGGACATGACGGAGCCGTTTCTGTTGATAGCCAACCACCTGACGGATTTCGATCCCCTCTTTGTCGGCGCGCGCTTTAAGAAAAACATCTATTTTGTCGCCAGCGAGCATTTATACCGCCGGGGCTTTTTATCACACCTGCTTTCGTGGGCGTTTGCCCCGATTGCGCGTATCAAAGGCTCGGCGGACACAGTCTCGGCGATGAACATTATCCGAACGCTGCGCCGCGGCTCAAGCGTCTGTATCTTTGCCGAGGGCGACCGATCGTGGAACGGCGTCACAGGCCCTCTGCACGCGACGACAGCCCGCCTCGTCAAGGCCGCGCGCGTCCCGCTTGTCACATACCGCCTGACGGGCGGTTATCTGACAAGCCCCCGCTGGAGCAGGAGCCTGCGCCGCGGGAAAATTGACGGCGGTGTTGTCCGCGTCACCGCCGCGCAGGCGCTCGCCGCCATGACGGACGAGGATCTGACGGCAATGATCTTTTCGGATATCTATGACGACGCATATGACGATCAGGAAAAAACCCCTGTCGTCTATCGTGGGAAGAAGCTTGCCGAGGGACTGGAAAACGCCATTTACACCTGCCCGGTATGCCGCGGCATCGGCACGACGCACAGCAGCGGCGATCTGTTTTACTGCGACTGCGGCCTGACGCTCCGGTATACGGAAATGGGTTATCTGGAGGGTGAGCGCGCGCCCTTTAAAACGATCCGCGATTGGGACGCGTGGCAGACCGTGTTTCTGCGTGATGCCGCCCGGTCTTTTGGCGACGGGCCGATTTTTGAAGACACCGCGCAGAGCCTTTGGCGCATTGGTGACGACCACAGCGAAACGCTGGTGGCGGAAGGATCGCTCACGCTGTCGAAAAAAAGTTTGGCCCTCGGATCGTTTGTCGTTCCGCTTGAAAACATCTACCGCATGGGCGTTTACGGGGCGGCAACGATTGTTTTCTCCGCAGACGGGGTCAACTACGAGATCAAGTCAGAAGTCTCGCGCAGCGGGCGGAAATATCTGACGATGTATGACATCCTGACCGCCTGCAAAAAGCCGTAACGATTTCCGTTAAATAGGAGGAATACGATGGATTATTCAAATTTGAACACCGCCCTCTGGAACGTCATCATTCAGTTTGGCATCATCGCCGTTATTATCCTGTTTTCTAATTTTTTGCGCCGCAAAGTGCGCTTTATCCGGGACAGCCTGATGCCGACGGCGGTGCTCGGCGGCTTCCTCCTCCTGCTCGTCCGATCCACCGGGCTGCTGCGTTTTGATGCGGCATTTATGGAGATTCTCATTTATCACGGTATCGCGCTTGGGTTTATCGCTATGTCGCTGCGGCTTCCGACGCATTTTTCGGGCGAAAAGGGGAGCCTGACCGGCCCGAAGAGCGGGGCGATCATCGTCGGCTCCTACCTGATTCAGGCGATCATCGGGCTTGCCATTTCGATCACGCTGGCCTATACGGTCATGCCCGGGCTTTTCAAAGCCGCCGGTATACTCCTGCCGATGGGCTACGGCCAGGGGCCGGGGCAGGCCAACAATGTCGGCACGACGTATCAGGCGGCCGGTTTTGTCGGCGGGCGGAGCTTCGGCCTGTCGCTGGCGGCAACGGGGTATTTGTGCGCCTGTATCGTCGGCGTTATTGCGCTCAACGTTCTGGCCGCTAAAGGTAAATTACGAAAAACAACCGCGTCGGATGTCTCCGGTTCCGTCATTGTCGACAGCTTTCAGGATGAGGGTGAAATTCCGATTTCCGAGTCCGTCGACAAGTTCTCCATTCAGGTTGCGCTCGTGCTGCTTGTTTATCTGGCGACATTTCTTGTGACGTGGGGCGTGACGGCGGCGCTTCAAGCATATTTACCGGGTGTCGCCGCCATGCTCAATACGCTGTTATGGGGTTTTAACTTTATCATCGGCTCGGCGCTGGCCATTCTGACACGCGTTATTATGAAAAATCTCCGCCTCAAGCGGATTATGACGCGCCAATACCAGAACAATTTTCTACTCAGCCGCATTTCCGGTTTCTTTTTTGACATCATGATCGTGGCGGGCATTGCGTCAATTCGGATTGAGGAGCTCACCGGCCTTTGGCTTCCGTTTGCGCTGATGGCGGTCGCGGGCGGCGTCGTAACATGGTATTTTCTCGTCTGGGTCTGTAAAAAAGTCTACAAAGGGTATTTTTATGAGGGGCTTTTGTCGATGTACGGCATGATGACCGGCACCATCAGCTCCGGAATTTTGCTGCTTCGTGAAATTGACCCCGAATTTAAAACACCGGCGGCAAACAACCTCATAACTGGGTCCAGCTTTGCCATCATCCTCGGCGCGCCAATGCTCATTTTCATCGGCATGGCCTATGAATCCAGCGTGATGACGGTTGTAACGCTCGGTCTGTGCGCCGCTTACTTCGTCCTCATGCTGCTGTTTATTTTTAAAGTCAATCCGCGCGGCAAAAAATGAACGAACGAAAACGCCCCGCCTTCGAAGCGTTGTGCTCCAAGGCGGGGCGTAATTTTTTCGCGTCAGGGGGAACCGTCATTTGCCGTGCCGTTATCCGGGGGTTGTGCCATCCTGCGGTGATGCGCGTTAATTTCCAGAATGATAATAAAGCCAAGCATCGTGAAAATCATAGGATAGATTACAGCGGTGGAGAAAAGGGATACATCAGCCGCCGCGTGACGGCCAATGGACATGAGCAAAATGAGCGGGATGCTCAGAAACGACATTTGAAATCTGATCACGTCCAGCGCCGCCTGGCAGGACAGCGCCGTGAGATAGACGCCCAAAACTGTGTAAAAACCCGTCAGAACGACGGCGCGCCTGTCGTCAAAGCCCTTGAACAGACGGATGCCCGCATAGACAAAAATCGGCGGCAGGACAAAAAGCGGCCAGAAAACAGTGCCGGTTATATACGTCAAAACGGTGGTCGGCAAAACGGCGAGTATAACCCCGCAAAAGCCGCCGACGATGGACATCGGCAAAAGTACCTGATACCGCGCACGCCATTTTAAACCGGCCTTGTGCCATTTTGGAACGGCTCCGCGCAATGCCGCTTTAACATCAGACGGCCATTGCCGGGCGGCATCCAGCTGCTTTTGGATGGCACTTCGGAGCTTTGCCGGCGCAGCGCGCAGATGCGCAGCGGCCGCTTTTATTTTTTTGCTTAACGCACGCGCCTTTTCGGCGACGGCTGCCAGTGCCGCGCGCAGACGACCGATGCGCGCAGAAAGCCTCAAAAACGGCTGTCTGCCCGCCGGTTCGGTACTGCCGTTTTGTAAAGACGGATTGTCAGGGACTTCCTGCGCCGTGTCTGTGTTTCGCTTTTTTAATGTGGTGAACCGGGCAAGAAGTTTTGATGTTCCCGCGATATGTCCTTCCAACAGTCTATCAGCTCCCTGTTTGACGTTGGCGCACAGCGTGGCCTTTAGCCGTTTGCACTGCTGCGCAGTTGGCTTTCCGTGAGATGCTCGCCGACCTTGTAAATGTCCCCGGCGCCGACGGTGAGAACGATATCGCCGTCATGGACCGACTGAAGAATCTGGCGTTCCATGTCCTCGAACGTGGGGCAGAAGACGGCACCCGGAATTTGGGCTGCGAGGTCGGCGGATGTAATGCCGATTGTGTTTTTCTCGCGCGCGGCGTAGATGTCGGCCAGAAATAAAACATCCACTCGGCGGAGCTCGGCGACAAAATCGTCGAACAGAGCATGTGTGCGCGTATAGGTGTGCGGCTGAAATGCGCAGATCACACGCCGGTAGCCAAGGCCAAACACGGCGTCGAGAAGGGCGTGCAGCTCGCGCGGATGGTGGGCATAATCATCATAAACGACAGCGCCGTTGACCGTGCCTTTGTATTCAAAGCGCCGTCCGGCACCTGTAAAGTCGAGGAGCCCCTCTGAAACGGCCTCAGCCGGTATCCCGAGAGTGATGGCGGATGCTGTTGCCGCCAGCGCGTCAACCACGTTGTGGCGGCCGGGGACGCTTAAAACAATATGGCAGAAAAAAGCGCCGTCATAGAGTACGTCAAAACTGGAGCCGCCGCCGGTGAGCGTGACATTCACCGCACGCACACGCGCATTTTCGCCGAAGCCGAACGTCAGAAGCGGCCGCTCAAGCGGGGCGAGCGTTTCCATCGTGTTGCGGTCGTCGGCGTTGCAGACGATAAAGCCGTTTTCGGGGACGAGGGAGGCAAAATGCCGGAAGGAGTTTTTAACGTCGTCCAGGTCCTTGAAGAAATCAAGATGGTCAGCGTCAACGTTGAGAATAACGGCAACCGTCGGGAAAAAGCTGTGAAAAGAATTATAATATTCGCAGGATTCGAGTACAATCACGTCACCGCTGCCAACGTGATGGCCCGCGTTGAGCTTTGGCAGCGTTCCGCCGATCATCACGGTCGGGTCGGCTCCGGCGGCCATCAAAATATGCGTGACCATGGAAGTCGTCGTCGTCTTGCCGTGCACACCGGCGACGCAAACGGCGTTTTTATAGCCGCGCATGATAAAGCCCCAAGCTTCCGCGCGCTCAAAGACGGGAATCCCGGCAAGGCGCGCCGCGGCAATTTCAGCATTGTCGTCCCGGGCGGCAGCTGTTCGGATTAGAAAGCAAGCCCCGTCAACGTTTTCCGCCTTGTGGCCGATGGCAATGTCAATCCCCAGCGCGCGCAGACGGCGGACGGCGGCGCTGTCGCTCATATCTGAGCCGGTGATTTCAACGCCCATGTTGTGCAGCACTTCGGCCAGCGGCGACATGGAAACGCCGCCGATGCCGACAAGATGCCCCCTGGAGCCGGACTTGAGGCAGGATTCAAATTCAGAAATACTCATAAAACCCCCCAGGGCATTTAAACAGAATTGTCTTTGCGCCGATAAATGATTATAATACTTAGAGGATATTTTTACAAGAGTGATTATAGAGCGCTTTCTGGCGCTTTATGCAGGAAGAAGGCAGATCGTGATGACCGAGATACCCGGTTTTGTGCGTCGTATCCTCATGGCGCTGGAGACAGGCGGTTTTTCTGCCTGTCTCGTCGGCGGCTGCCTGCGCGATATGCTGATGAAAAGGCCCGTACACGACTGGGATGTGGCAACGTCCGCCCGGGCAGAGCAAATCGCGGCGCTTTTCCCAAAAACAGTGAACACGGGCATCCGCTTCGGGACGGTCACGGTGCTCACCGACCATGGCCCGGTTGAAGTAACAACCTTCCGCAGCGACGGGGATTATCGCGATAACAGGCACCCAGAATCCGTCCGCTTTGTCGGCGATCTGTATGAAGATTTGAAACGGCGCGATTTTACAATGAACGCTATAGCCATGACGGCGGGCGGCGTGCGCACAGACCCGTTTGACGGACAGGGTGATATTGAAAAAGGCCTTATCCGATGTGTCGGAGACCCGGAAGCCCGCTTTGGGGAAGATGCCCTGCGCCTTTTTCGCGCGGTTCGCTTTGCCGCGCAGCTCGGTTTTGACATTGAGGCCGGGACGCGGGCGGCGATTATAAAATGCGCGCCGTTGTGCGCCGCGCTGTCTGCTGAACGCGTCCGTGACGAGACGGAGAAAACACTGATGAGCGACAATCCGGCGCTCGTTGGGACGGCAATCGTCTTCGGCTTATATGTCAGCAGACTGAAAGCTGCCAAGTCTGTGCCGGAAAACCTTGAACACGTCAAAAAACTGCCGAAAAATGCGCGGATGCGCTGGTCGGCTTTCTGTGCCGTACTGTGCCGTGACCGGCTGATTGACGACGCGGGAGATTTTCTGCGCGCCATGCGTCTTGACGCGAAAACGATTAAAGCCGGCGGGGCAGGCGTCAAAACGGCGCTGACAGGGCATATTGGGGACGCGGTAGCCATAAAAAGGGTTTTGTCCGACATTGGGGAAGATGGCGCATTGTGCGCCGCCGCCGCCGAAGAAGTTTTGTACGGCACGGACGCAGTCAGCCGCGTCGAAGAGGTATTATCAAGCGGCGCGTGCTGGTCGTACAAAGACCTTGCGGTGAGCGGCGACGATTTGCTGCGCCTTGGTTTTGATGCCGACAAGCGCCTTGGATGTATACTTCACAAACTGTTGCAGCACGTGATCGAACATCCGGGAGATAACAGGAAGGACATCCTGAAGAAAATTGCCGAGAACGAACGATAATACACCTCATGCAAAGCCGCTGGCCAGAGACTGAGGCAGCTAAAATGCTTGAAGATGAGGGGTATGTTACGCAGTCATCGAATTATCAAAGGAATATTTTTGGCCTAAAAGTACCTTCAACTGATAAAATGAAGAGAGAAAAAAGGCTGGAAGATAACAAAGAAAACGCCATGTATGTTGCGGCATATTTGCGGTACTTTCAAGATATCTGGCAAGATGAGTACCCAGACATCATTAAGAATCCTTCAATATTAGGCGCTCTATATAATAAGGGACATCAAACAACAAAGCCCCATTCTTCTCCAGAATCTAATGAATTTGGTGATTTCGTAGCCGGTAATTACGATTATATGAGCGAATTGCTTGGCATGAAGTAAATTAGGAGAGTCTATGAAAAAAACACTTATTGTTATATTATTTTTAATTTTATTTTGCTTTGTTCTTTTTTGGGTAGGTTCATTTACATATTGTGAAATTTTGACTGTCCGGCATGGGCAGGAATTTACGGAGCTCTACAAATTAACCAATATGATTGACAAAGTAGATTATCTGAAAGTCCTAAATTATTCTGATAATATTGCAAAAGTTTATTATGTAGCAGAACACGCAGGTGGAGATGTTATTATATTTACAAAACAGAGTAATGAATGGGAATTAGAAAAATGGTATACCGTTTGGTCGAAGTACGGAAGCGCGGATGATTTTATGTGGCCGTACATAAGGTAGAAGTCTCACCACCAAGCCCCGCGTTTGCCGGGCTTGGTCTAAGGTATTTGTAGGACGAATGCCTCAAACAAATAACAGCCTCCCGCACACTGCGGGAGGCTGTTGATATGTTGGGTTACGCCCCGATGGCGCCCTTCGCGGTGCTCACGAGGGCGGTAAACGCCTCAGGCTCGTGGATGGCCATTTCGGAGAGCATCTTGCGGTTCATATCGATACCGGAGAGCTTCAGGCCGTGCATGAAGCGGGAGTAGTTCATCCCGTTCATTTTGCATGCGGCGTTGATACGGGAAATCCACAGCTGACGGTAGTCTCTTTTTTTGCGCTTGCGGCCGACATACGCGTAGGTGAGGGATTTCATGACGGCCTGATTGGCCATCTTATAATGGGTTGACTTGGCGCCCCAATAGCCCTTGGCGAGCTTTAAAATCTTATTTCTTCTTTTGCGCGTCATCATCGCGCCTTTAACTCTGGCCATTGTAAAACCTCCTTATTTGTACGGGATCATGCGCTTGATAGCCGATTCGTTCGTCACGTCGGCATAGGCACCCTGCCGGAGGCCTCTCTTGCGCTTGGGGGATTTCCCGTGACCGTTGAGAAGGTGGCTCTTGTTCGCGTGCGCACGCTTGACTTTACCGGATTTTGTGAGACTGAATCTCTTTTTTGCCCCACTGTGGGTTTTAAGTTTAATCTTAGGCATGGCTGGTACTCCTTCCAATTTAAACAATGCGAAAAAATCTCATCAAAAATTACTTTGTCTTCGGGGACAGGAACATCGCCATGAACCGCCCCTCCAGCTTCGGATTCTTATCAACGGAGGCAAACTCGGCACAGCCTTCGGCAAATTTCTTTAAAAGATCCTCACCGATGTTGGTGTGCGCCATCTCTCTGCCACGGAAACGAACCGTGACTTTCAGGCGGTCGCCGTCCTGCAGGAATTTAAGCCCGTTTTTCAGCTTGGTGTTAAAGTCATTGATGCCGATGCCGGGTGACATGCGGATTTCCTTGACTTCAACAATATGCTGATTTTTGCGTGCTTCCTTCTCCCGCTTGGCCTGCTCGAAACGATACTTGCCGTAATCCATGATCTTGCAGACGGGCGGCGTCGATGTCGGCGCGATTTTCACGAGATCAAGCTCGCGCTCAAAGGCGATCTTCATCGCGTCGGCGGATGACATGATCCCAAGCTGGGCCCCGTCATCTCCGATGAGACGAATTTCCTTGTCACGAATATCCTCATTAATTTGATAAGACGTATTGCTGATATTAAAGCACCTCCTGTAATAAACCCGACAAAACAAAATGCGGATGCCAAAAGCACCCGCGTTCATGACGACGCTGTCCGGCAAAATACCGGAAAGGTTCCATGTTGACCACGGCACGCCAAGCGGCCGGGTGAGGACGGGGATGCCGTTCTGCTTTATTTTGACCCGTTTATTCTAACAAGGGCGACGCTGTTTGTCAAGAAAAACATTGCAATTTTCTCGTGCTGTGAGGAGCATAAATCGGTTTGATCAGGAGAATATAAACGTCACAAAGCTGCAAAAGGAGCACGTGTATGACAAAAGGCAGGCGATCACCGGCCGTCTTTTTCAAATTTTCATCCCTCTTTCTGGCGGGCGGTCTCGTTTACGGAGCGTTGGAGCTTCTCTGGCGCGGGCGGACGCATTGGTCCATGCTCTTGGCGGGCGGCGTCTGCGCCGTGTTTTTGTATTTGATTGCCGTCAAGCTGGGTGAGCCTGTCTGGAAAAAGTGGATCATGGGCGGTGCCGTTATCACAACGGTCGAATTTGTGACAGGCATTCTCGTCAACATTGTGCTCGGCTGGCATGTCTGGAGCTATGACGGCAACTGGGGCAATTTATTCGGCCAGATTTGCCTCGTCTTCGCGCTTTTCTGGGTGCTCCTGTCAATTCCCGGCGTCTGGCTCATGCAGCTTGTCGGGCAGCGGGTTTTTCGTGAGGTCATACACGGGAGGCGGAAGAAGGCATGATGGACTTGACGGTCGTTGAAACTGGCGATGAAAACATCGCCGAACAGATTGCTGTAAGACTCGGGGAAGAAAAAAGCTACGGCGACAGCCTTTTCGTCAGAAAAGTCGGAACACTCGCTGATGTTGGCCGGGTCAAGCCCGATATCCTCGTCCTCTCCCCGTCGTCGTCGGCCGAACGCACCGGACAGACGGAAAAAACGCGCTGCGGCTTCTTGCTGCTGCCGGGAGATGCCGGTGGCAGCGGTGTTGAGGCCGACTGCGTCGTCACCTACGGCATGTCGCCGAAAAATACGCTGACGCTCTCATCCATCGGTGAAGAGGCGTGCGTTTTGGCGTTGCAGCGCGAGCTGCCGACGGCGTCGGGCGGCGTTGTCGAGCGGCAGGAAATTAAAATCAGAGGCGGTCTGCGGCCGGATATCCTGTTGGCGGTTACAGGCGCGCTGCTGATATTGGGCCATTACCGGCCGGAGCCAAACGGGTAGTCTAACACTCATCCCCCGCACATATACTGTCCACAGATACGAGGTCGTGACGGACGTTTCTCACGGCTGAAGGGGTGGCAGATTTGGAAGGGATGAATAATGTTGTCCAACTGTGCGGTTCGGTTGGAGACCGGCCAAAGTTTTCCCATCAGGGTGGCAGCGATAACTATTTTTCATTTCCACTCGAAGTCGAACGTCTCTCCGGCTATGTCGATACGATCAACGTGATCGTCCGGCAGGACCTGCTGGAGACCCTTGAAGTTGACGGCGGCAGCCATCTGGCCGTTTTCGGAGAGCTGCGCTCGTTCAACAATAAGCGCGGTGACGGTAGCCGGCTTGTCATCAGTGTTCTGGCCAAGGAGCTAACGTTCACCGACGACGAGGACACGAACACCGTGGCGCTCACGGGCGTTCTCTGCAAGCGCCCGAACCTGCGTAAAACGCCGATGGGGCGGCAGATCTGCGATTTGATGCTCGCCGTCAACAGGCGTTACGGCCGCAGTGACTATCTGCCGTGCATTGCCTGGGGGCGGCTGGCCGAAAAAACGGCCGACCTAAAGGTCGGCGCACCGCTTACCCTTGAAGGGCGCATTCAAAGCCGGACTTACATAAAAACGGAAAACAACATTCAAAATGAGCGGACGGCCTTCGAGGTGTCAATCGTCACCATCGTGCCATAACGCACCGAACATCCTAGTGCTTTGTCAGGGCGGATTTTATCCGCCCTTTTTATACGCCGCTTAAATCAAAATTCGGTGTGTATTCTTCTTTTGCCGAAGACAGCTCCTGAAAAAAGCCGTCCTCAATGCCGGAGGATTCTAAATATGACGTTGCCGCCGCGTACTCTTCGGGCGTTAGGCGTCTCAAAAGCTCCGGGAATTTTTCAAGATTGGAGATCGGTGTATACTGGCTCATCAGGGAAAACAAGACGTCGCCGTGATGGAACGTCTCCGAGACCCAGTCGATCACGCGATGTGTGTTGTCCAGCTGACCCGGCAGGACAAGATGGCGGATGATGACGCCGCTTTTCAATAACCCGTCATCACCCACGACATATGGGCCCGTCTGGCGGAACATTTCTGCAATGGCGCGTTTGGCCGTCTCAGGATAATCAGCCGCGCCGGAATAGCGCGCCGCCGGGGCGGTGAGGGCATATTTAAAGTCCGGCAGATAGATTTGAATTTTGCTGTCAAACCGCCGGAGCGTCGAAACGCTGTCATATCCACCCGAATTCCAAACGACAGGGACAGGCAGGGAGGATGCGAGGGATGCGAAGACAGCCTCGGCAAAATGCGTGGGGTTGACGAGATTGATGTTGTGCGCGCCCGTTGCAATCAGTTCCTCATAGATTTGACGCAGCCGCGCTATGGAAACCGGTTTGCCGAACCCGCCAAGACTGATGGCGCTGTTCTGGCAGTAGACGCAGCCGAGAGCGCACCCGGAGAAGAAAACGGCACCGGAGCCGTTTGTGCCGCTCAGGCACGGCTCCTCCCAAAAATGCAGCATAGCCTTTGCCACGACGGGGCGTCTGCCCATACGGCAGGCGCCGTCACCGCGCTCATCTTGGCGTTCGGCGTCGCAGCGCCGCGGGCAGACCGCGCATTTCTGACGCAATTTCATTTTAAACACCTATCAGAATATTTTGTATCGCAATAACAAAGGTCATACGCGCGGCGTATGACCTTTGTTGCTTAAGGCAGCTGCAGCTCCAACTGGTGCATACTGCTTTTGTTTGCGCGCTTGTTCTCATACATGAGGTTGTCGACATGAATCTGAAACGCTTCGGCGCTTAATCGGGAGCGGTAATTGTAGACGGCGTAGCCCATACTGACGCCGATCTTGAATGGCGCGCAACTGGGTTCATTGTACTGCTCAAAACAGCGCTTGAGCCGCCCGACGATGGCTTCAAGCTCCTCCATGTCGGAAAGGTCGAGAATCACATAGAACTCGTCCCCGCCATACCGCGCGACAAAATCGTTCGAGCGGAGGCAGCTGCGGAGCAGGTCCGCGGTGGCTGCGAGAACACGGTCGCCCGTGTTGTGGCCATACGTGTCGTTAATATACTTAAAATTGTCAAGATCGAGAAGAATGGCAGAAAAAGTGCGGTTCTCGGTACTGGCGCTGATTTTTTGCCTGATGTAGAATTCAAGGCCCTTGCGGTTATAGGTCCCTGTCAGAAAATCTGTATTCAGCCGGTCGTTTTGAATCGTGGCAAACGCAATGAGAATGGATAAAGCAGCCCCATTAAGGATGAGAGACGTCCCGTAATAAATCAGCTGAAGAACAATGCCGCTGAGCGGGAGGAGCGGGAGAAGCAGCAGCGATATCAGGTGCTTTCGTTCAATATTTTTATAATTGGCGATCACATAGATAAAAGACAAAACCATTAAGATGGCCGTTACCGTTACGGGCAGCCAGAAAAGCGGACCCCGTTGATAAATATTACCCGCGTCAATCGTGTAATACCAACCGAAAAACTGTGAGAAAACGAGAAGTACCGCGTTGACGGCGATAATGCCGGTGAGAACAGCTGCCCACTGCCGGATTTTTAATTTTTCGTCGTTAATCTGACTGTAGACATAGAGAAGCCAAAGCGACGGCATAACAGGCGCGAAGAGAAAAACAAGGAAATTTCCCGCATAGTTGGCGACCACATAAATGGTGCCCGGGTACCCGTCAAACCGGCTGAGAACATCCAATGAGAGCAGGACAATTGTCAGCTGGAGCATCATCATAAAGAGTTTTTGCTGGAGCAGCTCTTTTTCCGTGCTCATTTTGGCGTGAAAATAGATGATGACAAGCACGGCCAAGGAATAGAAGTTTAAAATTAAATTCGTTGTAAAGCTCAAACAATCACCCTCTTGGCCTTACTAGGGGTTTAGAGCACTATAGCATAAAACGTATGAATTTTCAAGCGTTTCAGGCAAAATTCGGGGCAAACGCCGCTAGCTTTTAACACCCTTCAGCGCCTTCATACGCAGGCTGTGGTCAAGAATGCTCTTGCGCAGGCGCAGATTCTGCGGTGTGACTTCCAAAAGCTCGTCGTCGGCGATGAACTCCAGGCACTGCTCTAAGCTCATAATCTTTGGCGGAATGAGGCGCAGCGCGTCGTCACTGCCTGATGCGCGCATGTTTGTCAGCTGCTTTTTCTTGCAGACGTTGACGGACATATCCTCTGCCTTTGGCGAAACGCCGACAATCATCCCCGCGTAGACAGGCGTACCGGCGCCTATGAAAAGCGTGCCGCGCTCCTGCGCGCCGTACAGGCCGTAGGTGACGGCCTCGCCCGTTTCAAAAGCGATGAGCGAACCGGTATTGCGCCTGCTGATATCGCCCTTGAAAGGCTCGTACCGCTCAAAGAGGGAACTGAGAATCCCCTCGCCGCGCGTGTCGGTCAAAAACTCGTTTCGGTAACCGAACAGCCCGCGCGACGGGACAAGAAACTGAAGCTTCATGCGGTTGCCGACGGGCGTCATCTCCAAGAGGTCGCCGCGCCGCGCGCCAAGCTTTTCGATGACAGCCCCGACGCCCGTTTCCGGCACATCGACGACGACGCGCTCGACAGGCTCGTGCAGAACGCCGTCAATTTCTTTGTATAACACACGCGGCGGAGAGACCTGGAACTCATATCCCTCGCGGCGCATGGTCTCAATCAGGATTGAAAAGTGCATTTCGCCGCGCCCGGCGACGTTGAAGCTGTCGCTGTTATCGATTTCGGCAACGCGCAGGGAGACATCCTTGAGCGTCTCCTTTGTCAGCCGGTCGCGGATGTTGCGCGTTGTGACAAATTTGCCCTCGCGCCCGGCAAAAGGACTGTCGTTGACGGAGAAGGTCATTTCCATTGTCGGCGCGGAGATTTTGACAAATGGCAGCGGCTCGATGGCAGCGGTGTCACAAATCGTATCACCGATGGTAATATCGGCAATCCCCGATAAGGCGATGATGTTCCCGGCGGACGACGCCGTCACTGGTGTGCGGCTTAAACCGTCAAATTCGTAGATGGTGACGGCCTTTGCTTTTTTGACGGGCTTTTCACCGTGCGCGTCACAAACGGCGATTTCCTGATTCTGGCGGATGACGCCGCGCTCAATGCGCCCGATCGCAATCCGCCCGACATACTCGTTGTAGTCAACGGACGAGACAAGCAGCTGTAGCGGCGCGTTATCGTCTGTCTCTGGCGCGGGGATATACCCAACAATTGTTTCAAACAACGGTCTGAGATCGGTGCCGAGCTGCTCTGGCGCGTAAGAGGCGATGCCCTGACGTGCCGAGCAAAAGAGCATAGGGGAGTCAAGCTGCTCCTCCGTCGCGTCAAGATCGAGCAAAAGCTCCAAAACCTCGTCAATGACCTCGCCGATGCGCGCGTCCGGCCTGTCGATTTTGTTGACAACGACGATGACGCGGTGGCCGAGCTC
This sequence comes from Oscillospiraceae bacterium CM, assembly GCA_022870705.1. Taxonomy (NCBI): domain Bacteria; kingdom Bacillati; phylum Bacillota; class Clostridia; order Eubacteriales; family Oscillospiraceae; species Oscillospiraceae bacterium JHJ. Next base: position 799,826 of record CP072107.1, read on the forward strand.
CAGCGCCCGCTGCAGAACAAAGCGCGTTTGCGGCATCGGGCCTTCCGCCGCGTCTACGAGTAAAATAACGCCGTTGACCATTTTTAAAATACGCTCCACCTCGCCGCCAAAGTCGGCGTGGCCGGGCGTATCGACGATGTTAATTTTTGTGTCGTCATAGACGACGGCCGTGTTTTTGGCGAGGATGGTGATACCGCGCTCGCGTTCGAGGTCGTTTGAATCCATCACGCGCTCCGCGACGGCCTGATTTTCACGGAAAACGCCGGACTGCTTGAGCATCTCGTCAACAAGCGTCGTTTTGCCGTGGTCAACATGGGCGATGATCGCCACATTTCTCAATTGTTTCAACTTTACAACTCCAATGCAATCAATGAACAATCATTATAGCATGTACTCAAGGTAAATTGCAAACGAATTGCCGCTTTTATCATGATATTGGCTTATCACGAAAAACGGGCTACCAAAAAGGGTCGTTTTAGTATATAATGTTGAAAAAATCTGCCCGGCGCCGGTCGGGCGAGTGGGGTAGCGCCATGAATTTTTTTGAGGAGCCGATATCGTCAAAAACCGTTTTTCAGGGGCGCATCGTGAGCGTCCGGGACGATATGGCCCGGCTGCAAAACGGTAAGGAAGCCCACCGGGAGGTCGTCGAGCATCCGGGCGGCGTTGCTATTGTACCGCTCCTGCAAGACAACGGTGTGCTCATGGTGCGCCAATACCGCTACTGTATGAGCGAAGAGCTGCTTGAAATACCGGCCGGGAAGCTGGAATATGGCGAAGACCCGCTTGAGTGTGCCATCCGAGAGCTGTCGGAGGAGACGGGCTGTCAGGCTGAAAAGATGATCTATTTCGGGCCGATATATCCGTCACCCGGTTTTTCGCAAGAGATTTTGCACATCTATCTGGCGACGGGGCTTGTCCGTGGCGAAATGCACCTAGATGAAGACGAGTTTCTCAGCGTCGAGACCATCGCGCTGGAGGCGCTTATTGCTCAAATCATGGCCGGAGCGATCAAAGACGCCAAAACAATCATCGGCCTGATGAAGACAAAGCAATTTCTCGAGCAGTTATCTTAAAAAGGGGCGTTGGCTTTGAGCAAGACAATTCTCGTTGTCGACGATGAAAAGAATATTGTCGACATTATCAGTTTCAATCTCAAAAAAGAAGGCTATGACATTTTGACGGCGTTTGACGGGGAAAAAGCGCTCCAGCTTTGCAGCGAGGCCGCGCCCGACCTCATTTTGTTGGATGTCATGCTGCCCCGCCTGAACGGTTTTGAGGTCTGTTCAGCCATTCGAAAAACGGATTATAAAACGCCCATCATCATGCTGACGGCACGCGAGGAGGAGACGGACAAGGTTCTCGGCCTTGAGCTCGGCGCGGATGACTATATCACGAAGCCGTTTTCAATGCGCGAGGTTTTAGCCCGTGTCAAAGCCAATATCAGAAGGACGGGCCAGAGCGCCCCGCCGGAAACGGTGAAAGAGGTTGGCATCGTCGTTGACGTGGAGCGGTATGACGTCTATGTGAGCGGCCGGAGCGCCGAACTCACGCAGCGCGAGTTTGAACTTTTCCGATTTTTGTACGCCGAGCCGGGCAAGGTTTACTCGCGGGAGGAGCTTTTGCACGAAGTTTGGCAATACGATTACCTCGGAGACCTCCGCGCTGTCGATGTCGCCGTCCGGCGGCTTCGCGAAAAAATCGAAAAGGACGCGGCAAAGCCCGAGTACATCATGACAAAGCGCGGCGTCGGCTACTATTACGGCGGCTGACGGCGTGTATCCATAAAACGTGAGAATTTAAAACAAATCCGGTACGCCGGTTAAAGGATGGAGAGAGGACACTTGAGCAAAAGCCTGAGATGGAAATTCGTCACAATTATGTTGATTCTCATTTTGCTGCTCATGACGGTCGTCTGTGTCTTTCTCATTCAGGGCGTCCAGCGCTTTTACACCGACGAGTTTTTCAAGCAGATGGAAGCTTTTTTTGCCGACGGTGACACGTACACAGCCCTCCGCGATACGCTCGGCGAGGAAAACCCTGCCGAGAAGCTTCAAGCGCTGCTTGACGCCTACAAAGGGCAGCTCGGCATCGACACCGAGACGCGGAATTACTACATCCTTGACGGCACCACTGGGGCGCTTGTCGCGCGATCGGACGTGCGCCAAAGCATGCCGGTCGAAATAACGCCCAATATTCTCAAAGCGTTAAACGGCAGCACCACCTTCACGGGCGATTCCAACGCGTCGTTTATGGATGTGGCGGTGCCCATCGCCTCCGACGATGGCGCCGTTCAATACATCATTTATATTCGGGATAACAAGCAGACCGTCCATGACCTCAACGGGGAGATTGTCACGCTCATCGTCGAGGCTGTCAGCATTGGGCTTGTGATATCCGTGGCGCTCAGCTTTATCCTGTCGAAAACGCTGCTGCAGCCTATTATCGGTATGACGAAAGCGGCCGAGGCACTGGCGGGCGGCGATTTTTCAAAAAAACTGACGGTTGAGTCCGGCGACGAGATCGGTATCCTCGCCGACACCTTCAACAATATGGCCTCGCAGCTTAAAACGACGCTGGAGGAAATCAAAAAGTCCGAAACGCTCCGGCGGGAATTTGTGGCCAATGTCTCACATGAGCTGCGCACACCGCTGACGAGTATCCGCAGCTATGCCGAGACGCTGACGGACTGCCCCGATATGCCGGCGGAAATGGAGTCAGACTTTCTGCACGTGATTTTAAATGAAAGCGACCGCATGACAAAAATCGTGCAGGACCTTCTGGAATTATCGCGCTTTGATGCGGGCAGCAGCACCTTCACTTTTGAAGAATTCTCGCTGGAGCGGTCGGTCTTGAATGTTTATGACGCGGTTGCGCTGGAAGCCGCCCGGCGCGGTCACGTGGTGCAGCTCGAGCTCAACGGGCAACTGCCGGACATCACGGGCGACAGGGCGCGCATTGAGCAGGTGCTTATCAACATTCTGACAAACGCTTTGAAATACACACCCGACGGCGGGACAATTACCGTGTCAAGCGGCCGGTCTGAAAGCAGCGTTTGGGTCAGTATCCATGACACGGGTATCGGCATTCCGGCGGACGATATACCGCGCATTTTCGACCGATTTTACCGCGTCGATAAGGCGCGCTCCAGAGAGTCCGGCGGGACAGGGCTCGGCCTGTCGATTGCGCGGGAGATTGTTGTGCGCCACGGCGGCGATATCACGATTGACAGCGCCGCGGGTCACGGAACGACGGTGACGGTGACGCTGCCGATTCAGGGAACAAGCTGTGAAGCGTAAGGGAAGTCGAACGGAAAAAATTAAAAACGCCGTCATCGTGTTCTTGCTTTTCTCGGCCGTCACGCTGGGCTGGGAGTCAAACCTCTTCGGCAACACGTCCGGCGGTCTGGCAGACGATGTGTCATCGCTAATGGGCTTTCTTTTCGGCGGGGAACACGGTGCCGGGCGCGCTGATAAGACAACGGAGGCGGCAAAACCCGTCATCATTGCCGTAACCGATCAATCGGGTGTGCGCACGGGCGTTCAGTATGATTTAAACGCCATCGGCGCGCTTTATGAAAAATCATCAGGCATTGTGACGGCGGCATTTGCCGCATCAGCAAAATCAAAACCGTCCGAAATATCGGTTTCTGACTGGCAGTCGGCGCTTAAAGCCCCCGGCCTTTATTACGAATATCTTTCGCCGATCAAACTCACCGTACTTGACGACTGGTTCGGCGCAGATATGTCTGGTACATGGGATGGGGTTACTGTCCGCCGCCTTTGTGTCGCCGAAGTCGGCGGCAAAAGCCGCCTGTATATTGAAGACAGCGGGACGGGCAGATTCTTTTCAAGTGATGTTGACAGTTTCAACATCACGTCTCTCGCCGCTGCCGCCGGGGGAAGCAATGCCGTCTTTGCCTTTGAGACGCTTGGCGCCAATACAAGCAGTCTGTACCAGCTTTTGTTCGTTGACAGCTCAGCCCATCCGTCCGTGGCGGTTTCAAATCCGCTGACGGATGACAACGCGCTTGCCGGTGTCCTCACAGCGCTTGGTGCCGGTACGCATGCCACGCCGAGTTATCAGGAATCCGATGGCACGCAGGTGTACGTGGAAAACGATTTTACCATCCGTGTGATGGCGGCTGGGACCATTCAGTACAAGCGCGTGTATAAAAATACGTCGGCAGCACTGGCGGCGGGCGACAGTGCCGTTATTGAAAAAGCGCGCGCCATCGTCGCTGAGACAGTCGGCGGGCACAGCGGAGACGCCGCCGTCTATTTCGATGCCTTGCAGCGGCGTGACGACGGCTCTTTTGAGGTGACGTTTAATTATATCGTGGCCGGTGGTATCGTCAGATTATCGAAAAACGGCTATGCCGCCGATGTGATTGTTAAAAACGGCGTGATCGAGGAGATGACGCTCCGTTTCAAAAATTTTCAGGTCACAGACAAGCGGGTTGAACTGATGCCGGAAAAGCAGGCAGCCGCGGCGGCGGGCGGTGAATTCGTTCTGTGCTATACCGACAGCGGGGAATATACGCTTGAACCGGCGTGGATAGCGCTGCATTCTTGATTGGCGGGAGAAAAACGTGAAAATCACGAATATCAAAAACGTTATCATCGCATCGCTTCTGATTTTGAATGTCTTTTTTCTGGCCTTTTACCTGCTGCATCTCTTGGAAGACAGGCAAAGCCGGGAAGATCAGCATCAGGCGCTTGAAGCACTTGTGAAAAAAAACGGGCTGGCGCTTGATGTCGCGGGTCTTGAAGAAGGCGGTGTGCTGCACACGTTGAAAACGAGCCGAGATACAGCCGGTGAAGCGGCGATGGCCAAAGCGCTTTTGGGCGAAACGGCCGTACAGGAGCAGGGCGGCAGCGTCACATACAGCGGCCAAAACGGGCAGGCTGTTTTCAATAACGGCGGCGATTTTAATGTGACGTTCCAGGCTGGCGTTGTCCGTGCCGATGCGGGCAAGGCTGTCATTATGATACAAAAACTTCTGAAAACTCTGGATATTGAGACATCTTCTTTAGAAGCTGCGTCGGATGGCGGAAAGGATATTGTGACGGCCGTCTGCGCTTATCAGGGGACGCCGATTGTAAACTGCCGTCTGATTTTCACATTTCAAAACGGCAGTCTTGCGTCACTCAGCGGTAAACGTGTTTACGCGCTTTCAGAGACCGATGAGAAAACAGATATGACAGCCGCGTCAACAGCCGTCACAGTGCTGCTTAACGCTGTCAAGACCGGCCGGGTGACCTGTACGAAAATTTTGGCCGCCCAGCCGCGCTATCTGCTGATTGCCTCTTCGGCCTATGGCGACGCCACCGTCCGCCCGATCTGGCAGCTGACGACGGACACCGGCGTGTATCTCTATGACACGCAGACGGGAAACCTCGAACCGGCCGCCTGACGGTCATCCCAGCGCGTATTATTGGCTAATAAGCAGTTTTTGTAAAATATTTTGTGCAATTTTGTAAAATCGTTTAATCTTGCAAAAAAATATTCCATATAGTATAATTGGGCGAAAAAACGTTCATAATCGGGTAATACTGTAAACGAAGATTTATCGTTGAGAGGGTGAGCCTGTGACAAAATACATCATTAACGGCGGGAAACCGCTGAATGGTGAAGTGATCATCAGCGGCGCAAAAAATGCCGCTGTTGCAATTATTCCCGCGGCCCTGATGGTCGACGGTGTCTGCCGTATCGAGAACATTCCGCAGATTTCGGATGTGACGATGCTGCTGAACATTTTAAAGCAGATGGGCGCTGAAATCAGAACGGTCAACAGGCACACGATGGATATCGACTGCACAGGCATCAAAACCCATGAGGCGACATTCGACATGATGCGCCGCATTCGTGCGTCATACTATCTGCTGGGGGCGCTTTTGGGCCGGTTCGGCAGGGCGAGCGTTGCCATGCCGGGCGGCTGCAACTTTGGCGGCGTGCGGCCGATTGACCAGCACGTCAAGGGTTTTACGGCAATGGGCGCAACGTTTGACGTTAAAAACGGCATTGTCAACGCGGAAACGCCCGGCACACTGACGGGCGCGTCTGTCTATCTTGACGTTGTCTCTGTCGGCGCCACGATCAATATCATGCTGGCAGCCGCTTTGGCCGAGGGCAGAACCGTTATTGAAAACGCCGCGCGCGAGCCGCACATCGTCGATCTGGCTAACTTTTTAAACTCGATGGGGGCCGATGTCCGCGGCGCCGGTACAAACGTCATCAAAATTAAGGGTGTCAAAAGGCTCACGGGCGGCTTTTACTCCATTATTCCCGATCAGATTGAAGCGGGAACCTACATGGCCGCCGCTGCCGGGGCGGGCGGCTGCGTCACCATCAAAAACGTCATCCCGAAGCACTTGGAGTGTATTTCCGGCAAGCTGCGTGAAATGGGCGTCGAGGTCACCGACCTTGAAGATGCCGTTGTGATCAGCCGGTCATCCCCACTCTTGAAAACGAATATTAAAACGCAGCCGTATCCCGGCTTTCCGACGGATATGCAGCCTCAGATGGCAACCCTCTTGTGTTTGGCCGACGGGACAAGCGTTGTCACGGAAGGCGTTTGGGATAACCGGTATAAATATGTTGACGAGCTGGCAAAAATGGGCTGCCAGATTCAGGTCAACGGCAGAACGGCCGTTATAGAGGGTGTTGCCGGTATGACGGGTGCGCCAGTCAAAGCCAGCGATTTGCGCGCCGGGGCGGCGCTCGTCATCGCGGGCCTGTGCGCCAGCGGCACGACAGAGGTAGAAGGCGTCAGTTACATTGAGCGCGGCTATGAAGATATTGTTGAAAAGCTCCAGGCACTTGGGGCGGAAATCACCTGTGTCGAGCTGCCGGACGAAGCCGACGTCGGTGACCGTGAAGCCGTCTAGCGCAAATGGCCGCTGAATGACGGAACAGCCTTAAATATGTTCAGGCGGGGGTATCGCCCCCGCCGCTTAGATTATTAACGGTTTTTGAGGTGATACAACTTGACGGTCTGCACACTGGCCAGCTCGTCGTCCGGTAACTGCACGCTTGTCTCACACGGCGGGGTGCATGTGCTTATCGACATTGGCATATCGCTGCGGCGCATCACCGCAGCACTCAAGCAACTCGGACTGACGCCCGGCGACTTGTCGGGCGTTTTGCTGACGCATGAGCATGCCGACCATATCAGCGGCCTGGGGATGCTTGTCAAACACCATCAAACGCGGTTTTATGCGTCAAACGGCGTGGCACAGGCGCTTTGTGAAATTGTCCCCGGCGCATCAAGCTGCCTTGTGCCATTTATCGCCGGGACAGAGTTTTCGCTGGGCGACCTGCTCGTAACAAGTTTTGTCACCCCGCACGACACGCCGGAAAGCGTCGGCTACCGGATTGACTCCGGCCGCTCAACGCTGGCGTTCGTCACAGACATCGGCTGTGTGACACAGCCGATATTAAACGCGGTGCTCGGTGCCGACGTTGCCGTTATCGAAGCCAACCACGATGTTAACATGCTTAAAAACGGCGCGTATCCGCCGTATTTGAAACGGCGCATTTTGTCCGAGCGCGGCCATCTCTCCAATGCCGACAGCGGGCTTTTTGCCCAGAGGCTTGCTAAATCGGGCACGAGAAAGCTGATTCTGGCACACTTGAGCCGCGAAAACAACACCCCGCATCTGGCCCTTGAGACGGTCGGCACAGCCCTTATGGCGGCCGGTGCGTCCGTCGGCGGAGACGTGCTGCTGGAGGCGGCCCCAGCCGACCAGCCGGGCAGGATTTACATAGTATAGCCGGAGACAAAAATGATTCACATCAGGCTCATCTGCGTCGGAAAACTTAAGGAAAAGTTTTATATTGACGCTGTCAGCGAATACGAAAAGCGCCTGTCTGCTTACTGTCGCCTTGAGACGGTGGCGCTTTTAGAGGCGCGCCTGCCCGACAGGCCGTCCGAAGCAGAGGTTGAAGCGGCGCTGCGCGCGGAAGCCGAGGGTATCCTGTCAAAGCTGTGGAAGGGTGCCGCTGTCGTGGCGCTGTGCATCGAGGGCGCAGAGCAGGACAGCGGGGACGTTGCCCGGCTTTTGGACAAATACGCAAGCAGCGGCGTTTCGCGCCTGTGTTTTGTGATCGGCGGCTCAAACGGCCTGCATGCATCGGTCAAAGCGCGTGCGGATATTAAACTTTCCATGTCGCGTATGACATTTCCGCATCATCTTGCGCGCGTCATGCTGCTCGAGCAGCTCTACCGCGGCTTTAAAATCCTCGAGGGCGGTGCGTACCACAAATAGGTCATAAAACTGACATTAAAATTATTTTGGAGGGAATATAATGAATCCGTTCAGTCATGTTGATTTAAGGCTTGACAGCTTTGAAAAAGCACTGCCGTTTTATGAAGCACTCCTTCCACAACTTGGTTTCACACGTCGCTTTGACTCGCCTCTTTGGCGTGTGTTCGCGGCCGACGGCGAGCTGCCTCAAGCGGCTTATATCGCATTAACGGAGGATCCTTCTCATAAACCGAACAGTAATTTAATCGGATTTTGGGCGAAAAGTCAGGACGAAGTTGACCGGCTTGCAGGGATTGTGGACGAAGCCGGCGGAAAAATTAAAGAAGGCCCGAAGCTCTTTCCCATCAGCCCGACATATTACGCCGTGTTTTTTGAAGACCCATGCGGTAACGCCTTTGAAATTGTCCACCGGCTCAACTGAGTGCGGCAATAATAATGTGCCTTGAGATGGAGGTCAAAAATGACGGGTAAAACAAAAGCAGCCGGTTATGAAATTGGTTTGCGGAAAACCTTCCCTGTGGACAGCGTTGCTGTTTGGGCACTTCTCATGTCCGCCGACGCTGTTGCCCTCTGGCTGGGGCGCGCGTCGGACTTGACAATTGAAGAAGGGAAGACGTATCGGCTCGAGAACGGGGCAACGGGCGAGTTCCGCGTTGTCAGGCCGGGCTCGCACGTGCGCTTGGCGTATAAAACGGCTGACGCGGAAGCGGCGTCAACCATTCAGCTTCGTGTCATCGCCAAGGAGAACGGTAAAGCAACCGTCAGCTTTCATCAAGAGAAACTCGACAGCGCCGAGGCACGCGCCCATGCCGCCGAGCACTGGTCGCGCGTCATGAAGCAGCTTGAGAACTTACTCGCCGCGCAGGCCTAATGGCGCAATTGACTTATGTGTCTGAATCATCGGAGGTTTTTATGGATTTATTGGGGTTTGGCAAAAAGAAAAAAATAACGGATATCTGGCCGAAGGATGACAAGGGGGAAATGATTGCCCCGGCGTTTTTGATGCATGCCGGCGGCAGCCCTGTGGATACAGAAGTGACGCTCAGTCTTTTGGAGGCGTATGGCATACCGGCCATCTGCCAATACCCCAACAACGGCGAGTTCGGTAAGCTGATCATCGGCCACGCCGCAGGCGGCGTCGATATTTTTGTGCCCGAAACGCTGTTGGAAGACGCACAGAACATTTTAAGCGCCGACGTCGTTGATGAAAACGACGTGACGGATAAAAACGATAACGACAAGGATGCGTAAAATGGGGTATTTGGACGAGTATGTGAAATGGCTTCATAGCCCGGCGCTGACAGATGCCGAGCGCACGGAGCTTCGCGGCTATTCGGGCATAGATAAGGAGATTGAAAGCCGTTTTTTCAGCCAGCTGTCGTTCGGTACGGCCGGGCTCCGCGGCGTGATGGGCATCGGGCTGTACCGCATGAACCGATATGTCATCCGCCACGCCACACAGGCCTTTGCGGAAGTGATTTTAGAAGAAGGCGGCCAATCAGAAAATGGCGGCGTTGCCGTCTGCTATGACTGCCGCAACAACAGCCGCACTTATGCCGTGGAGGCCGCCTGCGTCATGGTGGCAAACGGTATTCCGGTTAAAATTTTTGAGTCACTGCGCCCGACGCCGGAGCTCTCCTTTGCTGTCCGCCACTACGGCCTGACGGCGGGCATCAACGTCACCGCCAGCCATAACCCTAAGGAATACAACGGCTATAAGGTCTATTGGGCTGACGGCGCCCAGCTGCCGCCGCACCACGCCGACGCCATCGCCGCAAAAATGGCGGCGTTGGATGTTTTTGCGTCGGTTAAAACGATGGATTACGATGAAGCTGTATCTCAAGGCCTGATCACCGTCATGGGTGACGAGACGGACGAGCTTTTTTTGAAAAACGTGATGGCGCAGGCAAACGACCCTGACGCCGTAAAAAAAGTTGCCGACACGTTTAAAATGGTCTACACGCCGTTTCACGGGACAGGATACCGCCTCGTACCGGAAGCGCTCCGGCGTCTCGGCATCAAAAACCTCATCTGCGTCCCGGAGCAGATGGAGCCGGACGGTAATTTTCCGACGGTGCAGTCGCCCAATCCCGAAAACGCCGAGGGCTTTCATCTGGCTGTGGCGCTTGCCAAGGACAACGGGGCAGACTTCATCCTCGGCACGGACCCGGACGCCGACCGCGTCGGCATTATGGTGCGGGACGACCATGGAGATTTCGTGACGATTTCAGGCAATCAAACAGGCGTTTTACTGCTCGATTACCTGATCGGGGCTAAGAAGCGAGCGGGCACGATGCCGAGTAAGCCCGTTGTGCTCAAGACGATCGTGACGACCGAGATGGCGCGGCGCGTCTGTCAATCAAACGGCGTTGAGTGCTTTGACACGTTTACCGGCTTTAAATTTATGGCCGAGCGCAAAAACGAGCTGGAAGCGACCGGCGCAGGGCACGTTATTTTCTCTTATGAGGAGTCTTACGGCTATATGATCGGCGATTTTGTGCGCGATAAGGACGCCGTCACAGCCTCGCTCCTTTTGACTGAAATGGCGGCATGGTACGCCGGGCAAAATATGACGCTTTATGACGCGCTTGGGGCGCTGTACCGCCAATATGGCTATTACAGCGAAAAAACACTGAATCTCATGATGCCCGGTATGGAGGGCCTCGCCGCAATGCAATCGCTCATGGCGCGCCTGCGTCAATCGCCGCCGTCGGCCATAGCAGGCATACCCGTTTCTGCCGTCAAGGATTACGACACAGGCGTCTCGTTAGATTTGAAAACCGGTAAAAAAACGCCGATGGCGCTCAAGGGGTCTAATGTGCTCCGCTTCGAGACGGCGGACGGTACCGTCATTCTCATCCGGCCGTCCGGCACAGAGCCGAAGGTTAAGGTTTACGTGATGGCCACCGGCAAAGACAGGGAAGATTGTAGCGAAAAAATCGCCAAATACGCCATCTGGGCGGAAACGCTGAAAAACTGATTCGATGACCGGCGGGGCATATCGCTTATCTGCCCAATAAAATAAAAAGATTCTTCGGGGCGGCAGCCCCTCAGAATGACGTGTCATTCTGAGCCATATGGCGAAGAATCTTTTTCAGTTTAAGAAGCTGTTGCTCTTACGCCGCCTTCAGGCGAATGTCGCCGCTGACGGTTTTAAAGGTGTACGGCGCGTTGTCAGACGTCCTGACAGGGATATCGCTGGAAAAATCGCCGGACGTACTGTCGTAGGAAACGGTGAGGTCGGCCCCTGCGGGTATTTTCACGGTGATCTCGCCGGAGGTGGACGCGCAGGACACGGTGGCGGGATTGACGCTGCTGAACACAGTCATATCGCCGGAGACGCTGTGTGTTTCAACAGACTGGAAACTGCCGGAAAGCTGCCCGTTGCCCGAGGTTGTCGTAGCGCTGAGGGCGCCGGCTGTAACGGAGTCGAGGCGCATATCGCCGGAGACAGTGTTGAGCGTGAGGGCAGAAGTTGTCATGCTTGTCACGGCGATTTCACCCGAGACGGACCGGATCTCTGCTGATCCGGCATTGAGGTCGTGGACGACGGTGTTGCCGGAGGTCTCTGTTATCTTGAGTGTCGCAGCGGTCAGGCTCTCCATCTCGAGCTCTGCGGACGTGGCGCTGACGGTCAGGTAATTGATTTTATCTGCCAGGGACGACGGGACGAAGAGCTCCAGCTTCTTTGTTGGCAGGTTGACGACAGGGCCTGGGGCGTTATACTGGACTTCGAGTGTCGTTCCGTTGATGGTGTAGGTGAGCTTTTCGCTGTCTTTGATGGCGCGTTTGGCATACTCCGTTAGCTTAATGTCGGTGCCGTCATAGGGTTTTATGACGACAACACCGGCCGTCCAGCTCACATTGAGGCTGTCGACGCCGCCCGTTGGGACGGTATACGTCCCCGCCTCGCTGTAGGGGCCGGACAATTCCTCAATCCCGCCGATCGAAAAATCAAACTTGAAACCGGTGCCGATGCCGAACAGATTACCTGTGACAAACCAAATGGCAAGCCCTGTTAAAACGGCGGCCGTTATGAGCCAGCAGATGATCGTAATAATTTTTCTTCTATTCACAGTCATCACCTCATTTTTTCATCATGAAGCCGACATTGAGAAGCGATTGCACGGCCCCACCGATAATGAAAATGACCCAGGTGATGTACCACGCGCCTGTTAAAAAGCTGATGATAAAGTACAGCGCGACAATGAGAGACCAGACGGCGCCGGAGACGGCGTCACGCAGGGCCTTTTTATCTCGTGTGTCAGACTGCCACTGCCGGAATTCTTCAACTACGGTATCTTCTTCTTTGATATACTTCGGTTTCGACATGTGGCTGAAAACTAGAAGCCCTGTCGCGCCGGCAATCAGAAGGAACATGACGACGAGACCAATCAGATAGAGTGACGGAGCGACAACGCTCAGGACAATGAGCGGGACGACGCTAAGGATGTATAGCATCACGGCAATTGCCGTGAACATCGCCGTCTTTTGGCGCTGTGCGTTTTGATCCTCCGGGTTAACGGTATCCCGCTCCAGGTCCTTCATGAGACCGCTGATGTCGCCGATGCCCGCAATAGCGATGTTATAGGCGGCCTCCGGCGTCTTGCCCTCTGAGAGCAGGTCGTTGTATTTCTCCGTGAGGTTTTGAATCATTTCTTCTTTGAGTTCAACGGCCTTGCGCGTCGGGGCGGTGTTCTGGAACAGACCGTCAATGTATCGGCGAATTTTGTCTTCCATATTTATTTGTCCTCCCACTCAATTAAGTTGTCGATCAGTTCTTTTGCCGTTTTCCAGTCTTTTAATAGACTTTTAAAGGTCTCTTTGCCGATCTCGGTGATGCGGTAATAGCGGCGGCGCGCGCCCGTCGTCTCATCGCCCCAGTAGGACTCGATACAGCCCTCCTGCTCAAGACGGCGGAAAGCGGAATAGAGTGTGGCTTCCTTCAGCTCATACCGGCCGCCCGTTTTCTGCTGGATCGCTTTGTTGATCTCATAGCCGTAGTTGTCACCGCCCATCAGCCGGGCGAGAATAATGGTGTCGGTGTGACCGCGTATGAGATCCGACGCTATGGACATAGTATCCCTCCGATGCGGTGTATTCCAAAATTGTAGCTACAACATAACACAACATACATCGCCTGTCAATGTATATTGTGAAAATAATTATAAAATAATTTTAGGTATGGCGGACGACAGAATCGGCTGAAACAAAAGGCGCCCTTCCAAAACTGGAAGGGCACCTTTGCGTAATGTTATTAAAAAGCTACGCCACAACTTTTCGGTAGACGCGTGTGGCCCACCAGAGCACGAAAGCCGTCAGCGGCACCATAATGGCGGCAGCCTCCAGAACGGTCACATTCAGAATGGAACCGGCCGTCAGCACGCGTGAGGCTTCAACAAGGTAAAACAACGGATTAAAGTGCGCAATCACCTGCAGCCACATCGGGCCGATGGTGATCGGCAGAAGAACGCCGGATAACAAGGTAATCGGCAGCTGCAGCGTTGTAATCAGCGCGGCGACACTGCCGGATGTTTTCAACAAAAGGCCGATGCTCACAGCTGTCGCGGAGATTGTCGCCGTCAAAAGGCATAGTAAAAGCAGCAGGATAACAAGCCCGGGAAGGCTTGCCGTAAAGCCGAAGAGGCAGGAGATGGAGATGAGCAGCAGCGCCGAGGCAAGGAAAATAAGCGTGTCGCGTAAGACGCTACCCATCAGTAGGGAAAAGCGGCTGGCGGGGCTGACGCGAAAACGCTCCGTCACGCCCGTCTGCAATTCGTTGACAATCGTCCACGCCTCGCCGATGCCGGAGGAAAAGGCAAAAAGCGTCAAAAGACCCGGCACAAACGTGTTCAGAACGTTCCCGCCAAGCGCCGAAGACTGCAAGCCCTTGAGCAATGGTGCAAACAGCGCGAGGTAAAGCACGGGCATCGAAAACTCCGACACGATCCAGACCGGCTCACGCAGCAGCTCCAAGAGTTTCCGGCGAAACAGCAGCCCGATTTCAGTCATGTGTTTCACAGGGCACCTCCGTTTCGGCGTCGCGCAGGCAGCGGCCTGTTTTTTTTAGAAAGACATCGTCAAGAGACGCCTGTGTGAGGGAGATGCTCTCGGCCGTGCGGTTAATTTTCTCCAGCACTGGGAAAAGCGCCTGCATCAGGGCTGGGCCTGCGTCGGTATACAGGGTAATAACGTCACCCTCGCTTCGCAAGTCCTTCACGTGGGGGAGCGCCCTGAAAAGCGATAAATCAACCCGTTTACCATCATTGAGCTTCAGCCGGACAACATCGCCTGATATGGAGCGCTTGAGGTCCTGTGGCGTCCCCTCGGCGACGATGCGCCCATCATCGATGATGCACAGGCGGTCGCATAGTGCGTCAGCCTCTTCCAGATAATGCGTCGTCAAAAATACTGTTGTCCCATGCTCGCGCAAAAGGCGGATCTGGTCCCACAGATTGGCTCTGTTTTGCAGGTCAAGCCCGGTCGTCGGTTCGTCGAGAAAAAGCACCGACGGTTTGTTAACCATTGCTAAAGCGACCTCCAGCCGCCGCCGCTGACCGCCGGAATACGTTCGGACAATGCGGCCGGAAAGGGCCGTCAAATCAAAAAGCGACAAAAGCTCATCGGCTCGCGCGCTTGCCGCGCTGCGGCGCATGCCGTAAAGCCTTGCCGCTAAAATCAAATTTTCCCGCCCGGTGGCTGGCAGGTCAGCCCCGCCCGACTGGCTGACGTAACCGATCGACTGGCGCACGTTGTTCTGCTGTGTTTTCAAGTCAAAGCCGCACACGCGCGCGCTGCCGCCGTCAATTGGGAGCAGCGTTGTAAGCATCCGAAGCGTTGTGGACTTTCCAGCGCCGTTCGGCCCCAGAAAACCGAAAATTTCCTGGTCGCGCACAGTCAGGAAGACGCCTTGCACCGCCCGGATCTCTTTGCCGCCGACGTGAAAACTCTTTTTTAAATCGCTGACTTCAATGGGATTTGTCATGCTGCGCTCCTGCCTCCTGTCGCTTGGCAAATAAAAAAAGCGGAAAACATCTGTTTCCCACAAAAACACCTTGACATTATTAGTAAATTCAGTTAAAATAAATTGCTATGCACTTAATTGGACGAACCATCCCATTAACACTTTTTTTACATTCTATCATAATTCGGCGCAAAATCAACACAGATAATTAAAATTAATTACAACGCATCCGCGCGTGCCGCACAATGCATCAACCCCGGGAATCGGTTGAGTGAACATAAATTAAGGAGTGACGTGAATGCCGAAAGACGTAGCGTACGGTAAAACGATCCGAAAGAGTTTTGCCAAGTCGGAAGAAGTTAAGGACATGCCAAACCTTTTGGAGGTGCAGAAGGACTCGTATAAGTGGTTTCTGGAGACAGGGCTTCGTGAGGTATTTCGGGATGTGGCGGCGATTACCGACTACACCGGAAATCTGGAGCTTACCTTCATTGATTATAACATTAATGAAAAACCGAAATACACCGTCGAGGAATGCAAAGCCCGTGACGCAACGTTTGCCGCACCCTTAAAGGTCGGCGTCCGGCTTCGTAACCGCGAGACGGAAGAAATTAAAGAGCAGGAAATTTTCATGGGCGATTTCCCGCTGATGACAGAGGCCGGCACGTTTATTATTAACGGTGCCGAGCGCGTCGTCGTCTCGCAGATTATTCGCTCTCCAAGCGTCTATTACGAAAAGAAGACAGACGCGAAAACGGCTGTTACAGTTTATGCAACGACGGTGATTCCATACCGCGGCGCGTGGCTGGAGTATGAGACAGACGCTTCCGATAACTTTTACGTCCGCGTCGATAAAAACAGAAAACTGCCGATCACATGGCTACTGCGTGCCATTGGCCGGCCGACGGCACAGCCGTACACATGGCTGTCCGTCTCTGGCGGCGAAGCGGGTGCCGAGTCCAACGAGCTGATGAAAATCATCTTCGGTGACGACGAGCGCATCAACGCCACGCTCGATAAAGATACCTGCCGCACGCGGGAAGAGGCGCTCATCGAGCTTTACAAGCGCCTGCGCCCCGGCGACCCCCCGACGGTGGACAGCGCCGAGACGCTTCTGAATAACCTCTTTTTTGACGCCAGACGGTATGACATTTCAACAGTTGGGCGTTATAAGTTCAATAAAAAGCTGGCGCTGTGGTGCAGGCTTTCCGGCCAGACGCTCTCGCAGCCGATTGCTGACCCCTTAACCGGCGAAATCATCGCCGAAGCGGGTGAAACGTTAACGCGCGAGCGGGCCGTCGAAATCGAAAACCGCGGTGTTATCGATGCGGTTGTTCAGGCTGACAGCCGCGAGGTTAAGGTTTTTTCAAACGGCATGGTGTATCTGAACGGTTTTGTCGATTTCAACCCCGAAGAAGAACTCGGCATCAAAGAGCGTGTCCGCTTCATCATTCTGAAGAAGCTGCTCGAGCAATACAGCGGTCAGGAACTGCGTGACGCAATTGCCGAAAACATCGATAATCTCATCCCAAAGCACATCATCCCGGACGATATTTTCGCGTCTGTCAACTATCTTAACTGCCTGGCACACGGTGTTGGCGAAGCAGATGATATCGACCATCTCGGCAACAGGCGCATGCGCAGCGTCGGCGAACTGTTGCAAAACCAGTTCCGCGTCGGCTTTTCCCGCATGGAGCGCGTCATCCGTGAGCGCATGACGCTGCAGGACCTTGATATCATCACCCCGCAGTCGCTCATTAATATCCGCCCAGTGACGGCGGCCATTAAAGAATTCTTCGGCTCCTCGCCGCTCTCCCAGTTCATGGACCAGACAAACCCGCTGGCGGAACTGACACACAAGCGCCGCCTGTCGGCACTCGGCCCCGGCGGCCTCTCGCGCGAACGCGCAAGCTTTGACGTGCGAGACGTCCATTACAGCCACTACGGGCGCATGTGCCCGATTGAGACGCCTGAAGGCCCAAACATCGGCCTCATCTCCTATCTGGCATCCTATGGGCGCGTCAATGAATACGGCTTTATCATCGCGCCGTTCCGCAAGGTTGATAAAAAAACGTGCCGCGTGACGGAAGAAATCGACTACCTCACGGCCGACATGGAGGATCAGTTTATTGTCGCGCAGGCCACCGAGCCGCTCGATGAGAACAACTGCCTCGTCAATCAGCGTATCACGTGCCGCCACCGTGACGAAATCGTCGAGGTCGACCGTGAGCGCGTGGATTACATCGATATTTCACCGCGTATGATGGTTTCCATCGCCACGGCTATGATCCCGTTTTTGGAAAATGACGACGCCAACCGCGCCCTCATGGGTGCGAACATGCAGCGCCAGGCTGTACCGCTTCTGACGACGGAAGCGCCAATCGTCGCGACCGGTATCGAGCACAAATGCGCGCTCGACTCCACCGTCTGCGCGTTAGCCGAAGGCGACGGCGTTGTGACGGCTGTATCCGCCACACGCATCACCGTCCGCTATGACAGCGGCGACGTGAAGGATTACGTACTGACGAAATTTTCGCGCTCCAATCAGGGCACGTGCAACAACCAGCGCCCTGTCGTCTCCGTCCGTGACCGCGTCAAAGTCGGCGATGTTCTGGCCGATGGCCCGTCAACGAGCGAGGGCGAAATTGCGCTCGGCAAAAACATCCTAGTCGGCTTCATGACATGGGAAGGCTATAACTACGAAGACGCCATTCTCATTAACGAGCGCCTGTCGATGAATGACGTCTTTACGTCGATCCATATTGAAGAGCATGAAATCGACGCCCGTGATACGAAGCTCGGCCCCGAGGAGATTACACGTGATATCCCGGGTGTCGGTGAAGACTCGCTGCGCTATCTTGATGAGCGCGGCATCATCAGCGTCGGCGCCGAAGTCCACGCGGGCGATATTCTCGTCGGCAAGGTTACGCCAAAGGGTGAAACGGACCTGACGGCAGAGGAACGGCTCTTACGCGCCATCTTCGGCGAAAAGGCCCGTGAAGTGCGCGACACGTCTCTCAAGGTTCCCCACGGAGAGTCCGGCATCGTTGTCGACGTCAAGGTGTTCACCCGTGAAAACGGCGATGATCTCAATCCCGGCGTCAACATGGTCGTGCGCTGCTATATCGCGCAAAAGCGTAAAATCAGCGTCGGCGACAAGATGGCCGGCCGACACGGCAACAAGGGCGTCGTCTCCCGCATCCTGCCGAAGGAGGATATGCCATACCTGCCGGACGGCACGCCGCTCGACATTGTTTTGAACCCGCTCGGTGTTCCGTCGCGTATGAACATCGGTCAGGTTCTTGAGGTGCACCTCGGATACGCCGCCAAAACGCTTGGCTGGAAGGTGGCCACGCCGATCTTCAACGGCGCCAACGAAGCGGAAATCCGCGAAACGCTGGAGCTTGCCGGGCTGCGCCCGGATGGCAAAAGCATTCTGTACGACGGCCGCACCGGCGATGCGTTTGATAACCCCGTCACCGTCGGCTACGTCTACTTCTTAAAGCTGCACCATCTTGTCGATGATAAGATTCACGCGCGGTCAACTGGCCCGTACAGCCTTGTGACGCAGCAGCCCCTGGGCGGCAAGGCCCAGTTCGGCGGCCAGCGCTTCGGCGAAATGGAAGTCTGGGCGCTGGAGGCCTATGGTGCGGCCTACACGCTGCAGGAGATCCTGACGGTGAAGTCCGACGACGTTACCGGCCGCGTGCGCACCTACGAATCGATCGTGAAGGGGCATAATATCCCAAAGCCGGGCGTACCGGAGTCCTTCAAGGTCCTCGTCAAAGAACTCCAGTCGCTCTGCCTCGATGTGCGCGTCCTCGATGAGAACGGGCAGAAAATCGAGCTGCAAAACGACGATGATGACGATGACCTCCGGGACAATATCCGCGACAGCAGCATGTATCATTCCGACGAAAGCGAGATTATTTCCGGCGGGTTCAGCATCGAGGATGTTGACCTGGAAGAGGATGACGATATCGCCGCCGGTTTTGAGGAAGAAGACGATTTCAATGACAGCGAAATCTATGATCTCATTGAAGATGAGGAGGAGAAAATATGAGCTGTGCACCGTTTGACGCCATTCAAATCGGCCTGGCATCTCCCGAAAAGATCAGAAGCTGGTCTTTCGGCGAGGTAAAAAAGCCAGAAACGATTAACTATAGAACACTCAAGCCGGAAAGAGACGGCCTCTTCTGCGAACGTATTTTTGGGCCCACGAAAGACTGGGAGTGCCACTGCGGTAAATACAAGAAAATCCGCTATAAAGGCAAAATCTGCGACCGCTGCGGCGTCGAGGTCACGAAATCAAACGTCCGCCGCGAGCGCATGGGTCATATCGAGCTGGCAGCCCCGGTCTCCCACATCTGGTACTTCAAGGGTATCCCGTCGCGCATGGGTCTTTTGCTTGATTTAACGCCGCGCATTTTGGAAAAGGTGTTGTATTTTGCCGCCTATATCGTCATTGACCCCGGCATGACGCCGCTGCATAAAAATCAGATTCTCACCGAAAAAGAATACCGCGAAATGCGCGAGAAATATGAAGATGACTTTAAGGCCGGTATGGGCGCTGAAGCCATCCGCGACCTTTTGGCCGACATCGACTGTGAAAAATTCTCCGAGCAGCTCCGCGCTGAGGCCAAGGATGCCTCCGGCCAGAAAAAGGCAAAGCTCGTCAAACGGCTTGAGGTTGTAGAGGCCTTCCGCCAGTCCGGCAATGATCCGACGTGGATGATTATTGACGTGCTGCCCGTCATTCCGCCTGAAATTCGCCCCATGGTCCAGCTCGACGGCGGCCGCTTTGCGACAAGTGACTTAAACGATCTCTACCGCCGCGTAATTAACCGCAACAACCGCCTTAAAAGGCTCATTCAATTAAACGCGCCGGACATTATTGTCCGCAACGAAAAGCGTATGCTGCAGGAAGCTGTCGATGCCCTCATTGATAACGGCCGTCGCGGCCGCGCCGTCACGGGCGCCAATTCCCGCGCTCTTAAATCGCTGTCCGACATGCTCAAGGGTAAGCAGGGTCGCTTCCGTCAGAATCTCCTCGGCAAGCGCGTGGATTACTCCGGTCGTTCCGTTATCGTTGTCGGCCCTGAGCTGAAGCTTTATCAGTGTGGCGTGCCGAAAGAAATGGCCATCGAGCTCTTCCGCCCGTTCGTCATGAAAAAACTTGTTGAGGACGGCGCATCCAACAACATTAAATCAGCCAAGAAGATGGTCGACAAGGGCGCAACCGAAGTGTGGGATGCCCTCGAGGTCGTCATCCGCGAGCATCCGGTGCTTTTAAACCGCGCGCCGACGCTGCATCGCCTTGGCATTCAGGCCTTTGAGCCGATTCTTGTCGAAGGTCGTGCCTTAAAGCTCCATCCGCTTGTCTGTACAGCCTATAATGCCGACTTTGACGGCGATCAGATGGCCATTCACGTGCCGCTCTCATCGGAAGCGCAGGCCGAGGCCCGCATTCTCATGCTATCAGCCAACAACCTTCTGCATCCGAAGGACGGCCAGCCTGTCACCGTCCCAACGCAGGATATGATTCTCGGCTCGTACTATCTCACGTTTATCCGGGAGAAGGAGCCGGGTGCCGGCAAGCACTTTGCCACGCCGAACGAGGCGCTGATGGCATATCAGAACGGAGACGTCGGCATTCACGCACCTGTCTTGGTTCGCGTTTCCAAGAAGATTGACGGTGTCCTGCGCAGGCGGTCGATTGAAACGACGGTCGGGCGCATCATCTTCAACGAACCGATCCCGCAGGACCTCGGCTTTGTTGACCGATCCGACCCCGAGCACATGTTTGACTACGAGGTCAGTTTCCAGACCGGTAAAAAGCAGCTGGAGAAAATTATTAAAAAATGCATCGCCAAGCATGGCTTTACGCTGTCGGCAGAGCTTCTGGACAACATTAAAGCGCTCGGCTTTAAGTACTCCACGCGCGGTGCGATTACGATTTCTATCTCCGACATGACGGTGCCGGAAGCCAAACGGACACTGATTCGCGAAACGGAGAAAAAAGTTGTCGCCATTGAGCAGCAGTATAAGCGCGGCTTTATCACCGATGATGAGCGTTACCGCCTTGTGGTGCGCGAGTGGGAGACGACGACGAAAAACGTCACAAACGCGCTGCAGGACGCGCTGGATGAGTATAACCCCATCTTTATGATGGCAAACTCCGGCGCGCGCGGCTCGATGAATCAGATCCGCCAGCTGGCCGGAATGCGCGGCCTCATGGCCAACACTGCCGGTAAAACAATTGAAATTCCGATTAAAGCGAACTTCCGTGAAGGCTTAACGGTTCTTGAGTACTTCGTCTCCTCGCGCGGTGCGCGTAAAGGCCTTGCCGATACGGCGCTCCGTACGGCTGACTCCGGTTACCTCACGCGCCGTCTTGTCGACGTTTCACAGGATGTTATTATTCGCGAACATGACTGCGCCACACACGATGGCTTTGCCGTCGCCGTCGCCGACGAGACGTCCAACCCCGCGCCAGGCTTTGCCGATGCCATTCACGGTCGTTTCCTGGCGGAAGACGTTCTCGACCCCGCGACAGGAGAGGTTCTGTTTTCAAGAGACAATATGCTCGTTACTGCCGACGCGGACGTGATGGCCGCGCGCGGCGTCGCCGAGGTGAAAATCCGTACGGTGCTTGACTGCGAGGCGCCCAGCGGCGTCTGCGCCAAATGCTACGGCATCAACCTCGCCACCGGTGACCCCGTCTCGATCGGCGAAGCCGTCGGTGTTATCGCCGCGCAGTCGATCGGTGAGCCCGGCACACAGCTCACCATGCGAACGTTCCACACCGGCGGCGTCGCCGGAGACGATATCACACAAGGCCTGCCGCGCGTTGAAGAACTCTTCGAGGCGCGCAAACCGAAAAAAATGTCCATCCTGTCGGAGACATCCGGTACGGTGGAAGTGGAGGAAACCCGGAAAAACGCCATCGTCGCCATCTCCGTCACAAACGCCGAGAGCGGCGAAGTAAAGGTTTATCAAGCCCCGTATTCGG
This sequence comes from Oscillospiraceae bacterium CM, assembly GCA_022870705.1. NCBI lineage: Bacteria > Bacillati > Bacillota > Clostridia > Eubacteriales > Oscillospiraceae > Oscillospiraceae bacterium JHJ. Next base: position 822,072 of record CP072107.1, read on the forward strand.
CCGGTATCCGCGTCAAGTCGGGCGATACCGTCAAAAAAGGTGATATGCTGACAGACGGTGCGTTAAACCCGCACGACGTCATGCGCATCCGCGGTAAGGATGACGCGCAGACGTACCTCATCTCTGAGGTTCAGAAGGTTTACCGCCAGCAGGGCGTTGAGATTAACGACAAGCATATCGAAGTCATCGTCCGTCAGATGATGCGTAAGGTGCGTATCGAGGAAGGCGGCGATACGGAGCTGCTGGCCGGTACGACGGTCGATATTTTGGAATTCAAACGTGCCAACCACGACATTCAGGCGCGGCTTGACGCCGGGGAAACGGAACTGCGCAAAGCAAGCTGCGTGCCCCTCCTCATGGGTATCACGAAGGCCTCGCTGGCAACGGAGTCGTTCCTGTCGGCAGCCTCCTTCCAGGAGACGACAAAGGTCTTGACGGAAGCTGCCATCAAGGGCAAGGTCGACCACCTCGTTGGCCTGAAGGAAAACGTTATCATCGGCAAGCTCGTCCCCGCTGGCAGCGGCCTGTCGCTGTACAGAAAATTTGAGCGCAAGATGACGGACGTCTCATGGGATATAGACGATGAGGAGGAAGAAGAGGACGACGTTGACCTGTCTGCCCTCGTCGGCTCCGGCAACGCGCTGTAACGTGTTAGACCCGCGTTAAATGTATTGACGCGCGCCGCGATTTGTGTTATCGTATTAGCCTGTGTGATATTGCATAATTCACTGCCAAGCGCTTTGTGAATCATGCTGTCAAGGCGCCTGATGGCGCATCGTCGTGTTTTTGCGAAATGCCCAAAGCATTCCGAAAAAATAATAAAACTCAGGAAAGGAGGAAAATAATGCCAACATTTAATCAGCTTGTCAGAAAGGGAAGAGAGGAGCTCTCCTACAAGTCAACGTCGCCGGCCATGCAAAAGGGCCTCAACACGCTGAAAAACAAGGAGACGAACCTGTCCTCGCCGCAGAAGAGAGGCGTCTGCACAGCCGTCAGAACATCGACACCGAAAAAGCCGAACTCCGCGCTGCGGAAAATCGCCCGTGTCCGTTTGACGAACGGCTATGAGGTCACGGCCTATATCCCCGGTATCGGCCACAATCTTCAGGAGCACTCTGTCGTCATGATTCGCGGCGGCCGTGTCAAGGACCTCCCTGGCGTCCGCTATCATATCATCCGCGGCACGCTGGATACGCAGGGCGTCAATAAGCGCATGCAGGGTCGCTCCAAGTACGGCGCGAAGAAGCCCAAGGCTGGCAAGACAGCGGCAAAGAAGTAACATCTGGCTTATAACGCTTTATGCGTGAGGCTAATGCCTTGCCATGAAGGTATATATACATTATATATTGATGTATGTTGCCTCAAAGGCAGGCACCCACCGGGAGATCAACGCGCTCACAGGCGAAATGAATTCGCCGGCGCGATCGTGCCGCTCGCCGCGTCGCGGCATCCGCAGCACATGATTTTCCGGAGTACCTGTGAAATCATTTTATATGAAGGAGGGAAGTATCGTGCCCAGAAGAGGTAACGTACCGAAAAGAGAAGTTTTGCCTGATCCTCTGTACAATTCCGTGCTTGTAACGAGGCTCGTCAACAGCATCATGCTCGACGGCAAAAAAGGTGTCGCTCAGAAAGTCGTCTACAGCGCGTTTGATATTATTGGCGAAAAGACAGGCAAGCCGCCGCTGGACGTTTTCATTACGGCGATCGAAAATATCATGCCGTCGCTCGAAGTCAAGGCCCGCCGTGTCGGCGGTGCCACCTATCAGGTGCCGATCGAGGTCCGCGCCGACAGGCGTCAGACGCTCGGCTTGCGCTGGCTGACAACGTATTCAAGAGCGCGCAATGAAAAAACGATGAAAGAGCGTCTCGCAGGCGAAATCATGGACGCCGCCAATAACCTCGGCAGCGCCGTCAAGAAACGCGAAGATACCCATAGAATGGCAGATTCTAATAAAGCTTTTGCCCACTACCGCTGGTAATCGCATTGGTCTTTTTCGCCAGGGACCACAGGAAAATATAAAGGAGTGAGTGATATGCCGAGACAGTATTCGCTTGAAAAAACGAGAAATATAGGCATTATGGCTCATATTGATGCGGGAAAGACCACAACAACCGAGAGAATTCTGTTCTATACGGGCCGCACCTATAAAATCGGCGAGGTCCATGAAGGCGCCGCGACGATGGACTGGATGGAACAGGAGCAGGAGAGAGGCATCACCATCACCTCTGCTGCGACGACGTGTTTTTGGAATGATCACCGCATTAATATCATCGATACCCCGGGTCACGTGGACTTCACTGTTGAGGTGGAGCGGTCCCTGCGCGTCCTGGACGGGTCGGTGACGGTCATGTGCGCTAAAGGCGGCGTAGAGCCGCAGTCTGAAACGGTCTGGCGGCAGGCCGATAAATACCACGTGCCGCGAATGATTTACGTTAATAAGATGGACATCATGGGCGCCGATTTCTTTAACGTGCTCAGTATGGTAGAGGATCGGCTGAAAGCCAACGCCGTGCCTATTCAGCTGCCCATCGGCGCTGAAGCCGACTTCAAGGGGATTATCGACCTCGTGGAGATGAAGGCCGACATCTACTATGATGAGCTCGGCAAGGATATGCGCGTTGAGCCGATACCGGAGAACATGATGGACCTCGCCAAGGAGTACCACACAAAGCTCATTGAAGCCGTCTCGGATTTCGATGAGGAGATCATGGAGCGCTATCTCGAGGGCGAAGAAATCAGCGCAGACGCTGTGAAGGCCGCCATTCGGAAGGCCACGCTCGCCGTTGAGATGATCCCCGTCGTCTGTGGCACATCTTACAAAAACAAAGGCGTTCAGAAGCTTTTAGACGCGATCGTCGATTATATGCCGTCGCCGCTGGACATCCGGGATATTCAGGGTGTCATCCCCGGCACGGAGGAAACGGATACGCGTCCCGCCAGTGACGATGCGCCGTTTTCCGCGCTGGCGTTCAAGATCATGACGGACCCATATGTCGGGCGTTTGTCCTTCTTCCGTGTTTATTCGGGAACCGCCGAAGCCGGCGCAACCGTTTTGAACTCGACGAAGGGCAACAAAGAGCGCCTTGGCCGTATCCTGCAGATGCACGCCAACCACCGTGAAGACATCAATATGGTCTATTCCGGTGATATCGCCGCCGCCGTCGGCCTGAAGAACACAACGACGGGTGACACGCTGTGCAGCGAGAAGGCCCCCATCATTCTGGAGTCGATGGAATTCCCGGAGCCTGTTATCCGCGTCGCCATCGAGCCGAAGACGAAAGCCGGACAGGAAAAGATGGGCATTGCGCTCAGTAAGCTCGCCGAGGAGGACCCGACGTTCAAAACGTACACCGATCAGGAGACCGGGCAGACGATTATCGCGGGTATGGGTGAACTCCATCTGGAGATCATCGTCGATAGGCTTCTGCGTGAGTTTAAGGTTGAGGCCAACGTCGGCAAACCGCAGGTCTCTTATAAAGAGACCATCAGAAAATCGGCCGACGTCGACCACAAGTACGCCAGACAGTCGGGCGGTAAAGGTCAGTACGGCCACGTTAAGATCATCGTTGAGCCCAATGAATCCGGCAAGGGCTACGAGTTCATCAACAAAATTGTCGGCGGCTCGATCCCGAAGGAGTATATCCCGGCTGTCGATCAGGGCATCCAGGGCGCCATGCAGGCCGGTATTCTGGCCGGTTATCAGGTTGTCGATGTCAAGGTGACGCTGTATGACGGCTCCTACCACGAGGTCGACTCGAGTGAAATGGCGTTTAAAATCGCTGGCAGCATGGCCTTCAAGGAAGGTATGCACAAAGCGGACCCCGTCCTGCTTGAGCCGATCATGAAGGTCGTCGTCACCGTCCCGGAGGACTATATGGGCGATGTCATCGGTGACATCAATTCCCGCCGCGGTCAGATCACCGGTATGGAGACGCGCAGCGGCGCAGCCGTTGTCAACTCGTTTGTCCCGCTGTCCACCATGTTCGGCTACTCGACGGACCTGCGCTCTAAAACACAGGGACGCGGCACATACGCTATGGAGCCGAGCCACTACGTTGAACTGCCGAAATCGCTGCAGCAGGAGCTCATTGCCGGGAATAAGCAATAAAAAATAATGATTGCCATTTTTCAAAAAATACTGTAAAATACCGCATTACAAGGAATTCGTCAATTGATTTTATTTCAAATACTGTAAGGAGGATTTTTTAGCCATGGCTAAGCAAAAGTTTGAAAGAACAAAGCCGCACGTCAATATCGGCACGATTGGTCACGTTGACCATGGAAAGACGACGCTCACCGCCGCAATCACGAAGTATTTGTCGTTTTCCGGCAAAGCGAAGTTTGAGGCTTATGATCAGATTGATAAGGCGCCTGAAGAGAGAGAGCGCGGCATCACGATCAATACAGCCCATGTCGAATATGAGACGGAAAAGCGCCACTATGCGCACGTTGACTGCCCGGGCCACGCCGACTATATCAAGAACATGATTACCGGCGCCGCGCAGATGGACGGTGCGATCCTCGTCATCGCCGCTTCAGACGGCCCGATGGCTCAGACGCGTGAACACATTCTTCTCGCCCGCCAGGTCGGCGTTCCGGCCATCGTCGTCTTCCTCAACAAGGTTGACCAGGTTGACGATCCCGAGCTCCTCGAGCTCGTCGAGATGGAAGTCCGCGAGCTTCTGTCCAAGTATGAGTTCCCCGGCGATGATCTGCCGATCATCAAGGGCAGCGCGCTCAACGCGCTGGCTTCCACCTCCACCGATCCGGATGCGCCGGAATATGCCTGCATCAAAGAGCTGATGGACGCTGTCGACAGCTATATCCCAACACCGGAGCGCAAAGCCGACCTGCCGTTCCTTATGCCTGTTGAAGACGTCTTCACGATCACAGGCCGCGGCACCGTCGCCACGGGCCGTGTCGAGCGTGGCCAGGTCAACATGAACGACAAGGTTCAGATTGTCGGTCTGATGGACGAGCCGAAAGAGACAACCGTCACCGGTATCGAAATGTTCCGCAAGCTCCTCGATTACGCGGAAGCCGGCGACAACATCGGCACGCTGCTCCGCGGCGTCGCGAAGACGGACATCGAGCGTGGCCAGGTTCTGGCTAAGCCCGGCTCCATCAAGCCCCACACGAAGTTTAAGGGTCAGGTTTACGTTCTCTCCAAGGAAGAGGGCGGCCGCCACACCCCGTTCTTCAATAACTACCGTCCCCAGTTTTATTTCCGCACAACAGACGTCACCGGCGTTATCAACCTGCCGGAAGGCACCGAGATGTGCATGCCCGGCGACCACGTCACCATCGACGTTGAGCTCATCACCCCGATCGCTATTGAGCAGGGCCTCCGCTTCGCTATCCGCGAAGGCGGCCGCACCGTCGGCTCCGGCGTCGTCACCGGCGTTGAGGCGTAAGTCTTAAACCACACGAAAAAGGGCATTGCCAATTGCGGCAATGCCCTTTTCATCCTTAACCCGGCTGCTTTTATATGGCCGTTATATTCACGGAGCCGATTCGTCCAAATTCACATCTGATGTCAGGGTGTCTGTTTTCGAGGCGTTTGGCGAAACGGGTGAGGCTGTGTTCGGAGACGACGTGTTGGGAGCAGCGGCGTTGGGAGACGTTTTCGGCGTCGAGGCGTTCGGTGACGCACTCGGGACGGCGCTCGGCGACACGGCTGTCGGTGCCGCCGCGCTCGGAGACGGCGATGCCATCGCGCTCATGGAGCTTTGCGGAAATGATAGGCCCACCATGAAGCCGTCAAGCGCGTAGGACTGCACGTCGCCGGCGATGACTTCATTCCGGTAGACAATGATGTCGGCAACGACATTGTCCGGGACGTTGGGGTAATTAAGAATTCTGTACGTATAGCGCGTAGCCTCAATACCGCCATACTTGGACAGATCAAAACCCTGTGCCTGCTGGAGTGCGTTGTATTGCTTGTAGACGGCCGTAAATTCCCGCGGTATCACAACGGTCTGCTCTTCCACAGGCGTTTGTTCGACAACCCAGCCGAGCTTCGTGAGATACGAAACGCGCTGGTCATTGTCCTTGACAATGGCCGACAGGACGGCCGTCTCTTTGGCACCCGTCTGATCGAGTTTCCCCGCAATGAGGACAATGGCAGCGAGAACAACGGCCAGCGCCAGGATAATCAGTACGGCTTTTTTCTTATTGAATTTGGTGGTAAAAATAAACATATCGTTCACCCCGTCATCTTGTTGATAAAGCTTATTCGCTCCTGTCCCGCGTTATGACAGGCAGATGCGTTACTTGCCACGTCGATTGGGGGAAAAGCCCGGCGGGGGCACGGAGGAATAATATGGATAGCATCCGACTTGACAAATTCATATCCGATGCCGGTATCGCCTCAAGAAGAGAGGCGCTTCGGCTCATAAAAGCGGGTTTTGTCGTTGTTGACGGCGTGACGGCCTTGTCGGGCGCGCTCAAAATTGATCCGCAGTCTGCCGTTATTTCCGTCAGCGGCAAAACACTGACCTATCAAAAGTATCACTACCTGATGCTCAACAAACCCGCGGGTGTTGTTTCCGCGACGGAAGACCGCGACGAAAAGACAGTCAACGACCTCCTTGAAGGCCCGTGGGCACATATCGGCCTGTTTCCGGCGGGGCGGCTTGACAAGGATGCCGAAGGTCTCATGATTTTAACGGATGACGGGGCCTTTGCCCATCGGGTTCTGTCGCCGTCGAAGCATGTTTTTAAAACGTATTACGTCGAGACAACAGGCGCGCTGACATCGCAGGATGCCGAGGCCTTTAAAAATGGCGTTATGCTGAAGGACGGGCTGCGCTGCCTGCCCGCGTCCCTACAAATAATTTCTGCCGATTCCACAAGCGCAGCTTATGTGAGAATTTGTGAGGGAAAATACCATCAGGTCAAGCGCATGCTGGCATCGCAGGGCAAGCCCGTCACATTTTTAAAGCGCGTGGCCGTCGGCGGGCTCCACCTTGACGCGCGTTTACAGCCGGGCGCTTACCGAGAAATGACGCAGGAGGAGCTTGCGTGTGTCTTTGAACCGATCGATATCTGGAAAAATTTTGTGTAAAATTTTTGGAAGAATTGCCTCCATTCGTGCTGAAATTGTGAAAATTGGCATATAGTGCTCGTTATTTTAACAAAAAATTAAAAAAAATAACAAATGACTATGATTTCTCACTTGAAAATTGTTGAATTCCAGTATATTATGTTAATGTTGTAGGTATGGTCAAAATCACGAAACAGTTCCCCGTCCGGTAAAAAGAAGAAAATGGGAGGACAATGTCATGTCCAGCAGAATCTTTCAAAGTGTTATTGTCCAGATGAAAGAAGCCACCAAACGGCTCATCGGCGTTATTGATTCGGACGGTACCATTGTCGCCAGCAGCGAACTGGCTCTCGTCGGTTCCAATATCGGCGTCTTTCCGGCGTCGGCGGAGGAGACGGGTGACAAGGTCATCAAAAGCTTCGGGAGAACGTTTAAAATGCTGGGCGGCGCCGGGGCAACATTTGATTACGCTGTTTTTGTCGACGGGGAAGACGACATTTCGAAGACGATTTGTATTATGGCCTTTATCGCCATTTCCGAGGCAAAGATTTATTACGAAGAAAATCACGATAAGTGTGCGTTCGTCAAAAACATCATCTCCGATAATATTCTCCCGGGCGACATTTACGTGCGCGCCAAGGAACTGCATTTTGTCACGGATGTGCCGCGCCTCGTGCTTGTCATCCGTCAGGTCGGTCGGTCTGAAGTTACCGCCATTGAGCTGCTGCAGAATCTCTTCCCGGACAAGCAGCATGATTTTGTCATTTCCGTCAGCGAAACGGACATCGCCCTGATTAAAGAAGTTGCGCCCGCTGTCGACACAAAATATGTCCTCAAGCTCGCCGCCACTGTCGAGCACAAGCTCAGCGAGGAGCTCGGTCTGAAAACCGTCATCGGTATCGGCACACCGGCAAAGCATCTGCGCGAGCTGGCCGACCGCTATAAAGAGGCGCAGGTCGCCATCGATGTCGGCAAGGTGTTTGACACGGAGAAGACGATCATCAACTACGAAAATCTCGGTATCGGCCGCCTGATTTATCAGCTGCCCACAACGCTGTGCGAAATGTTTCTGTCGGAGGTTTTCAAGAAAAATCCCATCGAGTCGCTCGACCAGGAGACGCTTTATACAATCAACAAGTTCTTTGAAAACAACTTGAATGTCTCAGAGACATCCAGAAAGCTTTTCGTTCACAGAAACACGCTTGTCTATCGGCTGGAAAAAATCAAAAAGCTCACGGGGCTTGACCTGCGTGAATTTGATCATGCGATTGTTTTTAAAGTCGCGCTGATGGTAAAGAAGTATTTAAATTCCCAGGAGTCCAAATTTTAAAGGCTTTTCGGGAACACGAGGCAATCGTCCTGATGCTAAATTTGAGGTACAATGAATGGTTCAACTGATTGATGTATTCAAGGAATATGAAAATGGTACGAAAGCGCTCAAAGGCGTTAACCTGAAGCTGGAGTCGGGCGAATTCGCTTTTCTCGTCGGCCCCTCCGGTTCCGGAAAATCAACGATTATGAAGCTCTTAACGGCTGAAATCGCGCCGACAGACGGCACGGTGGTCGTCAACGGCTTTAGTTTAAACGACATTAAAATGAACAAGATGCCGTATCTGCGGCGTTCGCTCGGCGTCATCTTTCAGGATTTCAGGCTAATTCCAAAAAAGACGGTTTATGAAAATGTCGCGTTTGCAATGCACGCGGTTGGCGCTCCCGCCAAGGAGATCCGAAAGCGTGTTCCCTATGTTCTGGACTTGGTCGGTCTCGACATGAAAGCAAAAATGCGTCCGCTGGAGCTCTCCGGCGGCGAGCAGCAGCGCGTGGCGATCGCCCGGGCGCTTGTCAACAATCCTAATCTGATCGTCGCCGACGAGCCAACAGGGAATCTTGACCCGGCGCGCAGCCTTGAAATTCTCATGCTGCTTCAGAAGATCAACGAGCTCGGGACGACGGTTCTTGTCGTGACGCATGAAAAGGCGCTTGTGGACGCCTTTACAAAGCGTGTCATCGCCATCGACAACGGCAGGATCATCAGTGACGGAATGGACGGGTACTACAAATATGAAGAGGTCTAATTTTACATATTACATCAAGGAAGGTGCCGCCGGTATATTCGCGCACGGCTTCATGTCGTTTGCCTCGGTCTGCATCATCGTGGCCTGCCTCATTATCATGGGCAGCTTTTCCCTTCTGGCGGTCAATGTCAACGCCATTATTGATAAGTTTGAAAAGGAAAATGTCGTCCTCGCTTTCGTCGATGAAAACCTGACGGAGCAGCAGGCCAGAGCGCTGGAAAGCCAGATTGAAAGCGTGCCGAACGTGGAGTACGCGACGTTTATCAGCCGTGACGAAGCCATGCAGAGCTTTGAGAGCAAATATCAGGACAAGTCCATCTTTGAAAACCTTGATTCCACCGTTCTGCGCCACCGATACGCTATTTATATGCGCGACATCTCCCAGACAGAGCAGACGCAGAACGACCTTTCCGCCATCAACGGCATCGTGAAGGTTAACGCCAACCTCAGCATTGCCAGAGGCTTTGTCACCGTCAGCAACGTCGTCAGCGCCGTGTCGCTCACTATTGCTGCCGTCTTGCTCGTTATTTCTCTTTTTATCATGTCCAACACCATCAAACTGGCGACGTTTGACAGGCGTGAGGAAATCGCCATTATGAAAATGGTCGGCGCGACGAACAGCTTTATCCGATGGCCGTTTGTTTTTCAGGGCTTTACACTCGGCCTTGCCGGCGCGCTGATTGCCTTCATTGCGCAGTGGATCATCTATGCCCTTGTTGCCAACATGCTCGTGAACAGCTATGCGCTGACCTTTGTCACAACGATCCCATTTTCAAGCGTCGCCATACCGATTTTCCTTGTGTTTGTCGGAATTGGGTTTGGCGTCGGCGTCGGCGGCAGCGCAATGGCCATCAAGAACTATTTGAGAGTCTGAGAAGGTGTATCTATGACGAGAAAATGGTTTATCCGTATTGTTGCCATTCTCCTGGCGCTTTTGATGGCGGTATCCGTGCTTTATATTGCGGTTAACAGTATTAAGGCGAGTGCCGTCACCCAGAGCCAGATCGATAGTCTGAAAAAGCAGCAGAAGGAAATTGAACGCAAAAAACAGGAGATCCAATCGCAGATTAACTCGCTGAAATATCAGCAGTCGACCGCGATGGCGAAAAAGAACGTCCTTGATAATCAAATCGACCTGACGCAGCAGGAGATAGCCAACATCACCGATCAAATCGAAACATATACACAGCTCATTGCAGCCAAGGAGACAGAGGTTCAGCAGGATCAGCAGTATGAAGACGAGCAGTTTGCACTCTTTAAAGCCCGCATGCGGACGATGGAGGAAAACGGCACCATCTCATACATAGCCGTCGTCTTTGACGCCAGCAGCTTTGCCGATTTGCTCGCCCGCATTGACTTCGTCGGTGACGTGATGCATTACGACCAGAACCTTTATATGAAGCTCAAGGCCGCCAAGCAGGCGACGATTGACGCCAAAGCGGCGCTGGAGGTGGCCAAGGCCGACCAAGAGGCCGACAAAGCCGACCTGCAGAAAAAGCAGACGGAGCTCACAGCGCAGCTGGCCGAGGCCGAAGCCCTCGTGCAGCAGCTGGAGGATAATCTGAATCAGGCCAAAGAGCTTTACGAGCAGGAAAACGCGGAAGGCGACAAGATTCAGGCGGACATCAATAAAAAAGTTGAGGAGCTCCGCAAGCAAAACGAGCAGTCGGGTAATGGCGTCGTCGGTACCGGTCAGCTCACCTGGCCGACGCCGTCGTGCATGATTGTCACGTCGCCGTTCGGTATGCGCATGCATCCGATTTATCATGAGATGCGCATGCATTATGGCATTGATATCGGCGCAAAATATGGAGCGAGCATCGTTGCCGCCGACAGCGGCACGATCATCATCTCCGAATACAGCTCCTCCTATGGCAATTATATCGTCATCAGCCACGGCAACGGCATGACGACGCTGTACGCCCATATGAGTGCGCGCCTTGTCAAGGCCGGTGATAAAGTGACAAAAGGAGATACCATCGGTAAAGTCGGCTCAACCGGCGCATCAACGGGTGCACACCTGCACTTTGAAGTCTCCAAGAACGGGACGCGCGTCAATCCGCTGCAGTACTTCAGCGGCTATACAAAACAGGGCTGGTAAGCCGTAACAGGAACGTTTATGAAAAAACAGTTTGGCTTTAAAACGGTCATAGCGCTGATGCTTTGTGCATCAGCGCTTACCTGTCTTGTCCTCGTCATCGCAGCCTGGCTGTATACCGGTGCCGATGTGGGGCTGTTCGGCGAAATCCGGACGTATATCGCCATGCGCCGTGATATAAAGGACACCTATATCGGGACGTATGACAGCCAAAAGGTCTCGGAGGCAGCTTTAAAAGCAACCGTCGATGCCCTTGATGACAAATGGTCGTATTACATGACGCCGTCGGAATATAAAAAGTATCAAAACGATGCCAACAACCAGTACGCCGGTATCGGTATCACCGTGAAAAAGGACGATGCGACAGGCGGCCTTCTTGTCCTGGGCGTAACGCCCGGCTCGGCTGCTGAAGAAGCCGGGCTTATAGCAGGCGACATCATCACGGCGATTGATGGTAAGGATATCACAAAACTCTCTCTTCATGACGCCTCCGCCCTGTTCGACCGCGCGCTCGGCCAGTCCGTCAGCTTGACGGTCGCGAGCCCAGACGGCAGTGAGCGCACACTAAGCGCTGTTTACGCCCTTGTCGATACAAAGCCGGTGCGCTCGGAACTAATTGATGGCAACGTCGGTTATATCGAGATTAAAAACTTTGAGGGCGGCACAGCAGATAGTTTTATAAAAGCGGCGGACGAACTCGTTGCCAAAGGCGCTCAATCCTTCGTGTTCGACGTGCGCAACAATGGTGGCGGCCGTGTGACAGAGCTTAAAAAAATGCTCGATTATCTCCTGCCGGAATGCGATATCTTTATCGCCGTCGATAAAAGCGGCAAGGAGGATGTGACGCGATCCGACGCGGAAAACGTCAAGCTGCCGGCCGTTGTGCTTGTCAACCAGTATTCCTACTCGGCGGCGGAGTATTTTGCGGCTGTCCTGCAGGAATACAAATATGCAACGGTTGTCGGCCAGCATACAACGGGTAAAAATCGCTCGCAGGTCACGCTCACGCTACCGGACGGCGGCGCGCTCCACATTTCCTCCGGGGAATATGTCACACCGCATCGCGTCAGCCTGTATGACGCCGGCGGTATCGCGCCGGATGTACCCGTTGATCTTTCCGAGGCGGACAATGCTCTTTTATACGGCGGGCAGCTCCCGCGCGATAAAGATATCCAGCTCAACAAAGCGCTCGACCTGTTAAAACAGTCATAAAGCCGACCGGTGGTTTATATTCTTGAAAGTAAAGCCGCCTATTTGACGGCTTGACAAAAATTCAAGTTTTTACTATAATTAGTGCTCATATACGGCCTTGAGCGCACTGCGCTTGAAAGGCCGTCTGACGGAAGAAGAAAGTGTCGGTGTCCTGCCGGCACGGTCTTTTTTTAAATCCTCGCGCGCCGTCATTCACGGGGCGGCACACAACAGCGCATTGCGATTAAATCGTTTAAAACGATTTTTCACATCGAAAGGATGGTGGCTATGGTTAAGGAAACAAGATACAAGATGAGTGAGGAACGCCTGAGCGAGCTCAAGGAAGAGCTCAATTATCTTGTGACCGTCAGAGAAAAAGAGGTAGCCGAGCAAATCAAGGAAGCACGGTCCTTTGGCGACCTTTCGGAAAACAGCGAATATGACGAGGCGAAAACGGAGCAGGGCAAGCTCTATTCCAAAATCGCTGAAATCAAAAACCTCATTGAAAACGCGGAGATTATCACAAAAAGTGACGAGACGGACAAGGTCGGCATCGGCAGCATCGTCACCGTCCGCGATTGTGAGCTCGGCCTTGAGGAGACGTATCAGGTCGTCGGCTCTCAAGAGGCTGATCCCATTACCGGTAAAATATCGGATGATTCGCCTTTCGGCAAAGAACTCATGGGCCACCGCGTCAGCGACATTGTGGAGGTCGAGGCGCCCGCCGGGCGGTTGGCATTTGAAATACTGAAAATCGGCAAATAAGCGTAACGGAGTGGACAATGGCGGACAATAACGTTTTACCGGCAGAGCAAGAACTGTCGGAACTGCTGCAGATTCGGCTCAACAAGCTCATCAAGCTGCAGGAGGAGGGGCAAGACCCCTTTCATATCACAAGATTTGAACGGTCGGTTTTTTCCGCCGATGTTCTCAATCAATTCGAGGCCATGGAAAACAGCGATGTCTCCATGGCCGGCCGCGTTATGGCGCGCCGCGGCATGGGCAAGGCGATTTTTGCCGACCTGCTGGACGACAAAGGCCGTATCCAGCTGTATATCCGATTAAACGATGTCGGAGAAGAAGCCTTTGAAGCGTTCAAGCGCGGCGACATTGGCGACATCATCGGCATTACAGGCTTTGTGTTTAAAACGCGTATGGGAGAAGTCTCGGTGCATTGCCGTTCCGTGCGCCTGCTCGCCAAATCACTCAGACCACTGCCGGAGAAATTCCACGGCCTGACGAATCAGGAGCTCAAGTACCGTCAGCGGTATGTCGACCTCATTATGAACCCTGAAACGCGGCGCGTTTTTGATATCCGCAGCCGCTTTATCCGCCATATCCGCGCCTTTTTGGACGCGCGCGGTTATATGGAGGTTGAAACGCCTGTTTTGAACACCATCTCCGGCGGCGCGACGGCACGGCCGTTTATCACGCATCACAACACGCTTGACCTCGATATGTATTTGCGCATCGCGACCGAGCTGCATCTCAAGCGCCTCATCGTGGGCGGTATTGAGCGCGTTTATGAGATCGGCCGTGTTTTCCGCAACGAGGGAATGGATACAAAGCACAACCCGGAGTTCACAACCGTCGAGCTCTATGAGGCCTATGCCGACTATCACGTTATGATGGACCTTTTTGAAGCGCTCTTGTCTCAGGCGGCGATGGCGCTTCTCGGAACATATAGCGTCAGCTGGCAATCGGACACTCTTGACCTAACGCCCGGCTGGCCGCGCCTGTCGATGGCCGACGCCGTCCTCAAGCACACGGGCGTTGACTTCATGGCCTTTACATCGACGGAAGACGCCGTCAAAGCCGCCGCCGCAATCGGCGTCAAGATGCCGGACGGCAAGGAGCCTTCATGGGGCGATTTACTCTACGAATGCTTCGACCAGCGCGTTGAGGACAAGCTCATACAGCCGGTCTTCATTATCGATCACCCCGTTGAGGTCTCGCCGCTGGCCAAGCGCAAGCCGGATGACCCGCGCCTGACCGAACGCTTTGAGCTGTTTATCTGCCATAATGAAATGGGCAACGCCTTCTCGGAGCTCAACGACCCCATCGACCAGAAGCAGCGATTTTTGCGTCAGGTCGCCCTGCGATGTGCCGGTGATGACGAGGCCTGTATGATGGACGACGATTTTATAACGGCGCTTGAATATGGTATGCCTCCGACGGGCGGACTCGGCATCGGGATCGACCGCTGTGTCATGATGCTCACAAACAGCGCCTCCATTCGAGACGTTCTTTTGTTCCCGACCATGAAACCAATCGAAGACTGAACGATAAAGCTGCGGCGTCTTGACACGATGCCACAGCTTTGTTTGTATAAGGGATGACGACATGACAGAAATCAAAAGCCGCAAAAACCCCATTATGGCGCATTTTAAAAAGCTTGGTGCTGACGGCGATTACCGGCGCGCCTGCTGTGAGTTCGTCTGCGATGGCGCCAAGCTGCTCAACGAGGCGATTGCCGCCGGAGCCGAAATCCATGCCGTTATCACAAGCGGGAAATGCCCCGATGCGCTGCCGGATGCCGTGCCGGTCTATTTTGTCACGCCTGATATCATCCGCACCATATCACCCCTGAAAAATCCGCAGAGCGTCATTTTCTCCTGCGGCATTCCGGCGGCAGCGGCGGCACTTGACCCTGCCGGCACCTTTATCATTCTTGAGGGCGTGCAGGATCCCGGCAACGTCGGTACTGTCATCCGCACGGCTGACGCTTTCAAGATGGACGGCGTCATCCTGACGGGCGGCTGCTGCGATTTGTATAACCCCAAAACGGTTCGCGCCACGATGGGGGCGCTCTTCCGGCAGCGTGTCGTTCTTCTGGAACTCGGCGCGATTGCTGCGCTGAAGGCGCAGGGTCTTGCCCTTTACGGCGCGGCGCTCGCCGGCGTCTGCCGGGACGTCCGTGCAGTTTCGCTTCAAAATGCGGCGATCGCCGTCGGCAGCGAGGGGGGCGGCTTGTCCCAAGCGCTGCTCGACCTCTGTGACGCGCGCGTCATGATTCCCATGGCGCCGGACAGCGAATCCTTAAACGCCGCTGTCGCCGCCGCCATCCTCATGTGGGAGGCAAAAAAGCATCTGTTCAGCATCTCATAGACCTAAAAGAAAGAGAGAGATACGCCATGGCATCGCTGAAGTATTGGGTCTGGCTGTCCTCACGGCCTGGTATGGGGCCGCTGACGGCCTTGAGGGTTCTCAACTGGTTCGCCTCGCCTGAGCAGGTCTTTTTTGCACCCGAGCAGGCGTACCGGGATGTCGGCGGCTTAACCCCGCGTGATATTGAGGCGCTGTCGGACAAGAATTTGTCTTCTGCCGCCAAAACACTTGAGGCCTGCGCGGAAAACGGCTATCGCATCATCACCCTCGGCGACGGTGATTATCCGGCGCGGCTTTTGAACATCGCAGACCCGCCGCTTGTCTTATACGTCCGGGGGCGGCTGCCCGTGATGGACGAGGAGGCGGCCATCGCCGTTGTCGGAACGCGCAAATGCACGCCTTACGGCGTCAAAGAGGCTGAACGGCTGGGCTATGAGCTGACGCGCTGCGGCTGTCTCGTCGTCACGGGTCTTGCGCGTGGAATCGATACGACCGTGGCGCTGGGGGCGCTGCGCGCGGGCGGGCGCGTCGTCGGCGTTCTTGGCTCCGGGCTTGATATCGTCTATCCGCCCGAAAACAGGCAGCTTTTTGAGGATGTCGCCGCGGTCGGCGCCATCCTCAGCGAATACCCGCCTCAGACGCCCGCGGCTGGCGAGCACTTCCCGCGCCGCAACAGGATCATGAGCGGGCTGTGCGTCGCCGTTGCCGTTGTGGAGGCACCGAAAAAAAGCGGCGCGCTTATCACGGCAAATTTCGCCCTAGAGCAGGGCAGAGACGTTTACGCCCTGCCGGGCAATGTCGACGCACCGGCTTGCGCGGGGTCTAATCAGCTGCTGCGCGAGGGGGCTGTGCTCGTCACATCGGGTCGCGAAATTGCCGAGGAATATATGGCGCTTTTCCCCGAAAAAATCTGTCTTGACAGGGAGAAAGTTCCGCTTGACAAAAAGCGTGCGGACAATCTGGCACGCGGCGCAGCCGACACAAATCGACGGATTTCGGCAAAAAAAGAGATTGACAACGCCAAAACCGTGGAATATATTGACCTAGTAAAACTGAAAGAACGCCTGAATGATGCGGAATATGCCGTTGTCACGGCTATCGGGTCGGAGACGCGCCACATAGACGAGATCATCGCCGCCTGTGCCCTGCGTGCGGGCGACGTTCTGTCGCTGCTCACGCTGCTGGAACTCGACGGCGTTGTCGAGCAGTCTTCAGGCAAATACTTTAAATTGTGTGACAGGATCAACGCGGAATAGGAATCGGCGCTGTGCTCCGGTCTTGATGATAACACGCCGCCAAAGCGGCCGTGACCATACCTGAAATGAGGACAAAACCGAATGGCGAAAGCAAAAACCAACCTTGTGATTGTCGAATCGCCTGCCAAAGCGAAAACGATCGGCAAATATCTCGGCAGTGACTATAAAGTGACGGCCTCGATGGGCCATCTGCGCGATTTGCCGAAAAGTACGCTGGGCGTTGATCTCGACAACGGCTTTATCCCCGATTACCAGCCTGTCAAAGGCCGGGAAACGACGATCAGCGAGCTGAAGACAGCCGCGAAAAACAGCGCCAAGGTCTACCTCGCGACCGACCCAGACCGCGAGGGCGAAGCGATTTCATGGCACCTCAAGGAGCTTCTCGGTCTCCGCGATGACGAAGCGCTCCGCGTCACTTTCAACGAGATCACAAAGCGCGTCGTGCGTGAGAGTATCGACAACCCGCGCGCCATTGACAAGGACCTTGTCGACGCGCAGCAAGCCCGGCGCATCTTAGACCGAATCGTCGGCTATAAGCTCAGCCCGCTCTTGTGGCGAAAAATTCGCCGCGGCCTGTCTGCCGGGCGCGTTCAGTCTGTGGCAACGCGCATGGTGACGGACCGGGAAGACGAAATCCGCGCTTTTGTCCCCGAGGAATACTGGCTGTTGTCCGTCAACGTCTCCCGAACGGTGAAGGACGGCCGTTTCAAAGCCTCTTTTCACGGCAAGGGCGACAAAAAGATGGAACTGACCAGCGAGGCTGAGGTCAAAACTGTTGTCGATGCCGTTGAAAACGCGCCGTTTACGGTCGGCGCAATCAAAAAGACGGAAAAAAAGCGGTCGTCACCGCCGCCGTTTATCACCTCAACGCTCCAGCAGGAGGCATCTCGCAAGCTCGGTATGACGCCACGGCGCGCCATGTCGATTGCCCAGCAGCTCTATGAGGGCATCGATATTGAGGGCGAGGGCACCGTCGGTCTCATCACCTATATGCGTACCGACTCGCTGCGCCTGTCTGAAGAGGCGCTCGGCGACGCAAAGAAGCTGATTATCGAGCAGTTCGGCCCGTCCTACTATCCAGGCGGCCCGACGCGGTATAAAACAAAAAATTCGGCGCAGGACGCGCACGAGGCTATCCGCCCGTCAAACGTCTTTATCACGCCCGACATGATTAAAGGCAGCGTCACAAGCGACCAGTACAAGCTCTATCGCCTGATCTGGAGCCGCTTTGTCGCCTGCCAGATGACAAGCGCCGTTTACGACAGCGTCACAGTTGATGTGGTATCCGCCGGATACGTTTTCCGGGCGACGAACGCCGTCATCAAATTCTCCGGTTTTACGGCCGTCTATGAGGAAGGCCGTGACGACGACAAGGAGGAGCAGTCGTCGCCCCTGCCGGAGCTGGAGACCGGCGAGACGCTCCGGCTGGAGGATATCGCCAGCGAGCAGAAATTTACACAGCCGCCGTCGCGTTACACCGAAGCCACGCTTATTAAAGCGATGGAGGAGACGGGCATCGGCAGGCCGAGCACCTACGCGCCGACGATTTCGACAATTCTAGACCGCGAGTACGTCGTCAAGGACGGCAAAAATCTCCGTCCGACGGCGCTCGGCGAGGTTGTCACAGGTCTTATGAAAGACCGCTTTGCCGACATCGTTGATTTAAAGTTTACGGCCCGCATGGAGGAATCCCTCGATAGCGTTGAGAAGGGTGTTAAGGACTGGCAGAGCCTGCTCTCCGAGTTCTACGGCGGATTCCGGCAATCCATCGATAGCGCGGAGGCCGCCCTGGAGGGAGAGCGGATCAAAATCCCGGACGAGGTGTCCGACGAGGTCTGCGACCGCTGCGGTCGCCAGATGGTCGTCAAAGCCGGGCGCTTCGGTCGTTTTCTCGCCTGCCCGGGGTACCCGGAGTGCAATTTTACAAAGCCGCTCGTCGTGGAGATGCCCGGCCGGTGCCCAAAGTGCCAAAGCCGCATCTTAAAGCGCACATCAAAAAACGGCTATACCTACTACGCCTGCGAAAAGCTGAAGGAATGCGGCTTTTTGACTTGGGACGTCCCCGTCAAGGACAACTGTCCCGACTGCGGGCATACATTATTTAAAAAGTCAGGCAAAGGCTTTAAAAAGCCGTTTTGCATCAACGAGGCCTGCCCGAACTTCCTGCCCGAGGACAAGAGAGGCTACAAAAAGAAAACGGATAATGCCGAAAACGCCAAGCCGGATCAAAAACAGGAGCAGAAGCAAGAGCAAAAAACGGCGAAAAAGCCGACAAAAAAGCCGGTAAAAAAAGCAGCGAAAAAACCGGCCGCCAAAACGGATAAACCGAAGAAAGGGGCCGGGCGCAAGTCGGCCGCCGCCGGCTGATGGCATCAGTCACGGTTGTTGGCGCGGGTCTTGCCGGCTGCGAGGCGGCCTGGCAGCTGGCGCAGGGCGGCCATCTCGTCACGCTTATCGACATGAAGCCCCGGCAAAAATCACCGGCGCATGTGTCCGATGATTTCTGCGAGCTCGTCTGCTCCAATTCGCTGCGCAGCGATGAGCTGGCCAATGCCGTCGGCCTTCTGAAAGAAGAAATGCGTCGGCTTAACAGCCTTGTGATGGCCTGTGCCGATCAAACACGCGTTCCGGCGGGCGGCGCACTCGCCGTCGACAGGACGGGCTTTTCGTCCCGCGTGACGGCGACCATCAAGAACCACCCGCGCATCACGGTGCGCGAAGAGGAAGTGACGGCGATTCCAGAAGGCCCTGTCATCGTCGCGACGGGGCCCTTGACGTCTGACGCGATGGCCGCGGCTGTGGCGCGCCTGATTCAAAATGAAGGCTATCTCAGCTTTTTCGATGCGGCCGCGCCGATCGTTACAAAAGAGAGCATTGATATGGCAAGCGCCTTTGAAGCCTCCCGTTATGGCAAAGGGACGGCCGATTATTTAAATTGCCCCCTTGATGAAGACGCCTACAAGGCGTTTTACCGGGCGCTTTGCCGCGCCGAGCAGGCTGAGGTTCACGGCTTTGAAGACGCGGGTGTCTTTGAGGGCTGTATGCCCATCGAGGTGATGGCGCGCCGTGGTGAGGACACGATGCGCTATGGGCCCCTAAAGCCCGTCGGGCTCACGGACCCGAGGACGGGACGCGAGCCATACGCCGTCGTCCAGCTCCGCCGCGATAACGCCGCGGGGACGCTGTATAACCTTGTCGGTTTTCAGACGCATCTGAAATTTGGCGAGCAAAAGCGCGTCTTTTCAATGATACCGGCGCTCGGCAGCGCCGACTTTGTACGTTACGGCGTCATGCATCGCAACACCTATCTCAATTCGCCCCGCCTGCTGGACCGGTATTACCGGCTGAAAGCAGATGTGCGCGTCCGTTTCGCCGGGCAGATGACCGGCGTGGAGGGCTACGTTGAATCGGCCGCCAGCGGCCTTCTCTGCGGCCTGGAGACGGCGCGGGAACTCTCGGGGCTGACACCTGCCGATTTTCCGGACGTCACGGCGCTTGGCGCTTTGGCTCAATACGTCTCGGGCGGTGCCGTGTCGAATTTTCAGCCGATGAATATCAATTTTGGCATCATCCGGCCTCTGGAACAACGCGTCAAAGGTAAGAGAAATAAGAATCAGGCCATATCGCAGCGGTCGCTTGATTGGATTGACCAATGGAAAGGTGAGAGGGAAAATGAAGATCATCATTGACGCCATGGGCGGCGACAACGCGCCGGACGAAATTGTCCGCGGTGCCGTCATGGCCTGCGAGGACTTTCAAATCGAGGCCATCCTAACAGGCCGTGGCGAGGACATCCTTCGCAGCCTTGAGAAAATGGGCAGAAAAGAGCTGCCGAAGGGCATTGAAATTGCCAATGCAAGCGATGTCATCGGGATGGACGAGGACCCCGTCACGGCCATCCGCGAGAAAAAGGATGCCTCGATGACGGTTGCGCTGGCTATGCTGCGTGACGGTGCCGGTGACGCCGTTGTCTCGGCGGGCAGCACAGGGGCGCTTTTATCGGGTGCAACGCTTGTCGTCAAGCGTATTCGGGGGATTCGCCGGGCGGCGCTCGCGCCTGTTATTCCCGTTGGCGACAAAGGCGTTATCCTCATCGACTGCGGGGCCAACACGGAAAGCACGCCGGAATACCTATTGCAGTTTGCGTTTATGGGCTCTTTTTACGCCAATCGTGTTTTGAATATTGACAAGCCGCGCGTCGGCCTTTTAAACATCGGTACCGAGCGCATCAAAGGCACCGACCTGCAAATCGAAGCCTATACGCTTCTGGAACAGGCGGCCGCCGACGGGTCGATTACTTTTATCGGCAACGTCGAGGCTAAAGGCGTTATGCAGGGCGAATGCGACGTTGTGGTGACGGACGGATACACCGGTAATATTTTTCTGAAATCGATTGAAGGGACGGCGTCGTTTCTGATGCGCGAGATCAAAGGCGTCTTCATGAAGAATGCGCTCACGAAGCTGGCGGCCCTCCTGATTAAAAAGGATTTCAGGTCGCTTAAGGAACGGCTCGACGCGGATAAAATCGGCGGGACGGCGCTATTAGGGATTGCCAGGCCCGTCATCAAAGCCCACGGCTCGTCGGGTGCCGGTGCCATTAAAAACGCCGTTTGGCAAGCCGTCTGTGCCGTCAAGTCCGGCATAAATGACGATATCGTAAAAAACATTGAGCGCATGAAAATAGCAGATGTTTCCGACAAAAATTCGTAAAAAAAGTGCCGTTAAAAACTGTTGACAAATGAATAGGGACGCTTTAATATTTCGTTAGGCAAAGCGGCTGCACGCCGCTCAAACGTGACGAGAGGTGAGCAATGTGATTTTTGAGAGGCTGCGTGCTTTAATAGCCGAGCAGTTTTCCGTCAGCGAGGATGCCATCGACATGGACACCTCCTTTACAGATGATCTGGGTGCCGATTCACTCGATGTTGTTGAGCTGACGATGGCGATTGAGGAAGAATTCGATATTCCGGAAGCGGACGAGGAAGACCTTTATAAGCTCGTTACCGTCGGCGATGTCTATCGCTATATCTCCGGTAAAATAGACTGAAAGCCATAGGAATTTCGGGCGGGTGACAACCCGCCCTTTTTGTTAGATGGTCGGTTTAATGGCCGCTTGAAAGGTGGACGTGCATGGACAAGCTTGAACAGAAACTCGGCTATACGTTCCGCGACAGGTCTCTTTTGCAGACGGCGCTGACCCACAGCTCGTATGCCAATGAAAATAAAAAAGACGGCGTTTTGTATAATGAGCGCCTGGAGTTTCTGGGCGATGCCGTGCTCGGCTTTATCGTGGCCGAACAGTTATATCACAAAAAGCCGCCGATTCCGGAAGGGCAGATGACGCGCTTGCGCGCCGAGCTCGTCTGTGAAAAAAGCTTGGAAGCGGCGGCAAACCGCCTCGGTCTTGGCGCGCATCTGCGTCTTGGGCGCGGCGAAGCGCAGGGCGGTGGCAGGCAGCGCCCGTCGATTCTGGCCGACGCGATGGAGGCGCTTGTCGCCGCTGTTTATTCTGACGGCGGCATTGACGCGGCCAAAACCATTGTCGAGCGCCTAATTTTGGAAAATTATGATTTTGGCGGTGAGCCGTCCGGCGGCGATTTCAAAACGGCGCTGCAGGAGCTCGTCCAGAAAAAGAGCGGGCAGACGCTCGCCTATGCGCTTGTCGGCGCGCGCGGGCCGGATCATCAGAAAGAATTTATCGTCGAGGTGCTGCTAAACGGCATTAAAAAAGGCGAGGGTATTGGCAGAAGCAAAAAGGAAGCCGAACAGGCGGCGGCCAAAATGGCGCTTCGCGCGCTGGCGAAATGACGCCGGGCCGTCGCGTCATTCCCTTTTTTGTGCCGCATCTCGGGTGCCAGAACAGCTGCGTTTTCTGCAACCAGCACCGGATTACGGGGTCGGCAGAACCAGTTGCGGCGGAAACGGTCACAGCATCCTTGCACGCGCTGGCGCTGCCCGTGGATGCGGCTTGCCAGATTGCTTTTTACGGCGGGAGCTTTACAGCCATCCCGGTTGAGCAGCAGATATCGCTGTTGCGTGCGGTTCAACCATTCCTGACGACGCACAAAAACGCGACCCTGCGCCTCTCAACACGGCCGGACGCCGTTGACAGACAGACGCTCGAGCGCCTTCGCGTTTTTGGCGTTCGGACAATAGAGCTCGGCGCGCAGTCGCTGTGCGACGACGTGCTGCAGGCATCCTGCCGCGGGCATACATCAGCCGACACCGATAAGGCTGCGCGCCTTGTGCGCGAACAGGGGTTTGAGCTCATCCTCCAGATGATGACGGGCCTGCCGGGCGACACGCCTGAAAAGGCGCGCTGGACGGCCGAGCGCCTCATTGCCCTCCGGCCGGACGGCGTGCGGATTTATCCGACGGTCATTTTGCAGAACACGCCGCTTTTCGACATGTGGCGCGCCGGTATGTATAAAGAACACACGGTAGACGACGCGGTGGCGCTCTGTGCCGATTTGTATCAGCTGTTCGAGGCGTCGGGAATCCCCGTGATCCGGATCGGCCTTAATCCGACGACGGCGCTCTCCGGCGGGGCGGCCGTCGGTGGGGCGTACCATCCGGCATTCGGCCAGCTCGTCTTGTCGCGCGTCTATTATGACAAGGCGCTGGCGCTTTTGCAATGCGCGCGCGGCGCGCAAAGTGTCACGCTTGGCGTCCATCCGGGGTGCGTGTCTTATATGACCGGTCACCGGCGTGCGTCGGTGACGGCACTCGAGAAAGCGCTCCATATCGGGCGGGTGCGCACTTTGGCGGCAGATGCCGCGCGCGGAGAAATCGTCATAATGCGCATTGATTATGGCGGGTGAAAAGGATATAATATCCTGAAAAGCAAAAACCATACGGCCGAAGTCTTTCCGGTGCCGCAGCCCGGGGAGGCGGCATATTTTTTTGGATAAAAGACGGACACTCAAGTATGTTGCAGGCAGGATAAGTTCAAGGCGGGGCGGTGTGAGCATGTATTTAAAGTCGTTGGAAATTCAGGGCTTTAAATCTTTCCCGGAAAAAACGCGTCTGACATTTGAAAAACCGATTACAGCCATTGTCGGGCCGAACGGCAGCGGCAAATCAAACATCTCCGACGCACTTTTGTGGGTCATGGGCGAACAATCGACGAGAACGCTGCGCGGCGGCAAGATGGAAGACGTTATCTTCGGCGGGACGATCCGCCGCGGGCAGGTCGGCTTTGCGGAGGTCTCGCTCATACTGGACAACGCAGACCGCGTTTTCGACATGGATTTCACGGAGGTCATGATCACGCGGCGGTATTACCGCTCCGGTGAGAGCGAATATTTCATCAACCGTCAGCTCGTCCGGCTGAAGGATTTGAGCGAGCTTTTTATGGACACGGGCCTCGGGCGCGAGGGTTACAGCGTCATCGGCCAGGGTAAAATCGACGCGATCCTGTCGGCCAAGAGCACTGACCGGCGCGAAATATTTGAAGAGGCCGCCGGCATTTCACGCTTTCGCCACCGGAAAGAGGAGGCCGAGCGCAAGCTCCAGCACACCGATGAAAACCTTGTGCGGTTAAATGATAAAATCAGCGAACTGGCCTTGCAGGTCGAGCCGCTTTTTGAGCAGGCCGAGACGGCCCGGCGCTATCTCTTTTTGCGTGACGAGCTGCGCGGTCTCGAAATCTCCGTCTGGATGGACGGCCTTGAAAAGCTTTCCGAGCAGATGACGAAGCTCAATGAGGACTTTGAAACAGCCGCGGCGCAGAAAGAGCGTGTCGGCGGTGAGATCGAATCGGACTATGACGACGCCCAGCATTTTGCCGAGAGCATGCATGAAAAGGACTTGGCGCTCGACACCGTTCGCGGGGCCATCTCGACCGAAGACGCCAAAAGCGCGGAATATGAGAGTACCGTTGCCGTTTTAAAGGAAAAGCTTGAGAATATGACGGCCGAAGCCGAGCGCGTCCGCCGAGAGCTTGATGAGCAGGAAGGGCGCGACGGCGGCATTAAAGCGCAGATTGACGAGCGAGAGTCCCGCATCGCCGCGCTGACGGCCGAGAAAACGCGTCTGACGGCGGCAGCCGGTGCGCTTTTTGACGCTTTATCGTCGGTCGCCGATTCGGCGGGCGCATCGTCAAAACGTCTGGCCGAGCATGTTCGGGCGGAAAATGACATGCAGGCAGCCCTGGGCGATCACAAGGCACGGCTGTCGGCGCTGGCATCTTCCGCGCAGGAGATGTACGACAGGGACGAGACGGTGGCGCAGGACATCGCCGCAGCAACTGAAAAGCTGCGGGCACTGGAAGAGGAGCGCGACGTCTGCCGTGACGCGCACCGCCGCGCGGCAGAAGACGTCCAGAATATTAAAAACATCATCAGCGGGTATGCGCTGCGGCTGGAAAGCCGCCGGAAAAAGGCGGAGGAAGCCGAAAAGCGGAAAACGGCCGTCACAATGGAACTCGGCGCGTTGACGTCGCGCATCGCCCTGCTCAATGAAATGGAAAAGGACTATCAGGGATATTCCAAGGCCGTCAAGCTCGTCATGCAGGAGGCGCAGCGCGGCATCCTCAAAAACATTCACGGTACTGTTGCAAATCTTCTGAAGACGGCGGACAAATACACCGTCGCCATTGAGACGGCGCTCGGCGGCGCGATGCAGAACATTATTGTCGACACCGAGGAGGACGGCAAAGCCGCCATTGCTTACCTCAAGCGGCGCGACGGCGGCCGGGCAACGTTTCTGCCCATTTCCGCCATCCGCGGCAATGTGCTCGATACCCGCGCGCTTCAATCTGAAGATGGGTTTGAGGGTCTCGCGCTTGACCTCGTCGGTTATGACAAAAAATATGAGGGCATCTATAAAAATCTGCTGGGCAGAACGATCGTCGTCGAAACGCTTGACGATGCCGTGCGTATCGCCAGAAAAGCCGGGTACGGGTTTCGCCTCGTCACTCTCGACGGCCAGATTATGAACGCCGGCGGCTCGATGACGGGCGGCTCATCCTCCGGCAACGCCGGTATTCTTTCAAGAGCCAACGAGCTGGCCGCCCTGACGCAGCGTGAGGCGCAGCTTAAAGAGGAAGCTGACAACACGCTGCGCGCCTTCAACGAAGCCGTCCGTGAACAAAACGCCGCCGCCTATGAACTGGAGACGGCAAGCGGCGACAGGCGCGCGTTTGAGGACAAGCTTTTGCAGCTTGAAACAAACTTAAAGCATTACGACATTCTTTTGACGGCCGCGCAGGAAAATCTTGACGGCCTTAAAGAAGACGCATCCTCCCTCGCGTCCCGCATCGCGCAAAATGGCCGGGAGACGGAAGCGGTGCGCCTTGAGATTGCCGCGTTTGACGAAAAGCTTCAAGCCGTCAGAGCGTCAATCGCCGCCGATACCGAGGGTCAGGAGGCGCTCACGCGTGAGCGCGATACGATCACGGCGCAGCTGTCCGACCTGCGCGCGCAGGAGGCCTCGTGTGATGCCGAGCGCGATGCGCTCGTCAAGGCGGTGACGGAGCTGTCCGAGCTGCGCGAGGTGCTCACCGGCAGCCGCCACCAGCAGATTGATTTTCTTGCCACGCTGAAAATCCGGCAGGAGGACATTTTAAAGGAGATTGCCGAGAGCGAATCGGCTCTCTATCAGATTGCGGCGTCGGCCAAAGCCCTGAAAGAGGAAGCCGCCCGTCTGACGGCTGAAAAGCTGGCGCTGGAGGCGCAGCGCACGCGGCGGGACAAGGAGCTGCAGGAGAAAAACAACACGCTTTTAACGCTTGAGCGCGAATGCGCGCGGCTTGAGCAAAAAAAGCTGGCCGCCCAGTTGGAGGAAAAGCAGATCATCGACAGGCTGTGGGATACTTATGAAATCAGCCGGACAACGGCGCTCGGTTTAAAGCAAGCGCTGCCAAGCCTTTCTGAGGCCAGGCGGCGTATTGCGGAGCTTAAAAACGATATTTCAGCGCTCGGCAACCCGAATCTTGGGGCAATTGAGGAATATGACAGAGTTAACACGCGCTATACGTATCTCACCGAGCAGCGTGACGATGTTGAAACGGCGAAAAACGAGCTGCTTTCCATCATCAAGGACATCACGCAGGAGATGAAAACAATCTTTGCCCGTGAGTTTGACGGGATTGGCGCGAGCTTTAAAGAGACGTTTTTGGAGTTTTTCGGCGGCGGGCAGGCCTCGCTCGAATTAGAAGATCCGTCGGATATCTTAAACTGCGGTATTGAAATCAAGGTGCAGCCGCCCGGTAAATCACTTAAAACGATCACATTATTGTCCGGTGGTGAGAAGGCTTTCGTCGCCATCGCGCTCTATTTTGCCATCCTGAAGGTCCGACCGACGCCGTTTGTCGTCATGGACGAGATCGACGCTGCGCTCGACGAGGCAAACGTTCTTCGTTTTGCCGAAAACATGCGCAAAATGTCCGGCAAGACACAGATGATCGTCATCACGCACCACCGCGGGACGATGGAAGAGGCCGACGTCTTGTACGGCGTCACCATGCAGGAGCAAGGTGTTTCCCGTGTTCTGACAATTGATTTAAGCGAAGCAGAGCAAACGCTTCGTAAGCAGGCATAGCCTATTGAGGAGGATTGACCTTTGGGTTTTTTTGAAAAAATCAGGGAAGGCTTAACGAAGACAAAAAAGAACATTTCCGCCCAGTTAAATGGGATGTTTGCGACCTTTACCGGTGCCAACGACGCTTTTTTTGACGAATTGGAGGAGACGCTCATCCTTGCCGACCTCGGCGTTGAAACGGTGGACCGCGCCGTTGAAGCGCTGCGTACCGTGACAAAGCGCGAGGGCTATCTGAAAGCCGAGGATATCCAGAATGCGCTGGCGGAGATTCTGACACAGATTATTGATATCGGCAGCAGCGATTTTGCTCTGGCGACGAAACCGGCCGTTATCCTCGTCATCGGCGTCAACGGCGTCGGCAAAACGACGACGATCGGCAAGCTCGCCCTGAAATTAAAAAACGAGGGCAAAAAGGTGCTTCTATGCGCCGGCGATACGTTCCGCGCGGCGGCGGCCGAACAGCTGACCGTCTGGGCCGAGCGGGCCGGAGCCGATATTGTCCGCCATGAGGAGGGCTCAGACCCCGCCGCCGTTATCTTTGACGGTATTGCCGCCGCCAAGGCGCGCGGGGCGGACGTCATCATCTGCGATACGGCCGGTAGGCTGCATAACAAGTCAAACCTTATGAACGAGCTGAATAAAATCAGCCGTGTCATTGACCGTGAACTGCCCGGTGCCGACAGGGAGACGCTGCTTGTTATCGATGCGACGACAGGGCAGAACGGGCTCATTCAGGCGCGCCAGTTCAAAGAGGCTGCCGGTATTACAGGCCTTGTTTTAACGAAGCTCGACGGGACGGCCAAGGGCGGTATCGCCTTCGCCATAGCCGACCAGCTGCAGGTGCCCGTCAAGCTCGTCGGCGTGGGTGAAAAGGCAGAGGACCTCCTCTCCTTCAATGCGCGGGACTTTGTGGAGGCGCTGCTGAAATGACGTTTGTGCTCGCCAGCAACAATCAGGGCAAGCTCAGCGAGATGACGGCTATCTTGTCAAGCTGTGGCATTTCCGTTATCTCCCTCGCGCAGGCCGGTATTTTTCAAGACGTTGAGGAAACGGGGCAGACGTTTTATGAAAACGCGTTTTTAAAAGCAAACGCTGCGATGAAAGCAACGAACCAGCCCGCCATTGCCGATGATTCCGGCCTTGTTGTCGAGGCGCTGAACGGCGCGCCCGGCGTCTACTCAAAGCGGTACGGCGGGGCAAAAAACGATGATGAGCGCAATAAACTTCTGCTTAAAAACATGAACGGCGTGGAACATCGCGGCGCAAAATTCGTCTCATCAATTGTCTGTGCCTTCCCAAACGGTAACACCATTGCCGCCGAGGGCGTCTGCGAGGGTGAGATTTTAACGGCGCCGCGCGGTGGGGGCGGCTTCGGCTATGACCCTGTCTTTTTGGTGCGGGGACTCGGCCGCAGTATGGCGGAATTAACGCCGGACGAGAAAAACAGCATATCCCACCGTGGACAGGCCATGCGGCTTTTTAGCGACAGGCTCCGCAATTATTTGACGAAAACAGGGGAGAAGATATGATAAACAGCAGGCAGAGAGCCTATTTAAGAGGTCTTGCCAATCCGATTGAGACGATTTTGCAGGTCGGAAAAG
This sequence comes from Oscillospiraceae bacterium CM, assembly GCA_022870705.1. Classification (NCBI taxonomy): domain Bacteria; kingdom Bacillati; phylum Bacillota; class Clostridia; order Eubacteriales; family Oscillospiraceae; species Oscillospiraceae bacterium JHJ. The sequence continues at coordinate 850,992 of CP072107.1, forward strand.
GCGGGATAACAGATAACGTCATCAAGCAGGCGTCGGACGCGCTCTGCGCCCGCGAGCTGATCAAAGGCCGCGTTCTCGAAAATTCGGGTATGACGGCCCGAGAAGCGTGTGACGCGCTCGCCGAGCGCTGCCGCGCCGAGCCCGTTTCGGTCATCGGCTCGCGCTTCGTGCTCTATAAAGAAAACCACGACATACCGAAAGAAAAGAGAATCAGACTGATAAAGTGAGGGATATTATTGAGACTGGGGATTTTCGGAGGCACCTTTAATCCGCCCCATCTGGGTCATATCAAAGCGGCGTCTGACGCCGCTATGCAGCTGGCGCTCGACAGGCTTCTCATCATCCCCGCGGGAACGCCGCCGCACAAAGACCTGCCGCATGGGACGCCGACGGCGGCGATGCGGCTTGAGATGGCGCGTTTGTCGTTTGGCGGGCTTGATAGCGCCGAGGTCTCCGATATTGAGCTCCGGCAAGACGGCGTCAGCTATACTGCCGAGACGGTTACAAAGCTTAAAGCGCACTATCCCGGCGATGCGCTTTTTCTCTTAATGGGTACCGACATGTTTCTAACACTGGAGGGCTGGAAGGATCCGGAGAAGCTGCTTCGGGCCGTCACACCGGCCGTATTCTCCCGGTGCGCCGGTGATACGGAAAAAATTGACGCATGCGCCGGTCGGCTTGCTCAAAAATATCAAGTCGACACGCAGATTGTTCAAAACAAGGCACTCGATATCTCCTCTACAACCCTGAGGCAGGCGCTTAAAAACCGCGGTGGCGTGACATGGCTTGAAGACAAAACGTATGCGTATATTATTAAAAATAAGCTCTACGGCGCACGGGCCGATTTTAACTGGCTGCGGGAGCGCGCCTTTTCGATGATGAAGCCCAAACGCATTCCGCACACAGTGGGCTGCGAATTCGAGGCCGTCAAGCTGGCCCGCCGTTGGGGCGAAAACGAAAATGACGCGCGCGAAGCGGCGATTCTGCACGATATTACGAAGTATCTCGACCTGCAGGCTCAGTTGCACTTGTGTGAAAAATATGATATTATGATCGACACTGTCGAGCGGGCGGAGGTCAAGCTGTTGCATGCAAAAACGGGCGCAGCAATTGCTTATTCCGATTTCGGAGCCCCCGAGAACGTCAAAGACGCCATTTTCTGGCACACGACCGGCAGGGCTGACATGAGTCTTTTGGAAAAAATCATTTACATCGCCGACTATATCGAGCCGACGCGGGACTTTGACGGGGTGGACGACTTGCGGGCGCTTGCCTATGACGACCTTGACAAAGCCGTGCTGAAGGGTCTTGAGATGAGCATCGACGATATGCGCCGCCGCGGGATCATCCCGCACCAGCGGACGCAGGAGGCTGTAGACAGCTTTCGGGCGTTCGTTCTGCACAATGAAAGGGACTAGCTCATGAAATTATCCGGCAATAAAAGAAACGGCCGCTACTTGAAGAAAACGTCGGCGCAGACGCCGCGCGTCAGCGGGCAAAGATATGAAGCGCCCCCGGAGCCCGGGGCCCAAAAAGCCCTCAGGAAGAAAAAGAAGCGGCGAAGAGCCGCGCGCATCCTGATCGCTGTTTTGTTGATTCTCATCACACTTACCTCTGTCGTTTACGGCTATATTCGCCTCAACGTGAAAGCGCCAGTAGTCAGTTTGGTTAAAAAGCCAAACAGCGCGACGACGGACGGCTCGGCGCCCAACGTCTCCAGCGGCAGAAAGGCCAATCAGTATACATTTGCCATCCTCGGCGTCAGCGGCGGCAATACCGACACGATTATGGTCGCCAATTTTGATGCCGACACGCATAAGCTCAATGTTGTCAGCATCCCGCGTGATACGCTCGTCAATGTCTCGTGGTCTGTCAAAAAGGCAAATTCACTGTACCCGCACGGCGGGGTTGACGGTGTTATCAACGGCTTGACGGATCTTTTAGGCTTCCAGGTAGATTTTTATATGCTGATTGATACGGAGGCATTCCGCGAGCTAGTCGACGCCGTCGGCGGCATCGATTTCGACGTGCCGAAGGATATGAAATATAACGACCCCGAGCAGAACCTGCATATTAACTTAAAAGCCGGCATGCAGCATTTAGACGGTGATACGGCCGAGCAGCTCGTCCGCTGCCGCAGTGTCTATCCGAATGCCGACATCGGCCGTATCTCGACGCAGCATGACTTTTTGATGGCGGCTGCCGAGCAGGTAATCCAGAAGCAAAATCAGCTCAACCTGACGGAGCTCATCAACATTTTCCTCAAATACGTGCAGACGGATTTGAAATCCGGCAATCTTCTGTGGTTTGCCAAGGAATTTTACAAGACGGATATCAAAAATGTTGAGTTTTCAACGCTGCCCGCCAATGATTACGACTCGATCAACAATTCGTCATACGTCACAATTTACGTTGACGAATGGCTCCAGCTTATTAACGAAAAACTCAACCCGTTTACTGAAGATATCAAGGAAAGTGAACTGAACATTCTAACGCGCAACGCGTCGGGCGCGCTCTATTCCACGAGCGGCGTGTACGCCGGGAACGCAAGCTGGGGCGGCAGCGCCAAAACGAGCACGACGACATCGCCGAGCACGAGCCCGAGCACCAGCCCAAAGACGAGTACAAGTCCGAAGACGAGCACGAGTCCAAGTACCAGCCCGAAAACGAGCACAAGTCCGAAGACGAGTACAAGCCCCAGCACAAGTCCGAAGACGAGCACGAGCCCGGCCGGGACATCCCCCACAACATAATCAGGGCAACCGGTTGGCGGCCATAGCCCGCTCACGGGGAAATGACATTTCACAAATGAAAGGATTGGTCGCATTCATGCTGACATCTTTGGAGCTTGCAGAGCTTGCCGTCCGTGTGCTGGACAGTAAAAAGGCCAAGGACATCAAGGTGCTTGAGACACGGGACGTTACCGTGTTGGCAGATTATTTTATCCTCTGCACGGCGAGCTCCACAACACAGATCAAAACGCTGGCCGACGAGGTTGATAAGGCCCTGTCCGAGAAGGGCGACCACCCGCTTCGGACGGAGGGCTATCGTGGCGGTGGGTGGGTGCTCGTCGACTTTGGAGCCGTCGTTGTGCATATCTTTTTAAAAGATATCCGGGAATTTTATTCCCTGGAGCGATTGTGGCGCGACGCTCGAGAGATTGACATCTCAGCGTGGACCACACCGGATGAGACAGAAAAAGGACTGGTTTGATGAAATACGATTTTGCCCGGCTTGAAAAGAAGTGGCAGGATATATGGGAAGAAAAAAAGATTTACGCGGCGGCGGACAAGGGGGATGAGCCGAAGTTTTACGGGCTTGTCGAATTCCCCTATCCTTCCGGAGAGGGGCTGCACGTCGGCCACCCGCGCCCATATACGGCGATGGATATCGTCACGCGCAAGCGGCGCATGCAGGGTTATAACGTCTTGTTCCCAATCGGGTTTGACGCGTTCGGCCTCCCGACGGAAAACTACGCCATTAAAAACAAAATCCACCCCGCGCTTGTCACAAAAAAGAATATTGCCCGCTTTACCGAGCAGCTTAAAATGCTCGGTTACGGCTTTGATTGGGACCGTGTTGTCGATACGACAGACCCGCTTTATTATAAGTGGACGCAGTGGATCTTTTTAAAGCTTTTTGAAAACGGCCTTGCTTATAAGGCCTCCATGCCGGTCAACTGGTGCACGTCATGCAAGTGTGTCCTCGCGAACGAAGAGGTTGTCAATGGCGTCTGTGAGCGCTGCGGGGCCGATGTCATCCGGCGCGAGAAGAGCCAGTGGATGCTGAAAATCACGCAGTATGCTCAAAGGCTTATTGACGATTTGGACGATCTCGACTATATCGAGCGCGTAAAGATCCAGCAGAAGAACTGGATCGGCCGTTCAACGGGTGCGGAGGTCGATTTCCAGACGACGGCCGGCGATGCGCTGCGTGTATATACAACGCGGCCCGATACGCTTTTTGGGGCAACCTACATGGTCGTCTCACCGGAGCATGCGCTCGTCAAAAAATGGCTGCCAACGCTCTCAAACAGCGGTGACGTCGCAGCCTATCAGGATGCCGCGTCGAAAAAGTCCGACTTTGAACGCACGGAGATGGCCAAGGAGAAGACGGGCGTCGAGCTGAAGGGCGTCCGCGCCATAAACCCCGTCACCGGCGGGGAAATTCCAATTTTCATTTCCGATTACGTCCTGGCGACTTACGGCACCGGCGCCATTATGGCCGTTCCCGGCCACGACACACGCGACTGGGAGTTTGCCAAAAAGTTCTCCCTGCCGATTATTGAGGTTGTCGCGGGCGGCGATATTGAAAAAGAGGCGTTTACCGACTGCGAAACGGGCATCATGGTCAATTCCGGTTTCTTAAACGGCCTGCCGGTCGAGGAGGCCAAGATTAAAATCACGGCGTGGCTGGCGGACAAGGGCCTCGGTGAAAAAAAGGTCAATTACAAGCTGCGCGACTGGGTCTTTTCACGCCAGCGCTACTGGGGTGAGCCGATCCCAATCGTCCATTGCGAGAAATGCGGCTACGTTGCGCTGCCGGAAGCCGAGCTGCCGCTCTTATTGCCGGACGTTGAGAATTACGAAACGACCGACACGGGCGAGAGCCCCCTCGCCGCGATGACGAGCTGGATTGAGACAATGTGCCCCAAATGCGGCGGGGTCGCCCACCGCGAGACAGACACGATGCCCCAATGGGCGGGCTCCAGTTGGTACTTCCTGCGGTACGCCGACCCGCACAATAACGCATCGCTTGCGTCAAAAGAAGCGCTTGACTACTGGACGCCGGTCGACTGGTATAACGGCGGTATGGAGCACACAACGCTCCACCTGCTCTACTCGCGCTTCTGGCACAAATTCCTCTTTGACATTGGCATCGTGCCGACGCCCGAGCCGTATGCCAAGCGGACGAGCCACGGTATGATCCTCGGGGAGGACGGGCAGAAAATGTCCAAGTCCCGCGGCAACGTCATTAATCCCAACGACATCGTCCGCGAATTCGGCGCTGACACGCTGCGCCTGTACATCATGTTCATCGGTGATTTTGAGAAGGCGGCGCCCTGGTCGTCAAACGCCGTCAAGGGCTGCAAGCGCTTTTTGGACCGCGTCTGGAACCTCTCGGAAAAAAAGCTCGGCGGTGACACAAGCTATTCAGAGGCCAACGAGCGGGTTGTTCACCGCGCCATTAAAAAAGTCGGCGACGATATCGAGAACATGAAGTTTAACACCGCCATCGCAACGCTGATGGCGCTTGTGAACGATTTTTATGAAAAAGCGCCGTCCCGCGGCGATATCAAGGCGCTGTTAGCGCTTGTTGCGCCGTTTGCTCCGCATATCGCCGAGGAGCTGTGGGAGATTCAGGGTTTTGGCGGCTTTGCTGCGAAGGCGCCCTGGCCTGATTACGACGAGAGCAAGACCGTCGAGAGCGAGCGGGAGATCGCCGTTCAGGTCGGCGGCAAGCTCAAATCGACTGTCAAAGTCCCGCAGGATGCCGACGACGGCACGGTTTTGGCAGCGGCCAAAGCGGATGAAAAGATCGCAAAACTCCTGGAGGGCAAGGAAATCATCCGGACGATTATTGTCAAAAACAAGCTCATTAACCTCATTGTAAAATAGTCCCGTGCCATCCATGGCCGATAAAATCATATTGACAATATCGGCCTTTCAAACTATAATAAAAATGTTGAAGCCATACAAATGGCCCTTAAAACGTGCTGAAAAGCGCGTATTTGGAGGGAGGGAAGTTTAATGTCGGAAGTCCATGTCAAGGATAATGAATCCCTGGATAGTGCCCTAAAAAGATTTAAGCGCAACTGTGCTAAATCCGGAGTGCTCTCAGATCTCAGAAAAAAAGAGTACTATCAGAGTCCCAGCGTCAAGCGCCGCAAAAAATCGGAAGCGGCCAGAAAAAACAAGAATAAGAAGTTTTACTCATAAGATGTTAAACCGGACTGCCTGGGCAGTCCGGTTGCTGTTTTTTTGTCGATTTTTGTGCGTCTGCTGTTTTAGCAGGGAACATTATCTTTGTCGTCCTTATTTAAAAACAGGAGGACAAAAACGATGACCGCCACCCAGATCCATATACTGTTCTTTTCGAAAAACATCTCTCTTACCTCCGATATGTAGTGTCAAATTCACCCTGATACAGTCTACGCCGGGGGCATCATTTCGTTGTCTCGTCCTGTGAGTTAGTCACATAGGCGCTCTATCCGGCATATCCGCCGCGTCAAGCTCCGCCGCCCGTTTCATCCGCAGCCTGACCGCCACATAGATGACTGCTAAAACGACAGTCGGGATGTTCATCAGCAGCAAATAAAATGCCATCAACATCATGACGCGCTCATTTAAAACATCGAGATTGTTCGCAATCTGTTTGGCGAGAAGGTATGCAATGACAAAGCTGATCGAAGGCAAAACAACCCCCGGCCATTTGCTCTGCCGTTTTGACAGAAAAATCTGGAGTAAAATAGCGACGATTGCAACACAAATTTCGATCAGTAGCATTAGCCAATCTCCTCTAGGTTAGATAATGTCATCGCTCTTAACCATATTAATACAGAATATAACATAAATCAACAATCGATAAAATCAATGTAATACGCTGATTAATTTTCGTCTTTAAATGAAAAGAGGGCTTCAACAGTCACACCAAATACGTTGGCAATGTCCATTGCTAACTTTAGAGAAGGATTATATAAGCCTTTCTCCAAACGAAATATTGTCTCTCTTCGGACGCCAACCATTTCACCAAGCTCTTCTTGCTTTAGACCGGCTTTTTGGCGGTACTCTTTAATCTTCGTCGTCAATATTGGCACCTTTGCCTCCCCTTCCTTCGAGATACAGGTAGCACCCGTCATTGAAAGCTGAAATAGCAATAATCATGCAAAAGAGGACTTCGGAGCTAAGCGTAATATTTTTATCTGTCAAACGGGTCAACACGATGCCGGCAAAAACAGCTATCGTCAGAACGAGATAGGTATATTGTGCAGCCTTCGTTTCATTTTCCTTACTCAACTCATCCGTGACAACTATTTTACTCTTTAACTGTCCAGCGATGAACAAAAAAATTGACACAATATAAAAAAGTAAGGCGATCATGACAAGATCGTAAAGCAATGTCTTCGGAAGATATGATTTCGCAACGAAATCCAGTACATAAGTAATAATCAAAAAAACTGAAGCGACAAATCTTATTAGCTTAATCCGATTGTAACTTATCTTACTAAACATTGAAAACGCCTCCAAAAGTGATATATTTGTCTCCAGTATGACAAATATATCACTTTGTTATTGTAAAGTCAACAATTGTTTTAAAATAACAAAAAAGCAGCCCAAAATGGGCTGCTTTGCTGCTGGCACGCCTGGAGGGACTCGAACCCCCGGTCTCGCGGTTCGTAGCCGCGCACTCTATCCGGCTGAGCTACAGGCGCATACGGCACTTTGGTATAGTAGCATACCGGCCGGGAAATTGCAAGCGGAAATTACAGTTTCGAGCGGATTCTTTTGTTGCCACGCAAAATGGCGCGATTCACCGGTTTTTGAGACTTCTTGTATTGACCGGGGGAACGACACTCTGTATAATATTAGAAAATCAAGCGGAATAATGTCGTGTGGGGGGCAACTGTCATGAAACGCAAGGACAAGGAAAATTATTACCTCGATATTGCCGAGACGGTTTTGGAGCGGTCGACATGCATGCGGCGTCAATACGGCGCCATAATCGTCTTGAACGACGAGATAGTATCAACTGGTTATAACGGCGCGCCACGCGGCAGGAAAAACTGCGACGATCTGGAATACTGCACCCGGGAGAGCCTCAAAATCCCCAGCGGTGAGCGCTACGAGCTCTGTCGCAGCGTCCACGCCGAGGCAAACGCCATCGTATCCGCGCCGCGCCGCGATATCATCGGCGCAACGCTGTACCTCGTCGGTCTGGAAACGTCGACAGGGGAATACATTAATGGGACGACACCGTGCACAATGTGCCGTCGGCTCATTATCAACGCCGGGATATCCAAAGTGGTCTGCCGCCTGCGGAAAGACGCTTTTTCCGTCACCCACGTACGTGACTGGGTGTTTAACGACGACTCGCTTCCGGCGATTTTATAACAGAAAACATCAGCCTATCGGCTGTGTGTCTTGCAATCCCGGTCCGTTTCAGCTATGATGGTGCCACGGCGGCTGCCGTGCGGCATTGCCTGAGGAGTGGGGAATATGGAGAAGACGAAAAAACGTTTTGGTGACAGGAGAGACGGCAGGCTTCTGCGGTCACTCGACCCGTTGTATAAATTCGCGCCGTTTATTATGAAGCTCAAAAACGACGCCAACAACAGCTTTGCCGACAGCATCGAGATCACGGAGGTTGACCGCTTTTTAAGGAAAAAGCGCGCCGAGGGGTATCCCGGCATGGGCATGCTGCACGTGTTTCTGTCCGCCTATGTCCGCGTTGTCAGTCAGAAACCGGCGCTCAACCGTTTTGTCGCCGGGCAGCGCATCTACGCGCGCAACTGTATCGAGGTCGTTATGATGGTTAAGAAGGCCATGTCGACCGAGGCGGGCGAAACGTCCATCAAAGTGAAGCTTGACCCGCGCGATACGATTACTGACATCTATCATAAAATCAACGCCGAGATCGACAAAATCAAGGAAGGCGTGGAGGAGACGAACACGGACGGCGTCGCGGCGGCAATGATGAAAATTCCGCGTCTTATCTTGAAATTCCTTGTTTTTATTCTGAATATATTCGATTATTACGGCATTCTGCCGCAGATGCTGGTGGATGCAAGCCCTTTCCACGGCTCGCTCATCGTGACGGATCTCGGCTCGATCGGGATACCGCCCGTCTATCACCACCTGTATAATTTCGGCAACCTCCCGCTTTTCCTGGCCTTTGGGGCCAAACGCCGCGCGTTTGAAATGGAGGCCGACGGGAAGGTCGTCGAAAAGAAGTATATCGACTACACGCTTGTTTTAGACGAGCGCATCAGCGATGGGTTTTATTTCGCGCAGGTCTTTAAGTATTTCAAAAGCTTTATCCGCCATCCGCAGCAGCTGGACGTTCCGCCGGAGACGGTTTATCAGGATGTGGATTAAAAAGAAGCTCTGCGTTTGCGCCAATGCCTTAAATGACTCTTTTGTATCTTGAAAGGAGATAAACATGTCCAAAATTCCCTATCGAATTGTTTTAAGCGAAGAGGAAATTCCGAAGGCGTGGTACAATGTCCGCGCCGATATGAAGACGGACCACCGCCCGATTCTCCATCCCGGCACGCTCCAGCCTGTCACGTCGGCCGACCTGACGCCCGTTTTCTGTGACGAGCTTGTTTCGCAGGAGCTCAATGATAAAGACCGCTTTATCGAAATTCCGGAGGAGGTTCGCGAGTATTATAAAATGTTCCGCCCCTCGCCGCTCTTTCGGGCGTATTTTTTGGAAAAGGCGCTCGGCACACCGGCAAAAATCTATTACAAATATGAGGGCGGCAACACGTCCGGCAGCCATAAGCTCAATTCTGCTCTCGCGCAGGCGTTTTACGCCAAACAGCAGGGCCTCAAGGGCGTGACAACCGAAACGGGTGCCGGCCAATGGGGTACGGCGCTGTCGATGGCGTGCAGCTACTTCGGGCTGGACTGTAAGGTTTACATGGTTAAAATCTCCTCGCAGCAAAAGCCTTACCGCAAGGCTGTTATGGAGACGTACGGCGCTTCCATCATCCCGTCACCATCCGATACGACGAATATTGGCCGTAAAATGCTTGCCGACAATCCCGACTCAACGGGCAGCCTCGGCACAGCTATCAGCGAGGCCGTGGAGGTCGCCGTGACGACAGAGGGGTATCGTTACGTGTTGGGCAGCGTTCTCAATCAGGTGCTGCTGCACCAATCCGTCATCGGCCTGGAGGCGAAGACGGCCATGGAGAAAATTGACGAATATCCCGACGTTGTCATTGGCTGCGCAGGCGGCGGGTCCAACCTTGGCGGCCTGATGTCTGCCTTCATGGCCGATAAGCTCGCAGGCAAAACAAGCCCCCGTTTCATCGCTGTCGAACCGGCCTCCTGCCCGTCCCTGACACGCGGCAAATTTGCCTATGACTTCTGCGATACGGGTATGGTGACGCCCTTAGCCAAGATGTACACGCTCGGCGCGTCCTTCATCCCGCCGTCCAACCACGCCGGGGGCCTGCGCTACCACGGCATGAGCCCCATCATCTCTCAGCTGTATCATGACGGCTTCATCGACGAGGCGCGCGCTGTCGAGCAGACAAGCGTTTTTGAAGCGGCGAAGCTGTTTGCCAAGGCAGAAGGCCTTCTGCCCGCCCCGGAATCGGCCCACGCCATCCGCGTGGCGATTGACGAAGCCCTCAAATGCAAGGAGACAGGCGAAGCCAAAACGATTCTCTTCGGCCTCTCTGGCACCGGCTATTTCGATATGACCGCCTATATGTCGTATAACGACGGTACGATGACGGATTATATCCCAACAGACGAGGACTTAAAGCGCGGCTTTGACGCCATCCCCAAGCTCCCGGGCATTCAGGAATAAAAAATCAGGTTTTTGATCTCGTGCTCGTTCGGCGGGCACGAGATTTTTTTGTCAAAATCTCAAATTTCGATTGTAATTATTAGAAATTATGTTATATTATAGTGAAAGATGGGTGGTTTTTGATAGAAGCCATCTTGGCGAAATCAAACAAAGATTGACAAAGCCCGCATTTCATGTATAATTATTAAGCCTGCTTTTTGTGGGCTAAAATCCTTGCTCCCGGCGCGACCGGGGGCCATATGTCCAGAAGGAGGTGCAAATGATGGCAAAAACAACGGCAAATTATGAGCTTATGTACATCATTGACCTAGATAAGGGTGAAGAGGAAATTTCCGCGATCGCGGAAAAATTCAAGACGCTTATCGAGGCCAACGGTACGCTTAATGAGCTCGAAGAAATTGGCAAGCGCAGGCTCGCGTATCCGATCAACGACAAACCGGATGGCTTTTATGTGTTGGCAAAATTTCAATCAGGCCCCGAATTTCCTGCGGAGCTTGACCGCGTCTTAAAGATCACAGACGGCATCATGCGTTCACTCATTACCGTTATCGGCGAATAGGAGGATAGTCATGAACCAAGTCGTTCTCATGGGTAGGCTGACAAGAGATCCTGAGCTCCGGCACACACAGACGGGCACAGCAGTATCGTCGTTCTCGCTGGCTGTCGACAGAGGCTTTGCCTCAAAAGACGGCGGAGAGCGGCAGACGGATTTTATCGACATTGTCGCTTGGCGGAATACGGCGGAGTTTGTCTCCAAGTATTTTGTAAAGGGTCAGATGGCTGCTGTAACCGGGCGGCTTCAGATTCGAGACTGGACGGATAAGGATGGCAATAAGCGCCGCTCGGCGGAGGTTATTGCTGACAATATCTATTTTACCGACAGCAAAAAAAGTAGGGAAAACAGCGGGTTTAACGTGCCTGAGCAAAAAAGCGATTTTTCGGGTGGGTATCAAACGCCCGTCACCGGCTCGGATTTTGCCGAGCTGACGGATGACGACGGTGATCTCCCGTTTTAGTATTTTTGCTTTGCTTTCATTTGAAAAGTTAGGAGGAACACATCTTGGCGAGTAACGAACGAGACGGCAGAGGCCACGGCCGCAAGCGCAGGAAGGTTTGTCAATTCTGCGTGGACAAATGCCAGTCTATTGACTATAAGGATACGGCGAAATTGCGCCGCTTCCTGTCCGACCGCAGCAAAATTCTGCCCCGCAGAACAACAGGCGTCTGCGCGCAGCACCAGCGCCAGCTGATGGTCGCCATCAAGCGCGCCCGTCAGATCGCGCTTTTGCCGTACGTCACGGAATAAGCAGATTTTTAAAGCAGCGCCCGCCATCTGGCGGGCGCTGCTTCGTTATGTAAAGGGCCTCAGGATTTGAGGTTGTCGGCCCGGGCCTCGCGGTAGCCCTCGGGGCAATCGAGCGTGTCGGGCGGGAAGAATTCGTCAACAGGGAAGTGGATGCGCGAGAAGAGCGTGCAGGGGTCGTCTTCGCCGGAGCCAATGCACTCCTTGTCGGGCATGCAGTAGTCGTAAGATGGGATGAGCAGCTGCGTGTCGCGCTCGAGGCGCACGATGGAGAACTGGCCAAGCGTCACCAGGACGCGGCGGTCTGTGTTTTCAAACAGCAGCTCGCCGGGAAAACTCTCAGCGATGAAGCCGGGAATTTCGTAAACACCGGTATCACCCTTGTGATGGTCGCAGACATCGACGAGCTTCATGCCGAGGACAATGGGGTCGACAGCTTCGGCAACGGCGATTGGCAGGTTTGTCGTCTCGATCGTTTTAGAATCAAGACCGTGGAGAGACGTCTTTGACGTGAAGACCTTGGCGCTGCCCTCGCTGCCGAACAGGATCACGCGCTTGTCGAAAATGCAAAGGCCGGAAATCTCGGCCGGTCTGTTGACGAGTGAAAAAGCCTCGCCTTTGACCTTGTAAAAATAGCGGAGGTCGACGGTATAGTAGCCTTTGTTAAAGCTGACCTCTTCAACATCGATTGAAATATAAAGAAGCTTTGCCGACTTGGCGCGGACGCTGACGGCGTTTTCTATGTAACATTGAGACTCCCGTGTCGGATAAAGGCGGAGGTCTTCGACGCAGTCTTTATCCTTACAAGAATCGTAGATCTTCCGTGTATGAACGCAAACGGCCTCTCTGATGCAGGAGTTTTCCTGCACGGGGCCCGGTAAAACCCGTTCTGGCATTTGTTTTCCTCCTTGATGAAAATGATGGGTGTGTTTGACTTCAATATAGTGTATGCAGGGGCATTGAGAGTGTGAAATAGGCCGACTTGACAGAAGGTTGCCACAGGCTGGCACGTGTGGTAGAATAATGAGACATAGTGGCAGTGACACTCCTGAATTGACTAAATCATCAGCGCCTGTTATGACAGAATATGCGGGTCTGGCGCTTTAAAGGCATGTGTTGACATGATTATTCTTGGTGTTGACCCCGGCATCGCCACCGTTGGCTTCGGCGTCATCGAAACGACTGGCAGCCGCCAGTCACTCATCCGCTGCGGCGTGATTACAACGCCCGCGGGCATGCGCCTGGCGCTGCGCCTGCATCATATATATCTGGACATCTGCCAGCTGATCGATACGTTCAAGCCGGACGCAATCGCCGTTGAGGAGCTGTTTTTCAACACAAACCTGAAAACAGGAATTTCGGTTGCGCACGGGCGCGGCGTTCTCGTTCTGGCGGGCGAAGAGCATCAAATTCCAATGTATGAATACACCCCGCTGCAAGTCAAGCAAACGGTCGCCGGTTACGGCCGCGCCGGAAAAAAGCAGGTCATGGAAATGGTGCGGCGGCTTTTGTCAATGGAATCGGCGCCACGGCCGGACGATGCGGCCGACGCGCTGGCCATCGCCATTTGCCACGCGCGCGTGGCGCAGTCACTGCTCAATCTAAACGGAGGCCAGGTATGTTCTACTATTTAGAAGGCCCAGTTACGCTGCTCGACCAGAATCTCGCCGTCGTTGACATTGCCGGGGCCGGCTACGCATGCCACACGTCGATGAATACGCTTTCACACTTGGAAACAGGCAAAAAAGCGCGCCTTTATACATACTGCCATATTAAAGAAGACGCCTTTGATATTTACGGGTTTTACGATCTCGGTGAAAAGCGCTTTTTCGAACAGCTTTTATCCGTCTCCGGCGTCGGGCCGAAGGCGGCGCTTGCCATCCTGTCGTCCGGGACGCCGGAGATGCTGGCGCTGTCAATTATCAACGACGACGAGCGGGCGCTGACGCGCGCCCCAGGCGTTGGCAAAAAAATCGCCCAGCGCGTGATCCTGGAACTCAAAGATAAGATTGCCAAGGAGAGTGCCGGTTTGAAAACGGGCGGCGTCACTGCGCCGGAAACGGCTGTCGCCGGGACAAGCGGTGCCAAGCTGTCAGACGCGGCGTCCGCTCTGGCCGTGCTCGGCTACAGCCAGAGCGAAATTACGGCATCGCTCCGCAGCATCGATACTTCAGCACTCACCGTTGAGGAAATTGTCCGCCACGTTCTTAAAAACAGCCTCAAATCATGATGCGGAAGATGACATATGAGTATTGATTTTACCGATAACAGAAAAAAAGAAGGAGCCGACGACGAGGTGCTGCTCACCACGTCTTTTCTCCGGGAGGATGACGGCGAGGGCAGCCTGCGCCCGCAGTCGCTGACGGAGTACGTCGGTCAGGAGAAGGCGAAGGCAAACCTCGCCATCTTCATCGAAGGTGCGCGCCGCCGCAATGAGCCACTGGACCACGTCTTGCTGCACGGCCCCCCGGGTCTCGGGAAGACGACGCTAGCCGCCATCATCGCCAATGAAATGGGCGTGACACTGCGAAAAACATCCGGCCCGGCGATTGAAAAACCGAAGGATTTGGCGGCGCTCCTCACCAATTTGAATGAGAACGATATACTGTTTATTGACGAGATTCACCGGATGAACCGCGCCATCGAGGAAATCCTGTACCCTGCGATGGAGGATAAGCAGATCGATATTATCATCGGCCAGGGACCTGCCGCGACCTCTATCTGTCTGGAGCTCAAGAGCTTTACGCTCGTCGGTGCGACGACGCGGTCGGGCCAGCTCTCTTCACCGCTGCGGGATCGCTTCGGCATCGACCTCAAGCTGGAGCTGTATACGCCGGAGGAGCTCCGCGGGATTGTCGAACGCTCCGCAAAGCTGCTTGGGATTCCGACAGAACCGGATGGCGCGCGTGAAATTGCTTCCCGCAGCCGCGGCACGCCGCGTATTGCCAACAGGCTCTTGCGCCGCGTGCGCGATTTTGCCGAAGTCATGGGCAGCGGCGTCATCACCTACGAGACGGCAGATATGGCGCTCTCACAGCTGGAAATTGACCGCACAGGCCTGGACGCCATTGACAGGCGGCTTCTGGAGAGCATTATCAGAAATTACGGCGGCGGCCCTGTCGGGCTTGAGACAATTGCCGCCACCATTAACGAGGAGTCGGTGACACTGGAAGACGTCTATGAGCCTTTCCTTATGCAGCAGGGCTTTTTAACGCGAACGCCGCGCGGGCGGTGCGTTACGCGCCTGGCCTACGAGCATTTGGGGCTTGTGTTTGCCGGAAATGATCAATTGAGTTTTTGATATGAAATGCTGGCGGGCCAAGTCGGTCCCGCCCTGCGAAGAATTAATTTATGGCTTCCCCTTGGGGAAGCTGGCGAGCGAAGCGAGACTGATGAGGTAATCTTTCCGCGTTACAAAGAACCCTCGTCCGTCACGGCTTTCAGTCGTGCCACCTTCCCCAAAGGGAAGGCTCTGTAAGTTCGCTACTATTTTAAAGGAATGATTACATGGGAAAATATTTCGGGACGGACGGCATCCGCGGCATCGTCAATGAGACGCTGGACGCGGAAACGGCCTACCGTGTCGGTTGTGCCGCCGCGACTGTTTTAGCGGCGGACGACGGGCGCAAGCCGCTCATCCTGATCGGGAAGGATACGCGCCTATCGTCCGATATGCTGGAGGCGGCGCTCATTGCCGGAATATGCTCCGCGGGGGCGGACGTCATGCCTCTCGGCGTTCTGCCAACGCCCGCCGTCGCCTTTTTAACGGTGCGCCTTGGCGCCCAGCTGGGCATTGTCATCTCCGCGTCACACAATCCGTATGAGCATAACGGCATCAAAATATTTGATCAAAGCGGGTTTAAGCTCTCAGACGCTATGGAAGAGCGCATTGAGCGCATGATTGACGGTGAATACCCTACCAGTCGCAAAACGCACAACGGGCTCGGCCGCGTTTTAAAAGATGATGGGCGGGGCAGTGACCTTTATATCGATTATCTCGCGCACGCGGCACCGGCGCCGATCAGCGGCCTGCGTGTCGCGGTTGATTGTGCCAACGGCGCCGCCTCGTCGACGGCGGCGCGCCTGTTCTCCAAATTCGATATTACCTTTGAAATCCTATCCGACCATCCCAACGGCACGAATATCAACGACGGCTGCGGTTCAACGCATATCGGCCGCCTACAGGACTTTGTGCGCACGGGTGGTTTTGATCTCGGCTTTGCCTTTGACGGGGACGCCGACCGCTGCCTTGTTGTCGACGAAAACGGCGACGCCGTCGACGGCGATAAGATGATGGCTGTGATGGGCCGGTTTATGAAGGAAAAGGGGACGCTTAAAAATAATGCCGTCATTGCTACCGTGATGTCAAACCTCGGCTTTCATGAATTTGCCGCTCAAAACGGCATTGAGCTCCTCTGCGCCGCAGTCGGCGACCGAAACGTTCTGGAAATGATGCAGGCGCGCGGCGGAAACCTCGGCGGTGAACAATCCGGCCATATCATTTTTCTCGATGATATGACGACGGGTGACGGGCAGTTGGCCGCCGTCAAATTCATGAGCGTTGTCTCGGCGTCACAAAAGCCTGTCTCTGTTTTAACACGCGATGTACCGCAGTACCCGCAGGTGCTGCTCAACCAGCCGATTAGCGGCGGCAACAGCGCCAAAGAGGCGATCATGGATAGCAGCGCCCTTCAGGAAGCTGTCTCAGCCGAAGAAAAAAAGCTTGGGGCGTCAGGCCGTATCCTTGTCCGCCCGTCTGGGACGGAGGCGCTCATCCGCGTCATGGTAGAGGCTAAAACGCAGGAAACGGCTTTAAACACCGCGAATAGTCTCATAAATTTGATAAAATCGCTATAAATTGTCAGGGGTTTTAAGAATTTATATAAAATTTTAACGAAAATGCTTGACATAATGACCGCCGGACTCTATAATTTGAACAGCATGTGTCAGTTTTTCTAATTCGGTATATTTATGAGTAAATTTTACAGTAACCGCGATGCGGAACTTACGAACCTGGCTTCCACCGGAGACGCATCAGCCGAAGAGGAACTCATCGCTGAATATAGCCGGCTTGTGAAAGCATGTGCGCGTCCCTATTTTTTGGCAGGCGGCGACAGCGAGGATTTGATTCAAGAAGGCATGCTCGGTCTCTTGTCGGCAGTCAGGCATTTTGATCCCGCCAAAGAGGTTCAGTTTAAAACTTACGCAGAATTTTGTATCAGAAGGCGTTTAATCAGCGCCATTAAAACGGCTTCCCGGTTTAAGCATACACCGCTGAATGACTATGTATCGTTGGAATCTCCCGAGCTTGACGAGAATAATACCCAAGGGTTGTTTTCTTTGCGCGATCCTGAAGAGTTTGTTATAGCGAGAGAGCGTGTTCATGAAATTACAGACTGTTTGTTTGGCTCTCTGTCCCGATTTGAATCAAACGTCTTGGGGCTGTATTTGGAAGGTTTCTCCTACGAGGAGATGGCTCTGAAAGTGAATAAACCCCAAAAATCGGTGGACAATGCTGTGCAGAGGATCAGGAAAAAGCTTGCACACCTGTTAAATTACGGCGATAATCAGTGAAAGCTGAGCGCAAATAAAAAAACCCGAAAGGGTAAAGTATTTTTTGTCAAAAGAGAGGTTTCATCATGTACGAAGACAAGACATTAGTATGCAAGGAATGCGGCAGCGAATTCATTTTCACCGCCGGTGAGCAGGAGTTTTATGCCGAGCGCGGTTTCCAGAACGAGCCGCAGCGCTGCAAGAACTGCCGTGACATGCGCAAGAATGCTGCCCGTGGCCCCAGAGAGTATTTCAAGGCCACCTGCGCTTCCTGCGGCAATGAGGCGAAGGTTCCCTTCGAGCCCAAGTCTGACCGTCCGGTCTACTGCAGCGACTGCTTTGCAAAGATGAGAGAGGCTTAATCGCCGGATAATTTGAACGAACGGCCGCTCCGCGGCTGACGATCAGCAAAATAAGAGTCAAAGCGCTGTAAAAACAGGGCCTTGGCTCTTGTGTGCTTTTATGGTCATTTACTGCCGCATATTCATCATCGCTGAAAATAGACAGAAAAAGGATACTTTTTAAAGCAAGCTGTTGAAATTGTGAAATTATTAGGATATAATATAGACAGCAAGGTCTTTTATATTTAGAAATATTGGAGGCATATTTGATGTCGCAGATTACAAAAGATACGGTCATTGCGGATATTCTCACGATTGCGCCGGAGTCGGCACCCTTGTTCATGTCAATCGGCATGCACTGCCTCGGCTGCGCCATGGCAAGCGGCGAGACGCTTGGCGAAGCGTGCGAGGTTCACGGCGTTGATATCGATGAGTTTATCGTGAAGCTCAACGAATTAGTCAACGAATAATTAACAGGCGGTGAAAGGCGGGGGCTTGCCCCCGCTTTTTCAGTACAGGTGCCAAATGAAAAAAGATACGCTTTCAAACAGACTCCAATCCGTCTGTGCGTTTATAAAGCCGGGCGCCGTCGTTGCCGATGTCGGCACCGATCACGGTTATCTCCCGGCGCATCTAGCCGCTGTCGACCCGGCAGCGCGCCTGATTGCCGCCGATATCAAAAAAGGCCCCCTTGACCGGGCGCGCCGGACAGCCCGCGACGCGGGTGTTTATGACAGGATTTCGTTTATCCAGACGGACGGGCTCATCGGGATATCGGGCATCGGGGTTGACCATATCGTCCTTGCCGGTCTCGGCGGGGAAGTGATGATCAAAATCCTATCCGAAGCGCCGTGGACGCGATGTGACGCCATACGCCTAATTCTCCAGCCGCAGTCAAAGGCCGACGTGCTTATCTCCTGGCTGCATGACAGCGGCTACGATATCTGTGACGCCGTCCTCGCTGAAGACGGCGGCCGGATTTATCTTGTGATGCTGGCAGGCGGGCAAACGGAGTCGACGCACACGAACCCGCTCAATATCCTGCTGCATCGGAAAGACCCCCTGCTGCCGGAATACCTCATGGGGCAGCTGGAGAAAACGGAAAGGGCGCTTTCTGGCCTTTCAAAAGCTACGCGCTCTCAAGGCGGCGCGCGCGCCAGCCTTGAAAAGAAGCTGGATGAACTTAATCGCTTCAAAAAGGAGACGGACGCATGGTAACAGTCGCCGATGTAAAAAATAAGCTCGAAGGGATCGCGCCCCTTGGGCTGAAGATGGAATTTGACAATGTTGGCTTTCTTGTGGGCTTTTCCGAGCGCCCT
The DNA here is from genome assembly GCA_022870705.1 of Oscillospiraceae bacterium CM. Lineage (NCBI taxonomy): Bacteria > Bacillati > Bacillota > Clostridia > Eubacteriales > Oscillospiraceae > Oscillospiraceae bacterium JHJ. The sequence continues at coordinate 870,050 of CP072107.1, forward strand.
GTCACGCGGATTCTCGTCAGTCTCGATATTACAGACGCAGTTATCCAAGAGGCGTCATCGCACGGAGCCGAGCTCATCGTCTCGCACCACCCGCTTTTCTTTTCGCTCAAAAGCGTGACGGATACCGACAAGATCGGGCGTAAAGTCACCGCTCTTTTATCCGGCGGTATATCGGCAATCTGTCTGCACACAAATCTGGACGCCGCCGCAGGCGGCGTCAACGACGCGCTTGCTGCCACGGTCGGCCTTTGTGATGTCGGCCTGCTCGGCGTTGACGGGTGGGAGGCCGAGCAGCCGTTTTCCTACGGCCGTTGCGGGCATCTTTCGAAACCCGCCGCGCTGCCCGATTTTCTCGCATCGGTCAAAAATGCCCTGAAGACAAATGGGCTGCGCTATCACGATGCCGGGCGCACTGTTCATAAAGTCGCCGTTGTCGGCGGCTCTGGCGGCAGCAGTCTCGGGCAGGCCATTGCCGCCGGGTGCGATACGCTCCTGACGGCGGATGTCAAATACGATGTCTTCCTTGAGGCCAAGGAATGCGGCATCAATCTCATCGACGGTGACCATTTCTGCACGGAAAACGTGGTGACGCCCGTTTTGGCGGAAACACTCACGGCAGCCTTTCCGGGCCTTGCGGTCACAATATCGGGAATACACGGCCAAACGGCGCAGTTTTTTTAACTGCGCGACTTGAAAAAATCAGGCCGATTCGGTAAAATGTCGGCACGGATTTTATGTTCACACCGAGAAGTCGGTTATTAATGCGCTGCATTTTCGAACGAAAAGCGGCAGCAGGGAGGATTTTATGCAAAGTGCAAACATTAGTTCGCGTGTTTTGCTTCTGGCCAGGATGGCGGTTTTAATCGCCATCGTCATCATCATGACAGTATTTAATTTCGGCAATATCCCCGTCGGCCCGATCGTTGCGACAGTTTATCAGGTTCCTGTTATCATCGGTGCCGTTCTGCTTGGGCCTGTCGCAGGTTCCGTTTTAGGCGGGATTTGGGGGCTCTTATGCTTTTATCTCGCCGTAACGGGTCAGACGACGGATATCGTGGCGCTAGGCACCGTCGCCCAAGAGCCTCTGGCTTATTTTGTCATCGCATTTGTCCCGCGCGTTTTGACTGGGCTGTTTGCGGGTTATGTTTACAAACTGAGCAATCATTTGCTGAAACAGAAAAAAGATGTCGTTTCCTTTGGTATATCCGGTGTTCTAGGATCGCTGACGAATACCGTCTTTTATCTCGGCGCGTTGTATTTGCTGGCAAAAGAGATTATTGCGGATAAGTATCAGCTGGCACTCGGCGCCGTGCTGCCTCTTGTCGGGACTGTTGCCCTAACAAACGGTCTTGCCGAGGCGGCTGTTTCGTGCATACTTGTCATCGGCGTCTGCAAAGCGCTCCGGTATTTTAAAATCGCATAGAAAGGGAGAAGCCCATGCTGCTTGCCATCGATGTCGGTAATTCCAATATTGTCATCGGCTGTATTGACGGCGGCGAGATTTCACACGTCTTCCGCATGCTGACCGATATTTCAAGAACCGAGTGTGAGTATGCCGTTGGCATTAAAAACATTCTCGAATTTGAAGGTATCCGCTGCGACGGGTTCGACGGGGCGATCATCTCGTCTGTTGTGCCGCCGCTCCTGCCGGTGCTGAAGACAGCCGTCAAAAGTCTCACCGGTCTTGACGCGCTCGTCGTCGGTGCCGGGGTGAAGACGGGGATGAATATTCTGATCGACAATCCCGCGCAGCTTGGCAGTGACCTCGTGGCAGACGGTGTTGCCGCTATTGCCACATATCGCCTGCCGGTCATTGTTTTTGATATGGGGACGGCGACGACGATCTCCGTTATTGACAAGAACGGCAGTTATATCGGTGGCGCGATTTACCCGGGCGTTGCCCTGTCGATGAACGCCCTGTCAAGCGGGACGTCGCAGCTGCCGAAGGTGCCGATTGAACCGCCGTCAAAGGCTGTCAGCGGCAACACGATTGACTGCATGAAAAGCGGCGCCATTTTCGGTACGGCGTCAATGATTGACGGCATGATTGACCGGATGGAGGCGGAACTCTCCATGAAGGCCACCGTCGTTGCCACCGGCGGCCTGTCCGCGCGGATTATCCCATACTGCCGTCATGAAATCATCCATGATGAAAACCTTCTTTTGCGAGGCCTTTTTATTATTTACGAGAAGAACAAAAAGAAATAACCAAAGCGGAGGCGCACGGCGCCTCCGCCTCCTTTACCGGATGGATACGCTGTGCCGATCATGTCTGCACGGTGCTGGACGGCTGCGTGTGCACTCTGGTATACTGTCGATAAATAAACGATGAGGATGATATCTGTGCATAATGGGCGAAAATTGGCGCTTGTTCTGAGCTTATTGCTGGCGCTGTTTGTTGTCGGTGTAACGGGTTATATGTTCTTTCTGCACGTCGGATTTATCGACGCGTTGTATATGACGGTCATTACGATTTCAACGGTCGGCTTCAGCGAGGTCGCCAAGATGACGGACGCCGCCAAGCTGTTTTCCATCGTTATAATTTTTGCAGGGCTTTCCATTGTCGGCTATAGCTTTACAAGCCTCGTTACCTTTATTTTTGAAGGCAATATCAAGAATGCATGGAGGAGAAGGCGTATGTCTGCAAAAATCAGCGCGCTTAATAGTCATTACATTGTTTGCGGTGCCGGAGACGTCGGGCATACGGTGATCGAGTATTTTAAAGACAGCGGCGTGGATTTCATTGTGATCGAAAAGGATGCCGATCGCCACGATGAACTCGTTGAGGAGAGTGTTCTGACAATTTTAGGCGACGCCACACACGAGGAAACGCTTCATAAAGCCGGTATTATGCAAGCGAAGGGCATGGTTTGCACGCTGTCGTCAGACACCGACAATGTTTTTACCGTGCTGACAGCCAGAGGACTCAACGAGCAGATATATATCGTCGCCAGAGCCGTCGAGCGTACGGCCCACAACAAACTCATTAAAGCCGGCGCCAACAAAACAATTTCCCCAAATGAAATCGGCGGTCAAAGAATCGCTGCGGCAATGATCCGCCCATCCGTCACGTCCTTTCTCGATGTGATGACCCGCACAGGGGATGTGATGCTTGATATTGAAGAGGTTATCATTACGCCGCAGTCGTCCATCGCCGGAAAAAACCTGAGCGAGGCAAAGATACCGGAGCAGACGGGGCTCATTGTCCTGGCGCTCAAAAAGAAGGACGAGAGCAATGTTAAAATTAATCCCAGAGCGAATGAGGTTCTCGGTGCCGGTGACAGTATTATCGTCATCGGAACGAGCGATCAGGTGGACAGGCTGGAGGCCATCGTCAGCGCGTAAAGGGCATCAGCCCGTTTGCATTTACCCGTTTTCATAATAAAAAACTGCCTTCCCGGTGGGAAGGCAGTTTTGTTTATGCTGTTTTTATTTGATTTCCACGAGCAGCTCACCGGCTTTAACGGTTTGCCCCGCGCTGACGAGCACCTTGTCAACGGTGCCAGCCATTCGGGCAACGACGCTCGTCTCCATTTTCATGGCCTCGATGACGGCGAGCACCTGATTTTCCTCAACCGTATCGCCGACAGCGACATTGATTTTAGACACCATACCGGGGATCGACGCGCCGACCTGCGCTTTGTCCTCCGGGTCAGCCAGCGTGACATGCTTCGTCGTATCCGCGACCGTCGGGTCGGGGACGGCGACGTCGCGGCGCATGCCGTTGAGCTCAAAGTGGACGTTGCGCGTGCCGTCGTCATTCGTCGTGCCAAGGCCAAGGTATTTGATAACGAGCGTTTTGCCGTCCTCAATGGTGATCTGCGTCGTCTCGCCGACCTCCATGCCCTCGAAGAAGACGTGGCTGTTCATGTTGGCGATATCGCCGTATTCCTGACTGTGCTCGAAGTAATCGGCGAGGACCTTCGGATACAAACACCAAGAGATAAGGTCGCGCTCTTTCGGATTGGGGATGTATTTCTTGACGTCCTTTTCAATGGCGTCAAAGTCGACTGGCGGCAAAAGCTCGCCGGGGCGGCAGGTAATCGGTTTTTCGCCTTTTAAGACGACGCGCTGCAAATCCTCCGGGAAGCCCCAGGCAGGCTGGCCCATCATGCCCTTAAAATAGCTGACGACGGAATCGGGGAAGGTGAGTGCCTCGCCCTTTTGGGCAACGTTTTCTGCCGTCAGATTGTTCTGCACCATGAAGATGGCGAGGTCGCCGACCATCTTGGACGACGGCGTGACCTTGACGAGGTCACCGAGCATGTCGTTGACGGTTTTGTACATCTCCTTGACCTCGTCAAAGCGGCTGCCGAGACCGAGGGAGACGACCTGCGGTTGCAGATTTGTATATTGGCCACCGGGGATCTCATAGCGGTAAATCTCCGTCATGGGGTTTTTCAGGCCACTGTCAAAGCAGATATAGCGGTCGCGCACGTCGGCCCAGTACTCTTCAAGCGCCTGCAGGCGCTCGAGATCAAAGCCCGTGTCGCGCTCGGTACCCTGCAGGGCCGCTACGACGGAGTTCATCGACGGCTGGGAGGTGAGGGAGGACATGGAGGCGATGGCCGTGTCGGCAATGTCAACACCGGCCTCGGCAGCCAGAAGGATTGCCGCAACCTGATTGCCGCTCGTATCGTGCGTGTGGAAGCGGACAGGGATACCGACCTCCTGCTTGAGCGCCGCCACAAGCTTTTTCGCCGCGTAGGGCTTCAGCAAGCCGGACATATCCTTGATTGCCAAAATGTGCGCACCGCGCTTTTCGACCTCTTTGGCAAAATCGACATAGTATTTCAGCGTGTACTTGTCACGCTTCGGGTCGAGAATGTCGCCGGTGTAGCAGACGGCGGCCTCGCAAATCTTATTCTGCTTCAAAACCTCGTCCATCGCGATTTCCATGCCGGGAATCCAGTTGAGCGAGTCGAAGATACGGAAGACATCGATCCCGCCCTTGGCGGCCTCCGCGATAAAGGCGCGGACGAGATTATCGGGATAGTTGGTGTAGCCGACGGCGTTGGAGCCGCGCAGGAGCATCTGGAACATAATGTTCGGGATTTTCTGCCGGAGCTTTTCAAGACGATCCCAAGGGGACTCGTGCAGGAAGCGGTATGCCACGTCAAACGTTGCGCCGCCCCACATCTCCAAAGCAAAGCAGTCGGCAAGGATATCGGCCGTCCCTTCCGCAGCCATGAGCATGTCATGCGTGCGCAGGCGCGTTGAGAAGAGCGACTGGTGCGCGTCGCGCATCGTTGTATCACCAATGAGGAGCTTTTTCTGATCCAGCACCCAGTTTTTAACGGCATCGGGGCCCTCAAGGTCTAAAAGCTGTTTTAAGCCGTTACCAACGGGCTTCTGTGGCTCCGGGTAGCGCGGCTCGGCGTAGGGCTGGCGGGATGCGTCGGGTGTCGCCACCTGAATACCGGCAATGTATTTAAGCACGCGTGTGCCTCTGTCGCGTGAGCCGGTGAATTCAAACAGCTCCGGCGTGTTGTCGATAAATTTCGTATAACAGTCGCCGGAGAGGAAAACAGGGTGATGGAGGATATTTGTAACGAAGGGGATATTCGTCTTAACGCCGCGGATATGCAGCTCGTTGATGGCGCGCGAGGCCTTGCGGCAGACGCCCGGGAACGTGTTGTCCCAGACGGTGACCTTGACGAGCAGGGAATCATAGTACGGTGAGATGGTAACGCCTGTCGCGGCGTTGCCGCCGTCGAGACGGACGCCAAAGCCGCCGCCGGAACGGTAGGACGTTATTTTGCCGGTGTCGGGGGCAAAGCTGTTGGCCGGGTCCTCCGTCGTCACGCGGCATTGAATGGCAAAGCCGTTCATCCGGAGGTCAGCCTGACTTGTCAGGCCGATTTCGGGGTGGCTGAGCGGATGGCCCTCGGCAATCAAAATCTGCGCTCTGACAAGGTCAACACCCGTCACCATTTCAGTCACGGTGTGCTCAACCTGAATGCGCGGGTTCATCTCGATAAAATAGTGGCCGCCATTCTTGTCGACAAGGAATTCAACCGTACCGGCGTTCACATAGCCGACAGACTTGGCAATTTTGACGGCGTCGTCGTAAAGCTTCCGCCGCGTCTCCTCGGGAACGGAAAACGCCGGGGCAAATTCAACGACCTTCTGGTAGCGCCGCTGCAGCGAGCAGTCGCGCTCGCCGAGGTGCAGAACGTTGCCGTGTGCGTCGGCCAGAATCTGAACTTCTATATGCTTTGGATCGACGAGGAATTTTTCAATAAAGATATCGTCATTGCCGAAGGCCTTGATGGCCTCGCTTTTAACGAGGTGAAAAGACGGCTCAACCTCCTCCGGCGTGTCACAGCGGCGCATACCGCGCCCCCCGCCGCCGCCGGCGGCCTTGAGAATAACAGGAAACCCGAATGAAATGGCCTTTTCAAGCGCCTCCTCAGCGCTCTTCAAAGGCGTCGTCGTGCCCGGAATAACGGGGACATCGCAGGCAACGGCGATGGCCTTTGCCGAGAGCTTGTCACCCATCTTCTCCAAAACGCCGGACGGCGGGCCGACAAAAATAATGCCCGCCGCCTCGCAGGCTTTGGCAAAATCGGCGTTCTCAGACAAAAAGCCGTATCCCGGATGAATGGCGTCAACATGGTGCTGCTTGGCAAGGCTGATGATGGTTGGGATGTCCAGATAGGCGCCAAGCGGGCTTTTGTTTTTGCCGATCAGGTATGCCTCGTCGGCATGTGTCCGAAACAGGCTGAGTGTGTCCTCGTTGGAGTACATGGCGACCGTTTTAAGGCCGAGGTCATAGCAAGCCCTGAAAATTCTTATGGCGATCTCACCGCGGTTGGCGGCAAGAACTTTGTATATTTTTTGTTCGCTCATATAAGGCCTCCCTCTAAAAATGCAGGAAATAGGATGCAATGTTGCAATTTCATTATAAACGCCTTTACCAAAAAGAGCAAGATGCCAGAAGTATTTTAATGTAAATCATGATAATTGTCAATTAAATACTTAAAGGCTTTAATGCAGTTGTCGCATTTACCGGAACGCGTCCAGGCCCCTTGGTATGGGCGGCATGAATTTTGCATAAAAAATTATTCATCATGCAAAGATTCGGGTTTTTATCAACAGAAAGGGTGTCTTCAACTTTTTCGTTCATTTGCCGAAAAGGTTGAGATAACGTCCAATAACAGATATAATAAGCAAAAAAACAAGGAGGCGGCGTCATGCGCATCATGGCGGTTGACTATGGAGACGCGCGGACGGGGATTGCCGTGTCCGACGCCACGGGTCTTTTAGCGGGTGAGGCGTTCGTTATCACCGAATGGTCGGAAGAGCGTCTTGCGGAAAAAATAGCTGACGCGGCACAAAGCCGCGGCGTGACGAATGTTGTATTAGGGTACCCAAAGAATATGGACGGGACGCTCGGCCCCAGGGCCGAAAAAAGCGCGGCACTGGCCGCGGCGCTTCGCGAAAAATTTGGTCTCGACGTCGTCTTGTGGGACGAGCGGCGGACCACGGTTGACGCCCACCGTATCCTCTCCGAAACAGGCGTACGTGGTAAAAAACGCAAACAGACGGTTGACGCCGTCGCCGCGTCACTCATTTTGGAGGGGTATCTCCAAAGTCTCCGGTAAGACGGCCGCGTTAGCGGCCGTTTTTCTTTTTCCGCACGACGCGCAATACCTCGGACAGGCCGACCAATATGATAAAAACACCAAAGATTTTACGCATGGTGGCGGCGCTTAAAACAGAGGCCGCAAACGAGCCGCCTAGAGCCGTTGTCACACCCGCCAAAACGGCGGGGTATGCCAGAACCTTCTCGACAAGCCCGTTGCGGATATGCGATATGAGCGCCGTTACAGACGTTGGCAGGAAATAGAGCAGATTGACGCCCTGGGCCGCCTGCTGCGGGAGGCGTGCCAAAACAGTCATGTAAATGATGAGCAGCGAGCCGCCGCCGATGCCCCAAGCCGATAAAACGCCTGTCGCGAGACCGGCGAGCACATCAAAAAGAAATGCCAGCGAAAAGCCCGTCGTCAAACAAAGCACCGAATGCCGCCGTAAATCAGCAGCAGGCCGAAAACAAGGCGCAACAGCCGCGTGGGGACGCGCGTAAAAAGGCGCCCGCCGAAATAGCCGCCGATGATACCGCCGAGGAGATAAGGCAGGGCAAGCATTAAATCGGTGCGCGAGCGGAGCAGATAGACACCGGCAGAGACGGCGCACAGCGGCAAAATAATGAAAACGGAGGTTGCAAAGGCCCGCCGCTCCTCCAGCTTGACCCAGCGGAGCAGGAGCGGCAGGAGCAGCATGCCGCCGCCCGCACCAAAAAAGCCGTTAACGGCACCGGCCAGCGCCCCGGCTACGGCGCATTTTTCTTTTTGTGTCATGGCATGTCCTCCTGCCTTGTGGTTTGTCAGCTTTTCCAAAGACGAATGTAGCCCTTGTCGTTGAGGTGCTTAATCATAATGAGCCCAATTGGGAAGAGAACCATCCCGATAACGCCGACCGTACAAAAGCCGACGTATATGGCAATGAGCGTGGCAATCGGCGGCAAGCCGATTTGCTTGCCGATAAGCTTCGGCTCGAGAATGTTCCGGAAGAGGGCGTTGACGCCAAAGAGCACGATGAGCGTAACGGCCGTCTGATAATTACCGCCAAGCAGCAAAACGAGAGCCCACGGCACTAAGACGGTGCCGGAACCAAGGACGGGCAGCGCATCCACAACGGCGACGAGCAGCGCCAGCAGAATGGCGGGTTCTATCCGGAGGACTAAAAAAGCGACGGCCATCTCCAGAAAGGTGATGCCGGATAACATCAGTTCCGCTTTGATCCATTTGCCAAACGTTTCAAACAAGTCATTTTTAATGTCGCCCAGCGTTTTATGGCGGCTCCGCGGTATCTGCCGGAAAACAAACAAGCGTACCTCGTGCCAGCTGCTGCTGATAAAAAAAACACTGACGGCGCAGGTCAGAAAAAATAGGACGAGCTTCGGTGTGAAGCGGGCGGCATCCGTCAAAAGACCGAGAATTTTTCCGGAGAGCGTTGCGGGCAGCTCGGCTGTCTTGTCTCCGAATCCGTCAAGTGCATTTTTCAGGTAATTCTGGATTTCCGGCGGTGCCGACCCGATGGCGGCATTGAGCCGGTCGCTGATAAGCCCGATCGTCTTAGACAGGCTCATCAGAATGGAAGGCATGTTTTTTACAAGCCCCGTCAATTCGATGACGGCGCGCCCGATGATAAGCGCCGTGAGGCCGGTAAGTGCCGCGAAGATGACGACGGTGCAAAGCCCGGCGGCGTAGGAGCGGCGGAAATGAAAATGCGCCGTCAAAAAACGGACAGCCGGTTCCATCAATTGGGCGATAACAAAGCCCACAATAAACGGCAGAAGCCACGGCAAAGCAAAGCGCAGAAGAAACCAGACGGCAAGCACGCCGACAGCGCCGTAAGCGAAATACAGTGCCCGGCGCAGATGTTTGTTTTCCGGCATTATCATCACCACACCTCCGGCCAGCTGCCGACAAATTATGAGATTTGAGCGCTCAAAACGGTTGCAGAATATAGGAACCTATGGTAGTATACTTAATTACGAAAAGGTATATACGCGGTTTACAGCCGTTTAAATGATTAAGGTGTGTGATTTTGGATGTTCGATATTGCGATCCTGGGTTTCGGCACGGTCGGTTCCGGTGTTTTGGAGGTTATTGAAAAAAATTCGGATATGATAACCCAAAACGCAGGTCAGGAGATCCGGGTCAAATATATTGTCGACGTCCGGGATTTTTCAGGGACGCCGTATGAAAAGCTCGTTGTCAAGGATTTTGCCGTTGTTGAAAACGACGCGGATGTTAGGCTTGTTGTCGAGACGATCGGCGGCGCGGGCGTGGCGTATGATTTTACGCGCCGCAGCCTCCTGGCCGGAAAGAGCGTCGTCACCTCCAACAAAGAGCTTGTCGCCAAGCACGGGTTCGAGCTGACGCAGCTCGCGCGCGAAAAAAACGTCAATTATCTGTTTGAAGCCAGCGTCGGCGGCGGCATCCCGATCATCCGCCCGCTGACGCAGTGTCTGGCCGCCAACAAAATCAATGAAATCTATGGCATTTTAAACGGCACCACGAATTACATTTTAACCGAAATGGTGAAAAACGGCGTCTCCTTTGACGCGGCGCTGCGTGACGCGCAGCAGAAGGGTTACGCCGAGGCAAACCCGGAGGCCGACATCAAAGGTCATGACGTCTGCCGCAAAATCTGCATTTTATCGGCCTTGTGCTTCGGCCGCCACGTCTATCCCGATCAGGTGCCGACGGAAGGCATCGAGGCCGTCACGCTGGACGATATCAACTTTGCGTCCGGCATCGGCTATAAAATCAAGCTGCTCGGACGCGCCGTCAGTCTGGACGGTGACTGCATTTCCGCCTATGTCGCCCCACACCTTGTCGGTGACGATAACATGATTTCCGGCGTTGAGGGCGTTATGAACGGTATTTTCGTCCGTGGCAATGCCATTGGCGACGTGATGTTTTACGGGGCCGGTGCCGGTAAGCTGCCGACGGCTAGCGCCGTTGTCGCCGATGTGATTGACGCGTCAAAGCATATTGGTTCCCGTAAATGGCTCAGCTGGTCGGAAGGCGACCCGGACCTCATTGCCGATCCTGCGCTGCTGGAAAGCGCGTGGTATGTCCGTGCCGCCGCCGATGCCGACACTGTCCGCCGCGCTGTCGGCGCGGTGACGATTATCGGTGAGCGCGCCGGGGAGACAGCCTTCACAACGGCTGTCATGAACAAAATGAAGGCGGACGACCTTTTAAAAAAGCTTTCGGTGCGCGCGGCGTTCCGAATCATCGACTGAGCGGACCTGTTATGATCTTATGCGCCGCAATGTGGTGCCATTATGGCAAAAGCGGCAATGGAGGATATTTATGGCGCTAATTGTTCAGAAATTTGGTGGCAGCTCCGTGGCGGACGCCGAGAGAATCCGTCGTGTGGCAGGGATTATTGCCGACACCTTTGTCGACAACAACGATGTCGTCGTTGTTCTGTCCGCGCAGGGGGATACAACGGATGACCTTATCGAGAAAGCCGCGGAAATAAACGACCACCCGTCAAAGCGGGAAATGGATATGCTGCTGGCCACTGGAGAGCAGATTTCAATCTCCTTAATGGCGATGGCTCTGGAAAAAATGGGCCTTCCCGTCGTCTCCCTAACGGGCTGGCAAATCGGCATGCAGACAAATTCCGATTACGGCAGCGCGCGCATCAAGCAGGTTACATGCGAGCGCATCCGGGAAGAGCTTGATAAGCGCCGAATCGTCCTTGTTGCCGGATTTCAGGGCATCAATAAGCATGACGATATCACAACGCTCGGGCGCGGCGGGTCGGATACGTCGGCCGTCGCCATTGCCGCGTCGATGAACGCCGATCTCTGCCAGATTTACACCGACGTGGAGGGTGTTTACACAAGTGACCCGCGCAAGGTGCCCAATGCGCACAAGCTTGAAGAAATTACGTACGACGAAATGCTGGAGCTCGCGTCACTCGGCGCGCAGGTTCTGCATAACCGCTCGGTGGAAATGGCCAAACGGTACGGCGTCGACCTGGAGGTGCTCTCCAGCTTTGTCAGAAAGCCCGGCACAAAAGTCAAGGAGGTTACGAAAGTGGAGCAGACAAAAATCAGCGGTATCGCCAAGGATGCCGACGTCGCGCGCATTGCGCTCATCGGTCTCAAGGACGAACCGGGTATCGCCTTTAAGGTGTTCAGGGTTCTGGCCAAAGCCAAAATCAATGTCGATATCATTCTCCAGTCCATCGGCAGAAACAATACGCAGGACATCAGCTTTACTATAGCCAAGGGTGATATGCTTCAGGCGGAAAAGGTGCTTCGTGAGGCGCAGGATGCCATTGGCTTTACGGATATCAGCGTGACGTCTAATGTCGCCAAGGTCAGCATCGTCGGCGCCGGGATGATGTCCTCATCCGGCATCGCCGCCATCATGTTTGAAGCGCTTTATGACGCTAAGGTCAATATCAATATGATCTCCACAAGTGAAATCAAGGTCTCCGTCCTCGTCGATGCCGACGATGCCGACAGAGCCGTTTCCGCCATCCACGCCAAGTTCTTTGAAAACTAATGGTTGCCATCATGCCATAAAAAAACAGACGCGCCCAAAAGGCACGTCTGTTTTTTTATTTAAGACAGTTTATAGCGATTTGGCAAAGCGGACGCCAAAGTCAAAGGCTTCCTGGAGCTCCGTTTCAGACGGGACAAAGCGGCAGCGGCAGCCGTCCTCAAAAACATCAACATTGAGGGATTTCAAATGCGTCGACAGCAGGGGCAGCGCCTCGCCGCTCCAGCCGTACGAGCCAAAAAGGGCGGCACGGCGACCCTTGCAGTTTGTCCCCTCCAGCATATGAATCAATTCCCAGACAGGCGGCAGGGCGTTTTTATTAATTGTCGGTGAGCCGATGCAAAACGCGTCGGCCTCGTTAATCGTCTCACACAGGGAGCAAGGGGAGACGTGCACCAGGTCGTACATGCTCACAGCTGCCTCCGGCAAGACATGATTAATTCCCTCGGCAATTTTCACGGCCATACGGGCCGTACAGCCATAGGCGCTGCAATAAAAAATCGGAATAACGGGGTGCTCATGCCGCTTCGGGGTGCTCCAGTCGTCATAGGCGAGCATGGCTTCCTCCAGGAAAACGCCGCGCCGGAGCACAGGGCCGTGACTGGGGCAGACATACTTCACATCAAGTGCCTTGAGCTTATCAAGCCCTTTTTGGACATAAGGCTTAAACGGGCCGAATATGGCGTCAAAATAGGATTTGAACGTCTGATAGTACGCCTGCTTGTACTGCACCAGCGCGTCCGACATTGTCGGCTCGCAGAAGTGCGTCCCAAGAAAATCGCAGGTGAAAGCAATCTGATCCTGCTCAAACCAGGTAAACATGGAATCCGGCCAATGGAGAAAGGGCGCGTGGATAAATTGCAGCGTTTTGCCACCGCCAATATCAAGCGTTTCCCCATCTCGGACAGCCCGCATGTTGATCATCGGGTCGTTCGTAATAAATGGAAGATAAATTTTGCCGGCGGGCGACGTCAGGATTTGAATCTGTGGGGCAATCTTGATCAGGCGCTCAAGAGAGCCAGAATGGTCGGGCTCGTTGTGATTTAAAATAATATAGTCAAGGCTTTTCAAATCGACAAGGCTTTTGACGTTTTCAATATATTCTTCAAAATGGCGGGCGTGTACAGTATCAATCAGGACATTTTTTTCACCTTTTAATAAATAGGCGTTGTACGATGTGCCGTATTCCGTTTTCATAACAACGTCAAAGACGCGCAATGCGGGGTTCAGCACACCGACAGAGTAAAGACCGTCCATGAGCTTTATGACACTCATATCGATGACCTCGTTTCTAAAGTATTATGTCAATTTTATATGAAGGCGTGATTGGACGCAACAAAAACAATATACAACGCTAAAAAAATACAAAAAAGAGCAAAAAAAGTACAAGCATAATGCAAAAAGTTCCGAAAATGATGGTGATTTTATCACGGATAATACCCCCCGGGGGTGGTATACTTCAAACATCATTTGGAATTGAGGTGTGATGAAATGCTCCAAAAAACAATCAGTAACAGCGGTGGAACGGATACCCCAACGCTGACCATCAATAAAAAACGCTGCCCACAGAATCATCCGTGCCCGTCCGTCCGGGTCTGTCCTGTCGGCGCGCTACATCAGAAAGGGTTTGACGCCCCCATCGTCGACGAAAAAAGCTGTATCAGCTGCGGTAAATGCGTCAAATTCTGCCCGATGCGCGCCATTGCCTTCGCATAATAGCGTCGGTTTATATCCCGTTAAATATGTCAGCAAAACCCGCATTCATCATGAATGCGGGTTTTGTATGTGTTAAGCATGCAGACTGGCTAAGGTAATTTCCGTTTGCGGGGCAACGGTGACGAAACGGCTTGAATCCCATGGGCCGGTGAGAAGCGCGGTGATGTAAGAAAAAGAGGCCGAAATAACCTTTTTTTCAAGCTCCAAAGCGGCTGCTATTTCATCTGTTATCGCGTGAATGGAGGCCACATCGTAACCACCCGTATCCAAAATACCGAGATACTTATAGTTACCCAGCATGGCGGAGAAAATGCGTTTGCCAGAGGCGATGCCGTACTTATTGACGGCGTACTGATACTCCGCCCAGATGTTGCGTTCACCCTCAAGGGAGCCTTTCGTCAGAAAATAGGTGCGTTCCAGCTTCCTTTTGGCCTCGGATGAACCGAGGAAAACAGCGATACAATCGTCAGCGCGCGGCAGAACGAGTTCAAAGCTGCCTGTTTTCAAGCCGACGACGGCGTTGCCGCAGAAGCCGAAGATCAGCAAGACTCGGTCCACATCATGAAGCCCGTCAAGCGTTTTTTGGAGCTCAAGGCGCAGCTTATCGGGAAAGTTATGCAGGCCGGATTCGAGCCATATGATCGGCTGTGAAAAACCGAGTGTGTCAAAAGCCGCCTCAAGCTCATGGTGGAACGACCGGCAGGCGATAATCATCGTTTTGCCCAAATTGACCTCACAACTTCAAAGACTGAAAGAACGTTTTCTTAGATTTGAATGTTTTCAAGAATCTTCAGATCGATGTCCTTTTTACCATACAGCTTGAGGGAGACGATTGGCGAGATGAGGCATGTAACAATGGCGATGATGATAAAGGATGAATATGTGCTCATCGTGATGAAACCGCCGGATAAAGCTATTTGTGAAATGGCGACGATTAAGCTTAAGCGGGAAGACAGCATAAAGCCCGCTGACAATGATTTTTTGAGTCTGTATTCTCTATTTAGAACGATAACGGATGGCAGCAGCTTGACAAGGTAGACGATGATAATGAAGAGTGGCAGGAGCAGCAGGGTATCCGGGGAAAAGACAGAGCTTAACTGGAAGCGGACGCCGATCATGATAAAGAAGATCGGTATTAAGAAACCATAACCGATTGAGTCGAGCTTTGTGCTGAGCTCCTGATGCTCGGTTCTGTCCTTGAAAAGCAGAGAGAAGAGCATGCCGGCCATGAAAGCGCCAATAATGACTTCAAGACCGATGGTCTCGGATAGGATGGCAAACAGGAACAAAACGGCAAGCGTAATGCGTACCTCAAGATGCGTTACCTTGTGAATGGCTTTGTCAAAGTCAACACGCTTGAAGAGCTTCAGGACAAAGTAGAGAACGATGAACGCGACGATCAGCAGAAGGGATAGCAGCAGGCCGAAGTTCCTTTCGCCTTTGATAAAGTAGAGAACGATCGGCAGAAGAAACAGTGTGGAAAAATCGGCAACAAGAGAAGCAACCAATAGTGTTTGGCCGAATTTGTTCTTGATAATGCCGTTTTCCTTCAGAACGGAAACAACAATGCCAAGCGATGTTGTTGAGAAAATGAGCGTCAGCAGTAAAAAGTCTTTGACGAGCCCGAGGAAATACAAGCCTAGAGCAAAAGCAGCTGAAAACACAAGCGTTAAACTCATAATCATAAGCGCCTTTTTCAGCGGTGTAGCCGACTGATCAGATATGTTTTTGCTGCGCTTAAGCAGATTGAAGTTGACTTCATAGCCGCTTAAAAACATCAAGAACACGAATCCGAAGGATGCCAGGAAGTCGACAATATTACTGTGACCTATGATTTTTAATCCGCTGTCACCAATGATGATGCCGGCTATAATCTGAACAATAATCTCCGGAATCGAGATGACTTTGATTTTGCTGACAATGATCGGGGAAAGGACGGCGATGACAAAAACGATCGCAAGGGAAAAATAATTGACTTCGAGATGCACTGATATCACTCCAAAAACTAAGTAGTTGTTAAATCTTTATTAATAGTCTATATCATTAGGTTTTGCATGTCAACGAACGAGACCGGATAAATCCATAAAGATTAAAACATTAAACAAATTAATTTCGTTGGTATTGCTAGAATTATAATAAAATTGACGTTTGCATTTTAGGCGATAAAGATTTATAATAAAATTGTTAAGTATTTTAAAAAATAAATATGGGAAATAATGATATTTGCTGCAGAATAATACTGAACATCGCATAATAAAAGAGATACGGTAAACCCGTATCTCTTTTTGGTTTGCGAAATAGCTTATTTGCCTTCGACTTTGATGGGGCCAATCTCGTTCTTACGGTATGCGTTTGTAAACTTTCTGCACAGGCGGTCGCGGCCGAGCAGCGTCTCCGTCACGAGCATCGAGGTGTACAGATCGCGGTTGCAGGGATCCATAACAGCAGAGTCCAGACCGATGTAAGCGGCCAGGGCATAGAAGTGCTGGTTGAGGATCTTGCGCAGCGGCATGCCAAAGGAGATGTTGCTGATCGCAGCCGTGATCTTGATCGTCGGATACATCGCCTTGACTTCCTTGACTGTCTCCGCAAAGTTTATTACGGAGTTGTTGTCTGCGGAAATGGCGGTGATCAGGGGATCAATGTGGATGCGGTCCGGCGTGATGTCATACTTGGCAGCTGTTTCAACAACATACTTTGTGATGGCAACACGGCCCTTCGAGTCGTTCGGGATACCGTTATCGTCCGTTGTCTGGGCAATAACCTGCCACTCGGTGCCCTTGATGAGCGGGAAGATGATATTGCACTTGCCGCCTTCCTGAGCAACGCAGTTGATGAGGCCCGGTCTCTTGATATAGGGGATAACCTTTTCAAGAGCCTTGATGTTCGGGCTGTCGATGCAAATCGGGGTGTCAACCGTATCCTGGACAACATCAATCATCCACTTTAAGGTTTCGACTTCGATTTCAGGGGATGTGCTGGCGCAAACGTCAAGGAAGTGTGCACCGGCGTCGGCCTGCTTCTTGGCAAGATCGCGGAGCGTCTGCTCGTCGCGTGCCAGGATGGCCTTTTTCATGCTGGGGATGGTACCGTTGAGTTTTTCACCAATAATGATCATTTTAGTAACCTCGTCCTTTTTATTGCAGTTTAAATATAATCTTCCGCCCGCGTGAGCGGGCGGAACATTAACATTATAAATAATTACTTGCCTTTGACCCAGTCGAGGCAGACCTGAACGGTCTTCGCCGCGTTCGTGGACCAAGCGTCGGCGCCGGTGACAATCATGGCGTCTTCGCTGGCGCAAGCGCCGCCGATTGTGACCTTAACGCTGTCTCTCAGGCCGGCAGCCTTGAGACCGTCGATGGTGTCTTTCATGGAGTCGATAGCCAGTGTCAGAACGCCGCTGAGGCCAACGATGTCCGGCTTCACTTCCTTAACCTTGTCCACAAAAGCGCTGACAGGCTGGTCGATGCCGAGGTCATAAACTTCGAAGCCGGCGGCTTCGGCCGTGCTTCTGAAGATGTTCTTGCCAATGTCGTGCAGGTCGTCATGGACAGTGCCAAGGACAATCACGCCGACCTTCTTTGTGCTCTCGCCGCCGATGATCGGCTTGAGAACGTTGACAGCGCCTGTGAGGAGCTCGCCGGCGAAGATCAGGTCGCCGACAAAGTATTCGCCTTTTTCAAAGAGGCCGCCGACGATGCCCATGCCGTCCTGGCAGGCGGCGATGGCTTCCTGAGCCTGCGCTTCTGTGGGGTTCGTGCCGACGAATTCCGTCAGCATGGCGACGACTTTCTCTTCCTCAAGAGCGCCGACGGCTTCGGTGAGTGCTTTTAAATCCAACATAAAATAAACCTCCAGTTATATATAGTTACTAATTATCTTGAAAAAATAATCAAGTGTAACAATAAGATTAATACGCGCCGTATTTGTGGACAGCTTCGGTCATTGCAACAATGTTCTCGACCTTCGCCGGGCCAATCGCGTTGAAGGGCAGCGTCCAGATAAAGCCGCGGCAGGATTTCATTTCGTCCAGGATTTCCTTGACGCGCGCGTCGACTTCTTCCGGTGTACCGCCGATTAAGAGGGCCGGTGAGCAGCCGCCGCCGATGCACATGTGGTTGCCGATAACTTCCTTGGCCTTCGTGAGATTCGTTCTGTCCATCCAGGCGATCGCTTTGCCTTCCGGCAGCTCCAGCAGCGTATCGAGCAGGTGGTCGTGGTTGCCCTGCAGCGAGAGCAGCGGGGTGTAATCGTCCTTGATGAGCTCTTCGACGATCCATTTGAGGTACGGCCAGTGGAATTCTTTGAACTCTCTCTTGGAGAGGAAGCTGTTGTACCACACCGGGAAGAAGACGCGGCGTGAGCCGGTCAGCTGGTAGGAGAGGTCGCCGGTCATCTTGCCGACAGCAAGGAGAACGGGCGCCAGAGCTTCGCAGACCTTCTTAACCTTCGCCGGGACACGATGCACGTCCATAATGACCTTGTCGAAGTCATGCAGGAAGGCGCCAAGCGCATCCAGCGGGTTCGGGCAGGCGGAGAAGAAGTACGGCGGTGTTGTGCCGACAGTTTTCATTTCCTGCGTATATTTGACAGCGCCTTCCAGTGCCGGGCCCAACTTCATGCCGAAGTTGATGAGGGCGGTTGTCGCTTCGCCGCTGCCGGGCTTGGACAGCGCGCCATACGCTCTCGGAACGATCTTCTCATTGATGAAGCCGAACGGATCGGCAAGCAGATCGTCATATTCTTCAGCGCTCATCAGCGTATCTTTAATCTTGAACTGAGACTCGTTGTTGACAGAAATTTCTCTGCCGGGATGCGAAGAATAATGATCCTTGAGGATATCGTGTGCAAAACCGCCGCCGGCGATGGAAGCAAGCGCGACATTGATAGCCGTCGGAGCATCTGTACCGGCAAGGGCGAGGCCAAGCGTTACGGTTTCAAAAGTGCGGATAATACCGGCTGCGTCCCAGTTAAAGTCACGAGCGAACTTTGTCGAGGCGGCAATGAACTTTTCCTGATCGTAGAACATTTCCTCGTAAGTAAGACCCGAATACTTCGCGGGGAAGTAAAGCGTGTTGACACCGATCGGCACACGGTCAACCTTCTTCAACTTTGCGGCGTTGTCCATTCTCTGGAGTTTTTCTTCGTAGCTGCTAGCACCAATATTTATCATAAATATCCCTCATTTCTACAAATTCATATGATAACACAGAAAAAACTCGCCTAGGGCGCTTGTCGATAAATATTCACGGAATATTCATCAGGGATCGATGTGACAGATGTTACATAAGTAATACAGTTGGTCAATTCGATGTCACTGCTTCACTAAGGAGGGATGGCCAGATCACGACACTTATGTAACGCATCGTACATAGAATCATCCTTTCACTATTAGTAAATGATCATCAATATGCTATATCATATTGGAGTCTATGTCAATATTCAGAAAAGTATAATATTGATGCCGAATTTATGTGAATATGCATATAAAAAAGCGCTCAATATCGTCTAAATTACAAAAAAATAACTTTCGGTACTATAAAGAGTAAAAGCGCGTAGCTATCCGACAATGAGGTCGGATTCAGCCAATTCCAGATACTTTTCGATCAGCGCAAGCGCCGAACAGTTGGGGCCTGCCGCAGCGCGGGCATTTTGTAAAACGTCCTCATCCATGAAGTCTATGATGTTTTCAAAACCGACGGCCTCCAACGCCTGCTGCGGTGTTACATACCGGTGGCCATTTTGAATTTTGATTTGCTTCATTCGTTTTGCCCTGCCGCTTCGTTGTGGAGCCGGTTGACCATAAACGTATTCCATTCTGCCACGGTGGCCGACAGTGCGTCGTCTAGGTACGATAAGGCCGTCGCCTGCAGGTCTTCTGGCACCCCGTAAAACGCCTCAGCAACAGAACCGGTTATAGCGGCAAGCGTGTCGCTGTCACCGCCGATAGAGACGGCATTGCGGATGGCGTCCTCAAAGGACGTCGAATCCAGAAAAGCTGTCAGCGCCTGCGGGACGCTGTTCTGGCAGGCTGTGCTTGGCTCATACGTCTGGCGGATTGTGTCAATTGTCTTGTCAAGCGGGTAATAGTTGCGCAGTTTTTCGCGCAGAGCCTCTTTGGACAGGCCCCGGCGCGCTAGAAAAACGGCCATGGCCACCGCCTCCGCGCCTTTAAGGCCTTCTGGGTGATTGTGCGATACGCCCGTGACAATCTGGCTCATGACCGTCACCTCGTCCGCCGTCTGTGCGACATATCCGACGGGACTGATGCGCATGGCCGCCCCGTTGCCAAAGCTGTTGTATGGGCGTGGCAGCTCGTCAAAAATCCAGCGGAAAAACAGGCCGCCGTAGCCACTATCGGGGTAACGCTGGCCGAAGTTTTGCATATAGGTGACGCTGACGTTTTTCAGAAGTGTCTGCGCGCCGCCGTAATCGCCTTCAAGGTTGTCGGCGGTCTCTTTAATATGTTCTGTAACCATGAGGGACTTGGCAACGGCCAGCGTCATAACGGTGTCGTCCGTCGGGCGGCAGCCGTCCGCGAAGAGCTCAAAATCCTTGCTTTTGTGATTATTAAACTCAAACCGGGAGCCGACGATATCGCCGATGATTGCACCGATCATAGTAGCCCTCCTTGACATGCGGGCGCAACCCGCTGCGGCTTTTTATTTTACCACGCATTTTCGCAGTCGACAAGGCCTTCTTGCGTCAAAATAAGACTTTTTTCATCGAGCCTTTTCGTTTACAGTTTTGGCGTATCAGAAAATAATAGAAAAATTTATATATATTGACAAAATAATCAGTAATTGTTAAGATTGCTTTCGGGCAGTGAGCGCCAGCGGGTTGCCGTCGCGCGGGCCCTCATGGAGCCGGACGTTATTTTTGCCGTTGAGCCGACGGCCTCACTAAATGTGCTTGATTGCCGTGAGGCCGTCAAACCCATAAAATTTTGTTTTGATGACGTACAAGGGAGACAATCAAATGAAAAACCTGCGAGATGAATTACGACAGATGCGGTTTGAGCTTAATTTAATACAAAAAGTCTATTCTTCAAAAGAAGAGGAAAAGCAATATAGTAAACTGAAAAAGGAAAAACAGCAGTTGCCGGAAGGTGTGCTGTCTGATGATACCGGTTTTTATAGATATATCGAAAGCGACTTGACAAGAGAAGAGCTGGAAAGCTTTTTTCTTTATCGACAAGTGCTTTATCTTAAATCAATTAGAAGCAGTATGCTCTTCTTTGTTGTGTTAACCGTCATATCGCTCTTCATAACGCTGGTATTCGCATTTAGATAAACCGGGTTCTGGGATTAAAAAGACAAAGACTAGACCATCGGAGTATTAAACACAACCGAAGAAAAAAAGTGACCGTTATATCGGTCACTGTTTTTTGTAAACTGGATTTGGGGTTAAGTGCCGAGTACGAACTATTTTTGGTTTGTGACTTCATATTTCGAATTAAATCTTACCCTATTTGTGCTTTTCTCATTATTATAAGCCCATACATAATCACTATAGCCTTTAGTGCTTATGATCTGAGAAGAACTTATGTTTATTTTATCTCTATTTGAAATATCTAGTTTAACATTTGAATTAACGCCTGTAACTAAAATGGTGCCATCTTCCTGTACATAGACTAAAAAAATGTACGTGTTATTAACCTGCGGCAGAACATCATTTTCAGGAATAATATACATAGATCCATCTTCGCTTATCCCACCATTTTTTTGAACAGGAATAGAAACGTTTGTTTGCAAATTACCTTTTATGTTTTTGAGAACTGTAACATAATAATTTGTGTACGGGCTGGTTACAGTTTTTGTCCCGTTTTCTGTTTCGATTGTTAGAGGATATTTATAAATTGTATTTACTAATTTGTCCACATACCCAACAAAAACATAGTCCGCATCACCTACTGTAATCTGTTTGTCTTCTCGATTTATAGGATATAATGCATGTACGTAATAAGTTGGTATAGTATCCTTGCCTGCAAAATGATCGATACTAATATACGCAGCACCCGCAAGAATTACAAAGGAAATCAATGATATAAAGAACAGCATATTTCTATTCTGAGTTATTTTTTTCATGATTTCTACTCCCTAAAACAAATTGTATTTAGCATAAGCGGCATCATATGAAGCCTTATCATTTGAAGTCAAAGTAATTGGAAAACTTACAGCATATGAAAACGTCGGACAGTTATTTTATCGCCTATTTGCCAATAATATAAATAATAACCATTTAAGATAATATACACTAAAATATTTTGTAAAGTGGTTATAGTGGTCTCCAATTATTAAACTAAAAAGCAAAGGGTTGAAAGCATAAAAAAGCTTCAACCCTTTGTTTTTATCATGGTGCGCGAGGGGGGACTTGAACCCCCACGTCCGTTACGGACACTAGAACCTGAATCTAGCGAGTCTGCCAATTCCACCACTCGCGCGTGAGTGCTTTGATATAGTAACATTACGTCAAATCAATGTCAAGCCCCAACCGCTGTAAAATGTCGCCTTGTGCGCGTCTGTTTGCCTGTTCTGCCGACAGTGTTTTACTAATAAGCATAGTACAAGATGTTGGCAAAACAGCCGGGCGGATACCCGGCGCGACGGGAGCGGAGCAAATGGTAGGGTTTAAGGAATTCAACGCGGCTTTAAGCGGGTTTGTCTGGGGGTGGCCGATGCTGGCGCTCATCGTCGGCTCCGGCCTTTATATCGGCATCCGCACCGGGTTTATTCAGATTTTCGAATTCCGCTATGCCATGAAAAACACAATTGGCAAAGCCTTCAAGAAGCAAAAATCGGCAAAGGGTGCCGTCACGCCCTTTCAGGCGCTGACAACGGCGCTGGCGGCAACAGTCGGCACCGGCAACATCGCCGGGATTACCTCTGCCGTCACGCTTGGCGGGGCGGGGTCAATTTTCTGGCTGTGGATATCGGCAATCATCGGCATGGGGACGAAATATGCCGAGATCCTGCTGGCCGTTCACTACAGAGAAAAAAACGCCAAGGGCGACTACGTCGGCGGTCCGATGTACACCATTCAAAACGGCCTTGGCGGGCATTTTCGGTGGCTGGCTGTCACCTTCAGCATTTTTGGCGCGGTGGCCGCCTTCGGCGTTGGCAACGCCGTGCAGGTCGGGACGATGACAAGCTCCATCACCAGCGCAATCGGGTCTTTTTACCCAGCGGCGGCAGGCAGCCGAGGTCTTATTAATCTCATAATTGGCCTTGCCGTTGCGGTGATGACGGCGCTAACGCTGTTCGGCGGCGTCAAACGCATCGGCCGGGTAACGGAGCTGATTGTGCCGTTCATGGCGGCTTTATATATCCTTGCGTCGCTCGCCGTCATCGTTGTGAACATCGGCTCGGTTGGCACGGTGTTTGCTAAAATCCTGCATGACGCCTTTTCTCCGGCGGCGGCGCTCGGCGGGGCGGCGGGCATCTCCATTAAAACGGCTGTCGGCTGGGGCTTTCGGCGCGGCGTTTTCTCTAACGAGGCAGGGCTTGGCTCGGCCCCCATCGCCCATGCGTCGTCAAGCGAAATTAACCCCGTCAAGCAGGGGCTGTACGGCGTTTTCGAGGTGTTTGTCGACACCATCGTGCTCTGTACGCTGACGGGGCTGACGCTTTTAATGAGCGGCATTGTCATCCCGTATGGGACGCACGGGACGACCGCCCTCAACATCGCGTCGTTCGGCACGGTCTTCGGGGACAAAGCCGCGGGCGTCATCCTCGCCGTCGGCATGTCGATGTTCGCCTTGGCAACGGTGTTTGGCTGGGCGCTATATGGCACGCGCTGCGCGGAATACTTGTTCGGTACCGGGTGTATTAAGTATTATCAGGCGCTTTATGTGCTTGTCACCGTCGCGGGGGCGACAGTGGATTTAGAGTCGGTCTGGCAGCTTGCCGACACGCTCAACGGCTTGATGGCCATTCCGAATCTCATTGCCGTGATGGCCCTGACCGGCGTCGTCGCGAAGCTGACTAAGGAGCATTTTGAGGGGCATGAACAGTGCCTCAGAGCCAACATCCCAAAGCGGCAGAGCAAAAACAGGCACCGCGCCTAAACGCGGTGCCTGTCGTTTGAGAGGCTATTTCTGAGCTTTCATAAGAACGGACCCGATCATATCGGCGATCAGCAGGAGCGTTGAGGCTCGGTGCAGATTCAACACGGTTGTGCTGATTGTTTTCGATAAACTCATCACGGCGCCTGTGGCGATGAGCCCGGCGGCAAACAGGCCCGCGCCCGCCGCCAGCAGGAGAATAGGGACGCCGCCGTCGCCCACCTTCAGCAGTTGCACGAACCCAGTCACGGCAACGACGATACCGGCGACAGCGAGAAGCTTGTGGATAGTGAATACCGGCGTGTTAAGGGGGATACCCAGCTTCCGCAGCCATATACCGGCAAAAAGAGATAAAATCAGCAACGCACCCGCAACGATCAGCTTCATTGGCATCGGTCGTTCTCCTTTCACAGATTAAAAATCAGCAAAAGCGGAGTTCTAAATCCGCGCAACGCCCGAATCTCTCGCGGCCTGACGCACCGCCTCGGCGACGGCGGGGCCGACGCGCGGGTCAAACGGCTCTGGGATGATTTTGTCACGCGCCAAATCGTCTCCGACAAGCGCGGCGAGCGCCCGGGCGGCGGCAAGCTTCATCGCGTCGTTGATGTCGGACGCGCGCACGTCGAGCGCGCCTCTAAAGATGCCGGGGAAGGCGAGAACATTATTGATCTGGTTCGGGAAATCGCTCCGTCCCGTGCCGACGATGGCGGCGCCGGCTTCAATGGCTTCGTTTGGCATGATTTCCGGCACAGGGTTTGCCATCGGGAAGAGAATGGGGTCCTTCGCCATAGAGCGCACCATCTCTTTTGTGACGGTACCAGGGGCGGATACGCCGATGAACACGTCGGCGCCTTCGATCACATCAGAGAGGCTGCCGGAGAGCTTATGGGGATTCGTCACGGCGGCGATTTCCGCCTTGGCGGCGCTGCTATTGGGGCGGCCTTCATATATGGCACCCTCCCGGTCGCACATGACGACGTTTTGAAGACCGAGCGAGAGGAGCAGCCGGATGATTGCCACGCCAGCAGCGCCCGCGCCGGAGGTGACGACCTTGATATCCTCTAGGCGTCTGCCCGTCAGCTTCAGCGCATTTAAAAGGGCCGCGAGCGTTACAACGGCCGTGCCGTGCTGATCGTCATGAAAAATCGGGATGTCGCAGATTTCCTTGAGGCGGCGCTCAATTTCGAAGCAGCGCGGCGCTGAAATGTCCTCCAGATTGATCCCGCCGAAGCTTCCGACCAGAAGCGCCACCGTGCGGACGATTTCATCGACGTCCTTGGAGCGGATGCACAGCGGCACGGCGTCTACGCCGCCGAACGCTTTGAACAGGACGCATTTGCCCTCCATCACGGGCATCCCGGCCTCCGGGCCGATGTCACCGAGGCCGAGAACGGCTGTCCCGTCAGTCACGACGGCCACAAGATTGTGCCGCCCTGTCAGAGTGTAGCTTTTCGTAATGTCCTTTTGTATTTCAAGGCAGGGCTGCGCAACGCCGGGCGTATACGCCAGCGACAAAGCCTGCTTGTTTTTAACGTCCATTTTCGGGATATAATCAATTTTACCGGCCCACTCATAATGCAGCCGGAGCGACTCCTGCGCGTAATCCATCTGTCAGCCCCCATGTTTTCAAATGCTGCCTTATTTTACAGCATCGGCCGAAAGAAAACAAGACAGGATAAAAGCCGACAAATTCAGCGTCACGTTTTTTTGACGAAAGCCAGCTCGTCGGAAAAGGTGACGCCCGTGTAGTACCAGCTTAAAATCTCTCTATATGTTTTACCCTCCTGCGCGAAGGCATTGGCCCCGTATTGGCTCATGCCGACGCCGTGGCCATAGCCCGTCGTCGTGAAAACAACGTTTTTGTCATCAAGCTTTATAGACGCCGCCGTCGAGCGCAGGCCGAACATATTGCGCAAAACGGGGCCTGTGACGCTGACACCCCCGAGCTTAACGGTACCGACACGCCCGCTTTCCGTGTAGGTAATATCGCTGACCCAGGTGGCGCTGTCTTTGCCGAAAACGGCTTCCGGATAGTATTTTAGAACGGTTTCCTTGAAATCAGCCAGCGTTACCGTGACGGATGAGACATAGTTGGGCACATCAGCCGACGATTCGGGGCTGGTGACACTGACAAGGTACGGCAGGCTTGCCGTCCAGACTTCGCCGCTTGCCGCCGTTTTCCCGGCTGACGACGAATGAAAGACGGCTTGAATCGGCGTGTTGTCATACGTGAGGCAGACACCGTCCGTCGCGCTCACGGCGTCCGTGATTTTTTTGATATAGTCGCTATAGGCATCGCCCCATTTTTGGCGGAGCGCCGCATCATCCTGATACGCCTGGCAGTCGGACGGATCGGTGCAGATGTCGGCGTCGGGATGGGTGCCGGAAACGTGGTTCATGTGATACAGCGTCTCCGTGCGGGCGGCAACAGTCTGCGCTTTCAGCGCTTCCAAGTTGAAAACGGCGGGCATTTCGGCGGCGACGACACCCACCAGATACTGCGACATTGTCATTGTGACGACCGTTTCACCTGTTTTAACGCGCACCGTCACTTGCGCATCCGTTGCTGTGCTGCCGGGCGACGCTGAAACGGCGGGGGAAGCGGACGAAGCACTGCCCGTGTCGGCGTCAATCGGCTTTGAAACCGACATTGCCATAGAGAATGCCAGCGCGAAAACAGCCAGCAGAAGTGAGACAAAAATGATTTTTTTCATCATAACCCTCCAAGGAATCGTTGACGGATGGTATGCCCTGATGTACAATAATTCAGCAGATTATTCCAAAAAAAACGCGCTGCCTATAGAGCATGGCTTGTCTGCCTCATTAATTTTATTGGAACAGGACGATGATTATGCGTAAAAATGCCGTCATTCTGCCCCTTCTGGCGCTTATTGCCGGTGCCCTTGGGTTCGCTGTCAGGCTGTATGAACGTCAAACCGTGTTTGATAGTACGACCGGTTTTCCCGTGATGTACGCCCCCGTTTCGCTGGCCTTGATCGGCCTGACTGTCGCGGTGCTGGTTTATGCAATCCTTGCCGCTGTCGTCACGTCCGGAACACATATGGCCGAGCCGTCTTATACAGGCGCGTTTGCCCCGGAGGGGTTTTCGTATATCGGTATGTCCTATCTGCTTGCCATTGTGTGGCTTGTATCAAATGTTCTGTACGTTCTGTCGCTGTTGAAAGGGAACTCGGCCGGGCTTATTCAGCTTTTCTTTATCTTCCTGTCGGTGATTGCCGCACTGTCCGTCATGTTCCTGGCACGGGCGGCCTATAAAGGTCGCGGCGGCGCCGAGCTGCTCTTTTTCAGCATCATGCCGCCGCTCTTTTACTGCTTCTGGCTTGTGGTTCTGTATAAGGAGAACGCCTCCAATCCCGTTCTGCTTGACTACTGCTATGAGACGCTCGCCATTGCCGCTGCGGCGCTTGCCACCTATTTCAGTGCCGGTTATGTTTTCAAAAAAGCAGCCACAGGCTGGACGCTGTTTTCTTACCTCACAACGATCTATTTTGGCACCGTCGTCCTTGCCGATAAAAGCCGGATGACCGGCAACACAGACCTGCCGATTCTCCTCATTTTCGCCGTCACGGTCGCTGTCGCGTTTATGAACGCCGTCGTCTTTATCAAAAACCTCCAGGACCGCGACGACGTGGCTTGAACGTACCGCTGCAACCGGCACATGCGGACAAGTTGCCATTTCCCCCCGCCGGCATAAGATACATTGCACATTATTATTGTGCAAAGCCACATTGGCGGAGATGGAGGGGCGCAGGTTGTCAACCGAAGTATGGGTGGCGCTGCTCGCGCTTGCCGGGACACTGGCAGGCTCTTTTAGCGGAATTTTGGTGGCGAACAAGCTGGTTAATTACCGGCTGGAACAACTTGAGAAAAAAGTAGAGAAGCATAACAATCTTTTTGAGCGTATCGCTATGGCGGAAAATGATATCAAGATCATCAGCCACAGAATTGACGATCTTGAGAAGACGCGTGAATAAACCGGAGAGGCCAGCCTCTCCGGTTTTCTGGTGTCCCCTGACGAAACACTGTTTGAAACGCCCTTCATCATCTGATATAATCGAGAAAAACGACGGGGGGAGTTATGATGTTCATTCAAGGGCTTCAAGCGGAGGAAACCGCCGTATTAAACGCCGCGTATGCTATATGTGCCGCTGCCAGAACAGCCCCGAAAGGGCGGGGGATCGACTTTATCAAGACGGCCGTCCTGACAGGCGAGGATAAAAGCGCTGTTGCCCGGGAAATGCGCCGCATCAGCTCGCTCATGCAGGTGCCCTTCCTCACACGCGATGCCGATAACGTTGACAAAAGCGGCGCCGTCGTCCTCGTCGGCGTCACGGAGGGCACGCGCGGCCTTGGCAAAATTTGCGGCCTTTGCGGGTATGAAGACTGCGTGGCCTGTAAAGATGCCCTCGGCAGCTGTGTTTACACAACGATTGACCTCGGTATTGCCATTGGCTCGGCTGTCTCGCTGGCCGCCGACCTTCGGCTCGACAACCGCGTTATGTTTTCCGTCGGAAAAGCAGCCGCCTCCCTGAAGCTTTTGGGGGACTGCGCCGTCGTCATGGGCATTCCGCTGTCCGTCTCCGGCAAATCGCCGTTTTTCGACAGGAGATAGGGCATACATTAAAATAATAAAAGATTCTTCGCCGAACGGCTCAGAATGACGGGACTCAGTTGTCATTCTGAGGGGCAATTGCCCCGAAGAATCTTTTTGTTTTAAAGATCATTATTTTATACGATGACGCTGCCGGTGCCGCCATCATCACTGCCGCCCTTCAGCATTTCCAGCTGCATTTGATAGATAGACGTCATCAGTTTGCTGGACGTCTCCGAGGCGTCACCGTCACTGGCGCTCAGTGAGCCGATCATGCTCGTCAGGCTTGTGCCGTCCGCGCTGGACAGCTGCCCGCTTGAAATCATGGCGGCTAATAAGGAATAGGCGGACGTTTCCGTCACCGTGCCGCCCGTCACGCCGGTGTCGGCGGAAGATGTTGCCACCGTCCCGGCATTGAGATCGCTGCCCAGATAGCCGAGAACCTTTTTGACGTAATTTTGCGTCTCGTCGTACGGCGGGATACCGTTATATTTGGCAACGGCGCCGGGGCCCGCGTTGTAGGCGGCCACGGCCAGCGTCGTGTTGCCGCCGAAACGGCTTAAAAGCTGGCTTAAATATTTTGCGCCGCCCATAATGTTCTGTTCGGGGTCATACGCGTCCGTCACGCCGAGAGACTTGGCTGTCGATGGCATCAGCTGCATGATGCCTATTGCGCCGCAGGAGGATGTGGCCTTGGGATTATAATTGGACTCCGTTTTCGCCACAGCTTTGAGAAGACGCACAGGGACGTTATATTTCTCGGCGGCGGCTTTGAAAATCACGTCCAGATCAACGTTGCCGCTGCTCTTTTGAAGGAGGCTGGAAAAATCCGACGTAGCGGCTGCGCGGGCAGCTTTGACCGACGCAGAGGTTGATCCGGAGCCGATGGCGCCGATTTCAGCAGACATCACAAATCCCTCCCCATACAAAACATGCAGAGCGGGGCATATAACCCGCTGCCAAAAGCTTCTTGGCAGCTTCAATATAGCATGCCGGGGGCAGACAAGCAAGATGGAATTTAAAGCGCTGTCATCCGCCGCTCGGATGACCGCTTTATTCTTTGGGCAAAACAGCAATATGAGCGCCGCGACGGCGCAGTCGTTTTGGCAAACGCGATATAGACATCGCTTCATACGCGTGCTATAATACCTAAAAGTATTAGCAATTAATAATTTTAGCTAATAATGTTACTTGAATAAGGAAGAAAGGGGTGACGGATTTGATGGATACCGCGCAGTTGGCAGCTGAAATGCTTTCCAAAACAGGCGAACTGATGCGAACGAGCTGGCCACGAAAGATGCATGCCTTTTTGCAGGGCGAGATGTTTATTTTGCATTTCATCTCGCATCAAAGCGGTGACGTTTTGCCGAGTGAGCTGTCAGCGGCCATGAAAACCAGTACGGCGCGCGTGGCAATGGCGCTGAAGAGTCTCGAGGGAAAAGGTCTTATCGAACGCCGCGTTGACAAGGAGGACAGGCGGCGCGTCAAGGTGTCGATGACGCAGGCCGGGCGGGATATGATCACCTGCCAGCATGACGATATACGCCGTCGCGTCGAGCAGATTCTCAAGGTGCTTGGTGAAAAGGACACATTGGAATACCTGCGCATCGTCGGACGGATGATCGAGATATCAAAAACCGTCGCGGCGAATCAAGAAGGTTTTAACAGTTAGGAGCACTCAGAATGATAAAAATTCTCAAGCATTTTAAACCGGGAGACTGGCTTGTTGTCCTATTCAGCGTCGTGCTGCTCGCCGTGCAGACGTGGCTGGACCTCAAGCTGCCCGATTACATGACGGACATTACCAAATATGTTCAAACACCCGGCAGCCAGATGTCCGACATCTGGGCGGCCGGTGGTAAAATGATTTTGTGTACCTTGGGCAGCGTCGCGCTGTCACTCATCGTCGGCTTTTTTGCCGCCCGGGTGGCTGCCGGCTTCTCGCAGCGCATCCGCGCTAAACTTTTTCATCGTGTTGAAGACTTCTCGATGGAGGAGATTAACGGTTTTTCAACAGCCAGCCTCATCACACGCTCGACGAATGATATTACGCAGCTGCAGGTTTTTATCGCCATGGGCATGCAGGTTATCATTAAAGCGCCGATTCTCGCTGTCTGGGCCGTCGCTAAAATTTCACTCAAGAGCTGGGAGTGGACGGCGCTCACCGGCGGGGCTGTTGTGGTGCTCATTGTCATGATCGCCCTCATCATGGCGTATGCGCTGCCGCGCTTTAAGAAGATTCAATGGCTGACGGATAACTTAAACCGCGTCACGCGCGAGAACCTGACGGGCATACGCGTCGTCAGAGCCTATAACGCCGAAAAGTATGAGGAAGCCAAGTTCGAGGTCGCCAATACCGATATTACAACAAACAATCTGCAGGTGATGCGGGCTATGTCCATCTTCAACCCCGGTATGCGCCTGATTTTGAGCGGCCTGACGCTCGGCATCTATTGGATTGGCGCTTTCCTGATTGAAAACGCCACCGGGACGGATTTGATGAATATCATAACGAACAAAGTGAACATTTTTGCCGATATGATCGCCTTTTCAATGTACGCGATGATGGTGATCATGGCCTTTATGATGCTCACGATGATTTTCATCATGCTGCCGCGCGTTTCCGTCTCGGCCAAACGCATCAACGAAGTGCTTGACACGGCGCCGAAGATTCTCGACGGTACTCGAACCGCGTCGCCGGAAGGCATATCCGGTGAGGTGGAATTTATAAACGTCAGCTTTAAGTATCCCGATGCGGAGGATTATGTTCTGCATGACATCAGCTTTAAAGCGCGCCGCGGCGAAACGGTGGCCTTCATCGGCTCTACCGGCAGCGGGAAATCAACGCTTATCAATCTCGTGCCGCGCTTTTATGATGTGACGGACGGCCAGGTGCTTGTCGATGGCGTCGATGTGCGCGAGTACACGCAGGAAGCGCTGCACAACAAGCTCGGCTATGTCCCGCAGCGGGCAGTCCTGTTCACAGGGACGGTCGCGACGAACGTCGACTACGGTGAAAACGGCAAAGAGCGCGGGACAGACGATGAGACGGCAGAGGATATCCGTCGGGCCGTTGCCATCGCGCAGGGCGCGGAATTCGTCGATAACATGGAAGGCACATATGATGCGCACATCGCGCAAGGGGGCACAAACGTCTCCGGCGGCCAGAAGCAGCGCCTGGCGATTGCCCGCGCCGTTTTCCGCAAACCGGAAATCTACATCTTTGACGACTCGTTCTCCGCACTCGACTATAAAACGGACCGGGTGCTGCGCTCGGCGCTTAGGAAGGAGACGGCGGGTGTCACGAGCCTCGTTGTCGCCCAGCGCATCGGCACCATCCGCGACGCCGACCGCATCATTGTTTTAGAGGACGGTGGCATGGTTGGTATGGGCACGCATGACGAGCTGATGAAATCGTGCGAGGTTTATCAGCAAATTGCCTACTCGCAGCTTTCAAAGGAGGAACTCGGCGCATGAGCAAGAACGAATACGAAATCGGACAAATGAAAAATCAGACCCGGCGCGGCGGCTTTGGCGGCGGGCACGGCCCCGGCGGCATGGCCATGGGCGGGGAAAAAGCGAAGGATTTCAAGAAATCCTGGGGAAAGCTGCTGCAATACAGCCGCCAATACACCGTCGCCATGATCGTCGCCGTGATTTGCGCCGTCGGTGGCTCCATCGCGTCGCTTTTGGGCCCTGATAAACTCCGCGACATCACCAACATCATTACGGATGGGCTCGCAGGGATCATGACGGGCGCGCACATCGACCTGAATAAAATCACCGATATCTGTGTTCTGCTTGTGATCCTATATGCCGGCGGCTTCGTTCTGATCTTCATCCAAGGCTGGATCATGGCAACCGTCACGCAGCGCCTCACGAAAAGCATGCGGCGCGACATCTCGGAGAAGATCAATAAGCTCCCGCTGCGGTATTTTGACAACACGACTGTCGGCAATATCTTAAGCCGCGTGACAAACGATATCGATACGCTCGGCCAGTCGTTAAACCAGAGCCTCGGTCTGCTGATCACCTCCGTCACGTTGATTCTAGGTGCCATTGTCTTGATGCTTGCCACAAACGTCCTCATGGCGCTTACCGCCATCGGGGCAACGCTCATAGGCTTTGTCGCCATGAGCCTCATCCTCAAATCTTCGCAGAAATATTTTTCGCGCAACCAGAAGCACCTCGGCGACATTAACGGCCACATCGAAGAAATTTACGCCGGGCACAACATCGTCAAGGCTTTTAACGGCGAAAAGGAAGCGCAGCGTAAGTTTGATGAGATCAATGGGAAGCTATACGCCTCCAACTGGAAATCGCAGTTTTTCTCCGGACTCATGATGCCGCTCATGAGCTTCATCGGCAACTTCGGCTATGTCGCCGTCTGCGTCGTTGGCGCGGTGCTGGCCAAGAATGGATCGATCGAATTTGGCGTCATCGTCGCTTTCATGATCTATATCCGCCTGTTCACGCAGCCGCTGGCTCAGATTGCCCAGGCCGCGACGACGCTGCAGTCTACGGCGGCCGCCAGCGAGCGCGTCTTTGAATTCCTTGAGGAGGAAGAACTGCCGGACGAAATGGGCAAAACGGAAACGCTTACCAACATCCGTGGCGATGTGGCGTTTGACCATGTTCACTTTGGCTACAACCCGGACAAAACAATTATTAATAACTTCTCAGCCGACATCAAGGCCGGTCAGAAGGTCGCCATCGTCGGGCCGACGGGCGCCGGTAAAACAACGCTTGTCAACCTCCTCATGCGCTTTTATGAGACGGACAGCGGCGATATCCTTGTTGACGGCGTCCCCATCAAAAATCTGCGGCGTGAAAATGTCCATGATCTTTTCTGCATGGTTTTGCAGGACACATGGCTGTTTGAGGGCACAATCCGGGAGAACATCGTCTATTCGAAGACGGGCGTCAGTGACGACACGGTCAAAGCGGCCTGCAAAGCCGTCGGCCTGCACCACTTCATCCGAACACTGCCGAACGGGTACGACACGGTGCTCGGCGACAACGCCAATCTCTCCGCCGGTCAAAAACAGCTTCTCACCATCGCGCGCGCCATGATCGAAAACGCGCCGCTGCTCATTCTGGACGAGGCAACGAGCTCCGTTGACACACGCACCGAGGTTCTTGTCCAAAAGGCAATGGATGAACTCATGAAGGGGCGGACGTCCTTTGTCATTGCCCACCGGCTCTCAACGATCAAAAACGCCGATATCATACTTGTCATGCGTGACGGCGATATCGTCGAAAGCGGCAGCCACGCCGAGCTTCTGGCGCTGGGCGGCTTCTACGCCGAACTTTACAACAGCCAGTTCGAGCAGGCCTCGTAACGGATGCTTACTTGAATGAAAACCCTCCGCGCTTTGCAGCGGAGGGTTTTCGTTATTGTTGGCAAATGAAGTGCCGACTTTTTGACATGACAGGGAGTATCTCGTTAATGTATAGACAAACACGCGGCTATATGTGATAAAGTCACGGTTAAATGTGAATAACAGAATAAAATAAGACCATGAACATAAGGAGGGCTTCATTATGGGTAAAAAAGTCGTTATTGTCGGCGGCGTTGCGGGCGGTGCCAGCTGTGCCGCGCGTTTGCGGCGTCTTGATGAAAGCGCGGAAATCATTGTTTTTGAACGCGGCGAGTATATCTCCTATGCAAACTGCGGGCTGCCGTATCACGTCGGTGACGTCATCAAGCAGAGAAGCGCTCTTTTGCTGCAGACGCCGGTAGCGATGCGCGCCAAGTTTAACGTCGATGTGCGTGTCAAACAGGAAGTGACGGCCATTGATCGCACGGCGAAAACCGTCACGGTCAAGAAAGCCGACAGCGGTGAAACATACACAGAAAGCTATGACACGCTCGTCCTCTCGACGGGTTCGTCGCCGCTGCGCCCGCCGATTCCGGGCATTGACTCCAAACGCATCATGACGCTGTGGACGGTGCCGGATACCGACAAAATTCGCAGCTTCATCAAGGAGCAAAACGTCAAGAGCGCCGTCGTTATCGGGGGCGGGTTCATCGGACTTGAGATGGCTGAGAACCTCCATCACGCGGGTGTTGCGGTTTCTATTGTTGAAATGCTCGATCAGGTTATGGCGCCGATTGATTTTGAGATGGCGCAGCTTCTCCATGAGCATATGACGCAGCAGGGCGTTGACCTGCGCCTTGGGGACGGTGTTGATTCCTTTAAAGACGAGGGGTCGAGCGTCACTGTGTCGCTCAAAAGCGGCGCGCAGATCAAAACAGAGCTCGTTATCCTCTCCATCGGCGTGCGCCCGAATGGCGAAATAGCAAAGGCGGCGGGCCTTGAGATGAATGCCCGCGGCGGCATCATCGTCAGCGACACGCTCGTCACGTCCGACCCCAGTATTTATGCCGTCGGCGACGTCATCGAGGTTGAGGACTTCATTGACAAGAGCCGCACGATGATCCCGCTGGCCGGCCCGGCCAACAAGCAAGGCCGCATTGCCGCCAATAACATCGCCGGCGCGTCGGAGCGTTACGAAGGCACGCAGGGCACGTCGGTTGCGAAGGTCTTTGACCTGACGGCCGCCTCGACTGGCGCGAATGAAAAAACGCTCGTCAAAAAAGGCCTTGTGAAGGGCAAGGATTTTACATCGGTCATCATCATGCAGAATTCCCACGCGTCGTACTATCCAGGCTCCATGCCGATGACGATTAAGCTCATCTTCTCGATGGACGGCAAGAAAATATACGGCGCACAGATCGTCGGCGGCGACCTTGTCGACAAGCGCATCGACACGATTGCCGTCACCATTCGCCTCGGCGGCGGCGTCGAAGCCCTTAAAACGCTGGAACTGGCTTACGCGCCCCCGTATTCCTCGGCAAAGGACCCTGTCAACATGGCCGGTTTCGTTGCGGAAAACGTTTTGACAGGCAAGGCCGTCTTCTCCGAGTGGGATATTGATGTCACGAAAAATAATATCGTTGCGCTCGACGTGCGCGAACCAGTCGAAATTGAGGCTTTCGCCCTGCCGTCTTATAAAAATATTCCGCTCGGCCAGCTGCGCGGGAGACTTGGTGAACTCGATAAAAACAGTGATATCGTCGTCTTCTGCGCCATCAGCGTCCGCGGGTATAACGCCGCGCGTATTCTGATGAACAACGGCTTTAAAAACGTCCGCATTTATCCGGCAGGCGCGCGCTTTTTCCGCTCGATGCACTATAAAGATTACACCTGTGAGGTTGAGGCGCTGCCAAAGCCCGTTTCCGACAGCGGCCACGTCGCCATTCCGGAGATCAAGGCGCGCATGCAGCTCGACTGCAGCGGCATGCAGTGCCCCGGCCCGATTTTAAAGGTCTTTGAGACGATGAAAGACATGAAGGACGGTGACGTTGTTCAGGTCTCCGCCTCCGACCCCGGCTTCGCCCGCGATATCGTGGCTTGGACGCGCCGAACAGGCAATACGCTCCTGACGAACGAAAAACAGGGTAATGATTACGTCGCGCTCTTGCAAAAGGGCGGCGGGCTCAAGCCGACATCGGCCGTCGCCGGTGAAAATAACAACAAAACAATTATCGTCTTCTCCGGCGATCTCGACAAAGTTCTGGCCTCCTTTATCATCGCCAACGGCGCGGCGGCGATGGGGCGGCACGTCACCATGTTCTTCACCTTCTGGGGGCTGAATGCGTTACGGAAGAATAGCAAGGTCAAGGTCCAAAAGTCTTTCATCGAAGCGATGTTCGGCGGCATGATGCCGCGCGGCTCCGGCAAGCTCAAGCTGTCCAAGATGAATATGGGCGGCATGGGCACAGCCATGATGAAAATGGTGATGCGCCAGAAAAATGTCGATTCATTGGAGACCCTCATAAAAAAAGCCATGGACAACGGCGTCAAGATTATCGCCTGCACCATGAGCATGGACGTGATGGGCATTCAGAAAGAAGAGCTCATGGACGGCATTGATTACGCGGGCGTCGGCACCTATCTCGGCGACGCGGAAGAATCTAACGTCAACCTGTTCATTTAAACCATTATCAGCAGTTTTATAGTGACAAGGCCTCATGCTTCGGCATGGGGCCTTGTTGTTTTATTGGCCCATCACGCATAGCCTGTCCTGTGGTAATTTGTGATAGAAATGTGATAAGACGGGAACCTGCCGCCCGGATGCCGGAAAATTAACCAAAAATTAAAATTAAAAAAGGGTGAATTATCATCATTTTATCACAAGTTTTTGTTACGCTTATGGCATCCGAAAGTGTGCCCACCCCATTTATCTTATAAGGAGGTCTGATACATGAATGCCAAGCTCGTCCAATGTACCTGCGCGGAAGACAAGGAGAAGTTTTCCGAAATCGCCAATATCATTGACCTTTACAAAGACAAAGAAGGGAATTTGATTCAAATTCTGCACGCGTCCCAGGAGATTTACGGTTATTTACCGCCGGAGCTTCTGGACTTCATCGCCCGGGAGACGCACCGTCCGCTCTCGGAGGTCAGCGGTGTGGCCACGTTCTACTCTTTCTTCTCTACCAAACCGCGCGGCAAGCATACGATTCGCGTCTGCCTCGGGACGGCCTGTTACGTTCGCGGCGGCAAAAAGATAATCGACGCGCTGGAGAAGACGCTGCATGTGGACGTCGGTGAGACAACAAAGGACGGTCTTTTTACCTTCGAGGTGGCGCGCTGTATCGGCGCGTGCGGCCTCGCCCCCGCCATGATGATTGACGACGTCGTCTACAAGCAGGTCAATCCCAATAAGCTCGACACGATTTTGTCGCAGTACAAGTGAGGGGTATGATATGAGCCAGGAATTGATTGAAAACATCGCCGATTTAAAGCGGCGGCGCACCCAGTATAACGAAAAATCGGCGTCCTACGCCAATCAGGTGCTCGTGTGCAGCGGGGCGGGGTGTGTCTCCTCCCATTGTGCCGAGGTCAGAGACGCCGTTATTGAAGAACTGCAGCACATCGGCAGGCAGGAGCATGTTCTTGTCCGGGAGACGGGCTGCATGGGCACCTGTGCCGTCGGCCCCGTCATGCTGATTCTCCCCGAGCGCGTCTTTTTCACAAAGCTGACGCCGGAGACAGCCAAATTAATCATCCGGACGTATTTCACAACCGGCAAGGTGCTGTCGGAATACACGTTCTACGACTATTCGTTGAAAAAACATGTGCCGAAAATCGATGATATTGACTTTTTCAAGCAGCAGGTTAAAATCGCGCTGCGCAACTGCGGTGCCATAGAATTTGACAGCATTGACGCCTACATAAGCCGTGACGGGTATTTCGCCATTGCCGAGGCGCTGTATGAAAAAAGCCCGCAGGATGTTATCAACGAAGTAAAGAAGTCCGGCCTCCGCGGGCGCGGCGGCGCGGGTTTCCCAACCGGCGTCAAATGGCAGTCGGGCCACGATGCAGCCGGGGCGCGCAAATTTATCATCTGTAATGCCGACGAGGGCGATCCCGGCGCTTTTATGGACAGGAGCATTCTGGAGGGCGACCCGCACGCGGTTATTGAAGGCATGATGCTCGGCGGCTATGCCATCGGGGCGACGAAGGGCTACATCTACGTCCGCGCGGAATATCCCATCGCCGTTGAGCGCCTGACAAAGGCCATTGACGACGCGCGGGCCTGCGGCCTTCTCGGTGGGAACCTGTTCGGCAGTGACTTTAAGTTTGATTTGGAGCTCCGCATTGGCGCGGGCGCTTTCGTCTGCGGCGAGGAGACGGCACTGATGGCGTCTGTCGAAGGCCGGCGCGGCGAACCGCGGCAGAAGCCGCCGTTCCCGTTCCAAGCGGGCCTCTTCCAAGAGCCGACGATTATCAATAATGTTGAAACACTTGCCAGCATCCCCGAAATCGTTCGGCGCGGCGGCACGTGGTACGCACAGTTCGGAACGGAGAAGAGCACGGGCACAAAGGTGTTCGCGCTGGCCGGCGACGTTGTCAATACCGGCATTATTGAGGTTCCTGTCGGGATGCCGCTCGGTGATATCCTCTTTAGCATCGGCGGCGGCATGCGCGAGGGTAAAAAATTCAAAGCCGCGCAAATCGGCGGGCCGTCCGGTGGCTGCGTGACGAAAGAGAACCTGAATACCCCAACGGAATATGAAGCCATTCAGAAACTGGGGGCCATCATGGGCTCCGGCGGCCTGATCGCCATGAATGAAGACACTTGCATGGTGGACACGGCCCGGTTCTTCATGGATTTCATCAAGGATGAATCGTGCGGCAAGTGCAACGCCTGCCGTACCGGCACAACGCGGATGCTGGAGATTTTAGAGCGCATCACGCGCGGTGAAGGCCGCGAGGGGGATGTAGAGCTTCTCATCGAGCTTGGCGAGACGATCAAGGATACGGCGATGTGCGGCCTCGGCCAAACGGCACCGAACCCTGTTCTCAGCACCATCAAATATTTCCGCGATGAATATGACGAGCATATCCGCAATAAATACTGCCGCGCGGGCGTCTGCGCCGATCTGTTCATATCGCCCTGCGAGAACACGTGCCCGGCAAATGTCAACGTCCCCGGTTATCTCCGGCTCATTGCCGCCGGGCGGTTTATGGACGCGCACAACCTTGTCCGGCAGGAAAACCCGTTCCCGGCTGTTTGCGGGCGCATCTGCACGCACCCCTGTGAGAGCAAATGCCGCCGCGGCACGCTGGACGAGGCCGTTGCCATCCGGGAGCTCAAGCGCTACGTGGCCGATTATGCGTACAAAAACGAGCAGCCATTTAAAAAAGACGTCGTTTTCCCCAAAAACGGGAAGAAGATCGCGATCATCGGCGCGGGGACATCCGGCCTCACATGCGGTTATTATCTCGTGCGCATCGGGTATGAAGTCGATGTCTTTGAGTCGGAATCGGTTGCGGGCGGCGTTTTAGCCTTTGGCATTCCGGAATACAGGCTGCCCAAAAAGGTGCTGCAGCATGAAGTTGACCTCATTGCGCAGGCGGGCGTCAACATTCATTTAAACGTTGACGTTGCCAAGGATATCGCTTTCAAGTCGCTCCGGTCAAAGTATGACGCCGTCTACGTCGCCACGGGCGCGCAGTTCCCCGAAAAGGTGAATATTCCCGGCGAAAACCTGCCCGGCGTTATCCACGGCATTGACTTTTTAAAGAGCGTCAATCTGCGCCACGATGTGAAGCTGTCCGGCACCGTCGCCGTCATCGGCGGCGGCAATACGGCCATCGACTCGGCCCGCACGGCGGTCCGGCTGGGGGCGGACAAAGTGCTCGTCCTGTACCGGCGCACGCGGGATGCCATGCCCGCCTACGATGAGGAAATCTGTGAAGCCGTCGAGGAAGGCATAGAGGTTATCGAGCTCGTCGCCCCTGTCCGCTTCATCGGCGGCCGCAACGGCCGCGTCTCCAAAATCGAGTGCGTCCGCATGACGCTCGGCGCTTTTGGAGACGACGGGCGGCGGAAGTCCGTCCCGGTTGAGGGGTCGAATTTCTTCATTGACGTCGATACCGTCATCCCGGCCGTCAGCCAGTATTCAGACCTGCCGTTTATCCCGAAGAGCGAAATCGGCTTAACGCCATGGGGGACCTTCATCATCGACAACGACACGATGATGACGACGATGCCCGGCGTCTTTGCGGGCGGCGACGTTGCGCGCGGGCCGGATACCGTCATCCAGGCGATTGCCGACGGCAAAAATGCCGCCGTCGCCATCGATATGTACCTTGGCGGCAGCGGGGTTTTGAACAAGGGTGCCCCGATCGACATCCCCGCCATAACGAGTGACGACGAGGTCGTCGAGCATCCGCGCTTTGAGATGAAAATGCTGGAGACGGAAAAGTGCAAAACGTGCTTTGACGAAGTCAACCTCGGGTACCATAAGCTCAACGCCATGGCCGAAGCGATGCGGTGCCTGCAGTGTGACAGGAGGTAGTCAGTCATGAATATTACAATTAATAATAAACAGGTCACGGCCGACGAGGGCATGACCATTATCGAAGCCGCCAAACAAAACGGCATCCACATCCCAAGCCTGTGCTGGCTTGAAGGGATTCACGAGTTCGGCTCGTGCCGCATCTGCGTTGTCGAGGTTGACGGGGCAAAGACCTTGATGCCCTCTTGCATGACAAAAATCAGTGAGGGCATGGTCATCCGCACAAATTCTGACAGAGTCCGAAGAGCGCGCAAGGTTCTTTATGAGCTTTTGCTTTCCGACCACTCGAAGGACTGCCTCAGCTGCAAGCGCAATCAAAGCTGTGAGCTTCAGGAGCTTGGGAAAACGCTCGGCGTCGAAGTCACGCGGTTTGATGGCAAGCGGTCGGATTGCACCGTTGATATGTCTGTCTCTATTACGCGCGATTTGTCAAAATGCGTTCTGTGCCGTCGGTGCGTCACCGCCTGCAACGAGATTCAGGGTGTCGGCATCATCAACGCGCAGAACAGGGGATTTAACACCGTCATCGGCCCGGCGCTGAAAAACCCGATCGGCAACGTCAACTGCGCTTTCTGCGGGCAGTGCACCGTTGTCTGCCCCGTCGGCGCCCTCAAGGAGACGGACGCCATCACAAAGGTCTGGGACGCCATCAACGACCCGGAAAAGCGCGTCGTCGTCCAGACGGCCCCCGCCGTCCGTGTCGCCATTGCCGAGGAGTTCGGCAATCCGCCCGGCACGCGCGCAACCGGCAAAATGGCCGCCGCGCTGCACGCCCTCGGCTTTGACGATGTGTTTGACACAAACTTCACAGCCGACCTCACCATCATGGAGGAAGGCACAGAGCTTTTGTCGCGCCTGACAAATGCGCTGACAGGGGAAGAGGCCGTCCTGCCGATGATCACGAGCTGCAGCCCCGGCTGGATTAAATTCGTCGAGCACACGTATCCGGATAAGCTCGGCCATCTCTCAACGTGCAAATCGCCGCATACGATGCTCGGGGCACTGGCCAAATCCTATTACGCGGGCAAAATTAACGTCGACCCGAAAAACATTTTCGTCGTCTCCGTCATGCCTTGCACGGCCAAGAAGTTCGAGATCGTCCGTCCTGAAATGCAAAATGACGGCTGCCCGAATGTCGATGCGGTCATCACAACGCGGGAGCTGGCGTCGATGATCAAAGAAATGGGCATTGACTTTAATAACCTGGCCGATGAGGAATTTGACAATCCGCTCGGCATGTCAACCGGCGCTGCCGACATTTTCGGCCTGACGGGCGGCGTCATGGAGGCGGCTCTGCGCACGGCGTATGAGCTCGTCACGGGGCGGGAAATTCCGTTTGACGGATTGCACGTCACGCCCATCGTCGGTCTCGACCGCGTCAAAGAGGCGTCCATCACCATCGAGAACCCGAAGGATGCCTACAAGCATTTGAGCGGCGTGACCTTAAAAGTCGCCGTCACGAGCGGTCTCAAAGGCGCCAACCAGCTCATGGAGCAGGTGGCTGCGGGCCAGTCCCCGTACCACTTTATTGAAGTGATGGGCTGCCCCGGCGGGTGCATCACGGGCGGCGGCCAGCCGCGCTCGGACGACCCGGCCGTTCGCCAAAAGCGATTGGAGGGGATCTATTCGGAGGACGAGAGCAAAACGCTGCGCAAGTCGCATGAGAACCCGTACGTCGCTGCGCTGTACAAAGAATTCCTGGAGTATCCGAACAGCCACGCCTCGCACAAGTATCTTCACACGCATTACGTGCGCCGTGGTATTGGCAACGAGATGACGGAGCAACGCTTCGCCGTCGCGGCGCCCACCGCGAAAAAACCGGCGCGGGAGGTTGTTAGAGGCCATCGGGCTGCGGCGGCACCCGCCGACGGCAGAGACGTTTTTGCCGGTGTTCAAACGGTTCAGGTTCTTTCGCTTGAGGCGGAGAACACAAAGCTTAAAAGTGAGCTGGCCGACACTGCCGAAACGGTCGAAATTCTTAAAAACGTCATATCCGATTACCTCAAAAGAGACAGATAGCAGGGGAGAACGGGAAACGGGGCGGTGCCGTCGCGCACCGCCCCGTTTCCATTGCCTGAAAATTGGTGTTGTAATTGGAGAGGAACTATAATAATATAAAATCGTAACCTTCCGTGCTAATGTTGGTTTGGGAGGCGTTTGAATGAGCGATATCCGTCTATTAATCGTGGACAGGGACGAGCATGCAAGGATGCTCGTTAAAAAGCTTGCCGAAAATTCCGGATATACGGCTGATACAGCGGCAGACGGCGTCACGGCCGTCAAGCTCTTCCGCCGGTATGATTACCAGCTCGTTGTGATGGATACAGAGCTGCCGTCCCTGGACGGCTGGAACGTTTGCCGGCAAATTCGAAAGCTCTCCGACGTACCTGTTATCATCGTTAGCGCCCTCAACGGCGAGAACGATAAGCTCATGGCCTTTGACGCCGGGGCGGACGATTATTTGTGCAAGCCGTATTCCCAGCAGGAGCTGCTCGCGCGCATCCGCGTTTTTATTTACCGCTGCGCCGGGCTCAAAACACCGCCCAGAACGAAGATTACATACAGCGGGCTGTATATCGACACGGCCTCCCGCGCCGTTTTCGTCAATGACGCGGTCGTCAAGCTCACGCCGAAGGAGTACGATCTTTTGTATTTCATGTCCCAGAACCCCAACAAGGCGTTTTCCCGTGAGATGCTCCTCAATGAGGTGTGGGGCTACGAGTTCATCGGCTCGGACAGGACGGTTGACACCCACATTAAAATGCTGCGCGATAATCTTAAGCCGTATGACGCGTATATTGTCACCGTCTGGGGCTTT
Source organism: Oscillospiraceae bacterium CM (assembly GCA_022870705.1). Lineage (NCBI taxonomy): Bacteria > Bacillati > Bacillota > Clostridia > Eubacteriales > Oscillospiraceae > Oscillospiraceae bacterium JHJ. The sequence goes on from CP072107.1 coordinate 913,238, forward strand.
GGCTATAAATTTGTTGTGACAAGCGACCCGGCTCTGCTATAACCTGATGCCATAGGTGTGGTCGAGCGGGCCGCGCCCCTTGCCAATATCAAGACCGGCTTTGAGCGCCCCCGTCAAAAAGGCTTTGGCGCGGTGAACGCTTTCGGTCAGCGTCAGACCGCCTGCCAGATGGCAGGCAATAGCGGCGGACAGGGTGCAGCCTGTCCCATGCGTGTTCGGATTGTCAACGCGCGCTGTTTCAAACCAAATCGCTGTATTGCCTGCATAGAGCAGGTCGTCGGCGCAGCTGTTCAGGTGGCCTCCTTTCACAAGGACGCCGCCTTTTATTTTTTCCGCGATGGCTGACGCGGCGTAAACCATCTCGTCCCGGCCCGTCTTGCCGCTGCCGATTGGCAGCCCGCTTAAAACGGCCGCCTCCGGAATATTCGGCGTGACGACGGTGGCAAGCGGCAAAAGCGCCCGGATGAGCGCTTCCTCCGCACCTGGTGAGAGCAGCCGCGTGCCGCTGGTTGCAACCATCACGGGGTCAAGCACAATATTCGTGGCGCCATAAACCAGAAGCTTGCGGGCAATGACCTCAATAATCTCCTGATTGGACACCATGCCGATTTTGACGGCGTCCGGCCGGATATCGGTAAAAATGCAGTCCAGCTGCTGCGCGACAAAGTCGGGTGTTGCGTCCATAATCCCAAAAACGCCCGTCGTATTTTGCGCCGTCAGCGCCGTAATGGCGCTCATGGCATACATTTTATGTGCCGTGATCGTCTTGATGTCGGCCTGAATACCGGCGCCGCCGCTGCAGTCGGAGCCTGCGATGGTCAGAACCTTTTTAAGCATTGTCCTCATTCCAGTCGGAAAAAGATAGATAATAGCAGTCGGCAAGTTCCTTGATCCGATCCGTCTGCGCGTCGGCCGACGGGTCAAAAAGCGCTGTGACGCGAAAGCCCGACGCCTTCGCCGTCTTGATGGCGTACAGTGCGTCCTCAAAAACGACGGTGTCACACAAGGGTGTTCCGAGAGATGCCAGAGCCTGCAGGAATATTGCCGGTTCATCTTTCCCGGCGCCAACGTCCGTGCAGGTAAAAATCCCGTCAAAAAAGTGCGCGATGCCGGTCCGGCGCAGCGCCGCTTCAGCGAGATAGCGGTCCGTCGCCGTTGCAACGCACATTTTAACGCCCTCTTTGCGCAGACGGGACAGCGCCTGCATAACCCCGGCCTTCAGCGTGACGCGGTTATAGTAAAAGTCTTCAACCATGGCGTTGATCCCGGCGATGATGTCATCTTCGCGCAATTTTATACCGTACACCGCGCAAAAATGCTCGCAGACCTGCTGAATGCTCATCGAGCTCACCGCCTCGCGGACATCGTTTCGCGGTGTGATGCCAAGGCTTTGGAGGTAGTCGGCCGCCACGTTATCCCAGACCACCATCGAGTCAAGCAGTGTGCCGTCCATATCAAAAATTGCGCCTTTATAATCAATCATTCATGCACCATCTCAGCTGAGAGCGCGCGCAGCGTTTTGGCCGCGCCCTCGATATCGCTTTCGGCAAAAAGCGCCGAGACGACAGCAACGCCTGCAATCCCAGTTCCTTTAAGCCTACCGATATTATGCCTGTTTATCCCACCGATTGCAACAACGGGAATCGATACGGCCCGGCAGATATTTTGAAGTGATTCGAAGGAGACGGCGTCGGCGTCTTTTTTTGTATCCGTCGGGAAGATGGCACCGACGCCGAGATAATCGGCCCCGTCGCGCTCGGCGCAGAGTGCCTGTTCAACGGTCTGGACGGAGACGCCGAGGATTTTATCGCCGCCGAGTGCCTGCCGCGCGTCACAGGCGCGCAGGTCGCCCTGCCCAACGTGGAGGCCGTCGGCCGCGCAGCCCACGGCAACGGCGACATTATCGTTAATAATGAAAGGAACGCCGGTACTCTCACAGATTGCCTTGATTTGAAGCGCCTCCTGTAAAAAGGCATCATCATTCAAATCCTTTTCCCGCAGCTGCAGGCACGTGACGCCGCCGCGCAGGCAGGCGCGGACCTGCTCGGCAAGTGTTCTCCCGTGCAGCCATGCTCTGTCCGTCACGGCATATAGCAAAAGGGCATTTTTATCGAACGTCATATCGGGCACCCGCGTCAAGCATCGCGCCCGTCAGACCGTACACAGCGTCAATGAGGGCGGTTCTATACGTTGCGTTGCCGCCGCCTGTTGCTTCCAGCCGTTTGTAGGCTATTTCGCCGCAGAGACCCATCGCGCAGAGAGACGCCGCCACAGCGTCCAACGGACGTTCAGGATGTGCGGCCAGATAAGCGCCTGTCAGCGCCGAAAGCATGCAGCCGCTGCCGGTGATGCGCGCCATCATCGGATGGCCGTTATGTATCAGATACGCCGAGCTGGCATCGGCGACGATGTCTGTTTTGCCGGTGATGGCAATGACGGCCCCCGTTTCCTTTGAAAGGCTTTTGGCAAAGGCTACGACGCTGTCCAGCGTCGCCGATGTGACGGCGTCGGCATCGTCGGCATCAACGCCTCTCGTTGTCCCGGCGCCAATGGCCAGTGCCTTGATTTCAGAGATGTTGCCCCGAATGGCCGTGAAGCGGACATCCCGGATCAGCCGTTTCGCCGTCTCTGTCCGCAGCGTCGACGCCCCGGCACCGACCGGGTCCAACAGCACCGGCTTGGAGAGGTCGTTTGCCTCTTTGCCGGACAACAGCATGGACGGGATCGTCGAGCGGTTTAGTGTGCCGATATTGATGACAAGGGCGGACGAGATTGCGGTAATTTCCTCGACCTCGTCCGGGTCGTCAGCCATAACGGGGGAGGCCCCGGCAGCCAGCAATATGTTAGCACAGTCGTTAACGGTCACATAGTTCGTGATACAGTGGACGAGCGGGGACGCCGCCCGCAGCTCTTCAAGAATTTTCCCCAGCATTTATTTAACCTCCGATTTTGTTGATAAAAAGACATAAAAGGCCCTTAATGACAAATAAACGGGAAACACCCGATGGTATTTCCCGTCCGCTTTCGACGATGACGCTTCCTACGTTGGCATTACCCAAATCAGGTGCGTGCGGGCTTTCATGCTCCCGCACGTAAGGGTCGAAGGGCACACCTTCCTCTCAGCCTGTCTGCAAGCTCCCCCGGTAATTGAATTGTTAAGTGGCACTATAGCACGATTCCTTCAGGCTGTCAATGACGTCTGCGGCATTTTCCTCCCAAATGACGAGCAAACTCCCGCTGATGACGGACACCTCGCCCGGCCCCCCCGTAAACGCGTTGCAGGCGCCAAGCGGAAAGGTGTCCTTCAGCGTGGCGTTTTTCAGCTCATATTTGAGGCCGCGGAGGGTGACGCCCATGGCGCTTTCCCCAATACTGAAGACGGAGACGCTGCCCTCTCTGCCGCTGTCAAACGAAAGACTGCCGTTTCGGATCACGGTCGCGGCCGTGCCGTCCCCCAGCAGGTAGCCGCGCGCGTTTTTGGCGGCAAGATAATTAAGGGCTTGGATGTTCGCCATGGTGTGGTCAAGTCTGCCGCCGAGGCCGCCAAGCAGCACAAACTTTTTATAGCTGCGGCGGAGCCCTTCAGTGATAGCCAGCATCATGTCGGTTTCGTCCTTCTCGGGGGGATGCTGGATAACATTCGGATGGTTCGGCCGAAAACCGAGCGAATCAAAATCACCGACAACGAGGTCGGCAACAGCCGATAAGACCGACAAATGCCGGTAACCGGCGTCGGCGGCGATCACAAAGTCGCGCGCGCCCGCCTCCAGCGTCAATTCCGGCACAGCCCCCGCGCCGACGATATAACAGATTCCGGTCATACGTTTTCCCACCCGTCACATAAATGTGCTACCCGTATATTATATTCAGATTATTTGCGCTTTTCCAGTCTTTATTACCGGAACAGGGAAGAAGGTGAAAAACCGGCCAGGCACAGGGGACAACGAACCGTCATACCATAGATGGGAAGACCAATAATTTTTGTGAGGGAGACGTATCCATGGAACAAACACCAAACGGTTCTTTTATTTCCGGCGTCATCGTCAACGATGTCAATTATGGCCCTGTGGCCGAGGAGGCCGCGAAGCAGCCAGAGTCCGATGTGCAGGCAGAGGAATTCCTGCCGCCGCCGGAAATTGATTCGGATGACTGCAGAGAAATCTGCGATTGCTGCGCAGACAAGTCGGAAGAGCACACCTTAAAGCCGTGCGTGGAATTTGACAGCTTTACCGTCCATAACGTCCATCTGCATTGTGAGGGCAGGCTTTTAAAGGTCCGGGTTCAGCTTAAAGATGTCTGCCGCGGCCGAAAAATCCGGCTCGCCGTCCTGTTATTTGAAAAAGAGTGCATGGATACAGACCTCAAGGGCATGCGCACCTGTGAGCTGACCGTCCCCGGCCTGCCCTGCGGCTGCCTGAATGAATTGACCATCGGTGATTTTTGCTTTATTCTCCCGGAGGAGGATATCTGCAGCAAGCAGCAGAAGGTTAAAATCCAAGTCATCGCTCACTATTCCTCGTTCCCGGAAGACCACAAGTGCGGCTGCTAAAGGGTATTTGAAAAAAGTAATTTCAATAAGATATAAACCAAGGCCCGCGGTGCTCCCGCGGGCCTTGGCGTGTGTGTATTAAATGTGAAATCTAGTGTTTGGCCGTTTACAAAAAATACCCGCCGATAATGCGGGCAATTGCCGGGACATCCGCACGGGCGACAAATTCAAACTTAACTTTGCCCAGACCGCTAAACCACAGCTCAAGCTCACAGTCCAGATCGAGAACACTGGCTGTCTCAAGCGAAAAAGCTTATGTCTTACCTGTTGAAAATATCATCCCTGAGGCTCATATTTCTTGCGGTTTGAGCGATAATTTATTTATTCGTCAAGATCAATTGATTCATTAACTCTGATTTTTGCTTTTGTACCACATTTACTGCATATATAATTTATGCCACCTTGTCTTGTAAATAAACTTTTGAAGTGATATTGATTCCAGCAGTTGGCACAAATATTTTCCGTGTGATCACCGTGTTTTATTGAATAGTATGGCTCTTTGTGTCTCTCTAATTTTGATTCAAGTTCAAGAAAACTATCGTTCTTTTGAACTTGTTCTCTAAGTATTCGATTTTCCTCTTGCATATCAAGCATTTGAGTTTGTAATTCAATGATTTTCTGAATGAGCTCAACATTATCGATTTTCTGTGCTATAGATATTGCGTCTTTCGCTACATCATACCATCCCATAATTACCTCCAAAAAAAGTATAACGATATTGAATCATATATTGATAACTCTTGTTACGTACACCAATATTTTGAGATGCTATTTGTTTTACTAGAATTAAAATAAATTTTGAATAACACCATCACTAAATCTTCGATTCGATATTATATTGGCTTATATTCTGTTCCTAATTCTGATGCTAGTCTTTTAAGATTTTTATTAAAATAGTCGTATTCTCCAACAAAAGGTAAGTTTCTTGATAATTTTAGTTTGTCAATTATATTTAATAAGGTTTCTCGATCAGCTGAACTTTCAAGCATTTTCATTAAAACTTCATCAAACTTAATTCTATCAGTGTTAAAAGTAACTAAGAGGATTTCTAATTCAGCTATAGTTATAATCCAACAATTTTTATCGTTATTAAAAATTTCAGGCAAACTGTTTTCTATCATTCTTATGTTACGGAAGTTCTCGTATAATAATATTAACTTTATTACAGGCTTTTTTCCTTCGATTCGATTACAAGAACTTTTTAATTGTTCATAAGCTTTAGTTATATTTCTCGAAAAAAAATCATCAATAGTATTCAAATTCGGATTTTGTTGTTTACCTTTTATACTTAAAAGAGCGGACTTCATTTCAATAATAAATATTACGTTGTCAAATTCTAATTTATAATCCGCACCTTTTATATTTTCTGGTAATTTTATATATTGATCGCTAGCTAAGTAGCGTGATGTTAAATCCTCAAAATAAAGCTCAAAAAGACGGCCAAAGCTATTTAAAAATGTTTGTTCTCCCTTTTGAAAATAATAATCACGAATTATCCCATATAAACTATTGCCGATTAACATTGAAAAAAGATGGTTGATTGTAAAATGAAATTGAACACTTGAACAGAAAAATCCATAGTGATTATTCTTCGTGGTAAAATGTAGTTCCTACACAACATCTGCCACCGAAAGGATACAATCACTATGGATAACAATGATTCTATCACAGTCAGCGCAGAACGCAAGAAAGGGCAACACTTGAGCTTGGAAGATCGTGGTGCTGTCAAAGCCCTCTTGAAGCAGGGACTTGGCGTACGCGGCATCGCCCGAAACATTGGCTGTTCACCGTCCACCATCTCATACGAGTTAAGGCGAGGTACACCGACACGGAAGAGCAACAGGGGCCAAGCACCTGGCTATTCTCCGAAACTCGGCGAGGCCATCTACAAGGCTAATCGAAGGGCTTGTGTCAAGCCCCTCAAAGCAGGCTCCTGCAAGACTTTCATTGACTGGGTAGTCAAGCAGATCCGGGAACACAAGTGGTCGCTGGATTCCTGCTGCGGATATGCGAAGCGACAGCGTTTGTACAGTGAAGATCAGATGGTTTGTACCCGCACTCTGTACAACATGGTCTGGGCAGGCTTGCTTCCCATCACGCCGACCGAACTGCCGGAAGCCTTAAAACGCAGCACCCGAAAGGCCAGGGGCAGGGAAAACAAAAAGCACTACGGCACAAGCATTTCCGCCCGTCCTGAGATCGCTTCCCTTCGTATAGAAGGCGGCCACTGGGAGGGCGACACCGTGGTTGGAAAACGAGCTGGGAAAGAGGCAGTTGTACTCTCTCTGCTGGAGAAGAAGACCGAGCACTACATCGCCATTCGTATTCCCGGAAAGACCAGTGATGCGGTGATGTCTGCCATGAAAAGCCTACGCGCTGAGTACGGGGAACGTTTTTCACAGATTTTTAAGACGATTACCGTAGACAACGGCAGCGAGTTCGCCGACTTTGCAGAAGTCGAGGCTTGGGGTTCCCAGATCTACTTTGCCCACCCATACAGCTCTTGGGAACGTCCTCAGAACGAAAGGCATAATGGACTGTTCCGGACCTTCGTTCCAAAGGGAACATCTATTGAGCAGTATACAGACGAGGACATCCTGTCCGCTGCTGATGAGTTAAATGGGCGACCCCGGAAGAAGCTCGGATACCACACGCCAGAGGAACTATTTGAAGCCTTTCTTGATTCCGAATACGCAGCCTGACGGCTGCGACAACCTTGGCACAGACAGCGCCTGCGGCACCATCTGTGTCCAAGGTTAATTGATGGGAACGATTTTGCCTCGGGGTGTTCAATTTGCACTTGCAATTTATGATTGAAAAAAGATACATATTTGACAATAATAATCTATTATTCTTTTGAGTCCTAATAAAAGGCTTGACATACAATATCTGTTGTTTTATTTGAGATTCTCTAATTCCCTTGTAAGTGACTGAATAATAATTAATTACTTTTTCAAGATTCTCTTTCGTTAAAATTGTATTATTAGATTTATTATATAATTCAACAGGGGCGCTTAATGGGTCTGGACTCTGCATACAAAGCCAAAATAACATTGTCAAAATATTGCAATATTCATCTATTGTTAAATTAAATAGTTCATTAAATATGGCATCATAATCAGATATATCTTGTATCTTCTTTAAGATGTGATAATTTCTATTAAAACTATTAAATATCCAATTCATGTTAAAGAACTGAAATTGCTCGTTTGAAAGCCCGAATAAATATTTATTGATGGTCTCAAATGAAGCGTTTTCTAAAATACTCGGATCAATAATTTTGTTTTCGTATCGTCTATACTGATTAACTAATCCTAAAAACTTGGTATCATTATCCACTGTTTGCGACCTATAGTCGGTGCTATGACAAACTGCTGCATATTGAATTCCTATAATGTCCCAAACAGATAAACCGATTTCGATATTATTAACAAACTCAAATTGTTTAACTTTAAAAACAAGCCTTTTAAATGACTTCATTTCTTTAAACATTAAAATTGACTGATACGAAAAAGTCTGGATTAAATTTTCAACTTCATATTTTTTTATTAAAGAAATAAAATCCATATGCAATCCTCAACAAAATTCTCACACTATTTTATGACTGTAAAAAACATAAATCAATACATAATTTGTTGAAATAAGAAATTATTAGGAATATAGGAAATAATACAAGTGCGACAATAAGTGGCCATACAGTCGTAAAACAATATGACTTTTTGAGGAAGTTGAAAATGGCATTGACTAATGCAAAAATTGAACTTGGTGATGTAATTAGTGATGTTTTTTCTTGAAAAATCCTGTGACAGATGTGAAATAAAAAATGGGCAAAAAAGCACCCTAAAACACCAAAAACGAGGCATTTTAGGGCGTTTATTTAACAGCGGGAGAAGGATTCGAACCCTCACAAACAGAGTCAGAGTCTGTCGTGCTACCATTACACAATCCCGCTAGATGATGGGTAAAAGGCTTCAGCAGAACTGAATTATAGCGTCTTTCACCCATGTTGTCAAGAAAATTTTACCCGATAGTTTGCAGCGCGTTATTGAGGTCTTCGAGGATATCGTCGGCGTTTTCAATGCCGACGGACAGGCGCACAAGGTCGGCTGAGACACCGGCTTCGATTAGCTGTTCGTCGCTCATTTGCCGGTGTGTGGCGCTGGCCGGATGGAGCACGCATGTGCGCGCGTCGGCCACGTGCGTGACGATAGCGGCAAGCTTTAAGGCCTTCATAAAAGTCTCGGCGGCGGCGCGGCCGCCCTTGAGGCCGAAGGAGACAACGCCGCACGAGCCGTTCGGCAGATACTTCACGGCGCGCTCATAGTATGTGTCGCCGGGGAGCGAGCAATACCGCACCCAGGCAATTTTGTCATGCGCCTTTAAAAACGCGGCGACTTTCAGGGCGTTTTCGCAGTGGCGCGCTACGCGCACATGGAGCGACTCCAGCCCGAGGTTTAAGAGGAACGAATTGTGCGGGGAGGGGACGGCACCGAGGTCGCGCATCAGCTGCATGGTCGCCTTTGTGATATACGCACCGGAAAGGCCAAACTGCTTCGTGTAGACAACGCCGTGATAGCTCTCGTCCGGCGTTGTGAGGCCGGGGAATTTGTCGGCGTGGGCGTCCCAGTCAAAGCGCCCGGCGTCAACGATGGCCCCGCCGATGACGGCGGCGTGCCCGTCCATATATTTGCTCGTGGAGTGGACGACGATGTCCGCCCCCCAGTCAAAGGGGCGGCAGTTAATCGGCGTGGGAAACGTGTTGTCCACGATGAGCGGCACGCCGTGCGCGTGGGCGACCGTGGCAAACAGCGCGATATCAAGAACGGCGAGCGCCGGATTGGCAATCGTTTCGCCATAAAGGGCCTTTGTGTTCGGGCGGAAGGCGGCGTGGAGCTCGTCTGCCGTGGCGTCCGGGCTCACAAACGTGAAGTCGATGCCCATGCGCTTCATCGTGACGGAGAAGAGATTATATGTGCCGCCGTAAATGGCGGACGAGCAGACGACGTGATCGCCGCAGGAGACAATATTGAAAACGGCGTAAAAGACGGCGGCCTGCCCGGAGGCGGTGAGCAGCGCGGCCGTGCCGCCCTCCAGCGCGCAGATTTTTTTGGCGATGGCGTCGTTTGTGGGGTTTGCGATGCGGGAATAGAGATAGCCGTCGGCTTCCATGTCAAACAATCGGGCCATATCGGCGCTCGTATCATATTTATAGGTGGTGCTCTGAATAATCGGCAGAATGCGCGGCTGGCCGCTTGTCGGCTCATAACCGGCCTGAACGCATTCGGTATCTTTTCGGTATGTCATCTGTAATTGCCCCTTCAAGTGTTATTGAGCGGTGTTTCGGCTGGCGGGAATTGAACGATAAAGCGCATACCGCCCGTCTCGCGCCGCTCGGCGCTGATGACGCCGCCGTTGTCGCGGACGGTGTCGCGCACGATGGCAAGGCCAAGGCCGCTGCCGCCGGCCTCGCGGCTGCGCGCCTTGTCAACACGGTAGAAGCGGTCAAAGATATAAGGCAGGTCGGATTCCGGCACACCGATGCCGGTATCCTCAACGGTCAGGGAAATACCGTCCGGCGTGTGCGCGAGCGTCACGTCAACGCGCCCGCCGGGCATGTTGTATTTGATGGCGTTTTCAACGAGGTTGAAGACGATTTGGTAAATATCGTCCTCCGTTGAAAAAACGTAACAGCCGTCGTCAAGCGCGGCGTCCAGCCGGATTTGATAGCTCTGCGCCAGCGGGCGGAGCATGCGCAAGGTGTTGTCGACGACGTGGCGGATGTCAACGCGCTCGCGTGCGGCGGTGACGTTGTTGTCGAGGCGTGTGAGGGTCATCAGCTTTGCCGTCGTACGGGACAGGCGCTCAGCCTCGTTGCCGATATCGGTGACGAATTCGCGGGCGGTGTCGAGATCGATGCGCTCGTTTTGCAGAATGCTGTCCGTCAAGAGGCGGATCGAAGCCAGCGGCGTTTTAAGCTCGTGTGAGGCATCGGCCACAAAGCGGCGGCGAACCTCCTCCGTTTCGCGCAGGCGGCTTGTGAGGCTGTTAAACTCGTCGCCAATCAGCGTCAGCTCGTCGCTGCCGCGGATGTGGATTTTATAATTATATTCCCCCTCACGGACGGATTTGATCGCCTTGAGGATGGAGGTAATGCGGCGCATAATCGTCCAGATGAGAAAGCCGAGCATGAGAAGCGACAGGGCGGCAATCACAAACGAAATGCTTTTGATAGTACTTTGCAGGCCGATTAAAATAGCGCCCTGCACCACGTCGTTTTCATGGACGTAGACAGCTCCGACGACGAGCCCGTCGCTGTTATAAACCGGCATGAAGGCACTGCTGGAAAAGGCGCTGCCAGAGAACTTTGAGAAAAATACGTCGTACCCGTCAAGTGCTTTTTTGATGTTGTCGGTGACGAAAAGGGGGTCAACGCTCTCGTCCTCCTCGTTGGAATCGTAGAGGGCGTTGCCGCTCGAGCCGACGACGGTGACGTGTGTGAGGCCCGTCACGTCCAGCCGCGTCATCACGTCCTCGACGCCGCCAATCGTGAGGATGCTCTCGGTATCCGTCAGGTTGGATGCGATGAGGCGAGCCTGATTTTCAATCGAGGCTTTCTTTGAGGTAAAAATCATATCGCGGGAGGCCGTCAGAAAAAAAGTGTTCATCAGAATCAGGACGACGGCGATGGTGGAGACAAACATCAGCGCCAGCTTCGTCCGAATACTGCCGAAAACCCGCCATTTTTTCGCGTTATCCTTTGATATAGTACCCAACCCCCCATTTGGTCATGATCCGCTCAGGCTCGGCGGGGTTTTTCTCCAGCTTTTCGCGCAGCCGCCGGACGTGGACGTCAACCGTTCTGATATCGCCCTGATAGTCGTAGCCCCAGACGATGTTTAAAAGGTTTTCGCGGCTGTAGACCCTGTCCGGGTTTTTGGCCAGCAGCTCAATAACGTCGAATTCCCGCGCCGTCAGCTCGACGGGAACGCCGCTTTTCTTCGCCGTGCGTTTTTCCGTATCGATCGTGATCGGCCCGACGGTGATTTCCGCGTCGCCGGTATTCTGGGTGACGAGCGACGAGCGGCGCAGAAGCGCCCGGACGCGCGCTTTGAGCTCAATGATGTTAAAGGGCTTTGTGACATAGTCGTCGGCCCCGTATTCAAAACCGATGATCTTGTCCGTATCCTCACTGCGGGCCGTCAGCATAATGATCGGGACGTTTGAAAACGCCCGGATGCGCATACAGGCTTCTAGCCCGTCCAGCTTCGGCATCATCACATCGAGAATGATGAGATCAAAATTGCCGCCCCTGGCAAGCTCAACGGCCTCCTCGCCGTCGTAAGCGGCGTCAACCTGATAACCCTCTGATTCGAGATTGAATTTAATACCCTTAACGAGCAGCTTTTCGTCGTCAACAACTAATATTTTCACCGGTTCACCTCTATCCGACTGCAATGAAGTCTTTAATGGCCTCGAACTTCTGATCGCCAATGCCCGAGACGTTTTTGATTTGGGAGATGCTTTGGAAAGCGCCGTATTGCGTCCTGTAATCGATGATGCGCTGCGCCAAAACGGGGCCGATGCCGTCAAGCGCCTCCAGCTCGGCGGCGGTGGCGGTGTTAATGTTGATTTTCCCCGCTACAGCGGGTGCTTTGGCGCTCGCGGATGGCACAGGCAACGTGGTGGCGGCCCCGGCGGGCGACGCGTCGGCCGCGAGGCCGGTCACCGTGACGACGCGAGCGGCCGTTAATCTGCCGGTAAAAAACCCGGCCGTAAAGATCAAAACGGCGATGGCCAGGGCGATGAGCACGCCTTCAGACGGCGAGAGCTTTTTCATCCCAATCCGCTCTTTCAAAAGAATTATCAGAAAACCTTCATGCCTGTTGCGTTTCAGGCATAAATTTTGATATACTGGCCAAAGAGGAATCGCTGTTATTTTCGGGAATTGTGTCGATATAGGCCGCACAGATAAATCGACAGCATGACAGCGCCGCGCCATGACCTACCACAGCAGGCAGACCAAAATTCGTTATAAGCGCCGCCATGCGGTTATTATAACATAAAATTGGAAGATATGTATGAGGAAATTCAACATTTTCATCGTCTTTTTCGCGCTTGTGCTGTTCGTCTCCGCCGTCTTGCCGCCGCAGGCCGCCGCGCTGGCAGATCCGGCCGTCTTGGCGTCCTCCGCGCTTCTTGTGGAGGTCACGTCCGACAAGGTTCTCTATGATAAAAATAAAGACGCCGCCGTTGATCCGGGCGGCGCCGTCAAAATGATGACGGTTTTGTTGGCGGTCGAGGCAATTGAAAACGGACAGGCCGCCCTGACGGACGCTATCCTTGCGGGCGACGCCGCGTTTGACCCGTCGGGCCGAAGTGGCGCCATGCCGAAAATCGTCTCCGGCGAGATGCTGACGCTGGAGGATTTGTTGTATGACGCGTATCTGGCGGGGGATACGAACGCCGCCGGTATTATCGCAACATGCCTTGCCGGGAGCACCGCCGCTTATGTCGAGCGCATGAATAAACAGGCTGCCGCGCTCGGCTGCAAAAACACCCATTTCACAAACGTCTTCGGTACGGCGGACGCAACTCAGACGACAAGTGCCTGGGATCAGTATCTCATCTTTAAGGAAGCGCTGCGCCACCCGCTTTTTCTGAAAATCGCCGAGACTACAGCCTATCAGATGCAGGCGACGAACAAGTCCAAGCCGCGCGCACTAATAAACGGCAATCTAATGCTTCAATATTCCAGCCCCTACTATGAGAAAAACAGTGTTGCGGGCTGCGCCGCGTCCTCCGATGCGGGGGAGAAAAGCATGACGGCCTATTCGAAAAACGATAATTTGACACTGATTGCCGTCACGTTCGGTGCAAGCGACATTCCGGCGCCAGACGGTGCCATTGTCGATCAGCGCTTTACGGAAACAAAGCGCCTTCTGGACTGGGGCTTTGCGGGCTTTGCCTGGAAGGTGTTGACAGAGCAGAACACGGCCGTTGCCTCCGAGAAAATTGACCTTGCCGAAGGGACGGACATTGTGAATCTACTGCCGTCTGATACCATTAAAGCCGTCGTCCGCAGTGACCTGACGGATGTTGACATCAAAAAGGACATCGTCTATTACGGGACATCCGGCGGCAGGACGCTCGTGGCGCCCGTTCGGAGCGGCGAGCTCCTCGGGCAGATGACGATAACGGTTGACGGGGAAAACTGCGGAACGGTCGGCCTCGTCGCAGCATCAGACGTGCGTCTGGATAAAGGAAAGTTCATCCAAAAGCGGTTGCAGGATACGCTTCATAATATCTGGTTTCAGCTCGGTGCCGCCGTTTTTGTCATCCTGCTCGGCGGGTATATCTACCTCATCATCCGCGATAGAAAGGCCCGGCGCGGGGAAGAGGAACTGCGTGTGAAAAAAGAGAAGAAAATGAAGCCGGAAAAGATCGACCGGAAAGAGAATAACGAGAAGAAAAAGCTGGCGGCGTTTTTAAAAAAGAAAGATTAACAGCAGCGCCAATTCAGTAAAAATAATAAATGCCGGGCTGATGCCCGGCATTTATTATGATGGTTATGAATAGGCGAGCTTTTTAGCGAGCTTAAAGCTTGTCATATCGAGGATATAAACGGCGTTCGCATCCACGATATAAGCGTACTGCCCGATATAAAGCCCGCGGCTGTCGCCGCCCCAGTCGAGCGCGTCAACGTGCGCGCGGCTGTAAAAGCCCTCGGCGTCGGAATAGCCGTAAATATCATAGCCGTTGTCGGCAGGGAAGGCGATGATGTTTTTATCGGGAGAGATTAAAATAGCCCGCGGGTTATACAAGGCGCTTGAATAGCTTGACTTGAGCTTTAAGGTGTGTTTAACGGTCACATCCTTCGGATTTGTCGTGTCGAACATGGAGAGCTTCATGCCGCTTGTGGCGCCTGTCTTCTCGTCGGCGTCCATACCAAGCCCGAAGAGCCGCCCCTCGCCGTAGACGTGCAGATAGCTTGAGAAGCCGGGGATTTTCAAGGCGCTTAAAACGGTCGGGTTTTTCGGATCGGTGAGGTCAACGGCAAAGAGCGGGTCAACCTGCCGGAACGTGACGATATAGGCAATGCTGCCGTCAAACCGAACGCCGTAAACCTGCTCGCCCTTGGAAAGGTCTTGGACGCTGCCAATGGCGTTGAGCCCGCCGTCAAGGACAAAAAGGGCGTTTGATGAAACAGGGTCCTTCCAGATGCTGTTTATAAAGCCCTTGGCTTTGTCGGTATACTCCGACCAACTTTGGGAATACGTCGTTGTGACGACGCGGAGGTTGCCGCCTGACGCGTCAAGCACATATGGATTGACGAGGCTGCCGGGTACGGTCCCTGCGGCTTTTCGGCTGAGCCCGCCGCCGGAAATGTCAAAGCTCGTGATGGCCGTTTTGCTCTCGCTTTGATAATCGATAACGGTGTAGACACTGTCGGTATACGGGTCTCCTGCCGTCTGTTCCGTCGTGCTGCAGGTAAGATAAAGCGTTTCCTTATTCATATAGACCACCGAGCCGCCGCCCATGACAGACTCGTTGGCGTCGCGTGCGCCGCTGTCAAGGTTATACGCACAGAGAACAGTGTAGGCGGCCGAATTGATAATAGGCATGATGGAGATGCGGCCCGCTTCAACGAGAGACGCCTTCCCGTCCGTATACAGCCGTGGGACATACGTTGACGGATCGTTTTGATCCATCGTGTACACATAATATGTCGATATGAGATACAGCGTCGAGCCGACGAGGCGCGACGTCAGCGGGTAGCCGTCCTGCCCGAGCGATTTTTTAAGAGTGGGGTGAGCCTTGTCGGATATGTTGATGAGATAGAGCGTTGATCGCTGCGTGTTGTTTGCCGGCGCGATGTCAGTCGTGACAGCCCCGGCGGCGACTTTCGCATCGGCACTGCCGGATTCGGCGGCCAAATACGGGATATAACTTGAATAGGAGGTCACGACGGCGGCGGTGTCGCCGGAGACATAGAGCTCTGTTGCCGATTCGGAGGCATAATTGCCGTCCGCTGTCTTGTTGCCGCTGCTGTCACCGCCGATTTTTAAGGCGGACACCTGTTTTGTGGCGGCGCCGTCGGCTTGAAAGATTATGAGTGTATTCTGGCGCAGCACATAAATGAACTGTCCGTCTGTTTTGACGATGTCACCCTCGTCAACACCGTCAACCTGCACATTCGTCGTCGAGTAATCGGCGTCCGTGGGTGTCGGCTCCTTGATTGCCTCCGGCGACGATGAGACCGTTTGCCCATTGTCCTGCGCGGCTGTTCCGGCGGCCGTGTCAGCCGTTTTGTAAGCACCGTTTGGCCCGGCTGCTGCTTTCTGAAGGGCGCTGAAAAGATCGGCGTATGATGAAACTAGGGTAAGCGCTGTCGGGCCGGGGCTTGCGCTCGTTTTGCCGGTGCCGGAATTCTGCGCGCGGCAGCCGGTCATCAGGCTGAGCATCAGTGCCAGCGTGAGAAAAAGCGGGAAAATCGATTTTTTCATGGTGAAGACCTCACAGTTCATCAGAATGTCCCGGATGGTCATTAGACGGCAGGTGCCGGAAAAAGTTCCCGCGAGAATTGCTTATTGAAAGCTTTTTTGAAAATATTTTTCCGCGAAATCGACATACGCCAGCTTGAAGGTGCGCCCTTTTAAATTGTTGAGAATCCCGGCATCCGTTTTGAAATCGAAAACAACGCAGTAGGAGCAGAGGGCTTGCCCCGTCTCCCCGTAGGGGCGGTTGTCTTTTTCGCGCCCATATTTGCCGTCGCCAAGAAGCGGGTGACCGGCGTGGGCCAGCTGCGCCCTGATTTGATGCGTCCGGCCGGTGACAAGGCGGCATTCCACTAAGGACAGCCCTTTTTGAACGGCCAGTGTCCGATACTCGGTGACGGCTGTTTTTGACCCTTTTTGATTTTTGTCGCTGATAAAGACCTGATTTTTGACGGCATCCTTGAAAAGCTGGCCCTCCAACCGCCCGGAGGGTGGGCGCAGCGCCCCGTGGACAACGGCGAGATAAAACTTTTCCACCTCGCGCGCTTTAATTTTTTCATTCATGATACGCAGTGCCTCGGCGTTTTTCGCCGCGATGACGATCCCGGCGGTGTTCCGGTCAATTCTGTTGCACAGGGCGGGGGCAAATGCGTTTTCATCGCCCGGCCGCCACGCACGTTTGGCATACAGATACGCTTGTATCTGGGCAATCAGCGTGTTATACGACCACGCGCCGTCGCTGTGGCACAAAACGCCTGCTTTCTTGTTGACGAGCAGGATGTTATCGTCCTCATAAACGATGTCTAAAGCGGGCGCGGTAATCTTTAAATAGGCGTTTTCCGCCGTCGGTTTTTCAAAGAACTCATCGTTAACGTACATCTGAACGGTATCACCGGCCGCCAGCTTCGTCTCACGCGCCGCGCCCTTGCCATTGACCTTGATACGCTTGAGGCGAATATACTTTTGGAGGAGAGAAGCAGGCAAAAGCGGCACGGCCTTTGAGACAAATCTGTCCAGCCGCTGCTGTGCGTCGTTTGGCCGTATTGTAAACTCTTTCAAAACGCTTACCGTCCTTCATCTGTCGTATGTTTGCTGCGCTTGGCGAGGGTGCCGTTGTAAACGGCCAGTGACATCATACAATATAAAAAATTGTTTGACAACATATGCCCGATGACTTATAATGTCAAAGCGACTATGGAAGGTGCGGTATGCGGCTTAATCTTCGTGAAATTATCAATATTCCCGGTGCATCCGTCACGTTTGACTATGCGCCTGATCTGTCGGACACGGCGTTCGGCTCCGTCAGAGGTGTCAAAGCGCCGGTACGCGCCGTCGGGTTTATTAAAAATAATGCCGGGGTACTCGATTTTACCGCCGAGGTTGATGCCGTTTTGGCATGCGCCTGTGCCAGATGTCTGAAGGAATTTGACAAATCCGTCCACCTCCGCTGTCAGGCCACCCTGACGGAACAGGAGCACGACAAGGACGAAGCGGATAAATATGTTCTCGACGGAGATTATGCCGACGTGGATGAAATTATCCTGACGGACTTCGTTTTGAACATGGATCAGAGGATTTTGTGCAGAGAAGACTGCCAAGGCCTCTGCAGCACCTGCGGGGCCGATTTAAACAATGGGCCGTGCACGTGCGGAGCTCAGATTGATCCCAGGCTCGCTGTCCTTGGGCAGCTCCTGGAAAATGAAACATAACAGGAGGTGTCACCATGGCGGTTCCAAAGAGAAAAACATCGAGCGCGAGAAGAGACAAGAGGCGTTCCTCCCACTGGAAGCTGGATGTTCCCGGTCTTGTCAAGTGTTCCAAATGCGGCGAGCTTCGTCTGATGCATCGGGTCTGCAAGGCCTGCGGCACATACAACGGTCGTGAAGTGATCAAAGTCAGCGCTGAATAAAAAGTGTCCGGCGGGGGAAAACCCCGCCGCATTTTTCGTCACCGGCCAATTTTGACGCAGTATTTTTTTGTACTTAATCACGGCGGGCCGCCAGCCGAAAGCGGCGGCGCACCGTTTTGGCGGTGTTATGGAGCGTTCATGGGTTCCGTTATTACAGGCATGACGGATAATAGCCCCTTGGCAGGGAGACGCCTAACGGTGGGCGATACGCTCGTGCGCCTCAATGGGCACAAAATCCGTGATGTGCTCGATTATCAGTATTATTCTTATGATGCGCGCCTTCTGCTGGAGGCGCGCGGCCGGGACGGCGCGATAAAGCTCATCCGCGTGCATAAAGCGCCGGGGGAGCCGCTCGGGCTCTTGTTTGACGATTTTTTAATGGACACGGCGCGCGCCTGCGTCAACCGGTGCGTCTTCTGCTTTGTCGACCAGCTTCCCAAGGGGCTGCGGGATTCCCTGTATTTTAAAGACGACGATATTCGCCTGTCTTTTTTGATGGGCAATTATGTGACGCTATCAAACCTCACGCAGGCAGATGTCGATCGGTTTATCGCCATGCGCCTGTCCCCGCTCAATATTTCCGTCCACGCGACGGACCCGGCATGCCGCAGTCTCCTGCTTGGCGTGAAAAATGCCGGGCGCGGCCTTGAGACGATGCGCGCGTTTGCCGCAAGCGGGATCACGATGAACTGCCAGATTGTCGTTTGCCCCGGCTTGAATGATGGCACGCACCTAGAGCGCACGATGGCGGATCTCGCCGCGCTGTATCCGCATGTTGCAAGCGTTTCTGTCGTCCCGGTCGGGCTGACGAAATTTCGAGACGGGCTGTACCCGCTGCGCCCGTTTGACCGGCAGAGCGCCGGAGAGACGCTTGCTCAGGTCGAAAAATATGCCAATCGCTGCCGCCACAAGCTTGGCACGCGTCTTTTTTACCCGGCCGATGAACTTTATTTAAAGGCCGACTGCGCCATACCGCCGGAGTCGTTTTATGAAGGCTATCCGCAGCTTGAAAATGGCGTTGGGATGCTCCGGCTATTCCAAACACAGGCGCAATCAGCCCTGAAAAATGCGTCAAATCCGTCAGGGGAGGCATTTACAATTGCCACAGGGCACGCGGCTTTTTCTTATTTAGAAAAAATTTTAAACACAGCACGTGAAAAATATGCTAAGATAAAAGGCAAAATAATACCTGTCGATAACGACTTCTTCGGGCCGTCCATCGACGTTGCGGGGCTTATTACGGGCGGTGACTTGATTCGTCAGTTGCGCGGGCAGGACCTTGGCAAGAGGCTTCTTCTGTCGCAAAGCATGCTCCGGCACGGCGAGGCCGTCTTTCTGGACGACGTGACGGTGGAAGACGTTTCAAAAGTTCTTGGTGTATCCGTCCGATTTGTTGCGCAGGATGGCGCGGATTTTATCCGGGCAATCTGCGGGGAATGATCCGGTGCGCCGGTAAAAAGTGAAAGAGGTGTCAACACCGTGGCGAAACCGCTGATTGCCATCGTGGGTCGGCCGAATGTCGGCAAGTCCATGCTTTTTAACAGAATAGCGGGCAGACGGTTGTCAATCGTGGAAGACACGCCCGGCGTCACGCGTGACAGGCTGTACGCCACGTCCGACTGGAGCGGCCACGCTTTTTCCATCGTTGATACGGGCGGTATCGAACCGACGGCCGATTCCGAAATTTTGCTTTTCATGCGCGAACAGGCGCTGTTAGCCATCGACATGGCCGACGTTATTTTATTTGTGACAGATATCACGACGGGTGTCACAGCCGCCGACGAGGAGATCGCCGCGCTGCTGCTCCGCTCACATAAGCCGGTCGTTCTGGCGGTCAACAAAATGGATTCTATCGGGCCGTCAGACCCCGCTATTTATGAATTTTACGCGCTCGGCCTTGGCGACCCGATCGCCCTGTCGGCCACACACGGCCACGGCACGGGAGACGTGCTCGACGCTTGTGTCCGCCATTTTCCAACGCCATCCGGCTCGGAGGAAGAGGACGACGTGATCAAGGTTGCCGTCATCGGCAAGCCGAACGTCGGCAAGTCGTCTCTCATCAACCACATTCTCGGTGAAAACAGAGTCATCGTCAGTGATATCGCCGGGACAACGCGCGACGCTGTTGACACGCCGTTTGAAAACGCCGACGGCCGCTATGTTTTCATTGACACGGCAGGTATCCGCCGCCGCTCAAAGATTAACGACAGTATTGAGAAATACAGTGTGCTCCGATCAGAAATGGCCGTCGAACGCGCCGATGTTTGCCTCATTATGATCGATGCCCGCGAAGGCGTCACCGATCAGGACACGAAGGTGGCGGGGCTTGCCCACGAGGCCGGGAAAGCGAGCATCATCCTTGTTAACAAATGGGACCTCGTCGAAAAAGAAACGAATACCATGGATCGGATGCGCCAGGAGGTTATGCGCGACCTCGGCTTTATGACGTATGCGCCCATCCTTTTCATCTCGGCTAAAAGCGGCCGCCGCGTCGAGCGGCTTTTTGAGCTTATCAATTTCGTCAACGATCAGGCGTCAATGCGCATCACAACGGGGATGCTCAATAACGTCTTAGCGGACGCCACTGCCCGCGTCCAGCCGCCGACCGATAAGGGTAAGCGCCTGAAAATCTATTACATGACGCAGACGGGCGTCCGACCGCCGACCTTTGTCTGCTTCTGTAACGACGCGGCGCTCTTTCACTTCTCCTATCAGCGCTATCTGGAAAACCAAATCCGGGGCGTCTTTGGGCTGGAGGGAACGCCCATCCGCCTGTTTATTCGTCAAAAGGGCGACGACGAGAAGTGACGAATTATGCCTATCGCCAGACACGCATCATCGGAGGATTACGAACGTGCTTATTTTATTATTATTAATAACGGCCGCGCAGGCATACGTTATCGGCGGCGTCAACGGCGCCATTATCACATCAAAATATTTCTACCGCAAAGACATCCGCAAATTCGGCAGCGGCAACCCCGGCCTGACGAATTTTTTCCGCGTCTTCGGCAAGGGCGGTGCCGCGCTTGTTGTTTTGATTGACGTGCTGAAAACGGTTGGCCCTGTGATTATCGGCGGTATTCTGTTTGGTCTTTTTGTCGATCCGTCAGTTTTTCCCAGTGGCAACGGCGCCGCCTTCGGGCTGAATTTCTTCGGCAGTGCTTGGGCCGGATTCTTTGTCATTCTCGGCCACTGCTTTCCGCTCTTCTACGGGTTTCGGGGCGGAAAGGGCGTTATGGCAGTAGGCACTGTTGTTTTCTTTATCGATTGGCGCATCGCGCTCATTTGCTGGGGTGTGTTTATACTTCTCACACTCGTCACGCGGTATGTTTCACTGGGCTCTATTATTGGTGTCCTGTCATATCCTGTCATGGTCGGCGTGCTCGGGGACGGCGGCTTCTGGGAGATCGTCGTAGCCTCGCTGAGCGCGGGCCTTCTGATTTATCGGCATCGGGAAAATATCAAGCGGCTTTTCAAGGGCACGGAATCGAAATTCAGTTTCCATAGAAAAAAAGAGGCTTAGAGGAATCGAATATGAAAATTTCTGTATTCGGCAGCGGCGGATGGGGAACGGCCATCGCAAAAGTGCTGCATGAAAACGGCCATGCCGTCACGCTATGGTCCAAATTTGAAAAGGAAGTCGAAACGCTGACCAAAACGCGTGAAAACCCGCTTTTGCGCGGCGTTAAAATTCCGGAAGGCATTGCCATCACAACGTCGCTTGACGACGCGGCCGACGGGTTGGACGTTGCTGTTATGGCAACGCCGTCGTTTGCCGTGGCGGAAACGGCGCTGCTGCTGAAAGACCGGCTCAAGCCGGATTGCATCGTTGTGTGTGTCTCAAAGGGCATTGAAAAGGATACGACGCGCCTGTTTTCAACAATCCTGCGTGAGGCGCTCGGCGACGGCGCACGCCTTGTGTCCCTGTCCGGCCCGACGCACGCTGAAGAGGTCGGCCGCCAGATTCCGACGGCCTGTGTCGCCGCGTCCGAGGATATCGCGACAGCCGAGGCGGTGCAGGATATTTTCATGAACGACTACTTCCGCGTTTATACATCGACAGACGTTATCGGCGTTGAGCTCGGCGCGGCACTTAAAAATGTCATCGCGCTCGGTGCAGGCATCAGTGACGGGCTCGGCTTCGGCGACAATACGATTGCCATGCTGATGACGCGCGGCTTGGCTGAAATGGCGGAGCTCTGTGTTGCCCTTGGCGGCCGGAAATCAACGCTGGCTGGTCTTGCCGGCCTTGGTGACCTGATCGTTACATGCACCTCCAAGCACTCGCGCAACAGGCGCGCGGGCGTCTTGATCGGCAAAGGGATGGATATTCAGGAGGCCATGCAGGAAGTCGGGGCCGTTGTAGAGGGTTATTATGCCGCGAAGGCCGCCTATGAGCTGTCCCAAAAAACAGGCATCGACATGCCGATTTCGACGGAGGCTTATCGCGTGTTGTACGAAGGAAAATCGGCGATGACGGCGATGAAGGATCTCATGAGCCGCTCGAAACGGCGCGAATGGGAGTCCGCCGAGGAAACATGGGTTGTCTGACGCCTGACCAAGTTCATATGCATTGTTTCACCTCTGCGGGCTAATACTGTCGCAGAGGTGATTATTTTTGGAAGAGACAAATAAGGACACCCATGATGAAAGTAAGCGTGAGGAAGCGCAGATCATCGGTGAATACCAGCGCGCGCAGATCAATGATATGGGCTCTACGACAACGCGGACCAACAAGGGCGTCATCCACTGCCTGACAATCGTGGGGCAGATTGAAGGCCACCAGATTCTCCCGCAGGATACGAAAACAACAAAGTATGAACACGTCATGCCGCAGCTGGCGGCCATTGAGGAGTCGGAGGAGATAGAAGGCCTTCTGATTTTGCTCAACACCGTCGGCGGTGATATTGAGGCGGGGCTCGGCATCGCCGAGCTGATAGCCAGCATGAAAAAGCCGACTGTTTCACTTGTCCTTGGCGGCGGCCATTCGATCGGCGTTCCGCTGGCTGTCGCGGCCAAGCGCTCTATTATTGCCCCGTCAGCCGCGATGACGATTCATCCCGTCCGCCTGACGGGCGTTGTCATCGGCGTACCGCAGACGTATAATTACTTCGGCAAAATTCAAGAGCGCATCGTCCAGTTTGTAACGACGAATTCCGGCATTAAGCGTGAGCGGTTTATTGATATGATGCTCAAAACGGGCGAGCTTGCTGCCGACGTCGGAACGGTCATTTACGGTGAGGAGGCCGTTCAGAGCGGCCTGATTGACCAGCTCGGCGGCCTGTCGGACGCGCTCAGCTGGCTCCACACGCAAATTGCCGCGGAGAAAAAGGAAAAGGACGGCGCAAGTGGCTTGGGCTAAAGGCGCAGCAGATTGCCCCGTGATGCGGTGAAAATGCCGTAAAATGGCGCAATCAGAAGGCTTTTCGTATAAAAATACTGGCAATTATCCGTCCATTATGATAAGATGTGATATAAAACTGATGATTGGCAAGGTGTCTGCGGATGTTTTGCGCATCAGTCGGTACGGCGGGCAAGAGGGGAAGACTGTGTAGAGAGGCCCTGCCGTATAGGGGCGCTCGGTGCCCCGGTTGGAGGGATAAGCATGTCGTTTTTTACGGCAATTTTACTGGGGCTCATTCAGGGTGTCACGTCATTTTTGCCAGTTTCCACATCGGCCCATCAGGCCATCATTCATAATCTGTTTCATCTGGACGTCCCCTCGGAAGGGATCGGGTTTTTTAATTTTCTGATGAATTTAAGCACGCTCGTATCGATTTTTCTCGTCTGGCGGGACGAGCTTGTTTCGATGTTTCGTGAGGGCGCGGACTTTCTGCGCGGCAAAACAGAGACAAATCATGTGGGTGAGGGGCGGCTGACACCGCCGCTGCGCATGATATACTTTATCGTCATCGCCACGCTGCCGCTCATTCTCTCCGTGCCGATTAATCAGCGGGCCGATATTCTGATGCAAAATGTGACGTTTGTCGGCTGCGCGATGCTCGCCATGGGCGCCGTTTTGTTCGCGTCGGATCGATTTATCCAATATGGCAAGAAGACAGAAAAGACGATGGATACAAAAGACGCGCTCATCATTGGTTTGGCACAGGCGTTTGCCGCTATACCGGGTCTGTCGCGGGTTGGGACATCGCTCTCGCTCTCTCTCGCGCAGGGGCTTGATAAGGATTTTGCCGTCCGCTTTTCCGTTTGGCTTTCGCTGCCGTCGCTCATTATTGCAACATTTATTTCTTTCTTTTCGATTTTCAAAGGCGGCATGACGTGGCCGTCCTTCTTTACCTATCTTGTCGCGTTTATTCTGTCCGTTTTGACGGGTTATCTCGCGATTCAAACGCTTCGCATCTTAACAGCGCAGCGCAGGCTTAAGTATTTTTCCTTTTACCTCTGGGGCGCGGGCTTTTTAACGGTGATTTTATCCTTCATACTCTAGCTTTGAGGTGGCTTATGGCACAATCAAAAGCAAAACGAAAAAGCCCGGCCAAGAAAAAGCCAGGCCGCCCAAAAGCGGCCGAGGCCGTCAGCCGCGGGAAATCATACGTGCGCGAAATATCGGCCGTCATCTTCCTGTTGCTCGGCATTTTTGCTTTGATCGGATATTTCGGCGCCAGCGGCGTCCTGCTTGGCTATTTCTGCATGCTGCTGAAGGGACTTTTCGGCTGGGGATATCTTGCCGCGCCGCCTGTTTTGTTTCTCTGCGCCGTTATTCTGGCTTTTCACAGGGGGGAGCCCGTCCGCTTCCGTGTCATTTCGGCGCTGCTGCTGCTTATGACGACCGGGGCGCTGGCGCATCTGTTTTTGAATAAAACATATTATCCGGTCTCATTTGCCATGGTACATAGCCTGTGGGACGCCGGTAACGATCTGAAAAGCGGCGGGGCCGTCGGCGGCTCGTTGTCGGTCATTCTTACATATCTTTTCAGCATGTTTGGCTCGGCCGTCATTTTCATCAGTATGACAGCCTTCTTTCTGATGGTGGCGCTCAATAAAACGGTTTCAGACATTGCAGACGCCTTCCGTGCCTTTTATAACCGTCTGAAGGAAGACGCGTATGACGACGCGGCAGACGAGCCGGAACAAACAGCTCAGCCAATTCTGCCGGTTACATCGAGAGCGCAGCGCCGTATGATCGATATTCCGCTCGACGACCCGAAGCCGCGCGGGACGGCGTCCGTCTTCCGCTCAAAAAAGCACGCGCCGCTCTTTGACCAAAACGCGGGCGTTCAGCCGCCGGACATGGTGCTCGGCGGTCTCGCAGCTGCCAATCAGCCGCTGGCAAAGCGCACGCAAACGGGAGATGTGCCGTTTGACATCCCGTTTATGGAGACCAAGACAGATAGTAAAACAGACATAGCCGATCAAACACCGCCTGCGCGCATGGAGCCCGCGAAATCGGCGCAGCCGTTTGGCGACACGGCAAAGGCAGGCAGCGGCTCCTATAACTATCCACCGCTGAACCTTCTGGCGGCCGGGTCACCAGCCGGGCGCGTTGACGGGTCGGAGGAAGTGCGCCTCAATGTGGAGCGCCTCGTCGCCGCCTTCAAAAGCTTCGGCGTTAACGTCCGCATCACTGGTTATACGCGCGGGCCAACGGTGACGCGCTATGAGGCCGAGCTCGAAGCCGGTGTCAAACTTAACAGGCTCACAAGCCTTGCCGACGATATCGCCCTATCGCTGGGAGCCAGCGGCGTGCGCATCGCGGCCATGCCGAACAAAATTTCAACAGTCGGCATCGAAGTGCCGAACAAGCTTGTCAGCAAGGTCTTTCTCCGGGACATCATCGATTCGCCGACGTTTAAAAACGCACCGTCAAAGCTCACCTTTGCCATCGGCAAAAACATCGGCGGCGAAGCCATCGTCGGCGATATCGCGCGCTTGCCGCACATGCTGGTCGCCGGAACGACAGGCTCAGGAAAATCCGTCTGCCTCAACTCACTGATATTAAGTATTCTCTATAAATCGACACCCGATGAAGTCCGATTCATCATGATAGACCCAAAAATGGTGGAATTCCGCGTCTATAACGGCATTCCGCATCTTTTAGTCCCGGTCGTCACCGACGTGAAGAAAGCTTCCGGCGCGCTGCAGTGGGCCGTTGTCGAGATGATGAAGCGGTATAAGCTTTTTTCGGAAGCAAACGCCAGAGACCTCGACGGATACAACAAAATCATGCGGAAGTCGGAAGACGGCGCGGCGCTGCCGCAGGTCATCGTCGTCATTGACGAGCTGGCCGACCTCATGCTGACGGCTGCCAAAGAGGTGGAAGAGTCCATTTGCCGCGTCGCGCAGATGGGGCGCGCGGCAGGCGTTCATCTCGTCATCGCCACACAAAGCCCGCGCGCCGACGTGATTACTGGCCTCATGAAGGCTAACATTCCCTCGCGCATCGCGCTGAAGGTTTCAAGCGCTCTGGAGTCTCGCATTATCCTTGACGCCGGAGGCAATGCCGACAAGCTCGTCGGCAATGGCGACATGCTATACGCGCCGATCGGGTCGGCCAAGCCCGTGCGCATTCAGGGCACGTGGGTGTCGGACGCCGAGCGTGAGGAAGTCGTTGAATTCATAAAGAAAAGCGCCCAGCCGAACTACTCTGAAGAGGTTATCCGCCAGATTGACAAAGCGGCTGAGGAGAAGTCCGATTCTAAGGGCGACGGAGACGCCGCGAGTGGCGTCGATTATGACGAGCTATTGCCACAGGCCGTTGATGTCATCTTTGAATCGGGGCAGGCGTCCGTCTCCATGCTGCAGCGTCGGCTAAAGCTGGGCTACTCGCGCGCGGCGCGCATCGTGGACCAGATGGAGCAGATGAACATTGTGGGCCCGTTCGAAGGCTCGAAGCCGCGCCCGCTGCTCATCACGCGCCAGCAGTGGCGTGAAATGCAATATATCCAGGGGACGGCCCCGACCGGCCCCGAGCTTGGCATCCGCGATGACTATTCATCGCCGCCGGACGACGCCCCGTTTTAACTAAACCCACCCCCCGCCCAACAGATGTATAGGGGCTTCGCCCCTATGACCCCATTGAATTGAATAGGCCCAATACACCATAAACCGTTATAAAGCCAACAGGACAGTGCATAATCCACTGTCCTGTTGTAGGGGCGATTATCAATCGCCTATATACGCCCGATTTCACAGCAGACCCAACACCGGAAAGGAGTCCCGCTTCGGCGGGAATAACGATGGCACTAGATCACACTTGGTTTGACGAGATGGAAGCACGAATTCCGAAAAATGCGGTGCGCACGCGCTTTGCGCCCAGCCCGACCGGCTATATGCACGTCGGCAACCTCCGAACGGCGCTGTACACGTATCTCATCGCCCGCGCCCGGGGCGGGACGTTTATCCTCCGCATTGAGGACACCGATCAGGAGCGCTTCGTCGCGGGCGCTGTTGACGTCATCTATGACACGCTCAAAAAATGCGGTCTTTCCCATGACGAAGGGCCGGACATCGGTGGCCCGGTCGGCCCATACGTTCAGACAGAGCGGCGCGCGCTCTACGCCAAATACGCCGAGCTGCTCATCGAGCGGGGCGGGGCTTACCGCTGCTTCTGCCGGAAGGAAGAGTCGGCGGACGAGGGCTTTTCAAAATACGACGGCCGCTGTGCCAATCTGACAGCCGCCGAAATCGACTTAAAGCTTCAAGCGGGCGAGCCGTATGTCATCCGCCAGAAAATCCCGCGTGACGGGGTAACGACGTTTCAAGACGCCGTTTTCGGGGCCATTACCGTGCCGAACGACAGTCTCGACGATAACGTCCTTATTAAATCCGACGGGCTGCCGACGTATAACTTCGCAAACGTTGTAGACGACCACCTCATGGGCATCACGCACGTCGTCCGCGGAAGTGAATACCTCTCTTCTGCACCGAAATATAACCTGCTTTATGAGGCGTTTGGGTGGGACGTGCCTGTCTATATTCACTGCAGCCCTGTGATGCGCGACGCGCAGAATAAAATGTCCAAGCGCCACGGTGACCCCTCTTTTGAAGACCTGATCCGAGAGGGCTACCTCACGGAAGCCATCGTCAACTATGTGGCGCTCCTCGGCTGGAGCCCCGGCGGCGAGCGCGAGCTCTTCACGCTCGACGAGCTCGTGTCTGTCTTTGACGTTTCGGGTATATCCAAGTCGCCCGCCATCTTTGACCTCGACAAGTTGACGTATTTTAACAGTGCCTATATCCGCGCGCTCACGCCGGAGGCGTTTGCCGCCATCGCCGGGCCGACGATCCGTTTGGTTATTCAAAATCCGGCGGTTGACGTTTTGTCCGTCGCGGCGATTTTACAGCCGCGCTGCGAAAAGCTGACGGATATTCCGGAGAAAATTGACTTTTTTGAGCATTTGCCGGATTATGACACGGCGCTGTACGTTCATAAAAAATCAAAGACGGACGAGGCGGTGTCGCTTCAGATGCTCGAGGCTGCGCTGCCTGTGCTGCGCGCTGTCGGCGCGTGGACGCAGGAGGCGATTCACGATGCTCTTATTAGCCTTGCCGAGCAGCTGGCGGTCAAAAACGCAACGCTTTTATGGCCGGTGCGCATCGCCGCCGCGGGCAAAGCCGTCACACCGGGCGGCGCCGTTGAAATATGCGCGATTTTAGGCCGCGAGGAGACGTTATTACGCTTGGAAGCCGGAATAAAAAAATTATCGGGGGGAGCGCAGTGATCAAGATCATCAAAAAGGGGCTTATTTTTCTTATTCTGCTCATCATCGTTGTCACGGCGGGCGTACTGCTCGAAATATTCGTCATCGACCCGCTTGGCAAATCGTCTACGCCGTCACCGTCCGTCGCCGTGACGGGGTACACAACACCGAGCGAAGAGCCGCCCGTCACAGCAGCGGGAAAAGCGTTTACCGTCACAAGTAAAGACCCCGCCATCTCCTGCACGGTGACGGTTGACGACGCGATGTTCGAGGTAACAACGGCCGACGGCGGGTACATTTTCCGCTTGTTGGCAGACAAAAACGCCTATTTGAAGCTCTATTTTATCCAAGACGCCAATGCCGCGTCAATTGCACCGGGTTTTCTCAATGCCTACATTGATTTTAAAAATTTCAGCAATTCCGGGGATAATTACATCGATGGCACGGAGATTTCCGGTCAAACCGTGACAGCCGACGACGGGACAACTGAAGTGACGGCCTGGCTTGTGAACACGGACGCGGGTGTTCTCGCGGTTGTGACAAGCTTAAGCCTTGAACATCAGGATGCCGAAAGAGCTCTGTTGGGGCAGTTGCTCAAGACCTTGTCGCTCTCGGCCGCATAACGCCATTTTTTGCATGACATAAACACCCCTTTATGGCAGATAGTAAGCCATAAAGGGGTATTTTTTGCGCAAAATGACAAAATGCCGGAAATTAGCACGGCGATTTTGGGAGATAAACGGAGCGGTATATGAAACGACAAAAACTGAAAATTTTAATAATCAGCTATACGCTGGCAGGCTTTGCCGCCTTGGGCGGGCTTGCGCTCTATAATTATATGACGGCCGAGGGATATAAACTGCAAATGGAAAACACATATCAGCATGCGTTTTCCGAACTCGCGTCCGGCGTCGGCGACCTCGACGCGGCGCTGCAGAAAAGCCTGTACGCGACGACGCCGCCGATGCTGGCCGCCGTTTGTACGGAAGTGTACGGCAAGGCGCAGTCGGTGCTGCTGGCGCTCGGCGAGCTGCCGCAATCAAGCAGCCAGCTGCAGAACATGGCAGGCTTTGTGACAAAGGTCGGCGACTACGCGTTTATGCTCGCGAAAAAAGCCGGAACAGGCATAGCCGGGACGGAAGAGGAGCATGGAAATCTCGTCAGTCTTTCGGAAACAGCCAACGTCCTGTCGGGCAATTTAAACAACCTGATGGGTGAAATCAATAACGGTAATGTCTCTCTATCGAAAATCAACGATTTGACTGCCGAGGCGGGAATGATGGGGGAGAATGCTGCCCCTGATGCGTTTCAAACAAGCCTTTCGGCCATCGAGGGAGAATTCCCGGAAACGCCGTCACTCATCTATGACGGACCGTTTTCCTCGCACATCGCCGGTCTCACCCCGAAATTTCTCGAAGGCAAAAGTGACGTGACGCCCGAAAAAGCGCAGGAAAAGGCCGCCGCGTTTCTGGGGATTGATGCCAGCGCATTAAAACCAAACGGCGAGCGTGCAGGCAATCTGCCGGTCTATCTGTTTTACACAAATATGGACAAGGGCACGCTTAGCGTGGAGGTCACTAAAAAAGGCGGCATCGTCCTCGATGCGTTTAACGGACGGATCGTTAAAAAGAGTATTATCCCGGCGAAGGATGCCGTTGGTATTGCCGCCCGCTATCTGGAGAAAAAGGGCTATAAAAACATGAAGGAGAGCTATTATAGCATTGACGGCAATACGTTGACGGTGAATTACGCCTATACAGCGCATGGCGTTATCTGCTACCCCGACCTCATCAAGGTCTCTGTCGCGCTTGACAAGGGCAGTATCGTCGGGTTTGAAAGCCAGGGTTATGTAATGAACCACCACACGCGTGACATTCCAGCGGTAAAGGTGACGGAAGCGGCGGCTAAGGCCAAAGTCTCGCCGCATCTGAGCGTTCAGACGCATGAGCTGGCAATTATTCCGACGAGCGGGAAGAATGAGGCATTTTGCCATGAATTCAAATGCGTCAACGAAAGCGGCAGCCGCTATATCGTCTATATCAACGCCATAACGGGGGCGGAGGAGCGGATTCTGATTTTGCAGGAGAGTGACAAAGGCACGCTAACAATGTAACGTGACAGTTCGGCAGCAAAAAGTGCGGGGCGCGGCAATTGCCGCGCCCCCTTAAGTTGTCAATTATTCAGGTGCGTGAAAGCCACGCCTTAACACGACCTTCGGCAATAGCCGCGTTGGCAGCTTCCTCTTGTGTTAAGGAGAGCGTTCCGCAAACGGTGCCGCCCCTCAGGCGGCTTTTAAGCAGCGTCAGGCATTGCCCGGCGTCACCGCCGCCGCTCGTCGTAAAAAAGAAGACCTTTTTCGCCGTGAGATCACAGGCTGCTAAAAATGAATTGACGGCCGGTGTGGGGCGCGAAGCCCAAATCGGTGTGCCGATATAAATGGTGTCGTAAGCAGTAAGGCGAGGCATGTCATTTAAAAGCTTTGGTTTTTGATGAAACAAGGCGCGCATACCGCCCAAAAAATACTTAGAAAACCCGGATTTACCCGTTGAACTTTTGGGAAGAAGCAGACAGATATCACCGCCGGTTTCCTTCATGATGATATCGGCAACGCTCGCTGTGTGCCCTTCGAGCGAATAGCAGACGACAAGACTTTTCATTCAATGGCCTCCTCGATTTTATCCGTCAGATGACAGAAAATATTTGCAATAACAGTATGTTATCTTACACAAGTGAAAAAATCCAGTCAAATTTGCAGCAAGGTTTCAACGGTTGATTTCACACCGGTTAAGGTTTAAAATAGACATAATATACCTCGATTTGAAAGGGCGGTGCGGTGCGTGGCTTTTGTACACCTGCATGTGCACAGCGAATACAGCCTGCTAGACGGCGCCTGCCGCATTAAAGACCTTGTCGCGCGCGCCAAAGAGCTCGGGCAGACGGCCGTCGCCGTGACCGACCACGGCGCGATGTACGGCGCCATCCAGTTTTACAAGGAGGCGTTAAAAGCCGGAATCCGCCCAATCATTGGGTGCGAGGTTTATGTTGCGTCGCGCTCCCGGTTTGACACCGAGCATCATTCGGATGCCGGGCGCAGTCATCTTGTGCTGCTGTGCAAAAACGAAACGGGGTACAAAAACCTCTGCCAGCTTGTCAGCCGCGCGTTTACAGAGGGGTTTTATATCAAGCCGCGCATTGATCTGGCGCTCCTGCGCGATCATCACGAGGGCCTCATTGCCCTGTCGGCATGCCTTGCCGGTGAAATCCCCAGGCTGCTGCAGCAAGGCCGCTTTGAGGACGCGACAATTAAAGCGCTTGAAATGCGCGATTTATTCGGGCCGGACAGCTTCTATCTGGAGCTGCAGGATCACGGCATCCGCGAGCAAAAGGCCGTCAACGACGGACTCATCAAAATAAGCCATGAGACGGGCATCCCCCTCGTCGTGACAAACGACGTGCACTATCTCACACGGGGAAACGCCGATGCGCAGGATGTTCTCATGTGTATACAGACGGGGAAAACAGTGACCGACAGCGACCGCATGCGCTTTGAAACAGACGCGTTTTACCTGAAAGACGAGGCGGAAATGCGCGATTTGTTCCCCGACAGGCCGGAGGCCGCCGACAATACGGCAAAAATTGCCGACATGTGCGACGTCCGATTTGAATTCGGCCGCTACCACCTGCCGGAATTTCATCCGCCGGAGAATCAACATGCCACCGACTATTTAAAAGAGCTCTGTCTGCTCGGTTTTGACAAAAAATACGGACCAGGCAGGGAAGACGTTCAAAAACAGCTTTTTTACGAGCTGAACATGATTGCCCAAATGGGCTTTACGGACTATTTTCTCATCGTGTCGGACTTTATCGCGTTTGCCAAGCGCCAAGGCATTCCCGTCGGGCCGGGGCGCGGCTCAGCGGCGGGCAGCGTTGTGTCCTACTGTCTTGATATCACCACGGTTGACCCCATTAAATACGGGCTCTATTTCGAGCGCTTTTTAAATCCGGAGCGCGTCTCAATGCCCGATATCGACATTGACTTCTGTGAGCGACGCCGCGGTGAAGTCATCGACTATGTCAAACAAAAATATGGGGAAGACCACGTTGCGCAGATTATCACCTTTAATACGCTCAAAGCGAAAAACGCCGTCCGGAGCGTTGCCAAAGCGCTTGGGCTGACGTTTGCCGAGGAGAGCGAACTGGCGCGCGAAATTCCTAGTGTCTTAAATATTAAACTCGAGCAGGCGCTTGTGTCCTCAAAGCGCTTAAAGGAAATGTATGACGGCGACACGCGCATTCGCCGCGTCGTCGACACGGCCATGGCGCTGGAGGATATGCCGAAGGACTCCGGCACGCATGCCGCCGGCGTTGTGATTACAAAAAACCCCGTCAGTGACTATGTGCCGCTCGCGCTGTCAAAAAAGGACGATTCTATCGCCACGCAGTATGTTATGACGACGCTGGAAGAGCTCGGCCTTCTCAAAATGGATTTTCTCGGCCTTCGGAACCTAACGGTTATCCGCGATGCCGAAAATGATATCCGCAGAACAACACCCGCTTTCTCCGTCGACGAAATTCCCGACGACGATAAGATGACGTTTGACATGCTGGCAGCCGGGAAAACGTCGGGCGTGTTTCAGTTGGAGTCGACCGGCATGACGGGCGTATGCACCGGCCTTGCCCCAAAGAGCATTGAGGATATCACTGCCATCATCGCCCTCTATCGACCCGGGCCGATGGATTCCATCCCGCGCTTTCTGGAGAACAACAGACATCCGGACAAAATCACCTATAAGCATCCGCTTTTAGAGCCGATTTTGAAGGTCACATATGGCTGCATTGTTTATCAGGAGCAGGTGATTGAGATCTTCCGCCGCCTCGGCGGCTATTCACTCGGCCAGGCCGATATGATCCGCCGGGCCATGTCCAAAAAAAAGCAGGCGGAGATTGAGCGCGAGCGCAAAACGTTTATCGACGGCGACGACGAGCGCCACATCAGCGGTGCTGTCAAAAACGGCGTGGCGCGTGATGTTGCCGCCGCCATCTACGACGAGATCTATGATTTTGCTAATTACGCCTTTAACAAGGCACACGCCGTTGCCTATGCCGTTATCTCCTACCAAACGGCCTATCTAAAATGCCATTACCCACGGGAATACATGGCGGCGCTTTTAAGCTCGGTGCTTGATTACCCCGAAAAGGTCGCCGAGTATACGGCTGAGTGCCGTGAGCTTGGCATCGGCCTTCTGCCGCCGGACGTTAACGAGTCCGATGATATGTTCACCGTCTCCGGCGCCAACATCCGCTACGGTCTTGTGGCCGTCAAGAACATCGGCCGCGGCTTCATCCGTGACCTCATGGCCGAGCGGGCGGAAAACGGGCCGTTTCACGATTTTGAGGAGTTCTGTCGGCGGATGTACGGCGGCGACTTAAACCGCCGCGCGTTGGAAAGCCTTATCAAATGCGGCGGGTTTGACAGCTTCGGTGTCCACCGCCGCCAGTTGATGACCGTCTGCCAGTTGGTGCTTGACGCGGTGGCCGACGCGAAGCGCCGCAATCTGGAAGGCCAGCTTGACTTGTTCGGCCTGTCCGAGCAGACCGATAAAACAGCGCCGGGCCAGTCTGTTCCGCTGCCGGATGTTCCGGAATTTTCAAAAGGCGAACTGATGGCTATGGAGCATGAGGTGACGGGGCTTTACTTAACGGGCCATCCGATGGACGAGTTTGCATCGGCGGTGCGGCATCTTGGCGCCGTCGCTATCGGCCGGATTCTGGCCGACTTTGCCAAGGAAGGCGGCAACACGGTTTTTCAGGATGATCAGACGGTGACAATCGCCGGTGTCATTGACGCCGTTAAAACGAAAACAACGCGCAACAACAGCCTGATGGCGTACATCACACTGGAGGATGCCACCGGCAGTATGGAGCTTTTGGCCTTTCAGCGCGTTTTGGACGCGTCTGGCGTTTATGTCAAGGAAAACACACCCGTTTACGTCACGGGGCGGCTGTCATCGCGCGACGAGAAGGAGCCGCAGCTTGTTCTGGAGTCGCTCCGGCCGCTCAATGACTTTGACCCAATGGCTGGGGAGACGCCCCCGGCTGAACAAAAGCTCTATGTCCGGGTTCCGGGCGAAGACAGCGCCCTCTACGAGCGCCTGAAGCTTATTTTAATCATGTTCCCCGGTGACGACCAGCTTGTCGTCTATTTCGAGGATACAAAAAAGCGGCATGGGGCAAAATGCCTTGTTCACGAAGCTTTGATCAAGGAACTCAACACGATGTTCGGTGAAAACAACGTTGTTTTAAAATCTTAAAGACAGGTGAGGTATGAGCATGAAACTGTTTTTTTACGGCGCTGACAGAGAAGTCACGGGTAGTTGCCACGGCGTTGAGGCGGGTGGGGTCCGCATGCTTGTGGACTGCGGCATGCTTCAGGGTAGCGACAACAATTACTGTCAGGATTTTCCGTTTGATCCCGGAAAAATTGACTATGTCGTCATGACGCACGCGCACATCGATCATTCGGGCCGGCTTCCGCTGCTCGTCAAGCAGGGTTTCCGCAACAAAATCTACGCGACAGGGGCGACGATCAACCTACTGAAGATCATGCTGCGCGACAGCGCGCACATTCAGGAGATGGAAGCCGAGTGGAAGTCGCGGAAAAGCAGGCGCACCGGTGACGAAAAGACCGAGCCGATGTATACGGTTGAAGACGCCGAGGCCGTTTTTCAATACTTCGTCCCATGTGTCTATGGGCAGGAAATTGAAATCGACAAGGGCATCAAAATCCGCTTTGCCGATGCCGGGCATCTCTTGGGTTCAGCGTTTGTGGAGATGTGGCTGACGGAAAACGCCGTCACTAAAAAACTTGTCTTTTCAGGCGATATCGGCAATATCGGCCAGCCCATCATCCGTGACCCGCAGTATGTTAAAGAGGCTGATATTGCCCTCATGGAGTCGACGTATGGCGACCGCAATCATGAGGTTGCCGCCGACTATACGGAGGATCTCGGCAGGCTGATTGACGAGGTGCTCGGCGAGGGCGGCAACGTCGTCATCCCATCGTTTGCCATCGGCAGAACGCAGGAGCTTTTATACTTCATCCGTGAAATCAAAGAGCGTGGGCTTGTTAAAAGTGTGCCCAATTTCCCGGTGTATGTCGACAGTCCGTTGGCCAACGCGGCAACACGCATTTATGAAGGCGAGCTTGACGGGTACCTCGATAAGTCGACCATCGAAGTTATCCGCGCCGGCAAAAAGTTTCTGTCGTTTGACAATCTCCGCATCTCAGAGACCGCGGAGGATTCCAAGGCCATCAATTTTGACACGACGCCAAAGGTGATTATTTCCGCCAGCGGCATGTGTGACGCCGGCAGGATCCGCCATCATCTCAAGCATAATCTCTGGCGGCCGGAGTGCGCCGTCGTCTTCGTCGGCTTTCAGGCAAAGGGGACGCTCGGTCGGCTCCTTGTCGACCGGACAGTCGACAAAGTTAACCTTTTCGGCGAGGAGGTCGCCGTCAAATGCCAGATTTACAGCTTCCGCGGCATGAGTGCCCACGCTGACAGAAACGGGCTTTTAAAATGGGTCGGCGCGTTTGACCCAAAACCGGAAAAGGTGTTTGTCGTCCATGGCGAGGAGGAGGTTTGTGACATCTTTACGGAAAAGCTCCGGTCCGACGGCTACGACGCCTACGCACCGAAATTTACGGCTTCCTATGATATTATAAGCGGGGCGCTTACTTCCGAGGGCAGAGAGATGACGCGCTGTGCTGAAAAAGAGAAAGAGCAGGCAACAGGCGGCCAAAAAAATAAGCCACAGGGAAGGCAAGATTCGCCGGTGTACGCACGCCTGCTCACCGCTGGCACACGGTTATTAGACGTCATCACCCGAAATTATGGCGGTTCAAACAAGGACCTTGCGGCGTTTGCCGATCAGATTACAGCTCTCGCCAGCAAGTGGGACAGATGACGTCAAAGCGTCGGTTCGGGTGATAACGCAAGAGAGAAAAAAGAGAGACGCTCGGTTTTGGCCGGGCGTCTTTTGGCTTATACAACAGCCTTGTAGGAGATATTCTCCTCGGAGGCTTCCAGGAGTGCCGCTGCGTCCATCGGTTCAGAGAGCCAGTGCTTTCGAAAAGGCTCTGGAAGGATAATGGGCATGCGGTCGTGAATAAAAGAAATATCGGGTGCGGCGGGGCGGGTGAGGATGACGAAGGACGGCAGCAGTTGGCCCTGCTCAAAACGGTACAGCCCCGCCATGTAGATCATATCGCCAGTGCCGAGGGCAAATTTCTGCTTTTTCACGCCGTCCTTCTGCCATTCGAAATAATGAGCGGCAGGAACAAGGCAGCGCTGTGCGCCGTAGGCTTTTTTGAACATCGGTTTCTCGGCTGCCGTCTCCAAGCGGGCGTTAATCAGCACACCCTTGCCGTCAAAGCGCGGAAAGCCCCATGTCATCAAGGCCGCGTCGCCATCCGTCAGAACGGGTGCGATATCCGTTGGCAAAATTTCGCCGCGCTTCATCTGGGCTGCCAGCGGTGACGCATGATAAGCGCTGCTCAGGTGTTCCAAAAGCGCCTGAAAACCGGCATCGTCGTCTTCCGGCGGAATATAGTAGCGCCCACACATCGAAGTCACCCTTTCGGCGATTTATTTCTCGTTGGGGTCAAGGTTTTTGCACCGCGCCTTCAGCTTCTCTAAAAAATCCTCGCGGTTTTCCGGCGAAATCATCGTCGTGCCCATAATATACCCCTTGCCATGCTGGCGAATTTCAATCCGCTCTGGCGACAGCGCCATCGATGAGAGAAAATTTTCAGTCAAACCGAGGTATTTGATCTTGTCATACCGGATTTTTTCAAAGAACGGGCCGCTCCGGCAGTAGAGATATTCCGGGCGCAGCTCGTAATAAGTCCCGAACAACAGCCAAATCAACAGCCCCGCCATGGCCAAAACGGCCGCATCGTTGATTAGCAGGTCGAGCGTATCATGCCAGGTCAAAGCTGTCGTTAGAACTGCGGCCGAGACCATCATCACAATGGCAACAACGATGATCGCTTTAAATAAGGTGCCGACAGCAGATTTGACGCGCATGGTGGTTCCCTCCAATCTCATTTAGCCGTAGGGGCGATTATGAATCGCCCGCCGACATTACCCGCGCCGTTCCACAAACCAGCGCCCAAGTGTCGGGTCACTGATCTTCGGGCTGCGCTCAAAAAACAGAAAGCTCTCCCGGCCGCTTGTGCGGATCGTATACCGGTCGCCCTGACCGCCCGCCTTCAGGGCTGCCGCGGGGCGGATGTCTAAGACGCGGTCAATCGGATATTCCCGCCCATCCTCCCAGATGAGGGAGAGGGGCATCAGCAAGCCGTTCTCCGAAAAAGCGGCTGTCACACGGACGTAAACCTTTTTGTCGTTCATAAATCGCGCCGCCAACTCTAATGGATGTCTTTCAGAAAGTTCCCGCGCGCCTGAATCGGCGGGTCGATGACCTTATAGCCCCGGCGCTTTAAAACGCGGAATTTGAAATCCAACAGCTCCGGCGGGACGCCGAGCGCGGCAGCCGCGCCAAAAAAGGAGATATCGTCGTTTAACAGGCCGAGCACGTCGCCGTCGGCCATTAACAGCTCGGCGGCAAAGATGTTGGCCTCGTATTCGCAGGCGGACGTCTCGTCAAACAGCGCAAAGTCGTGAAACGCCTTGACACCGGCGCGGTGCCGGTGCAGGGCGCTGTGGCCGAGCTCGTGTGCGAGGACGACGCGCCGGAGCTCTTCCGGCAGGTCACTGTTGATCGTTATGACCTGCGCGCGTGACTGGGTGAGATAAAAGCCCTTGCAGGCGCCGGGCAGCGCGCCCATCGGCTCGTTCAAAAGCAGGATGCCCATAGCCCGGCAGAGGTCATACAGGTCTGTTTCGCCATATTTCTGCCGGATCGTTTTAACGGCTTCTGCTATCTGCGCAATGGTCATCCGCTCACCTCCAAAATTGAATCTCAATCCGCCCGCCACACCCCGCTCGGCAGGCCGTGCGGGGACCCCCGGTTTATTTTATCTGCCGGGCGGGAATGAATCCCGCCCCGGCATAAATCTCGCTGTCGCTCGATTTGACGCGCCACCCGGCGCGGCACGCTCGCGCTCATGGGGCTTCGCCCCAAGTCCCTCATGTCGGCCTGGCATCAATGCCGTCCTCCGTCGGGGCGGGTTTCCACACCCGCCCGATTTCCGTCGTCCACCGTAGGGGCGGATTCCATATCCGCCCGATCTCCGTTGTCCTCCGTAGGGGCGATTATTAATCGCCCGCCGAATCATCCACCGTCGGGGCGGCCCGCCCGCCGAATCGCCCGCGGATTGCCGTCGTAGGGGCAGACCTTGTGTCTGCCCTTCAGAGCGGTGATAATGCCTCAGCCCGTCTGGCGCAGCAAATCGCCAGCGATGTCAAACGGAAAATTCCGGTCGTCAATGTAAAAATCGGCACAGACCTTGCGGCTGTTGTTGTTGTAGCAGGCGATATTTTCGGCGAGATTATCGTTGACGGCGTCAAACTCCAGCCCATGCGCGCGGCACCAAGTGACGGCCGCGTCAAGCGCCGGGCCGCTCCGGCACGTCCAGAGGATGATCTGGTCGCCCCCGGCCCGCCGATTTTTCACAAAATCGATGATGTGATGACGCGCCGCGCCGATATCCGGAAAGGCGTTGACGCACAGCGTCCCGTCAAAGTCAACGGCGTATACCATTTTATTTTTTCCCGTACGTTTTGCGTGAAGATTCCTTGGCGGCCCAATATGCCTTGGTGACGGCTTCGAAAAACGCGTCCTTGGCCTCCTGCTCCAGCGCACCGCCGGCAAACAGCGCGGCGTTGCGCTCTAAAAGAAAATCCATCTCGCGGGCAGCGCGCCGCCCATAGCGCGCGCGCGTCTCCTCAACATAATCGGATTTTTCTAATCCGTACGCCGGGTCGTCGATCTCGTCCCGGTCGAGATAGTCAACCGAGACGCGCAGCGCGTCGGCAAGTTTCGTTTTGACGCTCTGCCGCGGGCGGACGCCCTCGGTCTCATAGGCAAGGACAGCGCGCTTGGAAACGCCGATGAGCGCACCCAGCTCTTCCTGTGTTAAATTTAAAAGCTGCCGCGCCTCGCGCACCTTGTCGGAAAAGGTTTTCATCCGTATCATGCTCCTCTTGCAGTCGTCCCTGTGTAGGGGCAGATTCCATATCCGCCCGACAGGCTTCCCAAACATGGCTTTTTCTCTTGACAAAACGTCGCCTGCAACGTATATTATAAGCGAAGTTTACGAAGTTTAATCTCATTATAGTCGTGAAAACTTCATCTGTCAAGAATAAATTATTTTGGGAGGTGCCCTTGGGTGAACGCGCCGCGCGTCATTCTTCACAGCGATTTAAACAGCTTTTACGCCTCGGTGGAGATCATGCTCGACCCCAGCCTGCGCGGCAAGGCCGTCGCTGTCTGCGGGTCGACGGAGGATCGCCACGGGATCGTGCTGGCCAAGTCGGAAAAAGCAAAAAAAGCCGGTATCAAAACCGGCATGGTCAACTGGGAGGCCAAGCGCCTGTGCCCGGAGCTCATCGTCCTGCGCCCGAATTTTGAGCAGTATCTGAAATACTCTAAGCTGACGCGGGATATTTATGCCCGCTTTACCGATAAAGTCGAGCCGTTCGGCATGGACGAGTGCTGGCTCGACCTGACGGGCTGCCGGGCTTCCTCCGGCGCGGAAACAGCCGAAACGATCCGCCGGACCGTCTCGACGGAACTGGGGATGACGGTGAGCATCGGCGTGTCGTTTAATAAAATCTTCGCCAAGCTCGGTAGCGACATGAAGAAGCCGGACGCCGTTACAGTGATCGGCCAAGAGGATTTCAAGGAAAAAGTTTGGCCGCTCCCGGCCTCGGAACTCATCTATGTCGGCCGGGCGACGACAAAAAAGCTCGCCGCCTACGGTATCCGCACGATTGGGGACATCGCCGGTGCCTCGCCGGACTTTTTAAAGCGCCTGCTTGGCGTTAACGGTGTGGCGCTCTGGACGTATGCCACAGGAAGTGACACGTCCCGCGTGATGCACGAAGACTTCGAGGTACCCATTAAATCTATCGGGCACGGGATCACCTGCACGGAAGACCTTTTGAGTGGGGAGGAAGTCTTTCTCGTGATGCTGCAGCTTGTGCAGGACGTCGGACGCAAGCTGCGCACAAACGATTTTCTCGCCCGCGGCGTCCAGATTACCGTGAAGGACAATAATCTGGCGTGGCGGCAGTATCAGGCGCCGCTGGACGTGCCGACGCAGAGCCCGCTGGAGCTGGCGCAAAAGGGGCGGTGGCTGTTTGAAAAAAATTACGACTGGCACCTGCCCGTCCGGGCGGTCACGATACGCGCCATCAACCTTATCCCGAGGTCTCAGCCGGTGCAGCTGCTTTTGTACGACGACCCCGTCCGCCGGGAAAAGCGAGAGCGGGTAGAGGCGGCGATGTACAATATCCGCGAGCGCTTCGGCAAGGGCGCCATTTATGCGGCCTGCCTGATGGAAAACCGTAAAATGCCCGGCCTCGGCGTTCACGAGGTCAACCTGCCGGGGATGATGTATATCTAAAGCAAGAGCGAGGCATGAACGCCTCGCTCTCGCTACTAAATAGGGACAACAAATATGAGGACGCAATTAGAGCTATAAAATTCGCCGATGGAATAATACACATCCAAACCATAGGATGAATTCCTGAAGACGTATACTAAATCTCCGTAGTCATCGTAGAAGGAAGAGAAATAGTGAAAACCATTGTCACTTAATAAATC
Organism: Oscillospiraceae bacterium CM; assembly: GCA_022870705.1. Classification (NCBI taxonomy): domain Bacteria; kingdom Bacillati; phylum Bacillota; class Clostridia; order Eubacteriales; family Oscillospiraceae; species Oscillospiraceae bacterium JHJ. The sequence continues at coordinate 954,647 of CP072107.1, forward strand.
AAAATAGCCGTCAATGGCATAATGACTGTCTACCGTTAAATCGGAAATTCGATAGGCGAAAAATTCCGAATCGGTGCTGGGGTCATAATTTTGATAATATGGCGCGCAATTGACGTAAGCCCCATAGTCCGGCGCAGGATAGTACCCCGAATAATAAGCGGTGGAAGTTCCGCTGCCGACAACAGTAACATTTATTGACGTTGTTGCCAGCGCGTTATCATTTTCATCCAGCAGGCCGATTATAACCGCTGTGCTTCCCGGTGCAAGACCGGTAAATGTAAGCGGAATCGAATTACCAGACCAATCCCCCCAGGCACATGCTACGATAGAGTAATTTCCTATTTGATAGGCGATAGAGTCAAAATTCCCGGAGCTGGCGGTCAGCGTCACGGTTGTTTTGGAGCCCTTATTAATTGTAACGGCAGCGGGCGAAGCCGTTACTTTCAGCGCTGACGTTGACGAGGCGACCGTCGATAACGGCACGGTCGACGTTTGCTTCATGTTATTAACCAAATTGATCGGTACGGCCAGGTTCAGATTTTGCCCGTCTTCATACCCACCGCTTGTGACGCCGATGACCTCACCGGCGGTGTTGATCAGCGCGCCGCCGCTGCTGCCGTGTGAGATGGACGCGTCAATCATAATATAACTGACGCCGTCAATGAGGTGTGCGGCGTTTGTGATCGTCCCCTTAGAAAACGTCTGATCCACGCCAAGCGGGTAGCCGATGGCATAAATCGTCGACCCTGTGGCAGCAGTATCGGAATTGCCCAAATTCAGGTATGGAAAACCGGACCCGCTGATCTGCAATAACGCCAGATCATTGGTTTCACTATAATCATATACGCCGGAGACGTTGTAAATACCGCCATCTTTCGTGACGATTTTCGCGGAGGAGGCTCTGCTGATGACGTGAAAATTTGTCACGGCAAGGCCGGAACTGCTGATAAAAAAGCCGCTGGCGCACCCTGATACTTTACCTGTTGAATCATAAACTTCGATATAAAATACCGCAGGGCAACATAGTTTGGAAATTTCCGTCGCCGTCAGCTCGTTTTCCGTCAGCGTCAAAGACTGGCGGAAATCGGTGCTGGCCATACGCGTGACGATGGCTGCGACGGCATCGCGCGTGATGAAGCTGCCGGGGTAAAACGTCCCGGCGCTGTCGCTGCCGGCTAGGACGCCGGCACGGTAGAGCTTATAGACGGCGGGGCCATATGAATACGTGACGGAGACATCGGGGATGGCATTGTCGTCGATCTGGTTTTTGGCCATCAGTGCCTCGTCGGGGAGCGCGGCCGCCAGGATGACGGCAAAGTCGGCACGTGTGGCGTTGGCTTTGTAATTTGGATATGATACCGGGATGATGTCGTTTGACAGCGCATAATCAACGTACGGCTGATACCAAGGCGAGCCGGACGGAAAATTCGCCGAGCCGGTATTGTAGATGCTGTGCAGGCAGGCGGCGAGCTTGATCGCCTCGGCGATCGTCAGGTTGTTGCCGGGCGAAAACGTTGTGGGGGAGGACCCGTTGACCAGGCCGTATTCATAAGCCGTCTGGACGTACGGGGCAAACCACTGATTTGATACGTCGGTAAATTGCCCGCTGCTATATGTATTGACTTTCGTAAAATTTGAGAGCGTTCCCGCGAGCACCGTAACCGGCAAAATGGTTACGATGAGCAGTAATGACAGGATGATCGTTGCAACGCGCTTTTTCATATAGAACCCTCCCCAGATTCCAGAAGATAGCGTGTTTCCTATTAACATCCTATATTGTATATATATAGCATGGAAAATACAAGATATTTGTCGAAGTTTTTACAATTTTATAATATCAGCTCGAAATGATTCCGCTCAAACGTCAGAAGTCCCTCGTCGCGCATCCGGCCAAGCTCGGACGACATGGCGCTGCGGTCGATGGCGAGATAATCGGCCAGCTCCTGCCGGTTGAATGGAATGTCAAAGGCGCTCCTGCCGACCTTTTCAGCCTCGGCGGAGAGATACGCCAAAAGTTTTTCGCGTGTTGTGCGCTTGGACATTTGCTCAATCTTCTGCATAAGCAGGATATTTTTGTTGGCAATGATCTGCAAGAGGTTGGCAATCAGCTGTGAGTGGAAGAGACAGGCCGACGAGCATGTTTTAATGATTTTGCGGCAATTTATGAGCATAATCTCGCACCGGTCGGCAGCAAGGACGCTGACGGCGATGCGCTCCGACTGAGCGCAGGAAAACGACTCGGCAAACAGGTCTCCCGCTTCCGCCTGAGATAGGATATCCTTCCGGCCCCAAAAGTCTTCCTTAATGATATGAATGCTGCCGCTCAAAATGATTCCGACTGTGAAGACGCTGTCGTCCGCTGAAAAAACAAATGTGTTTTTCTCGTACTGGCGGACGCTTGCTGACAGGCACGGCAGAATATTGTCAATATCGGCGTCGTCAATGCCCGCAAAGAGCGGGCATTTTTTTAATGTGGAGAGATACGGCGTCATAAAAATTCCTCCGAATATTTTAATATGTTGTAAATGCAACATACACGGTGAGCCTATTGTAGTACGATAGGCACAAGAAATCAAGGAGGTGCACGGTGATGATCCGTAAAATCATAAAGATCGACGAAGAAAAATGCAACGGCTGCGGCATCTGCGCGCAGGCCTGCCACGAGGGCGCCATCCAGATGATCGGCGGGAAGGCACGGCTGACCCGCGAGGATTACTGCGACGGGCTCGGAGACTGTCTGCCCGGCTGTCCGACGGGCGCCATTACTTTTGAAGAGCGCGAGGCACCGGCGTACGACCACGCGGCCGTGATGGCGGCCAAAGGCGACAAGACCGAGAAAGCGCCGCTGCCGTGCGGCTGCCCGGGTTCGCAGGCGAAATCGCTGGCAAGGGCGGTGCAAGCGCCGGCTCAAACCACTGCTGCCGAGAGCGAACTGACGCAATGGCCCGTTCAGATCAAGCTCGTGCCCATAAACGCGCCGTATTTTGACAATGCCAATCTGCTCATTGCGGCCGACTGCACGGCTTTTGCCTATGGGGACTTCCACAAAAAGTTTATCCGAAACCATGTGACGCTGATCGGCTGCCCAAAGCTCGACGAGGGCGACTATGCTGAGAAGCTCACGGAGATTATAAGGCGTAACAATATCAAAAGCGTTACGGTTGTCCGAATGGAAGTGCCGTGCTGCGGCGGGATTGAAAACGCCGTCAAAAAGGCGCTTCAAAACAGCGGGAAGTTTATTCCATGGTCTGTCGTTGTCATCTCAACGGATGGGAAGATTTTAGAAGGTTAAATCTCATCCCACCCACCGCCCAAAAAGGTATAGGGGCCCGGCCCTTATGACCCCGTTCAATTACGAAACCGGGGCAACGCCCCATTAAAAATAAAAAATTATAGTTAAATTATTAGGAGGAACAAAAAAATGAGCATGTTTTGTTTTCAGTGTGAGCAGACGGCGGGCGGCAAGGCCTGTACCGGTAAAATCGGCGTCTGCGGCAAACCGGAGGACGTCGCCAATCTGCAAGACGATTTAACGCGGGAACTCATCGCACTGGCTGTTGCCTACAGCGGCAAAAAGCCGACGCGTCAGGCTGTCAACGTTATGATGGAAGGGCTTTTCACAACCGTCACAAATGTTAACTTCGACGCCGACTCCATCGCATCGCTTACAAGCCGCGCGGCGGCTGAGAAAAAAGCCGCCAACCCGAACCTTCAGCTTGACTGCGGCGCACCGGGCGAGCCGCTCCGCCTGTGGAGCGTTGACGAGGATATCCGGTCGTTAAAGTCGCTCATCCTGCTTGGCCTGCGCGGCGTTGCCGCTTACGCCTACCACGCTCTCGCGCTCGGCTATCAGGACGACGATGTCGACCAGATGCTCTTTAAAGGCCTTGAAGCCATCAGCAAGACGGATGCCACAATGAACGACCTGTTGCCTGTCGTAATGGAAGTCGGCAATATTAACCTCAAATGCATGGAGCTCCTTGACCGCGCCAATACCGATACGTACGGCACACCCGCGCCGACGACTGTACCACTGTCGGTTGAAAAAGGCCCCTTTATTGTTATCTCCGGCCACGACCTGCACGACCTTCAGCTGCTGTTAGAGCAGACGCAAGGGAAGGGCATCAATATTTACACGCACGGCGAGATGCTCCCGGCGCACGCGTATCCGAAGCTCAAGGCCTACAGCCATCTTAAGGGCAACTTCGGCACGGCCTGGCAGAATCAGCAGACAGAGTTTGACGCGCTGCCCGCGCCGGTGCTGTTTACGACAAACTGCCTCATGCCGCCCAAGGACAGTTACCGCGACCGCGTTTTCACAACAGCTGTTGTCGACTACCCCGGCCTCGTCCACATAGATGACAACAAGGACTTCACACCCGTCATCAATAAGGCGCTCGCGCTTGGCGGTTATCAGGAAGACAAAGAGATGACCGGCATCAACGGCGGCAAAACCGTCATGACAGGCTTCGGCCACGGCACAGTGCTGTCCGTCGCCGGGACGGTCATTGACGCGGTCAAGGCCGGTGCGATCAAGCACTTCTTCCTCGTCGGCGGCTGCGACGGCGCAAAGCCCGGCCGTAACTACTACACCGAATTTGTCCAGAAAACACCGGCCGATACCGTCGTTCTGACGCTGGCCTGCGGCAAATACCGCTTCAACGACCTCGATCTCGGGACACTCGGCGGTCTGCCGCGCCTGATGGACATGGGCCAGTGCAACGATGCCTACAGCGCTATCAAGGTTGCCGTTGCGCTCAGCGAGGCGTTCGGCTGCTCTGTCAACGAGCTGCCCTTAACGCTTGTGCTCTCCTGGTACGAGCAGAAGGCCGTCTGCATCCTCTTAACGCTTCTGGCACTCGGCATCAAAAACATCTACCTCGGGCCGACGCTCCCGGCCTTCGTCTCACCGAACGTTTTAAACTTCCTTGTTGAAAACTTCAACATCACGCCGGTTTCCACACCCGAAGCGGATCTGAAGAAGATTCTGAAGGCGTAACCTATTCGTCAAGACACAAGAAGAGAGGAGCTGCATGGCAGCCCCTCTCTTCTTATATTATTTGTCAGCGCGCCGAGCCGATGGCCACCTCGCCGTCACTGTAATAAAAGGAGGTGTTCATCAGATTACTTGACACGACATAGAGGGCAGAGCCGATTGTCACAACGGTGCCCGGATAGGCTGTTCCAGTGCAGATGACCTTACCGTAGTTTCTGTTATACAGTGCGGCATTGAGGTCGTTGAGCTCGGCGACGGCGCTTTGAAGTGTCGCTGAAATCGTATTGTGGCTATAGGAAGCTTTCTGAAGCATCTGCTGTTTCTCTTCCGTCAATCGACCGACCTCCTCCAGCTGACGGAGAAGTTTTAAAAGCGGCTCTAAGCTTTGTAGCTGCTTTTCCAGATCGGGTATCATGTCGGAAAGGCTGCGCTGACGTTCAACGAGATCGGGGTCATTACCAATCTGAAGCTTTGTTTTGATGCCTGATGATGATCCGAGTGTCCGGCACTCGATGTTTTGCATCACAATGCAGGTGCCGCCGATGATCTTCGAGATGACGCCTTCTGTTTTCAGGCTTTTCTTGGAGCGAACGGTGCTGTTGAGAATGTATTCGGCCCGAATATCACCGCTGGCATAAACGCTGCAATTTTCAACGAAGCGGCATTTCATGTTTCCTTTGCACTCAATGGAACTGCCAAGTGCGCCGCCCTGCAAATTTAAATCACCGCCGGATTTGACCGTCGCCGATTCGACAATACCGGCAACGGTGATAAACCCGCCCGCTTCGATGGTCAGGCCGGATGTCACCATGCCGCGAATGACGAGATTACCCGCGACCTTGATGTTGCCGGTCGAGGTGTCAACGTCCTGATTGAGTGTATACGTCTCGCCGACGGAGACCTTTTTGCCGTCAAACTCAAACTGGCCGTTAATTTTTGAGAGAATTTGGCTGCCGTCTTGACTCCATTCCGTATTCGGCCCCAAGACGATGGGTGCCGGTTTGCCGGGCTTTTGGCGGACGACCTGTCCTGTTACTGTCAGTCCGGGGGTCCCATCAATCGGTGGCGTGACTTTGCCAAGAATCTGACCAGCGCGGACATTTTCGATCAGGCCGAGGTCATAATAGTCAACCCGGCCGTTTTCTAGCATTTTTGGCTTGCCCCTGTTTTCCGTTCTGACGGCAAACGTCACCGTGCCGTCAACGCCGTCAATCGGCTCTGTGCCGGTTGCCACAACGACTTCCGTATCGTATCGAGGATTCTCGGCAAGAGAATCAATGGCCTGCCAGTCAATATTGGTCGTCACGCCCTGTCGGGCAAGCGCCGCTTTCAGTGTCTCCGCCGTCAAAAGGCGGCCGCCACCGGCAGGGGCTGTTAAAATAAAACCGGCAGACATCGCGCTGTTTTTGATAATAACGCTGACGGCAGCGTCTTTTGGCGGCGTTTTGTCAGCGGGCTCGGTGCCTGTTATGTTGGCGTTTGCTGGCTGTCCATGCATCGGCATGTCATCTCCCTCCTGCATAAGTCAATATAGTCTTGTTATTTATGAATCAGGGCACACGGCATTGAGGTAGTCTGTGCCGGACGGCGTGCGAAAAATTTTATTTTTGACCGCTGAAACAGCGGATGGCGTCATATCGTCTTCAATGGCGTTAACAATAAAATCGGCTTCAATAAGAATCTGTAAATCCAAATCCTCAATCTGTCCGTATGTGTGGTGGTGGGCAATCAGCCAGGATACACGGTCGATCAGCGGCGCGGCATACCCAAGAGCAGACAGCATTTTCCGGGCTTCCGGGGGGCCCTCTGTCTCCTGATACGGCCCGGCTGCGCTCTGATACTTCAATTCGCTGTTTTTGATGCCGATATCGTGTGTCAGCGCGGCGACCTCCAGAATCAGCTGCGTCTGCGCGTCGAGGCCTTCCTTCTCGCCGATCGCCTTGGCAAAACCGTAAACTTTTAAAAAGTGGCCGATTCGTCTGGCGTCACCCGCATAATAGCGGATCATCGCGTCGAGCACAGCGCCTGTTTCCGGCATAAAAGCACCGCCTTTCGTCATTCTGGTCCGATTAATATATTTATCGTTTTAAATAAGCAAAGCAATAGTACCGGTACTATTTTATTGTAAATGTAAAAAAAGAGGCATAATTTGTGCCCGAGCTGTGTTTTATATAATAAGAACACATCAGGAGGGACGATTGTGACCGATCCGTCATTACTGAGCGGCCTGATTGGCGAATTGCGGCGGGGCTCACTGACGCTGGCTGTCCTCAGTCGGCTGACAACGCCGCGCTATGGCTATGCGCTCCACCAGTGCCTGGAGGAAAAGGGCATCCGAATCGAAGCCAATACACTCTATCCGCTTCTGCGCCGCCTTGAGGCGCAGGGTCTTGTCGAGAACACGTGGGACACGTCATCGCCGCGCCCGCGCAAATATTATGTGCTCAATGATGACGGCCGGGCGCTTTATGACGCGCTGACGTTGGAATGGATCAAGCTGCGCGAGACAGTGGAGCGCCTTTTATCGGAGCAGGACGTGTAAATGACGCAAAAAAGGGCGGCTACGGCCACCCTTTTCATGCGCAATCGGTCTTGGTCACATACTGTGGGAGCAAGGCTTATAACATATCCTTCTTTTTAAAAGCAATAAAAGCGCTTGTGAACAACGCGACGGCCAAAAAAAGCGTTAGGCCTGAATAAATGGGGTCAAGCCTGCTTTGCATCAGGTCGGCCGGCGTGAAGTAAGACATAGGGGAGAAAAGCTTTAAAACGCCGGGGTTTTCGAGCATGTTGTAAATAACGCCCAGAACAAACGCATACAGAAAGGCCAGATTGCCATAAAGCGAGCCTTTTTCAGCCCGGCTGGTAGCAGCCGCCATGAAAGCGGCGAGGGCGATGAACAGCAGGCCAATGAAAAAGGCCGAGACGGTAAACGCCATAATCTGCCCCGTCACGCTTTCCGACGACTTCAGCGTGGCGACGGCCATCACAGAAAACAGCGCGTTGAAAACGCAGAAAAGCGCGAGGAAAATGACGGCCGATACAAGCTTCAAAGCCAGAATGCGCGTACGGGAGCACGGTTTCGTGAAGAGAAATTCATACGTTTTGTCGACAGATTCGCGGGAAACGGCCGCCGCGCCGAGATGAACAGCGTAAATGATGACAAAGATGAGAACGTAGTAGGATAGGATGACGGAATACCCGGTAAGCGTATTGAGATTGACGTCGACAATCCCCATCACCGCCCGCACAATACGGGGGAAAACGGTGACAAACTGCGCCATATCCGTGCCGCTGGAACTAAGACCCTGATATTTGACGATGCCGATAAAAACGAGCACAAACAGCCCGATAATCCAAAAGATAAAAGGCTTCAGCCCGGCGCGGAGCTCACGCTTAATAATATTCATGGAATCATCCCTCCTTAAAGCGCCGGTGTGTCGGCCGACCTGTATTTCACGAAGGAAAAAACAACACAGGCAGCAAAGACAACGGCCGCCGTCACGGCGTATTTCACTTCAAACCCGCCGTTTGCGAAAACGGTGTACGGCTCAAAGTAAATAAGCGGCGCAAAATAATGGAGAAAGTCTTCGTGCAGCATGTTGTTCAGAGCCGTTAAAATAAAACCGGCGAAGCCAAGGGCCGTTGCAATCCCCGAGACGGAACGAACCTTTCTGGCTAAGACGGCGTAGAGCGTGCCGATGGCATAGAACACGAGCTGCGTGAAAAATAGCGCGCACGATGCCCAGATGACGCGCCAGGTGTCGCCGCCTGTATTGCTGCTGTGATAGAGGAGAACGGACAAGGCCACAAACAGGATGTTTGCAACGCCGAGCAGCGTCAGGCCGGAGAGAAATTTTGCACCAAATATATCGTCGCGGGTTACCGGCTTCGTCAGCAGAAAATCAACGCACTTGGAGCGCTTCTCACGGGAAAAGGCCGCAATGGCAAAGATAGAGGCCATAATCGCCCCGATGACAGAGATGTAGGAATAAATGAACTGAAAAAAACCGCCATAGGAAAAAAGCTGATCGACAAAGATGCCGAAAGCCGCGGCAAACTGCGGCGGAAAGCCGTTGTATGCCTTGATCACCGCGTCTTTGCTGTCCATAAAAACAGGAAAGAGACCCGACATGAAAATCAGCAGCACAAGCAGGAGACTGACGGTCCAGATAATAAAGCTCTTCAGCTGTGCTTTTAATTCAAACACATAGATGTTCAAGCTGACACCTCCCGTTCATTCTGCGTAATAGTGCATAAAGATATCTTCCAGCGTCGGCTCGGTGATATCGACATTCGTAAGCGGGAGCTTGCCGAGCGCAGTGAGCAGCAGATTCACGTCGCCCCTGTAGATAAAGCTTGCTGTGTGGCTGTTCATGCTGATATTCATGGCTCCGGGTAGGTTGAATGTGCTCAGGGGAGCGCCGTCCTTCACCGAAAGGCTGACGTTTTTGTAGGCGTTTTGCTGCAGTTCGCTGATTTTCTGAACATTGACGATTCGGCCATCCTTAATGATTGCCACACGGTCGCAGATGCGCTGCACTTCGCTCAAAATATGCGAGGAGAAGAGAACGGTCGCGCCGCGCGCGTTTTCCTTTTTGATGAGGTCGAAAAACGTCTTCTGCATCAAGGGATCAAGGCCGCTCGTCGGCTCGTCGAGAATGATGAGGCGGGGGGAATGCAAAAGCCCCTGAATGATACCGACCTTTTTTTTGTTGCCGAGGCTCATGTCCTCAATTTTTTTGCGCAGGTCGAGCTGAAGCAGCTCAGCCAGCTCCTGGATTTTTTCCGAGCAGTCTTTTTTATAAAAGCTTGCTGAATACTTGAAGAGATCAATGGCACGCATATTGTCGTAGTAAAATACTTCGCTTGGGAGGTATCCGACGTCCTGCAAAATGGCTACTTTGTCACGCTCGCAGTCGAGCCCGAAAATTTTAGCCGTACCACTTGTTTTGAAGATGAGCGACAAAAGTGTTCGGATTGTCGTTGACTTGCCCGCGCCGTTGGGGCCGATAAAGCCGAAAATTTCCCCCTCATTGACCGTCAGGGAGACGTCGATGATGCCGCGCGCCTTGCCATAATACTTCGTCAGGTTTGTCGTTTCAATGACTGCGCTCATTCAAAAATTCCTCCTTATATGACACTTTTTTTAAAAGTGACGACCACAACCGGTACTTATCCATGACGTCGCCAAGTTCAACCGGAAGACCGGCATCTTGCTTTTCATGCAGATAGCCGTCGATGAGCCAGGTGAGCATCTGGAAAATGTCTTGCGGGCTGATGTCTTCTCTAAATTTTGAATAATCGATTTTTGAAAAATAGGTGCCGTAAATCGCCGCTGTTTCCGCTTGTATTTTGCTTCTGATGGCGTCGGAAACGGCTTCGCGCTCTGAATAAAACGCCCGCATGATAAACGCCAGAATAAAAGGGCTTTCACGGAGCATTTGGCATTTACGTTCGGCGGCGTATGCAGAAAGCTCAAAAAAATCTGTGATTTCCGAAAGGCGCGCGTCAACGACATGCTCTTTAATCCGGTTAGCCGCGTATTCGAATAGGAAAAGATACAGCGATTTTTTATCGTGAAAATAATAGAACAATAAGCCCTTGGAGATGTCGGCCTTTGAAGCGATCTGCTCCGTTGAGGCGTGCCGATAGTCACTCTGGCCGAACACCTCAAAACCGGCATTGATAATCCGCAGCCGTTTTTCCTCCGGCAATTCATAAAATTTGCCGTTCACTGAATACACCTCCTGACTAATACGGTTTAACTATCCCAGTCAATCTACAAGCATTGTACGCCATTGACTATTTTTTTCAAGCCCCCTGCGTAAAAATCTTTTAAGCTGAATTCTTGAATGCTGCTTTCCGCCGAAACAAAAAAATACCGCGCCGGTTTCCGGCGCGGTACGGTATATTTCTGTCATTTCTGACACAAATAACATTTGGTCTGCGGGTTTTGGTAATGATCTTTCAGACGAATGGCTTGATGCGCCGTTTGGCCAGGGAGGACTTTGACATATTGTGAACGGTAGCTCGAATCCGCACCATGATCGACGACCAAAGTATAAAACCCCGGAGGGATATCCTCGATAACGAAGTTGCCGTTTAAATCTGAATTTGTCCGATAAACCGGAATAGTTCTTTCATTGCCGAAATAAAGAAGGACGGTTCCGTTGCTAATAATCTCGCCGTTCCGTTCCAAGCATATAATCCCGGTTATTTTTCCGCAATATTTATTGATATCGTCTGTTAAATGGATGTTGATATTTTGAGTATTTTTTTGTATCGGGTTTAAGTCGACCTTTTGTATTTGATCCAAATCTTGTTTATTATACTGGATACTTTCTTCTTGCTGGTTGAGATTACTTTTTGCCGGATCGTCATAAAAATTGTCTTGCGATGCCATTGTTTAACCCCATTTTTTAAATAGTTAGATTATAATATGATCTAAGTAATAGTGAGGTAAAAACCCCACTATATAAATTGCTTGGTTAACAATAACTTTTCTTTTCCTGTTCTACCTCGGCTTCAGATTCAGATTCGGCTTTGGCATCAGCATCAGCATCAGATACAGCCTCAGCCTCTGCTTTATTCTCCGCTTCGTTTTCGGCGCTTTGACCCTGAATCTGCTTCTGTATCAATGTGTTATGGTTTATCTGTTTGTTGTACTGACTTTGGCTCGAATATTCTTTTTCCTCTATCTCAACTTCCTGCTCGGCCTCGAGCTCGGCTTTTAATTCGGCTTTGATGATGGCTTTTAGCTCATCTTTGAAAATTTCAACATTTGGGTCTAGCATAAAAATATCTCCTTCTAATGATAAAGATCAAAAATAACAAGGGGGAACATTACATAGTATGATTTATGAGACAAATTGTTTCATGAGATGAAAATACAAACCGTTCGCTATAAATAAAATACATACCGTGCCGGTTTTCGGTGCGGTATGTATAAAATTATATTCAACAAATTACATCATGTTTTCAATCAGGCAGCCGATGATTTTTGAATGGCGCGCCTCGTCTTCTGCGTGTGCCAGATAAATATCCCGCAGCGCCGGATTAGATGTTGCGGCGGCGGCGCTTCGGTAGGCGGCCGCGCCTTCAAGTTCGCCTGTGTATTTCCGTCGGAGCGTCTGGCTGACCGAATAGATGAGCGGGCAGGCGCCCGGCGGCGTGTACGTTTCGCCGGTCAGTATGAAATAGCGTGCCCGCAGATGCTTAAGATGGCAGCGTTCATCGGCGGCAATGGCAAGCAGTTCCCGCCGCGCGCTGCCGGTACACAGTGACGCCAGCGTACAGTATATCTGTGCGTCGTTTGCCTCATCGTCCATAAAGTCGCGCAGCTGCGCGGCGTCATCCACGCCGCCGTGTGCATTACCGGGGTTCGCCGTGACGCCAATATCAGGGGGATTTGATCCCTCGGCGAGCACACGCTGCCAGACGTCGTCAAATTTTGCTCTGTCAAAATAGGTTGTCTCGTTTTCCATAAAGCATCATCCTTCAAGGAGATACCGGCACCGTACAGCACCTTGTGCTAATGGCCAGATGTACTGCATCTTATGCAAAGATTATTGCCAGAGTGCGGCGAATCTGATAAAATACATCGATAAGCAATGGCGGGAGGTGCTTACAATGCCGCGATTTTTTGTTACCGCGTCGAACATTTTCGGCGGCGTGGCCTATTTAAGCGCGAAAGAAACAGATCACATCCGCGCTTTGCGCATCCGCCGCGGCGAGTCCTTCACCGTCTGCGACGGTGACGGCAAGGATTACACCTGCCGCCTTACGACGCTGACGGAGGACGGCGCCGAAGCCGAAGTGATTGATATCGCGGCCTCCGGCGCGGAGCCCTCGGTTGACTGTACCGTCTTTGCCGCCTATGCCAAAGGGGACAAGCTGGAGACTGTCGTGCAAAAATCGGTGGAGCTCGGCGCGGCTGCCGTTATCTTATACCCATCGGCACGCTGTGTCTCCCGGCCGGAAGGCGCTGCCGCTTTGCACAAGACGGGCCGCCTTCAAAAAATTGCCGAGGAGGCCGCCAAGCAGTCCGGCCGCGGCCGTATCCCGTGTGTCACATCGTCGCCCTCGTATGAGTCGGCGATTGTCGCCGCCGCAGAGGCCGACCTGCCACTGTTTTTTTATGAGGCTGAAAAGCAGCAAAGCCTCAAAGATGTTCTGGCAAGCGCCAGGGACGTTAAAACCATTTCAATTGTTACAGGCCCCGAGGGCGGCTTTGACGCCGAGGAGGCCGCCTTTGCTGTTGTTAGCGGCTTAAGGTCCGTGTCGCTTGGCCCGCGCATTCTTCGCTGTGAAACGGCACCGCTCGCGGCTTTGTCCGCTGTCATGTACGCAACGGGGAATATGTAATCTAAACCCACCCCCCACCCAGAAGAAGTATAGGGGCTTCGCCCCTATAACCCCAATAAAAATGGGTAGATTCCATATAAGCCCGTACAAACCGGTAATATTTCCGTAGGGGCGATTATCAATCGCCCGCCAAGCCTTCCCCTGTGGGGAAGGTGGCGCGGCGTAGCCGCAACGGATGAGGCAGTTTTACCCCCGCTCCCAGCGTATGCCCCCGTCTTCGTAGGGGCGGATTCCATATCCGCCCATGTAAAGTAAATAATAAAAATTGCATAATCGCAATAATCACCGAAGGAGACCACCACATGTCCATGACCGAATTGTATAGCACCGGCGTTTATCTGATTGACGGCAAACCCGTCACAGCAGCGGACGCAAAGGGCGCGACTGACCCGGCCGACGCCCGCGAGAAGACGATGGCGTATCAGATTCTAAGAGCGCACGACAAAAGCGCAGACCCCAAAAAGATGCGCCTGAAGTTTGACGCGCTCGTGTCGCACGATATCACCTATGTCGGCATTATTCAGACGGCGCGCGCCTCCGGGATGACGCGCTTTCCGATACCCTATGCGCTCACAAACTGCCACAACAGCCTGTGCGCCGTCGGCGGCACCATTAATGAGGACGACCACGCCTTCGGCTTATCCGCCGCAAAAAAATACGGCGGTATCTACGTCCCTGCCAATCAGGCCGTTATCCACCAGTACGCGCGCGAAGCGCTCGCTGGGTGCTCCAAGATGATCCTCGGGTCAGACTCGCACACGCGCTACGGCTGTTACGGCACGCTCGGCGTTGGCGAGGGCGGGGGAGAGCTTGCCAAGCAGCTTTTAGAAAATACGTACGACGTCGACGCGCCGGAAGTCGTCCTCGTCTGGGTTGAGGGTGCGGTCCCGCACGGCATCGGCCCGCACGACGTGGCCATCGCGCTCGTCGGCGCGACGTTCCCGAATGGTTTTGTGAAAAACAAAATACTCGAATTTGTCGGCCCCGGCATTGAAGCCTTACCGATGGACTTCCGCATCGGCGTCGACGTCATGACGACGGAGACGAGCTGCCTGTCCTCCATCTGGGTGACGGACGAGAAGGTCAAAGATTATTATGAAAATGTCGGGCGGCCTGAGGCGTATCAGAGGCTTGTTCCGGCTGACGGTGCTTATTACGATTCGATGGTCAAAATCGATCTCAGTGCGATGGAATCGATGATCGCGCTGCCGTTTCACCCCTCGAAGGCGTACACTATTCACGCGCTTCAAAAAGAGCCGGACCGCATTTTTAAAGAGATTGAGGAATCCTGCAACAAGGAGCTCGGCGGGCGCGTCACGCTGGATTTGCATCGCAGTATAAATGATAAAGGCCAGATTGTCGTCGAGCAGGGCGTCATCGTCGGTTGTTCGGGCGGTATGTATGAAAACATTTCGGAGGCCGCCGATATCATGAACGGCCGGTCGGTGGGCAACGGCTACTTCAGCTTGTCCGTCTACCCGTCGTCAACGCCCATCGGCCTTGCCATGACAAAGGACGGCATTTCCGAAACGCTGATGGAAGCCGGGGCGCTTATTAAGTCTGCTTTCTGCGGCCCCTGCTTCGGCGCGGGTGACACACCGGCGCACAATACGCTCTCGATCCGCCACGCCACGCGCAATTTTGCTAACCGCGAAGGCTCCAAGCCGTCCGGCGGGCAGATCGCGGCGGTGGCTTTGATGGACGCGCGCTCGATTGCGGCAACGGCGGCAAACGGCGGCGTTTTAACGGCGGCGACGGATATCGACTACACTGTCACCCCGCGCACCTATCATTACGACCCCTCGATCTACGAAAAACGCGTCTATAACGGATTTGGCAAGCCCGACCCGTCGGTCGAGCTGCGCTTCGGCCCCAATATCGCCGACTGGCCGACAATGCATCGAATGGATGACGACTTGCTTGTTCGCCTCTGCGCCGTCATCCGCGACGATGTAACGACGACGGACGAGCTCATCCCCTCCGGCGAGACGTCTTCTTACCGCTCGAACCCCATCGCGCTGTCGGAGTTTACGCTGTCGCGCCGCGTGCCCGAATACGTCGGGCGCAGCAAGGAAGTCCGCGCGCTGGAGGAAGCACGCCGTGGCGGGGAAGCACCGGCTGAAATCACGGCTGTTCTCCAAAAAGTCGGCGGTGACATTAAGAAAACAACGGTCGGCTCCTGCGTCTTTGCCAAAAAGCCGGGGGACGGCAGCGCGCGCGAGCAGGCGGCCTCCTGCCAGAAGGTTCTGGGCGGATTTGCAAACATCTGCTACGAGTACGCAACGAAGCGCTACCGCTCCAATTGCCTCAACTGGGGCCTCGTGCCGTTTACGATCGACAAGTCCGAGCCGTTTGACTATACCGACGGCGACTGGGTTTATGTCCCCGGCATCCGCACGGCGATTCTGGACGGTGTTGAGACGGTGACGGGCAAGGTCGTCACAAAATCCGGCGTCCGCGACATAACGCTCCACTGCCGCGGCCTCAGCCCCGACGAAAAATTGATTTTAACCGAGGGCTGCCTCATGAACTACTACGCCGCAGGGTATGGGAAATAGGAATCGTTACCTGCGCATCGAATCGTAGGGGCGAACTTTGTTCGCCCGCACGTATTGACGTGGGCTATGCGAGTATTCATCGAACCGTAGGGGCGAACTTTGTTCGCCCACCGATTTCACGAGGGTGTCTCATGAATATTTTGCCTGTTCGGAAAAACAACCGATTAGAAAACCACGATTATGCAAAAACAGGTTTCTATTTTGTGACGATTTGCGTGATGGATAGGAATAACTTGCTGTGGGAGGAACCCAACAAAGAGGCGAAATACGTTTGTCTGCCCTTGTCGCCAATCGGCAAAATCATCGATAAAGAAATCATGATTTTGTCCCAAACATACGAACAACTTATCGTCGACAAATATGTCATCATGCCTAATCACATTCATATGATCATTGAAATTCATGAAAATAGCGGGCGATCACAGATCGCCCCTACGGTGTCACGCGCAATCAAGCAATTCAAAGGCTCGGTTACCAAGAAAATTGGTTATCCGTTATTTCAAAAATCTTACTATGACCACATTATCCGTGACGAAGCCGATTACTTGACAAAATGGAACTACATCAATACAAACCCCGCCCACTGGGTGGCGGATGACTATTACAGACAGACCCCATAGGGCGCGACGATTTGGCGTGCCGTAGCCTTTCATTAATTTTCACATTCACGGAGGTACCCCATGCCAAAAATACAAATGACAACGCCGCTTGTTGAGATGGACGGCGATGAAATGACGCGCGTGCTGTGGCAGATGATTAAGGACAAGCTCCTCCTGCCATACATCGACTTGAAGACAGAATACTACGACCTTGGGCTGTTAAGCCGCAACGCCACGCAGGATCAGATCACCGTTGACGCGGCCAACGCCACAAAGAAATACGGCGTCGCCGTCAAATGCGCCACCATCACCCCAAACCGCCAGCGCATGGAGGAATACCCGGAGCTGACGGAGATGTGGAAGTCGCCGAACGCCACTATCCGCTCGATTCTTGACGGCACCGTTTTCCGGGCGCCGATCACGCTCGATTGTGTGAAGCCTGTTGTGAAAACGTGGCAGGCGCCGATTACCATCGCCCGTCACGCCTATGGCGACGTGTATAAGGCCTCAGAGCTCGTTACAGACGAGCCGGGGGAATGCACCCTGACGTTTAAAGGCGCGAGCGGCGCTGTGCAGTCAATTTCCGTCCACAAGGCCAAAGGCCCCGCCGTGTGGCAGGGCATGCACAATACGCAAGAGAGCATCAAAAGCTTTGCGCGCGCGTGCTTTAAATACGCCGTTGACACAAAGCAGGACCTCTGGTTTTCCACGAAAGACACGATCTCCAAGCTTTACGACGGGCAGTTCAAGGCCGTTTTCGAAGAGGAGTTTAAGGCGTTTAAAGCGGACTTTGACCGGCTCGGCATCGAATATTTCTATACGCTCATAGACGATGCCGTGGCACGTGTCATGCGATCGAAGGGCGGCTTTATCTGGGCGCTGAAAAACTATGACGGCGACGTGATGAGCGACATGGTCTCAACGGCCTTTGGGTCGCTGGCGATGATGACGAGCGTGCTCGTCTCACCGGACGGCGTGTACGAGTTCGAGGCCGCGCACGGTACCGTGACGAAGCACTATTACAAATACCTGCAGGGCGAAAAGACGTCCACCAACCCGATGGCGACAATTTTTGCCTGGACGGGTGCTTTGCGCAAAAGGGGAGAGCTTGACGGGATTGCCGACCTTGCCGCCTTCGCGGAGCAGCTTGAAAAAGCGTGTATCGACACGCTGGAGTCCGGCACGATGCCGAAGGAGCTTGCCGCTTTGACGGAAGACGGCTTCAAGGCCACCGCCGTCAACACCGAGGAATTCTTGGACGCGATTGCTTCAAAGCTGTAAGAGGAAAGGACGCCGTAAGGCGTCCTTTTGACATTCATGCCGCTAAAATGACGGCGTGAAGAAAGATGTTGAAAATAGTGGAAATAATGATATAATTATACAGAGATGAAGCTTGGGGGGAGTAAAAGAGTGCATTTGGCAATCTATTTTTTAATCTTCACACCGATCCTTGCCTTTGCCTGCTATACGCTCTTCAGCTACAGAAAGCTGCCGGATGTCTATGACCTGAAACTGACGAGACGAGTCTATTACATATTCGTCCTTTTGTATCTGGCAGTTTTATTCCTTTTTTACCGCAGCCAGGTGGAAAACACTGTCATCATCCATATTGATAACGTCAACAACCTTTTTGTCAATTACGCCATATTCTTGGTTTTGGCAGTCGTCTGGGAATATTTATTTATCTCCTGCCGGACGCTCAAAAACTTCAAATTCAAAGACATTGAGCTCGATATGACCGAACTGGATCAGGTCAAATATGTCGATAAAACGCAGGACAGACAGATTGCCTCGTTGGATGCCGTCCTCAACGCCAGAATCGAGATGGCAAAGTTTGTGGACGATTACGTTAAAAACTCGGATTTAAACCCGGAGCAGTCATATAAAGACATCATCAGGGAATATGAAAAAAAGCGTAAAAACATCAAGGTTTTCGCATATTTCGAGCACGAGACAGAGCAGATGGCAAAAGAGCTGTCGATCAGCAAAGATGTGATGACCGCCCTGATGTATGCCATCAGCCTTTACGGCTACTGCATCCCGAAGGCGTTTCGGAAAAAAGACTATATTTTTGCAAAATACAAGACGAAATATACAACAAGCGACATTATCGTTGTTTTCAGCAGCGATTTTCTTGTTGACAACGAGCACCTGATGCTGTTTGATGCAGTTGATTATTTTGAGGTTTTAATTGCGCTCAATATTTTACAGGCGGAGAATGAAAATCTCGGTATTCAAAATGGCTGATGCGTGCTATAATAAGAATAGAAAGGGCGTGATGTTATGTCGTCGGCAAAGAGAAATAATTTGTTTGTAATGCGCGATATTTCGAAAAACAAAACTGGGCATGGCATCGAGCAGTTCAAAACGCAGATTTCCTCCAAAAACAAGTTGATGACCGACAATAAATTTGTCCAGGGCAAGCGCGTTTTGCAGGAAAAGATATATTCAAAGATTTGAGCCAAGAATAAAAATGACAAAGCGCTGTAAAACAAAAGGACGCCGAAAGGCGTCCTTTTGTTGAGATTTTAGATCATTTTTAGTACTGCCATTTTATGAAATATATGTTAGTATTGTGACGTAAATTGTCAAAATGAAGGGCGGCTTTTGTCGATGGGATTTCGCTCGGTCGTATCTGGCTCTCTGGATGGAATATTCAAGCTTTATAAACGATGTGTCAAACTCAAGACAAAGTATGCGCATAGAATTAAGACAAACAGCTGGTGTCGCAAAAACAGGCATAAGCTCACGGCAGCGCAGCTCAATGAGGCCAAGGATTACTGGCGCCGGTTCACGAAGGAGTACAGCGCAAATTTCTGCAAACGGTTTTCAACCGTCAACGGGACCTTTGACGTGCGCTATATTCCGGAGGACCTGTATTTCAATATCATTGAACCGTATCTGAATAATCATCAGCAGACCTTTGGCAATAAATCCTACTTTCCCATGATGTTTGACTGCAAAATGCCCGAAATTGTGTTCAGTAGGGTCAACGGCATCTATTTAAGTCCAAGCTTTGAACTCATCACGGAAGAAGAGGCTTTACGGCGATGTTTTGGGTATGATGCCGTGATATTCAAACCGTCCGTTGACAGCTGCGGCGGCAAAAACGTGAAGATTTTTGAGACCGGCGACCCGTCAGGGATTAGAAAGGCTTTCGACGAATACAGCGGCTTTCCTTATTATGTTGTTCAGAACGTTATAAGGCAACACGCGAAGATCAGCGCGATCCATTCGGCATCTGTCAACACCATCCGGATTATGACGCTTCTGATCAACGGAAAAATTGTCATCCTGCCGCCGGTACTCCGCATGGGCGTCAATAACAGCCGTGTCGATAACGCCAGCTCCGGCGGCATTGTCTGTGGGATACTGCCTGACGGCCGGCTGAAGGCTTGCGCGTATTCCGCAGCAGGCGTCAGGTTTGACAGGCACCCGCAGGGATTTGAATTCGGCAAAGGCCATATCCCATCCATCGATGCAGCAGAAGAGATGGTTAGGCGCATTGCCCAAAAGTTTCCGGACCATCGGCTCATCGCATGGGACATCGCCATCGATGAAGACGGAGAACCGATTTTGATCGAGGCCAACGTTAACCATGGACAGATCGACTTCATGCAGTTCAATAACGGTCCTTTATTTGGCGATTATACAGACGATGTTCTGAAGGAAGTATTTCAAAAAAAATGATAGCAACAATTTGACGCCGGGCATTTATGCCCGGCGTTTGTTTTTCGGGGTATTCAAAAGTTCCAATAGGCGCGCAGCGTCGTCGCGCGCCAGCTGTTCATAGTCGAGCGAGCACGCTTTAAGACACGCAGTATAATCGCGCTTTCGCATCTGCAGTGACTGCACGGCGTTCATCGCCGACACGGTGTTAAAACCGACCACGTCTCCGGCGGATGGCATATTAAGCGCCCGGATATACGCCTTGACCTTCGGGTCATAGATAATCCCGACGACGGGGACGCCCATCCGCGCCGAAAAAATCAACGTGTGCAGGCGCATAGCAACGACAAAATCGGACAGACCAATGACGCCCATAATCTGGCGTGCCGTGCTCTTTGGATTTAATAAATACGCCGGGCGGTGCATCTGATCGATGATCTCCAGGCTGATGGCGACGTCGTTCGGTACCTGCATGGGGATAAAAATGACAGAGAGGCGATACGTCTCGGCAATTTCGTCGCACAGGCGCGCAATTTTTTGATTAAACGCCGGGCCGCCGACCCAGTTGCGCACCGAGATACAGACAAAGTTCTCACCCGTGGGCAGCCCGCAGTCGCGGAGAAGGGCATGGGCTTCGTCCGTCGGGACGGCGTTTAGCGTAAAAACGGGGTCGGCTGTCACGTGGAGGTCGTCCCGCTGAACGCCCATGCTAGTGAGTTCCTCGGCAGACATGTCATCCCGCAGGGAGATGACGTCGGCCCGCCCGACGATGTGCCGGACGAGACGGCGATTTGTTTTTTTCCGCACCGGCCCGATGCCGTTGGCGTATATCATGACTTTCTTACCCAAAAGCTCCGCCGCCAAAATGATCGTGAGATAGTAAAAGAGTGACCGCGTTGACGTATGATCCTGCAGGAGGCTGCCGCCGCCGGAGACGAGCGCGTCACAGCGGCGCAGCGCGCCGAGGACGGCGAAAAAGTCAAACCGGTCAACGGCTTGATAACCGTAACGCGCTGTTGTGTCGGTCGGATCGTTTGACAAGACGGTAATGGCAATATCACCGCCCGAATCGTCAATGGTTGCGTGGATCGACTGTAAAATCGCCTCATCACCGGCGTTGCCGAAGCCATAATAACCGCTCATAACGACATTAAAGCGGCGACGGCGGACGGCTTCATACGCTGCCTCGCAGTCATCTGTCATGCGGCTGACGGAGTAATCGCTTAAAACGAGAGATCGTCCGTCATCACCGAGCGCAGCGCGTTCACGCGGCGTCAAAACTGTCATTGTGTGGACGATTTCGCCAAGCAGGCGCTCACCGTCAGGCAGGGCGCTGCCGCGGCAGCAGAAGTTGCTCTCCCGCGCCTGCTGCACGCTCTCCGGCGTGAAAAGCCCGATATAGCCCTCGGCACCGGCCAAAATGACGGGTTTCGCTTCCGCCATCGCCTCCAGCGCCGCGCGTGAGACGCCGACAAAAACATCTCCGGCGCTGACAATGTCGCTGATATCGGTGCGCGGGCCCGTCATGACGACGGTTTGATGCCCCGTCAGTCTGTTGGCCTCTTTTGCTTTCTCTAAAAGCGCATCATAAACGTCGCCGCCGCCGGCAATAAGAATCTGAACGCCGGGCAGCGCCTTGTTCAGCCGTGGGGCGATGTCAATCAGCTGGCGCGCTACGAGGCTCGCGCTCTCGTCAAGGCGGCTGACGTGGCAGACGACAGGCTTATTACGGTCAAGCCCGAATTCCGCGTCAATCTTTTCAGACGAGACGTCTGGGGAGAATTTGTCGGTGTCGATGCCGTTAATGGTCATGATGATGTCGCGCGGGCTTACGTGGTAGTTTGTAATCAGATAATCTCGTATGTCAGGGGAGACGGCAATTGTCTTCTGCCCCCAGTTTGTCAGCTGGTTGAGACCGGGGCCAAGCTGAAAAACGCCGTGCGCCGTTGTTACAAAAGGAAAACGCATCGTTTTCTGGAGAAGACCGCAGATAAACGCCGATATACGCGCGTGCGCGTGGACAATATCGGGCTTTTCCTTTTTGATAATTTTCCGGAGCAGGAAATATGATTTGAGCATGTAAAAGAGATGACGCCTGTTCATCGGAATCTGATAATGGCGGATGCCCTTGGCTTCAATGTCCGCGACGAAAACACCGCCGTTTGAGGCGACAACAACGTCGAAGCCGCGCCGCTTGAGCTCGCAGGCCAGCTCGATGATATGTGTTTCAGCGCCACCGATGCCAAGACTCATCGTTGCCATCAGGATTTTCATCTCTTACTCCAGTCCCGTGATGGTCGCTTCAAAAGACGTGTATTTTGTGTAGAAATTACGGTTTGAGTTGACATTGAGTTCATACGTCTTGCCGGAAAAAGTACGCCCGTCGGTGACAATACCATCTGTTTTGATTGTCAGGATAACGTCAAAATAGCCCTCGTAGCTGCCGTTGACGAGTGAGCCGTCAATTTTTTCAGAAGCCGTGACGGCGGGCTTGTAGTCGACGGCCGTAATCGTGCCGACGGCGTTTCCGCCGTTGCCTTTGTCAAAAAGAACGTCGCCGGGTTTCAGGCTGTCGACGGAATACTGGCGCACACCGTTAACCGCCACGGTATACGTGACCGGTTTCAGGTCAGCGCCCTGGCGCGTAACGTCGAGAAGATTGAATTTGACAACGAGGGCCGCCACGATCACGAGGACGATCAGAAGGACGAAAAAATCAATGATGCTAACCTTGCCGAAGAGTCTGCCGTTTTCATCGATGATTTTCTTCATGTGAGATCCCCCCGTTCAAACGCGACAATGTAGCCCTTACCCGCGTAACCCGGCCCGGCGGCCGCGACCTCCTCGCCGACGCGGATCAGGTATCCGCTCGCGGCTTTGATTTCGGATTCGCTTACCGAGCAGTCGGTGACAAGCGTTATGGTTGCCGTCACCTTGCCGGGAACCTCGGACAAGACGGTGTCACCGGTGTTCAGGTTTTTTTCAGGTGTCACGGTCGGTCCCATTGTGACGGAGACGACCGTCCCCATAATAAATTTCTTTGTACTGTCGAGCATCGTGTCGCCCGGCTGGATTTTAGCAGTGGCCGTATCAAGCATATCACTCAGCTCAATCGTATAGTGAATCTGTCTCGTGCCCGTTGTGGCCGTCGTGCTCTTGCCGGAGGCCCGCCAGAAGTATAGTAGCGCCGCCGCCGCAATCAAAACAACGGCGATGATGACAATGTCAAAGACGTTCAGCCGCCACCTTGTTTTTTTTGTTTTATTATCCATCGTGATCTCCCTTCAAAACGTCCCGGTAAATTCGTTCGATGTTTCCAGCAAAGGTCTCGCCGGTGAAGCGCTCTCTAAAAACAACCTCTGCGCTGGCGCTCAGGCGTGACAAGAGGTCTGTATTGCCGACCAGCCGCCGAATGCATCCGGCCAGCGCTTTTGTGTCGCGGCTTCTAAAAACAAGGCCGTTGACGCCGTTTTCGATAACAAAGGGGTTGCCCCCGTAATCGCTAACTATGGCGGGCAGGCCAAGGCTCATGCCCTCGAGGAGTGACAAGCTGGACGCCTCCGTGCCGTACGACGCGTTGAGCTGAACGTCGAGCGCGTTTAAGAGCGGCGCCACGTCCGTCACGAAGCCCAAAAACGTCACTGTGTCGTCGAGGCTGAGCGACAGGGCCTTCTGACGGAGCACCTGCTCGTCCGGCCCGGCACCGGCAATAAAAATGCGGATGGGAAGGCCGTCGTCCTTTAAGATTTTTGCGGCGTCAAGAATCAAGGCCTGTCCCTTGTACGGTTCAAGCCGCGCGAGAATCCCGGCGGCAAAATCGTCATCACGAAGCCCGTATTCAGCGCGGATTCTTGTGCGCTCGTTGGGACTGACGCGCGTGATGGGTTCAACACCGTTCATTACCACATCAATCATATCGCCGCGGATGCCGCCGTCTGTTAAGTTTTCCTTCGCGGCAGGGGAGACGGCGATGAAGCGGTCGGCGTAATGCTCGTTTATAAGTTTGTTCAAAAGATGCCCCGGGCCTGATTTCAGCCGCGGGCTGACAGGGAAGACGGAATGGCGCGTTGTGATAACGGCCCTATGGCACCGGCGCGCTGCAATCCGCCCGGAGAGCGAGCCGTGCGTGTGCACAATATCGGGGCTGAGCTGCCGGATTATTTTCTGAAGTGTTTTGATATCGGCCGGAGAAAATGACGCGTTGGGTTTAATGTCGGCTTCGATGACGCGGGCGCCCGCGTTACGGAGCGGCTCGGCCAAGAGGCTCCCGCGCGGCAGGCAGACGGCCGTTTCAAAAGCGTTTGTGTCGGCGAAGCGGAGGTAGTTTAAAAGCACGCGCCCGGCACCGCCGATGTTCGCGTCACTGATGATGTTCAGGACCTTGACCATATTTGTCCCTCCGTCATCGACGACCGCCGCGCCAGCGCAAGGCCAAGCGCCAGAACAACCCAGAATAAAAACGTTACGCGGTTATTATAAAAGGAATAATCCGTCATGCCCTGCAGCAGATAACCGCATACAGCGGAAACGGCAGCGGCCAGATAAATGCGCGACGATTTGTCACGTTCCTTAGAAAAGGCGGCAAGCGTGGTTCTGAAATAGGAGAAAAGCATGAGAAGAAATAAAACGATACCGAGGATACCGGCGTCGCAGATGAGCTGGAGATAGAGGTTGTGGGCGTGCGGGGCGCTGATGGTGTTGTAGCCATAGGCCGGGTAAACGAGATTGAAGGCGGCCGTGCCGGGGCCGATACCCGAAAACCAGTAATCCTTGAGCATGGACAGCGTCCCAAGCCAGATGGAGACGCGGTAGGACGTCGAGCTGTCGGACATGTTGCCGATGCTGGCAAAACGCTCAATCACCGTTTGGGGCAGGAAAAAGTACAGCGCGATGATCGCCGCGATGCCCAGAAGAATAAAGCGCGCGTCAAGCATAACGAGGAAGACAGCGGCGGCTAGAATCAGCCCGATATAACCCCCGCGCGAATAGGTGACAACCATGCAGACGGCCATGAGGACAAAGCAGCCGGCAAAAAAGAGGCGCTGCAGCCATGTTTTGCCGTTTAAGGCGCACGCGGCGGCAAACGGTGTCACCAGCAGCAGGTATTCAGCCAGAACGTTCGGGTTTCCAAGTGTTGAATACACCCTGTTTGTGATATCGGAAAACATATCATTGTCAACCCATGCCCCAACCGTCTCCGGCGTATAGAACAAATACTGATATACCCCGTAAGCGGCAACGGCCGCGCCCGCTGTGACAAGGAGCCCGACGGCGAAATCAGCCTGCCGTTTCGTCGTGACGGCGTTATTGAAAACAATCGTGAACAAAACGAACAAAACCGTTATGAGACCGGTGAAAATGCTGCCGGAGACCGTGACGGACGTCATCGTCGCGATCAGATAGACGGCAGCAAACAACAGCACATACTTATTGACCGGCGACAGAGCGGATCGTATTTCCGGTTCGGTGCCAAGCCGGACAGCATAGGAAAAAAAGGCGACAAGCACACAGCAGACGAGTGCCATCGTCGGCAGAAACGGGGCCAGGAAGGCCGGAATCAGGCACCAAATGTAAAGCTGTTTAAAAATACTGCCCTCAAGAACCCTCGTCAAACCAAGCTTTTGAAAAGCGGTGCTCCACGCGCGGTGCCCGGCTTGCCCGGCTTTAAAAAAAACGCTGCTTTTAACGCGTGCCAAACTGCGGGACGGTGATAAAAACCAGGTGACAAGGCGGCTTTTGTGCCATTTGGCACCGATCCATCCGAAAAAGACGCTCAAAAGCCTGAAAACGGCGCTCTGCTCCAAAATTTTTTGCATCAAGTCACTTCCTTACTGCTGGATATCGGTTGCGCGCCGCCTGGAAAAAAACCGCAGAAGCAGCGCTGAGGCGGCCTTCGCCTCGGAAACACCGAAGAGGCGCGTTGCGGCGGCGTAGACAAGAAGACCGGCTGCCGCGGGCGCCAAAAGAGCCAGCGCTTTGCCGATGAGATTCTGTTCAAGTCCGCCCGCGGCGGTATGAACGCCAAAGACGGCGGCGGTCATCAGAAGGGCGGCAATTGTCATTTTAACGATATCAAAAACAAAGGCCTTGTCGAGAAAGCCGTCACCGCGCCACTGGAGCGGAATTATTAAGACAACGGCGCCGACTGTGGCAGCGGCGGCGGAGGCAACGGCCAGCCCTGTGACGCTCAATGGCCCTGTTAGCAGCGCGCAGAGCGCGATGTTAACAGCGATAGAAATCAGGCCGGAAATAAGGGGTGTTTTACCGTCCTGCCGCGCAAAACAAGCGCGGCATAAAATGGCCTGCAACGCATAACCAACCATGCCAAGGCTGATAAATGTCAGGGCCGCAGATGTCATGGACACGGCGGCGTCGTCAAATTTGCCGCCGCCGTAGATCAGGCTGATAAGTGGGCGGGCGAGCACCATCACACCGGCCGTCATCGGAATAACGAAAAACAGTGAGGCGTGAACCGTCTGCGCAATCGTGTTTCGGAAGGCGTGCGTCTCGTCTTCGGCCGTCAGGCGCGACAAACGCGGGAATATAACGTTTGTGACCGATAAAATGAATACGCCAATGATAATCAGATATAAGTTGTTTGACAGTTCAATAGCGGTAACACCGGCACCGTTATACAAATGGGAACCAAATTTCGTATTGATCGTCAAATTAATCGGTTGCACCCACGTGCCGATCATAACAGGCAGCATCAAGGCAAAAACCTTCTGCATGCCCTCCGAGCGGAAATCAAGTGACGGCCTGTAAAAAAAACCTTTTTTCTTTAAGGAAGGAACCTGTATGAGCGCCTGCACAAACCAGCCGATTAAAAACGCCGCCGCCAGGCCGTAGATGCCGAACCGGGCGTTAAACGTATAGTAATACGCGATGACAATAAAGTTGGCGATGACGCTGATGAGCGCCGGGACATTGAATTCGTCAAACGACTGCAGGATGCCGACAAACGAATAGGCAACGCCAGTGAACAAAACCGTTGGGAAGAGCATCCGCGTCAGAGAAACGCACAATGCCGTCGTCGCCGCGTCGTACCCGTCTGCAAACAGGCGGACGAGCGGCTCGGCAAAGACAATGCCGAGAACGGTTAAAGCGAGTGACAAAAGGCCGATGACGGTGATGAAGTTTCCGGAAAACAAAACAGCGTCCTTTTTGCTTTTTTTCGCCGCGTATTCGCTGAACACAGGGATAAAACTGGCCGCAATCGCCGAGGCAAAGACGGCGTCGAAAAAGACGCGCGGTATACGGCTGGCCGTTAAAAAAGCGTTTGTCTCCATGCCGCTGCCGAAATGAACCGTCATGAGACGATCACGGAAAAGCCCCATGAATTTACCGATGAGGGTGAGGAGCATCACGAGGCTGATTGTTTTTACATGATGGTTGTTTTTTTCTGCCATATCCCGCCAGCCTTCAAAAATTACAGGTAAAAAAAGTAAACCAAGTGCCGTAACTGTGATATTTTACCCCAACCGCCCTTATTTTTCAACAGAATTCAAGCCGATAAGTTTTAAATATTTATGAATCGCTGGGCCGTCGGTTGAAATAGCGGCCGGATTTCTATATAATACGCACAGATGAAAACGCCGCCGGAGAGGTACATATGAAAAAATTTACTGCGTTCACCGCCGCCGTCCTGGCGTTGGCTGTCCTGACGACGGCGACTGCCATGGCATTGGGCGCTGGCGACGCTGTCTACGTGAACACGCGCCACGTCGCCAACAACCTGTCTTATACGAACACGGTTTCCTACATAAACGGGACGCAGCGGCAGGAAAGCTATGCCCTCAGCCTGACGGGCAGCGGTGACGCGTACCCCATTGTCATGGCGTGCGATACGATTTACGGCAGCCTGACGGTTGACGCGATGGTTTCGTATGCCGCCAAGCAGGGCAAAAACGTTTTGGCTGCCGTCAATACCGACTTCTTTTCCATGAAAACAGGCGTCCCGATGGGGATTGACATTGAAAACGGTGTTTACAAGTCAAGCCCGGAGGGAAACACGGCCGTCGCGTTTGACGCCGATGGGAGCGTTCGCTTTTCAGAAAGCCCAGAGGTCACGATGACGCTTTTTAACAACGGCAGCGCGTCTGACGCGTCGAACAGCGGCCAGAGCGTCACCCTCACGCATTTCAATAAATACAGGGCTGACACGGGCGGCCTGTATCTGTTCAGTTCCGCCTTTTCCACCGTGTCAACGCGCACGTCAACGCCGGGCTGGTTCGTCAAATTTCACATTGAGAGCGGCTCGCCGAGCGTTTCCGGGACGATGTCACTCGTTGTGACGGAGGTGGTGCAGTCCGACGGGGCGATGCCAATCGGGGACGGGTATCTTATTTTATCGGCCTCGGATGTCTGCGGCTATGATTCGGAATTTAATAAATTTAAGGTTGGTGACGCCGTTACGCTAACGACGACGTGCACCGACCCGCAGCTGACAAATGCCAAATGGGCAACTGGCGGCGGCGACATTCTTGTTAAAGACGGTGCCGTCACCGATCAATCGGCGTGGGACAAGGCCATATCCGCTAAAAATCCGCGCACGGCTTTCGGTGTCAAGGCCGACGGCACCGTCATCAGCTACGTCATCGACGGAACAGAGAATTCAGCCGGTCTGACGCTGCAGGCACTCGCCGAGGAGATGCGTGCGCGCGGCTGTGTTGACGCCGTCA
The DNA here is from genome assembly GCA_022870705.1 of Oscillospiraceae bacterium CM. Taxonomy (NCBI): domain Bacteria; kingdom Bacillati; phylum Bacillota; class Clostridia; order Eubacteriales; family Oscillospiraceae; species Oscillospiraceae bacterium JHJ. The sequence goes on from CP072107.1 coordinate 983,517, forward strand.
ATTTTGACGGCGGCGGCTCGTCGGTACTCAGCGTCCGCCTGACGGGGCAGTCGGTGGCAACACTCGTCAATAAACCGTCCGACGGGTCGGAGAGAAAGTGCGCGGCGTATCTGCTCTTCGTCACCGACAAAGTGCCCGACGGGAGAGCGAAAAACCTCGGGCTTGTCAATGACGGCGTCATCTTGCTCACGGGTTCCTCGGTGACGCTGCAGCCCGCCGCGTCGGACAGCGGGTATAAACCGGTGACGACGCCGTCCGACATGAAAATGTCGGGTGCCGCCCTCGGTGCGGTGACGGGGATGGTGTATAAAGCCGGCGCCGCAGCCGGCACGGAGACGCTCACCCTCACGTCGCCGTCAACGGGCGCGAGCGGGACGGGCGCTGTTTTCATCATCAGCAAACCGACTGATATAAGCGTCACCGCACAGGGAAAGCCCGTGACGGCACTGACGCTTTGGCCGGGCGATACGGTGCAGCTGTCGTCGGCGGCGTCGTATTACGGCCGCGCTGTTTGTGCGGACACCGCCGCCTTTACATATGAAGCAGCAGGCGGCGTCGGCAGCGTGTCTTCCGGCGGGCTTTTCACAGCCGGGGCAACGGCGGGCGTGACAGGCGCTGTGACGGTCAGGGTCGGTGGCGCGATGGTTTCGATCCCGGTCACAATAACCGGCTTCACAGATACGACGACGCACTGGGCCGGGCCGTATATTAAGGATCTCTTCCAAAAGGGTATCGTTTCCGGCGTCACACCCACGCTTTTTGCGCCCAATGACGAAATCAGCCGCGGCGATTTTATCCTGATGCTCTACCGGGCGGCCGGAAAACCCGCTGTGAGCGGCCCATCCTCCTTTACGGACGTCGCGCCTGACGCCTATAATGCCGCGGCCATCGCCTGGGCGGAATCTGTCGGCATTGCCAAGGGTGACGGGAGCGCGCTGTTTAACCCGAAGGGGCCATTAATACGCGAGCAGGCCTTCTCGTTTTTGTACCGTGCGCTCAGCGCGCTGAAGCACAGCCTGCCGGACGCCCCGGCGTCAGCGCTGGCCGCTTATTCGGATTATCAATCGGTGGCCGATTATGCCACCGTGCCAACGGCAACGCTTGTATCAGCCGGTGTCATCTCGGGTGCTGGCGGCAAGCTGCTGCCGAAGGCCAACATCACGCGCGGCGAAATGGCAAAGATCCTGGACGTTGTCATCCGGCTCGCGTAAAGGTTCTGAAAACAGGGCAGACTGAATTAAGGAAAATATGGAAAAGGAAAATTTATATGTTTGTAGATAAAGCGACCATCCGCGTCAGAGCCGGTGCCGGCGGCAACGGTGCCGTCTCCTTCCACCGCGAAAAATACGTTCCCGCCGGCGGGCCCGACGGGGGGGACGGCGGCCGCGGCGGGGACATCGTCATTCAAACGGACAAGAACATGTCTACCCTGATGGACTTTCGCTATAAGCGCAAGTACACTGCGCCAAACGGTGCCGACGGCGGCAGCAAAGTCTGCACCGGCAAGGATGGCCAGCATCTCATAATCAAGGTGCCGGACGGCACGCTCATTCGGGATAAAGAGACAAACGCTATTATCAAGGATATGACGGGAGAGGCGTCGTATGTTTTAGCCCGTGGCGGCAGCGGCGGCTGGGGCAACCGTCATTTCGCGACGCCGACGCGCCAAGCCCCGCGCTTTGCCAAAAGCGGCTTGCCCGGTGAGGACAAAGAGGTCGTCCTGGAGCTCAAGCTATTGGCCGACGTCGGTCTCATAGGCTTTCCCAACGTCGGCAAGTCGACGCTGTTGTCCGTCGTCTCCAAAGCGCACCCCAAAATTGCCGACTATCACTTCACAACGCTATTTCCGAATCTCGGTGTCGTTTACATTGACGAAGGCGTTTCCTTCGTCCTGGCGGACATCCCCGGCATCATCGAGGGGGCGCACACAGGAGCCGGTCTCGGCCACGCTTTTCTCCGCCATGTCGACCGCTGCCGACTGCTCATCCACGTGGTGGACGTTTCCGGCAGCGAAGGCCGTGACCCCGTCGAGGATTTCAAAACGATTAACGAGGAACTGAAGCAATATAGCCCAGCGCTTGCCGAGCGCCCACAGCTCGTTGCGGCCAATAAGACCGATATCGCGGAAAACACGGAACTTGTTGAAAATTTCCGTGCTTATATTAAAGAGCAGGGGCTCCCACTATATGAAATTTCAGCCGCGACTAACAGCGGGGTGAAAGAACTCATGAAGGCCGCAGCGGCGAAGCTCGCGCACTTGCCGCCTGTCTATGTCTATGAGCCGGAATACGTGGAGCAACCCGTCTCCGTCACGCCTGACGATATAAAAATTGAAACGTATGACGACGTGTGGGTCGTCGAGGGCCCGTGGATGGAGCGCCTTGTCCGCAACGTCAACTTCTCCGACAATGAGTCCATGATGTTTTTTGACAGGTCTCTGCGCGTGGCCGGTGTTTATGACCGACTGGAGCAGTTGGGGATTCATGAGGGCGATACGGTCAGCATCTATAATCTCGAGTTTGAATATCAAAAATAACCCACCCGCCCACCCAATAGATGTATAGGGGGCTGCGCCCCCTATGACCCCCAATTATCTTCATGGGGGTGAAATATTTTCGCTCGTCTGTCTAACATCATGCGTAGGGGCAGACCTTGTGTCTGCCCTTATCCCGGGCACGAGAGTAGGGGGCTATGCCCACATCGCCCCGCCCCAATCCCGCCGCCGTCCCGTAGGGGCTATTATCAATCGCCCAGCGCATTCCCGCCGATTTTGACATTGTGAATCCGCTAACGATATGCTAAAATATTTCATTGTAAAAAAGTGCATCCATAGAATGGAGAGAGAGCCATGATCTCTGAAAAAATGAAAAAGCTGGCCCAAAACAACTCGGCCATCCGCGCCATGTTCGAAGAGGGCAACAGGCTGGCAGCCTTATACGGGCGTGAAAACGTTTTTGATTTCAGCCTCGGCAACCCAAACTTTCCGGCGCCCGACGCCGTTAAAAAGGCTATGATTGATATTTTAAACGAAGAGGACGCCATTTTCGTCCACGGCTACATGTCAAATACCGGTTACGCCCCAGTCCGCGCGGCGATTGCCGCGCATCTCAACAGCCGCTTCGGCACATCGTTTGGTGACGGTAATATCATCATGTCCGTCGGCGCGGCCGGCGGCCTGAACGTCGTCCTCAAAACGCTCTTAAACCCCGGTGACGAAGTCGTTGTCTTTGCCCCGTATTTCGTCGAATACGGCAATTATGTTGCCAATTATGACGGCGCGCTCGTCGTCGTTCCGCCCAACACGACGGACTTCCAGCCTGAAGCCGAGGCGCTGGCCGCCGCCGTAACAAGCAGAACAAAGGCCGTCATCATCAATTCCCCGAACAACCCGACGGGTGTTCTCTATACCAAAGCAACGCTCGAAAAAATTGCCGCGGTGCTATCGGCTAAGGAAAAGGAATTCGGCGCGCCGATTTATATCATCTCCGATGAGCCGTACCGCGAGCTCTGCTATGACGGGGTCGATGTGCCATATCTCACAAGGCTCTATAAAAACACGCTCGTGTGTTATTCGTGGTCGAAGTCGCTTTCGCTCCCCGGCGAGCGCATCGGCTATATCGTCATTCCCTCGGAAATTGATGATTTTCAGCTTGTCTACGACGCCGCCAGTATCGCAACGCGCGTTTCCGGCTTTGTCAACGCGCCGTCTCTCCAGCAGCTGGCCGTGGCCCGCTGCCTGAATGAGAAGACGGATATCGGCGCGTATGACCAAAACAGAAAGCTTTTGTACAACGGCCTTGTCGCCTGTGGTTTTGACTGTGTCTATCCGCAGGGCGCGTTTTACATGTGGGTTAAAACACCTGTCGACGATAAGGTGTTTTGCGAGGCAGCGAAAAAGTTTAATATCCTCGTCGTACCGGGTACGTCTTTTGGCTGCACCGGTTACATCCGAATCGCCTATTGCGTGGCAAAAGAGGCGATTGAGCGGTCCCTGCCCGCCTTTAAAAAGCTTGCCGCGTCGTTCGGCCTTGGCTGAACCGCGCCGAGTACCACGCGCCACCGGCGCGCCGATGAAAGGAGACTAATTTTTGTTCTTTAATATGATATTGTCGGAGTGTGTCCTCCCCGGGAGGGCATAAACAAAAGTATGTGCCCTCCAAGAACGCCAAAAACCGTATGAAATTTGGAGGATACAGAAATGGAAATTAACCTGAAAGACTACGGGCTGGATGATTGTATAAGCCGTGAAGCGGCCCTGTATGACGGCTTGAATATTGCCCGCATCACAACGCAGCACCACGACATATACGGGGCTATCAGCCAATACGGTGAAACGATGGCCCGCGTGTCGGGCGGCTTGTCCCACAGGGCGGTCGGGAGCGGCGATTACCCCGCTGTCGGTGACTGGGTCATGATCGACAGGGGCAATACATCAGCCGGTGAGGCGGTCATCCGCAGTATACTGCCGCGAAAAAGTGTTTTCCAGCGGCGCGCCGCCGGGACATCCGGCGCGTTGCAGGTCGTCGCGTCGAATATCGATACTGTTTTTCTCTGCATGGCGATGGACGGCGATTATAACCTGCGGCGTTTAGAGCGCTATCTCTCCGTCGCGTGGGATAGCGGGGCGACACCCGTTGTCGTCCTGACGAAAGCCGATACCTGCCCAGATGCCCCGGCGCGCATAGCGGCGGTTTCCGCCGCCAGCTCCGGCGCGGATATCGTCGCAACGTCGGCAGCAGACGGCACGGGATATACGGCGCTTAAGCGCTACCTTCTAAAAGGGAAAACCGTCGCGTTTGTCGGCTCCTCCGGCGTCGGCAAATCAACGCTTATTAACGGCCTTTTGGGCCGTGATGTGCTTGAAACACGCGCTGTCCGGCAAGATGGGCGCGGCCGCCACACGACGACGCACCGACAGCTGATGCTGCTGCCGGGCGGCGGCATCGTTATCGACACACCGGGTATGCGCGAATTGCAGCTTTTCTCGGCAGACCTCTCCAAAACGTTTGAAGATTTCCAAGCGCTTGCGTTATCCTGCCGATTTGCTGACTGCACGCATACGGTCGAACCCGGCTGTGCGGTGTGCCGCGCGCTCGAAACGGGCAAACTTGCCAACGGCCGCTATGAGAGCTATATTAAGCTCCAAAAAGAGCTTATTTATTCCGGGCTTGACGCGCGCCGGATTGAAGAGGAAAAAATCAAAAACATGTTCGGCGGCAAGAAGGCCATGAAGCGGGCGCTTGACGATGTAAAAAAGAAAAACAGCGGCCAATAGACCGGGTGCGCCGGTAAAAGCCGCTGTATGATGAAAAAACAGGGGGGGCGGCTTGCCGCCCCCGTCAAAAGGAATAGCTTATGGAAGACAAAAAAATTATTCTCTCCGGCATTAAACCAAGCGGCGCATTAACGCTCGGCTCCTACGTCGGCGCGATTAAAAACTGGGTTGCCCTGTCGGAGGCCTACAACTGCTATTACATGATGGCAGACCTGCACGCCATTACCGTCCGGCAGGACCCCGCCGTACTGCGCAAAACGACGCTGGAGCAGATCGCGCAGTACATCGCCTGCGGGCTTGACCCTCAAAAGAATACCATCTTCATCCAAAGCCATGTCCCGGCACACGCCGAGCTCACCTGGGTGCTCAGCTGTTTTACGATGTACGGCGAGCTGTCCCGCATGACGCAGTTTAAGGACAAATCGGCGAAAAACACGGAAAATATCAACGCGGGGCTTTTTACCTATCCCGTTTTGATGGCGTCGGATATTCTCATCTATCAGGCCGACCTTGTCCCCGTCGGCGAGGATCAGAAGCAGCACGTCGAGCTCACGCGGGACATTGCCGGGCGCTTCAACGCCATATACGGCGACGTTTTTAAGCTGCCGGAGCCGTTCATCCCGGAGGTCGGCGCGCGGGTGATGAGCCTGCAGGAGCCGACGAACAAAATGTCAAAGTCCGAGCAGGACGCAGGCGGCTGCATCTGCCTGATGGACAAGCCGGAGGACATTATGCGCGCTTTTAAGCGCGCCGTGACGGACAGCGAAACGGCAATCCGCTATGACGTCAAGAAAAAACCGGGCGTATCAAATCTGATGCAGATTTATGCCGTCGCCACCGGCACAACGCTTGATGATGTCGCCCGCACGTTTGACGGGCAGGGTTACGGTGCGTTTAAAACGGCCGTGGGCGAGGCCGTCGTCGAGCTGCTGCGCCCAATTCGCGAGGAGGCCGCGCGGCTCTTGTCCGACAAAGCCTATCTCGAAAGCGTTTATACGGAAGGGGCTCAAAAAGCGGCCGCGGCGGCGAACAGAACGCTGCGGAAGGTTTATAAAAAGGTCGGCTTTATCCAAAAGGGCTGACGAGAATTGGCGGGCCGCGTGCCGTAACAGCGGCGTTCGTATCACAAAACGGCGTAAGAAACGCCAACGCATGATACGCAACTGGAGCGTCTATGTCAACGGAACTTTTTCTGCAGGCGGGCCTTGCCATTGCGGCGTCCTTCATCATCACTTTTGCCGCCACACCGATCGTCAAGTCGTTTGCGCAGCGTGTCGGGGCGCTCGACGTGCCGAAAGACGGCCGCCGGATGCACTCGGTGCCCATCCCGCGCCTTGGGGGGCTTGCCATCTTTCTCGGTTTTTTACTCAGCGTAGTCCTGTTTGCCGATATCGACCGGTACGTGCAGGGCATCCTATTAGGTTCTGTCGTCATCGTCATTGTCGGCGTGATTGATGATATTATGCCATTGCCCGCGCTTGTTAAATTCGTTGTTCAGATTTTCGCGGCGCTCATCGCCGTCTATCACGGCATCATCATCAACATTGTCACGAATCCGAATATTTGGAGTGCCTCGGAATATTTTAATTTCGGCTTCATGGCCATCCCGGTCACGGTTTTGTGGATTGTCGCCATCACCAATTCCGTCAATCTCATAGACGGGCTGGACGGCCTTGCCGCCGGTGTCTCGGCCATTTCCTCACTCACAATGCTCATTATTGCCGTCCTCGTTGCGGACGTCAATGTCGCACTGATGATGGCGGCGCTGTTCGGTTCCTGCGTCGGCTTTCTGCCGTATAATAAAAACCCCGCCAAGATTTTCATGGGCGACACCGGCGCGCTCCTGCTCGGCTATGTGCTGGCGACTGTGTCGATTATCGGCCTGTTCAAGTTTTACGCGATCATTTCGTTTGCCGTGCCGTTTCTCGTCGTCGGCCTGCCGCTGTTTGACACCACGTTTGCCTTCATGCGCCGTCTTTTCAGCGGCAGAAACCCAATGTCCCCGGACAGGGGCCATTTCCACCACCGCCTCATTGATATCGGCTTCAGCCAGAAGCAGGCTGTCGCTATCGCTTACGCCATCAGTGGCATCCTAGGCTTGTCGGCTGTCGTCATCACGACGAAGGGAGAAATCCGGGCGATCATCATGCTGGCTTCCCTCGTCGTCGCCGCCGTCATCGGCCTCATCGTCCTCAAAAGTGTTGGAAAAGACGTCCCGGCCGACAGCCCGGAAGATTTGGAGCAAAAGCCAACGGCGCCGGATGAGACGCCCACCGAGCCGTCACAATGCGACGGTAAGGAAGACACGCCAAAGGAGACCGCGGCAAAAAAGCCGGAGGAGAACGATGAGCGCTAAACGTGTTCGTTTTATCAGCCTGCTCGGCGTCGTGCTGATCGTTCTCGTCGTCGCCGTCGGGTTTATTTTGACATATGCCGCGCGTGACGCGCGCGTTTTATCGCTGCCGTCATCGACGGGTGACCTGCCCGGCACGACGGGCGTTTTATCTGCCGACGGCGGCCTTTTTGGATCGGACCGCGTTGCGGTAACGCCGGATAATGTTCAAAACGTGATTGCAACGCTTGTGCGACCGGCTGAATATTCGAGAACCGTCGTTGTGGAAAGCGCCTATTCCGGCGGCAGCGCGACGAGCCGCATCAGCACCGTCGTCTTAGACGATTTACAGGCACTCATCGTCGAGATGGCAGGCTCGAAAAAGCATATTGTCATCACCGGTGGGACGGTTTATATCTGGTATAACGGCGAAAAAAACCCCCGCGAAATGCCGTTTGAGGCATCGGGGGATGACAGGACTGTATTGGACAGCTATCAAATGCTGCTGACATATGAAGATGTTTTATCGCTCGACAAAAGCAGCATTACAGATGCCGTTTATGATACATATGCCGGTGAAGGCTGCATTTCCGTCACTTTTAAATCGCCCTTGCTGGGGTATAAGACCATCTGTCATATCGCCGTTGCCAGCGGCCTGCTCATTGGGGCCGAGCAGTATGACGGGCAAAAGCTCGTCTACCGCCAAACGGCTATGGATTACACTGCCTCGGCGGACAAGGCGGCGTTTACCCTGCCGGATGGTACAAATCCCGTCAGTGCTCATTAATAATACTGAACGCCAAAAAGGCCAGAATGATGAGAAACTCCTCATCACCGCTTTCTATAAAGAAAAACAAAAGCAGAAGGAACAAAAGCAGGTCGCCAATATCGAGCCCGAAGGGCAGATTGTCAAAAGCCCCCTTGAGACCATTGCCGAACCCGCCAAAGAGGTTGTTTAGCCCGCCGTGCCCACCGAGAAGGCTCCCAAGACCGCTGCTGATACCGCCGAAAAGGCTGCCCAGCCCGTTACCGGCAGCACCCGCGTTGATGGGCTTGCTTTTGATACCGGCATCGCCGTGGGCAGGTGATGGGGGTGTTGGCCGCGCGGCACCGGCGCCCGGTGCGCCGCGCCGCGCGCTTTGTATGGTTGGCGCGTCCTGAACGCGAACGTATTTGCCAGTGTTCCCGATGTACCTGTTATACACCACCGCCACCTCCGGAAAATTCGGCCAGCGCGATTTTCGCCAGCTTTGCAAGTTTTGCGATCTCCGCCGCTTTGTCGATTTTGGCGTGGCGCTCTTCCTTCAGATAAGGTTTAATGGCGTTTAACAGCACGGACTTGTCATTACTGCCTGTTGAGTACTCGCCGATCAGCCGTGTCATCAGCCGCGTCATTTTCGGATCGAGGCCGCCGAGCGTTGAGGCGATTTTTGTCAGGTCGGGCATACTCGCCACATCGCCGCCCGTTCCGCTGGGCGATGAGCCGGAACCAATCGAACCGGAGAGGGAGCGGGCAATGCCCATAATTTTTTCCATATCCTCAGGAGATGTCAGGATTTTATTGATTTTATCTTCAAGCTCGCTCATACTGCACCTCCATTCCGCGATATATTATGTCGTCACTTCATCATTTTAAGAATTTGCTCTGCGAGGTGTACGCCCTCCTCTGTTTTTAAAATAGTGGATAACGCGTTTTTCAAGGTCGCGGTGTCACCGTTATTCAGCGCGTTCATGAGGTCACCTTCGCTGCCGCTGAGCAGGTTCTGGACGCTTTTGCCCTCCGGTGAGTCGATCAGCTTTTCCAATTCTTCCTTCTTGCCGGAAAACCGCGCGCCGGCTGCGGTGTTTAAAAAGTCGTTCGTCGCTTTCCCATAGTCAAATCCCATTAAAGTTCATCCTTTCATGACGGTGTGCTTAAAGCGTGATTTTAAAGCAGACCAGCCCAGACCGTTCTAAATCAGTATATTCCGGAAAAACAATGTGGTGACTCTATAGCCCGCGTTGGTGGAGATGTTTATGAAAATCCTCGTGCTGTCAGATTCCCACGGCCAGTTGCAGCCCATGCTCAACGCCGTTTTTGATGAAAAGCCCGATCTTATCCTTCATCTCGGGGATTATGAGCGCGACGCCGCCGGTTTGCGCCGGGCGTATCCCGATGTATATTGCCGCGCCGTCCGCGGCAACGGCGACTATCACGGCCATGAGCCGGACATCGATGAATTTGTCATCGACAACAAACGGATTTTTATGACGCATGGTCATTTATACGGCGTCAAAATGTCGCTCGATTCGCTTGTGAATACAGCTCTTTGCCGTGGGGCCGATGTTGTTCTGTTCGGGCATACGCACAGGCCGCTTGCGACAACGGTGCAGGACGTACTTGTCATAAACCCCGGCAGCGCCGGCATGGGCAAAAAAACAGGCGCCGTGCTCGAGATCGAACACGGTGCCGTCAGCTGCCGGGCGATTGACTTGTGATGGAATAAAATTTTGGCTAAATTTCAAACGCGTCCTCACCGGGCGTCTCGCCCGGCTTCTTTTTGTGAAGAAACTGCGGCCGCTCCGGTTCACGCTTTAAAGGATCGTAAATATATCGGCGGCACGCGCCGTGCGCCGGCGTAATCCCGCGTTTGACGCAGGCGACCTCGCCGTCACTGATGATGGTTCCATAGCGGCAATGGGAACACGACGGGGCGATATGACGATTGAACAGCATGACAAAAACCTCCCGCAGGATAACGCCATCTCGTCACATTATACCGCGCCGGACAGGCACTTTCAATAAAAACGGCTCGATTCTTCGCACATAGAAATATATTTTTAACACCAATTCCCACTTGCCGCAACAGATGACCTGATTATCGCCATGGCCGGAGACGACCGCGGCGCTTTTTTTCTGCCAGACGCGCCGCCAAAATAAATAAGATAAGCACCGCCAGAGCGCTCAGACACGAGACCTGGGCCGCGGCGGTAAAATTAAGCGACGCGATGCCTTTGACCTGCTGCGCGAGATAAACGGCCGCCGGGAGCTTAAAAACAAACAGCCTTGCCAGAAAATAGGCAAGGACGGCTGACAAGCCGCCCTGAATGATTTTACCGTAAATATAGGTTCGGACGGACAAACCGCTGTCCCCGATAAACGAGAGAACCTGACAATGGACGGACAGACCCGCCCAGCCGAGCATGAATGCCGCCATCGCCATCGAGCCCGACAGCGTCCCAGACGCCCCCTGAAGGCTCCAAACGCCGCTCGTCAGCTCAATAAAGCCGGTCAAAAGGCGCTCGGCCCACGCGGCGTCAAAACCGAGCGGCGCGAAAACAGCGCCGATCAGACCGGCGAAAAACGGGATCACACCGGCAAAAAACAGCAGCCGGATGAATACGGTAAAAAAGATGACGAACCCGCAGATGTTCAGTGTCGTCTGAAAGGCTGAAACGACAGAGTCGGTAAACGCGGCGGTAAAACGCTTGGCGGCGATTTCCGGCAGCCGGGCGTCGCTGCCGCGGTCGGCAGCGGCCCCCCAGGAGCGGAAGATCACCCCGACGGCAACGGACGCAGCGGCGTGCGCCAGATAGAGAACGAGGCCAACGGCGCTGCTCGAAAAAATGCCCGCCCCGACGACGCCGAGGATAAACGCCGGCCCAGAGTTGTTGCAGAAGGACAAGAGGCGCTCAGCCTCGTTTTTGCTGCAGCTGCCGTTTTGATACAGCGCGATGACCGTCTTGGCACCGACGGGATAGCCGCCGACAAAGCCCAGAACAAATGCCGTGGCGCACGTCCCGCCGACGTTGAATAAAGGGCGCATGACAGGCTCCAGAAAGCGTCCGAAATAACGCGCGATACCAAGCTCAACGATAAGCGTCGACAAGACGAAAAACGGGAAAAGCGACGGAATGATGACGTTGAGGCATAGCGACAGCCCATCGCTGGCGGCCTTGATAGACGCGGCCGGATAGACGACAAGTGCCGCGACAGCCGTCAACAGCGCCAGGCATATGAGCGCGTCAAAAACTTTTTTATGAAACATGATACGCATCATGATGTCAACACCTTCCGGAAAAGCATATGCGCCGGAGGGCGTATTTTTTCCGTCCGGCGCATAAACATTAATAGCGCCGTACAGACGCGCGGGGAGGTAGCAATCGGTGAAGTCAGACAAAGTGAGAAACAGGCTCATAGACCGCGCCGTCGAAATGTTCGACCTTCCGGGTGAAGTACTCGCGGGGCAGCCGAAGCTGACGGTCACGGGGAACCGGCAAGTGCATATCGAGTGCCATAAAGGCCTCATTGAATATGACGGCAGTTTGATTGCTGTAAACGGCGGGGCCGTCGTCGTCAAAATCACCGGCGAGCGGCTGGAGCTCGTTTCAATGACCGCCGAGGAGCTGCTCGTTAAAGGGCTCATCGCCGCCATCGACTTTGAATAGAGGGATATCATGAAAAAAGCCATCAATTTCGTCCGCGGCAGCATCCGGGCCGAGGTGGCGTGCCCGTACCCGGAGCGGTTTATTAACCTTTGCGCGCAAGAAGGTATTGAATTCTGGGATTTACACTGCATTTCAAAGACGGACGTCCGTCTGACGCTGCCCATAAAAGGCTACAGTAAGTTGCGGGCGCTCGCCGAAAAGGCCGGTTTTGATGCAAGACCGGTCAAAAAGACGGGCGTCCCATTTTTTTTGTGGAAAATCCGCAAACGCTATGTCCTGCTCGCCGGGATGGTTTTGATGTTTGCCGCCGTCTGGAGCTCGTCTCTTTTCATCTGGGAAATTCACGTTGAAGGCAACGATAAGGTGACGACGCCGGAAATTTTGTCTGAACTGAAAGCGCATGGTATCGGCATCGGCACCTTCGGCCCGTCTATCTCGTCGGAGGCCATATCAAACGACTTGCTGATGAAGCTCCCGCGTCTATCCTGGATTGCCATCAACGTCAGCGGGAGCCGGGCAGACGTTTTGGTGCGCGAGCGCATTCCAAAGCCGGAAATCGTCGATGAAAATACCCCGTCCATGGTCTACGCCACAAAATCCGGCGTCATCACGAAAATGAGCGTTCTGGAAGGCGCGCGCGCCGTCCAGGAAGGCGCGACGGTAGAGGCGGGCGACGTCCTCGTGAGCGGCATTATGGATTCAATATCATCCGGGCGGCGAACCGTCCACGCGATGGGGGAAGTCACCGCGCGGACATGGTATGCGTTCTCCGCCCAGATCGTCCTGCCCGCATCGGAAAAAGCTTATACGGGTAAAACACAGACAAAAACAGCGGTTATCATTGCCGGAAAAAGGATAAATTTATATTTAAACGGTGGAATTGTGTTTGATGATTATGATAAAATAACAAAAACAACAGTTTTGCGGCTGCCGACGGGAAATATCCTGCCGATCGCGTTTGTTAAAGAGACGTATACAGACTACAAGCCGTCCGGTACGCAGATGTCCCTTTTAACAGCGACGGAGCTTTTGGAAAAGCGCCTGCTCGACCGGCTGAATAAAACAATCGGTGACGACGGGCAGGTCATCACAACAACGTTTGACACGGCCGTTAACGGGGACATCGTTGTCGTCACGCTGAAGGCCGAATGCACCGAGCAGATTGCCGCTCTGCGCCCCTTCACGGCCGAAGAGCAGCAGCAGGCAAAAGAGCAGCCACCAAAAACAAATGAAACGGAGAACTGACCATGGCGGAAAAGACGATGAGTGTCGACAGGCTGGAGCATATCATCAGCGTGTTCGGCTCCTTCGACGAAAATCTGCGCCTGATTGAAGAGGAACTGAGCGTTAAAATTACCGACAGAAATTCCGAGCTCGGCCTTTCCGGCGATGATGAAAACGTCGCCTATGCCGAACGGGCCATATCGGGCCTTTTGTCCCTAGCGGCGAAAGGTGAAAATATTGACGCGCGCAGCGTCCGGTATATCATTGGGCTTGTCCGAGAGGGGCAGGACGACAAAATCGGCCAGCTGGCGCGCGACGTGATCTGCATCACCGCCAAAGGCAAGCCCGTCAAGGCCAAAACGCTGGGGCAGAAGACATATGTCGAGGCAATCGGAAAAAAGACCGTGACGCTCGGCATAGGCCCGGCCGGTACCGGCAAAACGTATCTCGCTGTGGCCGCCGCTGTCGCCGCGTTTCGGGACAAGTCTGTCAACAGGATTATTCTAACGCGCCCGGCCGTCGAGGCGGGCGAGCGCCTCGGCTTTTTGCCCGGCGACCTGCAAAGCAAGGTTGATCCGTACCTGCGCCCCTTGTATGACGCGCTGTTTGAAATGCTCGGCGCTGAGACGTACACGAAATACCTCGAGCGCGGCAACATTGAGGTTGCCCCCTTGGCTTATATGCGCGGACGGACGCTGGACGATGCGTTTATCATTTTAGACGAGGCGCAGAACACCTCCCGCGAGCAGATGAAAATGTTTTTAACGCGCCTCGGCTTCGGGTCAAAAATCGTCATCACGGGCGATATCACGCAAATCGACCTGCCAAGCGATAAGACGAGCGGCCTCAAAGAGGCCATGCGTGTGCTGGAGGGTGTCGACGATGTGGCCATCTGCCGCCTGACAGGGGCCGACGTTGTCCGCCATGTCCTTGTCCAGCGGATTATTGACGCATATGACCGCTATGAGAAAGTGAAGCCGGAAACCGGCAAGCAGGCGCCGGGCAGGAGAAGAAAAAGTGAAAAAGCACCGCATTGACGTGAAAAGCCGCGTCCTCACCGCCGGGTTGGAACTTGATATCGCCCTCCTGCGCCGCAGTATCGTGACGGCGCTTTCTATGGAAGATGTGGACAGGCCATGTTTTGTCAGCGTCCTTATTACCGACGATGCGGGTATCCGAGCGCTCAACAGCGCGTATCGTGGCAAGGACAGCGCGACGGATGTTTTGTCCTTCCCGCAGCAGGTGCTGACGCCGGGCTTTTTTGACCCCGTCTTGTCGGAAATCGACAGGGATACGGGCCTTCTGCCGCTGGGTGATATTGTCCTGTCGCTGGACAGGCTCAAAAGCCAGGCTAGAGCATTCGGCCAGCCGCTCGACAGAGAGATGGCGTATCTCACGATCCATTCTGTTTTGCACCTATTGGGCTATGACCACCTCGACGAAGGGGAAGAGAAGCGGCGTATGCGTGCCCGCGAAGAGGCCATTTTGGAAAAGGTTTGGATAAGCGGATGAAAAAGAGTTTTCGCTGCGCGTTTTCTGGAGTTATTTTCTGCCTGAAGTCCGAGCGCAACTGCCGCGTTCATCTGGCCGCGGCGATCTATGTGTTGCTGTCGTCGGCCATCTGCCGCCTGTCGGCCGGTGAGTGGGCACTCGTTTTGCTCTGTATCGGCCTTGTGACCGGCGCGGAGCTTCTAAACACGGCAGTTGAAAAACTCTGTGACGCGCTCAATCCCGAATACAGCGCCGCCATCGGACGCGTCAAAGATATGGCGGCAGGCGCCGTTTTGATGGCCGCTCTTTTAAGCGCCGCCGTCGGTGGGATCATTTTTTTCAACGGTGAAAAATTGACGCGGTTTTTTGCGTTTACAGCCTCGCACATCGCCGTAACGGCATTCATGCTTGCCTCGCTACCGGCTGCGGCCGCACTTGTAATCAGGAGATATGATAATGACAGCAAAAACAGCCATGATCACCATCGCGGGGAGACCGAACGTCGGTAAATCGACGCTTTTAAACGCCCTTGCCGGAGAAAAGATCGCCATCGTTTCAAATAAACCGCAGACGACGCGCAACAGAATCACAGCCGTCGTCACGCGGGGGGACACACAGTTTATCTTTCTAGACACGCCCGGTTTTCATAAGGCGAAAACACGCCTCGGCGATTTTATGGTCGGTATTGTCAAGGAAAGCGTTGCCGAGGTTGACGCCGTCGCCCTCGTCGTCGAGCCGGTTGAAACGGTCGGCACGCAGGAGCAGCTCCTCCTGGAACAGCTGAAACAAAACGGTGTTCCAGCCATCCTCGTCATCAATAAAATCGATACGATTAAAAAAGAGGCCTTGCTGCAGGTCATTGCGCGCTATACCGAAGCGTATGCGTTTGGCGCAGTCGTTCCCATTTCGGCAAAGCAGGGCGACGGCCTGACAGATCTTCTTGATGAGCTGGAGAAATTTGCCGAGCCCGGCCCGGCGCTCTTTCCGGAGGGCATGGTGACCGATCAGCCGGAAAAACAGATTGTCGCTGAGCTCGTGCGCGAAAAGCTTCTCGTCTGCCTTGACCGCGAGGTGCCGCACGGGACGGCCGTCGAGGTGACGAAGTTTTCAGAACGGGACGACGGCATCATCGACCTTGACGTCACAATCTACTGCGAAAAGCAGAGCCACAAAGGCATCATCATCGGCAAAAACGGCGAGATGCTCAAAAAAATCGGCCAGCTCGCGCGTATCGACATCGAAAAATTCATGGGTACAAAAGTCTTTTTGCAGACTTGGGTTAAGGTGAAGGAAAATTGGCGCGACAGCCAGACGCTGCTCCGCAATTTCGGTTATACGGATAGCTGAGTTTTAAGGTGTGTCGTCGAAACAACACATTTCGACATGCTGAAAAAATTACCGCTGATATTCGCAAGTTGCCCGATAACAATAAACTTATCGGAGGTGACCGGCGGTGACTTCGGAAAATCTTTGGGATCTCTTCGCCGAGACCGGCGACGTTTCTTATTACCTTTTGTATGCCGCAGCAAACCGGGACAGAGCGCCTGTTATGGAAAGCGACATGACAGACCGCCCGGCGGCGTCGTAAAATCAACGTGCAACATAAAGAGGCCTGCCGCAATAACAGGCAGGCCTCGCTGTCAAAGGAATAAAAACCGATGTACATAAACACGACGGGGCTTGTTCTGCGCGAGACGGCGTATAAGGATTCAAGCAAAATATTAACGGTTCTGACGTCGACAGAGGGAAAGCTCACGGTGTCGGCTCGCGGCGTCATGCGCCGGAGCAGTGCGCTTGCCGCCGCCGCGCAGCCGCTGGCGTATTCCGAAATGACGCTCTTTCAAAGCCGTGACCGCTGGACGCTGACGGAAGCGCGGACGATTGAGCTCTTTTCCGGCTTGTCACGCGATGTGACGCTTTTATCGCTCGGCGCGTATTTTGCCGAGCTCCTGGAAGCCGTATCCGATGAGGACAGCCCGAATCCGGATATCTTGTCGCTCGGGCTCAACGCCCTGTATCTTTTAAGCACGGGGGAGAATAACGAAAAGCGCGTTAAGGCCGCTTTTGAAACACGCCTTTTGTGCCTGGCCGGTTTTGAACCGGCTGTCTTCTCCTGCCATGTCTGCTCGCGGGCGGATGTTCAGTCGCCTGTTCTTGACCCCGTCGGCGGGGGCGTTCGCTGCCGCGTGTGCGGTGGCGGGGAGGCGTTACCGCTCTGCAATGCGTCGCTTGAAGCGCTGCGCTATATCGTCTCAGCCGACGCGAAAAAAGTCTTCTCATTCAAGCTTGAGCCTGAGGCGCTCCTGCGATTGTCCCGCGCCGCGGAGTCCTACGCGCTCGCCCAGCTTGGCCGCGGCTTCAAAACGCTGGACTATTACAAGGGGTTGCTGTAAGCAATTGCGCCAGGGCGGGCATGGAAACCCGCCCCTACCGAATCTTGTCGGTCAGCTCAAATCATTTACAACGCGACGGTACAACGAGATGAGCGGCGCAAAAAATAAAATCCTCTGGCAGAGAAATTTCTACGAGCATATCATCCGAAATGAGCGGGATTACAGCGATGTCTGGAAGTATATCGATGACAATCCGGCAAAATGGGCGGAGGATACATACTATAGGCCTTGAAGGTATCACACATGACGCTGTTTGAAAAGTCACTGAAAACAATTGAACTCCCGGCTGTTTTGCAGCTTCTGGCTGCCGAGGCGTACACCCCCGGGGCCAAGGAGGCAGCGCTCGCGCTGACCCCGTCGGACGATCCTTGGGTTGTGCGTGCGCTTCTGGCGGAAACGACGGCCGCGAAGACGATGATGGTCCTGCGCGGCAGCCCGTCCTTTTCCGGCGTGCGCGACGTGCGCAGCGCCGTGCGCCGGGCGGACAGGGGCGGCGTATTATCGACCGGCGAACTTCTCGACGTCGCGGCTGTCTTGCGTGCCGCCGCCGACGCTGTTGCCTATGCCGCCGGCGACAGAGCGGAAAAAACACCGATTGATGATCTGTTTAACGCGCTCGTGCCCAATAAATATCTCGAGGGGAAAATCTCGACAAGCATCGTCGCCGTTGACGAAATTGCCGATTCAGCGAGCGCCGCGCTGTCGGACATACGCCGGAAAATGCGCCTTGCCGGTGACAGGGTCCGTCAGACGCTTCAGAAAATCATCGCGTCGCCAACGTATGCAAAAGCCTTACAGGACCCCATCATCACGCTGAGAAACGACCGGTATGTTGTCCCGGTGAAGGCCGAGCAGAAATCGGCCGTCCCGGGCCTCGTCCATGACGTCTCCGCCTCCGGCGCAACGTTATTTGTCGAGCCGATGGCCGTTGTGCAGCTCAATAATGAAATCCGTGAACTGCTCGCCGCGGAAAAACAGGAGATTGACCGTATTTTGGCGGAGCTTTCAGCCGAAACGGCAACGTTCGGGGAAGCGATCATTGGCAATGTGACAACGCTGTCCGCCCTCGACCTCATCTTTGCCAAAGCAAAGCTGTCATACCGGCAAAACGCTTGCGAGCCCGCCATTTCCGAGGACGGGCGGCTTCATTTCCGCCGCGCCCGCCACCCGCTGTTAGACCCCAAAACCGCCGTTCCCATCGACGTGCGCCTCGGCGGGGAGACGGACACGCTCGTGATTACAGGCCCAAACACGGGCGGCAAAACCGTCGCATTGAAAACACTTGGCCTTTTGTCGGCAATGGCCGCGTGCGGCCTCCACCTGCCGGCGGAGGACGGCAGCAGCGTGCCGGTTTTCAAAAACATTCTCGCCGATATCGGTGATGAGCAGTCCATCGAGCAGTCTTTGTCAACGTTCTCTGCGCACATGACGAATATTGTCGCCATCCTTGAACACTGTACAGACGGATCGCTTCTTCTGTTCGATGAGCTCGGCGCGGGCACAGACCCCGTTGAAGGCGCGGCGCTGGCTGCCGCGATCATTGACAACGCGCGCCAAAAGGGTGCCGTGACCGCCGCGACGACGCACTATCCGGAGCTTAAGCTGTACGCTATGACGACAAAGGGCGTTTTAAACGCCGCTTGCGAGTTTGATGTGGAGACGCTCCGCCCCACTTATAAGCTTTTAATCGGCGTGCCCGGCAAATCAAACGCCTTCGCCATTTCCGCCCGACTCGGCTTGCCGCAAGAGATCATCCGTGACGCCGCCCGGCGCGTTGACACCGGCAGCGCGACCTTTGAAGAGGTCCTTGGGAACTTAGAGCAGCTGCGGCGCGACGTGGAAGTTGAGCGCGAAACAACGCGCTGTCTCTTGCGGGAAGCCGCTGAAAAGGCTCAAAAAGCCGAGGAAAATTTAGCCGCGACGGCGCGTGAGCGGGAAAAGGCGGCGGCTATTGCCCAGCGCGAGGCGGATCGCATTTTAAAATCGGCGCGCCAAACGGCCGACGACGTGATGGAGGAACTTAAAGAAGTCCGCCGTGCATCGTCCAAGGCCGACGGCTGGCAAAAGGCGAACGCCATGAAATCAGACGTTTACCGCCGTCTTAACGAGGCGGAAAGCGCCCGGCGCAACAGTACGTGGGAGACCGTAGCCGAGACGCCGCAGCGCCCCGTCGCACCGGGGGACACGGTGATGCTCGTCGGGCTCGGCACAACGGCGACGGTCGCCGACATTTCACCCGACGGGACGCTGTCCCTTCAGGCGGGTGCCATGAAAATTACAGCCCGGCCGGAAGAGGTACGTCTTGTTGAAACGCCGAAGGCACAGCGCCAAAAGGCAGTTATCCAATCATCGGCGAAGCTCCATACGGTCGGCGCGAGTTCGGAAATCGACCTGCGCGGCATGATGACGGATGAGGCGATTCCCATTTTGGAACGTTATCTGGACAACGCACGGCTTGCCCGCCTCCAGACAGTCACGGTTATTCACGGCAAGGGCACCGGCGCTTTGCGCCAAGCCGTGCATCAGAGCCTCCGGCGAGACAGCAACGTCAAATCATTTCGTCTTGGCCGCTACGGCGAAGGGGAGATGGGTGTCACCATTGTCGAACTCAAGGGATAATAAACGCATTGTCATTTGTACTGAAATTCGTATTATCGACTTGACGATGCCGCACCTGTTTGGTAAAGTATGAGTTAGAACAACGACTTGAAGCGTGAATTATCAGAACCTGCCGTATTCATTAGGAGGAAACGCTCATGTATATTAAAAACGCGACGATCAGGAATCAGGTTGGGCTCCATGCAAGACCGGCCATCTTCTTAATACAGAAAGCAAACGAATTTAAAAGCGGCCTCTGGATTGAAAAAGACGAGCGCAAGGTCAATGCGAAAAGCCTTCTTGGTGTGTTATCACTCGGCGTTGCCAAGGGCGCGGTCATCAGCATCGTCGGCGACGGGCCGGACGAGGTCGAGGCCGTCGACACGCTTTGCCAGCTGATTGACTCCGATTTTGCCGAATAACGCTTAAAACAAAAGAGCCTGCTTTGCAGGCTCTTTTCTTATGATAAAGGCCGCCGTTAGTCGGCGGCCTTTGCGATATGCTCTTTTAAGAATAGAATCGCTTCCCGATACCCCTCAAAGCCCTTGCCCGCAATCGTTTTCAGGCACGCTTCCGACGTGTAGGAGCGCTGCCTGTAAGCTTCCCGGCTTGTGATGTCGGAGATATGCACCTCGACGGCAGGCAGCGCCACCGCTTTGAGCGCGTCCAAAATGGCAATGCTCGTATGCGTATAAGCGGCGGGGTTTATGACAATGCCGTCGGCCGTTCCGTACGCGTTTTGAATGGCGTCGACGATTGCACCTTCATGATTTGACTGAAACAGCTCGACTGCGACACCGGCGTTGTTGGCCGCGCCGCCAATGAAATCGAGCAGGTCGCTGTAGCTTTGGCTGCCATAGATGCCCGGCTCGCGTAGACCCAATAGGTTGAGGTTCGGCCCGTTAATCACAAGAAATTTCATCGTTTAGCCCTTCTTTTGTTCAGAATCAGACAGCGGGATACCCGTTAAATGCCCGTTGCCGCCCGGATGGACGCGACGGTCTCATCAACGCTCGTGACGGTGATGCGATGGTCGCACCAGCTGCTGTAAAGCGGCAAACGCTCTTCGGCAAGCGCCGAGACACCCAGCTGCTGCGACAGCGGCCGCCCGGAAACGGGGAGATCAGTCAGCGCGCGGTCGAGAAAGACACAGACGCTGTTTTGCTGGATGAGCTGCAGATTTTCGGGCGATTTGACGATGCCGCCGCCCGTTGCAATCACCGTGCCGCTCTCCTTGGAAACGTCACGCAAAATATCCGTCTCCAGCCGACGGAACGACGACTCTCCCAGTTGGCTGAATATGGCGGGGATACTTTTCCCGGCCCGCGTGGCAATGAGCTCGTCGGTGTCGACAAACGGGCGGTTTATCGCGCGTGCAAGCGCTTTGCCCGTCGTTGATTTGCCGCTGCCCGGCATGCCGATGAGGACGATATTGCGTGTCGTCCCGGCGATGTTTTCGGTGATCTCGTCAATAACGCCGTCGTCGATCGGCCTGCCGGTGAAGAGCTCGGCGGCGCGCTTGGCCTGCGCAACGAGCATGGGAAGCCCGCCGATACAGGGCATACCGCGCGCCGCGGCGTCAAGCATCAATGATGTCTTCGCCGGATTATAAATAATGTCGATGACGGCCTCAAGATTCGGAAGCAGGCCGAGGTCAACGGGTGACGCGCCGTTATAGGGGTACATACCGACGGGTGTTGTGTTGACGAGGAGGGCGGCATCCGCATGGCCTGACAGATTGTCATAATTGTCCGCGCCGCCGCGCGAAACGGTAACGACGGCGGCGGCCTTATCGTCTGTCAGGACGGCCCGAACGGCGAGGGAAGAGCCCCCGCTGCCAAGAACGAGCGTCTTTTTGCCCGCAGCGGTTTTGACGACCTTTTTGAGCAGGTACAAAAACCCGTCGTAGTCGGTATTGTCACCGACAAGCGCCCCGTCCGGCCGCCGCGTGATCGTGTTGACGCTGCCGATGGCTTTGGCCTTGTCGGTCAAGCCGGACAAAAACGGGATGACCGTTTTTTTATAGGGAATCGTCACGTTTAGCCCGTCAAAATCCCCTTGGTTCAAAAAGGCGGCGACATTCTCCGGCGCGACTTCATAGAGCTTGTACGCATAATCGCCAAGGCTTGCGTGGATAAGCGGGGAAAAGCTGTGCGTGAGCTTTTCCCCGAGCAGACCATACTGTTTCATACGATTTCCGAATAGCTGCCGAGATACCGGAACTCGTCGCAGATGGCGTCAAGCTCGCCGATGAGCTCGGTAAACTGCGGGGAGTAGACGGGCGTATCAAGGTCGAAGTAGAACATAAACTCAAAGTCGCGGTCGGGGAGGGGGCGGCTTTCCAGCTTGATGAGGTTGATGCCAAGCGCGTAAAAGCGGGCGAGGATTCTGTACAGAGAGCCCGGCTTGTGCGGCAGCGCCAGCATGATGCTCGTTTTGTCAGCCCCAGGGTAGATTTCAAGCGCTTTCGAAATGCAGATAAAGCGCGTATAGTTGTTGCCCTTGTCCTGAACGGAATCGGCAAGGCTTAAGAGCCCGTACAGGTCGGCGCAATTGCGGGAGGAAAGCGCCGCAACGTCCTTCCGGCTCGAGTCTGCGACCAGCTGGGCGGCAACGGCCGTGTTTTCACACGCGGTAATGGTGACGCCGGTCAGTGTTTTTATAAAAGCCGCACACTGGTTGATCGCCTGCTCGTGGGAGTAGATTTCCTTGATGTCCTTGAGTGCGGTGCCTTTTTTGGCAAGCAGGTTGTGGTCGATTTTCAGCCGCACGCTGCGCACAATGTAAAAGTGATAGTTCATCATGAGGTCGTAGATTTTATTGATAGACCCCGCCGTGCTGTTTTCCAGCGGCAAAACACCATATTTGCAAAGGCCCGCGTCAATGGCAGCGAAAACGCTGTCAAACGTTGAGCAGTAAAGGATGTTCGGCAGAGCGAAAAGCTTTTCGCAAGCCAGCTGCGAGTAAGCGCCCTCGATGCCCTGACAGGCGACGACGGCGTCCCGCGGGAAGAGTTTGGCTGTCTCCTCAACGGCGGTCGTGATGTCTCCGACAAGCGGCGAAACGGGGTGATAGTATTTCTCCTGATACGACCGGCTGAGGTCAAACAGGAGTGTGTAAAGAGACGCCGTGTATGTGCGCAGTTCTTCCGGCGTTTTTTCGACGATGGCATTGAGCTTCAGCCGTTCGCGCGCCGGGTCAAAGATCGGCAGGCTGTTTTCTTTCTTGTAGGCTGCAAGCGCTGCTGAAATTTCCATCCGGCGCGTAAATGCCCGGATGATGTCCTCGTCGACACGGTCAATCTCTGTTCGGAGGTCGTTGATATCCATGGTGTTGCTCCTTATCTTTGATAGCCCTTAAAGGCGATAAACGCGTCTAAAACGGCAATAGCGGCGGCCGCCTCGATAACAGGGACGGCCCGTGGGACGATCGTGGGGTCGTGACGGCCGTGGATGGAGAGCGTCACGTCTTTTTTACCGGAAAAGCTCACGCTTTTTTGCTCCCTGGCAATCGACGGCGTCGGCTTGACGGCGGCGCGGAAGACAAGCGGCATACCGGACGTAATGCCCCCAAGAATGCCGCCGTGGTTGTTCGTGCGTGTTCGAACGGTGTCGCCGTCCATGTAAAAGCTGTCGTTGTTCTCCGACCCGCGCAGGCGCGCACCGTCAAAACCACTGCCGAAGTCAAGGCCCTTCACAGCCGGAATGCCGAAGACAATGGCGGCGATGCGGCTTTCCATGCCGTCAAACATCGGGTCACCGAGCCCGACAGGCAGGCCGACAGCCGCGCATTCAATAATGCCGCCTAAAGAGTCGCCGTCTGCGCGTGCCGTGTCAATCAAGGCGCGCATCGCGCTGCCCGCCGCGTCGTCAAGTACGGGGAAGTCGGCACCGTGCAACAGCGCAAGGTCACCGGACGTGATATGAGCCGGGTCAAAGCGCCGGTCGGCAACAGCGCCAAGCGCGGCAATATGCGCGGCAACCTGAATCTGCTCTCGCTGCAATAGTTGAAGGCAGATGCCGCCGGCGATACAGAGGGGAGCCGTCAGGCGGCCGGAGAAGTGACCGCCGCCGCGAATATCATTGGCGCCCTGAAACTTCATATGCGCCGTAAAGTCGGCGTGCGCCGGGCGCGGTACATCCTGAAGGTCGCCGTAATCGCCGGAGCGTGTATTCGTATTACGGATGACGGCCGCCAGCGGCGCGCCGCACGTCACGCCGTCCACAAGGCCGGAGAGAATTTCCGGCCTGTCGAGCTCCTTACGCTGCGTTGAATAGCTGTTATTGCCCGGCGCACGGCGGCATAAGAACAGGTCGAGCGCGTCCAGATCGAGCCTTTCACCGGCAGGCAGCCCGTCGATGACAACGCCGATCGCCGCACCATGTGACTGCCCGAAAATCGAAATTTTTATGTTCTGCCCATAGACGGATGCCATTTAAACGACCTCCTCAAAAGTGCCGCCCATCGCGGCAAAATCACTGAAAAATCCGGGGTACGATTTGGAGACGGCCTCAGCCCCGGTGATGACGACGGGGCCGTCGCAGACGGCGGAAGCCACGGCGGCCGTCATCGCGATGCGGTGGTCACCGTGGGCATGAACCGTCCCGCCGATGAGGCGCTTTTTGCCGTATATGATAAGGCCGTCCTCGGTTTCCGTGATGTCGGCGCCAAGCGCCGAGAGCGTCTCCGTGACGGTTTTAAGCCGGTCGCTTTCCTTAATACGCAGCCGCCCGGCGTTATAAATGCGTGTTTGCCCGTCTGCGACGGCAGCAACAGCCGACAGCACCGGGACAAGGTCGGGCGTGTCGCCCGCGTCGATGTCAATACCGCGAAGCGTACCGCGCGAGACGGTCACGGTATCCTCAGAGACGGTGACAGTTGCGCCGAAGCGCTTTAAAACAGTAAAAACAGCCTTGTCGCCCTGCAGGGACGACGCGCTGAGATTCGTTACGGTAACGCTTTCTTTGCCGATTGCCCCGGCGCACAGCCAAAAGGCGGCGTTTGACCAGTCACCCTCGACGCGCACCGACCCCGGCGCTCGAAACGTCTGATTTCCCGGGACGATAAAGCGGTTCTCGGCGGCGGTGACGGTGATTCCGAACCGGCTAAGCACGTCGAGCGTCATGTCGACATACGGTCCGGATTCCAAGGCGCCGGTGATGTTGATGACGCTGTCCTCGCCGAGCAGTGGGAGGGAAAAGAGAAGCCCGGTGATATACTGTGATGAGATGTTGCCCGCTATCGTATAGCGCCCTCCCCGGAGCTGCCCGCCGGTGTGCAGCGGGTTTTGGCCCTGCGGTGACAGAGCGCAGCCGTGGGAGATCAGCTCCTCGTATAGCGGGGAAAGCGGGCGGTTTGGGAGGCGGCCGCTCATGTGAAGCGCCGTCGTCGCGCCCAGCGCGCAGCAGACGGGCAGCATAAAACGCAGTGTCGAACCGCTTTCCCGGCAGTCGAGTGCTTTCTCGCCGGTGACGGGCGTTTGAACGGGCACAACCTCAAAGATACCGTGACGATAGGTGATCTGCGCGCCCAGTGCACCAAGGCACGCGGCTGTAGCGTCAATATCGGCGGACGTCTCGCCGCAGGCGACGCGTGACGGCGCATTCGCCAGCGCCGCGGCAATCAGCAGCCGGTGCGCTTGCGATTTCGAGGCGATAGCCGGGAGCGCACCGGAGAGGTGAGAAGGGGTAATTTTGATATCCATCAAGAGGCTCCTTAATTCTGCGGCCTTATCCTGTAGGGGCGGATTCCATATCCGCCCGCCGCTCTTGCGAGGCCGCCCTGTGTCGGGACAGACCATGTGTCTGCCCAATTCATTTCGTATCATTCCGTCGGGGCAGACCGCGTGTCTGCCTGTTTGGCACGTTTACAGCCCCAGCGCGAAAAAGCCCTCAAGCCGGTCGACCGGCATCTCTTCCAGCGTACAAACGCCGATTTCCTTCGGCAGGACGAGCGTGATGGTGCCGCCGCTGCGCTTTTTGTCGCTGCGGGCAGCGCGGGCCAGTGCGTCCGCCGTTATGTTTGTTTCCGTCGGCAGGCCGTTTGTCTGGATTCTATCTATTATCGAAGCGCTTGTTTCTGTGCTGCAAAAGCCCGATTTGGCGCTTGCCCGGGCGATGACGGCCATGCCAACGGCAACGGCACACCCATGTGAGATAGAAAAATTACTTAAAGCTTCAATCGCGTGGCCGACGGTGTGGCCGAAGTTTAAGAGCTTCCGCGGCCCGGATTCCCGCTCGTCTCGGGAGACGACGTCGCGCTTGATGGCGTCGCAGCGGGCGATAATGTCGTCAAGGCGCGGCGCAATCGGCTCGGCAAGCATAGAAAACAGTGTCTTGTCGGCAATAACGCCGTATTTGATAATTTCAGCCACGCCGTCTTTAAACGTCTCGTCACGAAGCGTTTTCATGACGTCGGGGTCACATAAAACAAGGTTGGGCTGATAAAAAGCGCCAGCCAGGTTTTTTCCGGCGTTGAGGTCAATGCCTGTTTTGCCGCCGATTGATGAATCGACAGCGGCCAAAAGCGTTGTCGGTAGCTGGACGAAATGAATGCCGCGCAGGTAGGTGGCCGCGGCAAAACCGGCCAGATCGCCGACGACGCCGCCGCCCAAAGCCGCGACAACATCTGTGCGCGTGAGCTGACTGTCGGCAAGAAAATTTAAAAGTCTGATATAATTTTCAGCGTTCTTAGAGCTTTCGCCGTTCTCAATGACAAATCGAACGACGGTGTACCCGGCCGCTGACAGCGTCTCGACAAGCTGATCGCCATAGAGGGCGTTCACAACATCGTCGGTCACGACACAGCAGGTGCTGCCGCCGGAGGCGGTACGAATGCGCACGCCCGCGTCGGCAAGCAAGCCGCGTTCAATACAGATGTCATACGTTTTGGAGGCGTTTACTTGAATCGTTTTCATCGGCCGTCCAGTTCCTCTTTAATTAATTTGCCCTCGCTGAGCAGGTCGCGCAGTGTCTGACTGTCGCCCGCCGCCAGCGCGTCCCGGTATTTTGTCACGGACGCGATGAAAAAATCGAGCTCATGGAGCAGCGCGTCGCTGTTTTCAAGAAACAGCTCCGACCACATGTCTGGATTGAGCCAGGCAACGCGCGTTAAATCTTTGTAGCTGCCCGCCGAATAACCCTTGTGGCGGCGTGCCGTCGGGCTTTTGATAAATGCGTTGGAGACGAGGTGCGCCATCTGGGACGTAAAGGCGATCATCTCGTCGTGCCGTTCGGCCGTCGTCATCGTCAAGTGCCCAAAGCCGACGGGCTCGAGCGCCTTTTCAAGACGGTCATACAGGCCAATATCGTCAAAAACAGGGGGGACGAGGATCATCGAAGCGCCTTTAAAAAGCGTTGCCCGGCTGTACTTAAAACCGGCGTTGTGCGTCCCGGCCATCGGATGTCCGCCGACGAACGTAAAGCCATACTGCTCGGCAAGCGCGAAGCATCTGTCGCAGACAAAGCGCTTGACGCCGCAGCAGTCGATGACGAGCGATTTTTTTGATATGGCTGGGGCGGCCTTTTCAAGATATTCAACAGCATCCTTCGGATAGAGCGCCAGAAGCAAAACGTCGCACCGGCCAATATTATCGGCTGTCAAAGGGCTGTCAATCGCCCCGGCGACCTGCGCGATGGAGCAGACGGCGTCATCGGCGTCGTGACCGAACACCGTGATGCCGGGGCACGCTTTATAGGCCTTGGCGAGGGAGCCGCCAATGAGGCCGAGGCCGACGATTCCGATGGTCATTCGCCTAGCACCTCGCGGATCCGCCGCACCCTTTCGGCAACCTCTTGAAATTGTTCGGGGGTGAGGGATTGTGCGCCGTCGCACAGGGCGTTGGCCGGGTCATTGTGGACTTCAATCATGAGGCCATCAGCGCCGCAGGCTGCCGCTGCCTGTGCCATGGGCTTGACAAGCTTGGCCGTACCGGTTGCGTGGCTCGGGTCAATAACAACCGGCAGATGCGTCAACTCCCGCAGCATCGGCACGGCGGAAAGGTCGAGCGTGTTGCGCGTATATGTCTCAAACGTGCGGATACCGCGTTCGCAGAGAATAACGCGCTCGTTGCCCCCGGCCATGATATACTCGGCGCTCATTAAAAGCTCTTTGAGCGTATTGGCAAGGCCGCGCTTCAATAAAATCGGCTTGCGCGTTTTGCCGAGCTCTTTGAGCATCTCAAAGTTCTGCATGTTCCGTGCGCCGACCTGAATAATGTCAACGTCCTCGAAAAGCGGCAGATGGCTTTGGTTCATGATCTCCGTGATAATCGGCATGCCCGTTTTTTTCTTGGCCTCCAGCAAAAGCTCAATGCCCTCGGCGCGCAGGCCCTGGAAATCATACGGCGAGGTGCGCGGCTTAAACGCGCCGCCGCGAAGGATCGTGGCGCCCGAGGCTTTAACGCTTTCGGCGATACTCGTAATCTGCTCGGCCGACTCGACGGAGCACGGCCCGGCAATGATCTGAAAATGCCCACCGCCAATGAGAAGGCCACCGCCGATATCAATCACGCTGTCGTCCGGATGAAACTTTCTGTTGGCGCTTTTAAACGGCTCGGTGATGCGCTTGACCGATTCGACCATATCAAGGCTCTCCAAAAGCTCGACATCCACCTTGCTCGTATCGCCGATCAGGCCGAGAATCGTCCGGTACGAACCGATGGAGACGTGCACATCAAGCCCTCTGCTTTTAAACCATTCTGTCAGACTGTCAACTTGCTGCTGGGTGGCACCCGGCTTTAATACTGCTACCATAACTGTGTTCCTCCTCAATTGTCTGTGAAAAAAACTAAGGCCTCGCAGCGATCACACTGCGAAGCCTCTTGCGAACTTGTTTGTTACCGTCTGTAACTCACGAGTGCACGCTTTTTGCAGCATAAATCGCCTTTACTTCGCTTTTAAAAAAGTAAAAGTAGTAATATGTGCCTGCAAAAAGAACGTTTTTCATAAAAAAAACCTCTCGTAACAACGGTAATACTTCATTTACTCTAGCATAATGGGCATGGCGTGTCAATAAAAATCTACAATTTGTTTCCTTTTGTTCTTATTGACAATTGCGGGATAAACAAGTAGAATCTCTGATATAATTAGTTAGACTAACTAATTGGCTGAGCGGCTGATCGGTTTAGACAGATCAAATAACGCCGGAGCAGGCCGGCCGGATGGCGGTGAGAGCGTGCAGAATTTCCAGAAAACCCTCAATGATATGCTGATGCAGATCTACCACAATATCGTCCGTTTTGAAGAAGAGTTTCTTCAAAACAACAGCCGTATTGACCTGACGATCCGTGAAATGCACTTGATCGAATGCGTCGGCACCGATAAAAACGGGAAGACGGTCAGCGAGATCGCCGACTACCTCAAGGTGGCCAAACCGTCGGTGACGGTTGCCGTTAACAAGCTGGAGAAGAAGGGGTATCTCAGCAAAAACAGCTGCCGGACGGACGGGCGTGTCGTCCGCGTCACGCTCACGCGTGAGGGCCGGAAGATTGACGCGTATCACAAGCGCTACCATCTGAGCATGATCCATGAAATTGAGAATGAATTTGGTGAAGACGAGCAGGCCTACGTCGTCCGCGTCATCGCCAGGCTGAATAAATTTTTCGAAAAAGGCGTTGGAGCAGCGACATGAGTTTTAAAATCCTCGGAACAGGTCATTACGTGCCAGAGCGCGTATTGACAAATGATGAAATGTCCACCATGGTGGAAACCTCGGATGAGTGGATAGCACAGCGTGTCGGCATCCGTGAGCGGCGCGTTTGTACGACGGAAACGGCATCGGAGCTGGCGTTTAAGGCGGCGGAAAAAGCTCTTGAGATGAGCGGCGTCAAGCCGGAGGAGCTCGATATGATCCTTTGCGCGACCATCAGCGCAGACGACGCGTCTCCCTCGATGGCATGCATGGTTCAAAATCTTTTGGGCGCTTCCTGCCCGGCAATGGATATCAGCGCCGCGTGCAGCGGCTTCATCTATATGCTGGACACGGCCGCCGGTTTTTTTGCGCGCGGCAAGGTGAAAAAAATGCTTGTCGTCGGGGCTGAGCGGTTAAGCCGCCTTGTCGACTGGACCGACCGGAACACCTGCGTCATTTTTGCCGACGGCGCCGGTGCCGCCGTTTTGGGTGCGGGCGACAACTACCTGTCCTCAAAGCTCTTTGCAAAGGGCGGCGATACCGTTATTAAAATTCCGAATTATCAGGGGACATCGCCGTTTTATCAGGTCGAATCACCGTCGCCGTACATTAAAATGAACGGCCAGGAGACGTTTAAGTTTGCCGTCAACGCCATGGCGGGAGACCTCGCCGAAGTCATTGAGAGCGCGGGCATCACACAAAGCGACATCGCGTGGGTGATTCCGCACCAGGCCAATCTGCGCATTATTGACGCGGCCGGGCGCAAGCTCGATATTCCGGCCGAACGCTTTGCTAAAAACATTGAAAAATACGGCAACACCTCAGCGGCCAGCATCCCGATTTTAATCGACGAGCTTCACCGGGACGGCCAGTTTAAGAACGGGGATTATATCGCCCTGTGCAGCTTTGGCGGCGGCCTGTCAAGCGCGGCGTGCGTCATCCGCTGGGGCGACTGAATACAGGTTATATTCCGGGCTGTCAAACGCCGGGGATGATAATACAAACAGGAGGAATAACAGATGGTTTTTGAGAAAATTGCAGCTTTAATTGCGGAGCATTTCGGCAGTGACGTGGAGACAATTACGGAAGACACCACCTTTGAGTCCCTCGGGATCGATTCGCTGGACACCGTTGAAATGGTCATGCAGCTGGAAGAGGATCTCGGCATCGAAATCGAGCTCGAGGAAAAGCTTGCAACCGTCGGCGAGCTCGCCAAGTTTATTGAATCCAAAATGGGCTGAAGACCCCTGCCGTCAAACCCGCCGGAGTCATCCGGCGGGCGGCAAAACTTGAGTAAAACCGGATGGAGCGGATAATGGGAAAGACAGCGTTTATTTTTTCAGGCCAGGGGGCCCAGTACATCGGCATGGGCAAGGCGCTTTATGAGACCAGCGCCGCCGCGCGGGCGGTGTTCGATATGGCCGACAGCGCTCGGCCGGGGACGACGGCGCAGTGCTTTGACGGCGACCCCGCCGCGCTAACGCGGACGGAAAACACACAGCCGTGCCTTTTCTGCGTTGATCTTGCCGCCGCTGCCGCTTTGAGAGAAGCCGGTGTCGAGCCGCAGCTGCTGGCTGGGTTCTCCCTCGGTGAAATCGCGGCGCTCGCATTTTCCGGCACCGTCACATACGAAGCTGGCTTTCGGATGGTCTGCCGCCGCGCTGCGCGGATGCAAAAGGCGTCCGACGAAGCACCCGCATCCATGGTTGCCGTTTTAAAGCTCGACGATGAGACGGTCGTTTCGCTCTGCCAAGCGTTTGACAAGGTTTATCCTGTTAATTTCAACAGCCCGGGTCAGGTCGTCGTCTCCGGCGACGTTGACGCGCTGGAAGGTTTTAAAGCGCTCGTCAAGGAAAAGGGCGGAAAAGCCATGCCGCTTAAAGTCGGCGGCGGCTTTCATTCTCCCTTCATGGCACCGGCTGCCGACGCTTTTTTAACCGATTTAGAAGAATTTGTCGTCACACCGCCGTCGCTGATGCTTTTTTCAAATGTCACGGCGCGGCCATATGAGGATGATTTTAAAGCGCTCTTATCCCAGCAGATCAAAAGCCCCGTTCGGTGGCGCGAAACAGTTGAAAATATGATTTCCGAGGGTGCCGATACGTTTATCGAGGTTGGCCCCGGAAAAGTTCTCTCAGGCCTTGTTGCCAGAATATCCGATTCGGTTCGCGTCTTCAACGTTGAGGATGCGGAAAGTCTTCAAAAAACTGTCGCGGAGGTCAGCGCACATGCTTAACGGAAAAGTGGCCATCATTACGGGCGCGTCACGCGGGATCGGAAGGGCAATTGCCCTGAAATTTGCCGAACTCGGCGCCGATATCGCCGTTATTTACGCCGGAAATGAAGAAAAAGCGCGTGAGGTTGTCGAAGCGGCCCGCCAAAAATCAGTCCGGGCGGAAGCCTTCCAATGCAATGTGGCTGATTTTAATGCCGTCAAAGAGACGGTGGAAGCCGTTAAAAATGCCCTTGGCCCAGTGGATATTCTCGTCAATAACGCCGGGATAACAAAGGACGGGCTCGTAATGTCGATGAAGGAAGAAGCCTTTGACGACGTGCTTGACACAAACCTCAAGGGCGCTTTCAATATGATCCGGCACTGCTGTTCGATGTTTGTGAAAAAGCGCAGCGGCAAAATTATAAACATCAGTTCCGTTGCCGGTCTGTTCGGCAATCCCGGCCAGGCCAATTACGCCGCGTCGAAGGCGGGCCTCATTGGGCTGACCAAATCCGTCGCGCGGGAGCTGGCGTCCCGCAACGTTTGCTGCAACGCCATCGCCCCCGGCTTCATCCGTACGGATATGACGGAGAATATCACGGCTGACAACCCCCTGATGGCCGGTATACCGCTTGGGCGCGTCGGGGAAGCCGAAGAGATCGCAGAATTGGCCGCATTTCTCGCGCAGGACTGCTCCAACTATATAACCGGCGAGGTTATTCGTGTGGACGGCGGCCTTGCTATGTAAGAGACAGGAGAGATTAGATGAACAGAGTCGTCGTTACAGGTCTGGGCGCTGTGACCCCGGTCGGCAATGATATCAAAACGATGTGGGAAAACATCGTTGCGGGTCATCACGGCATCGGCCCGATCACAAAATTTGACTGCACCGACTATAAAGCCAAGCTTGCCGCCGAGGTCAAGGATTTCGACCCGCTGCTCTATATGGACAAGGGCGACGCCCGCCGCAGTGATTTGTACGCGCAGTACGCCATGGCTTCGGCATGTCAGGCCGTCGCGGATAGCGGTATCATCGGGCACGTTTCCCCGGAACGCCTCGCCGTTTATTTCAGCTCCGGCATCGGCGGTATCAATACGCTGACGGAGGAGCAGAACAAGCTGATGGCAGGCGGGCCTAGAAAGGTATCGCCCCTCTTTATCCCGATGATGATTTCCAATATCGCTGCCGGCAACATTGCCATCCGTTTTGGTGCCAAAGGCACCTGCCTGTGCATCGTGACGGCCTGCGCCACCGGCTCCAACTCCATCGGCGAAGCCTTCCGCGCTATTAAGCACGGCTATGCCGACGCCGCCATTACCGGCGGCAGCGAAGCTGCTGTTATGCCGATTTCCATCGCCGGGTTTACGAACATGACGGCGCTCACAACATCTGTTGACCCGGATGCGGCCTCACTGCCGTTTGACAAGCGCCGCGGCGGCTTCGTCATGGGCGAGGGCGCCGGAACGCTGATTTTGGAGGAATACGAGCACGCCAAGCAGCGCGGCGCGAAAATCTACGCCGAGGTCGTGGGCTACGGCTCAACGTGTGACGCCCATCATATTACGGCACCTGACCCGCAGGCAGAATCGAGCGCCCGCGCCATTCGTGACGCGTTTTTGGAAGACGGCCGGGCGTTTGACGGGAAAATATACTTAAACGCGCACGGTACCGGGACGCCGCTTAACGACGCCTCCGAGACCGTTGCCGTCAAAAAAGCCTTTGGTGACAGGATCGATGATATCCTTGTCAGCTCCACCAAGTCGATGACGGGTCATATGCTCGGTGCCGCCGGCGCCGTCGAGGCCATTATCTCTGTTTTGGCGCTCCAAACCGGCATCGTGCCGCCGACAGCCAATCTCCGGGAAAAAGACCCCGCGTGTGATCTTGACTATGTACCGCTTGAGGCACGCCAAGCCGACCCGACGGCGGCACTCTCGGTATCGATCGGTTTCGGCGGTCACAACGCGTGTGTGGCTTTTGCGAAAATTTGAACAAGCAAACGGCTTGCTCATGCATATTATAACAGTGCCGTTACTGACGGCGGATTGGGGCTAAAAAATGGAGTTTAACGACATCAAGCAATTAGCGGCCCTCATGCGGGATATGGGCCTTGTCACACTCGATTATACCGACGGCGCAGCCAGTATCCGATTGGAACGCGCCGCGGCCGTTGTGCAGGCAGCGCCTGTCGCCGTTGAAGTAAAGGCAGCCGAGCCGGTTGCTGCCGTGCCGGATTCAGCCGCCGGGACGTATACTGTAACCTCTCCGATGGTCGGCGTCTTCTATGCCGCGCCCGCGACCGACAAGCAGCCGTACGTTTCGCTCGGCGATCATGTCAACGTTGGCGACGTCTTGTGCATCATCGAAGCGATGAAAATGATGAACGAGATTACCGCCGAAAAAAGCGGCGTGATCACGGAAATCTGCGCCGGGAACAAGCAGATCGTTGAATACGGTCATCCGCTGTTCCGCATCAGTCAGGATTAATGCCGCGCGTCGGCAAGGCAAAGGGGACGAGAGCTTGAATCAGACAGAAATCATGAAAATTTTGCCGCACCGCGACAATATGCTGCTTATTGAGACGGCTGAGCTGGTTGACGGCAAAGCCCGCGGCACGTATCATGTGCGCGGGGACGAGTGGTTTTTAAAGGGGCATTTTCCCGGAAACCCTGTTGTGCCGGGTGTCATTCTGTGCGAGATTCTCGCGCAGTCGGCATGCGTGCTGCTCGCAAACGGCAATGCCGAAGGGGCCATCCCGTATTTTACGGGCATCGACAATGTCCGTTTCAAGTCGCCCGTCAAGCCGGGCGACACCATTGAGACGGAATGCGTCATCACGAAATCACGTCCGCCGTTTTTCTTTGCCGAAGGGCAGGCCACGGTGGGCGGTAAGCTTTGCGTCAAGGCGTCGTTTTCCTTTGCCCTCATTAAGCCATAGCACGCGAATATCATAAGCCGCATCGTGTTCATGACACGACAGGCTTTTAGGGGTGACACTGTGTTTTCAAAAATTCTGATCGCTAACCGCGGCGAGGTTGCCATCCGCATCATCCGGGCGTGCAAGGAAATGGGTATTTCGACAGTTGCCGTCTACTCGGTAGCCGACAAAGAATCCCTGCATGTGGCGCTCGCTGACCAGAGCGTCTGCATCGGAGAGGCCTCACCGCTTGACAGCTATTTAAATGCCGAGCGTATCATCAGCGCGGCGCTCATCACAAACGCCGAAGCCATTCATCCGGGCTACGGCTTTTTGTCGGAGAGCCCCCGCTTTGCCGAGCTCTGCGCTAAAAACGGCATCGAGTTTATCGGCCCGTCAGCCGAGGTCATCGCCCTGATGGGCGACAAGGACAAGGCGCGGCAGGTGATGAAAAAGGCCGGCGTCCCGATTATTCCGGGCACCGATATATTAAATAACGCGCAGGAGGCGCTCGACGCGGCTGAAAAAATCGGTTATCCTGTTTTAATTAAGGCGCGCTCCGGCGGCGGCGGCAAGGGTATCCGCATCATTACCGTGCCGGAGGAGATGGAAAACGCCTTTTTAACGGCCTCGCATGAGGCGCTGGAGGCGTTCGGTGACGGGGCCGTCTATCTCGAAAAACAGATCAAGCCTGCCAAGCATATCGAGATTCAGATTCTTGCCGATGAGACGCACAACACAGTTTGTCTCGCCGAGCGCGAGTGCTCGATTCAGCGCAACAACCAAAAGCTCATTGAAGAGTCGCCATCCCCTGGCGTTAACGACACGCTGCGCGCGGAGATGACGCAGGCGGCCATCAAAGCCGCTAAAACGGTCGGTTACTGCAACGCCGGGACGATTGAATTCCTGCTCGATCTAAACGGCAAATTTTATTTTATGGAAATGAACGTCCGGCTGCAGGTTGAGCACGCGATCACTGAGCAGGTCACCGGCATCGATATTGTCAAATGGCAGATACGAATCGCCGCGGGCGTCCCGCTTGACGTCACCCAGAAGGACATTGTCATTGAGGGCAGTTCGATTGAATGCCGAATCAATGCCGCCGCCGTCGGGAAGGTAACGTTTTTGCACATCCCGGGCGGGCCGCGCGTCCGCTTTGACAGCGCCTTGTGGACGGGATACGTCGTTCCGCCGTTTTATGACTCTCTGTTAGGCAAGCTTATTGTGCATGCCAAAACGCGCGAGGAGGCCATCCGAAAAATGCAGGCGTCCCTCTGCGAGCTTGTCATTGACGGCGTGGCCAACAACATCGACGAGCAGATATCAATTGTGAGCGACCCGGTCTTTATTCGGGGTGATTACAATACTAATTTTATAAAAGAACGTGGTGAACGCACATGACGCTGGACGCGTTTTTTAAGAAGCCGAAAAACGAGCTGGAAAAGGGCGGGCGGCTGCCGCCCCGCAAGGCCGAGACGGAGTATGAGATTTCAGAAAAATGCCCCGCCTGCGGTAATGACATTCCACTGAGCCTACTGTGGGAAAACCTGCACGTCTGCCGCTGCGGGCACTGCTTCCGCATGAACTCCCGCCAGAGAATCCGCTTTTTGACGGATAAGGACAGCTTCCGCGAGCTGTATGGCGACATGGAAAGCGTTGACCTGCTCAATTTCCCGGGTTACAAGGAAAAGCTGGAGAGCATCCGTGTCTCCGCCCGTGAGAAGGAGGCCGTCATCTGCGGTGAAGCGACGGTCGGCCTGAATCCCTGCGCGCTTTTCGTCATGGAGCCGTACTTCATGATGGGCAGCATGGGCACTGTCGTGGGTGAGAAAATCACGCGGTTGTTTGAATATGCAACGGAAAAGCGTCTGCCGGTCATTGGCTGCACCGTCTCCGGCGGGGCACGCATGCAGGAGGGGATTCTCTCGCTCATGCAAATGGCCAAAACGAGCGGCGCCGTGCAACGGCACAGCGATGCCGGACTTTTATATTTGACAATTCTCACAGACCCGACAACGGGCGGCGTCACAGCCAGCTTCGCCATGGAGGGTGATATCATCATCGCCGAGCCGGGCGCGACGATCGGCTTTGCCGGGGCGCGGCTCGTTGAGCAGACCGTGCGTAAAAAGCTGCCGGCCGGTTTCCAAAAGGCGGAGACGGTTTTGGAGCACGGCTTTGTCGACATGATCGTCCCGCGTGCCGAACAGCGGCGCGTCATCTCGACGCTTTTGTCAATGCATAGGGGTTAGGTGTCATATGAAAACTGCTTATGAATACGTCACAGCCGCGCGGTCAAAGGATCGCCAGACAGGCCTTGACTTTATTGATCGGATATTCAACAGCTTCATTGAAATGCATGGTGACCGCCGCTTTGCCGACGATCCGGCTATCGTCGGCGGTGTCGCCTTTTTGGAGGGCGTTCCCGTCACGGTGATAGCTTCCGAAAAAGGGCGCGATACGAAAAGTCGTATCAAGCGCAATTTCGGTATGGCAAACCCGGAAGGGTACCGCAAAGCGCTGCGTCTGATGAAACAGGCCGAAAAGTTTCGCCGCCCCGTTGTCTGTTTTGTTGATACGTCCGGCGCGTACCCCGGTATCGGTGCCGAAGAGCGCGGGCAGGGTCAGGCGATTGCCGAAAACATTATGGAGATGATGGCGCTCCGGGTGCCGGTCTTGTCTGTCATGATCGGCGAGGGCGGCAGCGGCGGTGCACTCGCCCTCGCCGTTGCCGACGAAGTGTGGATGCTCGAGAACGCGACGTATTCCGTCATCGCGCCGGAGAGCTGCGCTAATATTTTGTGGCGCGATGTGGATAAGGCGGCCGAGGCGGCCGAGAGTTTGAAGCTCACGGCCAAAGACGCCTTTGAGCTTGGCGTTGTCGAGCGCATTATCCCCGAACGCGGCGGCGATACCGACCGCCTGTTTGCCTCGCTCGCCGGTGACATTGGTGCCTGGATCAAAAAAATGCAGCTTGTCGGCCAGGAAGAGCTGACAAATAACCGGTATAACAGATTCAGAAGAATCGGCTCAGGACGATAGCAGCCGCCGATTGGAAGAGGAGGGAGCCCATGAGGATCAAAATCACGTCGGACAGTACCTGCGATCTCTCCCAAGAACTGCTTGACCGTTATGATATTTCCGTCATTCCGCTCACGATTCTGAAAAACGGAAAATCTTACCGCGACGGCGTCGATATCACCCCGGCAGACATCTTCCGTTATGTTGAGCAAACGGGCGACTTTTGTACAACGGCTGCCGTTAACACCTTTGATTACATCCGCTTTTTTGATGCGTTTTCCGCCAAATACGACGCCGTTATTCACTTAAGCCTTGGGGCCTCGTTTTCAATGTGTCATGTGAATGCCTGTGCCGCGGCGAAGGTGCACAATAACGTTTTCGCCTTCGATACGAAAAATCTTTCAACGGGGCAGGGCCACGTCGTTATTGAAGCGGCGAAAATGGCTGAAGAAGGCCTCGACACGGCAGAGATTCTTGAAAAGCTAAGCGCACTTGTTGACCGTGTAGAGGCGAGCTTCCTCATCGACCGGCTTGATTACATATTCAAGGGGGGGCGCTGCTCGCTGGCAACGGCGCTCGGCGCAAACATCCTCCATCTGCGCACCTGCGTTGAAATCATCGGCGGAAAAATGATGGTTACCAAAAAATATCGCGGCCCGTTTGAAAGCTGCGTCGGCACGTACGTCCGAGACAAGCTCGAAGGCCGGAACGATATTGTAACGGAGCGCCTGTTTATCACGCACCCGGAAGCGACGCCCGAGGCCGTTCAAGGCGCGAGAGAGGCCGTTGCCCGCTACGCTCATTTTGACGAGGTGCTTGAAACACGCGCCGGCTGCGCCGTCTCCTGTCACTGCGGCCCGAAAACGCTGGGAATTTTGTTTATCAGAAAATAAATAAAAAGCTGTTATTCCGGATATGCTGAGTTAACGCAGATTTAACATAGCCGCTATAACAGCTTTTACTTTTGTGTTGTTTAATAAAATAACGCATAACTGTCCCCCGTTGGGCAGGATGATAAATTGAAAGACGGCGAGGGTCTTTATGGATAAAATAACCGTCCGGTCGCTGGACCTTTTTTACAGCGGCTTTCAGGCGCTGAAGGATGTTAATCTGAATATTCCGGCCGGGGAGATAACGGCGTTTATCGGCCCTTCCGGCTGTGGGAAGTCAACGCTCTTGAAGACGCTCAACAGGATGAATGACCTTGTCGAGGGCTGCCGTATCACCGGGGAAGTTTTGCTTGACGGCCAAAACATTTATGGCGCGATGGATTTGGGCCTGCTTCGTAAGCGCGTTGGCATGGTGTTTCAAAAACCGAATCCTTTTCCCATGAGCATTTACGACAACGTCGCCTATGGGCCCAGAGTTCACGGCGTTCGCGGCAAGGCCGTGCTGGATGACCTTGTCGAGCGCTCCCTCAAGGGCGCCGCCATCTGGGATGAGGTAAAAGACAGGCTCAAAAAAAACGCGCTTGGCCTCTCCGGCGGGCAACAGCAGCGGCTTTGCATCGCCCGGGCGCTTGCGGTCGTGCCGGACGTTCTCCTGATGGATGAGCCGACGAGCGCGCTGGACCCGATCTCCACCTCGAAAATAGAAGAGCTCATTTTAGAGCTTAAGGAGCACTACACCATCATCATCGTCACGCATAATATGCAGCAGGCCGCGCGCATTTCCGATAAGACGGCCTTTTTTCTGCTGGGCGAAATCGTTGAATTCGGCAATACGGAATCACTCTTTTCCGTTCCAAAGGATAAACGGACGGAGGACTACATAACGGGGAGGTTCGGCTGATGAGAACCCGCTTTGAAGAGCAGCTTGATCGGCTCAATCACGAGCTTGTTGATATGGGGGCCTTGTGCAAGGAGGCGATTTCCTCCTGCGCCAAGGCGCTGACGGAAGGGACGGAATTTTTCAGAGAGAGCGCCAAAACCGCCGAGCGCGGCATCGATCAGAAAGAGCGCGAAATCGAGAACATGTGCCTCCGGCTGCTCCTGCAGCAGCAGCCCGTGGCGCGAGACCTGCGCCTTATTTCCGCCGCGATGAAAATGATCTCCGATATGGAACGCATCGGTGACCAGGCTTACGATATTGCGGAAATCACATCATATGTCTCCGGTGAGGGCGCGCTGATTGAAAAGCTGCATCTTGCCGACATGGCGCACGCCACAACCGAAATGGTGGCAGACGCCGTCTCCGCCTTCGTCAAAAAGGATATTGCGCTGGCCCGTTCCGTCGTTGATTACGACGACATTGTCGACGACCAATTCCGGGCGATTAAGGAAGAGCTCATTGATTTAATATCCGGCGGCGACAAGCGGGGCGAAATCTTTCTCGATCTTCTCATGATCGCTAAGTATTTTGAGCGCATCGGCGACCATGCCGTCAACGTTGCCGAATGGGTCGAATATTCCATCACCGGCAGCCACCCGAAGCTCGGCGGCATCTGACCGAACCCTGCATAACGCGGCGCGGCATCGGGAAAGCTGTCACAAAGCAGTCATTTGAGATTGACAGTTGACAGAAATTTTCGTATATCATATAATATCGGCGAAGACGCCGCTTTGATGGAAAGTCCGACAGAGAACTCGCGCCACCGACTGAGAGCGCGATGCGGATGAGTAGAAAGCTGGAGAACACTTCGATGAGACCGGAAACTGAATAGAAAGTGGACGCGGCCTGCCGCGTCAATGCGGGTGGCACCGCGGGCAGTAAAAGCTGCTCGTCCCGGGAATTATGTTGATAATTTCCGGGCTTTTTTGCATTTTAGGAGGGCTTTTCATGTACAGAACACATTCCTGCAGCGCGCTGCGACAGGAGCATATCGGCCAGGCCGTCACACTTGCCGGGTGGGTTGACACGATCCGCGACCACGGCGGCGTCAAATTCCTTGACCTGCGGGACGAGACGGGCGTCACACAGATCGTTATCCACGATGATACGCTTTTGGACGGGGTCAATCGTGAAGCGGTCGTCGCCGTCGCCGGATCGGTGCGCGCGCGTGACAGTGAAACCGTCAATGAAAAGCTGCTGACCGGCACCGTTGAGTTGGCCGCCGAGCGTCTGACGCTTTTGGGCACCTGTAAGAACGCTCTGCCGTTTGATATCCGCGATTCTGTTTCAACGCGCGAGGAGGTTCGCCTGAAATACCGCTTCCTCGACCTGCGCAACCCGGTTATCCACCAGAACATCGTCCTGCGGGCGAAAATATTGAGCTTTTTAAGACGCCGGATGGAAGAGCTGGGCTTTCTGGAGATTCAGACGCCGATCTTAACGGCGTCGTCGCCGGAGGGCGCGCGGGATTATCTTGTCCCGAGCCGAAAGCACAAGGGGAAGTTTTACGCCTTACCGCAGGCGCCGCAGCAGTTTAAGCAGATGCTCATGGTGTCCGGCTTTGATAAGTATTTTCAGTTGGCGCCCTGCTTCCGTGATGAGGATGCCAGAGGCGACCGCTCGCCGGGCGAGTTTTACCAGCTCGACTTTGAGATGGCCTTTGCCGAACAGGAGGATGTGCTCACCGTCGCTGAGACGGTGCTGGCAGACACGTTTCATCAGTTCACCGACAAAGATGTGACACCGACGCCGTTTCCGCGCATCACGTTTCAGGACGCCATGCTGTGCTATGGCACCGACAAGCCGGATTTGCGCAATCCGCTCGTCATCTGCGACTTGACAGACTTTTTTGCGGGCGTTGAATTTGCCGCGTTTAAAAACAGGCCCGTTCGCGGCATCGTGGCCGACTGCGCCGCCTGCACCCGCAGCTTTTTTGAAAATTCACTCAAATACGCCCAGTCCATCGGCATGAAGGGGCTTGGTTATATCACGCTGACCGGCGGCGCTTTCAAAGGCCCAATTGAAAAGTTTTTAAGCGACGAGCAGAAGGCGTATCTGACGGCGCACTGTGCGATAAAAGAGGGACAGACGCTGTTTTTCATCTGTGACGCCCTCGAAAACGTCAATAAATTTGCCGGGCTCATCCGAACATGGCTTGGCGAAACACTTGGCATTGTCCGAAAGGACGCGTTTGAATTCTGCTTCATCGTTGATTTTCCGATGTACGAGCGCGACGCCGAGACGAATCAAATCGCGTTTACGCACAACCCGTTTTCCATGCCGCAAGGCGGGCTTAATGCGCTTGAGACGAAAAATCCGCTGGACGTTCTCGCCCATCAGTATGATGTTGTCTGTAACGGCGTCGAGCTGTCCTCCGGAGCGGTGCGCAACCATTCGCCGGAAGTTATGAAAAAGGCGTTTGAAATTGCCGGGTATTCGGAGGCGGAGCTGGAGCAGCGCTTCGGCGCCCTCTACACAGCCTTCCAATATGGCGCGCCGCCGCACGCGGGCATGGCCCCCGGCGTTGACCGCATGGTGATGCTGATTGCCGGTGAAGAGACGATCCGGGACGTCATAGCCTTCCCCTTAAACGGCAACGCGCAGGACCTCCTGATGGGCGCACCCTGCGAGGTCACGGAGCATCAGCTCAGGGACGTGCATATTAAGATACGTTAAGATTTAAGTCATATTTGTAGGGGCGATTATCAATCGCCCGTTTATGAGACAAGGACAACACGGGAGACGGCTCGTCGCCCATACACGAAAAACCACAGGTGCATGCGATTATGCACAAAGGAGTGGATGTTATGATCACAATCGAGGAACTTAAAAAGCTCGCGGCGCTCTCAAAGCTGTCACTTGACGGGGAGGATACCGAGGCGCTGATTCAAGACATCAGCAGCATTCTGGCATTTGCCGATACGATCGCGCAGGCGGCTGTTGACATACCGCAGGCGGAGATGGAAGAGGATTCGTGGTGTCTGCGTGACGATTCTCTCGTCCCGTCGTACCCAGTTTCCGACATCCTATCAAACGCCGGTGCGCAGCAGGACGGCTATTTTGTCGCCCGGAAGCGGGGAGGGCTTTTATCATGACGACGATTCAAGCCGTTCACCATTTGCTGACCAACAGGGAAGTGACGTGCCGGGAGCTGACCGTCCGCTATCTCAAGGCCGCTGACGATGTAAACCCCCAGGTCAACGCCTATATTTCCCTGACAAAAGAGGCGGCGCTTGCAGCAGCCGACGCTGTCGACAAAAAGCTCTGCCGGGGCGAAGCGCTTGCACCCCTGGAGGGTGTGCCGTTTTGCCTGAAGGACAATATATCAACAAAAGGCCTCGCGACGACGTGCGCCTCGCATATGCTGGAAAACTACGTGCCCATTTATGACGCCGCCATCTGGGAGGCGCTCGGCACGCAAAACGCCATCCTCGTCGGCAAGGGCAACATGGATGAATTCGCCATGGGCTCAACGTGTGAAAATTCGTATTTCGGCGGCTCAAAAAACCCCCACAATCTGGGGCATGTCGCTGGGGGCAGCTCCGGCGGCGTTGCCGCAGCCGTGGCCGCAAACATCGCCGTTTACGGCATCGGCTCCGATACGGGCGGCAGCATCCGTATGCCGGCGTCCTTTTGCGGCCTCGTCGGACTGAAGCCAACGTACGGCGCGGTGTCGCGCCGTGGGCTCATTGCCTACGGCTCATCGCTTGACCAGATCGGGCCGATCACAACGTGCGTTGAGGATGCCGCGCTTGTTTTTGATGCGATCTGTGAGAAAGACCCCGGCGATATGACGTCCCGCGGTGCTGCCCCGGTGGCGGACAGACTGACGGGTGATATCAAGGGGCTCAAAATCGGTATAGCCAGCGAGTTTTTCGAAGGCTTGAGCGGCGATGTTGACAAAGCGCTGTCAGATGCCGTTGCCCTTTATGAAAAGCTCGGGGCGGAAATTGTGCCGCTTCATTTCCCGCTGCTTCAATACGTTTTGCCGACTTATTATATCATCGCCTGCGCCGAGGCGTCGTCCAACCTCGGGCGGTATGACGGCCTGCGATACGGCCACCAGGCGCCATCGTTTTCCGATTTAAACGATTTCATCTGCCGGACGCGCACGGAGGGCTTCGGTAAAGAGGTGCGCCGCCGGATTCTATTGGGCACGTATGTTTTAAGTGCCGGGTATTACGATGCCTACTACAATAAGGCGCAGCAGCTGCGGCGCGCCATTGTCCGTGAATTCTCCGACATGTTTGCCCGCTGTGACGTAATCCTGACGCCGACAGTGCCGGTCACAGCGCTGCAATTCGGCGCGGACCTCTCGCCTGTCGAGACATATCAGACGGATATCTGCACCTGCTCCGTAAACATTGCTGGGCTTCCCGCTGTGTCGATTCCGTGCGGCGTGGACAGCAAGAGCCTGCCGATTGGTCTGCAGCTCATCGGCGGTCGCTTCCGGGAGGCGACGGTCTTGAATG
Source organism: Oscillospiraceae bacterium CM (assembly GCA_022870705.1). NCBI lineage: Bacteria > Bacillati > Bacillota > Clostridia > Eubacteriales > Oscillospiraceae > Oscillospiraceae bacterium JHJ. The sequence continues at coordinate 1,027,341 of CP072107.1, forward strand.
CGGCGCTCGCCTTCGAACGCGAGACGGCGCGGTCTTATCTGAAGACGGCTGACATGGGGGTGGCACTGTGACGTACGAAATGGTCATCGGGCTCGAAACGCATGTGGAGCTCTCAACAAAGTCTAAAATATTCTGCTCCTGCACAACGGCGTTCGGCGGCGCGCCGAACACGCACTGCTGCCCCATCTGTACGGGCCAGCCCGGCAGTCTCCCCGTCTTGAACAAGAGCGTCGTCCAATACGCCGTCACGGCGGGGCTTGCCTTGAACTGCCGCATCAATAGGCATTCCGTTATGGCGCGCAAGCATTACGTCTATCCCGACCTGCCGAAGGCGTATCAGATTTCGCAGTATGAGCTGCCCTTGTGCGAGGGCGGCTGGGTCGAGCTGTCCGGCGGCAAGCGCATCAATTTAACGCGCATCCACATCGAAGAGGATGCGGGCAAGCTCGTCCATCAGGGCAGCGCTGTATTTGTCGATTATAACCGCGGCGGGGTCCCACTCATCGAAATTGTCTCAGAGCCCGATTTCAGAAGCGCCGAGGAGGCCACGGAATACCTCGAAAAGCTCCAGACGATTCTCCGCGCCGTCGGTGTGTCGGATTGCCGCATGCAGGAAGGCTCCATGCGCTGCGACGTCAACATTTCCCTGCGCCCGAAAGGGGAGACGGCCTTCGGTGTCCGCGCCGAGATTAAAAACCTCAATTCCTTCACGTCGGTCGCTGCCGCCATCGAGCATGAGTTTAAGCGGCAGGAGGAGATTCTCTCGTCGGGCGGTGTCGTCGTGCAGGAGACGCGGCATTTTGATGCCGATACGGGCGAGACGACGAACCTGCGCGGCAAGGAAAATGCCGATGATTACCGCTATTTCCCCGATCCGGACATTATTCCCGTCATCCTGCCGTACGACGTTTTAGAGCAGCTTGAAAGCAGCCTGCCGGAGCTGCCGGATAAAAAGCTTGCGCGGTATGTGTCACAGCTCGGCGTGCCGGAAGCCGACGCACGCATGCTGACGAAATACCGGGCTGTATCCGACTATTTTGAAAAGGCATCAGCGGGCGTGCAAAACCCTAAAACAGTCGCCACGTTCATGGTGACGCAGATGTTCGGCGTCATTCAGACGGAAGCTGAGCGCGAGCACTGGTCGCCGTCCGTCACTGCCGAGCAGCTTGGTGAACTCACGCGGCTTCTGGAAAGCGATAAAATAAGCCGCAATCTCGCCAAGCGTGTCTTCTCGCAAATGCTTGAAACCGGGAAACCGGCAACGGCCTTTATCACGGAGGAGGACATGGCGGGGTTTGACGCGTCGGCACTTAAAGCCCTGTGCCAAAAAGCCATCGATGATAATCCTAAATCGGTTGACGATTATAAAGCCGGTAAGGAAAAGGCCATCAAGGCGCTCGTCGGGGCTGTCATGCGCGAGTCAAAAGGCCGCGCCAACGCCCTTGCGGCTGAGGAAGAACTGAAAAAGCTGATCATCGGCTGAATTTAAAAACACAAAACACATTGTCACCAATATCGTAAGATATGTTGACAATGTGTTTTTTTTCTTTTAGAATAATCAAAACGCTGGACGGGTGATGCGCATGGAATTGAAAAGCGCCGTTTTAAAAGCGCTGGAAGACAATAGGGGGCAGTACATTTCGGGCAGTGCGCTGGCAGCGCGGCTTTTCGTCAGCCGCAACGCCGTCTGGAAGGCCGTGAAAGCACTTGAAGAGGAAGGTCATCAGATTCAGGCTGTGACGAACAAAGGCTACTGCCTGCTGCCGGAGAGCGATATCCTCTCCGCGGCTGCCATTGAAAAGCACCTGGGCGACCGCGCCGGGACGTTTAAAATAGAGGTTGTCAAACAAACGACCTCGACGAATGCTTCCCTAAAGGAAAAAGCGTCTGACGGAGCCCCGGAAGGGGCAGTATTAGCCTCATGTGAGCAGACGAGTGGGCGCGGGCGGCAAGGCCGTTCCTTTTACTCGCCTGGCGACACGGGTGTCTACTTCAGCCTTTTGCTGCGGCCGCGCCTGTCTGCGATGGACGCCGCGCTGATAACGGCAGCGGCCGCCGTTGCCGCCTGCGAGGCTATCGAGGCCGTCGCCGGCAAACAGGCGTCAATCAAATGGGTCAACGATTTATTTGTCGGCGGCAAAAAGGTCTGCGGTATCCTGACAGAGGGCGCGTTCGACATGGAAAGCGGCGGTCTGGATTATGTCGTCGTCGGCATCGGCATCAACGTGGCGCTGCCGTCGGGCGGTTTTCCAGAAGACTTGCGCGACGTTGCGGGGGCGCTCTATGAGGGCGCGGCGCCGTCCGGCGTTAAGGCGCGCCTTATTGCCGAGGTTTTAAAACGCCTGTGGCAGTATTATGAGAAGCTCGGTGATAAACCGTTTTTGACGCCTTACAAAAAGCGCTCGTTTCTCATCGGCCAGGATGTCGACGTTCTGGCAGGTGACAAAACGCGAAAAGCCTGCGCCATCGATATTGACGATGACTGCCGTCTGATTGTTCGATATGATGACGGGTCGATTGAGGCGCTTTCGTCCGGTGAGGTGCGCGTCCGGCCGCGCCGTGCGCCATGCGGCACAGATAATAAATGAAAGACAGGGAAATAAAAATGAAAAACATGAGCATCAGAAACATGGTATTTACAGCGCTTTTCGCAGCGCTGATCTGCGTGGCGTCCCCCTTCGTGATTCCGATCGGCCCGATCCCGCTGTCGCTGGCGACGCTCGCGATTTACCTTGCGGCCTCGGTCCTCAACTGGAAATACGGGACACTTGCCGTGATCGTTTACATTCTGCTCGGCGCTGTCGGCCTGCCGGTCTTCTCCGGGTTTACCGGCGGGGTGCAAAAGCTGGTTGGCGTAACGGGCGGCTTTATCATCGGGTATATCCCGTGCGCTTTTGTTATCGGCCTGCTTGTTGATAAATTTGAGCTTAAGAAGTGGATATATCCAGTTGCGATGGTACTTGGGACGATCGTGCTGTACGCCTGCGGCACGGCCTGGTTTATTCATGTCACTGGGGCACCGTTTCAAAAGGCGCTCACGCTGTGCGTCCTGCCGTTTCTTCTCGGCGACGCGATAAAAATCGCTTTAGCCTCCCTCATCGCACCGGTTCTGCGAAAAACGCTGAAAAAACAAGTGATATAAAGTATGCAGCGCGAGCTGGGGTAGACAGTGTGTCCGCCCCAGCTTTTTTCTGCCGTAAGAGCCTTTTGCAAAACAGGTGGCGCTATGGTAAACTGATGGCAAATATCGGGTGGGGAGGCGCGTATGGCGGAGCTCAACACGGCTATCCAATATATTAAGGGCGTTGGCGAGGCGCGCGCGAAAGCGATGGCGCGCCTCGGCATCGCGACGCTTTATGACCTTATCACGTATTTTCCGCGCGCCTATGAGGATCGAACGCTCTTCAAGCCGATTGCGCTCCTCGCGCCGGGAGAAACCGTCTGTGTCCGGGCGCTGGCGGCCGTGGCCCCGCGTTTGTCACACATCCGAAAGGGGCTTGACCTAGTTAAGCTGCGCGTTGTGGACGATACGGGCAGCTTGGAGCTCACCTTTTTCAATCAAAGCTTTGTGAAAGACCAGATAAAGCCGGGCGAAACATATGTGTTTTACGGCAAGGTTACAGGCACGGCGCTGCGGCCGGAGATGCAAAGCCCCATCTTTGAAAAAGAGACGGTGCGTCAGGTGACGGGTCGTATCGTCCCGATTTACGCGCTGACGCGCGGTCTGTCGCAGAACATGATAGCAAATGCCGTCCGTCAGGGGCTTGCCGCCGTCGGGGACAGCGTGCCGGACGCTCTGCCGCCGTCTGTCCGTGAGCGGTACAAGCTGTCACAGGCGCTTTATGCCTATCACAATATTCATTTTCCGGCAGACCCGGAAGCCTTGGAGCTGGCACGGCGTCGTCTCATCTTTGAAGAGCTCTTCGTCATCGCGTCAGCCATGCGCCTCTTGCGCCGCCGCCGCGCCGCTGAAGTCGGCCGGGCGCTTGAAAACGCCGATCTGGAGTCTTTTTTCAAAGCGCTTCCGTTTGAAGCGACGGCCGCCCAGCAGCGTGCCATCTGGGAAGCCACGTCTGACATGACGCGCACTGTGCCGATGAACCGGCTTGTACAGGGCGACGTCGGCTCCGGCAAGACGGCCGTCGCGGCGGCCTGCTGCTGGCTTGCACAGGGCTCCGGCTGCCAATCGGCCGTCATGGCGCCGACAGAAATTTTAGCCGAGCAGCATTATCAAACATTGACTGCGCTGTTAGAGCCCCTCGGCGTTCGAGTCGGCCTCTTAACAGGTCGCATGACGGCGAAGCAGAAGACCGACTTTTGTAACAGACTCCGCCTTGGGGAAATTGACATTGCCGTCGGCACGCATGCGCTCTTGTCCGAGGGTGTTGACTTTTTTGACCTCGCGCTCGTCGTGACGGACGAGCAGCACCGCTTCGGCGTTGGCCAGCGCGCCGCGCTGACAAAGAAAGGCGCTGCGCCGCACGTGCTTATCATGTCGGCTACACCTATCCCGCGCACCTTGGCACTTATCATTTACGGCGATCTAGATGTCTCGGTTATTGATGAGCTCCCGCCGGGCCGTCAGACGGTTGAAACGTTTGCCGTATCGGAAGCGATGCGCCCACGGATTGAAGCTTTTATTCGTAAGCTCGTGTCAGAGGGGCGGCAGGTCTATATCGTCTGCCCGATGGTTGAGGACAGCGATACGCCGGATAATGACCTCAAATCAGCGCAGGCGTATGCTAAAAAGCTTCAAGACAGCGTTTTCCCGGACCTGCGCGTGGCGCTTGTGCACGGGCGCTTGAAAGGGAAAGAGAAAGAGGCCGTCATGGCAGCGTTTAAACGCGGCGAGACGGATATCCTCGTGGCAACGACGGTCATTGAAGTCGGCGTTGACGTGCCGAATGCCGCGCTCATCGTTGTCGAGAACGCCGACCGGTTTGGTTTAAGCCAGCTGCACCAGCTTCGCGGCCGCGTAGGCCGGGGGGCGTATCAGTCCTACTGTGTTTTGTTTGAGGGAACGGGCGGGGAGACTGCTGAGGCACGGCTTAAAATTATGTGCACCACGAACGATGGCTTTAAAATATCCGAAGAGGATTTAAAGCTCCGCGGCCCCGGTGACTTTTTTGGTTCGCGCCAGCACGGCCTGCCGGAGCTGCGCATTGCCAATCTCGCCGCGGACATGAGCGTTCTATCGCAGGCGCAGGTTGCAGCTGATGAAGTACTCGCGGGTGACCCGGCGCTGGCGTCACCGGAAAACAGGCGTCTCAAAGAACGTATTGCGGTTCTATTCGAGCTGAAAGCCGACACGCTGAATTGACAGACAGGTAAAAATTGGACATCAATATTTTGTTAAACCGTCAAAAACCGATTAAATATTTCAAAAATGTTACAAATAGTTATAAATTAGTTGAATTTGTATCAGCAAGCCGCTATACTTGTCATCAGTTACATAAGTTAATGGTTTTTTCTACCGATTAAAGTTGGCGGAAACGAAGCGGTACTGTCCAACGGTACCGCTTTTTTTAAAGTTTAAGCGCACCATGACGCAAAGGGAGGGAAACCGTTTGAAAAAGGCGCTTGCGCGCATCATAGCCTCAATGCTCATTCTCGGCGTCATCGGTTTTCCGGCATCGGCTGCCGCTGTCGGCGTCACGTCCGTCAGCGAGGCGGGGATTTCTTTCATTAAAGAATATGAGGGCTTTTCGAGCAAAGCCTATATCGACGCCGGAAAGTATTTTATCGGGTACGGCACGCAATGCAACCCCGGCGACTACCCGAACGGCATCTCGGAGGCCACGGCAGACAGCCTTTTGCGCAAGGCGCTAGACGTCAAGGAAAATGCTGTTAACAAGGTTTTGACGAAGTATAACATTACGCTCAAACAAAATGAATACGACGCGCTGCTCTCGCTGTCCTACAATATCGGAACGGTTTGGATGAGCTCCTCAAACAGGATTTACAGCTATATGCTCAGCGGGTTTAACAATTATACGGAGCTTGAAATCGTCAATGCCCTCGGCACATGGTGCCACCAGGGAAAGGCGGTGCTCAACAAGCTGGTGGAGCGGCGCATACGAGAAGCGAAGATGCTTTTGTTTAACGATTATACCGGCAGCGACCCGCATCAATACAAATACATTACATATGACGCCGCGGGCGGCAGCGTGCCGTACAGCATTTACTTTTACACGTACAACATGCCCTATGGGGCGCTTCAGTCGGCAACGCTGAGCGGCAAAACGCTCGACGGCTGGTATACGTCGGACGGCACGAAGATTTCACCGACAGACCTTGCCGTGAAAAACCTCAGTGTGACGGCGCGCTGGACAGACGGGCCGGGGCCCGTGACGCCCGGCGGTTTTCCGGATGTCAAGCAGACAGATTGGTTTTATCCGTACGTGAGCGGCCTTGCCGAGCAAAAAGTCGTCAGCGGTTACCCGGACGGTACGTTTCAGCCCAGCAGAACAGTGAGCAGCGGTGAAGCGCTCAAGCTCATCCTGCGCGCTGCCGGATTTGACGAGCAGCCCGGTGACGCTTCAAGCTGGGCCAGCGGTTATTTGCAGTTGGCGCTGACGAGGGGCTTTGTTGACAGCGGCGAGATTACGGATTTAAATGCGCCGATTACCCGTTTGGAGGTCGCCAAAATAACGGCAAAAGCGCTCGGCCTTCCGGCGCTCGACCCTGAACCGATTTTTATGGACACAACAAACGGCCACGTCCTGACGCTTTATTACTGCGGCATTATTACCGGCGTCAATGTATCGGGCGGCCTGAAGTATTATCCAGACAGCAGCATCATGCGCTCGGAGATGAGCGCTGTCATCTGGCGCGTCACCTCGTCGGATTTGTTTGGCCAGTAAGGCTATGAGGCTTATATTTGAGTTTCATAGAAGAACTCAATAAAACAAGCAGCAGCATTCCCGCTAGATCAGATTTTTGCACACCAACATTGAAGAAGCGACAGGATAACCCCTGTCGCTTTTTGCTATATTTTGCGTTGATTGACAATTAGATGCGTGATACAATAATAGGTAATTAAGAGAGTATCCTCACGATATATAAACTAAGCAAGTCTCTTCATATTAATAATCTTGCTTATCTTTTATACTGAATTTAGGATGTTGTTTTATGAAAAGAGTCTCCTTAATATTAACGGTAATAGCAATAATTGTTCTAACCGCAGCCTGCAGTATAATTGCTGACGTAAGCCAAAATGAAAGTCCGAAAGTACCAAATACCCAAGATGGAAATACAGTCCAAAACAGTCTGGCCGGGCAGGAAATGAGTAATTATATTGGCGTGTATAGCATTGATAACCCGGGCGGAGGCGTCTATGACAAAGACCTAATTTTTATTGAAGCATTTGATTGGTCGCATTATTATTGGCAATACCCTGATGCATTCGCGTTATTGGAAAACGGAAAAGTTTCTAGAAATGAAGGAGCTGATCCATTCTACTCGGGAACATGGCGGGTTGAGGATAACATGATAATAATTGAAGAATTAAGTATTAGTAGATACTTAATATCCGGTGATATGCTTTTCAAAATTGTTGAAAAAAGCGACATTAAAGAACTTGTCAGTTCTTATGGATTAAAAACAAATGAACCAGACAAAATTGCATATGAAGGCTTTGGGAAAAGTCCAATAACAAGCTATGATTATCCACCAAAATAAAGCTAGTTAGACAGCAATTTTCTTCTGCTTTTTTATAAAGACAATTTGGTTAATCTATTTCTTTATTGTCTGGCTTTCGCTCAAAAAGTATTCTGAGGATGGAATTTGAATAATGACAAAGAAGAAATTGGTTATTATAACTTTGATTATTACATCGTTGCTTATGATTAGTGGATGTAAAAAACTCGGGACAGTAGCTTCAAGTATTACATCCGATATAGAAACATCTACAACGCCAGCGTTTGCACCAGCATCGGAACAAAACAACACTTTAGATGAACTTTCTATGGAAGCCTATGAGAACTTTATGAGAAATGAAATGAAGGTGTCTTTTGACCGTTATATGCCAAAAGACTATGTAGAGGGGGCTTTTTACAAAAAGGGAAGCGAATATACACTTTCGGAAGTTCTCAAAATAGTAACAGCAAATTATTTTAAATACTCATCAAATAAGAAAATAAAGAACATCGAATATAGCTATATCGATTGTGGTAATGATGGTGTAAAAGAATTGGCTCTTCGATTAAAAGGGATGGACATTTATTGCGAGGGTGATGATAGCACACTTGTTTATGTAATAAAATATATCTCTGGAAAACTATCTCTTTGTTATTATTACGAGACTTGGGCAAGAAGCGATACGACAATGAATGAATATGGATATTATCAATCTGCCGGCAGCGGTGGAGCCAGCCTTCACGATGAAGAATATGGTCTGATTGACAAAGATGGTAACTGGCATTTCATTGTATCTATTGAAAGTGAACTCGATATTAATCAACTCTCCTGGTCAGATGAGCTTAAACAAATTCCTGAACTGGCAAAGATAAAGGGGATAACAGATAGAATTGAGTTTGATACAATACGATTTTATAACAATTTAGAGGCCGATATAGATCAGACTACTAACAACGAGTGTTACTATACATATTATGTTTATGACAACAATATGAACCCAATCAAGGATGCGAGCATTTATACGAAAAGCCTATACAAAGAAATTTTCGATGAGGCTAAGGTACCATTTATTACGCCAGATAAGTTATCGACTTTGATTTCTGAAAAAGAAATAAATTTGGGAGTAACACCAGAAATCAAAGAGGGGACAGAAATTAAATGGAATGTTCTTAGTGGAAATATATTTTCTGATTATGTGGGATGATGTGAGCGGATATCAGACGGAATATGGTAGAAATCATTTTCCCTCGAAGTTCATAAAGAGAGGATTATAATGATAAGAGATAAGCTTAAAACTACCCACAACACAAAGGGTGAACCGGCAGTGCCGGTTCACCCTTTAGTATCCATGATACGATTGTTATAAAATGATGCAGATGAGGCCGCCGCTGCCTTCGTTGACGATGCGCTGGAGGGTTTCCTGCAGCTTGCCTTGCGTTTCGTCGGGCATTTTCTTGATTTTGGCGTTGAGGCCTTCTCCGGCGATATCATAGAGGGATTTGCCGAAAATGTTCGATTCCCAAATCTTGCTGACGTCGCCCTCAAACTCCTGCAGAAGGAAATTGATGATATCCTCCGATGACTTTTCACCGCCGACGGCAGGGGAGACCTCGGTTTCGATATTGGCCATGATCATGTGAATGGACGGGGCCGACGCCTTCAGGCGAACGCCATACCGCCCGCCCTGACGGACGATCTCGGGTTCTTCGAGATGCAATTCTTCGCGTCCCGGCATGACGATGCCGTAGCCGCGCGTGCGGACGTCCTGCAGCGCCGAATCGATGCGGTCGTACTCACGCTTGATGCTCGATAGCTGCGTTAACAGATTGATGAGATCGCCGTCGTCCTGAACGGTCAGACCGGATTGTTCGCTCAGCGTGTTGTAAAACAGCTCATGCGGCAGCTCCAGCGTCGCCGTGACGACGCCGCGGCCAAGGTCCATATCGCGGACGGATGACATATTCACAGGTGATGTCTCGCCAATAGCGGCGACAGCGTTTTCAACATCCTTTATCCGTGCGGCGTTTTCCATATTGCTGCGAATGGATGTCAGCAGCTCGTTTTTAATGGGATGCTCCATCGGCAGCGCGTTGACCCACGCCGGCAAGTAAAACCCGACTTCGGAAAGAGGAAATTCATACAGAACGGCCTTAATGATGCCTGTCACGTCCTCCTTGTCGAGCGTCATGCAGTTTTTAACAAGGCAGGTCACGCCGTGCCGCTCAGACAGCTCCGCGCGGAGCTTTTGTGCGCGCTCCGAGGTCGGATTTGCTGAATTGATGATGATCAGAAACGGCTTGCCGATTTCCTTGAGCTCGCGAATAACGCGGGATTCCGGCTCGACGTAATTCTGGCGTTCAATGTCGGTAATCGTCCCGTCCGTCGTGATGACAAGACCAATCGTCGAGTGCTCGGCGATAACCTTGTGCGTGCCGACCTCGGCCGCTTCCGTCAGTGGAATGTCGTCGTCGAACCAGGGTGTCGTCACCATGCGCTCCGCTTCCCCTTCAAACTGTCCGACCGCCCCCGGCACCATGTAACCAACGCAGTCAATGAGGCGGACGGAAAATGTCGCGCCGCCGTCCATCGTGACGGAAACGGCCTCTTCGGGAACAAATTTCGGTTCAGCCGTCATAATCGTCCGGCCGGAGCCGCTTTGGGGCAATTCGTCGCGGGCGCGCTCACGCATATAGACATTGTCGATGTTCGGAATGACAAGTGTCTCCATGAAGCGTTTGATGAAGGTTGATTTTCCAGTCCGGACGGGCCCAACAACACCTAAATATATATCCCCGTCGGTTCGGAGGGCGATATCCTCATAAATACCGTGCTCGTTCACGCTGACTCCTCCTTATGGATTGTGATCTCCGTAATATGTATGTACCGTGGTGAACAAATATACGGCTTGTTTCGAGACAAAGGTCAAAAAAAATCCCCGGCATCCGGGGATTTTCGCAATAGCTATTAACAACGCCGATATCGTTTAATTTTTTAATGACAAATCGTCAAAGCTCAGCTGCGGGTCATACAGGGCATATCCGCCGCGGCCGTGCGCTTTCGCTTTATAAAGAGCGACATCGGCTTTTTTATAGAGCTCTTCAAAGGTCAGCCCATCATTTGGATATCCGGCAATACCAAAGCTTGCCGAGACGGCAATGCCCCAGACCAGCTCGTCGCAGATGAGGTTGCACAAATCGTTGACGCGTGCCTCCAGCGGCTTGCCGAAATTCATGTTTTTGAGCAGGATAACAAATTCGTCACCGCCGAGGCGGCCGCAGACATCGTCCGACCGGAGGGCAAAACGGAGCTTTTCGGCGATATTCATGAGCAGCGCGTCTCCGGCGCTGTGACCGAGCGTGTCGTTGATTGACTTGAAATTATCAATGTCGAGCATGATCAGGGCGTGCTGTGTGCGTTCGTCGCTTTTAGCGAGGATGGCGTCAATCTGCTCAATGAAAGCGCCCCTGTTCAAAAGGCCTGTCAGCGCGTCGCGGATGGAGCGCTCCTGCAGCGTCAGCTCGGCATTTTTCTTCTCGTCAATGTCCTCCAGGAGAAAATAGCCTTTGACGGCTGTAGAATACGGGTCCGGTATCAGCTGAACACTCAGAGACGTCCATTTCGCGGCGCCGTTCGAGAAGCGCCGGAATTCGGTTTTGTCGGTATTTAGACCGGCGGCATAGCGCTCTAATAGGCGCTCTCTCGACATAAAAGAGAGCCAATGCTCGCGGTCGCATTCAAAAACTTCCCGTTCGGCGACATGCTGTGCAATACCCGAAAGCGTCCGTGAAACAGTTTTCGGGACAGTCGGAAAGAGGCGGCCCTCTTCGTGTTCGATTTTATCGCTCGTCAGGTTGTAATCATAATAGTAGGCGGATGTGTTCAGAATAGCCTCGTAATTTTGCTGCCAGCGCCGGAACGCCAGTTCTTTCTGGTATTGCGGCGTCACATCGTAGAGAGAAATTATTGACCGTGCCGGTTCGTTCATTTCGTCAAAAATAGTTGTAAAGTCAAGATGATACCATTTATAGCGGCTCTCCTCGCGATCCAGAAGGCTGACAACGGCGCTCCCATTGCGCTCGCCGCTGAGGACGGCTTGGATAAACGTTGTAAAGACGATTTTGCTGTCCTTGGCAACGATCGGGGTTGCCGCGATGGTCTTCGACGCGTTTTCGATCACGTCGGGGAAGCCAACGAAATGCGCGGCGTCTGGCTGGCGGCAACAGACATCCGTTGCAAAATCATATCGGAGGATCATCTTGTTGCTCTGCTTTGTGGCGATTCTGTATTCCTCTTCACTGATGCGCAGACGTTCTTCGGCTGTTTTCCTGTCGGTGATGTCGACCATGACAACCGTCATTTCACCGCTTTCGTCAGCGTCAAGCCTAAAACGCGAGAGAATCCATAAAACAGCGCCTTTTTTCGTCACATGGCGCGCCTCAAGCTCAAAGCTTGACAGCTTCGCGGCTCTATATTCTCGAACAGATGCCTTGAGCTTTGGCAAATCTGTTGGCAGGACGGTAAAATCAGCGGACGTAAAGCCGATTTTATTCGCCTCCGACGCGCTGTATCCGAACTGGTCATAGTAATACGGGTTGGCATAGAGAATATGTGCCGTTTCGAGATTTTCAATCCGGCAGATACCGCTGGGAATCGTTCCTGTCAGCTTTTCAAAATTTTTGGTTTTGACAAACGTCGCCATGCCGTCTCGCACGGCGCTGAATCCGATTGCTGCCGATAAAACGACAAGGCCGTACTCAACAAGAACAGAGCTGTCATTTGACGTTGTTACATACCGGAAGATTGAAAAGAGCCCTGCAAAACCTAAAACAGTAATAGCCGCCTGAATCAAAAAACTCTTATTGTGCCGGCGTTTGACGAGCTCTTTTATACCGAGTACGATAAACAATAATGCCGTGATGGACATGAGTATGTGCACCAGAAACAAGGTTTGCATCAGATCGGCAATGGCGAGGATGTGGCATATAATGCGGAAGCAGAAAACGGCAAGATATAACAAAACAAGTAGATTAACAAAGGCCTTGCCTTTAATAAAGAGCTGCCGAAAATACAGCAAAAGAGGTACCGGCATCAGCATAAACGAAAAGCTGTAGAGATAGACGTTTATTTCAGCATGATTCAAAAAGAGATATAGGATCTTTGAATCCGTTAAAATCCATGTTGCTGAAATAAAAATAAAAGCCGTCAGAGAAAGCATGCTCCAAAAATGGCTTCGATTCTTCTGTTTACCCAGCAGGATGAGAAAGAAAATATTAATCCCGGTTAGGATCGACAAAATAAAAAATAAAAACGCGATATCGGCTTTACTTTCTAAGATGTTTATAGCCGTCGTAATACCGTCTCCCAGCGTCAGACGGTAGACCACAACCTCTCTGTCGGGGTGATAGGGCGTCAGCTTAATTTCGATGTTTTGTCCGGCCTCAGACGCCGGGATTTTAATGAGATACGTGGACGTCACAGCTATATGATTAAAAACATCACGGTCGGACAGTGAAAAAAGAACGTGACCGTCAGCTATTACCTCAAGCTGTTGAAAATTCGTTTCGAGATACAGATAAGCGTCGCCGGGCATGTCCGAAGGAAGGGCGTTAAAAATCGTTACGGCGTCATGACCGTTTTGCGGAAGTTGTCCCGGCAAGGTTACAGGCTCCCCGTCGGCTGTCTTCCAACCGCCCGTGTAAGATGTGAGGTAGCTGTCGTTAAGCAGGCCGCTAACATGCGAGCGGACGCTGACATAGATGATGATCGCTAAAGCAACGAGCAGCGTGGCCAGTAATAACACAGGCAGCAGAACCGTTTTGCGGCGTTTCAATGCGATCACCTCCAACTCTCACATACTATACGAGGATGACAATTTTGTCAAATAATATATTATTTTGGTAATTTGTAACGTAATTTATAATTTAGGGTCATCTGGCAGGATGCTTTCTCTTTTGATGATAGAAAGACAGAAAGCGCCCGAGGTCACGCCGCTCAATGCAGCGCGTGAGAAGCAGGAGCAAAACGTAAAGCACGCAGGCTAAGATCATGTGCAGCAGCAAGACGCTCAGCTGTGCACGCAGCGGCAGCCCGACGGCACGCAGCAGAAAAAGTGACAGGACATTGGACCCGGCGGCACAGAAGACAGCTATTAAAGCATTACCAAAAGGCAAGCGTATTTTTGTGACACGAGCGAGACGGCGGATGCTGAGCGTAAAATTAAAGAGATCCGTAAAATAGATGATGAAAACATATCCGTAAACGCCGTATTTCGGCAAAAGGAAATAGACAAGCAGAACGCTGATGAAGGAATCGAGAATGTTATACCGCATGGTGACCATTTGTTGGCCAAGTCCGCGGAGCATGCCGTCTGTCACGCTGTCAAGAAAGATGATCGGCATGAGAAAAGAAAGCAGCCGGATATACGTTCCCACGGTGTCCCGTTGATAGATAGATTGTCCGAGCGCGCCGGAATATGTAAACATAACGGCCGTTACGCCGATTGAAAACAAAAGGCATAAGTAAAGAATCCGGCTGACTTTGTCAGAGATTTCGCGCGTTCTGCCGCGTACCTGTGCATCCGTCAGCTCGGGGACGATGAGTTCTGCCAGCGAGTAAAAGAAAGCGGACGGGAAGGCAATGATCGGGAAAACCATCCCCTGAATCATCCCGTAAGTAGCCAGCGCCTTGTCGCTTGAAGCGCCGGACTTTTGAAAGCCGCGCGGAACAAGCAGGTTTTCAAGCGTCGAAAGCGCCGTCCGCGCATAGGCGGACAAAGCGAGCGGAAAGGCAATGACAATAAGGCGCTTTGTCATGCCAGTCACCTTTTGATCGTCGGCGCGATACCGCCGCCTGTCGACAACATATAAAACAAAAAGCATTAAAAAAGACGCCATCTCACCGACAACGCCGCCAATGACGATAACGGCGCAGGCCGTCTCAACGGTATATCCCTTCGACAGCGTCAGGGCAACAACGACGACGCCGATTCGAATAAACTGCTCCAAGATGTTGACAACGGCCGATTTAATGACACGGGAAACGGCCGTAAAGTAGCCGGACAAAACAGCCGACAGGGAAAACGCCGGCAAACTCAACGCCAGAAGGCGCAGGGATAAAACTGTACGCTCGTCGCCAATCCAGGTGCGGCCAATCGTGTCGGCACCGAAAAAAAGCGCCGCAAAGGCTGCCAGCCCAAAAGTGAGCGCGTAAAGCAGGCTGCGGAAAACAGCTGCTTTGACGCCGCCGTTGCGTGAAAGACCAAGCTCTTCCGCAACGAGGCGCGTGGTGGCAAAACGGACGCCAGAAATGGCAAAGGTTGCGGCCAGCATGCTCACCGACATAATGAGCTGAAACAGCCCAATACCTGTTTCGCCGATCTTTTTGGAAAGGTACACCTGAAACGCCATACCGACTGTTCGCATAAAAAGCGATGTTGCCGTCAGTAAGAGCGTATTCATGAGCATTTTTTTGCCGCGCTGCATTTGAGCCCTCCCAAACTGTCCGAATCATTACAATATATGCGGGCTTAGGTCTCCGTCATGTCCTTGCAAATTATTGAAATGAGCGTATAATAATAATACCCCCATAGCGTATTGGAAGGAGACGGGTTTACGTATGAGCGACACAAAGGATGAGATTATCAATCGGCTGCGGCGGATAGAAGGTCAGGTCAGAGGTATCCAGAGAATGATCGACGATGAAAAAACATGTACCGATATCATCACGCAGGTGGCAGCTGTGCGGGCAGCCATCAACCGCGTCGGCGGCCTTGTTCTGGAGAAGTATTCCATGAATTGCATACGAGACGCGGTAGAGGGGGAGGACCGTGAAAAAGCCCTCACAGAATTGGCCGCGACGATGCGGAGCTTTATGAAATTTTCTGATTAAACACAAAAATCCCCGGGTTTATCACCCGGGGATTTTTGAGTGCCGCCATCAGGCGGGAAGGCGGGCGAGGACAGACTCCAGAGCCGCGCAATCGGTGCAGCCGTCTTTGCTGCCGCCTTCATGGCATGTCGATAGGCAATGCTGGATGGATTTCTTCAGTAGGTCAATTTCTTTTTCCGATAAAGACACTGTGAACATTTGCAAACCTCCTGACCATTTTCAATCTATTATATTACCCCATGTTGGCGCCGGTTAAACGAGATTGTGTTTCGGATAAATAACGCTCGGCCATAATTCCGGCGACGGCGCCATCGGCAGCGGCTGTCACGACCTGTCGGATGAGCTTCGTGCGGATATCACCTGCGGCAAAGACGCCGGGAACAGTCGTTTTCGTATCCTCTCCCGCGATGATATAACCGGCGTCGTCCGTCGCCAGCTGCCCGCGGTACAGCTGCGTTGCGGGCTCAGACCCGATGTAGACAAAAGCGCCCTCCGTCGGCAGCTCCGTGACGGCACCGGTTTTAACGTTTTCAAGTACGACGTGCGTTAAAGCATAGTCTTTGCCGACGACCTTGCGAATCTTTGTATCAAGAATCACATCGATCTTGTCGTGACTGGTGAGCTTATCAAGCAGTGATTTTGCCGCCCGGAATTGGCTTCTGTGAATGAGTGTGACATGTGAGGCAAATTTCGTCAGATAAAGCGCTTCCTCAACAGCCGAGTCGCCGCCGCCGACAACGATGATTTTTCTGTCCTGATACATCGACCCGTCACACGTTGCACAATAATGAACGCCCTTACCGACAAATGACTCGGCGTTCTCGGCAGGCAGAGCGCGCGGTGCGGCCCCTGAGGCGATGATGACGGCACCGGCAAAATACTCGGTGTCCTCCGTGCGGACAACCTTGATTTTTTCTGTCAAACGGACTTCAAAAATCTCCTTGAGGTCATCGACGACCGCACCGAACTGCTCCGCCTGGCGGCGCATATTTTCCGTCAGCGCCTTGCCGCCAACGGCACCCGCCGTCCCGGGGTAATTTTCAATATGATACGTCGAAGCGGCCTGCCCGCCCGGTACGCTGACGTCCAGTACAACGGTCTGTACCTTTGCCCGGGCAGCATAGATGGCGGCGGATAAACCGGCGGGGCCCGCGCCTAAAATGAGCAGCTGACAGTCAACGCGGCGCATCGCCGTTTTGGGCAGGACATCCCCCAAAACGTTTTCAATCGCCAAACGCACTTGCGCCTTGCTCAAATATCCGCTCAGGCGCGTGCCGACCTCGACACCGTCCTTGAAGAAGAGAACCGTCGGGCTGCCGGTTACATGAAGGCTTGCGGCCAGCTCCCGATTTTCCTGCCGAAAGATTTTTACAAACTTGATATGTCCGTCATACTTCTCGGCAAGCTTTTCATAAATAGGCGCGAGAACGTCGCAGGGTGGGCATTCGTCTGAAAAAAAATCGACGATAAAGGGTTTATCGCTTTTCAGCACCGCCTCGTCAAACAAGGCGCTGTTCAGATATGAGATATTGGTGCTCATCCGTTTTTCCTTTCACCGTGAATTTGACGCCGGGTAGTAGGGGCATTTGGTCCTGATACAGTCAACGTTTTTCTTAAATTGACCGCAGACATATTTTGTGTCGGGCAAGCCGGTAAAATAACCGGAATGATGGATAAAGCTTTGAATGGACGCGATCGCGTCACGTTTGCAGCAGCGCGGACCGCCATGCGCCGACAGCGCCAGAAGCGCCTGACCGGAAGCAGCCAGCGCCCGGCCGCGTTCGTCACCGGACATTGGTGTGGATTTGCCGATGATGGAAGCGGCTATGCCGGTTCCGAGTGCCGCGCCGCAGCCCCCGAGATAGCCGCAGCTGCCACCTTTGACATCTTTCCCGCGGCGGATTGCTTCGGCGATATCGCTCCTCTCCCGGACGCCCGACGCGTTCTGATACGCCGCGACGAGGATAGCCGGGACGATGCTGTGATACTCCGGCCCGTGCATATTCAGGCCGGGCAGCGCAAAAACCAGTTGAGCCAGCTTGATGGGATCGCTTTCCACGCTGGCGGATAAAAAGCGCTCAGCGCGCTCGAGAATATCGCCGCTGTGGCAGCCGTCACAAATATAGTGCCCGTTTTCGCAGACAACGGCCGTTTCAAAGTCACGGTGGCAGATTTGACACGATTTATTCTCGGCAGTAGCCGAATAGACAAGTGGTTTGCCGCAGACGAGGCAGCCGGTCTTTCCTTCTTTACCACAGCAGCAGGATTCCTCGTGGCTTTGCGGCGCAGCTTCCGCCGCTGCATCGGTTGACTCTGTCATGGCCCGGAGCGCATCGGCATAATGGTTGATCCCTGTTTCAAGGATTTCCTGTATCGGTCTGCAATCGGGTGTGAGTGGGTCGGTGGCATTTTTATTCGCCGCAACAACACCGCAGCCGCCGCCGCAGATGACATCGTATTTGCACGTGCGGCACTTCTCAATTGAACGCACATCGCGTTTTCTCCAGGGCAGAACGATGTTGTCGTTCAAAGCGACGGTCGGATAAAAAGTACCGAGGCGGTATTCTACACGGCCACAGCTGGCTGTGCAGCCGTATATCTCACCGTTTAAATCGAAGACCCATTCCGTTTTGCAGGCGGGGCAGGTGTCAAAGCTCGCCATATACGCCTCGCCGGTGTCGACAATGTGGCGCACGCCGTAGAAATCAGGGCGGTGAAATTTCTCAAGAATCGGGTGGCGCTTACTCATTTGCGAATACGCTGCCCACAGCGCCGTTTGTGTCAGCAAATGCTCCGGCTTGGCATAACAGCTGAAAAGCTCGTAGTTTCGACCGATTTGCGTTTTAAACAGCGTTGGCGGCAGGTCGAGCCAGCCTTTTTTATCTAAAAACGCAGCAAGGCGGACAAGGTCTTCAAGGTTTTCGAGATCGACAACCGTCCGGAGATTGACGGGGAACCCGGCACGGACGGCGGCGTCCATCCCTTCGATAACGCGGTCAAACGTCCCCTTATGGTTAGCTGTGGCGCGCCGCCGGTCGTGCACGTCGCGGCTGCCGTCCAGCGTGAACTGAATTTCCTTGACGCGCGCTTTTTTCAGAATATCGACGAACTCGACGAAATCATAACCGTTCGTCACAGCGGCGACCTCATAACCTTCATCGGCACATTTGTCAACGATATACGCAATGGCTGCGCGTTGGGCCGGGCTGTTGATCAGCGGCTCACCGCCGAAAAGCGTGATAAACGGTTTTTTTGGATGGCTTGCAAAATTTGTCCGCGCGTAGTCAAAAAAAGCGTCAACTGTCTCGTTTGTGATGACCTGATGGTCGGCGGAAACGCCGTTTTGATAGCAGTAAACGCAGGCTAGGTTGCAGCCGTAAGTCGGAATCAGCATCAGCTGAATTTGTGTATCGTCTATCTCGGCACGAAAATCGGCATATGCTTTTTCACCCACCGCCTTTTCGTCTGCCGCCTGCTCATAAGCATACCCGCGTTCAAGCAGATACGCTTTGAATGGCGCATCGGCAGTTTCAAGGTTGTCAAGCATGCTGTGTTCGCGGGCGTCCATTAAATCGAAGCTGCCGGACAGCGGATTGAAAATCGCGTACTCGCCGCCGTCCTGAAGTTTAATAACAATATTATTTTTTGCCGGTATCATCAGTTTCCCTCTATTCAAGAGTATTATATTGCAATCTGATAACGAGCAGTCTCACCGTCAGATCAAAGCCGGAAAAGCTGGGCGGCCTTTAAGCCGCCCTGTTTTCATTCAGTTATGGCAGCCGGCCACAACCTTCGATGATTTGGAGCAGCACTGCGCTGTCACAAAATTTGTGCAGCAGGTGGCGGCGGTCTCCTTTTTCGTAACCTTTTTCATGTTGGTTACCTCCTTTCGCTAAGCGTCATATTTTACGGCCATCATGGTCAGGCTGATAAAATCATAATTGTTTTTTACGTATTCTCGTCGCTTCAAAATAATAATTTCCTCAAAACCGGCCTTATGAACGCTTTCGAGATATTCCTGCTCGGTAACGGCACCGCCGAAGCACTGTGCCCACGCCTCCGGGTCGTTTTTCACGCTGTCCGGCAGCGGGCTTTTCGTTACGGCGTCCGAAACAACAAATCGACCGCCGTTTTTTAAAACGCGGTAGATTTCCCGATAGGCCGCCACTTTGTCTCTGGTGTGATTAATAACACAATTACTCATAACGGCGTCGAAAAAATTGCTGTCAAACGGCAGCGCCTCAATATCCCCAACAACGAACCGTGTGTTTGCCGCCCCGGCCTCTTTTGAGGCACGGGTTGCCTCCCGAAGCATCGCATCGGTGATGTCGAGCCCGACAGCCAGACCATCCCGACCGGTCAGCTGCGCTGCTTCAATCGTCTCACGCCCACGGCCGCAGCCGAGGTCAAGAATCTTTTCACCGGCTGTAATATTCAAAAAGTCAAGATTGCTGCCGCAGCTCAAGTTATCGCAGCAGGCACTTTCGGTTGTATATCTTTTGATAATTTCTTGCCGCAAATGTGTACACCCCTCTTGCAATATACCCCTAGTGGGTATATAATAGCATCATCGGAAAGCAAATGCAAGAGTCAAATTGATTTCATCCAACGCGACGCATAATCATGACATTAAATATGCGCCTGAAACAGCGATGATGCGCGATGAACTTGCCAAACGCAAGCAGAAGGGAACGATCAAAATGGTAGACAAAGCAAAATGGGAAAAAGCCGTCGCTTTTCACGGTCACGCCTGCCCGGGGCTCGCCATCGGCGTCCGCGCCGCCGTTGAAGCAATGGCGCGGCTCAAAACAGGCGCGTCCGAAGATGAAGAGCTCGTCTGCGTGACGGAAAACGACGCCTGTGGCGTTGACGGCGTTCAGGTGCTGACGGGCTGCACCTTTGGGAAAGGGAATCTCCTGTACCGGGATACCGGTAAACAGGCCTTCAGCTTTTTCGACCGGCGGAGCGGCAGTAAAGTGAGGTTCATGCTCAAACGGCTTGAAAAAGAGATGAGCCGGGACGAGCGCATGGACTATATTTTGTCAGCACCGCTGAGCGAGGTGTTTGCCATCACCGAGCCGGCATATGACCTGCCAGAAAAAGCGCGGCGGTTTCAAACTGTTTCCTGCCAGATTTGCGGTGAGGGCGCACCGGAGCATAAAATGCGCCTGCAAGAGGGGAAAACAGTCTGCCTCGATTGCTTCAAAGCGTACGACCGTGGTTTTTAAGTGCCGCTTGACGGCTGATCGATTATAAAAAATAAAAAGGGGATTTGAAAAATGAGTGCATACGATCAAATGAGCGCCAGCGAGCTGCGCGAAAAGCTCAAGGAACAGCAGGAGCTGTATGATGAGGTGGCGGAAGAGCGGCAGCTCATATTAGGCCAGCAGAATGTTCACTTGTCCGCCAAGCTTGTTGAGAAATACAAAAACGAGCTTGACGAAATTAAAAAGGGCGTTGAGACGCTTGAAAAGCTGCTTCGGGAAAAAGAATAAAAAAAGAAGGGGGCATGCCCCCTTCTTTTTGTCAATCACCAGAACAGATGTTCAGTTGCCGCCGCTTTTAGGCAGATAGGGATAAATCAAATTGGCGATATGGTGGACGCTCATGGACTGGAGATACACTTTACCGGGTCCTGTTACGATGGTGTCGAACAGGCCTTCACCGCCAAAGAAAACATTTTTTAGGCCCTTGACCATTTGGATATCGAGACCGCACGTGGCGTCCATCGCGGCAAGAACGCCGGTGTCGCAAACGAGCGGCTCGCCCGGCGCGAGCGTGTATTCAACACAATGCCCGTCAATTTCAAGGAAAACAAGCCCGGGGCCTGTCATGCGCTGCATAATAAAGCCCTCGCCGCCGAAAATTCCGGCGCCGATTTTTTTCTGGAAGTGAACGGCCAGGTCAACGCCCGCCGTCGCCGCGAGAAAAGAGCGCTTCTGGCAGACGATCATTTCGCCAGGTGCCAGCTGGCGCGCGATGATGCGGCCGGGGAACGAGGAGGCAAAAGCGATTTCACAAGGCCCGTTTGCCGTGTACTGACTTAAAAACAGACTCTCACCGGTCAGCATTCTGCCAAGGATTTTACGCGCGCCGCCGCCGGATGTGGTGTCCGTCATGACGTTACCGCGGCACCAGGTGCGCCCGCCTGCCTGACTGATCATGGTCTCACCCGGGTCGAGAGTGCAAATGACGACAGGGAGACTGTCGCCGACGATGTTATACCTCATATTTTTCGCCCTTTCATCGTTATACGCTTATTAAGCCGTCTTAAATAAACGGCTGATTTATTCAACGGTGACGGATTTGGCGAGATTACGCGGCTTGTCGATGCTGCACCCGCGCAGCAGGGAGACGTAATAGGCGAAAAGCTGCATCGGGACGACGGCCAGTGACGGCAGAAGCACGTCGTGACAGTCAGGAATCGTTATGCTGTTGTCGGACGCGTGCGTGACGAGCGGCGTGCCGCTCTGCGTCGTCAGTGTCAAAATTTCTGCCCCGCGAGACTTCACTTCAACAATGTTGCTGACGGTTTTTTCGATGAGCTTTTTGTAAGACGCCACGGCGATGACAAGCGTGCCGTCCTCAATCAGCGAAATGGTGCCGTGCTTGAGTTCACCGGCGGCGTACGCGTCCGAGTGGATATAGGAAATTTCCTTGAGCTTTAAGGATGCCTCAAGCGACAGCGCGTAGTCGACGTTGCGACCGATAAAGAAGATATTTTCCTTGTTGAAATAGAGGGAGGCGAGGTATTGGATGTGCTCTTTAGCCTTCAAAATATCATCAATTTTAGCTGGCAGTTCAAGGAGGCCGTCAACAATTTCGGCGTACGCCTCTGGGGAGACGGTGCCGCGGATATCGGCAAAATAGAGCGCAACGAGGTCTGCCACGGCGAGCTGCGTCGAGTAGGCCTTCGTTGTGGCGACAGCGATCTCTGGGCCGGCCCAGGTGTATAGGCACCAGTCAGACTCGGTGGCGATGACACTGCCGACGACGTTGACAATGGAGAGGACGCGCGCGCCGAGCTTCTTGGCCTCGCGCATGGCGGCGATCGTGTCCGCCGTCGTGCCGGACTGGCTGATGCAAATGACGAGCGTTGTCTCATCAACAAGCGGGGAAGAATAACGGAACTCGGAGGCCAGAACAGCTTCAACAGGGATGCGGGCAAGTTTTTCGATATTATATTTCGCCACAACGCCGACGTGGTAGGCCGAGCCGCAGCCGACTATATAAATGCGTGTGATGCTTTTGATGTAGTCCGGCTCGATATCAATGCCGTCGAGGACGACGCGGCCGTTTTGCAGACGCGGCGAAATGGTTTTACGGATAGCCTCCGGCTGCTCCATAATCTCCTTGATCATGAAATGCTCCCAGCCGCCTTTCTCGGCAGCTGAAATATCCCAGTCAACGCGGCGCGGCTCTTTCTTGATTTCCTCAAGCTCGCTCGTGTAGATTTTAATTCCGCCAGGGGAGAGAAGCGCAATCTCGCCGTCGCACAGGTCGTAAACATCGCGCGTTTCAGAAAGAATGGCGGCCACGTCCGAGGCAAGGAAATTTTCACCGTCGCCGATGCCCAGCACAAGGGGGCTTTCTTTACGCGTCGCCAAGAGCTGGTCGGGATAATCCTCACAGACGATGCCAAGCGCGTAAGAGCCTTCCATCCGTAAAACGGCTTCGGAAACGGCTTTTAAGATGTCACCCTTGTAAAAATACTGAATGAGATTGACGGCGACCTCCGTATCAGTCTCTGATTTAAACGCAAAGCCCTTGGCAGTCAGCATGTCACGAAGGCGGGCGTAATTTTCGATAATGCCGTTGTGGACGACGGCAATTTTTCCGCCGTCGCTGAGATGCGGGTGCGCGTTTTCGTCTGTTGGCTGGCCGTGTGTGGCCCAGCGGGTGTGGCCGATGCCGGTGTTGCCCTTTAAAAGACGGCCGCCGTCGAGCTTGTCACTCAAATGGCCGACGTAGCCCTTGGCCTTGCATAACGTGAGCTCCCCATCGGCGCAAACAACGACGCCGGCAGAATCATAACCTCTGTATTCAAGCCGTTTGAGGCCGTCGAGCATAATGGGCGTGGCTTCGCGCTTGCCGGTGTATCCAACTATTCCGCACATATCAAATACTCCTTAAAGCGAGATTACAGAACGCCGACGACGCGCGAAACAGCCTCGACTGTCGCGTCGGCGTCGCCGAAGGCCGTCAGGCGGATATAGCCCTCGCCGGAAGGGCCGAAGCCCGCGCCCGGCGTTGTGACGACACAGGCTTTTTTTAATAGAAGATCGAAAAAGTCCCAAGAGCCGATACCGTTTGGCGTTTTGGCCCAGATGTACGGCGCGTTAACGCCGCCGTAAACCGTCATTCCGGCTTTGGAAAGTCCATCCCGGATGACCCGGGCATTGCTCAGATAATAGGCAATCGTCTCTTTTGTCTGCTTTTGACCGTCGGTGGTGTAAACGGCCTCAGCCGCCCGCTGGACGACGTATGGCACGCCGTTAAATTTCGTGTTCTGCCGCCGCATCCAGAGGTCTCGCAGGGAGACGCCGCCGCGCACAAGTGTTTTCGGCACAACTGTGTACGCGCAGCGCGTGCCGGTAAACCCGGCCGTTTTGGAAAAGCTGCGGAACTCGATGGCGCACGTTTCGGCGCCAGGAATCTCATAAATGCTGTGCGGGATCGTCTCGTCCGTTATGTAGGCTTCATACGCCGAGTCAAAAAGAATGACGGAGCCGTTTTTGTTGGCGTAGTCAACCCAGACCTTCAGCTGCTGCGCCGTTGCCGCGGCACCCGTCGGGTTATTTGGGGAGCAGATGTAGATGATATCGGGCGTTTTATCCGGCAGGGCCGGGAAAAAGCCGTTCGCCTCGGTGCATGGGAGATAGACGAGATTAGACCAGCGCCCGTCAGGCCCGAGCGCTCCGGCGCGGCCTGCCATCGCATTTGTGTCAATATAAACAGGGTAGACGGGATCGCAGACGGCGACGATGTTGTCAACGGCAAAAATATCCCCGATATTGCCGCAGTCGCTCTTCGCACCGTCGGATACGCAGATGTCGTTCACATCAAACGTGACGCCGCGTGCGGCGTAATCGTTATGATAAATGGCGTTTTTCAAAAAATCATAGCCGCACGAGTCGTCGCTGTACCCTCTGAAGGTTTCTTTTTTTCCCATTTCGTCAGTTGCCTGACGCATCGCACTGACGACAGCGGGCGCAAGCGGCTGCGTTACGTCGCCGATGCCGAGGCGGATCAGGGGCATTGGCGGGTTTTCAGCCAAAAAGGCTTTGACGCGGCGGCTGATTTCCGGAAAAAGATAACCGCCGGGTAGTTTTGTAAAGTTATCGTTGATTTTTAGCATATGCCGTGTGACCTCCAGGTATGAAAATGAACTTTGGTGTTTATCGTAGGGGCAGACCTTGTGTCTGCCCATTTTCATCTATATTTCACCGTCGAAAACGAATTCGGCCGGGCCCGTCATGAAAACATGGTTTGTGCTCTCGTCCCAGTTAATATCGAGCGCCCCGCCGCGCAGCAGAAGCGTCGTGTGCCGTCGCGCTTTGCCGTTTAAAACGGCGGCGACGAGCGCCGCGCAAGCGCCGGTGCCGCAGGCAAGCGTCTCACCGCTGCCGCGCTCCCAAACGCGCATTTTCAGCGTCTCGTCGTTAAGACATTCAACAAATTCGATGTTGGCGCGTTCAGGAAAAATCGTGTGGTTTTCAAGCGGCGGCCCGATATGCGCAAGGTCGAGTGCGTCCACGCTATCAACAAAAATAACGCCGTGCGGATTGCCCATCGAGACGCACGTCATCGTGTATGTCTCGCCGCCCGATGTGACAGGCTTATTGATAAAGTCCTCCGTGTTTGACAAAACGGGGATGTCGGCGGCCTTTAGAATCGGCTCACCCATATCGACACGCACAGTGGCGACAGTGCCGTTTTCAACGTTCAGCGTCAGGGATTTGAGACCGGCGAGCGTCTCAACCGATAACGTAGTTTTTTCGGTCAGACTTCTGTCGAAAACGTATTTCCCAAAGCTGCGGATGCCGTTGCCGCACATTTGTGCTTCCGAACCGTCGGCATTGAAAATGCGCATCTTAAAATCAGCCGTTTCAGACGGGCAGATCAGTATGATCCCGTCACCGCCGATCCCGAAATGGCGGTCGGAGAGACGGCGCGAAAGGGCGGCCGGATCGTCAACTGTTTCGGTCAGGCAATTGATGTGGACATAGTCGTTGCCGATGCCGTGCATCTTAGTGAATTTCAACCGCAGCACTTCCCATCATGAATTCCTGAAATCGGATAATTTTCCGTAAAGCAGGCGTCGCAAAAAGTACATTTGGCGTTGGGGGCGATTTTTTGTAAATTATCAAGGCTTAAAAAGCCGAGACTGTCGGCCCCGATGATCCGGCACATCTCTTCGGTTGTATATTGGCAGGCAAAAAGCTCGTTTTTAGAGGGAATATCCGTTCCGAAATAGCAGGGGCCGACAAATTTTGGCGCGGAAGAGAGCATGTGAACTTCTTTTGCGCCCGCATCGCGCAAGAGCCTTATAATCTGGCCGGACGTCGTCCCGCGCACGACGGAATCGTCAATCATCACAACGCGCTTTCCGGAAACCGTTGCCCGAAGGGGGTTGAGCTTGAGCTTGACGGCCAGCGCGCGGCTTTGCTGCGTGGGCTTAATAAACGTTCTGCCGACGTAACGGTTTTTGACAAAGCCGTCGTTATAGGGGATGCCGGAGGCAAGGGCATAACCCTTGGCGGCGATGAGGCCGGAGTCCGGCACACCGATGACGACGTCGGCGTCGATTGGGTACTGCTCGGCAAGGTAAGCCCCCGCCAGCATCCGCGAGTCATGCACGCTCTGCCCGTCAATCACGCTGTCCGGGCGGGCAAAATAAATGTATTCAAAAATGCAGAGGTTCGATTTTTTGCCGCAGCCATATTTGAGACTGCTGACAACGCCGTCCTCAACGTAGACAACTTCGCCAGGCTCAATATCACGCTCGAAAACAGCGCCGACGCTGTCGAGCGCGCAGCTCTCGGAAGCAAACACAATGGCATTGCCGCGACGGCCCATACAAAGAGGGCGGAAGCCCCATGGGTCGCGGGCGGCAATCAGCTTGCGGGACGACATGACGACGAGGGAGTACGCGCCGTCCAGATGATCCATTGCCTGTCGCACGGCCTGCTCAATGCTGGGGGAGTGTAGCCGCTCCTGAGCGATGATATAGGCGATGACCTCCGAGTCCGTCGTCGTATGAAAAATCGCGCCCTTATATTCATATTCCCGCTTGAGCTCTTCCGTGTTGACGAGATTGCCGTTGTGCGCCACGGCGAGGGAACCTTTGACGTATTTGAGTGTCAACGGCTGCGCGTTTTCGCGGCGGGAGCCGCCTGTCGTCGAATAGCGGACGTGACCGATGGCCATCGTGCCGTTTAAATCGTCAAGAATCGATTCCGAAAAAACATCGCCGACGAGGCCGGCGTCTTTGTAGCACGTCAGCTCCAGGTCGTTGACGGCGGCGATGCCGCATTGCTCCTGACCGCGGTGCTGCAGGGCATATAGGCCGTAATACGTACTTTGCGCGCAGCGTCCGGCCTCGTCATAAATGCCGAAAACGCCGCATTCTTCGTGTATGGACATGCTTTCTCCTTCTTGGGCGGGCGAGCCCCCGCGCGATGGCGTTAGAACTTTCCAGTCGGGCGGTAAATATCCGGCCGGAGGGAGGAAATAATACGTAAAAATACGAAGGGTTGTGATGGTTTGGCGATCTCAATAATCAGAACGCTCATTATCTATATCGCGATCATCGTCTCTATGCGCCTGATGGGCAAGCGGCAGCTCGGCGAGCTGGAACCGGCGGAGCTTGTCGTCGCCGTTTTGATTTCAGACCTCGCTGCGCATCCCCTGCAGGATATCGGCACGCCGCTTTTATACGGGCTCGTACCGGTTGTGACGCTGTTGTGCTGCGAAGTTTTTGTTTCGGCGTTTATTATCAAAAGCCTGAAATTTCGGGCGTTTGTTTGTGGCAAGCCGAGCCTTGTCATCCAAAAGGGAACAATCATTCAGTCTGAAATGAAAAAGAACCGCTTTACGCTCGACGAGCTGTCCGAGCAGCTGCGCAAAAAGGATATTTCGGATATCAGCACCGTCAAGTACGCTGTTTTGGAAACGGACGGGTCGCTTTCGACGCTTCTTTACGCCGATCAATCACCGCTGACGCCAAAACAGATGAACGTGCAGACAGACGATACGGCTTACCCGGTCATGATCGTTAATGACGGCAGGGTGTTGAGCAACAATCTCGAAAAAATGGGGTATAACGACATCTGGCTCAAACGCCAGCTCTCAAACCGTAACATTCCAGACGTCAAAAAGGTCTATCTGATGACGGTTGACGAGGCCGGGCGGATTTATTTTGCCGAAAAAGAGGGCGTCTCATGAAAAAGGAACTTTTTATCGGCGTGTTTTTTACGCTTATAATTGCCGCCGCTATTGTCAACATTTATTTTTTAAATAAGCTGACCGATCATGTCACACAACTTGTCGATGAGGCCGGTGCGTACGCCGCGGCAGAAAAGTGGGACGCTGCCGGACGAAAAGCCGAAGAGGCATCAGCATTATGGGAGGGAAGCGACGGGTATACGCATCTCGTGCTCCGGCATCCGGAGATCGATGCGGCGACGGACGCGCTGTACGACCTACTTGAAAAAATATACGCGCGTGAATCAGGTGGTGCCGAAGGCGCTGCCAAGGCGGCAAGAGCCAGACTGCATAGCATTTCAGCGATCGAGCAGATCAAAATCGGCAGTATCTTTTGATTATTTGTCGTTGAGGAGCTTGTTGAGCTCGTTCATAAAGGTGTTGAGGTCTTTAAACTGCCTGTATACCGAGGCAAAGCGAACATACGCGACCTCGTCAAGCGTTTTAAGTTTTTTCATCACGAGCTCGCCGACGGCGGTGGAGTCAATCTCGCGCTCTAATGAGTTTGAGAGATCCTGCTCAATTTCGTCAACGGCCTTCTGGAGGTCGGCCAGCGGGACGGGGCGTTTTTCACAGGCGCGCAGCATGCCGTTTAAAATCTTCATTTTATCAAAGGTCTGGCGGCTGCCGTCTTTCTTGATAACGACAAGGGGAACGCGCTCCATGATTTCATACGTCGTAAACCGTTTCTGACAGGAGAGGCATTCGCGTCTTCTGCGAATGGTGGCGCCCTCCTCAGCAGGCCTTGAGTCGATGACCCGGCTTTCGGAATAACCGCAGTAGGGGCATTTCATAAATGGGCCTCCGTTCTATCTTTTTATGTCTGGCCGATGAAACAACAGCCATTATAACATAAAAAGACCCGATATGTACACAAAAAAACAAACGGTATGCGATAAAATTGATCGTATACCGTTACTGTATTTGTTATTTATGTCAAGTGCACAGCCAGTCGCTGATAACGTCCTGCATTGTTGTCGGCGTGACGAGATGGGAAGCCAAAAGGTCTGCCAGTGTAAGGATATCTGTCTGAGAAAAGGTGACGTTTGAAACAAGCGCTGTTTCGCCGCTTTCAGTAACCGTCACGCCGACGCCGTAATTTTCACAGCAAATGCCATCGTCTTTGTCGGCAGTGTCTTCGATCGTAATGAAGTAAACAAGTGTTTGCGCGGGCTTTTCTTCGCAGGACAAGAGCTTCTGACAAATTTCCATCTGACGCACCCAGACCACCCCTAAAATAATTACTTCATCGAAATTATTCCACAGGACTTTAATAAATTCCATCGTAAAATAGCGCAGAATACGACAAAATTCGACAAATACACCACATTTTGCGACAGAATACGGTATTCATCCCCGCTGTATAGACAAGGGTCAAATTAATTAGAGATAATTTGGCATAAATGTCAATTCAAATTTGCGCCAGACGATAAAATTCTTCTCGTGTCATGAGAACGTTGAGCACATCTAAAAAGCTGTTCGGTGATAAGCGCTCCGGCAAGTCAAGGGTTTTCATGAGGGCTTGCCGCCGTTTAACGCTCCCAGTGGTGCCGGACAGCCCAAGCTCAAATAAATCGGCTTTTGTGATGGGGTCGCCCGTTGGGGTGGCGGCATTCTCTGTTAAAAAAGTTGCCCCGGCGCGAACAAGCGCCTCAATAATCACATCGCGGCGCATCCCCTCAACACCGAGCTTGCCCTCCTTCGACGCGGTGCGCTTGCGCTTTTCGCGCCCCAAAACGTCGGGGATATAGGCGTTTTTGATGTTGTTTGTGCCGAGCAGGCTTTTCAGGCGGCCGCGAATGAGAAAACCGGCGCCGTCACTGTCAGTTAAGAGAATCAAACCGCGTTTTGCGGCTAGGCGGCGCAGCAGGGCAACTTTTTCCGCATCGGAAAATATCTGAAAGCCGCTTGTTTCGATCACCGTGGCGTCAACGGCTTGACTAACGGTGTTTTTATCGTATCGCCCTTCGACGACAATGACTTCCGAAACACGTTTCACGACGCCGCCCCTTTCCGTAAAACGGCCAAGTGAACGACAAGCTCTGTTAAAAGCTTTTCCGGGTCGCCGCCGCCGTTTAAGCGCAAAGCCGTCTCGGCGCTTTCCGTAACAGCTTGGCGCGCATAAGACAGCGGCGTTTTCCGAGCGCTGGCGTATAGCCCTCTTGCCTGAAAATCATAGCGGATACCGGCAAGCGTCATCAGCGTTTTTTCACCGAGGGCATTATCAAGCAAAACGCGTGCCGCCAAAAGCTGTCGGAGCTTCAATCCGATGGAAAAAAGCAGCTTGTGAGGCGGCTCATGCAGGCTTAAAAGGTCAGAGAGCGTTTGCAGGGCATTGCTAAATTGGCCGTCTGCCAATTGGTCTGTCAGCTTGTACGTGACGGCGTCGAGCACGGGTACGACGAGCGCGTCAATGTCGGCGCGGGTGACGGTGCTGCCGGAGGCGTACTGGCAGACCTTTTCAATTTCGCCGTTTAATGTTGTCATAAGGCCGCCGGTCATGAGAGCCAGATATTCGGCGTCCGTCGTCTCAATTTTTTTACCGGCGTCGGCAACGTGCGCTTTGATCCACCGGACAAGCTTGGAGGCGTCCTGCACTGTGAATTCTACGGTCACAGCGCGGTCTTTTATAAGCGCTGCTATTTTCTGCCGCCCGTCGGGCTTGTAGTCCAGCGTGTCATAAATGAAGATGAGACAGACGGTGTCCGGCAGCGCCGACAAAAGGTCATAGAGCTTTTTCTTTGTCTCTTCACCGGCCTTGAAAATATCAAAGTCCTCTACCTCTACAAGCGTCCGTTCCGAAAAAACGGGCAGCGTGTCACACGCTTCGGCAAGTGTTTCCATCGTGAGACCGCGCCCGTCAAAGCGCTTATGGTTGAATTCCGGAAACTGGACGACGAGCCGCTCCCGGATGGCGCCAAGGCTGTTTTCCAGCAGATAGCGCTCCTCGCCGTGAAAGATATACAGGTTGCCGATGGTGCCGGTGCTGATGGCTGCGCGCAGCGTGTCGTACCCGCTGCTGTCTTTTTTTTGTGCCATAAAAATGACCTCGATTCTGTGCGTTTGTATTAAGCCGTTGATTTAATTGTGACGGGACCTGCCTCGTCGGTTCGATAGACGAGAATGCCTCTGTCATAAAGCCTTTTGAGTGTCTCCGGCGCGGGATGGCCATAAGTGTTATAGCCGACGGATATGACGGCAATCTCCGGCGAAACGGCCTGGAGCAGGTCATCGGACGTCGCCGTTTTTGAGCCGTGGTGCCCGACGATTAAAAGCTCGATATCAGGCAGCTCGGCCGATGCCAAAAGCCTTTTTTCCTGCGCGCCGTTCATATCGCCGGTGATGAGCGCGTCAAAATCACCGCTCGAGCAGAGAATTGACAGACCGCGTTCATTTTCGCCGCTGTCACCGAGCGGCGCGTAAACATGCAAAACAGTATCGGCTGCCGTCACCGCACAGTTTTGCGTCACCTCGATGACGGCAACATCATGTGTGCGGGCGGTGCGCCGGATGTCCTCCGGCAGCGTGCCGCTGTCGATGGCGGGGTCCGGCATCAGAATAGCCGACACCTTTTCACGCGATAAAAGGGCGCAAACGCCGTTTGCGTGATCGGCATGAAAATGCGTGAGGATTAACAGGTCAACCGTTGTCCGCCCGCGGCTTTGAAGGTATTTTGTCAAAATATCGGCGACGTCCTTGCCGCTCGAGCTGCCGCAGTCGATGACGACGGTGGCGGCGCGGCTTGTCAGAACAAGGCACTGGCCTTGGCCGATTTGAAGCGCCGTCACGGAAAGGGCCGGGCTGTCGAAATAAAAAGCGGTCACTGTCAGGATGAAACACAACGCTAAGGACGACAGACAGACAGGGACGATGAGGTGGCGTTTGCTCAGTCTGAGAAGGAGGACGGCGCCAAAGATGATATACAGCGCGACAAGCCAGACCGTGATGGCCGGATTGGCGGTGTAAACGGCAGCAAGCGGCGTGTGCCCAAAAAATTCTATGACCGCCGTCATAAGCCGCGCCAAGAGGGAAGCGGGAAAAGCGACCGCCGCGCCGAGCGGAAACCAGATAAAGCCAAGGACGACGGCTGCAATACCGAGGCAGAACGCTGCCTCGCACGCCCAGAGAACGGCAATGTTTGTAACGGGCGCAAGCAGTGAAACGGTGCCGAAGGACAAAGCAATCAGCGGCAGCGTGAAGACAAGCGCCCCCACCGTCGCTGCCAGTGTTGCCGCGACATACCGGATAATGCCTTTCAAAAACCGCCGCTGAAGGATTTTATAGCGCGCCAGCGGGCGGAGAAGCGATGTGTTCAGGCGTTCTGTCATAAGAATCATGCCGAGCGTCGCGAGAAAGGACAGCTGCAGGCCGATGCTCCCGACCGCAAACGGGTTAAAGAGTAATATGAGCAGGAGCGCCGCCGACAAGGCCGTTACTGGGTCGCTTTCCCTTTTGACAAACGGTGCCGTCAGAATGAAAATCTGCATGATCCCCGCGCGTGTGACGGGTGGCGCAAAGCCGACAACAGCCATAAAGACGAATACAAGAGGGATGCCGACAAGCGCCCGTGCCCGCCTGTTTTTGATAAGCAGGCCAACAAACCCCATCAAAAAAGCGATATTCATGCCGGAGACGGAAATAATGTGCGTCGTGCCGGTGGCCGACAGGGCGGCGGACAACGCGGACGCACGGCTTAATTGAGACGTATCACCGATGATGAGCGCGCGCATCAGACCGGAAATGTCTGCCGGGAACAGCCTTGAAATCATTTCTCGGACGGCAGCGGCAACCCGCGCCGGGAGGAACAAAACCGGTTTGCTGCTGTCCGTCACCGTCACGGGGCCTGTCACCGTACCGAACAAATAAACGCCTTTTGACAGGAAAACATCGGTCTCCTCGCCGTACATCGTATCAGCTAGGCGAAAGCGCGCCGTCACGGTTATAGTGTTTCCGGGCGCGAGGCCGGAAACACCGTCGTTATCGTACAAATACAGCTGCGTGCGGACGGCGGGGTGACCAGCCAGCGAAACGGCAACGGGCAGCCTTGTCACTGTGTCAGTCACGATAGGCGCATCGCAGACAACGGCATTAACGGTTCGTGTCTGACCGTCAAGCTGGCGGGCCGGTTCATAAAAGACGGCCTTGTATATGCCAACCCAGAGAAAACCGGCCGACAGGGATAGCGCGATCAGAAAAAACCGACGGCGTGCAGGGCCGTGTAACAGCAGGCCAAAGAGCGACAAAGCGGCGGCCGCTGCCGCCGCGATCAAAACAAACGACGGCGGAAGAAGCTTCAGCGATATAAAAACGGCGGCTGAAAAAGACGCGGCCGCCGTCGCCAGCTTGCGCATGACATCGCCCCTTTTTCTCTCTTTTCAACTAAAATGGTATCATTCGTGCCAGCTTTTGTAAAGCAAATACTGACGGAGCGCCCAAATGAGCGCCTGCATTTTCGGCGGGGTCATGAATTGACAAAAAGATGGTCATTTGGTATAGTCGCTTCAACACTTTAAAGACATATTGATTTAAATCCCAGGGAATTTAAATCAATAAAGATATAAACAGCGCCGCTGCGACGAGACGCCCAGACGGTTGCAATTTGTTGCTCGGATCAATACAAGGAGGTATCTGCATGCCGATTACAGAGATTCTTGAAACAAACTGCAAGTTGTATGGGGACGATGTATGCCTCGTCGAAATAAATCCCGAACAGAAGAACCGCCGGCACGTCACGTGGAAGGAATACGACCTCATTGAGCCGTCCTACGCGCCGTATTACAGGCGGGAGATTACCTGGAATATTTTTAACGAAAAAGCAAACCGCTTTGCCAACTTCCTGCTCGGCTGCGGCATCAATAAAGGAAACAAGGTCGCCATCCTGATGATGAACGGCCTTGAATGGTTGCCCATTTACTTTGGAATTTTGAAGACGGGCGCGCTGGCTGTTCCGCTCAATTTTCGCTATACGTCGGCAGAAATCAAATACTGCCTTGACCTCGCCGAGGCAGACGCTTTGATCTTCGGGCCGGAATTTATTGGCCGCGTTGAAGAGATTGCCGAGGATATCGGCAAAAACCGTCTGCTTCTGTATGCCGGGGAGGGGGCTTGCCCCTCTTTTGCCGAGTGCTACGCAGCGCTGACGGCCGACTGCTCGAGCGCCTCGCCAAATATCAGCCTCACGGATGACAATTTTGCCGCTATTTATTTCTCCTCCGGCACAACGGGCTTCCCTAAGGCGATTTTACATAAACACCGCAGCCTGATGCATGCCTGCTTAGTCGAGCAGGCCCACCACGGCCAGACAAAGGACGATGTATTCCTCTGTATCCCGCCGCTGTATCACACGGGCGCGAAGATGCACTGGTTTGGCAGCTTTCTTGTTGGCGGCAAAGGCGTTTTATTAAAGGGAACGGATCCGAAATACATTTTTGAGGCCGCCTCGAACGAGAAGTGCACGATCGTCTGGCTTCTCGTCCCATGGGCGCAGGACATTTTAAACGCCCTCGACCGCGGTGATCTCAAAATATCCGACTATCAGCTCGGCCAATGGCGGCTGATGCACATCGGCGCGCAGCCGGTGCCGCAGAGCCTGATCCGCCGCTGGAGGGAATATTTTCCGAGCCATCAATATGACACGAATTACGGCCTGTCGGAGTCAAGCGGACCCGGCTGTGTGCACCTTGGTGTTGAAAACATTCACAAGGTCGGCGCCATCGGCATTCCCGGCCATGGCTGGGCTGTCAAAATTGTTGATGAAACCGGCAATGACGTGAAAAAAGGCGACGTCGGCGAGCTTTGCGTCAAAGGCGACGGCAACATGACGTGCTATTATAACGACCCCAAGGCAACACAGGACACGCTCCGCGACGGCTGGCTTTTTACGGGCGATATGGCGCAGCAGGATGAGGACGGCTTTATTTTCCTCGTCGACCGGAAAAAGGACGTTATCATTACGGGCGGTGAAAACATTTATCCCGTCCAAATCGAAAACTTTTTAAGCGCGCACCCAGATGTGAAGGATGTGGCCGTTATCGGTCTGCCGGACGCCCGTCTCGGCGAGATTTCGGCAGCCATCATTGAAATCAAACAGGGGCATACCTGCACGGCGGAGAGCATCAATAATTTCTGTCATGATTTGCCGCGATACAAGCGACCGCACCGCATCGTCTTTGCCAATGTTCCGCGTAACCCGACGGGAAAAATTGAAAAACCGCGCCTTCGCAAGCTCTACGGCGCCGAAAGTCTTGTAGCGGACCAAAACAACGCGTAAAGAGGGGATAAACAAATTTACATAAAGGAGAGTGCGCAATGACCGTAAAATTAATTCTGCTTCTCGTATTTGTCGCAGCCACCATCGCCATCGGCATCTACAGCCGTAAAAAGGCAACAGACGTCAATCAGTTCGTGCTGGGGGGGCGCAGCATCGGACCGTGGATGTCGGCATTTGCCTATGGCACAACGTATTTCTCAGCCGTCATGTTCGTCGGGTTCGCTGGCCAGTTTGGCTGGAAATTCGGCCTGTCGGCGACGTGGGTCGGTATTGGCAACGCCATTATCGGCAGCATGCTCGCTTGGCTCATTCTCGCACGGCGGACTCGGATTATGACGCATCATTTAGACAGCGCTACCATGCCCGATTTCTTTTCAAAGCGATATAATAGCAAGGGCATCAAGCTTGCCGCGTCGGCAATTCTGTTTGTTTTCCTGATCCCATATACGGCATCGCTTTACAACGGCCTGTCCAGAATATTCGGCATGGCGTTCAACATTGACTATTCGGTCTGTATCGTCGCAATGGCCGTTTTAACGGCAATTTACGTCATATTGGGCGGTTATCTCGCCACAGCCATCAATGACTTTATTCAGGGGATTATTATGCTGGGCGGCGTCGTAGCCGTCGTCCTTGCCGTTATCAACGGTCAGGGCGGCTTTTCACACGCGCTGACAGCCCTCTCCCAGGTGCCTACTGCAACAGGAAAGACTGGCGCGTTTACATCGCTGTTTGGCCCCGATCCAGTAAACCTTTTTGCAGTTGTTATCTTGACATCGCTTGCAACATGGGGCTTGCCGCAGATGGTTCACAAGTTTTATGCCATCAAGGATGAAAAATCCATCGCGAAAGGGACGATTATCTCAACGATTTTCGCTGTTGTCATTTCAGCGGGCTGCTTCTTCATGGGCGGCTTCGGCAGGCTTTTTGATTCTTCCGCGCTGTACAGCAAGAATGTCGTTGTCTTTGACAGAATTGTGCCGAGTATGCTGTCCACGCTGCCGGATATTCTGATCGGCATCGTCGTTATTCTTGTTCTTTCAGCGTCCATGTCCACCTTGGCGGCGCTCGTCATGACGTCGAGTTCATCGCTAACGCTTGACTTCATCAAGGGGACAGTTGTTAAAAATATGACCGAAAAGAAACAGGTCCTGACAATTCGAATTCTGCTGGCTGTCTTCATTTTGATTTCCGCACTTCTCGCGCTCTTCCAATATAAATCGACGGTGACGTTTATTGCACAGCTTATGAGCATCTCCTGGGGCGCGCTCGCCGGTTCGTTCCTTGGCCCATTCATCTACGGCCTATATTGGAAACGTGTCACAAGGCCCGCTGTTTGGACGTCCTTCATCGTCGGCGTCGGCCTGACTGTGCTCAACATGATTCTCAAGTTCTTCATCATTCCATCCATGACCGCAGCTGGTATCTCAGTATCTAATACGTTCATCGGATTCATTTCATCACCGATCATTACAGGCGTGATTACCATGCTCTTAAGCCTTGTCATCATTCCGGTTGTCTCTCTCATCACAAAGAAGCCGGACGCGCAGCAGATCGAAAGTATCTTCAGCTGCTTTGATAAAAAAGCCGTTAAATAAAAAACCTATTACAATAAATTGTTTATGGCTAACAGTCGCCCCTTGTGCCGATTGTTAGCCATAAAACTTTAATTTCAATTTTACAGGGGCGGCAGGTGATGATATAATACAGCAAGTAGCGTCGGCCTCCAACGGCCGGACAACATTAAAGGAGGATCTTTGCTTGAAGGTCTTGATGCTCGGAAACGAGGCGGTTGCCAGAGGGCTTTTTGAAGCCGGGGCAAGCGTTGTTTCCAGTTATCCGGGGACGCCCAGTACAGAGATGACGGAGTTCGTTTCACAATACGATGAGATTTATTCCGAATGGGCGCCGAATGAAAAAGTGGCGATGGAGGTCGCCTTCGGCGCGTCGTTTGGCGGGAAGCGCAGCTTCTGCGCAATGAAGCACGTCGGCCTCAACGTGGCCGCCGACCCGCTGTTTACCATTTCATACACCGGTGTCAACGCCGGTATGGTCATCGGCGTGGCCGATGACCCCGGCATGCACTCGTCGCAGAATGAGCAGGATTCGCGGCATTACGCGCGGGCAGCCAAGCTGCCGATGCTCGAGCCGTCGAATTCTGATGAATGCCTCGAGATGACAAAGGCAGCCTTCGAGCTGTCGGAGCGGTTTGACACGCCGGTGCTTTTGCGCTTATGTACGCGTGTTTCCCACTCGCAAAGCGTCGTGGAGACAGGCCCACGCACTGAAAAACCGGCTGTTCCGTATCAAAAAAACGGCGCAAAGTACATTATGATGCCCGGCAATGCCAAGCGGCGGCATCCCGTCGTTGAACAGCGGCTCTTAAGCCTTGCCGCCTTTGCCGAAACGAGCGACTTAAACCGCGTTGAAAAGGGCGGCAGAAAACTCGGCATCATCACCTCCGGCACGGCCTATCAATACGTGAAGGAAGTTTTCGGCGATACCGTCAGCATTTTAAAGCTCGGCCTCGTCTGGCCGCTGCCGACGAAGCTTATTTGTGATTTTGCCGCATCGGTTGACCGGCTTTTCGTCGTCGAGGAGCTTGACAGCTTTATTGAGGCGCATTGCCGCGCGCTTGGCCTGACGGTTTCCGGGAAGGACATTTTCCCCGTCGTCGGCGAGTTTTCGCAAAATCTCATCCGAGAAAAGCTGGGAATTCCGGCAACGCCGGGCCGAACGCTGGACGCTGATATTCCGATGCGGCCGCCCGTCATGTGCGCGGGCTGCCCGCACCGCGGCCTCTTTTACGCGCTCGTGCGCAACAAGGCGGCCGTCATCGGCGATATCGGCTGCTACACGCTTGGTGCCATGCCGCCGCTTGCCGCGATGGATTCGACGATTTGTATGGGCGCGTCGATTTCCGGGCTGCACGGCTTTAACAAAGCGCTGGGGGAAGCAGGCGAAAAAAGGGCCGTCGCCGTCATCGGTGACTCAACGTTTATGCACTCGGGTGTCACGGGCCTTATTGACATCGCTTATAATGGCTCCAATTCAACCGTTATCATCTTGGACAATTCGATTACCGGCATGACAGGCCATCAGCAAAACCCGACAACAGGGTTTAACATCAAGGGTGACCCGGCCGGGAAAATTGATCTGGAAGCGCTCTGCCGTGCCGTCGGTATCCGGCGTGTGCGCGTCGTCGACCCTTATGATCTGCAGCAGTGCATTGACGCCGTCAAAGAGGAGCTGGAGGCACCTGAACCGTCTGTTATTATTTCGCGCCGACCGTGCGCGCTGTTAAAATCGGTCAAGCCGAAGCCGCCCTTAAAGGTTGACCCGGACAAATGCAAAAGTTGCCAAAGCTGTATGAATATCGGCTGCCCGGCCATCAGTTTTAACGCCGGGAAGGCGACTGTGGACGCAACGCTTTGCGTCGGCTGCGGCGTCTGCACACAGCTTTGCGCCTTCGGCGCGTTTGAAACAACGGAGGAGGCGACAAAGTGATGGAGACAAAAAATATCATGATCGTCGGCGTCGGTGGGCAAGGGTCGCTTCTGGCCAGCAAGCTCCTGGGCAGGCTCCTTTTAAACGCGGGCTATGATGTCAAGGTCAGCGAAGTGCACGGCATGAGCCAGCGCGGTGGCTCCGTCGTGACATACGTCCGCTACGGTGACAAAGTGGCGTCGCCCGTTATCGATACCGGCGAAGCCGATTACATCGTATCTTTTGAACTGTTGGAGGCGGCCCGCTGGCTGTCCTATCTAAAGCCGGACGGGAAAATTATCACAAATACGCAGCAGATTGACCCCATGCCGGTCATTACAGGCGCTGCCGCGTATCCCGATAACCTGGTGTCCGCCATGAAAGCGGCCGGGGCTGATATCGATGCGTTTGACGCCTTGACGCTGGCAAAAGCGGCGGGCTCGTCCAAGGCGGTGAACATTGTCCTGATGGGGCGATTGTCCAAATATTTTGCGCTGCCGGAAGATGCCTGGGATAAGGCGATTGCCGAGAGCGTCCCCCAAAAATTCCTTGAGCTCAACAAAAAGGCCTTTGCGCTCGGGAAGAGCGCCGAATAAGCAAAATCCGACAGAAAGGAATGATTTCAATGCAAAACTACTTCCAGCCGGAAATTGAATGCGCCGCACCGGAGCAGCTGAAAAAAATTCAGGATGAGCGGCTTGTTCAAACGGTCAGGCGGATGTACGACAATGTGCCGTACTACAAAAAGCTCATGGATGAAAAGGGTCTCAAACCCGCCGACATTCAATCAACGGACGACTTACATAAGCTGCCGTTTCTCACGAAGACCGACCTTCGTGACGCCTACCCATATGGCCTTCTGGCAGCGCCGCTTCATGACTGCGTCCGCATTCACTCCACGAGTGGGACAACGGGCAAGCGCGTCGTCGCCTTTTACACGCAAAACGACTTAGACCTGTGGGACGACTGCTGTGCGCGCGCCATCGTCGCAGCAGGCGGCACGAAGGACGACGTCGTCCACGTGGCTTATGGCTACGGCCTGTTTACGGGCGGCATGGGCCTCAACGGGGGCGCGCACAACGTCGGCTGCCTGACGCTGCCGATGTCCTCCGGCAATACCGACCGCCAGATTCAGTTCATGGTCGACCTCGGGTCAACGATTCTCTGCTGCACGCCGTCGTACGCCGAGTTTCTCGCAGAGATCATTGAAGAGCAGGGGCTCCGTGATCAGATCAAGCTCAAGGCCGGCATTTTCGGCGCGGAGGCTTGGAGCCAGGAGATGCGCGAGCGCCTGGAAGAGAAGCTGCGCATTAAGGCGTACGATATCTATGGCCTGACGGAGATCATCGGGCCCGGCGTCTCGTTTGAGTGTGAAGAGCAAACGGGTATGCATATTAACGAAGACCATTTCATCGCCGAGATCATTGATCCCGACACGGGCGAAGTGCTCCCCGAAGGGACGAAGGGCGAGCTCGTTTTTTCCTGCATCTCGAAAGAGGCTTTTCCGCTTCTGCGATACAGAACGCGCGACATCTGCGTGCTGGAACGCAAGAAATGTTCCTGCGGCCGAACGCTTATTAAGATGGCAAAGCCGATGGGGAGAAGCGACGATATGCTCATCATCCGCGGCGTCAATGTCTTCCCGTCACAAATCGAAACAGTGCTTTTAGCGTATGGCCTGTCGGCCAATTACCAGATCATTGTGGACAGGGTCAATCATACAGACACCCTGGAAGTCTGTGTGGAGATGAACCCGGAGATGTTCTCCGACACGGTCAAGCAAATTGAAGCGCGCGAGCATGAGCTGATGGATAAGCTCCGCTCAATGCTCGGTATCTCGGCAAAGGTCACGCTTAAAGCCCCGAAAAGCCTCACAAGAAGCGAGGGCAAAGCCGTTCGCGTTGTTGACAAACGGAAAATTTAAAGGAGGCACACGCTATGACGATTGATCAAATTTCTGTTTTTGTGGAAAACAAGCCCGGTAAGCTCGTCGATGTCGTCGAGACGCTCGGTCAAAACGGGATCGATCTCAGAGCCATGTCGATTGCGGATACGTCCGATTTCGGCATTCTCCGGCTGATTGTGGACGACACGTCGAAAGCGCTCGCCGTTTTGCGCGAGGCCGAT
The DNA here is from genome assembly GCA_022870705.1 of Oscillospiraceae bacterium CM. NCBI lineage: Bacteria > Bacillati > Bacillota > Clostridia > Eubacteriales > Oscillospiraceae > Oscillospiraceae bacterium JHJ. The sequence continues at coordinate 1,068,235 of CP072107.1, forward strand.
TGCGTTACGAGTGTCAATCCAGTGCTTGCCGTCTCCGTTGAGGACGCGCCGGGCAGCCTCGCCAAGGTTCTGCGAGCCCTGTCGGATGCGGCCATCAGCGTGGAATACGTCTACGCGTTCATTACGCATGAGCCGGGCCGGGCATTTGTCATCCTCCGCGTGGAGGATAACGAAAAAGCCGCCGAGATCCTTACGCAAAATGGCGTCAAGCCTGCCAGTGGCAGCGCCCTTCAATAATGGATAATCCGGTGCCGCAAAGGCACCGGATTTTTTAAAATCCTGTGTCATTCGCATGCGATAAACAGCTCTGAAAATCCGGCGCAATTTCCGCAGCGCGCTTGCATTGAACACGGAATTCAAATATAATACTGTTAAAATAACAGGCAGCACGCCGAGCGCTTGATTCGGCGGAGCTCTGTTCAATAAGGGGAATCATCCATGAAGGACATATCGCGCATCGCACTGGCCGTGCAGGCCTCCACCACACTGGCCGTTGACGCGCTTGCCAAGCAGATGAAAGCAGACGGGCTGGACGTTGTCGGCTTCGGCACGGGCGAGCCCGATTTTGACACGCCCGATCATATTAAAGAAGCGGCAATCCGCGCTATCCGCGACGGACAGACGAAATATACGCCTGTCGCCGGTATCATCCCGCTGCGCAAGGCAGCGGCTGAGCGGCTCCGCCTTGACTGCGGTGTCGATTATGATTATACGCAGATTGTTGCCGCCAGCGGTGCCAAGCACAACCTTTTCGCCGCCTTGATGACGCTTCTCAATCCCGGGGACGAGGCCATCATCCCGGCGCCCTATTGGGTGACGTACACAGAGGCCGTGAAAATGGCGGGCGGTATCCCCGTCGTGATTGCAGCCGGGGAGGTAGCCGGATTTAAAATCACGGCAGCCCAGTTGGAGGCGGCCGTGACGGACAAGACGAAGCTTTGTATTCTCAACAATCCCTCCAACCCGACAGGGATGCTTTATACAAAGGATGAGCTTGAAGCCCTTTGCGACGTCTGTGTCCGGCATGATCTCTATATCATCTCCGATGAAATCTATTACAGGCTCGTCTACGACGGCAAGAAATTCACGAGCGTGTCATCTCTTGGGGAAGACGTGAAGGCGCGTACCATTTTGATTAACGGCGTCTCCAAGTCCTACGCCATGACGGGCTGGCGCATCGGGTTTGCCGCTGCGCCGAAAAATCTCGCAACGGTCATGACGAATTATTTAAGCCACGCCACCAGCGCGCCGTCGACAATTTCCCAGTTTGCCGCCTGTGAGGCGCTTTCCGGTGAACAGGACGGCATTGACGCCATGCGCGACGTTTTTCAAAAGCGGCGAGACTATATCGTCGGGCGCATCAACGCCATGGAAGGCGTTGGCTGTATTAAACCTGATGGTGCCTTTTACGTCATGCTCAACATTAAAAAGCTCCTCGGTAAAACACTTGGCGGCCGTGTCATCCATAACGCCGACGATTTTGCTTTGGCGTTTCTCGAAAAGGGGCTCGTTGCCGCTGTTTCGTGCGTCGGCTTCGGCGCGCCGGAATTCGTCCGCTTTACGTACGCCGCGTCGATGGAGAATATTGAAAAGGGGCTTGACCGGCTCGAAAAATTCCTGAAAGGATAAAAAAGAGGCAAAACAACTGAATATAAAGGCTTTGGAATCGGAGGAACGCGTATGACAGATCAAAGAATCTACGTGGACAATGCGGCGACAACGGCTGTCTCGGACATCGCTTTAAATGCGATGCTGCCGTACTTCAGGGACAGCTTCGGCAACCCGTCTGCAACGCACAGCTATGGCACACAAGCCAAAAGCGCTGTCGAAGAATCCCGAAAAACAATTGCCACCTGCCTCGGCGCGCGCGTCAATGAGATCTACTTCACTTCCGGCGGTACGGAATCGGACAACTGGGCGCTTATGTCCTCCGTCGCGCTGCGGCAGAAGGGCCGCCACCTAATTACGACCGAGATTGAGCACAGCGCTGTCTACAAAACGGCGCAGTATCTGGAAAAAAAGGGGTACGAGGTCACATTTCTGCCGGTTGACCGCTACGGCCTTGTCAGCCCCGAGCAGCTTGAAGAAGCCATTCGCGAAGATACCATTCTCGTCAGCATTATGGCGGCCAACAATGAGATCGGGACAATCCAGCCCATTCGTGAGCTTTGTGCTGTTGCAAAAAAGCACCGGGTCCTTTTTCATACGGATGCCGTTCAAGCAGCCGGGCATATTCCGATTTATGTCGGCGAGCTGGGCGTTGACATGCTCAGCATCTCGTCCCACAAATTCCACGGTCCGAAAGGTGTCGGCGCGCTGTATATCAATATCAGAACGGTTTTGCCCCCGATGGTCATCGGCGGCGGGCAGGAAAAAGGGAAGCGCTCCGGCACGCTCAACGTTTCCGGCATTGTCGGCATGGCGGCGGCGCTCGGTGACGCGTCAAGCCGAATGGATGAAATCGTCGGGAAGACAACGGCGATGCGCGATATGCTGACAACAGAGATTCTAAAAATGCCCGGCGTCCAACTGACGGGTCACCCGGAAAAACGCGTACCGGGAATCGCCTCTTTTATATTTAGTGGGATCAGCGGAGAGCCTCTTATTGCCGCGCTCAACGAAGCCGGTATCTGTGCCAGCGCCGGCAGCGCCTGCAGCGCCGGTTCCGGCGAGCCGTCCCGCATCCTCAAAGCCCTCGGGCTAACTCAAATGGAAAACGCCGCACCCCTGCGCTTGTCTATCAGCGAATACAATACGCCCGAGCAAATGAATCAGATCATTGCAGCGCTGCCTGCGGCGCTTAAAAGAGCCGCCGCCGAGCGCGTTGTCCCAAAATATATTAATCTCGACGACTATTGATAATTGCCCGAAAGGAACAACACAATGCCGACAAACGTTTATGAAAGCCCCTTATCATCCCGCTACGCGAGCGACGAAATGTTGTATCTGTTCTCCGCCGACAAAAAGTTTTCAACCTGGCGCAGGCTTTGGCTGGCGCTTGCCCGCGCGGAAAAACAGCTCGGCCTTGAGATTTCGGATACACAGGTCGATGAGATGGCGGCGCATTTAACGGATATTGACTATCAGAAGGCCGCCGAGATGGAAAAAAAGCTGCGGCACGACGTCATGGCCCATGTCCACACGTTTGGTGACGTTTGCCCGGCAGCGTTTCCGATTATACACCTCGGCGCGACAAGCTGCTACGTCGGCGATAATACAGACATCATCCTCATGCGTGACGGTCTCCGGCTGCTCAAAGGCAAGCTCCTCGGCGTTATAGAGCGTTTGGCGGACTTTGCCGAGCAGTATAAAAACCTGCCGACGCTTGGTTTTACCCATTTTCAGCCCGCCCAGCTGACAACCGTCGGCAAGAGGGCAGCCCTTTGGCTCAATGAGTTCGTCATGGACCTCGATGAAGTCGATTTCCGCCTGCAAACGCTCAAGCTGTTGGGCTCAAAGGGGACAACGGGCACACAGGCGAGCTTCATGGCGCTTTTTGACGGCGACCACGAAAAAATAAAAAAGCTGGACGCTCTTATTGCCGAAGAGATGGGGTTTGACGGCGTCGTCCCGGTTTCCGGCCAAACGTATTCCCGCAAGACGGACGCGTTTGTGCTCGGCACGCTCTCCGGCATCGCGCAGAGCGCCGCGAAATTTGCAACCGACATGCGGCTTTTAAGCCACCTCAAGGAGTGCGAAGAGCCGTTTGAAGGCAAACAGATCGGCTCGTCGGCCATGCCGTATAAACGCAATCCCATGCGCTGTGAGCGCATTTGCGCGCTGTCGCGCTATGTTATCGTTGACGCGCAAAACGCTGCCATCACGGCGCAGAGCCAGTGGTTTGAGCGCACGCTGGACGATTCGGCCAACAAGCGCCTGTCGGTGCCGGAGGCGTTTTTAGCGGTTGACGCCATCTTAAACATCTGTCTCAACGTTGCAAATGGCATCAAGGTCTATCCAAAAGTGATCGACAAGCACATCCGTGAGGAGCTGCCGTTTATGGCGACGGAGAACATCATGATGCAGGCCGTCAAAAAAGGCGGCAACCGGCAGGAGCTGCATGAGGCCATCCGCGTCCATTCGGTCGCAGCCGGGAGCGTTGTGAAAGAAGAAGGCCTTGCCAACGATTTGATCACCCGGCTGGCAGATGACCCGCTCTTTGGTCTGACCGAGGCGGAAATACGCGCAGAACTCGACCCGGCCAAATATATCGGCCGGGCGCCGGAGCAGGTGACAGAATTCTTGGAAACAGTTGTCCGCCCGCGTTTAGAGGCGATGGCTGACGCCCGCCTTGACGCTGAGACAGAGCTGAAGGTTTAGAACCATTCGGCGACGCGCCTTTTGAAAGGGGCTGTTACGATGACCTACAACGTCCGCGTTGTCACGGCGGAGGACGCGCTCAACCTCAATAAAATCGCCGAGAAATACCCGTTTGACATCTGGGTCCACGGCAATAGCGGCACGGCGGACGCGAAATCCCTCCTTGGGCTTATGCTGCTGACGATTGAGTCTGAGCTGACGCTCGTCGTCGAGGGGGAAGGCGATTTGTCAGCCTTTGAAGGAGACATCGCGCCATTTATAAGACAATAATAAAACCGGCCGCTTTTTAGCGGCCGGTTTGTCTGTTGATGCGTTATTTTTTCTTTTTCTCTTCGAGGTATTTCATCATGGCGCTGGCGGCCGTTTTACCGGCGCCTGCGGCAAGGATAACGGTTGCGGCACCTGTCACGGCGTCACCGCCCGCAAAAACACCCTCGCGCGTTGTCGCGCCGTTCTCGTCGGCGACAAGGCAGCCGTGCTTGTTGGCTTCCAGGCCTTTCGTCGTGGACTTGATGAGGGGGTTCGGGCTCGTGCCAACGGAGATGATGACGGTATCAACATCGATGACGAAGTTGGAGCCTTCCTTGGCAATCGGACGGCGGCGGCCGGAAGCGTCGGGTTCGCCGAGCTCCATTTCAACGCATTCGATGCCGACGACGCGGCTGTTCTCATCGCCGATAATTTTGACGGGGTTCCTGAGAAGCTGGAACTCAATGCCCTCTTCGATGGCGTGGTGCACTTCCTCGCTTCTGGCGGGCAGCTCGTCCATCGAGCGGCGGTAGATGATATAAACCTTCTCAGCGCCCATGCGCTGCGCGCAGCGTGCCGCGTCCATGGCAACGTTGCCGCCGCCGACGACGGCGACGCGCTTGCTTTTAACAGCCGGCGTATCGTAGCCGTCCTTGTAGGACTTCATGAGGTTAATACGCGTTAAGTACTCGTTGGCCGAGTAGACGCCTAAAAGCGATTCGCCTTCAATGTTCAAGAACTGGGGAAGCCCCGCGCCGCTGCCGATAAAAACAGCCTCATAGCCGTCAGCGAACAGCTCGTCAATCGTCATTGTCTTACCGATGACCATATCCGTTTTAATGGTGATGCCGTAGCCCTGAAGCTGCTCGACTTCTTTTTTAACGATCGACTTCGGGAGTCGGAATTCCGGGATGCCGTAGATCAAAACGCCGCCAGCGTCATGAAGGGATTCAAAGACCGTGACGTCAAAGCCGTTCATCGCCAGGTCGCCCGCGCACGTGAGACCGGCCGGGCCGGAGCCGACAACGGCAACCTTCACACCGTTTTTCTGAATCGTCGGGCAGGCCTTTTTCTCCGCACAGGTGATGTGGCGGTCGGCGGCGAAGCGCTCAAGGCGGCCAATGCCGACAGGCTCACCCTTGATGCCGCGGACGCATTTGGCCTCGCACTGAGACTCCTGCGGGCAGACACGGCCGCAGACAGCGGGGAGGCTGTTCGTGGAGGTCAGAATTTCATAAGCGGCCTCATAGTCGCCCTCAGAAATTTTGCCGATAAACTCGGGTATGCGCACGTTAACGGGGCAGCCCTCAACACATGGCTTGTTTTTGCAATTGAGGCATCTGGCGGCTTCGTTTTTGGCCATTTCCTCGGTGTACCCGAGCGCGACTTCTTCGAAGTTTTTATTGCGGACCTGCGGTTCCTGTTCCGGAATCGGGGTCTTTTTCTTGTCCATGTTAGCCATGCGTTCTGATACCTCCCGTCAGTTTGCAAACATGCTCACGATCATGCTGCTCACGCTCTTTATAGATCGAGTTGCGCTTCATAAGCTCGTCAAAGTCAACCTTATGGCCGTCAAAATCAGGGCCTTCAACGCACGCAAAGCGCATGACGCCGTCCACCGTGACGCGGCAGCAGCCGCACATGCCGGTGCCGTCGATCATGATGGGGTTGAGGCTGACCGTGCAGGGCACATTAAAGGGCTTTGCCGTGTCGCACAACAGTTTCATCATAATAATGGGGCCGATGGCGATGACCATATCATACTGATTACCGGCCTCTAAAAGTGATTTGAGCTTTGTTGTTGTAAAGCCCTTTTCACCGGCTGTGCCGTCGTCGGTCATCAGGTAATAATTTTTGCAGACCTTTTTCATCTCGTCTTCGAGGATAACAATGTCCTGGCTGCGGAAGCCAGCAATAATGTCAACCTCGGCACCGGCATTGAAAAGGGCCTTAGCGGAGGGGTAGGCGATGGCGCAGCCGACGCCGCCGCCGACAATGCAGACCTTTTTGATGCCCTCAATATGCGTGGGGATACCGAGCGGGCCAACAAAATCGGCAATCGTGTCGCCCACATTGAGCTGATCAAGCAGCATCGTGGAGCGACCAACGATCTGGAAGATAATCGTCACTGTCCCTCGGACAGGGTCGGTATCCGCAATGGTCAGCGGGACGCGTTCACCGAATTCATCGATCTTGAAGATGATGAACTGCCCGGCGAGCGCCTTTTTTGCGATTTCAGGTGCCTCAATTTCCATTAAGGTAACCGCATCGTTCAGTTTCTTTTTTGTAGCAATTCGAAACATGTAATTTATAGACCTCCCTGACATTTTATTTTCATTTTAGTCCAACGCAACCGATTATACCAGCGGAAATATCATGCTTATAGCCGATTCGACTTTTTTTGTATTATTTTTGTGATGTGCAAGTTACTCTTTTTTGAGTTCTTTATCGATTTCCTCAAGAAGCTTTCGGTCCTGCTTGTCTTGAAACGACAGCTTCTCGTATAAATCAGGGCGGCGCAGACGCGTGCGGAGAATCGACTGTTTCCGCCGCCATTTGTCAATATTTTTATGATGACCGGATAAGAGCACCTCCGGCACTCGGCGGCCGTTCCAAATTTCCGGCCTTGAGTACTGCGGGTATTCCAAAAGGCCGTTCCAATGGCTTTCGTTCGTAAAGCACGATTCATCCGGCAAAACGCCTGGCACAAGGCGGCAGACGGCGTCGGCAACGGCGAGCGCCGGGATTTCGCCGCCGGTCAAAACAAAGTCGCCCAGCGAAATTTCCTCGTCGACGCTCTCCTCGATAAACCGCTCGTCGACACCTTCATAGTGGCCGCAGACGAGGATCAGTCTGTCATAATCGTTTTTAAGACGGATGGCGTCTGCCTGTGTAAAAACCGTCCCGCAGGGGGAGAGGTAAATGGTGTGAACGCGTGAGCCCGCTTCATCGCAGATGTGCTTCCAGCAGTCATAGAGCGGCTGTGCCTGCATGACGCAGCCGCGTCCGCCGCCATAGGGGTAGTCGTCCACCTGATTTTGCCGGTTCGTCGTATAATCGCGAATCTGATGGCAAACAACGCGTACAAAGCCCCGCTCCTGCGCGCGGCCGATGATGCTCTCAGAAAGCACATCGCCGACCGTCTCGGGAAAAAGCGTCATGATATCAATAATCATGACATGCCCTCGATCCGGTGAAAGGTAATCATACCGGCGTCCAAGTCAACGCGCCGGACAAAGTCGGACACGGCCGGGATGAGGATTTCATGCGTACCGGTAATAACGTACACATTATGCGGCGTGAGCGTTAAAACGTCCGTCACGCGGCCGAGCTTTTCGTCCGTATCGTCGTCAAAGGCGTCAAGCCCGATCAGATCGGCAATAAAATGCTCGCCCGGCGGTAAAGGCGCGTCATCCCGTTTAATAAAGACTGTTTTGTTTTTCAGCCGGACGGCATCGTCGATGGTTTCGACACCGCCAAATAAAACGATGAGACTGCCCTTATGCACCCGCGCCGAAATAACAGCGACGGGCACGCCGTCTAGATAGAGCGTTTTAAACGCGGCGAGAAAGGCCGGGGTGTTGGCCCACGGCTGGATTTTAACCTCGCCGCGGATGCCATGCGTCCCCGTGACCTTTCCGGCTTCGAGAAACTCTTTGAGCATGGATGACCTCCGATATCATCAGTCGACAATATCAACGCTGATGCGCTTGCCCTGCCGCTGGGCGACGGAACGCATGAGCGCCCTGATTTCCTTGGCAACCTTGCCTTGACGGCCAATGACCTTGCCCATGTCGCTCTGCGCCACACGCAGCTCAAAAACCGTCTCTGTTTCGGTTTCCTTTTCCGTCACGGTGACGTCGTCGGGGTTGTCGACGAGATTCTGCGCGATATAAAGCAGCAACTCTTTCATTGTCTTTCCTCGGATTAAACAGCGCCGGATTTTTTAAGAAGCGCCTTGACGGTGTCGGTCGGCTGTGCGCCGTTTTTGATCCAATACTGTGCGCGCTCAGCGTCAACTTTCAGTTCAACCGGCTCGGTCAGCGGGTTGTATGAGCCGATCTCCTCAATGCAGCGGCCGTCGCGCGGGGAGAGGGAATCGGCCACGACGATTCTGTAATAGGGGTTTTTCTTCGCGCCCATGCGGCGCAGCCTGATTTTTACCATGATATTTGCCTCCGTTATTTAAATAGATTTTATAATTCAATATCAAGTGATATTAAATGACGTTATGTGTTAAAAACCAAAAAGACCTTTTTTGCCTTTCAGGCCTTTGCCGCCACCGAACATCGCGGGCATGCGGCCCTTCGACATCTGCTTTGTCATGGTCTGCATCATTTCAAATTGCTTGAGCAAACGGTTGATGTCAACGACCTGCGTGCCGCTCCCCGCGGCGATGCGCTTTTTCCGGCTGGAGTTCAAGAGGGACGGGTTGTCGCGCTCACGCTTTGTCATTGACAGGATGATGGCCTCTGTTTTTGTAATATCCTTTTCGTTGATGGAGGCCCCGGCCAGCGCCTTCGCGTCGACGCCCGGCAGCATCCCGGCAATATCCGACAGGCTGCCCATCGATTTGAGCTGCGTCAGCTGTTCGTAATAATCCGTCAGCGTAAACTTGTTTTTTGAGAGCTTTTCCGCCATCTCGCGGGCTTTCTTCTCATCAAAGTTCTGCTCGGCCTTTTCGATGAGGGTCATCACGTCGCCCATGCCGAGAATCCGTGAGGCCATCCGGTCGGGGTGGAAAACCTCTATCTGGTCAAGCTTTTCGCCGGTACCGGCAAATTTGATGGGCTTGCCCGTCACAGCCCGGACGGAAAGCGCTGCGCCGCCGCGGGCGTCACCGTCAAGCTTTGTCATCAAAATGCCGTCAATGCCTAATGCATCGTCAAAGGCTTGCGCCGCGTTGACGGCGTCCTGGCCGGTCATGGCGTCAATGACGAGCAGAATTTCTGTGGGCTGAACGGCAGCCTTGATATTTTTTAATTCATCCATCAGCGCCTCGTCGATATGAAGGCGACCGGCGGTGTCGAGAAAAACCATGTCGTTGCCGTGCTTATTGGCGTGCGCGATGGCTGCCGTGGCAATCTCAACGGGATTGGCCGTCCCCATCTGGAAAACGGGCAAATCGAGCTGCTTGCCAACCGTTTCAAGCTGCTTAATGGCCGCCGGGCGGTAAATGTCGCACGCGACAAGCAGGGGACGTTTGCTGTGCTGTTTGCGCATAAGCGCTGCAAGCTTCGCGCCATTCGTCGTCTTACCGGCGCCCTGTAAGCCGACGAGCATGACAATCGTCGGCGGTTTTGACGAAATTTGAATTTTAGCGTTTGTTGTGCCCATCAAAGCCGTGAGCTCTTCGTTCACAATTTTAATGACCATCTGCGCCGGGGTTAGGCTCTCCAAAACGTCCTTGCCGACGGCGCGGGTGCTGACAGCCGCTATAAAGTCCTTGACGACCTTAAAGCTGACGTCGGCTTCCAAAAGAGCGAGGCGAACCTCCCGCATGGCCTCCTTAATATCAGCCTCGTGGAGTCGCCCTTTACCCCGCAGCTTTTTAAAGGCTGCGCCAAGTTTTTCGGAAAGGCTTTCAAATGCCATAAAAGTCCCTTAACCTTTCAGACCGTTTAACATATCGTAAAGCTCCTGCAGCCGCCGGGACGGCGTGCCGTTTTGCGCCTGCTCGGCCAGTAATTCACCGGTAAGCGCAGCGGCTTTATCCGCCACGGACTGCATCAGTGCAAAGCGCTGAATGAGGCCGGTTTTGCGCTCAACAGCCGACAGGGTGTTTTCCGCCCGCATAATCAAATCGTGTACGCCCTGGCGGGAAATCCCGGCGTTTTCCGCAATCTCGGAAAGCGACAGATCCTCGTTGTGGTAGAGGTCAAAGTATTCGCGCTGTTTGTCCGTCAGAAGGTCGCCGTAAAAATCAAAAAGCATCGCCATCTGGAGCTTTTTATCCGTCATACTGGCCGCCTCCGGTGTTAAGCATTATTACTTGACACATGATACAGCAAAAAGCGCCGTCCGTCAAGCTGTATTTGGCGCAGTTTTACCGGCGGTCGACTGGGAGAGCTTGGCTGAAGACATAGTTTAACTTTGCGGGAATAAAATGAAACGGATAACGCGTAAAGGAGTGCTGACCATGCAGTGTCGGATCGCCGACCTTCGGTGCAAGGAGGTCATCAATGTTTGCACCGGTTTTCGGCTGGGTTTTGTCTGTGACGTCCTAGTCGACACCCTGACGGGCTGTGTCATCGCCATCGTTGTCCCGGGGCCGTGCCGATTCTTCGGCCTGTTCTGGCATGAAGACGATTATGTCATCCCGTGGGAGTGTATTCGCTGCATCGGGGAGGACATCATCCTCATCGACGTCGGCGGCGATTACCGCCGCGAAAAACGCCGCAAGTTTATTTGGGTATAAGTAAGACGCACCTAATGGGCATGATCGTCGGCACGGGCTGGCGATCATGCCTTTTTCCATGCATCATCATAATAAAAATAATTCGTATTGTATATAACATTAGTACTTGATTTTAGCGGATTTATCTGTTAAACTACCATTTGCTGTACAAATACGCACAGCCTCGGATTTCGCGCCGTGTGCCGTAAGGTCGGCGTGAAAGCTGATGAGGCTGGAGGAAAAACAAAATTGGAGGAAAAATCATGGCAGTAGTCTCAATGAAACAGCTTCTCGAAGCGGGTGTCCATTTCGGCCATCAAACACGCCGCTGGAACCCCAAAATGGCGCACTATATCTACATGGAGCGCAACGGCATTTATATCATCGACCTGCAGAAGACGGTTAAAAAGCTGGAAGAAGCTTATAACTTCGTCCGCACGCTCAGCGAAAACGGCGGTTCAATCCTTTTCGTCGGCACGAAGAAGCAGGCGCAGGATGCCATTAAGGAAGAGGCAGAGCGCGTCGGCATGTTTTTTGTCAACGCCCGCTGGCTCGGCGGCATGCTGACAAACTTTAAAACGATGCGCACCCGCATCGACCGTCTCGCCCAGCTGCGCAAAATGCAGGAAGACGGGACATTTGACATGCTTCCGAAAAAGGAAGTTATCAAGCTCTCGAATGAAATCGAAAAGCTCGAAAAATATCTCGGCGGCGTTAAGGACATGAAAAAGCTCCCGTCGGCTCTCTTTATCGTCGACCCCCGCAAAGAGCGCAACGCCATCGCCGAGGCACGCAAGTTGAAAATCCCGATTGTCGCGATTGTTGATACCAACTGCGATCCTGACGAAATTGATTATATCATCCCCGGCAACGACGACGCCATCCGTGCTATTCGACTCATTTCGCAGGCCATGGCCAGCGCCGTTCAGGAAGGCCGCCAGGGTCTTGACGTTGCCGAAACGCCTGCTGCGGAAGCGGCAGCGGCACCGGCAAAAGAGGAGGCAGAATAAGATGGCATTTTCCGCACAGGACGTTAAAGAGCTCCGTGAACTGACGGGCGTCGGCATGATGGACTGCAAAAAAGCGCTGACGGAATCCGACGGCGATATGCAGAAGGCCATTGACTGGCTGCGCGAAAAGGGTCTCGCCGCCGCACAGAAAAAAGCAGGCCGCATTGCCGCTGAAGGCATGGCCTATTCAGCTGTTATTGATAACATTGGCGTCGTTGTCGAAGTCAATGCGGAGACAGACTTTGTCGCGCAGAACGAGAAGTTTGTCGATTTCGTAAAGGGCGTTGCCGAGGCTGTCGCCAAAAATGCACCGGCCGACCTTGAGGCGCTTTTGGCTTCCAAGTATCCCGGTTCCGACAAAACGGTTCAGGAGATGCAGCAGGAGATGGTGCTCGTCATCGGCGAGAACATCACAACGCGCCGCTTTATCCGGTACACCGAAGGCGTCTGCGTGCCTTACGTTCACGCGGGCGGCAAAATCGGCGTTATGGTTAATATGGACGTTTCAGGCATTGCCGACATGGACGCCGTTACGGCGCTTGGCAAGGACATTGCCATGCAGATCGCGGCGATGAACCCCACTTACAGAGACAAGTCGGACGTTGACCAGACCGTTCTTGACAAGGAAAAAGAAATCCTCATGATTCAGGCGAAGGAAGACCCGAAGAACGCCAACAAGCCTGAAAACATCATTGAAAAGATGGTTCTGGGCCGCGTCGGCAAATTCTATGAGGAAAACTGCCTCCTGCAGCAGGCCTTTGTCAAGGGCGATAAGATTACCGTTGAGCAGCACGTAGCGCAGACAGCCAAGGCGCTCGGCGGCACGATTACCGTCAAGGCGTTTACGCGCTTTGAAAAAGGCGAGGGCATCGAGAAGAAGCAGGAAAACTTCGCCGACGAGATCTCCAAGCTCGTTCAGTAAGCATCAGATAAAATTAGCAGCCGCCGGTTTTAACCGGCGGCTGCTTTGTGTTATTGTGCACTAGGCCTTTTTTGATGCACGGTTGATGGCGCTGATGATGCCGCGCAGGGGTGCGAGGTTAATGTTTGGGGACATGCCGACGCCGAAAAAGTCATGACCGGCCTCGTCGCGCAGCTGGATATACGCCACAGCCTGCGAGTCGGAACCGTCTGAGATGGCGTGCTCCTTGTAGTCGACAAACGTTAAGCGATCCATTTTCTGGCCGCGGATGGCGTTAAAGAAGGCATCAACCGGGCCGTTGCCCTCGCCGCTGATCTCAAAGGTCGTGTCCTTGTGTATCATCGTCCCGGAAAAGCGAACGGTTGATTGCTCGTTTTCCTCCGAGGACTCCGAAAAAGCGTGCCGGACGAGGCGGTACGGGGCGTCAAGATTCAGATATTCCTGTTTAAACAGCTCAAAAATGCGCTCGGGCAGGAGTTCCTTGCCAACATGGTCGCTCTCTTTCTGAACGACGGCAGAAAACTCGGCCTGCATGGCCTTTGGCAGTTCAAACCCAAAATTGTGCTCCATGATAAACGCCGTGCCGCCCTTGCCGGACTGGCTGTTGATGCGGACGATCGGCTCAAAGCGACGGCCGACGTCGGCGGGATCGATGGGGAGGTAGGGGATTTCCCAGTATTCCGTGCCGGACTCTTTCATATACTTAAATCCTTTATTGATGGCGTCCTGATGCGAGCCGGAAAACGCCGTAAAAACGAGGTCGCCGGCGTACGGATGGCGCGGGTGGACGGGCAGGCGCGTGCACTTTTCGTACAGCGCCCGGATTTTCGTGATGTCCGACAAGTCGAGCTTCGGGTCAATGCCCTGAGAATACATATTCATCGCCAGCGTCACGAGGTCGACGTTGCCGGTGCGCTCGCCGTTGCCGAAGAGCGTGCCCTCAACGCGCTGGGCACCCGCCAGCATGGCAAGCTCCGCTGCGGCGACGCCGGTACCGCGGTCGTTATGGGGATGAATGCTGATGATGGCCGCGTCGCGGTTCGGCAGGCGGCTGATGAAGTACTCGATCTGATCGGCGTACTGGTTCGGCATGCTGCCCTCAACGGTGGACGGCAGATTCAAAATGACGGGGTTTTCCGGCGTTGCGCCCAGCGCCGTCATGACAGCCTCACAGATTTTGACGGCGTTGTCCATCTCTGTTCCTGAAAAGCTCTCCGGGGAATATTCGAAGCGGATGTTCATGCCGCTGTCAATCGCCGGGCGGCTTAAATCACGGATGAGGGCGGCGGCGTCGACGGCGATTTTGATAATGCCGTCCATGTCGGTTTTAAAAACGACCTTGCGTTGGAGTGTCGATGTCGAGTTATAGAAGTGAATAATAACGTTTTTAGCGCCATGAACGGCGTCAAACGTCTTTTTAATGAGGTGCTCGCGCGCCTGAACGAGAACTTGAATCGTCACGTCATCCGGGATGTGGCCGCCGTCGATGAGCGTTCGGAGGATTTCATATTCCGTTTCGGAGGCCGAAGGGAAGCCAACCTCGATTTCTTTAACGCCGATGTCGACGAGCATTTTGAAGTAGTCAAGTTTTTCAGAGAGATTCATGGGGTCGATAAGCGCCTGGTTGCCGTCTCGCAGGTCAACGCTGCACCAGTCGGGCGCTTTTGTGAGCACCTTGGAGGGCCACGCGCGCGTGGTCATCACTTCGGGCTTGAAGGGGATATACTTTTCGTGTGCTGTTTTCATGCTGGTTCCTCCTTACAGTCATGGCTGTCGGGGAAATCAAAACGCCCCCGACGATACAATCGTCGGGGGCGTGACATTCACGCGGTACCACCCCGGTTCGGCAGCGGCTTGCGCCGGTGCCCTCGTGACCTCTGGCAAGGTCTGTGCCGATAACGAGGCCAACCGTCCCACCCTACATGTCGGGCAGGCGACTCCGGGATGAGCTATACACATTTATCGGTGTGCCGCCTCGCACCAACCGGCGGCTCTCTGAAGTCACGTCAAAATGTCTTGTTCCCTTCAGCGTCTTTAATATTATAACATTACTAAAATTTATTGGCGTTGTCAAGACCGTTTTTTGCGCTCAAATGATGCTGCCTGTCCGGCAATAGGGACGCAAGGGGCACGCGGCGCAGTCGGGCCGCCGCGCTGTGCAGACGGCTCTCCCGTGCAGCACGAGGCGGTGGCAGAAGTCGGACGATTCATCCGGCGGCAAAAGCGCGCGCAGGGCCGACTCGATTTTAACCGGGTCCTCCGTGTCGACAAGACCGAGCCGGTTCGACAGCCGGATGCAGTGCGTGTCGACGACGATGGCCGGTTTTTTATAGACGTCGCCGAGGATGAGGTTGGCCGTTTTGCGCCCGACACCAGGTAGTTTCAGCAAAGCCTCCATCGTATCGGGGACACGTCCGGAAAAATCACGAACGAGCATCTGCGCGGCGGCAACGATATCGCGCGCTTTGGCATGATAAAAGCCGCAGGAGTGAATATAGCGTTCAACATCTTCAATGTTGGCATTGGCGATCGCACCGAGTGTCGGGAACGCTGCGTAAAAAGCCGGTGTAATTTTGTTGACGCGCTCGTCCGTACACTGGGCGGCCAGGCGTGTGGCGAACAGAAGCTCGTAGTCCTTTTTATAGTGCAGCGAGCAGGTCGCGTCGGGGTATAATGATGCCAGAACACGGATGATATCTTGTATGGCGTTTTGACCGGTCATAAAAAATCTCCAAAAAGAATATTTAATCCGATCATAGCATGACACCTGTTGAAAAGCCACTCATTTTACAGAATTATGTGTTGAAAAAGCGGCGGAAGTTCTATATAATGTCCTTAATTTTATGTTATTGGAGGAAGACCCGTGATTCGAGAGATGATGGCCGCGATTTCCGATTACGACCCGGAGGTCGGTGCGGCAATTGAAAAGGAATTTGCCCGCCAGCGCCGCAATATTGAACTGATTGCTTCTGAAAACTGTGTCACGGAGCCTGTGCTGCTTGCCGCCGGAACAGTTTTGACGAATAAATATGCCGAAGGCTATCCCGGCCACCGTTATTACGGCGGCTGTGAGGAAGTCGATGTGGTGGAGACGATTGCCATCGAGCGCGCAAAAAAGATTTTTGGCGCGAATTTCGTCAACGTCCAGCCGCATTCCGGCGTCTCCGCAAACTACGCGGCCTACATGGTGCTCACGAAACCGGGCGATACGGTGCTCGGCATGAACCTCGACCACGGTGGCCATCTGTCGCACGGCAGCCCGGCTAACTTTTCCGGCAAATATTATAACATCGTCTCCTACGGCGTCACGCCCGACACAAACCTTATTGATTACGACGAGGTGCGCGCGCTGGCCAAGAAGCATGAGCCGCGGATGATCGTTGCCGGTGCCTCAGCCTATCCCCGTATTATCGACTTTAAGGCGTTTTCGGAAATCGCCAAGGAAGTTGGCGCGTCACTCATGGTTGACATTGCCCATATTGCAGGCCTCGTTGCCGCCGGTGAGCATCCGTCGCCCGTGCCGTACGCCGACATTGTGACGACGACGACGCATAAAACAATGCGCGGCCCCCGGGGTGGCCTCATTATGACAAACGATGAGGCTCTTGCCAAAAAAATCAACAGCGCCGTATTCCCGGGCGCGCAGGGCGGCCCCCTGATGCACATCGTTGCCGCCAAAGCCGTCGCTTTCGGCGAAGCGCTCAAGCCCGAATATAAAACGTATCAGCAGCAGATCCGCAAAAACGCCAAGGCGCTGGCGGAAGCCCTCTTGGGCTACGGCTTTGATCTTGTCTCCGGCGGAACGGACAATCACCTGATGCTCGTTGACCTGCGCAAATTCAACGTCACGGGGCGAGACATGGAAAAGCTTTTAGACACCGTTTACATTACAGCCAACAAAAACAAGATTCCGAACGACCCGCAGAACGCCTCGCTCACAAGCGGCATCCGCCTCGGCACACCGGCCGTCACCGGTCGCGGGTTTATGGAAGAGGACATGAAAAAGGTCGCCGAGCTCATTTTCCTCACAGCCTCGGATTACAATAACAAGGCCGACTATATCCGCAGTGAGGTGAGTCAGCTCACGGAAAAATATCCGTTGTACAATTAATAACAGTAGGCACTAAACGGGCGGGAGCAATCCCGCCCGTTTTTGAATTTTAAATTCTGGGCAGACACAAGGTCTGCCCCTACTTTCCAGATGTCCCGGCATGATATTCATCGTCCGTCCATCGGCATGGATTTTGCCGGATATAGTTGCACTTTGATAGGTAGTCTTTTTCATCACGAATGATATGTTCGTAGTAGTTTCTCTGCCAGAGTCTCTTTTCGAATCCTTCGAAGATGCCACTATTAATGCCTCGAATATAGTTTACAGTTGACTTTGATTTAAAAACTTGAATAATTTTCCCAACCGTCATCTTAGGGGCAGACCTTGTGTCTGCCTGTGCCGGCATCGTAAATGCAGAGCTTGTGTCTGCCTGTGCCGGCATCGTAAATGCAGAGCTTGTGTCTGCCTGTGCCACCATCGTAGGGGCAGACCTTGTGTCTGCCCTTGCAATAGTTAATATACAATGCAAGTGGTTTGGCATGAGTATGAATTCGGGTGATGATACACATGGAAAAGAAGCGATTGTTTCCATCCAGACGTCTTCGATCATTTTCCCAGCCGTGTTCAAAACGACGTGGGCAGACACAAGGTCTGCCCCTACGTTAACCTCACCAAATAAACACGCTCGGTTCATGGTGCAAATCGTTATATAATAGGAAGCGGCCGATGCATAATCGAATGATTTTAATCGGATAGAATGTCTGTGATGAATGTCAGGATCGTATTTCATAGGATTCACCCGAAATTTATTGAGCTATCGCCGCAACAAGTTCGTCATACAGCGCTTTCGTCTGGACGATATCGTGGTTATTAAATATTATGATTTCTGTCGTTGTTGTGAGGTAAATATATTGAGAGATAGATGAATCGACAAAGACTAAAACGTCGCCGATATCGGAGCTGCAATAGCCTTTTGTAACAGTACCAGCTCCTCCGTAGCCATTCGTCCGTTTCAAATTGCCTGGCAAAGTTTCTTTTAGGTCAACGCTTTTGATATCCGCAAGATTGAGTGTTTTGCCGTACATGGATTTAATTGTAAACGTCCGGTCAGTTGACGATATAGAATAGACAGGCGCACTACCGCCGTAAACAACCAAGGCGACGGAACCGCCGACGGTCAGCAAAATAAAAATCGAGACGATAATTAAAACGATCATATTTTTTTTGTTTGGTGCGGGTTGAGAACTGATGTCACGCCCTTGAGCGAGGCATTTTTTGTTGGTGTACATCATTAAAAAAATAACGGAACACGCAAGCAGGATAATGTAAAGGATCGAGTATGTCACATTATGTAACACGATTAAAAAAACCGTCGCCAAATCAACAAAGAATAACTCGATACCAACGGCCCGGGACAACTTTTTTGATTATATTTTGCCTTTTCCGCGGGACTTGCCGTGTTATATCCGGCGATGAGCCAACTGCCCTTTCCAAAAAACAATAAAACCGAGGAGATGAAAGTGACGCCAATCACAACCCAGAATAAGATCATAATAACCTCCAACTCTTTTAGGTAAATATGGTGTCAGTTACAATAAATACATATTAGCATCAACGATTATGAAATGCAAATCTTAGGCATTCAAGCATTCTATGACCGCAAAAGATTCAGTTGCTATTTCTGTGCATCTCAGGTAGATTTGACTGTGAAAGGTGATGATCGTATGGACAGGCCGCTTGCGGATGAAATGCGCCCCGAAACGCTCGACGACGTCGTAGGGCAGAAACACATTCTGGGTCAAAAAGGCCTGCTGCACCGTATCATTGACAGTGGCACAATTCCGAATATGATCTTTTACGGCCCGTCCGGCACAGGAAAGACGACGGTGGCTAATATCATTGCGCGCGCGTCCGGCAGATCGTTTCACAAGCTCAACGCCACAACAGCGAGTTCCGGCGATATAAAAAGCATCATCGCCGACCTTGACACACTGCTCGCGCCAAACGGCGTGCTTCTATATCTCGACGAAATCCAATATTTCAACAAAAAGCAGCAACAGACGCTTTTAGAGTATATCGAAAACGGGAAAATTACCCTCATCGCTTCAACGACGGAAAACCCCTATTTCTACGTCTATAACGCGCTATTAAGCCGCAGCACCGTTTTTGAATTCAAGGAGGTGACGGCAGCGGATGTCCGCCCGGCCGTTTTGCGGGCGCTCGGCTATCTTGAAAGGCGCGATCACGTGACGATTCAGCCGGAAGACGGTGTTGTTGCGCACGTATCAAGCGCCTGCGGCGGCGACGTTCGCAAAGCGCTGTCTGCCGTCGAGCTGTTATATGCGGCCTCGGCGGAAAAAGACGGCATTGTCCGAATCACGCTTGACGATGCCAGCGCGCTGACGCAGCGCAGCGCTATGCGCTACGACAGGGACGGCGACAGCCATTACGATATTCTCTCGGCGCTTCAAAAGTCGATCCGAGGCTCCGACCCGGACGCGGCGGTGCATTATTTAGCCCGTCTTTTAGAGGCGGGGGACCTCATTTCGCCGTGCCGTCGCCTGCTCGTTATCGCCGCGGAGGATATCGGCTTGGCATTCCCGCAGGCCATTGCCATCGTCAAAGCCTGCGTGGACAGCGCGTTTCAGCTCGGCCTGCCGGAGGCACGGATACCGCTGGCCGAGGCCGCCGTCCTCTTAGCGACGGCGCCAAAATCAAACAGCGCTTATTTCGCCATCGACGCCGCGCTCGAGGATATCCGAAAGGGGAAGAGCGGTGAGGTTCCGCGCGAACTCCAAAACGTTCACGCCGATTCGACCGGCATGGAGCGCGGACAGAATTACAAATATCCGCACAGCTATCCGAATCACTGGGTCGCGCAGCAGTATCTGCCGGACACGATCAAAAACACGACATATTATGAGTACGGCGACAATAAAACAGAGCAGGCCGCGAAGAAATACTGGGACTTAATCATGAATGGGGATAGATTGGCGGGCGATTCATAATCGCCCCTACGCAAAAAAAACAAATTCCACGCTCAAATGGGAGGCGCGTATGGACGTCCAAGTCGGCGATGTCGTCACAATGAAAAAAAAGCACCCGTGCGGCGCTTTCACTTGGCAGGTGCTGCGTATCGGGGCCGATTTCAAGCTGCGTTGCACCGGCTGCGGGCACGAAATCATGAGCGCACGGAGCAATATCGAAAAAAACATCAAAAAAATCGAGCGGTAGCTGATCTAGTCCCGAATGAATCCTAAGGCTCTAAAATCTTACCAAGAAGATCAGAAACATGCGGGTAGTAGAGAAACGCTGTCGTGATGCCAAGGCGCTGCGCGACGGCGAGCTTGCGCCGAATGCTGGCGGCTGTATCGAATAAGACAAAATGTGTGCCTTTTTTATTGCGGTATGTAAAATAATTGGCACATAGGTCATTCGATAAAAAGGTCTGCGGCTTGTACTCCGCCAAAAGCGCTTCAAATTCGCCCGGTGCGAGTGCCCGTCCTGCCCCGGTGACGGCCGGAACAAGAAAGTCCATTTTAACGCGCTCAATTTCCAAGGCGACACGATGCGCCCCGTACCGCGTGACGGCGTCACCGAGATGGTCAGAAAGCCGCCCGCCGGACAGCGCCGACTGAATGAGCACAACGCCCGTTGGGCAGGCCGGTGCGAGTGCTTCCTGAATATAAAGCGTGAGGGACTGTTCGGCGGCTGCCGCCGAAAGTCGAACAGCCAAAGAGGCGGCGGCTGGCGGCGCTTTATCGCCCGTTTCCAAGACAATACCCGTGAAATTGTGCCGCGCGCATTCGGTGAGGATTTCGGCAACTAGTTCGGATACCGGCCCGCCGCCCGTGAACCCGTCTGTATCGAGCACCATCACCCCGCCGTTTTTGACCTCCGCGCCTTGCGCCCGATATAGCCGGTAACCACGGCCGATCCGATAAATCATGTGAGCGACAGTCAGGCCGCTCCGACCGGCTGATTCAATGAACTCCGGCGGCGCGGCAATGAAAATATTTGTGTTATTATCCAATTGTTCCTGCCTCCCAGAACGTGGTAGAATCAAACAGTATTATTCAAAACGCTCGGCGCATGCTCAATGTGCCGCATTCGTCTGCCGTCTGACCGGTATTAGCCGGTTAAAAAGGGCGCGACTTGATATACTATAAAGTATGATAAATAGGTGTCTTATATGAGTTTTTCACTGGTACCGGACTTCTCTTTTAAAAGCATTTGTGATGTGTCGCCCGAATTTCTCAGGCGGCACGGCATTACTTTGCTCCTGCTGGACCTTGACAATACGATGGCGCCGTACGGTACTTTGGAACCAACGGCATCAATCGCCGCGTGGGCGGAAAACGTCCGTGACAGCGGTGTTGACCTCTTTATCGTGACGAACAACAGAAAATCAAAACGCGTTGAAAGCCTTGCCGCCGCGTTTGGCGTTGACTACATCAAGGGTGCCAACAAGCCGTTCGTCACCGGCGTCAATAAGGCGCTCGCGCGCTTGGGTCGTCATCGGTCGGAAACGGCCCTCGCCGGTGATCAGGTCTATACCGACATCATTGCCGCCAACGCCGCCGGTATCACATCCATCATTGTCGAGCCAATCCGGCTCATTAACCCTGTGCTCAACCTGCGCTACTGGCTGGAAGCGCCCTTCCGGGCTATGTGCCGCAATAAAATGGGGCAGCAAAAAACAGCGGAATAAGATGCGCTTTTTTGCGCAAGGGGGAGAGCGCTGTGACGCATTTACAGACAATTCAGGCTGCCGTTAAAAACAGCGGCACAGACGCCGTGCTGCTAACAAGCGCAACTGCTCGCTTTTACGCGACGGGCTTTCCCTCAACGGCGGGCGTCTGTCTGGTGGCAGCGGAAAAAGCGTGGTTTTTGACGGATAGCCGGTATTTTGAGGCGGCCAAAGCGCAGATAGGGGACGCCGCAGTTTTGGCGGTCGGCCGGGAAGCACCGTATGCAAAGCAGCTCAACGAAATTTGTGCGGATAACGCCATCCGCTCACTTGGCTTCGAAGATGCGACGATGACTGTTTCTGAACACGCCGAGTGGCAAAAGAAGCTCGATCCGCTGCTCGTCGCCTCCAGCAGGCTTGTTGACGATCTGCGCGCCGTTAAAAGCAGGGAAGACCTTGCTTTTATGATTGCCGCGCAGCGTATTGCGGAAAAATCATTTGAGGAAATTCTGCCGCTTGTTGGGGCAGATATCACGGAAAAAGAGCTTGCCGCCGAGCTTGTCTGCCAGTTTTTAAAAAATGGCGCAGACGACAAATCGTTTGACCCCATCGTTGTTTCCGGCCCGCGCTCAAGCCTGCCGCACGGCGCTCCAAGCGACGCGAAAATCCAAAAGGGCTTTCTGACGCTCGATTTCGGCGTGAAAAAAGACGGCTGGTGCTCCGACACGACGCGCACGCTCTGCGTCGGGCAGCCGGACGCAGAAATGCAAAAAATTTATCATGCTGTCTTAAACGCGCAGGAAGCAGGGATTGCCGCCGTACGCGCCGGGGTACGCGGGTGCGATATTGACGCGGCTGCCCGCCGCGTGCTGGAGAAAAGCGGCTATGGCACATACTTTACACACGGCTTTGGCCATGGCGTCGGGTTAGACGTGCATGAGTCCCCGTCGGCCGCGCCGTCGTTTGACGGGGTCATACCGGCCGGCGCCGTCCTTTCAGCTGAGCCGGGTGTCTATATCCCCGGCCGCTATGGCGTCCGGATTGAGGACGTCGTCTACGTCACGCAGGACGGCTGCGAAAACCTGACAAGCCTTCCGAAGACACTGCTCGTTGTATAAATTGTCCTTGCAAACGTGGTGGACATCGGATAAAATAACTGCAGACCAGACACGAAACGGGAGGAAAAAAAATGATTTCTGCAAGTGAGTTCAGAAACGGCGTAACCTTTGAAATGGACGGGAAGGTTATGCAGGTTGTCGAATTCCAGCATGTCAAACCGGGCAAAGGCGCGGCATTTGTCCGCACAAAAATGAAAAACGTCATCACGGGCGCTGTTGTTGAAACGTCGTTTAACCCGACGGACAAATTCGAAAACGCTTTTGTTGAGCGCCGTGATATGGAATACAGTTATAACGACGGCAATCTGTATTATTTTATGGACATGGAGAGCTTTGAGCTTGAGCCGATTGACGGCAGCATCCTCGGTGACAATTTTAAATTTGTCAAGGAGAATATGCCGTGTACGATTTATGCCTACAAAGGCAAGGTTTTCAATGTCGAACCGCCAAACTTTGTCGAGCTCGTAATCACGCAGACCGACCCGGGATTTAAAGGTGACACGGCAACGAACGTGACAAAACCGGCAACGGTTGAGACGGGCGCGGAGGTCAAGGTGCCGCTCTTTATCAGCGAAGGCGAAAAGATCCGCATCGACACGAGAACAGGTGAATATTTGGAGCGCGCCAAGGGCTGAGATCGCAAAGCGATTTAAGTATACGAAGGTGTTTAACAGCTGAAGGAGGCACATAATGACAGTTTCTGAAAAAGTGGCATATTTAAAAGGTCTTGCGGAAGGGCTCGGGCTCGACACGGATAAAAAGGAAGACAAACTCATTTCGGTTATCATAGATACGCTTGAGGACATTGCGCTGGAGCTTGAAGATCTCAGTGAAAACGCGCTTGACATCGGCGATGAGCTTGACGCCCTGTCGGACGATCTGGCCGATGTTGAAGAGATCGTTTTCGGCGATGACGATGACGACGATTATGAAGACGACGACGAAGACGGCTGTGACTGCTGCTGTGATGATGAGGATGACTGCTGCTGCGGTGATGAAATCGCCTATGAAGTGACATGCCCGTCCTGTGGTGAGGACATCGTTATCGATGAGACAGACCTTGAACACGGCTCGGTCGACTGCCCGAAATGCGGCGACAAGCTGGAGTTCGAGTTCGATGACGAGGAAGAAGAAAAGGGCGAGTAAGCAGTCCGGCGACGATGACCCAATCGCGCCTCCGGTGCAACCGGAGGCGCTTTTTCCTTGTTTGTATAAAAATGCTAGAAATCCGACTTGACAAACAGACGGAATTCGTCGTATTTTGTAAACACGGCGTGTTTAAGAAAATCGTGTGAGGATCGGAATTTGAAGAATATTTTGAAAAAACTGAATATCACGCGGCTTAAACCAGCGCCCGAAATCGTCTTATTTGTCTGTCTGACGGGTGCTTTTATACTGTTTGTGGCAGCTTTGGCGGTTCCTGTACCCGCCTGGGTTAAAAAGGCCGTTTTCGGCGCTTCCATTCTGTTGTCGACGTATGACATGATTTTAGAAGCTATTTTTCGACTTATTAAAAAAAGATCGCTTGACAAAAACCTGCTTTTCATAATTGGTGTCGTTACCGCTTTTTGTATTGGCAAAGCCGGTGCGGGTGCTGCGGCAATTTTGATGTTGAGAGCCGGGACGCTTCTGCGGGAGATCATAACGGAGAAAATAACAACGCATATTAAAAGCCGGCTCGACCGTCGGCCGGAGACTGCCAATGCTGTTATTAACGGCGCTGTCACGCGCGTCCCTGCCGGGCGTGTTCAGGTCGGTGATATCGTCTCTGTCGCACCCGGTGAGATTCTCGCATTTGACGGGATTGTCATCAGCGGCGAATCGGCGCTTGATACGTCTGCCTTCACGGGTGATACGCGCCTTGTGCCGGTCACGGACGGCAGCCTTGTGACCTCGGGCAGCGTGAACAACACGGGCGTTTTGAATGTTCGTGTCACGATGACGTTTGACGATGCGTTTGTCGCACAGACTGCCGCCATTGTCGAGGAAGCATCGGAGAGAAAAGCGAAGCCCGAGCGCCGCCTGGCGCGTGTGACGGGTCTCTTAACGCCTGCCGTCATCGTTCTGGCCGTCTTGATTGGTCTTGCAGTGCCGCTCATTGGCGGCTTGCCGATAACCCCGTGGCTCTACAGGGCGCTCACGCTGCTTTTTGTCGCTTCCGGTACTGTCTATAGCGCGTTGGTATCTATAACATATTTCGCAGGCATTGCGCGTGCGCTGCAGTCCGGCATTCTCTTTAAAGGACACAGCATTTTAGATGCCGTTGCACACACGACGTCGGTTATTTTCGATAAAACGGGCGTTTTGACAACAGGCCGCTTTCAGGTCACCGATATTCATGCCTATGAAATTTCAGGTGAGCGCCTTTTTCTGCTGGCGGCGTATGCCGAGATGTTCTCAAATCATCCGATAGCCCGCTCCATTGCCGCTGCCGCGGGTACAGAGCCGGACGAGTCAAAGGCCTCCAATTATCGGGAGCTTCCCGGCCGCGGTGTCGAGGTTCAAATCGGCAGCGTCACTGTTACAGCCGGTAACGAGCGCATGATGGCCGAAGTCGGCATCACGCCGGACATTTCGCAAGCACCGGCAAGTGTTGTATACATTGCCGTCAACGGGAAATACGCCGGGCGCATATTGCTTCGCGATGATTTAAAACCAGATTCTCAAAAAGCTATTGCGGATATAAAAGCCCTTGGGATTGACAGAATCGCGCTTTTTACCGGCGACAAAAAAGAAGCCGCTGCCGACGTTGCGGTATCTCTTGGCATACGGGAGCTGCATGCCGAGTGTTTGCCGGATGAGAAGGAGAAGCGTCTTAAGAGCCTGCGTGAGATGCAGTTGGAAGGGGACAAGCTCCTCTTTGTCGGCGACGGTGTTGCCGACGCCGCGCTGTTTCAAATGGCGGATATCGCCGTGACGCTCGGCGGTTTCGGCCGCTCGGAGGTTTTTGAGCCTGCCGACGTCGTTGTGATGACAGATGAGGCAAGCAAGATTCCCGTGGCTGTCACATTGGCGCGTGAAACGGCAAAAACAGTAACACAAAGCATCATTGCGCTTCTTGGTGTTAAAGCACTGCTCCTGCTGACGATTTTGATTGGTATTGTTCCGGTCTGGCTCGCCGTTTTTATCGACGCCGCGGTTTGCATTTTTGCGGTTTTTAACGCCGCGCGTGCCTTCGGCTTGCACTTAAAAGATCTGCGCGCGCTCTTGCTCGCTAAAGAGAGCCGGGAAACCGTGGATGATGAGGCTTTCTAATAAATGGCGTTACCTAAAAACAGTGCGGCGGCCAATGGCCGCCGCTTACGTATTTACTTGGCGTTTGGGTTTTTCTTCTGCTGCTGTTGCTGATTCATGCCAGTCTGATTGACCGATCGATTTTGCTGCGGTGTTTGCTGATTGTTGCTATTCATATCCTGCTGATTTTTTCCCTTTGAGGCCATATTCTGCCACCTCCTTCAATGATTCAACGCTATTGTGCACAACATAGTGGTGTTTTATACGGAGGCGGGCCGTTGCTTTAATTGTTGAAAACATCGGTGAGAAAGGCTTGCTAGACGGTCGAAATTATGGTAAAATCTCTGTTGCTCATAGTGTGGGTCGATAGAGAATTATTGAGGAGTTGTTTTCATGTCGGGGCATTCCAAATGGCATAATATTCAAAAAACAAAAGGCGCTGCCGACGCCAAGCGCGCGCAGGCCTTTACGAAGATAGCGCGAGAGATGATCGTTGCCGTTAAAGAAGGGGGCAGCGGGGACCCAAACAACAATTCGCGCCTAGCCACTGTTATTGCAAAGGCAAAGGCGGCCAATATGCCCAATGACAATATCAAGAGAACAATTGAAAAGGCGCTCGGCTCCGGAGCCGGTGATAATTTTGAAAGCATCACCTACGAAGGCTACGGCCCGGCCGGTGTTGCCGTTATTGTGGAAGCCATGACAGACAACCGCAACAGAACGGCCTCGGAGGTCCGCCATTATTTTGATAAGTACGGAGGCAACCTTGGCGCTACCGGCTGCGTCTCCTGGTCGTTTGACCGCAAGGGCGTTATCATCATCGACAATGAGGATGAAGCGCTTGAAGAGGACGCCGTCATGACGGACGTGCTCGATGCCGGTGCCGAAGATTTCGTGGTGGGCGAGGGTGCTTTTGAGATTTATACAACGGTTGACGGCTTTAATGCTGTGGCAGACGCCTTGGAGAAAAAGGGATATCAGTTCCTCTCCGCGCAGCTTGAAATGGTGCCGCAGAACACCGTGAAGCTCACAAATCCCGACGACGTCAAGAACATGGAGAAGATGCTGGAGCTCATGGAGGACTATGACGACGTCCAAAACGTCTGGCACAACTGGGAAGAATAACGTATAAATTTATCCGGCGCGCCCAAATGGGCGCGCTGTTTTTATTATTTTAGCAAAGGATTAATAAAAATAAGTTGCTAAAACGTCAAATCAGTTGTATAATATGGACAATAATATTGAAATATATTATTAAGTTATTGTTTAAAATAACGTAATGTCAACCAATTATGGAATATTATAGGGTGCCGGATAGAGAAGGAGGAATCTCTATGCGTGAGTTGATCGGGCTCATCCTGAATCATCAGGAAAAATTGGTCAAACGCATTCTTGACTCTGCCAAAAGCGCTGGTTTCACGGCGTTCACCTCGACACTTGAAGAGCCGTGGATCGTCTCAATTAACGGTCTTTCCCAGGCAATGGCCAAATCGGTAACAGTGAGCGAGACACTTTCTGAAATAACGGTATCGTCGATTCAAACGGTCAACCCCGAGGCGCAATTTGGGATGGAAGAAGCCCTTCGGCACCGGAATAGAGGCATTCGTCTGGAGATGTTTTTGTCGATGATGAAGCTCTACAGGCAAGTTTATATTGACCTCGTTGCCGAGTCAGTGGGCGATGCCTCAAAAAGAGCGCTCTTTGAAAAATGGATTATTCGATTTTTTGATTTAAACGAAATCTCCTTTTGCGCGGAATGGGTCTCGCACCCGTTTGAAACGGTTCTTCAGGAAATGCAGGCGTGCAATATTGATTTGACAAACGAAAAAAACAAATATTTAACGATCTTTGAAAGTATGCCGACACCGGCCATTCTGCTTGATGCGGCGCATTTGTGCGTCAATATCAATTACGCGGCAATGCGCCTGTTTGACAAAGACCCATTATCACCCGACAGGGCGTATTATCTCGATGCCAGTGATAAACGAGATGTTAAGGATGCGCTGCCCTTCCTCTATGAACCTTTTTTAGAGTTTTCACGGGAGAACAAGACCGTCAAAACGATCGAGCTGGATTATAATTCGGCTCGGCTTGGAAAACGCGCGCTGCTTGTCAAGTTTCATAAAATGCGCGATGTCAGCAATAAATTTACGGGGACAATTATTCTCGTTGACGATATGACGGAAAATAAGAAGTTTGAGGAGCAGCTGCGGTTTTTAAGCTTTCACGACAGGCTGACAGGCCTTTTTAACAGAGCGTATCTCGAAGAGATCTTTGAGCGCTTTGCAGCAGGACGCTATGATCCCGTCGCGCTTATCACCATCGATATTGACGGGCTCAAGCTCGTGAACGATCATTGCGGCCATCACGCCGGAGACGCGCTGCTCGTCGCCGTGGGCAGCATATTGACGAACTGCTTTGAGGACGACGAAATTGTCGTGCGTATCGGCGGCGATGAATTTGTTGTCATTCTGCCGTCGTGCGACTCGAAGTCGGCAAGAGCGGCACGTGAAAAGCTGCGCGCAACCGTTGAAAGCTATAACAAGGAGACGTCGTCCGCACCGGTGAGCATTTCAGTAGGATGGTCAGTCGGCTATCTTCGCTCTGCGACCAGTTACCATGAACTGATGATTACGGCTGACAGAAGCATGTACGAAGAAAAGCAGACGAACCACAAAAATTACGAGCGGCGTTTTGCCGATTATTTGGAGAAAACGAAAATTGCCGAGTTTTGACGCCATATAAAAAACGGACGCAGGATGTGCCTGCGTCCGTTTTCTTCTATGTCAATTAATACATGCCACCCATGTCCGGTGCTGCCGGGGCGGGGGCGGGAGGTTCCGGGATATCCGCGACAAGGGACTCCGTCGTCAAGACCATCGCGGCGACGGATGCCGCGTTCTCAAGTGCTGAACGGCAGACCTTCGTCGGGTCAACGATGCCGGACTTAATAAGGTCTGTGTATTCCTCTTTATAGGCGTCAAAGCCGAAAGCGGCGTCGGCGCTTGATTTGACCTTGTCAAGGATGACGGCACCCTCAAGTCCGGCGTTGGCGGCAATCTGCTTAATGGGGGCTTCCAGCGCTCTGGCGATGAGGGCGATGCCCGTTTTTTCATCACCGCTGGCGTCCTTCAAAAGGGCATCGGCAGCCTTGGCGGCCACAACATAAATCGTACCGCCGCCGGCCACAATACCTTCCTCAACAGCCGCGCGCGTGGCGTTTAAAGCATCCTCGATGCGGAGCTTCTTTTCCTTCATCTCTGTCTCTGTCGCCGCGCCGACCTTGATGACGGCGACGCCACCGGAAATTTTGGCAAGGCGCTCTTGAAGCTTCTCTCTGTCGTAGTCGGAGGTTGTGATATCGATCTCCGTTTTGATTTGCTTAATGCGGGCCTGAATTTCGTTCTGGTCGCCAGCACCGTCCACAAGGATTGTATTTTCTTTGGACATCTTGACCTGACGCGCACGGCCAAGCATATTGATCGTGGCTTCCTTCAGCTCCATGCCGAGCTCTGTGGAAATGACCTGGCCGCCCGTCAGCGCGGCGATGTCACGCAGCATTTCTTTTCGTCTGTCGCCGAAACCGGGCGCTTTGCAGCAGATGCAGACGAAAGTGCCGCGAAGCTTGTTGAGAATGATCGTGGCAAGTGCTTCGCCCTCGATGTCGTCGGCGATGATGACAAGCTTTTTACCAGCCTGAACAACCTGCTCGAGAACGGGGAGAATTTCCTGAATGTTGGAAACCTTTTTGTCGGTTATCAGGATAAACGGATCATCGACAACGGCTTCCATCTTCTCGGAATCTGTGACCATGTAAGGGGTGACATAACCGCGGTCAAACTGCATACCTTCGACAACCTCGGAGTACGTCTCGGCTGTCTTGGATTCTTCAACCGTGATAACGCCGTTTCTGGAGACCTTTTCCATAGCCTCGGAAATCAGCTTGCCGATCGTCTCGTCACCGGAGGAGACAGCGCCGACGCGCGCAATGTCCTCAGAACCGGAGACGGGCTGGGAGTTTGACTTCATCGCTGCGACAGCGGCCACGACAGCTTTTTCAATACCTTTTTTCATGATCATGGGGTTTGCGCCCGCGGCCACATTTTTAATGCCCTCGTGAATGATAGCCTGCGCCAAAACAGTTGCCGAGGTCGTGCCGTCACCGGCGACATCGTTTGTCTTGGAGGCGACTTCCTTCACAAGCTGCGCGCCCATGTTTTCAAACGGGTCCTTCAGCTCAATTTCCTTGGCGATTGTCACACCGTCATTGGTGATGAGGGGAGGGCCGAATTTTTTATCAAGAACGACGTTTCTGCCCTTGGGGCCGATCGTCAGCTTGACGGTATCCGCCAGCTGGTTGACGCCCTTTTCCAGGGCCTTGCGGGCTTCTTCACCGTAAATAATCTGCTTTGCCATATTCTACAAACCTCCTAATTATTGATTATTCGACGACAGCAAGAATGTCGCTCTGCTTGACGATCGTCATCTCAACGCCGTCAACTTTCACTTCTGTACCGGAGTATTTGCCTGTGATGACCCGGTCACCCTTCTTGACAACCATCTTGACCTCGTTGCCGTCGACCAGTCCGCCGGGGCCGACCTCAAGCACTTCGTAAACCTGCGGCTTTTCCTGCGCGGCGCTCGTGAGAATAATACCGCTTTTGGTTGTCTCCTCGGCGGCGACCTGCTTGATGATGACCCTGTCGGCCAATGGTTTCAATGTCATTGTGATTACCTCCAGTATAAAAAATTAATTGCTTATATCATTACTGCTGCGTTAGCACTCTGATATTATGAGTGCTAACGCAGGTATAATAATAGTCCAACATTTAGCAATGTGCAATGTCTATATTCTTGATAACAGCAGTAAAATCACTCAAATAGTCTGAATATTTTAAATTATGTTGGAGATATCTTCTTAAATCTCCTGATATCACACGCATATGGCGTCAGATGAACTGTCAAGATTAAAAAATTGCATGCCACAAGGGAACAAGAAGGAGATGGCGCCGGGAATGATCTGAAACGTGACGGATTTGGCGCGCAAAATCTCGCCGTCGACATTGACAACAATTGTCTCGGGGCTTCTAATGGTCATCGTCTTGCCGCGAATGTGCGTTATCAGCTCGGGCAGCTCGCGAAAGCGGCCAGTAGCGTATTTGCCGACAAGGCGAGCAAACTGGAGCCTTGAAACGGCTTTGACAAGGAGAAAATCAAGCAGTCCGTCGTCCGGCATAGCGTCCGGCACGGGGTTAAAGCCGCCCCCGTAAAATCGGCCGTTGCAGGCGCAGATAAGCGCAAAGCCGCCCTCAAACCGCTCGGACGGTGTTGTTACCGACAATGGTTGGTTAATCCCGCGCAGAACGTTCAGGAGCATGGAAACGAGGTAGCCCGTTGCGCCGCCAATCAGCGGCAGGCCGCTGTATTTGTGGGCGTCGGCACCGATGCGCGCGTCAATGCCGACAGAACAGATGTTGAGGCCGTAACGGCCATTGCAGTCAATCAGATCAAGCGGCATCGTAAAACCGTCGACAAGCGCTTCCAGATTTTTAAACAGGGTGCTGTCCGCCTTGCCGAAGAGCTTCACAAAGTCGTTGCCGGTGCCGCACGGATAATGCGTCACGGCAACATGGCGAAGCCCTGCCGCGCCGCCAACGCATTCGTTCAGCGTCCCGTCACCGCCGCAGGCGTAAACCCGCAGCGGCGTCATGGCCTTGGCTTCTTCCCAGACCTTATCGCGCGCGTCCATCGGCGCTTTGGTGATGTAGATTTCGTAGTCGAGCGCGCGTTTCTGCATCAGATTGTCAATACTTTGTGCGATCGCCTTCAGGCGTCGCTTGACGCCGCCGGCGGCAGGATTGATGATAAAAAGATGCTTCACGATTTCACCGCCACTTTTTCTTGAGTCCGCCGGAAGCTGATAAATCTAATCAAAAATAGCTATCGTCGTCTAATAATACATAAACAACTCGCATTTGATCATGCCATTATAGAGCTTGCGCTTTTTGACGGCCGTCTGGCCAAAGGCGCGTTCGAATTCCGTATGCGAAGAGAGAATATACATTTTCCAATGGTCGAGGTTTTTGACGGCTGCGCCAAACAGGCGGTAAATCCGCTCGGCTTCTCGGTGCGCCATGACGCGCTCACCATACGGCGGATTTGTCACGATAATCCCGCCGGACGTCTGCCGTGCAAAGTCGGCGGCCTCAGAAACGTCAAAACGAATAAGCTTTTCAACACCGGCGCGCTTGGCGTTGGCATTGGCAATCTCAATGCTCTCCGGGTCAATGTCGCCGCCCCAGATGGCATAGGTGCCGTTATATTCCTTGTCGCGCGCTTCAGACGCGGCGCGCGCCCAAAGGCCTTTGTCGAGCCAAATCCAGCGCTCGGCAGCAAAGTGCCGGTTTATGCCGGGCGCGCGGTTAAGCGCCGCCAGCGCCGCTTCAATCGGCAGCGTGCCGGAGCCGCAAAACGGGTCGCAGAGCTCCTCCTTGCCGCGGTACCGCGCAAGCTTTACCATAGCAGCAGCCAGCGTCTCACGCAGCGGGGCGGCGTTGCCGACGGGGCGGTAGCCGCGTTTGTGCAGCCCAGCGCCCGACGTGTCGATATACAGCGCGGCGATATCATTCATGATGGCAAACTGAACCTGATACACAGCGCCAGTCTCTTTGAGCCAATCAAGTTTATATTTGGCCTTCAGGCGCTCAACGATAGCCTTTTTAACAATACTTTGGCAGTCGGGAATAGAGTGGAGGGCAGAATTGAGCGCGTGCCCTTTAACGGGAAAGGCCCCGTCAATGGGGATATAATTTTCCCACGGCATGGCCCGAACGCCCTCAAAAAGCGCATCGAACGTCTCGGCGCGTGTCTGACCGGCAACGAGCAAAACGCGTTCACCGGTGCGAAGATTGATGTTGGCGCGGGCGATGTCGATTTTATCGCCGGTAAAAAGAACGCGCCCGTTTTCGGCGCGGACATCGGTCATATCAAGGCGCTTAAGCTCGTCGGCAACGAGCCCCTCCAAGCCGAACAGCGTCGGTACGCACATTTTTAAATCCATACAGAAACCTTTTTCTTTCGTCAATTCACTGGAAAGCATCATATCACAGGCGGAAAATAATTGCAAACAGCAGTGTTCGACACAAGGCGTGAAAAAGCCGCCTGAAATGACATTTCAGGCGGCACGATACGTTACAGGCGTTCTTTGAGTTGGTTGACCATGGCCTCGATTTCCGGCTTGGCTTCTTCCATCAGTTCGTCCCAGTCGCCGACGTAGCAGTAGGCGTTGTCACCAGAGCCTTCAATGCGCCGGATATACCCGTCAAACATCGCCCAGTCACGCGCGTAGACGTGAAAGCTGTTGGCGCGGTGTGTGTACGTGCCGACGGTAACGCCGACGGCCTCGGCAATGCGCTGCTGCAGCATAATGAGCGCGAAGGCGTTCATAAAGGCTGCTTTTGTGGCATCGTTTGAGCGGAACAGCACCTTGCAGTGGAGCTTGCCGTCACGGATGAGAAAGTGGATATTCTGCAAACAAGCCGGTGAGCCGGTGTGCATATCCGCCTCGCTGCGAATGCTGATAACAGCGCGGCGGGAATCCGGATTGCGGCGCAGCTCGCCGATGACCCAGGGGATTTGCCGTTCCATGCGCTGATGATACGTGTATTCCCAATTTCCGCGGCCAACCTCAAAATCAAGAATCCCGTCCAGCATCTCCTGCCGGTACTGCTCGAGGGAGCGTGGGTCGCCGATAAAAAACTTCGTGATCATCGGCTCTGTCAGCGGCTCTTTGACGACAAACGTCATGGAGGCTTCCTTTTGCTCTGTGTTGTAATCGGGGCAGGGGAGCGTCATGTGCTCGCGGTAAAGCGCTAAAAGGGCATTATGGTAGGCTTCCGGCAGCGTTACACCGGTTACGAAATGTTCAAACATGGCGATTCCTCATTTATCTGTATAATGTAGCGGGGTACTGTTCCGATACCGCAGGTAGACATATTCGATGCCGTTGTATGTTTTCGTCTCGCCGTTTTTATCAAGCGACCAGTTCGTCATCTCGTCAAGGTTTGGGAAGAAGGCGTCCGACTCGGGGGCAGCTTTAATTTTCGTCACATAAGCATACTGGCAGTAATCGAGCAGCATTTTAAAAACTGTGCCGCCGCCCACAACATGCACCGTCTCAAGATCCGTATCTCCCAGAGCTTTAAAAAGCTCGTCAAGGGAGGTGACCACGTCGGCGCCGTCTATTTTAAGGTCTTTGTTGCGCGAAATGACAATATTTCGTCTGCCGGGCAGCGGCTTTTTGCCGGGGAAATCGAGAAGCGTCCTGTGACCGACAATCATCGTCTCACCGATCGTCAACTCGCGGAAGTAATGCCTGTCCTCCGGTATGACAATCGTCTGCGTCCCCCCATACCCGATGCCCCAGTTTTGATCTACGGCAACAATGAGATCCATAATGCCTCCTGTTTTTATAAAATAACAACGGTAATACCGTTGTTGTGGCGCTCTAAATCGCTGTCACGCCGCAGGTCGGGGCAATGCTCAAAGGCGCGGCGCGTAGTCTCGTCAAAAATTGAAAAATCTTCGCCGGTGATGAAATCACGGATGAGCCCCTTCTGTTTCTGCTCGCCAAGATAGCGGCGCGCCTCTATGCGGATTTTTCCGCCCTTACCGGTCGAACCGTACCCGTGAATGACCTTTAAGGCTGAAAAACCGAGGGTTTTAGCCGTGCGCAGGTGATAAGTAAGGCGGCGGATCGCGTCGTTTGACGTCGGCAGATCGGCCTTAATGTTGATTTCGGTAAGCCCTCCTGCCACGTTCACACCGCCTTTTACTGAAGGTTGACAAACATATTATAATCGTGTATTTTAAGTAATGCAATACGGAGAGGTATCGAAGTGGTCATAACGGGGCTGACTCGAAATCAGTTTGCGCGCAAGCGCACGTGGGTTCGAATCCCACCCTCTCCGCCAAAATAGGACAGCCGCCATCGGGCGGCTGTTTTTCGTTGTTAATTACAACCGATTCTGCTGCAATGGATATATGGCGACTTATAGAGAAATACTGACAAAGGCGAAAAACGGACTAAACTCAATGAAAAATACGGAACGAAAGGATGTTTACCATAGGAATCGTCTCAACCCTCACCGACAAATATCAAAAATGCATTGACGCCTGCAACCGCTGCGCGCAGGCGTGCGACGAGTGCACGAAGCTCTGCCTGAACGAAGCTGACGTGCAGGCGCGAAAAAGCTGTATCGGAATTTTGATTGAATGCGCGGCGCTCTGCAAGCAGGCAGCCTGCTTCATGTCTTTTGACGCGCAACATGCGAAAGATTTATGCAGGCTCTGCGCGACCGTGTGCGAAAAATGCGCCGCAGAATGTGGCATGTTTAAGGACGACCACTGCGTCAAATGCGCAAGTGAATGCACCGCCTGCGCTGCTGAATGCAAAGCCATGGCACAGTAACGATCAAATTTGCAAAAACCACGCTGGAGACTGCTCCGGCGTGGTTTTTTATATTAAGAAAAAGATTAATGGAAACACTACAGGAGGAGGTGTTATGATGGTAGCACGCAAATCAGTCATCACATTCGGCATGGTTGCGATCCCGATTGCCTTGTACACGGCAACGCAGGATAACGACATCCATTTCAATCAGCTTCATAAGGATGACAACAGTCGCATCCGATATAAGAAAACCTGCGTCCACTGCGGCAAAGAACTGGCGGCTGAGGATATCGTGAAAGGATTTGAATACGACAAGGATCAATATGTCGTCGTGACAGACGAAGAGATCGAAAAAATCAAGACGGAAAAGGAAAAGTCTATTCAGATCCTGCATTTCGCGCAGCTCAATCAAATATCGCCCGTTTATTACGATAAAACATATCAGGCGGCGCCCGAAACAGGCGGCGAAAAGGCCTTCGAATTGCTGCGGGCCGCGCTGATGGCCGAGCAGAAAATCGCCATCGGCAAAACCGTTATGGGGACAAAGGATACGCTGATGGCCATCATTCCGCGCGACGACGGTATTTTGATCTCCACGATGTTTTACGCCGACGACATGAAGGCGCTTCAAAAGCAATATGCCAAACCGGATGTATCCGAGCAGGAGCTTGTTATGGCGAAAACCCTCATTAATTCGATGGACACGCCCTTTGACCCGTCAAAATACAAGGACGAGTATCAGGTCAAGTTAAAAGAACTCGTTGAGACGAAAATTTCCGGTAAAGAGGTCGTCGCACCAGAAGCGCAGGGTGCCGGTAAGGTCATTGACCTGATGGAAGCCCTGAAGGCAAGCGTTGAAAAGGCCAAGAAAGATAAGGAAACGGCGTAACATTCATGATGGAGCTTGACGCGTACAACCGAAAAAGAAATTTCGAAAAGACCTTGGAACCGGAAGGCATTTCAGACGGTTCGGAAGAAGGCTTGCGCTTTGTCGTGCAGCACCACATGGCCCGCCGTGACCACTATGACTTTCGCCTCGAATGGGATGGCGTTTTGTTGAGCTGGGCGGTGCCCAAAGGGCCTTCCTATAATACCCGGGATAAACGGCTGGCCATACAGGTTGAAAACCATCCGCTGGAATACAGAAACTTCGAGGGGACGATTCCTAAAGGGGAATACGGCGGCGGTGTCGTCATGCTCTGGGACGAGGGCTTCTGGACGCCTTTCGGGGATGTGGCGGAAGGCCTTGAAAACGGCAGCCTAAAATTTGAGCTTAAAGGTCGTCGGCTCAAGGGCAAATGGGCGATTATTCGGCTGAAGGGGAAGGCGGCCGAGACGCAGGATAACTGGCTTTTGCTTAAGGAAAAGGACGAATACGCCAAAACGACAGACGGCATCTCTGACTTGACGACAAGCGTCAGAACAGGGCGCACGATGACGGAAATTGAAGCGGGGGCCGATGAGAAAAATACAAAAAACCCTTTCAGCACAGCAGATGTACAGCTTGCAAAACTAACCAAGACGATTCCAGACGGGACGGATTGGCTTTTTGAACTCAAATACGACGGTTACAGGATACTGGCGTATCTTGAAGGCGGCAGCGTGCGCCTCATCAGCAGAAACGGGAACGATTATACGGGGCGGTTCCAAAGCGTTGCCACAGCCCTCGCCGATTGGGCAGACGGCAGAGCGATGATTCTGGACGGCGAAATGACGGTGGCGGACGCGTCGGGCAAGACGGATTTTCAGGCGCTTCAAAATTACCTCAAGAACCCAAGACGCCAAAATCTGACCTATATGATCTTTGACTTGCTGGCGCTCGACGGCAGAGACCTGCGAGAGGAGCCACTTGTTAAAAGGAAGGATACGCTTGAGGCGCTGCTGCGGGATGCGCCGCCAAGTCTCCGCTACAGCCGCCATGTCCGGGGAAGCGGGAAGGAGAGTTTTGCGGCTGCCTGCAAAATGGGGATGGAAGGAATCGTCGGGAAAAGAGCGGACTCCGTTTACAGCAGCACCAGAAACGGTGATTGGATCAAGCTCAAGTGCGAAAGAAGGCAGGAATTCGTCATCGGCGGTTATACGTTGACGGACAAAAAAACAAGCGGCGTCAGCGCGCTTTTGCTTGGCGTTTATGAAGGAGACAACCTCTTCTTTGTCGGGCGTGCTGGAACAGGCATGAGCGAATCGGACGCGAAAGAGCTCGAACAAAAATTTGCGCAGATCGGAAGGGCGGCCTCTCCTTTTAGGCTCGCCCCGAAGGCAAGGCCAAATGAAGCAATAACATGGCTTGAGCCGGAATTGGTCGCTGAAATCAGGTTTGCCGAATGGACGAAGGATCATCTCTTAAGGCAGGCCAGCTTCAAAGGCCTGCGCCTAGACAAAAGTCCAAAGACTGTAATTATAGAAAGAGCGGATGACGAGACATTTGACGATTTATCTGATGAAGATAGGGAGGGCAGGCCGGTGGAAACCGTAAAAAACGATCTGATCGTCGCGGGCGTCAAAATTACACATCCCGACAAGGTGCTGTTTGACGATCCCCCGATTACCAAAATCGATGTGATCCGATATTACAAAAAGGTATCCGAGCGCATGCTTCCTTACGTTTCGCACAGGGTTTTAAGCATCGTTCGCTGCCCAAAGGGCATCTCCCAAACCTGCTTTTATAAAAAGCACCCCGGGCAGGGTGAGAGCGGCATCGTCACGATTCCGGTTTCCAATAGCGAAGGCGGCACGGAAGATTATTTTTATCTTGAGAACCTAACCGGCCTGATTTCGGAAGTGCAGATGGGAACGCTGGAGTTTCACACCTGGGGAAGCCGTATAGACGCGCTTGAAAAGCCGGATGTGATGGTTTTTGATCTGGATCCCGACGAAGGGATGGACCTTGACAGGGTACGGCAGGGGGTAAAAGACCTGAAAAGTATTCTGGACGAGTTGTCGCTTATATCGTACCTCAAGACAAGCGGTGGCAAGGGATATCATGTGGTTATTCCTTTTAAGCCTGCTGCCCCATGGGATGCTTTTCACGATTTTGCAAGGCGCGTGGCCGAGGTTATGGAGCAGAAATGGCCGGATCGCTACACAAGCAATGTCAGAAAAGCAAAACGGACGGATAGGATATTTATCGACTGGATTCGAAACGGGAGAGGCGCCACGAGCATTGCCCCCTATTCCGTCAGAGCGCGGAAAGGCGCGAAAGTGTCTATGCCCATTTCATGGGATGCGCTTGACGCGGTCGCACCCGACGGTGTTGATATGCAAGAAGCGCTCCTGAGAATCGGGAGGGAAGACCCATGGAAAGATTTCTTTACGGTGAATCAGCATCTCAAATGATCGGATCCCCGAATCTGCAAGCTCGCATTGAGCGTTGCATAATGGCCGCAAACTGTTCCTGCAGCCTATTGGCAGCGGCGTTTTATTTCATACCGAACAGGGCGAGCAGCTTTTCCCAGAAGGTCGGGTTGTTTTCTTGAATGGAAACGGCCGTGTCCTTTTCTGGGATATTGATCGTGCCGGTTTTAAACACAAACTGAACGGAAGTGACGTTTGTGTTTTTCGGCGATACGAAGGATTTTACCGCGTCGCTGCCGGATATCCCCAAAAGCAAATCATCAATCTGACCGGCAACATCACTTTTCATATCTTTTGTGCCGTCGCGCAGCTGCGCCGTGCCGCTCTTATATTCAGAGATGCCTTCTTTAAGACTCGAAATCGCGGCGCTCAGCTTGACGCCGCCGTCGTAGAGCCCCTGCGCGGCGGCAGCCATCTGAGAAAGCGAGCCATCGAGGCCCTGCGCGCCGCTACTTAAATCTGAAGCACCAGACGCCAGACGGGAGACGCCGTCCGTGTATGCGATGATGCCATCGGCAAACGAGACGACACCGTCCAACTGCGACTTAACTTCGGCAAAAGCAGCGTTTGCGGATAAAACTTCGCTGTAATTTTCCGGTGTCAGCTGTGGAAGCCCCGCACCGGCAAGCGCTGTGTTTGCCGAATCAAAAGCCGCTTGCCGTGACGCGAGGGCCCCGGCGACAAACGCGTCGTTTTGTGAAGCAAGGTCTTTAAGGCCGGTCTCCAGACCGGATATACCGGACGCGAGCTGGGACGCCCCATCAGAGAGGTCTTTAAACCCGCTATTGAATGCGTTTAAGCTGTCGAGATACTGCGTCATTCCGTCACTGAGCTGGCGGACCCCGTCCTGCAAGCCCGCAGCGCCGTCGTCCAGACCCGCGATGGCGTCGGCCAGTTTGCCGAGCTGTCCCGTGAGCGCCGTACCGCTCACATCCATATTGAGGACGAGCCTGATGCCATTGAAGCTCATGGCGGCCATTTCAAGGTCGTGAACGTCGGCGGTGACGGTAATGTCGGCGCCCTTGCCCGGCAGAACGATATAACTGAGCTGTTTGTCGGCCCCGGCGTCGGCTACGGTGGCGCCCTCGGAAACGATGTTCTGGCAGAGTTCAGTGTTCAGGCTAAGGGCGATCTGCAGAGCATCGTTTAAAAAAAACGAACTGTCGGCTTTCGGGTTTTGCGAGACACGAATGTGTATGGAAAGGGTACCGGAGGCTCCGGCAAGCGCGGAAGGGGCGATTTCGCTGCCGTCCAGCGTATACGTGATAGCAAAATTCCACGGAAGTACGGCCGCTTTCGGCGTTCCCTGATAATAAAACCGTTGGGCTGAAGTGCTGACGGACATTTGATCGCCGTTTTGCGTGATTGGGTCGGCATTGGTGAGATTTTCAACGCCCAAATAATCTCCGTAGTCGGTAATGTCACCGGTGTTAAAAATATTGACCACGTCAATGCGCTCGGGCTGTCCGTCTAGGCCGAGTATGGCATAGACCACCTCTTCCTTCTCGGTTGGCGCGCGCTCCGAGGCGGAAGCTGGAATTGTCAGGCTGAGCAGCAGAATGACAGACAGAGTGGCGGAAACGAATTTTTTCATGAGACGACTCCTTACAATCTGCGTCAATTCTCGTTGACGCGAGGCTTCTTGAAACGAAAAGCTGTTTTCTGAACAGCACCGTCAAACAGCGTCAGCAGCGCCGGAAGGACAAGCGCAACCATGAGAAATGACAGAACGGTTCCTCTGCCGAGGAGCAGGCCGAGCTGCGATATGATTGAATTTGACGACGTGGCGGCGAGGATAAAACCGGTGCCGGAAAGAATCACGGCGGAAATAAGGATGACTTCCAGATTATCACTGATCGTTTTCCGTATGGCATCCTTCTTCGGCATGGTTAAGCGATTTGTCGTATAACGGTCGGTCATGAGAATGGCGTAATCTACCGTTGCCCCAAGCTGGACCGTGCTGATAACAAGATATCCGATAAAATTGAAGGAAAGGTCCGAAAAATAGGCAAACGACAGATTTAGCCAGATGGCCGATTCAATTGTAAACACCAGCAGCAGCGGCGTGATCGGGGAGCGGAAGGTCATCAGAAGAATCAGGAAGATCCCGACGATTGCGGCGATATTGACGCTCATGGTGTCGGTGGAGACGACGGCGCGCATATCGTACAGCGTGGCACTCTGGCCGGCCAGCCAGAACGACCCATTGGGGTAAAAGCTGCCTGTCGTATCCAGTATGGCCTTGACAGTGGCGAAGGCTTCGCTCCCTTCGCTTTTTGTATCCGTATTAATAATAACTCTGGCGTAATGATCCGAGTAAAATTGGCTGGTAATTTCCGCAGACGGGTACGACGGCGGTATTTCGGAACCGATGGCGGCCGCGTAAGAGATGACGCCTGTAACGTGCGGTACGTCGCTGAGCGCTGCGTCTAAAAGCGCCTCTTTCCCTGCTTCGCTTTTTGGGACAAGCAGCACAAGTGTGTTGTCACTTCCGAAAACCGACTCGATGGCCGCGTCATCCGCAGCGGCGCTAGTGGAGGCGGAGACTGAGCCCATACCATACTGGAATTCAATGTTGGATTGGGCCAAAAATGCCGGTGCGGCAAGCGTCACGGCTAAAATC
The DNA here is from genome assembly GCA_022870705.1 of Oscillospiraceae bacterium CM. Classification (NCBI taxonomy): domain Bacteria; kingdom Bacillati; phylum Bacillota; class Clostridia; order Eubacteriales; family Oscillospiraceae; species Oscillospiraceae bacterium JHJ. Next base: position 1,109,654 of record CP072107.1, read on the forward strand.
AAAAACACCGGGCTGATCTTTGTTACAAGCTTGCCGACAGGGCTGAAGGACGGAATGAAACTTTTATGCCGCGTTTTATCCAAAAGCTTGTAGCTGATGAGCGTCAGCGCCGGTAAAAAGATCATAACGGCGATGAAACTTAAAAGAACGCCCTTGACCAGATTGAACCCAAGGTCGGCCCCGATGCCGAAGCGCATGAAGAGCAGGGCCAAAAATCCCACGAGCGTTGTGCCAGCGCTGGCGGCAACAGACTTTGCGGCCTTTTTCATGGCCAGCGCCATTGCCGCCTCCGGCGGATGCTCACGGCGGTATGTGTCGAAGCTGTGGAGCAGGAATATGGCGTAATCAAGAGAGACGGCCAGCTGTAAAATTGGGCTGACGGCTTTTGTAATAAAGGAAACCTCGCCAAAAAAGACATTTGTGCCCATGTTGATGACCACCGCCACGCCGATCGCAGATAGAAACAGGAGCGGCTCTGCCCATGAATCGGTAGTCAGCAGCAGGATCAGCAAGATAACGGGGAGGAGGATCACCATGGCTTTGACGACCTCGGAAGAGGACAATTTTTGTGTGACGGCAGTGTTGACGGCATCACCGGAAACGACGCCGTTATCCCCTATGATTTCTCGAATGGCGGAGACGGCACGCTTCTCCCGGCCGCTGTCGATGAAGACGGTGAAAAGAGCGGTCGCGTCCTTATAATACTTTTCAACAAGAGCCTGATCGAGAAATGACAAAGGAACGCTGGAGAGCGTTTTGCTGCCGATGACGTCATCCAGCCAGGTGACAGACGTCACACCGTCAACCGATGCGAGCTTTTCTTTGTATGCGCGCGCCTCTTGTACCGTCACGCCGCGCACCATGACGCGGGCATTTGGAAGCGCACCGCCGAATTCGCTTTTCATGATCTCGATGGCCTTGGTGGACTGGGCGTCCTCAGGCAGATAATCTGCCATATTGTAGTTGACAGAGACGAGCAAGCTGAATACGGCGCAGAGAACCGTGAGCACGATAAATACAATCAGAACGCTTTTTTTATGCTGAATGACAGCGTTTGCGATATTTTTCATTAAAACTCCCGAAAAAATGCATTATACGACATGATGTTGACTATATGACACGTGTATAATATAATCCTCGGTGTCAACAAGTCAACGAACAGATCAGAAGGATATGTCAGTTCTCAGACAGAATTTCGAATTATGTTTATTTGTTAACAGTTTATTTACATTCCTAAACAATACGGTCAAAAGTGAAAGAGCGATTATTGTCAAGCAAAACGCATACGGGACGGCGGGTCAAATTCTCCGCCGCTGGGGAGGAAGAAACATGGCCGGCAGGGAAGACAGACGGGTTCAATATACAAAAATGGTCCTCCAAGAGAGCTTTATAAAGCTGCTTGCTGAAAAGGATATCTCGAAGATCACTATCAAGGAAATCTGCGAAGGGGCAAATATTAACCGGGCGACGTTTTACGCCCATTACAGCGACCAATATGATCTGCTGCGCAAAATTGAGGAAGGTCTGTTTGAGAATATTGCAGCCCATCTGCATGGCTGTACATTTGACGCGGGAGATGCGGGTACTATTGACATGGTTGAACAGATTCTTGAATATATCAAAAAAAACGCCTTGCTGTGTAAAATCCTCATCAGCGAGCGCGGCGATTTGGACTTTCAGAAAAGAATCATGATGCTGGTCTATGACAAGGATATTGACGAGCAGATATCCCGCGGCATTATCACGCGCGAAGACGCCGAGTATATTTATTCCTTCAAGATCACCGGTTGCGTGGGCGTCATTCAGAAATGGATTGATAGCGATATAAAAACGTCCACAAGAAGTCTATCGGAGCTTCTGCTCAGACTGGCGGCGCCCCTGTCCACAATGTAATCGCTATTAAGCCAGCGCTGAGAGCTTTGATAGGATAAAAATCGTTCCATTTTGCTGTGAAAAAACGGTACCTTTCGGTACCGTTTTTTTCAATAATTCTGTTTTTCAGCTTAATTATTTATACATCTGTACGCGCTTTGACGACCCGGTTGTATAAGTAACCTTCCGGAATGCCGCACTTGCTGATCGTGATGCTGTCGCTTTCAAAACTCTTGGCGATCGTATTTAAAACAACCATCCCGGGGATAATCGTGTGAAATCGTTCCGGCTCAACTTGTAGAATGCGCCGTGAAAAGCCGCTGCTGTTATCATTGTAGGCCTGTAAAAGTGCCTCGAATTTCGGTGTTTCCATAATCACATTACTCGTCGGGAGATCGTAAAAGTCGTCATAGAGCTTGCAGGCCGTTTTGGCTGTGCCGCCGACGGCAAACAGGTCGCGGACAGTGCCGGAAATGCCTGTCTTTTCTATTTCGTACAATACGCCATTTTTAATTTCCGCGAGTTCCTTTTTCGTCGGCTGAAAGTCGGCGATGTATTTTAAATAGAGATTTAGGGAACCAATCGGCATACTGGCCGCCTGAACGATCTCTTTTTTCTTGAAGATGAGAAGCTCCGTACTTGCCCCGCCGATGTCAATTAAAAGTCCGTCTTCAGAGTCAATGACGCGCAAAGCACCTAAAAAGCCAAAGCGTGCCTCTTCTTCGCCAGTCAAAACGTCAACGTGAAGACCCGTCCCGTCGGTGATTGCCTTGGTTGCCTCGTCCGTATTGGCAATATTGCGCAGGCATGCTGTTGCAAAGACATGATAGATTTTAATATTAAAATTTGTCAGCAGCTCCTTGAAGGTGTTGAGGACCGCGCAAGCTTTGGCGATTCCCGCGCTTGAGAGCTTTTGGTCGTCAACATACGAGACAAGACCAGCCATGACTTTTTTATTGAGCAGCAGCTTTGCCTCGCCCTGCTCATATGTGAATATCGAAAGCCGGATAGTGTTTGAACCGAGATCAATAATTCCGTAAAGCAAAACAAAGTGTCTCCATTCTTTTTAGTCTATTTGCAGGATGATGTATCCGCCTGTATCTATTTTAACATGATAAAAATCAAACGTTAAGAGATTCCGACGGAAGATAAAAAAAGCAGGTTATGATTTCAAAATATACAGAGAAAGACGGAGAAATCGGATGCAAATTTGACACTATGACGAAAATATGATAAACTTATACAAAGAGTTATATATAATTGATTCAATCGGGGCTTTAATACCGGTGATTCAAATTATATCTGACTCTGGTTTTTTTAATTTAAAAAAGGAAGGTGAAAGAAAAAAATGATGAATCGAATGCTGACAGATAAGCTCAATACGAAAAATGAACAGTGGACGGATTGGCAATGGCAGCTCAAACACAGAATAAAAGATATCGGAACGTTTGAAAAGCTGCTGGATATAAAATTTGATACTGAAGAGCGGCAGGAACTGGTTAGAACGCTGGATAAATTTCCGCTGTCCATCACGCCCTATTATCTGTCACTGATCGATAAAAAGGATTTAAAAAACGACCCAATTTATAAACAGGCTTTCCCGAACCCAAGTGAATTGATTGTTCAGAAGCATGAAATGGCCGATCCGCTTGCCGAGGAAAAGGATAGCCCTGTTCCGGGTTTAACGCACCGCTATCCCGACAGAGTCCTGCTGCATGTGAGCAATGTCTGTTCTATGTACTGCAGACACTGTACACGGAAAAGGAAAGTCGGCGACGTTGAAAACATACCTGACCGGGAATCAATCATGAAAGCGATTGACTATATCAGGAATACGCCGCGCGTCAGAGACGTGCTGCTTTCCGGTGGCGACCCATTGATGCTGCCGGATGACTTTATCGACTGGATTTTAACTGAAATCAAGAAAATTGAGCATGTTGAAGTTATCCGGATCGGGACGCGGATGCCAGTTGTTCTGCCGTATAGGATTACGGACGAACTCGTAAACATGCTCAAAAAGCATCATCCGATCTGGATCAACACGCATTTCAACCATCCGAATGAAATAACAGCGTCCTCAAAAGCGGCGCTGAAAAAATTGGCTGACGCGGGTATCCCACTTGGAAATCAGTCGGTTTTGCTCGCAGGCGTCAACGACTGCCCGATCATTATGAAAAGGCTGGTGCATACGCTCGTCAAAAACAGGGTGCGCCCCTATTACCTGTATCAATGTGATCTTTCGGAAGGGCTGACACATTTTCGGACGTCCGTTGGCAAAGGCGTTGAAATTATTGAAAACCTGTTGGGTCATACAAGCGGCTTTGCGGTACCGACGTATGTTATTGACGCACCCGGCGGGGGCGGCAAGATTCCCGTTATGCCGAACTACCTCATTTCGTGGTCGGACAATAAAGTCGTTCTCAGAAATTACGAAGGCATCATCACGACTTACCGAGAGCCGGATTCGTATAAATCAATATCGTGTGACAGGGATTGTGACACTTGCGACTTACAGTTGAATATCGATGAAAAGCAGGAAATAAACGCCGTCGGCATCAGCAGACTGCTGTCGGATTATGATGAAGACATCTCTTTGATCCCTGAAAACAACGCAAGAATAAACAGACGGACTAACACCGTTTCGGAGTCATAGAATGACTGATGCAACAATAAAACTGGGCTCTTCAACACTCCAGCACGGCCCCTTGAACAACAGGGTCTATCTGATGAAGCTCTCTAAAGCCGATTACCCGCAAATCATCGGTCAGATGGAGGACTTGGCGGCCCGTCATCAGTATACCAAAATTTTTGCCAAGATTCCGCAATGGGCAGCTGAAGAATTCGAAAAAAAAGGATATACCACAGAGGCGCGCATTCCTCTTTTCTTTCAAGGGAGGGAAGACGCACGCTTTATAGCCCGATATCTGGATGCATCCAGAAAAATTGAGACAAACGAGGCGGAAGCGGCGCAAATACTTGAAGCTGCCGAAAAAACTAAGATGGCGGTTAAGACGCCTATTCCTGACAGACGGTTTCGCTTCAGCTTGCTGACGGAAAGCGACGCCAACGATTTGGCGGCACTTTACCGGCGCGTTTTTCCATCCTACCCATTTCCCATATTCGATCCGGCGTATCTGAAAAAGACGATGCGTGAAAACGTCGTCTACTTCGGCATCAGAGCTGACGGCGCGCTCGTTGCTGCCGCCTCTTGTGAGATGGACCTGGAAAACAACAATGTAGAAATGACCGATTTTGCCACGCTGGAAGCGTATCGGTCAAAGGGCCTTGCCGGGTATTTGCTTTGCGAGATGGAATGCGAAATGAAAAATAGAGGTGTCCTCACGGCGTATACAATAGCGCGAGCCCTGTCATATGGCATGAATGTGACTTTTGCAAAAATAGGCTATCTATTTGCCGGGACGCTCATCAACAACACGCACATCTCCGGAGGGGTGGAGAGTATGAACGTCTGGTTTAAGCCACTCGGTCAGCATATAACGCCACCCAGCCAGTAAAAATAACAACATGCCGATAAAACAGCGGCTTTCCTCTTACAGGAAAGCCGCTGTTTTATCAGATAATTCAGTGCGCGCCGTGATGATGGTGGTGTTCACCGCCGCAGCCGTGCTCTGAGCAGGTGTGCGCTTGGCTGTGACCGCCGTGATGCTCCCCATGGTGATTGCAGGTGATCTCGCTGTTATAGGCAAGCGCGCCCGCCAGAAAAGCTTCAACGGCCTTGTCCGCGTCACCGGAGACGCCGCCCAGAAGACGAATGTTCGCGTCGCTGAGGGCAGTTTTGGCACCGCCGCCGATACCGCCGCAGATGAGGGTGTCAACGTTCAGGTTCTTTAAGATGGCCGCCAGCGAGCCGTGGCCGCTGCCGTTGGTGTTGACAGTCGTCGCCGCCTGAACGCGGCCGTCATCGATATCATAGATTTTAAAGCGCTCCGCGTGCCCGAAATGCTGAAAAACGAGTCCGTTTTCGTATGTTACCGCAACCCTCACATCATTTCCTCGCTTTCTATGAAGTTAATGATATCATCGAGCCAGTCGCCTTCAAACTGCTCAATCGTCCCCGCGTCGCACGCCTCTGCCAGCTTTGGGTCGATCGGCAGGCGAGCCGTCACCGGGATTTGATATTTTTCGGCAGACGCCTCCACGCGGCTCTCACCAAAGATCGAGAAGCTTTTACCGCAATCAGGACAGGTGACGCTGCTCATGTTCTCAACAAGCCCGAAGACGGGGATTTTCATCATCCGCGCCATGTTGCCAGCTTTTTCAACAATCATGCCGACGAGCTCCTGCGGTGTGGTGACGATCACAATGCCGTCAACCGGGATCGACTGGAAGACCGTCAGCGGTACGTCGCCCGTGCCGGGCGGCATGTCAATAAACATCAAATCAACGTCGCCCCAGATGACGTCTTTCCAAAACTGCTTGACCATCCCGGCGATGACAGGGCCGCGCCAGACGACGGGGTCCGTCTCATTTTGGGTTAAAAGGTTCAGTGACATCACGGCAATGTCTGTTTTTGTTTTAACGGGTTGAATGCCCAGCTCGCTGCCAGTGGCTTTTTCTGAAAGGCCAAACGCTTTGGGGATGGAAGGCCCCGTGATATCGGCGTCAAGGACAGCCGTTTTAAACCCGTCACGCCGAGCCAGAACGGCCAGCATAGACGTGACAAGCGACTTGCCGACACCGCCCTTGCCGCTGACAATGCCAATGACTTTTTTAATGTGACTGAGTTCGTGGGGCTGCTCCCTGAAATCTGTTTGTTCTTCCGTTCTGTCAGAACAATCACTCCCGCAGGAGGTACAGCTGCTGCTGCACGTTTCACTCATTTTACTTCATCTCCCAAATGACAATTATTTTTGTGACAATGACGGCAAGAGCAAGGTGGCGACGATTCGTCACATAAAACGTAGTCACCGCCGCTGATGGATAGCTCTAAGCCGCTGACAAGGCATTGTGCCAATTTTAGACGCGCGCTGCCGTAAATTGCCTGTGCCGTCGTTCTCGCCACACCCATTTGTCCGGCGCAGTCTTCCTGACTGAGCCCTTCAAGGTCAATCAGCCGGATCGATTCAAATTCGTCCACCGTCATCACAACACGCGCGCACTGTTCCGACGCACCGTTAAGCGGCCCGAAGCTGAGGCTCTGGGGCATACAGCAGACGCGCCGACATTTTTTCGGACGCGGCATCCTATCACCTCACACCATCGAATTCATGGCATATGCCGGATACTAGCCGCATCATAACAGAGATATCGGCATATGTCAATAATAATATTCATATTACGCAAACATTTTATAAACATCGTCGACATGAACGACAAGGCTTCGCCCAAAGGCGAGCATTTCAAGGCCGAGTTGTTTGCGCTCCGGCGTGAATGAAGCCGTCGTTTCAATCGGAACAATACAGTTGTAATTGCGTGAGAACGCGGCGCTGCACGTTTCTAGGACACAGACATCGGTGGCGGCGCCGACGATAACGAGGTTTTTGATGCCATGCTTTTGAAGCAGGCCGTCCAGGTCTGTATTGAAAAAGGCGTTCCATCTGTTTTTAACAATGAGGACTTCGCCGTCACGCGGCGCCAGCGGCGGGATGATTTCGGCATCAGCCGTCCCTTTAACAAAATGGCGGTGCTTTTTGACCTCAAATCGCGCGTCCAGCATCGGCCAGTCGCTGAAATCCGCCTCATATTCCGTTTTTACGTTGACGACGAGCATCCCGTTCGCGTTGAAAAAGTCTTTGAGCGCGATCATCGGCGTGACAATGTCTTCCTGGCGGGTGACATCGACATTGAGCATTTTAACAAGTGACCCGTCGGGCGCGCCGCCGCCGTACTGCATATCGACAACAATGAGCGCCGTTTCTTTTTGAATGAGCAAAATAAACACTCCAATCTTTTTTTAAGGCACCTTTCGTTCAGTGCGCCTGTCAAGATGCCCATTATTATATATCAATGAGCTGTGATTTAGAAGACCGCTGAGTAAATCCACCGCTTTGGAAGACACCCCCCTATGTATTTATTGCGCAACATGTTAAAATGAATCATGCAAAAGTAAGCATTGATGCAGGAGGGCAACCAATGGCGGAACTAAAAGATTGCTTTTGGGCGTATCAGACGGCCGATATCCTCTCAGACCTTCAAACAGAAAAAAACGGCCTGACAAGTGAGGAGGCTGCGGCAAGACTTAAGCTGGTTGGCGCAAACGTCCTCAAAGAAAAGCGAAACACAAACGCCCTGTCGCTTCTGCTGTCGCAATTTAAAAGCCCGATTCTTATTATTCTATTTTTTGCTGTTGCTCTATCCATTTTCTTAAAAGACACAGCCGACGCACTCATCATTCTGGCAATCGTTTTAATAAGCAGCCTACTTGGCTTTTGGCAGGAATACGGGGCGGACAATTCGGTGAAAAAGTTGCTGGCCTTAGTGCAGATCAGATCACTGATACGCCGCGACGGCCGGGATGTGGACATCGGTGTTGAGGACATCGTCCCCGGCGATATTGTGCTTCTGAAAGCGGGAGACCTTGTCCCCGCAGATTGCCTGCTGATTGAGGATAACGCGCTGTTTGTCGACGAGGCAACGCTGACAGGGGAAACATACCCCGTTGAAAAACAGGTCGCTCTTCTCCCGGCGGAGACCGTTCTCTCCGAACGGAAGAATTGCCTGTGGATGGGGACGCACGTTATCAGCGGTACCGGCAGCGCCGTCATCGTCAAAACGGGCAAAGAGACGGAATACGGAAAAATATCAGAACGTCTGAAGCTGCGCCCCATGGAGACGGAATTCGAACGCGGCGTCAGGCGCTTCGGGTATTTGCTGATGGAGATCACGCTTATCCTCGTGTTTGCTATTTTTGCGATTAACATCATTTTAAAAAGACCGCCGCTCGACGCCTTTCTTTTCTCACTCGCCCTTGCCGTCGGTCTAACGCCACAGCTGCTCCCCGCGATCATCAGCATCAACCTTGCGCACGGCGCGAAGATGATGGCGGCGGTCAAAGTGATTGTCAAGCGTTTAGCGGCAATCGAAAATTTTGGCAGTATGGACATCCTCTGTTCCGATAAAACCGGCACGCTCACGGAGGGGATGGTCCGCCTCAACGCACCGTATGGCATCGACGGCATTGAATATAACAAGGTGCTTTATTATGCGTATCTCAACGCTTCTTTTGAGTCGGGCTTCAATAACCCGATAGACGCGGCGATCCGATCACACCAGCCGTTTGATATAGCCGGATATGAAAAGCTTGAAGAGGAGCCGTATGATTTTATCCGCAAGCGTCTGAGCATTCTTCTGGCAGACCAGATGGGACGGCAGCTCGTTGTGACAAAAGGCGCCTTTCAAAATATTCTTGATGTCTGCACAAAAGCGGAGACGGCCGATGGCAGTATTGTCGACATTGAAGCGGTCAGAAGCGCAATTGAAAAACATTTTGCGGCGTTTTCAAGCAAAGGCTACCGGACGCTGGGCGTCGCATATAAAACGGGTGTTGAGACGCTTCACGAGAATGAGCACGAGCACGACATGACCTTTCTCGGCTTTTTAACTTTTTTTGATCCGCTTAAAGAAGACATCCGCGAGACAATCGGGCATCTGCGGGAGCTCGGTGTCGGCCTCAAAATCATCACGGGCGACAATCACCTCGTTGCCGCGACAGTTGTGTCACAGATTGGCATCGGCGGCGACCTTTTAACGGGGTCAGACCTGCGCCAGATGAGTGACGATGCGCTGATACAAAAAGCGCCGACGGTGTCAATCTTTGCCGAGGTTGAACCGAATCAGAAAGAGCGCATCATTTTAGCGCTCAAAAAAGCCGGTTATGTCGTTGGATATATGGGTGACGGCATTAACGATGCCTCGGCGCTGCACGCTTCTGACGTCAGCATATCGGTGGACAGCGCGGCGGACGCGGCCAAGGAGGCCGCTGATATCGTCCTGCTCGAAAAAGACCTGCGGGTGCTTTTAAGTGGTGTCAAGGCAGGGCGCGTCACGTTTGCCAACACGCTCAAATACGTCTTTATGGCGACGAGCGCCAATTTCGGCAACATGTTCAGCATGGCGGGCGCGTCGCTATTTCTGCCGTTTCTCCCGCTGCTGCCGAAGCAAATTCTGCTCACAAATCTGATGACGGATATTCCGGAGATGACGATTGCCTCCGATGATGTTGACAGCGAACTGATCAGTAAACCGCGGCGCTGGGATATCCGATTTATCCGCCGCTTCATGGTAACATTTGGCCTAATCAGTTCAATATTTGACTATGTCACCTTTGCGCTTCTTTGGTTCTTCCTGCACGCGACAGACACGTCGTTTAGAACGGGATGGTTCATCGAATCGGTCGTTTCAGCCGCGATCATTGTCCTGATTGTCCGGACGAGAAAACCGTTTTTCAAAAGCAGACCGTCCGGCGCTCTGACGTTGGCCGTGTTGCTCATCGCTCTTATCGCAGTCGCTATACCTTATACACCGCTTGCCGGGCTCTTTGGATTTATTCCAATGCAGCCGTGGGTTTTACTTGTTATCGGCTGTATTGTTGCACTTTATATTGCATCGGTTGAATCAATCAAGAAAATCTTTTACCGTCGCGTGTGACAAGATTGACGAAAGGGAACATCTCTTTTTCGTCCAGTGATGGCTACTGTTCAGACTTCCCAGCTGTCTCAAAAAGACAGCCTGTATCATATGCTGTATGGGAAGGAGAATAAAATGGCATCGATTAAAGGTATTGATACAAGCACCCCAATTTTAGAAACGACGGCGGCAGCGTTATATACGACGGGATACCGCTTCGTCTGCCGTTATCTCGTTCCGGACAGTTATCCGAAGCATTTATCATACGGCGAAGCAGAACGCCTGACGGCTGCGGGGCTGTCTATCGTATCCGTTTTTGAAACGAGCGCTAAAAGAGCGCGCGGCGGCGGAAAAAACGGTTCGGCGGACGGTTTGCTGGCACTGGAAGCGGCACGGGCGGTAAAAATGCCGGAAGACAACGCTATTATTTTTGCCGTTGATTTTCAGGCAACCGCTAAAGATATGGTAGCCATTGAAGCCTATTTAAGAGCAGCAAAAGAAGCAATCGCGCCCTATAAAGTTGGCGTCTATGGAAGCTTTGATGTCATCGAGGAGATGGCACAACGCGCCGTGTGCGACTGCTTTTGGCAGACGTATGCCTGGTCTGGTGGTAAGAAGTCAGCACGTGCCGACATCTATCAGTATCAAAATGGTCAGACAGCTGCCGGGATATCCGTCGACTTCAATGAGGCTTATAACGAAAAAGGTCTGTGGCGATTGCCTTTTGCTCAGGATGAAAATTTGCCGACGACGGTCGGCGCGGCGCGCAAGGCGCTGACGGAAATCTCCAAAACAGGCGCGGCGCACAGTCCATGGGCGGATGCGGCTGTTGAAAAGCTCACAAAAGCAGGGATCATCAGTGGAGATGGGAACGGCAATTTCGGTTGGGAGCAGTGCATGACACGGGAAGCCGTCGCCACAGCGCTGTACAACACGCTGGAGAAGCTCGGATTGCTTGACAAACTCTCATAATCGGAACAGTATCAAAAAATCGCGGGTTATTGCCCCGCGATTTTTTTGCCTTTAGGGGCGTACAGGCAATTTTTCGGTGCACACAAAATATAATCACTCAGACCGATAAAGGGGGCGTTGGTGATGCGTTTTGGAATTGCGTTGTCCGGCGGTGGCACACGTGGCGCGGCACACGTTGGCGTTCTGTGTGCCTTGGAGGAGGCCGGGCTTTTGCCGACGTCTGTCGCCGGAACGAGCGCCGGCAGCCTTGTCGCCGGGCTGTATGCGTTAGGCTATACGCCGAGCAGCATGAAGGAGATTATTTTAAAACTCAGTAAATCGGGCCCGTCACTCATGGACGCGGATTATTTTGGGATTCTCCGATCTGTTGTGCAGCTGTTTCGCAAGAAGCGCATGACATTTTCAGGTTTTATTAAAGGCGATAAGCTGGAGAAGTATTTGGAGGGGTTAGCTGGCGGCAAAAAAATGACAGACCTTCGCATGATAACTGTCATCGCAGCCGTTGACCTCTTCAGCAGGAAGACAATTGCCTATACAAATAATAGGGCCAAGGCTGTACAAATGCCAAACGTCATCTGGAAATCAGACGTTCAAATCAGCGCGGCTATGCGAGCCTCCTGTGCTGTTCCCGCCGTCTTTCAGCCGAAGAAGCTGGACGGGATGCTCCTTGTTGACGGCGGCGTGACAGATATAGTACCGGTTGACCTGCTCATTGCGGCCGGAGAAAAAAACGTTCTGGGCGTTGATGTGAACACAGCCACCCCCATGAAGGCAGACGGCAACATTCTTGATGTCTGCAACCAGTCCTTATCCATCCTGATGAGCTGCCTGAGCGGCTACAGGACGAGCGGCGAAAAGCTCTCCTTAGTCCCACTCCTGCCGGATACGGCCGGTCTTCTGACGTTTGAGCAGATGACGGCTTGCCTTGACGCGGGCTATGAGTCGGCGAAAAAAATGGTGCCTGAAATTCGGCGTGTGTTTTCATAAAAAAGCCCCGCCCGTTCAGGGCGAGGCTGTCAGAGCCGTCATCGCCTCATCAAGACTGTGTTTAAAAAACACGAGACGGCCTTTGTTGCACTCATAAATAAAATCTTTGAGGCTTTGGCTTGTATATTGTGAAAAATCGCCGACGATGGCAAGCTTCATCCGGTAATTTGAAAATTTCTGCAAGACGTCACCGGCGAAGCCTGTTTTTAAGTCAAAAAATGCCTCCGGCAGGCTTTCCTTGAGTAGGACAAGACCGGCGCATTCAGACCCATAAGTCGCCGTCGCAAGCAAATCAAGGACATCTGAAATAGTGCCTATGTGCGACGCGGTATCACAGACGGCGATTGAAATTCCGTTATTTTCGAGCGTTTTCACGGCGATACCTCCTTTTGAAGAAATGGTATGAAATAGTCGGATGCGTTTAAGATTATATGTCCTGTATTCGGAAGCAGATGAACTTCTGCATGCGGGAGGTTTTCGCTGATTCTACGAGCCGCCCCGGGTGCGTCAAGCAGAATGTCGTTCTCACCGCCAATGAACAAAACGGGCATCACTAGCCGTCTAAGCTGGTCATCTGTGAATACCGGCAGTATGGCCGTGATCGGGTTATACGACGCGAGGATAAGGTTCATGAAATCGACGACCTCTTTCGGCAGCGCCGCGTCGCCGATAACGGCTTCATCCATCGTCAGCGTTTCGTTTCGTGCTCTGGCACTGTCAGCTTTTATCGTGTATTCATGGTTCTGTCCTGACAGGCCGCCCGGTGCAATCAGAATAAGGCGCGAGACGCGCGCCGGATACGCTGTGGCAAATTTCAGAGCCAACCAGCCGCCGAGAGAGCTGCCGAGCATGACGGCGCTTTCAACGCTGAGCGCATCAAAAATGTCCTTAAGCCAGAGTGTAAAGGCATCTGATTCGAGGTTCGGTCTGAATTCAGCGCTGTTTCCAGCCTCTCCAAGGAGATCAACGGCATAGACACGGTAATCTTGAGACAACGCGATGATTTCTTGAGACATAAAAACGCTGTTGGAGCACGACCCATGGAACACGAAGACAGGCGGTGCCGTCTCGCGACCCGCTGTCAATATAAAGGTCCGGCCGAAGGCTGTGTCCACATATTGGTGCCCGAAAGGGAAACGGTTGAGAACACCGTTGTACACGGTGCGGAAGGCGTCGCGCGCTTCCGGCGATTTGAAAACGCTTGTCGCCATATTAATCATTCCTCCCGTCTTCCTCCGTCAAATAGGCAACGGACGCCATGATGGCGGCCATAAATCGCACGCCGCCCCAAAGCGATAAACGGACCTTGCTCTCTTCGACGATATACTGAGACTGGAGAGACGAGTGACCGTACTCCGGTGGCTTAGAGATGGAGGCTGCCGTTAAGGCGTTCATGATACGAACGGCGTCCTCTTTGCCGCGGACAGCGATGTCAATGACGGCGGAAGCCGTGACGGACAGAGCCGGCGAGGCGTTTTGGTCATCACTGTACGGCATGATAAGGCCGTTTTCAGTAAAGCGGCTGAGGTCATGCCCCGTGATCCGCCAGCTTTTGCCGAGCTTGACGGCGCGGAGCTTACCCTCTCTGATATAGCGCTGAATCGTCTTTGGATGGATGTTCAGCATTTCCGATACGTGTTCGACGGTATAATATGTTTCGTTCATAATATTAAAGCTCCTTAATAGTCTTTATAAGTAATAATAAGTAATAATAGGGAATGTGTCAAGAGAAATATTTCTGGACGAGCCGAGTGTTTCGGTTTATACTGTCAGAAACCCTGGACGTCTGCAAAAGACATATCATTTTTATGGAGGATCGGAATGGACAGATTTGAAAACGTCGCTGTGATTAAAAAGGCGAATATATATTTTGACGGAAAGGTGACGAGCCGGACCGTTGTGTTTCAGGACGGCAGCAAAAAAACGCTCGGTATCATGCTCCCTGGGACGTATGAATTTGGGACGGCAGATAAAGAGGTGATGGAAATCCTCGGCGGGCGGCTGCAAGTTGAGCTGCCCGGAAAGAACATCTGGGAGAGCTTTACGGCGGGTGAGGCCTTCGAGGTGGCAGCCAACAGTAAATTCAAACTGATTGTTGAGGAAACGGCCGACTATTGCTGTTCGTATATAGAGGCATAAAAAAATCCCGGCCTTGTGGCCGGGATTTTTTATTTGCTTCAAGGGGCGATTACCGCCATCACGGCATTATAGACCGTCTGAAAGGAAACGCCGTGGCGGTCGGCGCAGGCGCGGACGTCTTCATACTCCGGTTTTGATTTCGTCACACCGTAACCGCCGCCGGTTTTGACAAGGACGCTGCCATAAGGCGTCTCGACCGTTTCAAGCGTTACGTCGAGAACATCACGCCGCCGCGTCATCAAACGGACGCCGAACGTCGTCGTCTGTTCAAGAATCGCCTGCGTCAAAATATCCTTCTCCTCCGGACGGCACAAACAGGTGAGCAGGACGGCAGGGCGGTTTTTTTTCATAAAAATCGGTGTCGTAAACACATCCAGCGCGCCGTTGTCCATGAGATAAGTCGTTGCATAACCAAGCGCTTCCGGCGTCATATCGTCAAGATTGCAGGAGATTTCAACGACAGTGTCGGTTGAAGCCGTCCTGTCGCTTAAAAAGGCACGCAGGCAGTTGGGGCGGTCAAAATCCTTCGTCCCCATACCGCAGCCAATTTTTGAAACAGCCATCGGTTCCATCTCGCCAAACCGCGAGACAAAATGGCGCAGCAGCGCCGCGCCAGTCGGCGTGCACAACTCAGCCTTGATACTGCCGCCGTAAATCGGAATATCCTTCAAGAGCGCCGCCGTCGCCGGTGCCGGGACGGGCAGAACGCCGTGCGCGCAGCGGATAAAGCCGGCGCCGACATGGACAGGGGAGGCAGTCACGGTCATAGGGCCGAGCATGTGGAATAAAAGGCAGCAGCCAACGATGTCGGCAACGGCGTCAAGCGAGCCGACTTCGTGAAAGGAAAGCGCCTCAAGCGGCTCGTTGTGAACGGCGCTTTCAGTCTCGCCGAGCAGGCGGTAAACGTCGAGCGCCTGTGTTTTAACGTTTTCGGCAAGGTCAAGGCCCAGAATCAGTGTGCAGATGTCAGTATATGAGTAGTGCCGATGCGGTGCCGGTGCACCGCTGTCGTCTTGTTTTTTCACCGGCTGATTTTTGTGCTTGTGAGACGCGTGGCTGCTGTCCGATACCGGATCGGGCATGTCCTCGCTTGTCTCCTCAACACCATTGACTATAACGCGAATTTTTGTCCCATCAAGGCCACATTTTGTCATCGGTTCGGCTGTGACGGAAACGCCCGGCAGGCCAAGGCTGTTCATACGCTGCAAAAAAAGGGACTGCTCAGGGAGCAGCTCAAATAATGCCCCCATCAGCATGTCGCCGGAAGCGCCCATCTGGCAGTCTAAAAAGAGCTTCACGCGGATTCCTCCCCGATATGGTTAATGAGGCTGGCAAGATACCCAGCACCAAAGCCGTTGTCGATGTTGACGACGCTGACGTTACCGGCGCAGGAGTTGAGCATGGATAAAAGCGCGGCAAGACCGTTAAAGCTGGCCCCATAGCCAACGCTTGTCGGAACGGCGATGACAGGGCAGGCGACAAGCCCGCCGACAACGGTTGCCAAAGCGCCCTCCATCCCGGCAACGGCAATAATAACCTTCGCCGTCATGAGGCCTTCAAGCCGCCCGAGCAGGCGGTGTAATCCCGCTACGCCGACGTCGAACACACGCTCAACGCGGTTGCCAAAAACCTCGGCCGTTTTGGCGGCTTCTTCTGCAACGGGCAAATCGCTCGTCCCGGCGGCGACGATGGTAACGGTGCCGCGTGTTGACGGTTTCGGCGACGTGCCGTGAACAGCAAGGCGCGAGATGTTGTCATAGTCAATCGGCAGAAGCTGCGCGAGGTCTGCGGCTTTTTCCGGTGTCAGTCTTGTGATTAAAACGGCATTGCTGCCGCTCTTTTTGATGGCGGCGGCAATACCGGCAATTTGTTCAGGTGTTTTGCCCGCACCGTAAATAACCTCTGGGATACCGTGGCGAAGACGCCTGTGGTGATCAACCGTTGCATAGCCAAGGTCTTCAAACGGTGCCATTTTCAGCTTTAACAGCGCCTCCTCCGGCGAAGTGACGCCGTTTTGAACGGCGTTTAACAGGGCCAGGAGCTTGTCTTGTTCCACAAAATCCTCCTTTTGGTTTAGGCGGGTCAATATGTGTCGGGCGTCTGAAACTCTGTTTTTCTGGGCAGCAGGTCGAGAAAAACAGCGTCAAAATACGGATACAGCGTGTCAAGTATTTTTCGCCGCTTATCAAAGGCTGTGCGGAACTGCTCCTCCGGAAGCTGAATGCGGGCAGCGCCCGAAAAGAAGCGGATACGGAAATCGGAAAAGCCGAGCACATGCAGCGCCTCTTCCGCTTTGGAGACGGTGTCGATACAGTCGGCTTTGATCTCGGTGCCGGTCGGTATGCGCGTTGCCAGGCAGGCATAGGACGGCTTGTCATGCGTATACAAGCCCGCCGCGCGGGAAAGGCTGCGGATCTCCGCTTTCGTCATGTCATACTCGCGCAGCGGGGAGCGAACGCCAAGCTCAATCAGCGCCTGCATCCCGGCGCGGTCTCCCGCGTCGTCGGAGGCGTTCGTGCCGTCGCAGACGACGGTGTAACCGTCACGGTGCGCGAGCTCCAAAATGCGTGAAAAAATGGCTTTTTTACAATGATAGCAGCGGTCCGGCGAATTGGCCGCCACATCCGGATTTTTAAGAATTTCGATCGTCTCAACCGTCATGGGGGCGGACAGCATATAAGCCATGCGCCGCGCGTCGTCAAGCTCAAACTGCGGCTGAAAAATAGACTTGATGAAATACGCCTTCACGTCGCAGCCATATTCCTTGGCGGCGGAAAGCAGATACGTCGAGTCAACGCCGCCGGAATAGGCGAGCGCAAACCGCGGATTTTCAGCAAAAAAAGCGTCGAGTTTCATTTGTGTCTCCTGTCGTGTGATGCGCGCCTATAAACGCGTCGCCTCTAAAAATGAAAAACCCTTAAAAAGCCGTGTGAGCAGCCTTTCAAGGATTTTATCGCCAGCGCGTCGTCAGCTTCATGAGCATCGAATCCTTTTCGTTTTCGTTACCCAAATTGTAGCATATTTCCTGCCATGCTGTCAATTTACAAACTTAGAATTCAACGCCGCGCCGGGCTTTGATGCCATTGTCAAACGGATGCTTGTGCTTGACCATTTCGGTGACATAGTCCGCAGCGGCCATAATTTTTTCGTCCGGACGGTGGCCGGTGATGACGAGCTCCAAAGATGACGGCTTGTTGAAAACAAGCTCCAAGAAAAGCGCTTCATCAAGCAGGCCGAGCTGATACGCGTCCAACGCTTCGTCCAGAATCAGCAGATCAACGCCGCCCGCCTCGACGAGCGACAGCGCCTTCATTAGATGATCGTTTTGAATTCTTTTTGTTTCAGTAAGCTCGTCAGGCGTCATATCGCGAACAAACTTTTTCGCTGCCGTCCCGCGCAGGACGGTGACGCCCGGCAGAATTTTCAGATTGCAGAGTTCACCGGTGTTAGCGTCTTTTAAAAATTGGACGATGACAACATTCTTGCCGCAGCCGCTGGCTCGCAGCGCCAGACCGAGCGCTGCTGTTGTCTTTCCTTTGCCGTAACCGTAATAAACATGCGTCAGACCTTTAGACATTTTGATCACCTTTAAATTGATTTGGTAAGAGCGTTTCGAAATATTCAACGCGCATCAGGTGCGGCGCATCGTGCCAGCTGCCTTCGTCAAGCACAGCCCGATAGCCGCAGGCAGGGGGGACGCGCCAGTCAAAATACGCGCGTGGCGGCTCGGCATAGCGGCTTAATATGGCCATCAGCGTTCCGCCGTGGGCGGCAATCACAAGCTGAGACGCGCCGTGCTCAATGGCCTCTTGGACAATCGTGTCAAACGCGCGACAGGTACGATTTGAAAATTCGTCGAGCTGCTCGCCGTTCGGGCAGCGGTCTGTGCAGCCGCTGTCTACCCAACGGCGGTAGTCGGCGTCTTCGGCCATTTCATCAGCTGTGCGGCCTTCAAAATCGCCGAAGTCCATTTCTCGAAGGTCGGCGCAGATGATGAATTCGGCGTTTGGAAATTTTATGTGTGCCGTCTCTACAGCGCGGCGCATTGGACTAACATAAACGTTTTGGACGTCGGGCAGAATGCCGGTTGACGTGGCAAAGACGGCTCCCTCTGGGCTGAGCGGCTCATCCGTCATACCGACATAGCGCTTTTCCTGATTACTTTTCGTCGCGCCGTGCCGTAAAAAAACAACGTCCATAATAAAGCACCTTTCAGCCTTTAATCACAGCCGGAATACCGCAGCAGACACGGACGACCTTCTCCGCCTGAGACGCCAGCTCAACGCACAGGCGGCCTGTCGCCTCGCGGGCAAAGCGCTCTGCCCTGTCAACGGGGACAATACCGCTGCCGACCTCGTTGCAGATCACAACCTTTTTCTCAAGCAGCACCGGCAGAAGGTCCATATACGCACCTTGACGCGCCGTTACAAGATTCTGCAGATTATAGACGACTGGTTTGTCGTCAATGACGGCGTCTGCCATCTCCGCGTCGGTAAAGCCAAGCGTTTTCACATAACCGCGTTTTCCGCCGCCGAGACCGCCAATAACAAATATCACGTTTAAACCACCTTTTCGACAATGACAATAGAAGCCAGCATAGCCAGCTCACAAAGCTGGAGGAAAAAACCGGCCAAATCACCGCTCATGCCGCCGAACTGGCGCCGCGACATAACAATTAGATAGATGAAGCAGATAAAAGCGGCAAGAAGCATCACGACGCCGGTGAGGGGCGCCGTCAGCAGCAGCCAGACGGCAGCGCCGGCGAAAATAAAACCCAGAATAATCACGGAAACCGTCTTGTCGGCCGAATCCTTAAAGGAACTGAGCAGCCCTTTGTCTGCGTTTGCATTGAGCAGGAGAACAGAAAGACCGGACAGGCAGCGGCAGAGGACATAGATCAGCCCGAGGAGCATCGGCGTAATCGGTGTGACGAGCAGTTCAGACGCGATGCCGATATAGAAAACGATATAGGACAAAGCGCCGATGACGGCAAAAGCCCCGGCACGGGGGTCTTTGAGAATTTCACGTTTACGCACGGGCGGCGCGTGGGAGGCCAGGGCATCCATCGTGTCGCACAGGCCGTCCAAATGGATGCCGCCGGTGACGGCGACTGGGACGAGCGCGAGCCCGACGGCCCGGAGCAGAACACCAAAATCAAGCGCCTGACAGACAGCGAGCCAAGCCCAGACAAAAAGACCGACGACAGCGCCGATGAAGGGGAACATCGCAAGCATGTAGCGCATGTTGTCGTCATGCCATTTGAGAGTCGGCATAGGCAGGCGGGAAAACATTGAAAATGAAAATAGAAATGAGCGGATAAAACTCATAGGGCGGCCTCCCGAAGCGGCAGCGGAATCCCGCAGACGAGCTCATAAATACACGCGCATCGCGCGGCGATAACGTTGTTGACGGCTGCCAGCGCCTCGATATAGCGCGCTGTTTCGGGGTCGTAGGAAACGCCGTCGGAAAAAACGTCGTTTGTGACGATGACGAGGTTTTCGCACTGCTGTTCAAGCGCCAGAACGCCCGCCAAAACAGCTTCAACCGTCCTATCACCGGCGCCGCCGACGGCAAAAAGCTCGTTGGCGGTGAGGTTGCCCAGGCATTCCAGCAAAACAGTGCCGCGCTCTGGTAGGCGCAGACCGGCAAGGCTCGTGTAGCGCTCCTTCGTTGTGAAGCCTTTTTCAGCACGCATTGTCCGGTGCTTTTCAATACGCAGGAGGTCTTCTTTATCAAAGGGCATCATCGTTGCGACATAATAACGCGGCAATGGCAGGGATATGGCCAGGGATTCGGCGTATTCGCTTTTGCCGCTGGCAGCGCCGCCGATGACGAGTGTAAGCATTATAACCCTCCCTGTGGCGTGTAAGCATCCATGCCGATGTCGGAAAAAGATGACGAGCCGTGATAAACGGCCAGCGCGAGGTCAAGAAGAGGCAAAAGGGCCACGGCGCCCGTCCCCTCGCCGAGGCGCATTTCGCCGTGAATAATCGGCTGAAGAGACAGGGCCTCTAAGAGCATTTTACCTGCTGGCTCGTCGGAGACGTGGCTGGCCACCATCGCGTCAACCGCTTTCGGGCACAGGCGATGGGCCAACAGCGCACTAACAGCGCTGATGATGCCGTCTACAATAATAGGCATCTTGTATAAAGCCCCGCCGAGGAAAATGCCGGTCATCCCGGCTATATCGAACCCGCCGAGCTTTGAGAGGACGTCCAGCGCGTCAAATGGGTCTGGATTATTGACGGCAACAGCCTTCTCAATGACGGCCTTTTTCCGCGCCAGTGCCTCGTCGGAGAGGCCGGCACCGCGCCCGGTGACGGCAGCAGACGGCTTTTGCAGCAGCACCGACGCGACGGCGCTTGATGTCGTCGTATTACCGATCCCCATTTCGCCGGTGGCGATGATCTGATAGCCCTGCTCACGGCACAGGCGGACAAGGTCAATACCGGCCTCTATGGCGGATAGCGCCTCATCGCGCGTCATGGCGGGGCCTGCGGCAATATTGCGCGTCCCGTCGGCAATGCGGCGGTCGAGCAGCAGGGGGCTTGCAAAGCGCTCGGCCATGCCCATATCAACGGCAATGACGTCCGCGTGCGCGGCCTCAGCCATGCGGCAAACGGATGTCTGCTTTTTCGTCAGGTTCTCTGCGACTAGCCGCGTAATCTCGCTGCCGGACTGCGACACACCCTCGCATACAACACCGTTGTCGGCACAGAGGACGAGGACGGCGCGCTTGTTGATAAAAACATCGGCACTGCCCGTAATTCCAGCCAGGCGAACAATAACCTTTTCAAGCAGGCCAAGGCTGCCAAGCGGCTTGGCGATCCCGTCCCAGCGCTGTTGCGCCTGCGCCATTGCTTCACGGCTGGCACCTGTTATATCTTGATTGAGGCTTAAAATATCCATGGTGTATCCTTATCTGGCGTCGAAATAGGGCTAATAAAAAACTCTCCGGTGACGGAGAGTGTCGCGCAAAAGCACGCCCGCGCCGGCCCGGCTTCCCCGGCATGTCGATTTTTTCACCATTTTATCGGCAGCGTGCTGTTTTGTCAAGTGCTGTCGGCCTTTGCGGCCTTTCACAGCGTTTATTGACAAGGATGGCGAATCATGCTAACGTTATCATGTTTTGAGGTGATAAAGTGGCTTTACACACCGGCGACCTTCAAGGCCGCCTTTATCTGTCGACGCTGGCTGACGACGCGCCGATAACGGCGCGCGAAAACGGGTTCGGTCTAGAGATTGCTGAATTCTGCACGGCGTCGAATATGGACGCTGATTTTGCGCTGTGGGACGGTGTTGTCCGCGAGAAAATCAGCGGCGTCGACCGCCGCGTTTTGCATGCGCCGTTTAACGAGCTGTGCCCGTCTGCCATCGACCCGCTTGTGCTTGACGTCGCCAAAAGACGCTACGAGCAGGCGGTCAAGCTGGCACGCTGCTACGGCATCAATCGGATTGTCGTCCACTCCGGATACATACCGCTTGTGTATTTTAAAGAGTATTTCGTTGAGCGCTCCGTCACGTTTTGGCGCGACTTTTTAAAAGATAAGCCGAGCGATTTATGTCTTGTCCTTGAAAATGTTCTGGAGGATTCTCCCCAGCAGCTTATGGACATCGTGCGCTCGGTTGACGACAAGCGGCTTCGCCTGTGCATTGACGTCGGTCACGCCAATATCATGCGCCGGGACATGACGCTTGAAGCGTGGACGCGAGCCGTGCTGCCATACCTCGGCCACGCGCACCTGCACAACAACGCAGGCACCTGGGACGACCATGCCGGTCTGGACGATGGCGTCATCGACATGGAGACCATCATACGCATCATCGCCGAAGGTCAGAAAGACGCGACGCTGACGCTTGAAACGCGCGAGGCCGCGTCATCTGTCGCATGGCTGCGCGAGAAAGGGTTTTTACAGTGAAATTCGAGTGCCACGGTCACATCATAGCAGACGGGGTCAGCTACGCCGACGCGATGCGCCGCCATAAAAACGGCGTTGACGAGGCGTACGTCCGAGAAAATTTAAAGACGGTTGTCGGCAGCGGCATTGGTTTTTACCGCGACGGGGGAGACAAGTACATGGTTTCCGCGTTTGCCAAGCAGATTGCGCCGGAATATGGCCTTGATTACCGCACGCCGATTTATATCACACACATGAAGGGGTATTACGGCGGGATGTACGGCGTCGCCTTCGAGACGATGGCGGAATTCAAAGAGCTTGTCCTGCGGGCGAAGGCGCTGTCGGCCGACTTTATCAAAATCACCGTCACCGGTATGCTGGATTTTAACGACCGCGGTGCGATTATGGGCCCTATCTTACCGACATCGGTGCTGCGTGAGGCCGTCAACATCGCCAAGGGCGAGGGTTTTGCTGTCATGGCCCACTGCAACGGCGCCGAAAACATGAAAAACGCCATGGAGGCGGGCGTTTCCAGTATTGAACACGGCTTCTGGCCGGACAGGTCGGTTATCGACTGGTTTTTGCAAACAAAAGCCGTCTGGGTACCAACGGCCGTTACGGCTTATAACCTCATCGGTGACGGTCGGTATGACGGTGTCGTGATGAAAAATGTGCATGAGGCGCAGAAAGCGGTATTAACTGAGGCTTATCAAAAAGGCGTCTTGATTGCCTCCGGCAGCGACTGCGGGGCGTACCGCGTCTTGCAGGGGTCGGGCACACTCGATGAATACGCTCTTCTGGCAGAGATGGGCATTGACCCCGCGCGCGGGAATGCGGCGATTGCCGAGCGCTTTCAAAGAAGCTAGCACTCTTAAAAAATCAGCCCGCCCGGCATATCATGCCGGGCGGGCTTTCTCGTCGCTAGATTTTATATTTTTTGATTTCGTTATAGAGGCTTGCCGACTGGGCGTACAGTTCCTCGCTGATTGAAGCGCTTTCTTCTGCTGTCGCCGTATTGTTCTGGACAACGGAAGAGATGGCGTTTAACCGCTGCTTTATTTCAAGAATAGCCGACGCCTGCTCGTTGGAGGCTGCTGTTATGTCGGCATTCATCTCTTGCGCGAGTGTCGCTTTCTCTTCAACAGTATTTAAGGTGTCTGCCGTTGCATTGGCAAGCTTTGTCCCTTGGCGGATGGTGTTAATCGTATTTGATATTAATTCATCCGTTTGCTTGGCGGCGTCGGCACTGCGGGACGCCAGCATACGCACCTCATCGGCAACGACGGAGAAGCCTTTCCCGGCGGCACCGGCACGCGCCGCTTCTACGGCGGCGTTTAGAGCGAGGATATTTGTTTGGAAGGATATATCATCAATGATTTTAATAATGCTCGAGATTTTTTCCGATGATGTATTTATGGCGCCCATCGCCTGCAGCAGCTGTTTCATAAAGCTGTTGCTCTCCGAAACGCTCGAAGCGGCTTCATTCATGTATTCGGTTGCTCGGCCACCGTTTTCGGCGTTTCTGTACGCCTTGTCGGCAACATTCGTGACGGATTCGAATAGCTCGTCAATCGCGCCGGACTGCTCTGTTGCCCCGCGGGAGAGCGCTTGTGACCCGTCGGAGAGGTGCTGCGCCCCAGCAGAGACTTGTTCGGCAATGGCGCTGATATTGGAAACGGTGCCGTGCAGCTGCATGACGAGCTTGGAGACAATCTCCATAATCTTTTTGTAGATACCCTGATGCGCTGTGGCGTCAACACGAATGCAGAGGTTATTCGTATCGACAACGGCTTCCAAAGAGGCGGTATCGCGGGCGATGCGTTCAATCGATCCGACGGCTTTCTCCATGGAACGCGCGAGGGATCCAATTTCATTCTGACTGCGGACAGAGGCAAGGCTTACTGTGACGGCCGGGTCAATACTGCCGGTCTCAATGGCTTGCGCAGCCTGCACGACTGTGCAGAGCGGCCGTTTGATCTTTCTGTCGACGAGGAAAAAGGCAATTACGTCAAAAACGATCACAAGCGCCAGGGCGCCAAGGATGATGCTGCGCAGGTTGGACGCGTACGACTGCTCAATGTCCGTAACCTTCGCGCCAGAAAAGAGAACGCCCAGAACTGTTGACCCGTCGGCGGCGAAAATCGGCTGATATGCCGTCACATAGTTTTCACCGAGGATCGCTGCTTTGCCAATATAGGATCGCTTGTTCGTAATTACGACGTCTGTGACAGCGGCGCTGAGTTTCGTGCCGATGACGCGCTTACCGTTTTGCATGATTGTCGTATTAATACGGACGTCACCGGAAAAAATCGTATAGTCGTTATTGGAGACCGTTTTTAATTGATCCAGAAACGTCGTGTCCGTCAGCGGAAACGCCACGGAGACCGTGCCAATAACAGCGCCGCTGTTGTCGGTAACGGGCGCGGCGGAAACGACAGACAAGCCAAGGGTTTTGTCGGAGAGGACACCGGAAAAAGGTTCGCCGACGAGCGCCGCTTTGATATCGGCCTGGTCGGCAAGCGAATCGCCCGATGCGTCGGCACCCTGTAAGCGGACGAGAACAGCGCCGTATCGATCTGTGACGGTCACACAGGCGTTTTGGAGCGCGCTGGAAAAGGCGGAAGCCCTCTGCGTGACGGCTGCGGCGTCACCGTATAACACAGCGCTGACGAGCTGACCGTCCGAAGCGATGACGACGGAAGTTTTTTTACTGCTGTCAGCCATATCGCTTATTTCATGACTCAAAAGAGATAATGAAGACTGAACTTCCGACTGTTTGATGGAACCGACAACATCATACATCGAACGGATTGACAAGACGGCCGTCAAAGCAACGGAAGCAAAAATTAAAACGGATATAAAAATGAGCATTTGAATGCTGAGCTTATCGAGGTGAAATTTTTTTAACATCGTCGTCATCCCTTTTTGCTTGGTGTAAAATCTGATCTAACATCTTTATCGGACATATTTATAATTTCGTTAAAAAAAAAACAATCCGCATGAGCGGATTGTTAAAAGTCTTGCTGCGCGCCAGTTTGACAAGGTCCGGCGCGTTTGATAAACTTCTATTAATTTAATTGAAAGGATCATGCCAATGGACCGTTTCGTGCCGTTTGAAAAAATGTCAAAGCGACAAAAACGGGAACAGCTCGCCCGAAAGCGCAGGACATGGGGCGCCCTGAACCCTGTCACCAGGCGGCCGGAAAATCCAAAAGCATATAACAGGCCCAAAGCAAAACGCCGCGATAAAGAATCGAAAAACGAGTCGTTCGGTGATTAATGCTGGTACATTGTTAAGCGGCAGCTAGAACAGACCCCCGTCACCGGTGAAAACAGCCGCTGCCGCTGACCCGGGGGTGAGGCGTGAGATCATAACTGTTGCCTCGGCGCGCGTTGCAATTTTTTCCGGTCGGAAGCTGCCGTCCGGATAGCCGAACAAAATGCCGTTTTGACGCAGCGTTTCAATCGCATTATACGACTCCGGGTTTGACGTTTGCGAGACGTCTGAAAACGCGTTATTGCCATCTGAAACGTCGGTTTTTGCTTGATACGACGTAGCGTTTTTGAGCATGACGGCCAGTTCCTCGCGCGTAACAGTCCTGTCGGGGTCAAAAAGATTATTACCGATGCCGTCTGCAATGTGGTATTGGCGCGCTGTCTCGATGTAAGGTTCCGCCCAGGAACCGACACAATCATCAAACCGCAGCGCCGGGTCGGAGACAAGCTCAATGCCAAGGCGCTTGACGATCATGGCAACGGCCTGCGCGCGCGTGAGCGGTGCATCCGGTGAAAAACGCGTATCGCTGATACCGTCCGCCCAGCCGTCTAAATATGCCTCCAGAATATCGTCTTTTGCCCAGTTTTTTTCGATATCGCCAAACGTGCAGCTGTTGAGCCAGAGCTTATAATAATCCCAGGTACTGTCCGACTCTTCACCGAGTGCCCAGCTGCCTGTGCCTTTGATATCGTATTTTGTGACGAGCGAGAGCTTTTCTTTAATCGACTGCTCGCCCTCGTACCAGATGGTATATGTCCCGGCGGCAAGCGACTGACCACCCACGACAGGCTTTTTTGCATTTTGGCTGACCGTAAAAACAGCTTTTGTTGACCGGCTGGCAGGGTCAACAGTCACAGTGCCCCCATAGCTGTTAACGAGCTGGGCGATTTTCGCGTTTGTGATGCCGGTGCCGTTTGGATAACCACCGTTGTTCGACCAGATACGACCGTAGAAGGGGAGGCCCAGAACGACCTTTTCCTTCGGAATCACGCTGACGGCGTATTTGATTGACTTTTCGACAAAGGACAGGCTGGATACAGGACCGGCGGGACCGCCGCAATAGTGCTCGTCATATGCCATAATCATGAGATAATCGCTGTATTCGGCAAGCCGGGCATAGTCGTATGACCCCTGCCAGCCCGTTGAAATACCCCAAGGGTTCGCGGCGACGGACACGGCGATTGATTTTCCTTCCGGGAGCGCCGCGCGCAGAAGCTGAACAAATTCGACAAAGTCGTCACGGTCGGATGATGTCAGATTTTCAATGTCGATATTCACACCGTCAAGGCCGTACGTGATAACGGCGTCGGCAAGGGCTTGTGCCAGCGCCTGCCTGTTTTTCATGGCAGCACGGCCAACAGAGCGCGACCAATCATTCGTCAGATAGGGGACGACCGAAATGCCGCGCTTGTGCATGTCACTGATAAATGAAGCGCTGACGGCCGACGTTAAGGCAAGGCTTCCGTTTTTATTCAGCGAAAAATAATTCGGCGCGACCTCGTTGAGACTGTTTTGCGTCTTGTCAACGAGACCTGTGTAAGATTTCCCGAAGAATATGTATGACATATTGAATTTATAGTCGGCAGCCTGCGTCCGAACCTCCGTCAGCATTGACAGAAAGATGAGCGCACACAGCAGAATAAGACCTGATTTAATTGAGGCTTTCAACGTTGCATTCCTCCAAAAGCGCATGTTCCGTCCTCGTGGGACAAGTACAGTCTATCGGCTCTTCTGTGAGAAAGCAGTCGGAAAATGACAGGAAATACAAAAATTAGTTTCAGGCGGACAACTGATAACATGTAAAAAACGTCGACCTGCGCTTGTTATGTATGAAAAATCCAATCCTCGGCATATTATAGAATTGCTTATTATGGGGGGAGAGCCATGCTGTTCTTTGTGCAATATCATCTGGCTTCGCTTTTTATCGGCGTACTGCTTGTTGGGGCTGTGGTCGGTGTCATCATTTGGCTTCTTCGGCGAAAAAAGCGAGGGATCAGCAACTGCTCCTGCAGTTGCAGTGGCTGCCAGTATTCGGACGCTTGCGCAAAAAAGCACCAAAAATGACAAATACTTGTCCCGGGCAACACGCAATATTAGCTAATCATAACGAAATTTCACTGTTTTAAACAATAAATTGAAAAATTGTGAGAAAAATTGAGAAAAGAAGCTTGACAATATATCTTGGCTGTGTTAACTTTAAATTAAACATAGTGAATTGGTATATAATTTAATAGTTCAAGCGATAAATGGCAAACCTGTTGAAAAGCAGGGACGCAAAGCTGAGGGTCTAAGGTCGTATGACTATGACAGCCGGTTGCCGAACTTGAAGGATATCTGATCTTCAGCCTCCTTCCCGAGATTCGGTGAAGGGGGTTTTTGCCTTCTGACAGCGTCCTGCAAAATCAAGTTTGAAGGGGATTAAGTATGTCGAAGGAGATACTAAAGAAACAAATGCTGGAGCGCTATCGGCAAGGGAAAAGCGTTGAAGAGATTTGCTGTGAGTATAACGTTCCAAAATCAACTTTTTACAGATGGATTCGAAAATCACGCACAGATAGCCCGTGTATTTCCGATGACGATATTCGTATCATTGTCACACGTCTGGAAGAGCTGGAAGAAGAGGTTACAACGTATAAAAAAGTTCTTCAATTGCTTAAAAAAGCAGAAAATTTGTGATAAGTTGGTCAAGCTTGCATAAACTTTGTTAAACGCTTGTCTGACCAGACTGAGGTGAAAAATGATGAAGATTAACGACTCATTAAGAAAAATCATGACGTTTGCCGCAGATGCTTTAAGCGTTGTATTCGGAAGCGTTTTGTGTACGGTCTTATACCATCCCGAGGCGTCGGTGACGGAGAACTTCTTGTCAATTCGTGCGTTTCTTCTGATGGTTATTATCACAATGGGGCTTTTCAGCATCATTTTGAGAACGTATAACGATCCGATCTTTGAAAACTTTTCATTAAGTGTCTTGTTTTCATCGGGGACTTTTTTAGTGGCGTTGGCTCTTGCGCTTGTGTTTCACCTGCTCGTTTATGGCCAGAGCTTTGATGTGATCTACCTCATCAACATTCTTGTTTACTCGATCTTTTTCCTCGGGACATACAGGCTCGCGCTGTTATTTCTCAGGCGCGCCGTTAATGTTATTTCTAACTTCAGCCGCTCGTCAACGATGCAGCGCGTGATCATCATGGGCGCCGGGGACGCCGGTAAATATCTGGCGGACCTTCTTCGAAACGATAAGTCAAAAAACATGTACCCCGTCGCTTTTATTGACGACAATCCCGCCAAGGCGGGTAAAATGTTCAAAGGCCTCCGGGTCGTTGGCGGGCGGGCGCTTATCCCATACGCTGCCGAAAAATACAAGGCGGATACGATTATCATCGCTATCCCGTTTGTGGACAATTCAACGATCCGTGATATTTTCAGGCTCTGCAGCGAGGCCAACTTCAACGTCAAACGCTTTGGCAATATGACAACGTTCACGGCCGACGGCCTCTCAAAGGCAACGATCAACGAAATCCACGTTGAAGACCTTTTGGGGCGTGATGTCGTCAAGCTTGACTTGGAAAGTGTGAGCGCCTATGTCACCGGCAAAACCGTTCTTGTGTCCGGCGGCGCTGGCTCTATCGGCTTCGAACTAGTCAACCAAATATTGAATTACAACGCGCGCCTCGTTGTCATTTTCGATATCAATGAAAACAAGCTGTTTGAAGCGGACGTTGAGCTGAGAAAAAAATACCCGAAAACGCAGTTTGTAACGGCAATCGGTTCCATCCAGGACCGGGCACGCCTGCGTGAGGTCTTTGACCTGTACAAGCCGTCTATCGTTTTTCATGCTGCCGCGCATAAACATGTGCCGATGATGGAGCTCAACCCGCAAGAAGCGCTGAAAAACAATGTTATGGGAACGCTTTACATGGTTGAAATGGCCATTAAGCATCAGGTGGATAAGTTTATTCTGATTTCAACCGACAAAGCCGTGAATCCGACAAATATTATGGGCGCGACAAAGCGCGTTGCTGAAATGCTGATTCAGCGGGCGAACAGCTGGGGGACAACGCGATTTTCAGCGGTTCGTTTCGGCAACGTCCTTGGCAGCAACGGCAGTGTCGTCCCGCTGTTTAAAAAGCAGATTTCAGAAGGCGGCCCGGTGACGGTGACCGATAAAAATATCAAACGTTATTTTATGACGATTCCGGAAGCCGTCCAGCTCGTCCTGGAGACCGGCGCGCTGGCGAAGGGCGGGGAAATCTTCGTGCTTGACATGGGAGAGCCCGTTAGCATCTATGAGCTTGCCAAATCAATGATTCGCCTATCCGGACTCAAGCCGGATATAGATATTAAAATTGAATTTACAGGGCTGCGGCCCGGCGAAAAGCTTTTTGAAGAGTTGAGTCTCTCGGATGAAATCGTCTCAAAAACAGAAAACCAGCGCATATACATTCTGAAGGCCAACGGCAGCCCGCCGATCATATTCGAGGCTGAATTTGATAAGCTGTGCCAGTCCATCGATAACAGGGATTTTGGCTCGGCGATTAAAAAAGTTGGTATTCTCGTTCCGACCTTTAAAAAGCAGGAAGTCGCTGTCACACGTGGCTGAACGGACTATATATCTTGCAGACAAAGGCCCCTTTTATAGGGGCCTTTGTCCGGCAATAGACAGTTATTGTCATGCATCCTTATTTATGAAACGGGGCGTTTACATGAAAAAAAAACTAGGGTCCTTTCTCGTCGCCTGCTTGGTATTCGTGTCATTATCTGCCTGCAAATCAGGCGGTCTGATGCTTACATATGCAACGCCACCGGATGGTTCGGTCAACCCGATATCGTCCCCTTATCCGACGGGTGATACTGCGGCAACGGCCGGGGAAGAGACCGCGTCGCCGCTCCCGGCTGACACTGATGCGCCGTCAGCCTCCTCGAATTCAAAGCCGACATCGACGCCGGGTGACAGTGGCCCGACGGGGAGCATTTTCAGCGTTGTGGTCGGCACTGTCCGGTTGACGCTTCAGGAGCAGATTCCCGAGGCTACGCTAAATAAAATTCCATTAAAGCGCCTCGCCGACAAGACAGAAGTTTTGGGTGAGGGGAACGACACCTTTACCGGTTCGTCTGTGCGAACGGTTCAGTACAGTGGCCTAAAGCTCCTGCTCTTTGCGCCGAAGGATGACATCACAACGTTCTGGCTCATGCAGATTCAGGTGACCGACAAGACCATTGCGGCATTCGCTGCTCTGCACGTTGGCGACACGCTCAATACGGTGTTGAAGGTCTTCCCGGAAGCCGAAAAAGCAGAAAATCAAAGTGGGTCCGATATTTACCGCTACAGTGAGGAGTATGATGAGCTGGCATTTACAATAGTTGGCAATAAAGTCACAGAAATGACGTTGACGTATTACATGCCTTAGTCATATATAAACATCAAAAAGGAGGCATAAGGCCTCTTTTTTGATTAAAATCGGTAAATAATGAGAAAATATTGAAAATATGCTTGAAATAATTAATATACTGTCATATAATACTATCGAACGTTAATATAAAGGAGCCGTCATATGGATTCGGATTTAAGGGCACGAATCAAGGAAGTCGCCGTCGAACATTTCAACAGAGACGGCTATCACGGCGCAACGATTCGCAATATTGCGAAAGATGCCAATTGCTCCCTGCCGATGGTCTATTACTATTTCAGCAGCAAAAAAGAGCTTTTTCACGAGATTATAAAAAAAGACTATTTTGAACTGCTCAACAGGCATTCCAGACAAATCAAAGAAAATAATATTGTCGAGTATTACACAAAATACGTTTACACCCTCAACCAGCTCGATAGCTACGATAAAAAGGTTTTTCGCCTTGGCGTAAAAGTAAGCTTATCATTCGACGGCGACGAGGAACTGTCAGAAATTATGGATGAGTGGGAAAAATCTCTCATCCCGTGGCATTTCCAGCTTGTGATGCCGCACCTTGGTGATGTTGAAAACTGGATTGTCATCATCCGAACGCTGATTCATCTGCTGGACAATTTGATTGAAACAATTGTCGTCAAAAACCGCTATATTTCTGAAGAAGCTATCCGCGAGGACTTATGCATTATTCTCGATAAAGGGGCATAAAAAAAGCCGTCTGACCGGCTGAAAAGGGGAAAAGGTATGGAAACAAAAACGATGAAACACGCTTTTGACAGCATCTGCACAACATCAAGCGTTGACCCGTCCCTGCGTGACGTCAATAGAAAAATTCTTGAAACCGGCTTTATGGTGGTTTCGGCGGCAAATGATTTACCAGTGCCGGCTGAAAACGTACCAACCGATGGCGACAATCAGCTAACGTCAAGCGCCGTATTTCGCTCGCTTATTAATGCCGGCAGCTGCGCCAACGCAACGTCGTCCTTTCATGAAGGTTATCTGACGCTTCTGCATCAGGGTATTTATCTCAGGGGCTGCCTCGGCTGATTTACGAGAGGACGGTAACGGGACGGAGCGCTTTGAGCATCACGGAGACATCGTCTGGCGAGTATGGCTTTTCACATGTCATCAGATTAAACAGCCGCAGCCTAATGAGGCGTTCGGCTGACGGATTTGTGCAGGCGGTCAGCATTCCGCTCAAGCGTTGAAGCGTTGCGTCGCGCCCTGTGGCCGCCGCGGCGACGAGATCCGCTCTATATTCGTAACGCATGTCCCACGGCTTCCAGACATCGGCAAAATAAAGATGCGAGACTTCATGCCACAACCTGTTCAGGAAAAGCGTTTTTCCAAAACGCGCAAGCTTTGCGCCGACGACGATGAAACAGGTACCGTCCTGATAAAGGGCGCTTTTGGCGTCTTTTTCATCTTTTGTGACGAATACAGGTATGCCATGCCAGCAACCGAGATATAGGCACCATTGTTCCGATCTTTCGACGCTCAAGCAGACAAGTTTATTGATTTCCATCCTAATACCGCCCGTCACTGTTTAATACCGACATTATAACGGCACAATTCGGCGAAATAAGATGAAAGGTGACGAAGGTGGAAAATTATACCATAAACCGGCCGAAAGGCCGGCTTTTGTTTTGCGCTTGGATAAATCTGCATTTATGTTTTTTCTATTAATGAAAATAATAGTAGGACTAAGCTTTTAGATGGAGACGAGAATGTTCGGATATTTTTTGAGAAAAGCGGGTGTTTGGTTTGCCGGGAAGCAGGAAATGACCCGACAAAAACCACGGCCTGAAAAGGACGATCATATTTCAGCCGCACTTGACGATGTTGTCACAATAATTAAAAACAGTACGTTTTCAAGCAATGATATTGTGATTCGAAGGTTTTATATTGACGGGAAAATCGCTGCCGACTGCGCGCTCGTTTTTGTTGACGGGCTTGTCAACGGCAAACTCATCAATGACGACGTTATTAAGCCGCTCCTATTTCAATCAGCTTCGACACCGCCAGAAATCAAACACGAAGACATTATTGGTTATATTGAAAGAACCTTGATTTCAATTAATGAGATCAAGGTGCTCACAACACTGTCCGATGCAATGGACGCCGTCTTATCTGGCGACGTCGTTTTGTTTGTAAACGGTGAGACGAGAGCCATCGATATGAACTCAAAGGGATGGGAAAAGCGCGGCATTTCCGAACCAACAAGCGAAGCTGTCATCCGCGGCCCGCGCGAAAGCTTTATTGAGAGTATGCGAACAAACACGGCGCTGATCCGCCGAAAAATCAAAAACCCTGCTTTAACTTTTGAGTCGATGACGATCGGCCGGCGAACGAGAACAAATGTCGTCATAGCCTATATAAGCGGTCTGGCAAAAAAAGAGCTTATCGATGAAGTCCGCCGCCGCATTGAGGCGATTAAAACGGACGCTATTTTAGAGTCCGGCTATATCGAGCAATTAATTGAGGATTCTCCGGGCTCGATTTTTGCGACAATTGGATACACGGAAAAGCCGGACGTTGTTGCGGCAAAGCTGCTTGAAGGGCGCGCTGCGATTCTTGTCGATGGCACACCTTTTGTCTTGACCGTACCATTTTTACTGCTAGAGAGCTTTCAGGCGGCTGAGGACTATTATTTTCGCCCGTACTACGCGACATTTACGCGGATAATCCGCGTCATCGGATATCTCATTACAATTTTAGCGCCTGCTTTTTATGTCGCTGTGACGACGTATCATCAGGAACTCATCCCAACAAGCCTTTTAATCACGTCAGCCAGCGCACGTGAGGGTGTTCCTTTTCCAGCATTTGTTGAAGCGCTGATTATGATTATAACGTTTGAAATTTTGAGAGAGGCCGGTGTGCGTCTGCCTCGGCCGGTCGGGCAGGCACTGAGTATTGTCGGTGCACTTGTTATTGGCGAATCGGCCGTCGCTGCGGGGCTGATCGGTGCGCCGATGGTTATCGTTGTAGCCATTACGGCGGTTTCCGGTTTTCTAGTATCGGGGCAAAATGACTCGGCCGTTATCCTGCGGCTTGTCCTGCTTGTTCTGGCAGCGGTTCTGGGGGGGTTCGGTATCACACTTGGGCTTCTGGGGGCGCTGGTGCATATGTCGTCACTCGAATCCTTTGGATATGATTACCTGTCGCCAACGGTGCCTTTTGACCTTGAGGATTCTAAAGACGCCATTATCCGCGCACCGCTTTGGATGATGCTTAGCCGGCCGAAAGGGATGGCGCTTGATCACCAGCGGAGAAACTATGATATCCCGCCGACCGACAATAACAAAGAAGGGGAATAGTCAATGGGGAAAGCCGTCAGGAAGATTGTCACGTTCATTGTCGCCGCCTGCCTGATGGCGGGTTTATCCGGCTGCTATGACAGGCGTGAGCTCGATACGCTTGGGATCGTACTCGGCGTCGGTCTTGATAAATCAGAGACGGAGGGGGAGACGGACGTCACCGTTCAGATGGCTAATCCTGGCGGGGCCTCATCGTCAAAATCGTCTAAAGGCTCGAAGGCTGGCGAAAAGGGCACCGGCACGGAAGAAGCCTATATCAATCAAACCGGCAGCGGTAAACTGATCAATGATATTATTCGCGATATGCAGCACGAAATGAGCCGCCGTATCTATGTCGCGCACAGTCAGGTCATGGTTATCGGGGAAGATCTGGCTAAAAGCGGTTTGCGGGACAGTCTGGATTTTTTTCTTCGGGCACCGGAAGCGCGTATGACGCTGTACGTATTTGTCGCGAAAGGACGTGCGCAGGAGATTTTGAGTACAAAGCCAGAATTTGAAAAAATAACAAGCACGGAGCTTTCAAAAATGCTCAAAGACCAAAAAATTACGTCGGAAGCGCCAATTATAACGGAATTTGATTTTGTCGAATCAATCTGCAGCAAGACGACGGCTGCTTATGCCCCACTTGTCCGTTTAGATGAAAACAACGGGAAAAAAAGACTGACGGTTGAGGGCTGCGCCGTATTTGATCAAAGCCGCATGGTGGGAGAATTAAATGC
Organism: Oscillospiraceae bacterium CM; assembly: GCA_022870705.1. Taxonomy (NCBI): domain Bacteria; kingdom Bacillati; phylum Bacillota; class Clostridia; order Eubacteriales; family Oscillospiraceae; species Oscillospiraceae bacterium JHJ. The sequence goes on from CP072107.1 coordinate 1,144,826, forward strand.
CGTTGAAACCCGCGGGCTTCTATTTGCCACTGGAAAAACGCAGACTGGCGTCATCCCTGTTTCGGTAGAAGGCGTCTCCTCAACCATTGAAATCAAGGAAGCGTCAAGCAACGTCACGCCGACGCTTTACACAGACGGTACGGCTGCCTTCAATATTGACATCAAAACACTGATTGGCATCGGCGATCAGACGGGCACGCTCACGCTTTCGGATGAAAAAACGTTTGCGCCGGTCCTTGCGGCCACTGCCGAAGCGATTAAAGGCGAAATATTAAGCGCCGTTGAAAAGTCCAAGGAGCTTGACGCCGACATTTTTGGGTTTGGCGAGATGCTCTATCGGAAATATCCGAAACAGTGGGAGAAGCTGAAGGACAACTGGAAAAACGCCTATAAAAACATCACAGTTACCGTCAGCGTAAATGCCAAAGCTGATGGTAGCGGCCGCATCGGCAAACCGCTGGCGCCGGAGGGCAATTGATATGAAAGCTCAAATAACCGCGAAGCAAATTATGTATGCGTCGGCCGTTATCATCATCGCTACTAGTCTGATGACAAAGCATCTGTATACGTTTTTAGGGACGGAAGCCTGGGTTGCCGTTATAATAGGGCTGCTCCTCAGCGCGCTTTATACCGCGATATACGCGGGTTTAAGCTATCAATTTCCTGGCTCTTCACTTGTTGAAATCAGTGAGGCTGTCTTCGGAAAGGTCATTGGGAAAATTATTTCAATTTTCTATCTTTATTTTTTTATTACAATAGCCGCCGTTAACACAAACAGCATGGGCACGTTTATTAAAAACTTTGTTCTTCAAAATACCCCCCTGATCTTAATTATGCTATCCTTTACGGCTGTCTGTGTTTGGGCTGTCCGGAAAGGGCCGTCAAATATGCTCAAATACGGCATGCTGTTCGCCGTCGGCAGTACACTGATTATTCTATTAAATCTGCTGCTGCTGTACAAAGTAATTCATTACAAGAATTTTCTCCCGATTTTTGTAAAACCGCCCGTCGATTATTTCGCGGCCTCGCATTTGATCTCGCTTATTCCGCTGGCAGACCCGTTTTTGTTGCTTATGTTTCAGCCAAATATGCAAAATCCGCGTGCGTTTGGGAAAGCGCTTTTTAATGGTCTTGCGCTTGGCGGGGCCGTTCTTCTCATCATCGTTTTAAGAGATATTGCCGTGCTCGGAAACATATCAACAATATTTTCATTTCCAGCATACGCCGTCGTTCGAATGATCGACGTGGGGGACATCCTGACGCGTATGGACATCATTTATGTATTTACGCTTATTGCGCTCATGTTCTTTAAGGTATCCGTTGCGCTTTACGCTGCAGTCTCCACCTTCCAACGGCTGTGTAAATTTGAATCGTACCAGTTTCTCGTGTATATTATGGGCGCGCTGCTCATCTTGTACGCCAATAACGCGTTTCATTCCATGTTTGACCACAGCGCTTGGTTTACAAGCGGCGCCGCTGCATTTCAAGTGACCTTTTTCGCCGTTTTCCTGCCGCTTGCAACGTTACTGACGGCGCTTATAAGAGGCATGTTTAAAAAGCCACAGACAGCCGGACAGTAACATCAAGTCAATCGTGTTGATTTCAGATGAAGGGGGATAAGAAAATGCTTGCCGTTGTCATCATGATCTTTGCTTTTATGGCACTTGCTGATTTCTCAAAACTCATTCGCGAAAAGAAACAAAAGGAGATCATTGTTTTGGTTGGTTTTTACGGCGTTGTGACGACGCTTGCTGTTATTCTTGTGCTAAAAGGGTCGCTGCCAAGCCCATTGTCGGGCGTCCGGTATTTGCTGGGGAACGTCCTGCATCTTCGTTATCCTGGGTATTAAAATAGAGGATAAATCATCGTTCAATTGAGCTCATAAACACTTTACAAAGGCCGGTTTTGAGACGGCCTTTTAGGTCTTTTTCGTTGACAAGCTTTTCGTTTTATGTTAATATTCATGTTGCGCTTAAACGGAGAGATACCGAAGTGGTTATAACGGAACGGTCTTGAAAACCGTCGTACGGCAACGTACCGTGGGTTCGAATCCCACTCTCTCCGCCATCATTTTCGGAAATCGGTGTGCTTGCCGTTCTTATTAAATCAACAGTTAATTTTATATGTCAAATTATTCGGAGAAGTACCCAAGAGGCCGAAGGGGCTCCCCTGCTAAGGGAGTAGTACGTGATGAGCGTAGCGAGGGTTCAAATCCCTCCTTCTCCGCCAGAAGACCGCAAACGCATGTTGATGCGTTGCGGTCTTTTTTGTATCCGAAAAGAGGCATTAAAAATTTTATACGCTTGATTCAATTTTTGTAAAAAAAAGATAAAAAAAGACGATATATAATAAAAGGAGCAACGGCGCCCAGTAAAACAAAGTGAAGCTCGTTGTTCATCTGTGCATCGCCTCAACCGATACATCATTTGGTACCAAAGACATAAAGGAGGACCCTAATGTGATTAAGTGGTTAAGCAATGTTCCAATATCAAAAAGACTTTCAGTCAGCTTTCTGATCACAGCCATATTTTCTGTTATTATCGGTGTGATCGGAATAACAGGCTTGCTTGTTTTAAAAAGCGATCAGGCTAGAACATTCAATCAAAGCACCGTCGGCATTAAAATATCGGAAGACGTTAAAAATCACTTTTTGAATATCAGAATGGACATTCGTGACCTCTATATCTATAATGCCTTGCCGGATAAAACGAAGTATTACGACGCAATTAATACGAATCTAAACGAGATTGACTCGTTAATTTCTGACTATCAAAAAACGGTTACAGGCACCACCGATCAAGCCAATATTGATGCGGCGCTGAAACAATTTGAAAGCTATAAAGCAGCCGTTATCCAAATTGTTAATTCTTCAAAAGCCGGCGTGGGTGCAGACCAGATTTTAGCGCAGATTGAAAGCGCGAGTGCTGCGGCTAATAAAACTGGTGACGCACTTGAAAATGTCGCCATTACGAATGAAAATCTGGCGAAGGACACACTTGACAAAGATAACCTGAAGGCGACGCTTCTTGTCATCATCCTGGCCGTTGTAGCAGCACTGTCGGTGACATTTGTTTTTATCATCAGAGCCATTCTCATCAGCCTAAACGGACCGCAGCTTCGGAAGCTGTCAGCCCTCGCAAAGCAGCTGGCGCTGGGTGACATGGACGTGTCAAAAGTCCTTGATGATGCTGATATGGCGTGGGACCAGAGAAAGGACGAAATCGGCGGGATTGCCAATTCATTCTTTAAAATGATTGATACCACTCGGAAAATGGCAAAGCAGACGCAGGCAATCGCCGAAGGCGATTTGACGACAGTTGTCACCGTTCGCTCCGACTACGATATTTTGGGGAAGGCGTTAAAAGAGCTTGTTGAAAAATTTAACGAGCTGACGGCGTCGATTATCGCCGCGTCTGATCAGGTTGCCTCAGGCGCCAGTATGGTCAGTGACTCCAGTGTTTCACTGGCGCAAGGTGCGTCAACACAGGCCAGCACGGTCGAGCAGCTGTCGGCCGCTGTTCAGGAGATTGCGGCACAAACAACAACAAATGCGCAAAACGCCAGCACGGCAAACGATTTGACGCTCGACGTCAAAAATGAAGCCGCCAAAGGCAATGAACAGATGAAAGAAATGCTCTCGGCCATGGAGGAGATCAATACATCGTCGAGCAATATCAGCAAAATCATCAAGGTTATTGACGATATTGCATTCCAGACAAACATTCTCGCGCTCAATGCAGCTGTTGAGGCGGCCCGCGCCGGTCAGTATGGCAAAGGCTTCGCCGTCGTGGCGGAAGAAGTCCGAAATCTGGCGGCTAAATCCGCAAACGCGGCCAAGGAAACGACAGCGCTCATCGAAGGTTCCGTCAAGAGTGTTGACAAAGGCACGATGATTGCCAATAAAACGGCCGAAGCGCTTGAAGAGATTGTCCAGCGTGTGACAGCGGCGGCAGAGCTCATCGGCTCGATTGCCATTGCCTCGCAGGAACAGGCGACTTCTGTTGAACAAGTCAACCAAGGGATTGTGGAGGTCTCTCAGGTCGTTCAGAACACGGCGGCAATTTCCGAGGAGAGCGCAGCGGCAAGCGAAGAGCTGACAAGTCAGGCGGCCTCGCTGAAAGACAAAACGGCATACTTTAAGGTCAATAAAACAGCTTGTCGCGATTATGAGGAAGAAAGCATCATCATTCCTGAAAGAACCAGCGAATACACAGGTGTTTTACTTGAAAAATTCAGCTGAAACAACGATGTAAATAAAAAAAGATAGCGGCACGTGCCGCTATCTTTTTTGCGTTTTATTTTGAGCCGATATCCGTTCTGTAATGAGCGTTTTGAAAGGACACGCGTTTAACGCCGTCATAGGCGCGTTTAACGGCGTCAGACAGCGTTGCGCCCGTCGCCGTTACGCCGAGAACACGCCCGCCGTTTGTTAAGTATTGACCGTCTTTAAAAAGTGTTCCTGCGTGGTAAACGGTGATATCTGACGGAACTGTCTCCAGTCCTTTGATTTCATAGCCCTTCTCATAGCTATCGGGATAGCCGCCGCTTGCCATCACGATACAGCAGGCGGCACCGTTATGCCATTTAACGGGTATATCGGCAAGACGTTCGTCAACAACGGCCTCGAAAATATCTAAGAGATCCGTTTCCAGCATCGTTAAGATCGGTTGTGTCTCGGGGTCGCCGAAACGGGCGTTGTACTCGACGACGCGCGGCCCTTTCGGCGTCAGCATAAGGCCGAAGTAAATAACGCCTTTGAACAGCCGACCCTCCTGTGCCATCGCGCGGATTGTCGGCAGAAAAATTGTCTCCATGCAGGTTTCGGCAATCTCAGGTGTGTAGTTTGGACTTGGGCAAAAAGCGCCCATGCCACCGGTGTTTGGACCTTCATCATTGTTGAAAGCGCGCTTGTGATCCTGTGAGGAGAGCATCGGGACGATTGTTTTTCCGTCCGTAAAAGCGAGAACGGTGACTTCGGGGCCCGTCATGCACGCTTCAATGACGATTTTGGAGCCGCTGGCCCCGAACTTCTTGTCAGCCATCATGGATTTGACGGCGTTAATAGCCGTCTTTTCATCCGGCGCGACGACGACGCCTTTGCCGAGCGCCAGCCCGTCGGCTTTGACGACAATCGGCGCGCCCATTTCGTGAACATACGCGATGGCCTTGTCCATGTCGTCGAAGACTGCGTATTCAGCCGTCGGAATACCGTATTTTTTCATCAGGTTCTTTGAAAAGATTTTGCTGCTTTCAATGATGGCGGCCTCAGCACGGGGGCCGAAAGCGCGGATACCCGCCTCCTCCAGCCTATTGACAAGGCCAAGCGCTAATGGGTCGTCCGGCGCTACCATAACAAAGTCGATTTGATTATCCTTTGTAAAGCGGACGATACCATCAAGATCCGTTGCCTTGATGTCAACGCACGTGGCAACACCGGCGATGCCGCCGTTGCCGGGCGCGCAATAAAGACGGTCGGTGCGCGGGGAGCGGCGCAGCGCATGGCAGATAGCGTGTTCACGCCCGCCACCGCCGACGACGAGGATATTCATAGGTTGACCTCCATCTATACAATTATCGGGGCGGATAAAGAATCCGCCCCTACTAAAATGGCGCTTCAGTGATGGAACAAGCGGATGCCCGTAAAGGCCATAACGATACCGTATTTATTGCAGACATCGATGACATTGTCATCCCGGATGGAGCCGCCCGGCTGGGCAATATAGGAGACGCCAGATTTTCGCGCGCGTTCAATGTTATCGCCAAAGGGGAAGAAGGCGTCACTGCCGACGGAAACACCCGTCATCCCGGCAATCCAGCTCTTTTTTTCGTCGGTTGTTAAAATATCCGGCTTCTTCGTAAAGACGGCTTCCCAGGCGCCGTCTGAGACAACGTCCTCATATTCATCGGAAATATAGACGTCGATGGCGTTATCGCGCGCCGGGCGGCCAATGTCGGGACGGAAGGGGAGTGCGAGCACCAGTGGGTGCCGACGCAGCCACCAGTTATCGGCCTTGCTGCCGGCCAGGCGCGTGCAGTGAATCCGGCTTTGCTGACCGGCGCCAATGCCGATGGCCTGCGCATCCTTCACATAGCAAACGGAGTTGGATTGGGTATATTTCAAAGTGATGAGCGCGATGACGAGGTCGCGCCGGGCAGAGTCCGGCAGGTCTTTGGCATCTGTCACAATGTTTGTAAGCATCTTTTCATCAATATGAAGGTCGTTTCGGCCCTGCTCAAAGGTGACGCCGTAAACGTCTTTATGCTCAAGCGGGCTCGGCGTGTATTGCGGGTCGATGCGCACAATGTTGTACCCGCCCTTACGCTTTGCCTTCAAGATTTCAAGCGCGCGCTCGGTATACCCCGGCGCGATGACACCGTCGGACACTTCAAGTGCCAAAAGGGACGCCGTCTCCTCGTCGCAGACGTCCGACAACGCCGCCCAGTCGCCGTAGGAGCTCAGACGGTCGGCGCCTCTCGCTTTCGCATAGGCTGCGGCCAGCGGGGTAAGGGGCAGGCCTTCAACGAAAAAGACTTGTTTTTCAATATCGGTCAAGGGTGTCCCGACGGCCGCACCGGCCGGAGATACGTGCTTAAACGACGCGGCAGCCGGAAGGCCTGTTGCGGCCTTGAGCTCGCGGACGAGCTGGTAGCCGTTGAACGCGTCTAGAAAGTTGATATAGCCCGGCTTGCCGCCGAGAACTTCGATGGGGAGCGCGCCCTCTTTCATCAGGATTCGGGCCGGTTTCTGGTTGGGGTTACAGCCGTATTTCAGTTCAAGTTCTGTCATTATCGTCACCTCAATCAGGCATTTTTGTTGTAAATCATATTGGCCGTCTCACCGGTCAGCAGGTTTTTTGAAAAGGCGTACAGCGAAACCTTGTTGTCACTGTTTAAGGCGCGCCAAGCGCCGTCGGCAATATCCAGCAGACTGCCCGTCATGGCAACGGCCTTTGGTTCGCCCTCAAAAGAGGGGATCGGGTCGCCGTCGCTTTGGTAGGTGTGGATGAGGTGGCCGACGCCGGGAAGCGCTGTTTCATAATCGAAGAAATAGCGGCAGCAGCAGTCGGGGTTACCATCGTGGCTTTTGAGAATGGATAGCGCATAGGTTCCGTCCGGCCTTAAAAGGCCTGAGATGCGCGGCGTATAATTCGGCTTGTCCGGCTCGAAGGTGCGCGTGTTTAAGGACGCTATAAAGCCTCGATCTGATTTCATGCCGTCCCAAATCGTATCGGTCTGATCGCCGTTTGTGACGATGACATGGTTATCAAAAAAGCGGACAGGATGGTAAATAATCAGGCTGGGGTCGGACATTTTTGCAGGGTCGAACGCTTCGGTACGGATACCGTCGTCTGTTGTGACAAAAACGCGGTTGCGGCTGTTTTCGCTGCGCCCCATGATGAAATAGAGAAGGACGGCGCTGTTGCCGTCCTCGCTGCGGCCCAAAAGAATGCCGCGGCCCGGATACGTGTTCGATTCAAGTGCCTCGGTCAAATTCTTCATTCTATCGACTCCTTAATATGCACAATGCGTCCGACGACGGACAGGCGGCCTTCGCAAAAGAGCGAAATCGCTTCCGGCAAGATCTTCCATTCGACTTCCTGCATGATTCGCATTTGAAGGGATTGCGGCGTTTCATCCTCGCGGATAAAGATGGCGCGCTGCATGATGACGGGGCCGGCGTCGGCTTTTCCGGTGGCAAAGTGGACGGTTGCACCGGAAATCTTGACGCCGTAGTCGAGCACAGCTTGATGGACACGAATGCCGTAAAGCCCTTCCCCGCAAAAAGCGGGAACGAGGGACGGATGAATGTTGATAATTCTGTTTTCATACGCAGAGACGAGCGGCTCGCCGAGGACAACGAGGAATCCGGCCATGACAACAAGCTCAATCTCTAGGCTTTTGAGCTTTTGATAAATCGCTTCATTAAAGGCGTCACGGTCGGGGTAACCCGCGTAATCGACAACATACGTCGGAATCCCGGCGTTTTTAGCACGCGTCAGCGCAAATACATTCGGTTTAGAGGAAATAACGGCCGCCAGCTCGCAGTTTTTAATTTTGCCAAAATTGAGAGAATTGATGATAGCCTGAAGATTTGTTCCGCCGCCGGAGACGAGAACGGCTGTTTTTACCAACGCAGCTCAACTCCTTTGTCGCCGCTGACGCAGCTGCCGATCACATATGGGCGCTCGCCGATTTGAATCAGCGCGTCCAGAACGCTGCCGACGTCGCGGCTGTCAACGGCCATGACGAGGCCAACGCCCATGTTAAACGTGTTGTACATATCGCGCGCCGGAATATCACCTTTTGAGGCGATATAGGAGAAAATCGCGCTTTCCGGAAAGTCGTGCGGCCGGATGACGGCCGTAACGTTGTCCGGCAGCATGCGCGGCACGTTTTCGTAAAGACCGCCGCCCGTGATATGGCAAATGCCTTTAATTTTCATGCCGAGAGTTTTTAAAAGGTGGAGCACCTGCGGAACATAAATGCGTGTCGGCTTTAAAAGCTCTTCGCCAAGCGTTGTGGAGAGCTCCGGAATATACGTTTTCAGGGCTTCCGGCGTGATATTGAGCACCTTGCGGACGAGGGAAAAACCGTTGGAATGCACACCGGATGAGGCAAGGCCTATCAGTCTATCCCCTGACTGGATTTTTGACCCGTCAAGCATTTTGTCATGGTCGACGACACCAACGGCAAACCCGGCCATATCGTATTCGTCCTCCGGATAAAAACCCGGCATTTCGGCCGTCTCGCCGCCGATGAGTGCGCAGCTCGCCTGACGGCAGCCCTCGGCAATGCCCGCGACGATTTTTTCCGTGCGTTCCGGGAAATTTTTGCCCATGGCGAGATAATCGAGAAAAAAGAGCGGCTCGGCACCGGCGCAAATAATATCGTTGACGCACATGGCAACGCAGTCTATACCAACCGTGTCGTGCTTATCCATCATAAAAGCAATTTTAAGCTTTGTGCCGACGCCGTCCGTGCCGGAGACATAAACAGGGCGGGTCATATTGGCCGTGTTAGGCTCAAACAGACCGCCGAAGCCGCCGAGAGAGCCGAGAACGCCGGGACGGAAAGTACTTTTGACAAGAGGCTTAATGCGTTCAACCGATTCATAACCGGCGGTGACGTCGACACCGGCCGCTGCGTAACTGTCCGACTTAGAATTTAGCATGCTGACATCCTTTCAAATTGATGCAATCAAACAAAATTACGCGCCGAGCAGGCGCTTTGCCATTTCCTGATAGGCTCCCTCAACATTGCCGAGGTCCTGACGGAAGCGGTCTTTGTCAAGCTTTTCGCCGGTTTTGGCGTCCCAGAAACGGCAGGTGTCCGGCGATATCTCGTCGGCTAAAATGATTGTGCCGTCGTTCGTTTTGCCAAATTCCAGCTTAAAATCGACAAGCGTTATGCCGCATTCCTTCAGCGTTGCCTTCAGGAAATCATTAATATTAAAGGCATATTCGCGGATGAGTGAGAGCTCGGCCGGTGCTGCCAGCTCCATGGCGAAGATGTGATAGTCATTGAGCATCGGGTCGCCGAGCGCATCGTTTTTATAAGAAAACTCAATCGTCGGCTTTTTAAAAACAGTGCCCTCCTTGACGCCAAAGCGCTTGGAAAAAGAGCCGGCGGCGATGTTGCGGACGATAACCTCTAAGGGCAGAATCGTCACCGTCTTGACAAGTGTTTCGCGGTCGGAAAGCTCTTTGACAAAATGCGTCGGGATACCGTCGGCTTCTAAAAGACGCATGAAGTGGTTGGTCATCTTATTATTGATGACGCCCTTGCCGACGATGGTGCCTTTTTTTTCGCCATTGAAGGCGGTCGCATCATCCTTATAATCGACGATCAGCAGGTCCTTGTCATCCGTTTTATAGACCTTTTTGGCTTTGCCCTCGTAGAGTTGCTCCAGCTTTTTCATAATGCCATTACCTCATCCTGCAGTTTTTTATCTTTTTCAAGCACGTCTGATGCCATTTTTTCTTTGAAGTCCTGTAAACGCGCGGCCAGGGCGTCGTCACTAAGCGAAAGAATTTGCGCGGCGAGAATGGCCGCGTTGTCAGCCCCGCCGATGGCGACCGTCGCCACAGGGACGCCGGTCGGCATTTGAACGATGGAGAGGAGGCTATCGAGCCCGTCCATCGTCGAGGATTTGATCGGCAGCCCGATAACGGGGAGTGTCGTATACGCTGCGAGCACGCCAGCAAGATGCGCGGCCTTACCGGCTGCGGCAATAATAACGCCAAAGCCGTTGTCACGCGCCGATTTGGCAAAACGCTCGGCCTGAAGCGGTGTTCTGTGCGCGGAGATCACGTGCGCCTCGAACGGAATGTCAAACGCCTTGAGCTTTTTGATGGCGGCGGAGACGACAGGCAAATCGCTGTCAGACCCCATAATAACCGCAACTTTTTTCATAACGTTCCTCCGGTCAAAATCTAATGTGCGCTTGAAAAATAATGCATTTAACCCTCAGTATACTATAATAATTTGCGTGTTATTTCAAGATTAACAAATATAAAACGTTAAAATTGTAAACTTAAACAAGGCGCTGTTGTCACGGCAGGATATTTGCGGTAAAATAACAATAATGACTATTGAGGAGGCACAGTATGCCGGAAAACGGAACCTTTGCTGTTTTACAAAACGATCGCCTGACGGATACGGTGTTTGCCCTGCGATTAGATGCGCGGGACATGCGCCCGAAGCCCGGTCAGTTTGTCCATATTCGGTGCGGCGCGGAGCTTCTACTGCGCCGCCCAATCAGCGTCTGTGACTGGCATGACGGGGTTTTGACGCTTGTCGTCGACGTGCGCGGGTCGGGTACCTCGTGGCTTTCAGAGCGCCGTCCCGGTGACTGTCTTGATGTTCTCGGCCCGCTCGGAAACGGCTACAGTCTGAACGGGAAACACCTGCTGCTTGTTGGCGGGGGGATCGGTGTGCCGCCGATGCTTTACGCTGCCTGCACAATGCCCGGGCAGCACGCGGCGCTTCTCGGCTTTCGCTCAAAAGATCAAATAATCCTGACAAACGAGATCGGAAAGCACTGCCCTGTCAGTATCGCGACGGACGATGGGAGCGCCGGGGCGCACGGCCCTGTGACGGGCCTGGTCAAGCACTACCTTGAAACAGGCGCTTATGACGGCGTTCTGGCCTGCGGGCCAAGACCGATGCTCCGTGCCGTGGCGCAGTTGGCTGAAGACTTTCACGTCCCCTGTCAGGTATCGCTGGAGGAACGCATGGGCTGCGGTGTCGGCGCGTGCCTCGTTTGCGCCTGTAAAACGCAGGAGGACGGGACAGAGCACATGCGCCGCGTCTGTAAGGATGGGCCTGTTTTTAACGCCGGGGAGGTTTGCTGGTCATGACGGATTTATCGGTTAATTTTGCCGGTGTTACATTCAAGACGCCGGTTGTGATGGCGTCCGGCACATTCGGTTTTGGCCGGGAGTACGCCGAGTATTTCGATTTGTCAAAGCTCGGCGGGATAGCCGTTAAAGGCCTGACGCTGAAGGAGCGGCTCGGAAACCCGCCGCCGCGCATTGCTGAAACGCCGATGGGGATTTTAAACAGCGTCGGGCTTCAAAACCCGGGTGTTGACGCGTTTATCACGCGTGAGCTGCCGTATTTAAAACAGTTTGACACCAATATTATTGCCAACATTTCCGGCAATACGGTAGATGAATACGCCGAAATGGCCGAAAAGCTATCCGAAGCAGGCGTTGACATGATTGAGGTCAACATCTCCTGCCCGAACGTCAAGGCGGGGGGGATCGCCTTCGGCACTTCGTGTGACGGCGCCGCCGCCGTTACGCGTGCGGTGAAAGACCGTGCCAAAGTGCCCGTGATGGTGAAGCTCTCACCGAATGTGACGGACATTGTGTCAATTGCCCGTGCAGCGCAAAACGCCGGGGCGGACGCCCTGTCGCTCATTAACACGCTGCTTGGCATGCGCATCAACATCGAAACGCACAGGCCTGTTCTGGCGAACAAGACGGGCGGCCTTTCCGGCCCCGCTGTTTTTCCGGTCGCGCTGCGAATGGTGTATGAGGTCGCTGCAGCCGTCCCGCTTCCGATTCTCGGCATGGGTGGCATCTCAACGGGTGAGGACGCCGTTGAGATGCTTCTGGCGGGGGCCGATATGGTCGCCGTCGGCACGGCGATTTTTAATGACCCACTGGCACCGATAGCGATAACGGCGGGCATAAAAGCGTATCTCAGCAGGAAAAATATAACGTCGGTCACAGAATTGACGGGAAGGGTTATTCGCAGCTGATATGACGACGATTTATCTGATTCGGCACGCCGAGGCGGAGGGGAACCTCTACCGGCGCATCCACGGGCAGTATGACAGCCTTGTTACGCGGCGCGGTTACAAGCAGATCGGCGCGCTGAAAAAACGCTTTGCCGATGTTTCAATCGACGCCGTTTATTCAAGCGATTTGACACGCACGCGTTTGACGGCTGCCGCCATTTATAAAAACCATGGGCTTGACGCCGCTTTCACACCGGCGCTCCGCGAGGTCAATATGGGTGTCTGGGAGGACACGCCGTGGGGCGAGGTTGAACGCTTCGAGCCGGACAAGTTGGACGCTTTCAATAACGATCCGACGCGGTGGCGTGTTGACGGCGCGGAAAGCTTTTTAGACCTCCGGCAGCGCATGACGCGCGAAATTGAAAAAATAGCCGCCTGCCATAACGGCCAGACGGTTGCCGTTTTCTCGCACGGCTCGGCCATCAGGGCTTTTGCCAGCGGTGTCATGAATGTTTCGCCGCAGGAAATACGCCGCGTGCCGCATTGCGACAATACGGCTGTTGCCCGTCTCGTTGCCGACGGCGATACAATGACCTTTGATTATTATGGCGACAATTCACATCTGCCGGAGGAGTACTCGACGTTTGCCCATCAGAAGTGGTGGCGTGAGAATACGACGTTTGACTCCACAAATATCCGGTTTGTTCCGTTTGACCTATCCGGAAATGTGCCGCTCTATCTCGAGTATCGCGCCGAGGCGTGCGACGCAGAGCGCCCCTGTGACGCGATGGCTGGGTTTTGGCTGGAGAACGCCCGCCGCCACGCGCAGGAGCACTCGCGTGCCGTGTCACTGGCGCTGATTGGCGACACACCCGTCGGTGCCATTGAGCTGGCAACAAAGGAGGGTGCTCTTGATAACGTCGGCGTCATTGAATTTTTCTATATGACGGGCTCGCACCGAAAAACTGGAATTGCCGTTCAACTATTAGGCCAGGCCGTTTCTGTCTACCGCACGCTCGGTCGGGAGCGCCTGCGTGTTGCCGTGAGCGCCCATAACGAGCGCGCTTACTGGTTCTGCGCCAAATACGGCTTTGAGAAGGTAAGGGAAGAGGATGGCCCGAACGGTCGTCACGATATTCTGGAAATGAATATCGCACTGGGCGGGAAGAATTTGTATGACATTATTTGACTTTCTGCCTGTCTCAAAAGCGGATATGGTGTCGCGTGGGTGGTATTATTACGATTTTCTCCTCGTGACGGGGGATGCGTACGTCGACCACCCAAGCTTCGGCACGGCCGTCATTGGCAGGGTGCTGGAAGCTGAGGGGTACCGCGTAGCCGTCCTTGCACAGCCGGGCTGGAAATCGGCTGATGATTTTGCGGCGATGGGCCGCCCGCGCTATGCGGCCTTACTTAACGCGGGGAATCTTGACTCAATGGTCGCCCACTATACGGCGGCAAAAAAGCGCCGCGGTGAAGATTTTTATTCGCCCGGTAAAAAGGCCGGATTGCGGCCGGACCGCGCGACCATTGTTTACGCAAACCGCGTCCGCGAAGCTTTTCCGGGGCTCCCGATTGTCCTGGGCGGGCTTGAGGCATCGCTCCGGCGCTTTGCGCACTATGATTACTGGGACGATGCGGTGCGCCACCCGATTTTATTTGACGCACAGGCTGATCTGCTGATTTACGGTATGGGTGAAAACGCCGTACGGGAGATTGCCAAAGCGCTCGCTGACGGCGTCCCGCCCGAGGAAATAAGAAACGTCCGAGGTACGTGCTATGTGACGGGCGATTTGGCTGCCTGTTCGTTTGAGTCGGTCTCATGCCCGTCGTTTGAAAATGTGACGGGGGACAAGCGCCGCTATGCCGAGGCCGCCATGCTGCAATATGATGAGCACGACCCTGTCTGCGGCCGAGCTGTCCTTCAGCCCTGCGGCGAAAAATTTCTCGTTGCGAACCCGCCCCAGCTGCCGCTTGATACAAAAGAGCTTGACCGCGTGGCGTCGCTCCCGTTTACGCGCGCGGTACACCCGATGTATGAAGCGCAAGGCGGCGTCCCGGCCATTGAAGAGGTGCTTTTTTCCGTCATCCACAACAGGGGCTGCTTCGGCGCATGCCATTTTTGTGCGCTGGCGTTCCATCAGGGGCGAATTGTCACAAGCCGCAGCCATGTGTCTGTTCTCCGCGAGGTCGAGGAGATGACGCGCCATCCGGCTTTTAAAGGCTACGTCCATGATGTCGGCGGCCCGACGGCCAATTTTAGAGCCCCAGCCTGTCAAAAGCAGCTTAAAACCGGCCTGTGCAAAGCAAAAAGCTGCCTTGCCCCGCAACCATGTAAAAACTTAGAGGCTGATCACACCGATTATCTCCAGCTATTGCGGAAGGTTCGCGCGGTGCCGGGCGTCAAGAAGGTCTTTATCCGCTCCGGCGTCCGCTTTGATTACCTGATGCAAGATAAAAGCGGCGAATTTTTCGCCGAGCTGGTGAAGCATCACGTCTCCGGCCAGCTCAAGGTCGCGCCGGAGCATTGTGACAACGCTGTCCTTGCCCTGATGGGCAAGCCGCCGCATGAGGTATACAGCCGGTTTGAAGAGAAATTTAACCGACTCAACGAGCGTTACGGCAAAAAGCAATTTCTTGTGCCGTATCTCATCTCGTCCCACCCCGGTTCAACGCTTGCCGACGCCGTCCGCCTTGCCGAATATCTCAGCGCGCGCGGCGTTCAGCCGGAGCAGGTGCAGGACTTTTATCCGACGCCGGGGACGCTGTCGACCTGCATGTACTACACCGGCCTGGACCCGCGCACGATGAAACAGGTCTATGTACCGCGCACCGCGCATGAAAAAGCCCTGCAGCGCGCCCTCTTGCAGTGGAAGCGCCCGCAGAACAGGCCGCTTGTCTTGGAAGCGCTTAAAACAGCAGGCCGGGAAGACCTCATCGGCTTTGGGAAGAAGTGCCTTGTCCGCCCGGTAACAAACCCGGAGCGGCCCAAAAAACAATCAGGGCGCCCGCACGATCACGGCAAAACAAAAAAACCGATAAAAAAAAGCACCCGCCGCTGAAGGCTGGTGTCCTGAGAGAAAGAAGTCCGGCCAAAAGCCGGACTTCCTTTTTGCTTCAGACGCCCTTATATTTCATTCTTGTGGCCAGTCCGCCCCGTATATGCCGTTCGGCCTTGTTGAATTCCAGCACTTCTTTTACCTGGAGATACAATGGCCTGTTGATGTGTTCAAGCCGCTCGGATAAATCTTTATGTACAGTTGATTTGCTGATGCCGAACTTTTTAGCCGCCGACCGCACCGTCGCTTTGCTCTCTATGATGTATTCCGCCAAATCACAGGCGCGCTCCTCGATGTTGGATTTCAAAAACATCACTCCCGGCAATAGTCATGCTAGACTATATGCATGAAAAAGGGCAGTTATGAGAGGGTTGAGCTTGTCAAAAGAGGAGATATCTGTCTTTTTTCAGCGGACAAACCTTTCACATATGCAAGCGGACATGCGTCTATGCATAAAATAACGCCGCCGACCTCAAACTAACGCCATGAGGGTAAATTTGCCACAAAATAAGGCGGAGGGCACGCTATGCAGCACAACACAATTTCCAATTGGAATCTCACCGGTGAAAAAACGCATTATCCGCGCCTGACAAAAAGCCTGACGGCCGACGTTTGTATCATCGGCGCGGGGATTACCGGTGTAACCTGTGCCTATTGTCTCGCGAAAAAAGGCTTTAAACCGCTTCTTATTGAGGCGGGCGGCATTTCAGACGGCACAACCGGTAACACAACCGGAAAAGTGACAATCCAGCATGATATCATTTATTCAAGGATACTCAAAAAATACGGGCTGGATACCGCCCGCGACTATGCCGCCTCACAGCAAATCGCCCTCGATTTTGTTAAAAGTGTTGTTTTTTCGGAATCAATTAACTGCCAGCTGACCGAGAACACTGCCTATATCTTTGCCAGAAACGAAAAGGAATGGGAGGACGTTCAAAAGGAACACGCAGCGGCAACTTCGGTGGGTATCGCGTCTGCGCTGCTTGAAAAACCAACATTTCCTGTTGAAAACATCGGCATGATGGGCTTCCCGGCGCAGGCTGTTTTTCACCCGGTGCGCTATGTTAACGCGCTTGCCAACGCTGCCGTCAAAAGGGGCGCCGTTATCCACGGTGGGACAAAAGCCATTAAAATTGAAAAAACAGACGATGTCGTTCGTGTCTATTGCGAGGACGATATCGTCATTGCCGCAAAACATGTTGTTGAGGCGACGCAATACCCACTATATGACGGGCCGAACGTCTTTTTTGCCCGGCTTTACCCAAAAAGGACATATGGTATCGCCGTCCGCGCCAAAGGCGACTGGGCGGAAGGCAGCTTTATATCAGCCGGGATGCCGACGCGTTCCTTCCGGACGCATTTGGAAAACGGCGAAAAGATTTTAATCGCGGTGGGCGACAGCCATTTGACAGGGCGCGGCGCGCGCGATATGACCGTCCACTTCAATAACCTCATGGGCTATGCCGACAGGCTGGCGGGCGTCAAAGAGGTGCTCGCCATGTGGTCGGCACAGGATTATGACACACCCGATATGATACCCTATATCGGCCGAACGTCCGAGCGTTCGAATATTTATGTGGCGACCGGTTTTAAAAAATGGGGTCTTTCAACCGGCACGCTTGCCGGTATGATGATCGCCGACCTGATCGACAAAGGCTCCTGCCGGTTTGAAGGCCTTTATTCCAGAACACGCGGCGATTTAATCGCCGCACCCGGAAAAACACTGTACGGTATTTTAAGCCCTATTGCCGAACTCTTAAAATCAAAGCTGGAAGGGACGGACGACTTGTCGGGCCTGCAGCCGGGGGAAGGGCGTGTCATCCGGTTTGAGGGTCAAAAAGCCGGCATTTACCGGGATGAAAACGACGATGTGACGATCCTTGATATCACATGCACACACATGGGAACGGAGCTTCGGTTCAACACCGCAGAAAAAACGTGGGACTGTCCGGCACATGGCGGCCGTTACGACGCCAGCGGGGCGCTTTTGGAAGGCCCGCCAAAGGATTCGCTTAAAATTCTCTTTCGTGGGAAGTTTGACGACCTGCCGACCGGTACTTGACCGGCGGCAGGTCGTTTTTCGAACGCTTCGCTTTAAAATTCCACGGTTTGTTATGTATCCAGAGGTCAAGCCTCTGGATATCGTTATACCCGCTCTTCGTGCTCCGCTTCACGGTCCCTGAACAGCAGGGAAATGAGCCAAATAGCAGCGAGACCGACGAGGGTGTATATGACTCTGCTGACCGACGACAGCTGACCGCCGAACAGATAGGCAACGAAATCAAATTTGAAAAGACCGATCGAACCCCAGTTGAGGCCGCCGATGATTGCAAGGACAAGCGCAATTCGATCCATAATCATTGCTGGATTCCTCCTTTATATGCTACACGCTTAATATAACCGCGCGTGAAAAAACTATGCATGTCGAAAAAAGAAATGCGCGCGATCAAAAAAAGAGCTGCCAACAGCCTGATATTTGAACACTTTTTCACGTGGAAATCGAAATTTACTGTTTTATAATCATTTTGAATACTGTATAATAACACATTACAGATGGCGCACCGGCGCTGCCGGACGCACCGGCAGCTTCGAAAAATAAAACGGAGGTTTTGACATGGACGAAATTCTAAAGCTTCTTGAAAAGGACGCGCGGCTGACGGCAGCACAAATCGCCGCGATGCTGGGCATGGATGTGAAGGATGTTGAAGCAGCCATTGCCAAAGCCGAAGCAGATGGAATCATCTTAAAATATACGGCGCTCGTGGATTGGGACAAGACGGGTGAGGAATCCGTAACGGCGCTTATCGAGGTTAAAATTGCGCCGCAGCGTGGCGAGGGCTTTGACAGGATCGCCCAGAGGATTTATCAGTATGACGAGGTCGACAGCCTCTATCTCATGTCCGGCGATTTTGATTTAGCCGTTTACATCACCGGCAAATCAATGAAGGACGTTGCCCAGTTTGTTTTTGCGCGCCTGGCGCCAATTGAGGGTGTGACCGCCACGGCGACGCATTTTATGCTGAAAAAATATAAGGAAAAAGGGTGCGTCTACCGCATTCAGGAGGAGCAGGAAGAGAGAGTGCTGTTCGTATGATGGATTACAATCATTTATTAAGTGACAACGTTAAAAAGCTTAAGCCCTCCGGCATCAGAAAGTTTTTTGACATATTGGAAGAGCTCAACAGCGACGACGCGATTTCCCTCGGAATCGGCGAGCCGGATTTCGTGACGCCATGGCATATCCGAGATGCCGGAATATTTTCGCTTGAAAAGGGGTTTACGAAATACACGGGCAACGCGGGCTTAACACGCCTGCGCGGCGAAATCGCCGGGTACTTAAAGCGCCGCTTCAATCTGGAATACACCTTCAAAGATCAGATCATCGTCACTGTCGGCGGCAGCGAGGCCATTGACCTCACCATTCGCGCTCTCGTCAATCCCGGCGAGGAGGTCATTGTGCCGGTGCCGTCGTTCGTGTGCTATGGGCCGATTACGGAGCTTGCCTGCGGTAAGCCTGTCTATGTAGAAACAAAGGTTGAAAACGAGTTCCGCCTGACGGCGGACGAGCTGCGCGCCGCCATAACTCCAAAGACGAAGCTTCTCGTGCTCCCGTATCCGAACAACCCGACGGGCGGTATCATGGAGCGCTCGGACCTAGAAGCCCTGGCGGACGTTTTGCGCGGAACGGACATTATGGTGCTTTCGGATGAAATATACGCCGAACTAACTTATGGCCAGCACCACGTCTCCATGGCGAACATCCCCGGGATGTATGACAGGACGATTGTCGTCAACGGTTTTTCAAAAAGCCATGCCATGACGGGCTGGCGTATGGGCTACGTCTGCGGCCCGGTACCCATCATCCAGCAAATGCTGAAAATCCATCAGTACGCCATCATGTCCGCGCCGACGACGAGCCAGTATGCCGCGATTGAAGCGCTCAAAACGGGTGACCCGGATGTTGAAATGATGCGGAAGGATTACGATTACCGCCGCCGCTTCCTGCTTGACGGTCTGCGGAACCTTAATATTTCCTGCTTTGAACCGAAGGGTGCTTTTTATATGTTCCCGTGTATTCAGTCGACCGGGCTAACGTCAGAAGAATTCTGTGAGCGCTTTATTTTGGAGGAAAAGGTGGCCGTCATCCCCGGAGACGCCTTCGGTAAAAGCGGCGAGGGCTTTGTCCGCATGTGCTACGCCTCCTCGATCGACAATATCTCGGAAGCCCTCAAGCGCCTTGAGCGCTTCTTAAACAGATTATAAACGAAAGGGCTTACCATGAAATACATTCTTGTCATCGGCGACGGCATGGCCGACAACCCCGTCGCGGCGCTTGGCAACAAAACGCCGCTCGAAGCGTCACATATACCGGCGATTGACACGCTGGCAGCAAACGGCATCGTCGGCTCCGTCCAAAATGTTCCGGCGGGCCTACCGGCGGGGAGCGATACGGCGATTCTCTCGATATTCGGCTGCGACCCGCGGGCGTGCTATACAGGGCGCGCCCCCTTGGAGGCTGCGGCAAGCGGCATCGTGTTGCAGCCCGGCAACATTGCCTACCGCTGCAATATGGTGACGGTTGAAGACGCGGACGTGCCTTTTTCTGAAAAGAGAATTCTCTCGCACTCGGCAGGTTCCATTGAAGGAGAGGACTCCGAAGCTCTTATTCGGGCTTTGTTTAATGACCCGACCTTTCAGAGTTTTGCTGCAAAAGCTGGTGTGCGCGTATACCCGTCGCCGTCCTTCCGGCACATTGCCGTGCAGGACAAGGCTGACATTAACGGCATTGTTTTAACGCCGCCGCACGATCATCTCGGCGAAAAGATCGGCCCAATTCTTCCGTCGGGCTGCGTGAATGCCGCGGTGCTGTTAGATTTGATGATCGCGGCGCATGCGCTTCTCGATCATCATCCAATCAATGAAAAACGCCGCGCAGCTGGTAAAATGCCGGCAAACGGCATCTGGTTCTGGGCGGAGGGGACAGCAGTCGCCCTGCCGCAATTTACGAAAACGTATGGCAAAACAGGCGGCGTCGTCTCTGCCGTGCCGCTCTGCCATGGCATAGCCGCGCTCGTCGCCCTTGAGATAATCACGGTGGACGGCGCGACGGGCGAGCTTGAAACAAATTATGAGGGCAAGGTCGAGGCTGCTTTGAACGTTTTAAAAGCGCATGACTTTGTCGCCCTCCATGTCGAAGCGCCCGACGAATGCACGCATAACGGTGACCTCAAAGGGAAGCTTCAAGCGATTGAATGGCTGGATGCGCGCGTTGTCGCGCCGCTGACGCAAGCGCTGGCCAATCAGGATATCGAATACCGTCTGCTGCTTTTATCCGACCATAAAACGCTGACGTCAACACGCGGCCATGACGGAGACCCCGTCCCGTTTCTCCTGTACGACAGCCGAAAGGCAACAGGCAGCGGCTTATCTTACACGGAAGCAAACGGTGAGAAAGGACCTTTTATCGACGCCGGCATCAAGCTCATGGGCATGCTGTTTGAGGCACTGTGATGACGGTTGTTGAAAAAGCCTATGCAAAAATAAATCTCTCCATCGACATTGTCTGCAAATTGGCAAGCGGTTATCACGATATGCGCATGGTCATGCAAAGCACCGAGCTGAACGACGGCGTGACAATCACGTGTACACCCGGGGACGGCATTTTCATCAAGACCGATTTGAAATATTTGCCCGTTGACGAGCGCAACATCGCTGCCCGCGCCGCCCGTGTTTTTTATAATGAGACCGGCATCACAGGCTATCGGACGGAAATTGCCATTGAAAAAAGAATTCCTGTCGGCGCGGGGCTTGGCGGCGGCAGTTCGGACGGCGCCGCCGTATTACGAGGTCTTAACAGGCTGTTTCAAACAGGACTGCGCCAAGCTGCACTTGAGCGCCTCGGCGCATCATTCGGGTCAGACGTGCCGTTTTGCGTGGCGGGCGGGACAGCCCTAGCCGAAGGCCGCGGTGAGCGGCTGACGGCGCTTTCGCCTATGCCGGAATGCGCGATTGTCATCTGTAAGCCGCCGTTTGCGATTTCGACGCCGGAGCTTTTTTCAAAAATCGTCTGCGATAAAATTCGGCTGCGGCCTGATACAGAGGGTCTCGTTGAAGCGCTCAAAAGCCAGAGCCTGACAGGCGTTGCCCGAAGGATGTATAATGTTTTTGAAGATGTTCTCCCAAAGGGCACTGGTGCTGTCGGCGAGATAAAAGACCGCCTTCTCAATTATAACGCGCTTGGCGCCGTGATGACGGGAACGGGCTCGGCTGTCTTTGCTGTCTTTGAAAAGGCAGACGAGGCCGAAACTGCCGCCATCGACTTAAAAATGCGCTTTCCAGAAACGTTTTTAACACGCCCGTCTGAAAAGATCATTTTGTAAATAATACTTATTATTGGTATAAAAACAAAAAACCTCGTCAATCATTTGTATATCTCATACAAATGCTCGGAGGTTTTTTTACTTATGAAACTGAAAAAATGGGAAATAGCGCTCATTGCCGCGCTTGTTATAACAATTTTGTGCGGCGCGGCGCTGTCAAAGGAAGACGCCGATTTGTCAGAAAAGCTGATCCGCCTGCACGTTGTGGCAAATTCGGATACCGATGACGATCAGGCCTTAAAGCTCAAGGTGCGTGACACAATACTCGGCTCGGTCGCCGATCTTTTAGACGGCGTCACCGACAGGGACGCGGCAGTATCGATTATTCAAGAGCGTCTCCCTGAAATCATCGCCAACGCGAAACAGACGGTTACAGCAAACGGCTATTCGTATGATGTTACAGCAACCATCGGGCCTGAGGACTTCCCGACACGCGTCTATGACAGCTTTTCGCTGCCTGCGGGGACGTATATGTCCCTCCGCGTGATCATTGGGGCCGGGGCGGGCCATAACTGGTGGTGCGTCATCTTCCCGCCGCTTTGTACGTCCGCCGCCGTTGACTTTTCAAAAATGACAAATTTGACGGATGATGAAATACAGCTGATTTCGTCCGACAAGCCGGAATACGTTCTCAAATTCAAGTCTATCGAGCTTATCAACAAAGTCCGCGCATGGCTCGGTATCTAACGAAGCAACAACGCATGAGCCCCGCCGTCAGGCGGGGCTCTTTCTGTCACCAATTTACGCCATAGTTTGGCCGTACAGCCGCGTCAAACACAAGCGCAGCGTCATAGAACTTCAGATAGCGCGCGCGCTGTGTGCGCAGCGTTGACCCGTCTGCATGCATTCTGTCGCATATAACGGCGTCGAGATCAGTTTTGATTTCTGAAAAAGCACTAATGCCGACGGATGAAAAAATACGAAAGCCCTGACCTTGAAGATATTTTAATATAGGTCCTGATTTTTTGACGTCGTCGCCATCGGGGCGGGCGCCAAAGGGGTAGATGTAAAGAGATGTCGGGCCGACAAGGGTGCCGACCTCGTCAAGCCAGCGCTGCGTATCGGCCTCGACTCTCGTTAAGCTCGATTTTGATAAATCGATATGGCCCCACGAGTGGGAGCCGAAATACCAGCCGGTCTGCTTCAAAAGCGTAATGACCGGCTTAACGGCGTTAATTTCCGCCTGGCGCGCCGACGCGGCTTCCGGCGTCTCGTTGGCGATATCCGTCATCGTTCTGTAGCCGAGAATACCCTCGTAGCCGGTCAGGCACAGGCAGCCCTTGGCACCGTTTAAAGAAAAATCAGGGTGCGCCTTGACAAATTTGTCGAGAAGGGTGACGGCGTCAAGGTCCTGCGAGTAAACAGGATTCCCCTGGGGGTCGAGACCCCAGCTCCAGATTTCGCCATCCATAATGACAAGCTTATAGGTAAAGCCGTTTTGGATCATGTAGTTATAGTAATTAACATCGTCGTACGACAAGATGATCGGCTTTTTGCCCGACGGCAGCATGAGTGTATTCCGAACCATCTGGGAAATACCGTCACTGTCCTGCTTTTCGGACCAGACGTCGTTCATACTGACGATGATATAATCGTTATCGTAGAGGCTTTGCAAGATTTTGTTATACTCCGAGACGGTGACCATGTATTCGTCAATGCCTTTTTCTTTGTTATCGCCGTCAAAAGCAAGCTCCGGATAGGCGACGAGAGGATGGAAGAAAAGGTGCTCGACGGGGCCGTCGTACGCGACGAGGGGCATTTCTGATGTTATTTGCGGCGTATGAGTCGCCGAGGGGGCGTCAGAGGTATTGATGGCCGCAGCGTTAGATGACGTGATCAGCGCCAATAAAAAGGCAACAAGCCGGTAAATCAAAACTGACATAAAACCCCCGCTTCCTAATCGCTATATGTCCATTATAATCACAAACGCGGTCAAAGGAAATGACAAAATATGATTCATTTTGATAAATGTTGCAACAATCTGGATTCTGTCTCATAATCTCAAGGAAGGCGCTGACAATTAAGCGGTAAACGTTTATAATAAAAGAACAATGACGACAGAGGTATGAAGTATGATAAACCTGCTGCTTGGCCGCGCGGGGACAGGGAAGACATCCCGCCTCATAGATGACTTTAAAAGAAAAATGGATGCCGGTGCCAAGCGCCTTTACTTTATTGTGCCGGAGCAGTACTCGCACGACGCCGAACGCCGCCTCTTGGCCTCGTGCGGGGACAGCCTCACCCTGCACGGCGAGGTGCTGAGTTTTTCGCGGCTTGCAAGCCGTGTTTTTTCCGAAGTAGGCGGGCTGGCCGCACCGATTGTCGACAGCGGCGGCAAGCTGCTTTTAATGTGGCGCGCTGTTTCTGCCGTTCAGGCAAAGCTGGAGGCGCTGTCGGTAACGGAGCGGCAAGTTGATCTTTTAGAGAGCCTTGTCGGCCTGGCGAAGGAGCTTAAAAGCGCCGCCGTCACACCGGAGGCTGTTTCTGCTGCCGCGGATGCGCTTCAAAGCCCGCTGAAAGAAAAGCTCCGCGACCTGTCACTGATTTTGTCGGTGTACGGCGGTTTTTTTGACGGTGAACACGCCGACCCGGACGACAGCCTTACACGACTGGCCCGTGTTATAAACGAGCGCGCACCGATTCAGCCCACGCATATTTACTTTGACGGCTTTTCCGATTTCACGCAGCAGGAGCTCGCCGTCATCACAGCACTCATTCGTCAAAATGTCCCGATGACCGTTTCTCTGACGTGCGACGGTCTCGACGGCGGCTCTGAAATTTTTGAGCCGGCGCGCCATACGGCACTCGAGCTCAGCCGTTTAGCGGAAAAAAGCGGCGTTTTGACATCCGTCACCCTCTGCACTGAAAGAATGAATAGAGCACCGGCGCTTTTACACCTTGAAAATCAGTTGTTTACATATGACGAGACGTGTTTTGGCGAGACAAACGGCGCTGTCATCTGCCGCCGATTTGCTTCTCCGGAGGATGAGTGCCATTATGCCGCTTCCTTGGTGCTTGCGGCCGTCCGCGGCGGCTGCCGGTGGCGTGATATTGCCGTTGCCGCACCAGACTGGCCGTCTTACGAGACGCTTCTTGAGAATGTTTTTCAAAAATTCGGCATACCGGTTTTTGCCGGACGGAAGGAAGGTATCCGCCAAAAGCCGCCCATCGCCGTCATGACGGCTGCGTTGGAACTTCTCTTAAACGGCTGGACGGTTGATTCGGTTTTTAGATATATAAAAACGGGGCTCTGCGGATTAACGCTTGAGGAGGCCGATACGCTTGAAAATTATGCACTCCTTTGGGATTTGAAGGGCACCGTCTGGACGCGGGAAGAGGACTGGGTTCTCTCGCCCTCCGGTTATGAACCGGGCGATAAGGCGATGGACGAGAAGAAGCTTGTGTATCTCAATGCTTTGCGCCGCCGTCTTATCAAGCCGCTCCTCCAACTCAAAAACGGTCTGTTTCAGGCGGGCAGCAACACGGAAAAGCTGCGCGCCTTATACGAATTTTTGACGGAGATCAATTTGTATCAGCGGATTCAGGAAAAAGCGGACGCATATCGCCGCGTCGGCGAAGTCCAGCTTGGCGACGAATATGACCAGCTGTGGAACATACTCCTTGGAGCAATGGAACAGTTTGCCGCGATGCTCGGCTCGGAAAACACGTCGATTGCCGCCTTTAAAAGGCTCTGGGAATTGCTCATCACGCAGTATGACGTCGCGTCGATTCCCGTTTCGCTCGACAGCGTCACCATCGGCGACGTCTCGCGCGTCCGGCGCCGCGGGCTGAAAGCGCTCATTATTCTCGGCGCGACGGACGACGCCCTGCCAAAAGCGGCGGCGGGCGGCTTTTTGACGGACAGCGACAGAACGGCGCTTCGCGCTGTTGGCCTTAGCGGTGTCCAAACAGCGGAGGAACGGCTGTACAGAGAATTATACGGCGTTTATGCCGTCGTTACGCTGCCGACCGATACCCTCGTCGTCACGCATCCGGCGAGCGCCTTTGGGTCTGAAAAGCGCCCGTCCTTCCTCGTGCGGCGACTAAACGCCTTGTTCGCTTTTTCGGAAAGCGAAGAGCCGAACGCGCGCATCGCCGCCAAAACGCCGTGCTTTGAGCTTGCCGTGTCGGCGCTCCGCCAGCCGGAAAACGCGTGGGCGGCGGCCGCTTATACGTATTTCAGCGCCGACGCGCAAGCCGCGGCGCTTCTTCGAGACATCGCAGCCGGGGCGCACCGCGCGCGGGGCGCGCTGTCACCAGAGGCCTCCGCCGGGCTTTATGGCATGTCTCCCGATTTGTCGGCGTCCCGCGTTGATAAATTCTATGCCTGCCGGTATCAATATTTTCTCCAATACGGCCTCAAGCTGCGCCCCAGAAAGCAGGCCGGGTTCGACGCGCCTGTCGCCGGGACATTTTTGCACGATCTATTGGAGAACGTGACACGCGCCATTGAGACAAGCGTCGGGTTTCAAAATATTGACGATGATACCTGCCGGGAGCTGACGGCGCAATTTGTCAGCCGCTACGTCCGTGAGACGCTTGGTGACTTTGCCGACAAGTCCGGCCGGTTTCGCTACCTCTTCGAGCGCCTTGCCGGTGACGCCGCGTTTATCACAGGTGATATGGTGCGCGAATTGAAGAAATCCTCGTTCCACCCGGTCGATTTTGAGCTTGAATTCTCTGAAAGCGGTGACGTTGCCCCATATCGGATGACGGACGGAAGCGGTGCGCTTTCCATCAAAGGGTTTGTTGACAGAGTTGACGGCTGGGTACGGGACGACAAGCTATACCTGCGTGTGATCGATTACAAGACAGGGAAGAAGACGTTTACGTTATCGGATATATGGTACGGCTTGAACCTCCAGATGCTCATCTATCTCTTCGCGCTCTCAGGCGGCGG
The DNA here is from genome assembly GCA_022870705.1 of Oscillospiraceae bacterium CM. Taxonomy (NCBI): domain Bacteria; kingdom Bacillati; phylum Bacillota; class Clostridia; order Eubacteriales; family Oscillospiraceae; species Oscillospiraceae bacterium JHJ. The sequence goes on from CP072107.1 coordinate 1,171,415, forward strand.
CGCGGCGCGATATGGGCATAACATCGTGCCGTGCGGCGTTTTGTATGCCCCGGCGCGCGAAGAGCTTTTGCCGCTAGGACGGAATACCGATGCCCTAACGGTCGAAGCGGAACGCGCAAAAAAGCGCCGACGCAGCGGCATTATCCTTGGGGATGCCGCCGTTATCGAAGCGATGGAACACGGCGACGAAAAGCAGTATATACCGGCTGCCGAAAGCGGCAGTGACAGTCTCGTAACGCCGCAGCAGTTGGACGCTTTAAAAAACCTTGTCGATTCCCGGCTGCGCGCGATTGGACAAACGCTCCGCGCGGGAGACATTACAGCCGAACCTTATTATAAAAACCAAAACGACAAGGCTTGCCTCTATTGTGACTATGGCGCGGCCTGCCAGTTCAGTGAAAAAGACGGTGATGCCTACAGGCCCCTTAAAAAGCTCCGAACAACAGAGGTTTGGGCGCTGCTGGAAGGTGGGCAGGCCGTATGAGTAAAACCAATTTTACAGCGCAGCAGCAGGCGGCAATTTCGTCTCGCGGTACGTCGCTGCTCGTGTCGGCGGCGGCCGGGTCAGGAAAAACAAAGGTGCTTGTGGAGCGCCTCTTAAGCCGGATAACAGACCCCAATGACAGCTGCGATATCACTGATTTTCTTATTATTACATATACGCGTGCCGCCGCCGGGGAGCTTCGGTCGCGTATTCTCGACGAGATCGCCGAGCGCTTGTCGCACGACCCGGAAAACAGGCATCTCCGGCGGCAGTCGGCGCTTTGTTACCAGGCAAAAATCGGCACAATTCACGCTTTTTGTGCCGACCTTTTACGTGAATATGCCGCATCATACGACCTGCCGTCCGACTTTCGCGTCGCCGATGAGAATGAAAGCCGGATTTTAAAAGAAAAGGCGCTTGACGTCTTGTTGGAAGAGGCCTATGACCGGCTTGACGCCGCGCCGGAATTTGCAGCCCTTGTCGACGCAATGTCGGCCGGGCGGGATGATAAAAAGCTGGCTGCCGTCATATTAGACGCCCATAGGGCTCTGATGAGTCACCCAAACCCCGGAAAATGGGTTAAAGATCAGCTGCAAGTGCTCGCCCTGATGGCGGGGCAGGACGCGTCGGAAACAGTTTGGGGCCGGTTTTTAATGGATGACGCTCGCAAAAAAGCTGTTTACTGGCACGGCGTTATGGAGAGCCTATCAGCCGATATTGCATTATATGAAGACCTTTACGCCGCTTACGGCGCCAGCGTCGAGCAGACGGTTTTGAGCCTTGAAGCCTTTCTTGCGGCGCTTGACATATCGTGGGACGCGGCGCGCGCGGCCTCAGCAATCGATTTTCCGCGGGCAAAAAGCGTAAAGGGCTATGAGGCAATCAAGGATATCCGCGCGCGATGCCGTGACGCGATGAAAAAAGCAGCGCTTGTTTTTGAATACACATCCGACGAGCTGGTCGCTGATATGGTATCCGTCCGACCGGTCATAACGTCGCTTTTAGAACGCGTTCTGCAATTTGACGATGTGTTCACGGCGCTCAAGCGTCGCGCTGGGGTAGTGGACTTCACGGATCTTGAGCACCTTGCCGTCCGCCTTTTAACGGATCAGGAGACGGGTAATCCAAACGTGCTCGCCCGCGCCGTATCCGATCGGTACCGTGAAATATTCATCGATGAATATCAGGATGTCAGCGCCATACAGGAGCTCATTTTTACTGCTGTATCAAAAGACGGCGCGAACATCTTCATGGTGGGAGACGTCAAACAATCGATTTACCGCTTCCGGCTGGCAGACCCGTCAATTTTTCTTGATAAATACAGGCGATATCAGGATTTAACGGAGAATACGCCGGACGTAAATCAGCGCATCCACTTGTCGACAAATTTCCGCTCGCAGGCGGCCATTTTAAACGCCGTCAATTTTATCTTTGAAAACATCATGTCACCGGCGTTTGGCGAGATGGCCTATACCGAAAACGAGGCGCTCCGCCCCGGGCGGGACGGCACGCTTTGCCTGGACGCGCCTGTTGAACTGAACATCCTTGACCTCAAAGCAAAGGAAGACGACAGCGAGGAAAGCCCTGAAAAGGCTGATGCCGAGGCCGCGTTCGTCGCGGGGCGAATTGAAGAGCTCCTGCAAAGCGGCTTGAGCATTCCAGACGGGGCGGGCGGCTTGAGACCGCTCCGGTATGGGGATATCGCCATTTTGCTCCGCTCGGTTAAGGACAAAAGCCGGTATTACGCCGAAGCGCTGTCCAAACGGCACATTCCCTGTACGTCTCCCGCCGGTGAAACCTTTTTCGAGAGCTTTGAAATTGCGCTGACGCTGGCGCTTCTAGAGATTATCGATAACCCGAGGCAGGACGTGCCGCTTGTTACCGTTTTAAAAAGCCCCATCTATCGTTTCACGCCGGACGATTTGGCGGAAATCCGGCAGGCTGACCGGAAAGGTGACTTTTTCACGGCGTTGCAGAAAGACGCGGAGACAAACGCCCGCAGCGCCGGCTTTCTCAAGGCGCTTGACGCTTTTCGCCTCATGGCGCCCGAGCTTCCGGCCGACAGGCTCATCTGGCACGTCGCGCATCAAACTGGGTTATTCGCGATCCTTGCGGCACAACGGGATGGCGAGATGCGGCGCGCGCGCGTTTTGAAGCTGATCGCCCTGGCGGCGCGCTATGAAGCCTCGGGCTATCAGGGGCTATATGCCTTCCTGTCGTTTTTGCGAAAGCTCATGGACAGCGGGGGAGACATCGGTGAGGAGGACGTCGCAGGCGGTGTTGACGCCGTCTCGATCATGAGCATCCACAAATCGAAGGGTCTCGAATTTCCCGTCGTCATCCTCGCCGACACGACGAAAAAGTTTAACCTGCAGGACGCCGCACGCCAGCTTCTCATCCACGCCGACCTCGGCGTCGGCCCGAAGTGCCGCGATACCGGCCGCCGCATCGAGTTTCCAACGCTGGCACGTCTGGCAATCGCCAAAAAACTTGTCTCGGAGATGACGGCCGAGGAGCTGCGCGTTCTTTACGTGGCGATGACGCGCGCGCGCGAAAAACTCATCATCGTCTCGACGTTTCAGGATGCCGACAAGGCGCTTCAAAAGCTTTTGAGGGACGCCGCCTGCCCCGTTGAGCCACAGGTTTTAGAGACGGTTCGGAACTTGGCGGGTTTTATTCTCCTGCCGGTGCTGACGCGCCCGGAGGCCGATTGTCTCCGCGCTGGTGACAGTGTCACGCAGCAGGCGGACGGCGATTGGGTGATCCGGCGCATGACATGGAAGCCCGTCGCGGTTTCCCGAAATGACACGGTAGCGCCCCCGGAAGTCGCTTTCACGCCGGATGCTTCGTATATAGAAACGATCCGCGAACACTTGGCCTTTTCGTATCCGTTTCAAGCGGCAGCCGCTCTTCCGTCCAAATTGACGGCGACGGGTTTGAAGGGGCGGTTTACCGACTTTGAAGCGGCTGACGAGGCCGAAAGCCTTCCTGTTATCGGCCAAAGCCCGTCACCACGGCCCGCGTTTTTGATGGAAAACACTGGGCTCACGGCTGCCGAGCGCGGTATCGCGCTGCACTTGGCGATGCAGTTTATTGATTTTTCGCGCTGTTCGTCGATCGCATCAGTCAGCGACGAGCTCAAGCGCCTGACAGATATGGCCTTTCTCACGCCAAAACAGGCTAATGCTGTCTCGCCACAAAAAATTCTAACATTTTTTCAGTCTCAGCTTGGTCGGCGCGTCCTCTCGGCGGAAAAGCTCTACCGTGAATTTAAATTTTCGCTGCTCGACAAGGCGTGCTTGTATTTTCCGGCCGGGGGCGATGACGAAATTTTGTTGCAGGGTGTTATCGACTGCTGCTTTGAGGAAAAAGGCGCGCTCTTTATCGTCGATTTTAAAACAGACCGCGTGACATATGAGACGCTGGCGAAAAAAACAGCCCTCTACAAGCCGCAGCTTGATGCATATGCCCGCGCGATGCGCCGCATCACGGGTCTTCCCGTTGCCGGGAAATTTCTCTATTTCTTTGCGCTCGACAGCGCTGCGGAAATCACCGAATAAGTTTGCAAATATCTGTTGCATTCCGGCGGAATCTGTGCTAAAATACACGAGCGCGAAAAACTACAGACGATACTTTAAAGAGGTGAACATGATGAAGGAAGGGATCCATCCCAACTATCAGCAGACGACGGTCAAGTGCGCCTGCGGTGAGGTTATTGAAACGGGAAGCACGAAGATGGATATCAAGGTGGAAATCTGCTCGAAGTGTCACCCCTTTTATACAGGCAAGCAAAAGCTGGTAGACACCAGCGGCCGCGTTGATAAGTTCAACAAGAAGTTTGGCTTGCAAAAATAACCGAAACTTACCCGCGCTGAAAAGTGCGGGTATATTTTTTTGTCCGCCTGCGATATAATGATTCCAGATCAGCAGATTTTGGGAGGTTTTTCGCATGGATTTTCGTAAAATCGGCGTTAAGGACATCAAGGATAACGTTTTTGAGCTCATCGGAGACAAATGGATGCTGGTGACGGCGGGTGACCGCGCCGGATTTAATATGATGACGGCCAGCTGGGGCGGGGCAGGTGTTTTGTGGCAGAAGCCCGTGACGTTTACCTTTGTTCGCCCGCAGCGCTATACGAGAAAGTTTATTGATGATGGCACATACTACACGCTCAGCTTTTATCCTGAAAAAATGAGAGATAAGCTCTATCTGTGCGGTTCACAGAGCGGCCGTGATATTGACAAAGTTCGCGAGACGGGCCTAACGCCCTGTTTTGCCGACTGCGGCGCCGTCTATTTTGAAGAGGCGGAGCTCGTTCTCGTCTGCAAAAAAATCTACTTCGGCGAGTTTGATCCAGAAAACTTTTTAGCGCCCGAAATTGAAAAGGTTTATGAGAGTTTAGACTACCACCGGATGTACATCGGTGAAATTATTGAGGTTTTGGCAAAGTGAGGCGCGGTTTTCAAACGTAAAAAAAAGCAGGTGACTGTTATCGATACCCCCAATACACAGGAAAAAGAAAAAGCCGTTCTCGTCGGGCTTAATGCCGACAGCATGGCCGTCTCCGAGCGCTCGACGGACGACAGTATGGACGAGTTGGAAGCGCTTTTAGAGACGGCCGGCGGCGTCGCCGTCGGCCGTGTTCTTCAAAACCGGCAGACGCCGGAGCCGCGCACGTTTATTGGTGACGGCAAAGTCCGGGAGGTCAAGGCGCTTTTAGATGCGGCGGGCGCAACGCTGGCCGTTTTTGACAATGAGCTGTCGCCTTCGCAGATGCGCGCCCTGTCGGAGGATCTGGCTGTGCGCGTTCTCGACCGTTCGTCGCTCATTCTTGATATTTTTGCCCAGCGCGCGCGCACACGCGAAGGCCGCCTGCAGGTGGAGCTGGCGCAGTATAAGTACCTGCTCCCGCGATTGACCGGCATGTGGACGCATCTTGAGCGGCAAGCCGGGACATCAGCGCCCATCGGCACGCGCGGCCCCGGTGAAACACAGCTTGAAACGGACCGCCGCCACATCCGCCGGAAGATCGCGAAGCTGGAGGAGGAGCTCGAAGCTGTCCGTCAGATACGCGCCACGCAGCGCCGCCGTCGAGAGAAAAACGGCGTTCCCGTCGTCGCGCTCGTCGGTTATACGAACGCGGGGAAATCAACACTTCTCAACAGTCTCACACAGGCGGATATTTCCGCTCAAAACAGGCTATTTGACACGCTGGACACAACAACGCGCCACCTGAAAATCAGCGACACGCTGGAGGTGCTCGTGTCTGATACGGTCGGTTTCATCCGCAAGCTGCCGCACCATCTCGTTGAGGCCTTTAAAGCGACGCTGGAGGAGCTGCAGTATGCCGACCTGCTCCTGCACGTTATCGATGCGTCAAGTCCCCTCTGGATTGACCAGGCCCGTGTTGTCGACGCGCTGATATTAGAGCTTGGCGCGGAGGAGACGCCGAGGCTTGAAGTGTTCAACAAGTGCGACAAAGCACTAAGTGTCACGCATCCAAAGGGCAGCGACATGGTGGATATCTCCGCGCGTACCGGTGAAGGCGTTGAGGCGCTCTTTCAAAAGATCGAGGAGATATTAGAAAAGAAAAAGAAAAAGGTTACGCTGCGCCTGCCGTATGAGCAGGGCGGCATTGTTGAAATGCTCCATCGGGAGGCTTCGGTGACGCGTCTTTCTTATCTGGACGACTGCATTGAAATTGAAGCCGTCTTAAATCCAGAGACGTACGGCAGGCTGCAGGGCTTTATGATGGACGAGTCCACAACGGCAAAGGAGTAAACGTGTGGCGTATTTGACGCCGTCCGGCTATGGCTTGGGCGAGTTGACTGAAAAGAGATCCCGGTTTATCGGTGAAGTTTGGCCCATTGAGACGGAAGCGGCGGCCAAAGCGCAGCTTGACGCTGTCAAATCGGCGCATCACGACGCCCGCCATCACTGCTGGTGCTATATCCTGCGCGCCGGCACCGTTGTGCGCTATTCAGACGACGGCGAGCCGCAAGGCTCGGCCGGCCTGCCCATGCTGGAGGTCTTTCGCCGCGGTGGCATTGAAAATGTTCTCTGCGTCGTCACGCGGTATTTCGGCGGCATTCTTCTTGGTACCGGCGGCTTGACGCGGGCCTACTCAATGGCCGCAAAAATGGCGCTTGAGGCTGCCGGAATTGCCGGGATGCGCCAGATGGCTGTTGTTGAGCTTGCTTGCCCGTATCATCTGTTTGACCGAATTAAAATCGAGATTGAAGCCTTTTCCGGCCTTATTGACAGTGCCCAATATGGGGCCGATATTGCAATAACCGCGGCCTTTACCGAAGACAAAGCACCGCTTTTTTTGATGCGCCTATCGGACGTAACGGCCGGTTCTGTTACCGGTCACGTCACTGGATGCCGGGAAATGGCGGTTGAAATTTCGACATCATATGTATAATATCTTGACGCGAAAGCATCCTTATGTCATTTTGATGCTTCATTTTGGCGCATAATAGATGAGGGGATTACCATGCCAAACGACGATAAAGCGTTAAAAAATGAAAATAGATGGTACAAGCTCGATAACGCCGCCAAAATTTATCCGGCCGTGACCAATGCAAACCGCGCCAGCGTTTATCGGATGTCTGTAGAGCTGATGAAAAACGTCAATCCCAAAGTCTTGCAGACAGCGCTGACCCTGACGCTGCGTCGCTTTCCGACTTTTGATGTCCGGATGCAGCGCGGCCTCTTCTGGTATTACTTTGAGCATAACCCGGGAAGCGCGACCGTATCCGAGGAACTAGCGCCAATCTGCAGGCCGGTCAACCTGCGCGAAACAAACGGTTATCTCTTCCGCGTCACGTATTATTACGCGCGGATCAGTCTGGAGGTCTTTCACGCCCTGTCGGACGGGACAGGTGCCATCACGTTTTTGAAAACGCTTGTCTATCATTATCTCACACTGACCGGCAGGCGGATCGTTCCGGACGAGAGTATCGTTGCCGGAGAGCGCTGCCTCTCACACAGCGAAATTGAAGACAGCTTTCAAAAGTATTACGATCAGAAAGCCATCGGCAGCCGCGCGGAGGAGGTGGCCTATCAGGTTAAAGGAACGCGGATTCCGCCACAAAATCTCCGTGTGACACAGGGGATTATCCCGCTTGATGCGTTTAAGCAGCTGGCCAAAGATGCCGGGGCAACAATTACTGAATATACCGCTGCGCTCATGATTGACGCCGTGTTCGAAACGCAGCTTAAAGGACGCGGTCACAAGCATCCTGTCAAAGTGTCTATCCCTATCAATCTGAGAAAGCACTTTCCGTCAACAACAATGCGCAACTTTACCTCCTATATCAATGTGGGGATGACCTTCGGTGCCGGGTCATACGCGTTTGAAGAAATATTGGCTTCTGTCAAAGCGCAGATGCGAGACGGGATCAAAAAAGACAAGCTGATCGAAAGATTCGGCGCGAATGTTAGTGCCGAGCGCAGCCCTTTCATGCGCTTGACGCCGCTGTTTTTAAAGAACATTGCGCTGAAAACAGCGTACACGCTGTATGGGGAGCGTCTGGTGACGTCCGTTTTATCAAATATTGGTGTCGTCACGATCCCGGAGTCGATGAAAGCCGATATTCGGCGTTTTAATTTCATTTTAGGCGCGCCCGTCATGAACGCTTTCAGCTGTGCCGTTTGCTCCTTTGACGGCAGTATGATCGTCTCATTTTCGCGTGTGATGGAGGAGGCCGATATTGAGCGCTATTTCTTTCGCTTTCTAGCTGCACGCGGCTTGCAGATCGTCATTGAATCAAACAATGGAGACGGCTTATGAAAAACTGCGATAAATGCCGTGTGTCAGTCAACACACGATACGATTTCTGCCCACTTTGTGGGATGCGCCTGACCGCTCAGCCAAGTGAATCGGATCTTCCAAAAATGTCGGGTTTACTGTCTGCGACAGAGCAGCATGATATTTATCCGCGTTATAACGCAAAAGCAAAATACAATCTCACGCTCCGTATTTTAGCGTTTTTATCGCTTTTTGCAGTGGCTTCAACACTTCTCATTAATCTCTTGACATATCAGGGCATGCTGTGGTCGCTTCTCGTTGCTGCCGGTATCGCCGTATTCTGGGCCGCCGTTATCTATCCGGTGACCGTCCGTAAAAATATCGGCCATCACATTGCCGTCAACGCCGTCAGTGTTTGTGTCTTTTTTATCACCGCGCATTTTGTTGTTCGCGCGAAAGGGTGGAGCCTTGATTATGTCGTACCGTTTTTGTTCATCGCGGCGACGACATTTATATCCCTTGTCATCCTTATCAAATGGATGAAATGGCGCGAATACGCCCTGTACCAGTTTATCACCATCATCTTAGGTCTTCTGCCGGTCATTTCCGTCCTTGCCCATCTCGTGACGACAGCCTGGCCCAGCCTCGTCTCTGCCGTCTATTCATTCCTCACGCTGCTTGCAATGTTTATTTTCGGCGACAAAAAGTATAAGAACGAGCTGATCAAGCGGTTTCACTTTTAACGTACCGAAATAATCGAAATTTGACCGCGAAAGTAAAATGCGGTGTTGCATTGCGGTATGATTTATGGTATCATCATTGAGCGTCTAAATTGAATAGCCGGGTGTGGCGCAGTTGGTAGCGCGCTTGACTGGGGGTCAAGAGGCCGCAAGTTCAAGTCTTGTCACTCGGACTGAAATAACCGTGTAGTTGCTACGACTACACGGTTTTTTTATTTCTTAAATAATTGTCTAAAATTTTAAGTAATTGGCTGGCGTTACGACTCTGTTACTACTCATTAAATAGCGTCTGTAATTTTCCGCAAGTCCGCATAATTCACGTCTTGCTATGCTTATCTGACAGACCGCTTTGGCGTGAACTGGCAGTTGACGCTTGAAAATGAATGAAATCGTGTTGAAACATAGAAAATAAATGGTATACTGCGAGTGAGATATAAATAAGGAGGCATGTAAATGTCAAAAACTATTATGGGTGTCCAGCTGAAAAACCGCATGAAAGACGCCGCTGAATTCCAGACCATTTTGTCCAAGTATGGCTGCAGCATTCAAACGCGCATCGGCCTGCATGCGGCATCAGAAGACGCGTGCAGTCCTTCCGGCGTGATCTTATTAGAATTTCTTGATAATGCCGACGGGGAGATTGCAAAGCTCGAAGCGGAGCTGAAGAAATTTGATAACGTCGCCATGCAGAAAATGGTTTTCTAAAAACGCTTTTCAGTCAATAAAAAAGATTCTTCACAGGTTCAGCCCCGTGAAGAATCTTTTTTATTTTGACGTTATTGCACACGCACTTTTTTGAGATGCGCAAAACGCGGCAGGCCGTTTTCAACGGCGCGTGTGTTCTCACCTTGAATGAGCGGCAGGGCATACTCTATAAAGTCATTTGTGACGTTGTTGCCTTCGGCGTTAATCCAGTCGCGCGGAACCTTTTTCTCCGCATTGGCCACGATGGAAAGCGGCTGAAGAATCATGTTGCAGACGTATTGGCCGTTTTGAGAGCCGCGCTCAAACGCCACCATTTTGCCCGTTTCACCGGCGATAGCACACGAAACGGCATAACGCCCAGCCGCTGTGGCCTCGTCAATGTCCGTCTGGGATGCCAGATGCGCCCCGCAGCGCTGCAAGAGGCTCAGCTCAATGGCGCGGACTTTTGAGCCGGTATGGAGCTTTACAAGGCCCGCCAGCGTCGCGGCAAGTCCGCCGAGTTGAACGTGTCCGAACCCGTCGGTGGAGGAGACCTTCGCCTCGGAGACAAACGTCCCGTCGGCGTAGTGCACGCCCTCGGAAACGGCGATGAGGCACTTGTTTTTCTCGGCGTAAATGCGGGAGACGTCCGACACGAAGTGCTCCATGTTGAAGTCGACCTCTGGGAGATAGATGAGGTCCGGCGGCGCGCAGGAAATGGCGGCAAGCGCCGCGGCGCCCGTGAGCCAGCCCGCGTGACGCCCCATGATTTCAACAACCGTGACCGTTCCGACATCGTAGACGTGCGTGTCCTTGCAGACCTCGGCGACGGAAGTCGCTATGTATTTGGCGGCGCTGCCGTAGCCGGGGCAGTGGTCGGTGCCGCACAAGTCGTTGTCAATCGTTTTCGGAATGCCCATGACGCGGCAGTCATAACCTGATTTCTCCATGAAGCGGCTGACCTTGGCACACGTGTCCATCGAGTCGTTGCCGCCGTTGTAAAAGAAATACCGGATATTGTATTTTTTAAAAATCTCAAGGATGCGCCGGTAATCCGTCTCGTCTTTTTCAGGGTCAGCCATCTTGTAGCGGCAGGAACCGAGTTCGCTGGAGGGCGTATTGCGTAAAAGCTCCAGTTCAAAAAGGTCTTCCTGACCCATATCGTAAAGCGTATCGTTTAAAATGCCCATAATACCGTGTGCCGCGCCGTAAACGGCGGTGATTTCAGGCGCGTCAAGGCTTGCCTTGATAACGCCGTAAGCACTGGCGTTAATAACAGCGGTGGGGCCGCCGGACTGGGCGAAAACGCAGGCGCCCGTCAGTGTATTTGCCATAAGTTACCTCCAGAGTATCACATCAATCACTTCATACTATCATAATAGCGGCCTAAAATCAAACGGGAAATACGACCCGTTTATCTTGAATTGCGTTAAAATTGTGGTAAAATAATGCAGTGGAAAAAACCTTCTGAAAGGGGAATATATCGTGCCAATTGTCACGTCAAAAGACATGTTTCAAAAGGCTTACGACGGCGGCTATGCCATCGGGGCTTTCAATGTCAATAACATGGAAATAATTCAGGGAATCACAGAGGCGGCAGCAGAGGTGCGCGCGCCGCTGATTCTGCAGGTTTCCGCCGGGGCGCGCAAATACGCCAAGCACGTCTACCTCATGAAGCTCATTGAAGCGGCGGAGGCCGATACGGGCCTGCCTATCTGCGTTCATCTTGACCACGGCGAGAGCTTTGACGTCTGCAAGTCCTGCATTGACGGCGGCTTCACCTCCGTCATGTTTGACGGCTCGAAGCATTCGTTTGAAGAGAACATCCGTTTAACGCGCGAAGTCGTCGAGTACGCGCACGACCGCGGCGTCGTTGTGGAAGGGGAGCTGGGCAAGCTCGCCGGAATCGAGGACGATGTGAACGTCTCCGATGAAGACGCCTCGTTTACCCATCCGGGCGAGGTAGAGGAATTTGTGACAAAAACAGGCGTTGACTCGCTCGCCATCGCCATTGGGACGAGTCACGGCGCGTATAAGTTCAAGCCGGGCCAGACGCCGCGCCTGCGGTTTGACATTCTGGAGGAGGTCGGCCGCCGTCTGCCGGGATTCCCGATCGTTTTGCACGGGGCGTCCTCCGTTATTCCGGAACTTGTCAAAATCATTAATGACAACGGCGGCGCGATGCCGGATGCCGTTGGCATTCCGGAGGATATGCTGCGACAGGCGGCAAAAATGGCCGTCTGCAAGATAAATATCGACTCGGATCTGCGCCTTGCCATGACGGCGGGGATCCGCCAGTATATGGCGCAGAATCCGTCCCATTTTGACCCGCGCCAGTACCTCACACCGGGACGTGACAACATAAGGGCGCTCGTTAGAAATAAGCTCATTAGCGTCCTCGGGTGCGACGGCAAAGCATGAAAAACATAAAAGGATGAGGCAGAAGCCTCATCCTTTATTTATGCGTCAGTAGAGCAGATCGAGCGAAAATTTGTCTCGCCAGAGTTCTTTTAAAACTTTTAAATCGTCACGGAATTGTTCGGCCGTCTGGGTGTCACTTTTATCGAGTGTTTCCAATACTTGAAAAGTAAAGGCAGTGGCAGAGTCCTTTTCCCAATCGGCCTTGAGCTTGGGGGTTACGCAGGAGTTCATTTGCTTTGCAAATTCAAATCGGTTTTGCGCCGCCAGAATATCGGGTGCGGCGTCTAAAAGCACCTTGCCATTGACAGTGTTTTTGATGATAAAAACACCGCCTGTCTGCTGGCGCTCTTTATAATCGGTGATTTGCTGTTTTCTGTGCTCTTTATCCATTTTAATAACCAAGTTCCTTTAAAAGTGCCGAGAGGCGGTGCAGGCGCTCGCTTAAGAGCTCGTCATCCTTCATAAGCGCGTCCCGCAGGAGCACAACATCCGCATCAAGCATCGGATTATCGGTGCAGACAGAAACATCCAGCGCACCGCCCTGTATCGCGACGCGGTCAATCGTCGTGTTTTCCGGGTCATAGAGCTTTGGGAAGCGATAAGATTCCTGCAGATACGCTTTCGTTTTGCATATAAGCATGGCAAGGTCTAAAACCCGGTGCAGCGGCATCTCTTCCGACTGGCGCGACCATTTTTCGCCGGTATAACGCCAGATCTTCGCCGAAACGTCAACTTTTCCGCGGTCGTTCCATTGCGCAAGGCCGACGGAAAGCCCCTTCGCGTCGGAATTTCCGGCGTACCGACCGTCAATTCTGTCGTAATCCGCTGAGACGATGACGGGCTTGTGCTTGAGTGTTGTTGGAATTTTCATTTTACACCTATAAATATTTAGTAAATTACTAATTTAGTATAACGGATGATGATATATTCTGTCAAGAAAAAAACAGGCGGGACAAATCGTCCCGCCTGTACGCGTCTTTAATTACTCAACGAAATTTTAAACTGATATCGAGCGCTCGAACAGAGTGGGTGAGCGCACCGACGGAAATAAAGTCAACGCCTGTCTCGGCGACAGCCTTTAAATCACGGTCGCCCATATTGCCGGAGGCTTCCGTCAGCGCCCGCTTGTCGATAAAGCGAACGGCTTCGGCCATTGCCTCAAGCGTCATGTTGTCAAGCATGATGATATCGGCGCGCGCATCAAGCGCCTCGGCGATTTGCGAAAGCGTTTCCGTCTCCACCTCGATCTTTAACGTATGCGGCGCGTTTTTCCGTGCCGCCTCAACGGCTGCCCGGATACCACCGGCGGCGACGATATGATTGTCTTTAATCAAAACGCCGTCCGACAGGCCAAAGCGGTGGTTTCTGCCGCCGCCGCAGGATACGGCGTATTTTTCAAGCACGCGCAGGCCGGGCGTCGTTTTGCGCGTGTCAACAATCGCGGCGGCTGTCCCTTGAAGGTGCAGGACGGCCTCACTCGTCCGTGTGGCGATGCCGGATAGATGCTGAATGAAATTTAAAGCCGTTCGCTCGCCGGTTAAAATGCTGCGGGACGGGCCCTGAATTTCGGCGATGATCGCGCCCTTATCGACGTGGTCGCCGTCCTGAAAGAGCGGTGTCACGTCAACGCGGGTGTCAAGCAGCTGAAAAACACGCTGTAGGACGGTCATGCCGCAGAAAACGCCAGATTCCTTGGCGATAAACACAGCTTTTGAAGCGGCTTCTGCCGGAACACAGGAGAGCGTTGTCACGTCGCCGGTGCCGATGTCCTCCAAAAGGGATGCAGAAATAAGGGTGTCAAGCCCAATGTCGTCCAGATAACCTGTCATAAGGCATCCTCCCTGTAATGTGAACCGATGCTGTCTGTGCGCTGCAGCGCCGCCTTTAAAATAGCCAGCGCAACAGTTGCCATGTTCAGTGTTTCGAGATACAGGCTCGACGCATCAAAAACATCTTCAAGCTTACTTAAGATATATTCGACTTTTTCAATAGCTTCCTGAAGCCCTTCTTCATGGCGGATAACGTAGCCGTTTTCATTCATGATGTCTTTAATTTTCTGGCGCAGGGCAGCATAGTCGAGCGTTGATTTTTGCCGGAGGGGTATGACCGGCAGACTGACTTTAGCGGCGGGAGACCCGGTCTTCAAATGACGGCTGATGTCCTCGGCGGCTCGGCGGCCGAAAACAAGACATTCAAGCATGGAGTTCGAGGCCAGACGATTGGCGCCGTGAACGCCTGTAAAAGCAGCCTCACCGGCGGCATAGAGACCGGGTATCGTTGACCGGCCTTTTAAATCGGTCTGGATACCGCCCATCAGATAATGCTGAACGGGGCAGACAGGAATAAAATCACGCGCGATGTTGATACCACGGCGCAGACATTCTTGATAAATTGTCGGAAAGCGGTGTTTCAAAAACTCTTCGGACTTGGCTGTGATGTCGACAAAAACATGGTCGTCACCCGTTTTCTGCATCTCCCGGACGATTGCCCTGGCGACAATATCGCGCGGGGCAAGCTCGGAAAGTTCGTGCGTCCCAGCCATAAAACGGACGCCCGCTTTGTTTTTTAAAAGGCCGCCCTCACCGCGAACGGCTTCGGAAATTAAAAACTCTCGGTCTTCTGGGACGGGGCTCCACAATCCGGTCGGATGAAATTGAATAAATTCAAGATTTTTTACGGCGGCCCCGGCGCGCATTGCTGCGGCAATGCCGTCGCCTGTCGCGACGGAGGGGTTTGTCGTCGCTTTATAAACCTGACCAATGCCGCCCGTCGCGATCACAACGTGAGACGTTTCGATGAGAAGAAAGTCCTCACCGGTTTTTTTGATGATGACGCCGGAGACGGCGCCGAGCCGATCTGTCAAAATATCATAGAAGCACGTGTCATCCGAAAAAGAGATATTCTTGCGCAGCGAGACGATGTGGGCAAGCGCCTTCACGGTCTCACGGCCCGTTGCGTCGCCGCCGGCATGGACGACCCTGTTTTTACGATGGCCGCCCTCGCGCGTGATCTGCAAGTCGCCGCTCTCATTGATATCAAACGGAACGTTGAGCGAAACAAGCTTCGCAATGTCGCCCGGCCCCTCGTCAACAAGGACGGTGACAGCGGCCTTGTCGCACAGCCCGGCACCGGCAATGAGTGTGTCCTCCAGGTGGAGGCGAGGCGTGTCGTCGCTTGAAATGGCCGCCGCGATGCCGCCCTGCGCAAACCAGGAATTCGACATGTCAATCTTGTCCTTGGCTAAAATGAGGCAGGAGTATTGCTCGTCAATATGCAGCGCCGTATACAGCCCGGCAAGACCTGCGCCGACAATGACAACATCATAGCGCCGTTTCTTGTCAATATTGATCGTGCCGTCAATTGCAAAGCGCACAGGATCACCTCGGTTAAGATTAAACCGGATATAACGAGGTATACCCGGCATCGGACGTTTTTATTAAACTAGCATGCGGCCGTGGCCGTTGCAGGCTAACATAATACCGCTTAGCAGGTATTATAGCATCATGCGTTGTGAATAACAACTGTTTATGCTATAATGCGTTGACGAATTCAACAAATTTCGCGCCATCCATCCGGAGTCACATATGATTGATTTATCCGTTCAAAATATCAAAAAGTCGTTTGAAGACGGCAAAAATCTGCTTGACGGCCTGTCGTTTGACGTGACCGCAGGCGAACGCGTTGGCCTGCTTGGCCGAAACGGTGCCGGGAAGACGACGCTTTTTCGTATCATCGCCGGTGACCTCACGCCGGACGAGGGCGTTATTGCCATCCCTAAATCGCGTCGTCCAGGGCTTTTGTCACAAATTCCGCATTTTCCACCTGCATACAGAACTGAGGATGTGCTTATTTCAGCGCAGCAGCGTCTTTTAGAAATGAAAGCACGCATAGCGAGCCTGACAGACTTGATGGCGCATGGGGCGACGACTGAACAGCTCCGGGAATACGATGTGCTGGCTGACACGTTTGAGCGCTGCGGCGGGTATGACTTAGACTACGCGCGCAACAAAGTGGCAAATGGCTTGGAAATCCCCCAAAAACAGCGTGAGCAGCTTTTCTCAACCCTATCAGGCGGTGAGAAAACGCGTGTCAATCTGGCGCGTCTTATCTTAGAGGATACGGACATTCTTTTGCTCGACGAGCCGACGAATCATCTCGATTTAAACGCCTGCGCCTGGCTTGAGGATTATTTAAAAAAATACAAGGGCACCGTTCTCGTCATTTCACACGATCGCTATTTTCTTGACAGTGTCGTGACGCGGACGATTGAAATCTCAAATGGAAAGGCTGCGCATTACGCGGGCAATTATTCATTCTACGTCGCGGAAAAAGCGCGGCGCTTTGAAGAACAGCAAAAAATATATGATCGTGAGCAGCACGAGGCCGCGCGCCTGCAGGCAGCGGCAGACCGTTTGGCCCAGTGGGGGACAGGCAATAAAAACCTTATGAAAAAATCAGCGGCAATCGAAAAGCGTATCGACCGCGTTTTGACAACAGCAAAACCGACGCGCGAGAAAAACCCGAACGCCCGCTTTTCCGAAAAGGACTTCCGCGGTGACGAGGTGCTGAAGCTGCGCGGTGTTTCCAAGCGCTTTGGCGAAAGGGATCTGCTGCGGAATATTGAACTGTTGATTGAGGGCGGCGAGCGTATCGCGCTGCTTGGCGCAAACGGGGCAGGGAAGTCAACACTGCTTCAAATCCTGCTCGGGACGCTGCGCCCCGACGCGGGCGCTGTCCGGTTAGGGCCGTCCGTCAAGACGGCTTTTTTAGAACAGGCGGTCACTTTTGCGCACCCCGAGCGAACGCTCCTCGACACCCTCGTGTACGCCGACAATTGTACGCCGCAGACGGCCCGCAACAGGCTTGGCGCATTTCAATTTACAGGAGAGGATGTCTTTAAATCCGTCTTTGAGCTATCCGGCGGCGAGCGCAGCCGGTTGCGGCTGTGCCAGCTGATGCAGGACGATATCAATTTCCTCGTACTTGACGAGCCGACAAACCATCTCGATATCGCCTCACGCGAGTGGATTGAAAATGCCGTTGATTCGTTCGGCGGAACGCTCCTATTCGTCTCGCACGACCGGTATTTCATCAGCCGTTTCGCCACAAGAATCTGGCTTCTTGAAAACGGCTGCGTAACCGATTTCAAAGGGACTTATGAGCATTTCCGCGCCATGACGGCGCAGCCAGCTTCAAAACCAGCCCCTGCCGCCAAGGAGACGGCGAAGCAGACGCGAAAAAAAGGCGCGCCGTCGCCGGACAAGGTACTGGCCCGGCTCGAGCGCGACATAGCATCATTAGAGGATCAACTGCGCGATTTGGCAGCGGAGAAAGAAACGTTTTGTACCGATTACGAAAAGCTTTTGCTCCTTGACGCGCGCGAGACGGCGCTTCAAGCTGCACTCGATGAAAAAATCAACGCTTGGGAAAGCCTTGCGCAATAAAACCGCTAAAGCGTCCCGAAAATCCGGTCGCCTGCGTCACCGAGGCCGGGGACGATGTAGCCGTGGCTATTGAGCTTTTCATCAACAGCAGCGACGAAAATAGGAACGTTTGGGTGCTCAGCGTGAACGTGCGCGATGCCCTCCGGCGCGGCAATGAGGCAAAGAAGCTTAGGGCAAGAGCAGCCGTACTGCTTGAGCGCTGTAATAGCGGCCGACGCGCTGCCGCCCGTTGCCAGCATCGGATCAACAAGAAAAACGGGCCGCGCGGCGATATCAGTCGGCAGGTTACAGTAGTATTGAACGGGCTTGAGTGTTTCCGGGTCTCTGGAGAGGCCAATGTGGCCGACTCTCGCCGCTGGTATCAGGCGCAAAACGCCGTCGACCATCCCAAGCCCGGCCCGCAAAACAGCGACGACGGCCGGTTCCTTTCCGGCTATCTTTCGGACGGACGCCGTGGCGACCGGCGTTTCGATATTGATCGTTTCCAGCGGCAAATCGCGCGCGGCTTCACAGCATAAAAGCACAGCCAGTTCGGCCACAAGCTCTCGGAAATCTTTGACGCTTGTGTTCTTGTCGCGCAGCAGTGCCAGCTTATGATGAATCAGCGGGTGGTCCAGAATATGAAGTACAGCCATGCAGGCGCTCCTTTCTATCGTATTGTCTTTTAGAGTGGAAGCCCTTTTTCGCGCCGCTCGCGTTCGGCTTGGGAGGCGCGCAGGTAGGATGGCTGCAAGTCAAGCGCAGAGATAAAGGGCTTATTTAAGGCGGCGCGGGCAACACCGTATGCTGTTTGCAGGCGTATAAGCGGCGGCGCGAGCGTGTACAAAACACCCGCTTTTTCAAACTGCTCAGCGCAGAGCACGGCGCCGTCGCCGACGAAAAGGTACGGCCGCTCCGCACTGTGTGCCTCACAAATCAGGTCTGTCACCACAATGGCACGGTCGGGGCAGACCATTTTTGGTTCTCCCGTGGTGCCGTCAAACAGCGCATTGTATACCTGGCCGCGCCGCGCGTCCATCACGGGGCAGACAATATGGGATAAATCGGGGCACTGATACGCCATCGCCACGAGCGTTGACACACCGCAGACGGGGAGGTCAGAACCCAACGCGAGCCCAACGGCAGCAGCCACGCCGATGCGCACGCCGGTAAAGGAGCCCGGCCCTTGGGCAACGGCAATGCCATCCAGCGCATCAAAACCGATACCGGTATCGCTTAATAGCGCTTCGGCCATTTTCAAGAGCGTTCTGCTGTGCGTGAGGCCTGAATTTTGAAAGTATTGGGCGATCAGCGTCTCACCGCTCGTCAACGCGACGGACGCTGCTTTCGCCGACGATTCGATGGCCAGTATTTTCATGCGTGCGCCTCCGGAAAGTCAATGGTTATCCGCCGAGTCGTATCGTTTTCTTTTGTAATCGTCACGCGGACGGTGTTATCGGGAAATGCCGACTCAGCGATTTCGCTCCACTCGACGGCAATGACGCCGCCTCGGTCGAGATAATCGTCCCAGCCGATGTCGTACAGCGCGTTTGCGTCGTGCAGGCGGTAGATGTCAAAATGAAAAAGCGGCACGGAGCCGGAATATTCATTGACGATTGTAAATGTTGGGCTCGTGACGCGCGCTTGTATGCCAAGGCCAATCGCCAAGCCGCGCACAAACTGTGTTTTGCCCGCGCCGAGATCACCGCGCAGCGCAACAACGCTGCCGCCCTTTAGTTTGGCGGCGAGGCTTATCCCCGCTGTTGTCGTCTCCTCGGCACTGTTTGTCACAATTGTCATAAAACACCCGTTTTCAAATTGATAGGCCGAGTATACCACTTTTAAACAAAGTGTAAAAGAGTGAATTTCATGTTTACGTCATGTGTGAAAAATGATAAAATGATTAGAAGTATCATTTCAAACAAATGACAGGAGCGAAACCGTGAAAAAGAAGATGGACGCCGTAATCCGCTATATGAGAGAAGCGGACATGTTGCTTCTGGCATTGTGTGTCATCAGCACCGTTTACGGCATTATTTTAATTGACAGCGCTGTTCAAAGCAGCGGGAGCACATCGTATGTCGTGATACAAACGATTGCGCTTTTACTGGGTATCGGCCTTTTTGTCTTCTTCTCACTCCTGGACATTGACGTCATGGCCGACAAGTCAAAGATTCTCTATGTCCTAAGCCTTCTATTCATTTCAACGCTGTTTATCTGGGGCGTTGAAGGCGGTACGGGTAACAGGGCGTGGCTTCGATTTGGATCGATCGGCATTCAGCCGGCGGAGGTCGTTAAAATTCCGTTTACAATCATCATGGCAAAAATGATTTCCGATTTTAAGGAGCGGCGGACACTCAACGCGACGATGCCGCTTTTGCAAATCATAGCTGTTTTCGGCGTTATGTTTATATTCATTCTAATCTCGTCGCAAGACCTTGGTTCAGCGCTCGTCTATTTCTTTATTTTATTCATGATGCTCTTTATCGCGGGGCTGGATTTTCGCTGGATGATTATTGGCGGTGGACTTGTAGCCGCGTTTATTCCGCTGGCTTGGAGGTTTTTCCTTTCGGCATATCAGAAAGCCCGCATTCTCGCCCCGTATGACCCGACGATCGACCCTTCCGGTCTCTACGTCAACTGGCAATCGAGCCAGAGTAAAATCGCCATTGCCGCCGGGAACTTCTTAGGGCAGGGCCTTTATAACGGGGCGATGACACAATCCGGTGCCGTTCCAAAGCAGTATACCGACTTTGTTTTTTCCGTTGCCGGGGAAGAACTCGGCTTTATCGGCAGCCTCGCGATTATCATTTTACTCATGGCAATAATAATCCGGTGTGTTTACGTCGGCATCCGCTCGAACAACACCGTTGGATTTCTCGTCTGCTTTGGGCTGGCTGCCATGCTGCTCTTTCAAACCCTGGAGAACATCGGCATGTGCCTTGGCCTGACGCCCGTCATCGGGTTAACGCTGCCGTTTTTCAGCTATGGCGGTTCGTCAATTGTCACGATGTTTGCCGCGATGGGTATCATATCAGGTATTAAAATGCGCCCGAAACCGACGCATTTTCGCGGTCTTGATAATTATTAATCAAAAAAAAGAGGATTTTAGGGTTCGGCGCGGTATAAGAAATTGTACGGAAAAAATGCGGAGGCGTTATTTATGACTGTCAGGCAGCAACGCGAAGAGCACGAGCGCCTCATCATCCTGCCGCCCGGTGTGCGATCGGAAGCGACAAAAGGCCGTGCCGTCACGGAACAGGAAAGTGACGTGCGTACCTGCTTTCAGCGCGACGTTGACCGCATCATCCACAGCAAGTCGTTCCGGCGCTTGATGCATAAAACACAGGTATTCCTTCAGCCGGAGGGTGACCATTACAGAACGCGTCTGACACACACGATCGAGGTGGCCCGCATCGCGCGGACGATCGCGCGCGCCCTCTTGCTCAACGAGGATTTGACAGAGGCGATCGCTCTGGGGCATGATCTCGGCCACACGCCGTTCGGTCACGCCGGAGAGCGCGCGCTGAACCTCATTTTATCCGACTTCGGCGGTTATAACCACGCGCTGCAAAGCCTCCGCGTTGTTGACAGGCTTGAAAAGGACGGGCAAGGTCTGAATCTGACATATGAAGTTCGCGACGGCATAGTCTGCCACACCGGCGACACAATTCCGGAAACGCTGGAAGGGCAGGTCGTCCGTCTGGCGGACAGAGCCGCTTACATCAATCACGACGTCGATGACGCCGTTCGCGCCGGTATTTTGTACGAAACCGATATACCGCAGGAAATTGCCTGCGCACTGGGTGACCATTACAGCCTTAGGATCGATACGATTATTAAGGACATTATCGTTGCCAGCGCCGACAGAACAGCCATCCGCATGAGTCCCGGCGTCACGTTTGTTTTCAACAGCTTTCGCAGCTTTATGTTTGAGCGTGTTTATACAAATATGCGCGCGAAAAGCGAGGAAAAAAAGGTCTACGGCATCTTGTCCGCCATTTTTGATTATTACCGCGATCACCCCGAGCACTTGCCGCCGGAATACCGCCACATTGCCGACAGCGACGGTATTGAGCGTGCCGTCTCCGATTATGTCTCCGGCATGACGGATAAATATGCCATGTCACAATATAACACGCTGTTTATCCCGGAGGCGTGGCAGGTTAAATAAGTTTTTCCATGTGTGTTCCTCTCTAAAGCTGCCAAAATCACGCTTGTGTATAAAACAGCCCCGGAGATGGTATAAATACCGTGATAACAGGAAAAGCCTGAAATTGCATGCCTTGATCCAGTCAATCCGCTTTTTTGTCAAGCCCTCGGCGCGCACAAGAGGAAAGGACGGTTAACATGGCTTTTCCCGAATCGTTTCTGGACGAGCTGATTTCAAAAAATGATATCGTCGACGTCGTCGGCAGCTATGTCCGCCTGATGAAGAAAAGCGGTAGCAATCTTTTCGGTCTTTGTCCGTTTCACAGTGAAAAAACACCGTCTTTTTCCGTCAGCCCCGATAAGCAGATTTATCATTGCTTCGGCTGCGGGAAGGGTGGGGGCGTCGTCAATTTTGTGATGGAAATTGAAAATCTCTCTTATGTCGACGCCGTTCACGTTTTGGCCCAGCGATCCGGCATGGTGGTTCCCGATTTGAAATCGTCAAAGGAAACACAGAGTAAGAGAGCCCGCCTTTTGGAACTCAACCGCGACGCGGCGCGTTTTTTTTATTCCGTTTTACAGACGCCACAGGGCACGGCAGCCAGAGCGTATATTGAAAAGCGTGATATTTCCAAGGCCATGGTCACGCGCTTCGGCCTTGGCGCCGCGCCGGACGATTGGACGGCCCTATCCATTGCGATGCACAAACTTGGCTACACGCGTCAGGAGCTTCTCGATGCCGGGCTTGTGAAGCTCAGTCGCCGGGATGAAAAAAGCGTTTACGACACGTTTCGAAACAGATTGATGTTTCCCGTTATAGACGTCCGCGGCAGCGTCGTCGGTTTTTCAGGGCGCATACTCAACGATGGCGAACCCAAATACCTCAACTCGCCCGATACACTTGTTTTTGACAAAAGCCGCAACCTTTTTGCGATCAATCTTGCGAAAAAGACAAAGTCAGACATGCTGATTTTGGCGGAGGGGAATATCGACGTTGTCGCCCTGCACCAGGCCGGCTTTGACGGGGCTGTCGCCTCACTCGGCACGTCGCTGACGGAAGATCAGGTTCGCCTTATGTCGCGGTACACACAGAACGTGGCCGTTGCGTATGACGGTGACACGGCCGGTATCAAAGCGGCACAGCGCGCACTGGGCCTGTTGGAGAAGGCCGGACTCAATGTCCGCGTCCTGCGCCTGCAGGGGGCGAAGGACCCTGACGAATTTATTCAAAAATTCGGTCGTGACGCGTTTTCCGTCCTGATAGAACGCAGCGAAAACCATATCGATTATCGCCTGACGTTGATCCGCGAAAAACACGATTTATCGTCCGATGCCGGAAGGCTTGATTACCTTGCCGAAGCCACAACCATGCTCTCCCGCATTGACAACGCTGTCGAGCGTGAAATATATGGCGCGAAGGTCGCCGAAACGGCCGGCGTCTCTTCTGAAGCCGTTAAAAATGAGGTGAAAAAGGCCTTCAAAAAGCGTCTTTCTGCTGAGAAAAAGCGCAAAGACCGTGCCGAGCAAAACGTGGAAAATGTCCGACAGCCAACAGACAGAGCAATCCGGTATGAAAACGTCTATTCAGCGACAGCAGAGGAAGGTGTTGTTCGCCTCGCCGTCCTAGACAGCGCCATGTGCGATGTTGCGGACAAGCTTGATTTTACGGAAGCTGACTTTTCATCACCTTTTTTAGCTGATGTTTTTGCCATCATCCGAAAACGCCGTCAGGCCGGTCTGGATGTCACGACGGCAGCGCTTTTAGCAGAGCTCGGCTCATCAGAGGCCTCGCAGCTATCCGTTATTTTGCAACGACCGGAGTCGCTGGCCAACGCGAATAAGGCCATGCGAGATTACATAGATAAAATAAGAACAGAGCAAAAAAAGAGAACCGCCAAGGAGGATCCCCTCCTTGTATTGGCGTCTTACAGAGACAAATCAGGGTGTGGAGGAAAGTAATGGATATAAAGAAAAAGCCCCGTGAAGAGGAAAACACGGAAAAGACAAAAGAGCAGGACAATGAAGAGCGCCTGACAGCGCTGATTGAAGAAGGAAAAAAGCGCGGCAGGCTTAGCTCGAAGGATCTTCTTGATGTCTTGGAAGAAATGAACCTCGAACAGGAGCAGATTGATCGCTTTTATGACACGCTCGAAAATTTTAATATCGAAACAAGTGATGGCGACGATAATACATTCCTCGCTACTGATGAATTGACGCCGGAAATTGAAGAGCTTCAGGAAATCGAAAGCCTGAACGAAGATGAGCTCGTCGACCCGGAGACACTTGTTGACACCTTCAGTGTCGATGACCCCGTGCGGATGTATCTCAAGGAGATCGGCAAAGTCAACCTCTTGTCCGCTGATGATGAGATCGAGCTCGCTATGCGTATGGCGGAAGGTGATAAGGAAGCCAAAAAACGCATGGCGGAAGCCAATCTCCGTCTTGTCGTCAGTATCGCCAAGCGGTATGTCGGGCGTGGGATGCTTTTCCTTGATTTGATTCAGGAAGGCAATCTCGGCCTTATAAAAGCCGTTGAGAAATTTGATTACTCAAAAGGCTATAAATTTTCAACGTATGCCACATGGTGGATTCGCCAGGCCATCACGCGGGCCATCGCCGACCAGGCGCGGACGATTCGTATTCCGGTCCATATGGTTGAAACAATTAACAAGGTTATGCGCATTTCACGCCAACTGCTTCAGGAGCTCGGCCACGATCCGTCACCGGAGGAAATCGCAGAGGATATGGGGCTGCCAGTCGAAAAGGTACGCGAGATTTTGAAAATTGCGCAGGAACCTGTCTCGCTGGAGACGCCCATCGGTGAGGAGGAGGACAGCCATCTCGGTGATTTTATTCCCGACGAGGATGCCTCGGAACCGGCGGAGGCTGCTTCGTTTACGCTGTTGAAGGAACAGCTCTCCGACGTACTTGGGACACTGACGCCGCGCGAAGAAAAGGTTCTGCGGCTCCGTTTCGGCATTGAGGACGGACGCACACGCACGCTTGAAGAAGTGGGCAAGGAATTCAATGTCACGCGTGAACGTATCCGTCAGATCGAGGCCAAAGCCCTCCGCAAACTCCGCCATCCAAGCCGCAGCAAAAAGCTAAAGGATTTCCTGAACTAACCATAATTAATTCTCCGGGGCGCAAGCGCCCCCCGAGACGCTTGTCGTTACGGGCCTTTTGGCGGAGAATTTTCCTTTATAAGTTGACATAATGATTCTTTGAGTGCCCAATATTATCCGTCGTCCTTCACAAAATATTGTGAATATTTTGTGAATTAATAAACAGATACCGTCATTGTCACGATAAGTGACCCAAACACATCGGGTATTCTGTCTATAATGCTTTAATATTTTGCTGATATGACAACAAATGGCAGACGCAAAACGCCTGGTGTTTTTGAAAAACGATAGCATTTCAGGTGTAAATTCATTATAATAGTAACATAAATTTTAAATTCAGGTTAAAACCTTGTCAATTCCATGTGAAACTTGTCACAGAACACAGAAGAGCGTCGAGGAGAAAACGATGACCACGTTGGAAAAAATCAGTGATTTTCTGCAAAAAGGCCGAATTGCGAAAGTCAAGGAATTGGTTGCGCAAGCCTTACAAGAAAACATAGCGCCGCAGGTTATCATCGACAAAGGTCTGCTGCACGGCATGACGAGCGTCACTGAAAAGTTCAAAACGGAAGATGTTTTCATTCCGAATATCCTTGTATCATCCCGAGCCATCAATGCCGGTCTTCAGGTTCTCAAGCCCTATTTATCAGCCGACAATACAGCGCCGGGGGTTGTTGTCATCGGAACCGTTAAAGGGGACGTGCATGATATCGGCAAAAATATTGTGCGTGTGATGATGGAGACAAAAGGCCTGAAGGTGTTTGATCTTGGCGTTGATATATCAGCCGAGCGTTTTTATAATGCGGCCGTTGAATGCAACGCCGACATCGTTTGCTGTTCAGCACTTTTAACTGCCACGATGGAGGAAATCCGTCACGTTATCGACTATTTTAAAGAAAAAGATTACCGGGACAAAGTTAAAATCATGATTGGCGGCGCCCCGGTGACACAGCGCTACTGCGAGCACATCGGTGCCGATTTATATACCGATAATGCCATTGACGCCGCGCAGGTTGCTTATAACATCTGCATCGGTTCCAGATAACACTTGCATCTTTTCATATCCGTTTTGCCCGTTTGTGCCGGCAAAACGGATTTTTTACGCACGCGCCATGGTGATGGCTGATATTTTTGTAAAATCATCAAGTCCTGACTGATGAAAAAATGAAAGTTGACAAAAACCGAATTCAGATTTATTCTATTAGTTAATATGTTTATATTAAATACTTGTAAAGGAGGGGCTGACCGTGCTGCAAAGCCTCCAGGAAAAATGCGTCAAATATCAAAAACATTTTTCCGAACTTCTCGATATCGGCTGCAAAATTGTCGACGTGCCGGACAAGGAACCGCCTTCTCTTTTACACGAAGACGAACTGAAGAACTTCTGCGCACACTGTACGTTTGAGAAAAACGAGCTTGCCACACATCTGTACGGCTGCCATGAGGCGCACCGCTGGAACGGCAAGTATATTTATTACTGTCCGCTGGGGCTAACCTTTATCGCCGCCTCTATTTCCGACAGTGCCGGTGAATTAACGGCCGGTCTCGTGCTCGGCCCCTTTGTCATGGGAGAAATGCAGGACGTTTTGTATGATCTCCCGAATCCGGATATGGCGTGGGCCGTGTCGCAGCTCAGTGAGTTTTCGACGAAAAAGGTTCAGCATATTTCTGAAATCGTCTCTGTCGTCACGGCACATATCTCAGGTGTCGAGCACCAGAATATGTTGTATGATCAGGAAAAGATCCTGAAGGAAATTTACGTCGCCAAAGATTACTACGAAGATATGGACACGCAGAGTGCCGACATGCTGCTCCAGTTTGAAAAAGACTTGCGCATCGCCGTTTTGCGCGGCGAAAAAAGCTCGGCGCTTCAGATGCTCAATGAAATGCTGGCGCATATATATGTTTACTCTAATTTTGACATCAGCGCTATCAAGGCACGTCTTTTGGAGCTGCTTGTCATCCTGTCGCGCGCAACAATTGAAGCGGGGGCGGACCCGACCGAGACGTTCCGCCTGTCGGAAAACTTTATCCTACAAATCGAATCTTACGTCGATGTCGACCAGTTGGCTTTCTGGATATCCGATATCGTTCGCCGCTTTATTGTCCAAGCGTTTGACCTCGCACAGGTGAAACACTCCGACGTTGTTTTCAAAATCACCAATTACATTAAGAAAAACTGTGCTGAAAAGCTGACGCTTGATTCTCTGGCCAAGGAGGTTTACCTGAGCAAATCGTATCTCAGCAGTATTTTCAAACAGGAGACCGGCATGAGTCTGACGGCGTATATCACAAAGGTGCGTGTTGAAAAAAGCAAAAAAATGCTTCTGGAGGACTGCATCAGTCTCGCTATCATCTCAACGCAATGCGGCTTTAAAGATCAGAGCTACTTTACAAAGGTCTTCAAAAAGGAAACGGGCGTCTCGCCGAAGCGCTTTCGCAACAACTACTTCGGGGATACGTCGGACGCCGATATATAAAAGAAAAAATGCCCGGGCCAAAGCCCGGGCTTTTATTATCCAATTCAGATCACCCTCTGACGAGCTCCAGCGCTTTTGTAGCAGCTGTGGCGGCGTCCGGCGTATACGCATCGGCACCGATTTCGTCGGCAAACGCTTGGGTGATGGGCGCCCCGCCGACCATGATCTTCACCTGGTCTTTACAGCCGGCGTCAATCATTGCCTGAACGGTATGTCGAAGCGAATCCATCGTTGTCGTCAAGAGCGCTGAAGCGCCGACAACTTTACAGTCAGGGTTTTCCCGAACCGCTTCAACAAATTTTTCTGCCGGAACATCGACGCCCAAGTCAATCACTTCAAAACCGGCCGATTCTATGAGAAGCGCGACAAGGTTCTTACCAATGTCATGGAGATCACCGGCAACAGTTCCGATGATGTATTTGCCGTGCTTGGCACCTGTTCCGGCGGCAAGAAACGGCTTTAATATCTCAACGCCTTTTTTCATCGTTTTAGCGGCAACAAGCATTTCAGGTACAAAAATTTCGTTTGCTTGAAACTTCGCGCCGACAATGCCCATGGCGTCTATCATGCCTTCATTGAGAATTGTATTCGGGTCATCACCATCAGCCAGCGCTTCCTGAACGATGCCTTCGATCAGCTTGACCTTCCCTAATTCGACGGCATTGGCGACATCTTTGATTTTTGACATGCGAAAATTCCTCCTGTCAAATAGTGTGTTCAGTATGTTGATACGGCGTCACGGTTTATTCTTTTGACCAAAGAGGCCTCGACGATAAGCACCAATAAAATCAAGGCACATTTCGTCATTTCCGAGAAGAGCTTCCGTCGCAAAAATCATGCCCATCAAATCCTGATTTAATGGGTCAAGAACGGCACTGTCCATTCCTGCGTTCATCGCCAAAACAGTAAACGCCTGGTTAATGAGTCTGCGTGCAGGGAGATTGAAGGAAATATTCGAAACAGCGCCGGACAGATGTACGGTGGGGTACGTCTTTTTTATATGTGTCATGACCTCGCAGACCATGGCAATGCCGTCTTCCGACGTGCAAAGCATTTCAATCAGCGGATCGATGTGAATTTTTGACGGTTCAATGCTGAAGGTTTTGGCTTTTTTCATGATTTGCTCAAAAACATCAATGCGTTTTTGGGCCGTCCGCGGGATTCCTGTGTCGTCACACAAAAGCGCCATGACGTTCCAGTCCGTCCCGGTGATGGCAGGGAAGACGACGTCCATTTTATCGCCCTCTCCGGAAACGGAGTTGATAAGGCCAGGCTTGTTGCAAAACTGCATCGCGCTCATACACGTGCGCGCATCGGGGCTGTCAACGGATATGGGCGTATCCGTCTCGTTTTGGATAAGGTCAATCATCCACCGAAGTGTCTCAAGCTCGTTTTCCTTGACGGCTGCGCAAACATCGATGTAAGCCGCCCCGGCGGCCGCCTGCATCGCGGCAAGAGTCCGGATGTAGGCGGCGTCACGGTCGGCGATTGCCTTGGCACACGACGGTATGGAACCGTTGAGTTTTTCGGCAATAATAATCATATCGCTTAAAGAGATTTCTTCGCGGCTTCGACAACGTGGGAAACGAGAACGGACGTTGTGACCGTTCCGACACCGCCGGGAACCGGCGTTACCGCGCCAACGATGGACTCGGCGTCGTCAAACTTCACGTCACCGCAAAGCTTGAAGTCTTCCGTCATATTGATGCCGACATCGACAACAACCTGACCGGGTGCGAGATATTCCTTCGTCACGGCGTTGGCTTTACCGGCGGCGACGATGAGGATTTCGGCGGTGCGGGCAACAGCCGGCATATCAACAGTCTTTGTGTGGCAGACCGTGACGGTTGCGTTTTTGCCCATGAGCATGATGGCGGCCGGTTTGCCGACAACAAGGCTGCGGCCGATCACAACGGCGCGCTTGCCCTTACAGTCGATTTTGTAGAAATCGAGGATTTCCATGCAGGCCTGCGCAGTGCAAGGTGCAAAGCCGTTGCCGTTACCGGTGAAGACGCCGGCCAGCGACCCGTCAGTAATACCGTCAATGTCCTTTTCGGGCTTGAGGGCCTGACGGACGGCTTCCTCGTCCAGATGCTTCGGCAGGGGGCGGAAGATGAGAACGCCGTGGACGTTCTTATCGTTGTTGAGCGCTTCAACATTCTGCATGAGCACGTCCTGCGTAACGTCGGCAGGGAGGACGACGTTCTTGACGGCAACGCCGACTGTATCGCAGCGCTTCATCGCGCCCTTTTCGTAGGAAATGTCGTCATCTCTCTCGCCGACGCGCAGAATCGCCAGCGTCGGTGTGACGCCCTTTTCCTTTAAGACGGCGATTTCAGCCGTCATTTTTTCGTTCATCGCGGCGACAACTGCCGCGCCTTTTAATACTTCAGCCATTTATTGATCTCCTATCTGAGACGTTTGATGACGGAATCATAGATCGCGTCAGCCTGCGCACAGTACTTTGTGAGGAGCGCGTCGGCTTCCTTTTCGATCTCGGCGGCATGCGCCTTATCCATCATCGATTTTGTGTTGATGAAGACGTTGAGGCTGGCACCCATCAGAGCCGATTTGCAGAAGACAACGCCGACACCGACGTCGGAGAGCGCAAGGGCAGAGCCCTTAGCAGCAAGCTCTTCATGGAGCTCAATGGCTTTGCAGCAGGCGCGCATAATGTCCATCGGAACGGAGCAGGCGGCCTTGAGAGCGTCTTCCATGATCTTATCTCTGTTCGGGTCGTCCTTGGGAATGCCGTAAGCTTTGGACAGGGGCTCGAAAACGACGGCGTCCTCGTCGACGAGCTTCAGAAGGTCTTTCTGGAGCGCGGCGGCCTTATCCATGATTTTGAGGATATCAGCTTCAACATCGGCATACTTTTTCTTGCCGACCGTCAGGTTGCCGACCATGGAACCAAGCGCGGTGCCGATGGCGCCGACAAGGGCGGATGCGCCGCCGCCGCCGGGAACGGGAGCTTTTGACGCGAGCACTTCAACAAATTCGTTGCAGTTAACTGTAACAAAAGACATAGTCATTCTCCTTTATTTTTCGCGGCTTTAGAGCACGCGATGGATGGGGCTATGCCGCCAATTCAAAGAATGGCGGCATAGCGGCATAGACGAAGAGAATAGTTGTGATGTTTAGAAGAGACCAGAAACCTTGCCTGTTTCGACATCAACGTCGATACGGCGGTATGCCGGGTCAGAGCCTGTGCCGGGCATCATGCTGATCGTACCGGCCATCGGGCAGAGGAATTTCGCGCCGCCGTACTCGAGAATGTCGCGGATCGGCAGACGCCAATTCGTCGGTACACCCTTGAGCGTCGGGTCAGAGGAGAGGGACAGGTGGGTTTTAACCATCATTGTCGCGTAGTCGGCATACTTCGGATCCTTCTCGAAGCGCTCAGCCTTCTCGAGAGCAAGCGGTGCCCAATCAACGCCGTCGGCGCCGTAGATTTCCTTGGCAATTGTCTCAACACGCTGACGCAGCGGCATCTCAAGCGGATAGAGGTATTTGAAATCGACGGGCTCTTCGCAGGCTTCGACAACAAGGTTGGCGAGCTCGACTGCGCCTTCGCCGCCAAACTGCCAATGCTCGGAGAGCGCGCAGCGGACGTTCTTCTCAGCGCAGAGCTTCTTGATGAGAGCGACTTCCTCGTCTGTATCGGTGTAGAACTTGTTGATGCAGACGACGGGCTTGATGCCGGACTTGACAACGTTTTTAACATGGTGGAAGAGGTTGGCGCAGCCCTTCTCGAGGAGCTCGAGGTTCTGCTGCGTGTATTCGGCGGGGAGGGGACGTCCCGGAACGACGGCCGGGCCGCCGCCGTGCATCTTCAGGGCGCGGATTGTTGCCACGATGATGGAGACGTTGGGCTTCAGGCCGGACAGACGGCATTTGACGTTCCAGAACTTCTCGAAGCCGATGTCGGCAGCGAAGCCGGACTCTGTGACATAGTAATCCCACAGCTTCAGGCCGAGGCGCTCGCCGATGATGGAGGACTGGCCGATGGCGATGTTCGCAAACGGGCCAGCATGGACGAGGCAGGGCTGATGCTCGATCGTGTAGCAGAGCGTGGGGTTAATGGTGTTACGCATCCAAGCGCACATAGCACCGTCGACCTCGAGATCGCGGGCTGTGACAGGCGCGCCACTCTTGCTGTAAGCAAGCACGATGTTGGAAATACGCTCACGAAGGTCTTTGAGGTCACGGGCAATGGCGAGAATAGCCATCAGCTCGGAGCCGACAGCGACGCCGAACTTGGAGTTGACTTCAAAACCGTCGTTCTTTGTTGCGCCCATGCCGATGCGGATGTTGCGGAGACCCTGTGCGCAGAAGTCGATAACCCAGCCGAACTCAATGCGATCGGGATCGATGTCGAGTCTCTTCAGGCCACGCTTGGCGAGCTCTTCATCGGTATAGTTGCGCTCGTGCTGCATACGGGCGTTGAGAGCGACCATGCCGAGGTTGTGGGCGTTCATAATGTCGTTGATATCGCCGGTGAGGCCGAGGGAGAACTCAGTCATCGGGATCAGGAGGGCGTTGCCGCCGCCGGCCGCCGTACCCTTAACGTTCATCGTGGGGGCGCCGGAGGGCTGACGCAGGCAGCCGCCGACGTTCTTGCCGATCTTGCCGAGGCCTTCGATGATACCGAGGGAGGTTGTGGACTTGCCTTCGCCGAGCGGTGTCGGGGTGATGGCTGTGACTTCGATGAGCTTGCCGTCCGGCTTATCCTTGAGGCGCTTCATGATTTTGATGAAGTCGAGCTTCGGTGTCTTTCCGTAGGGGATGATTTCTTCGGGGAGAAGGCCCATCTTCTCACGGAAATATTCGACGCCGGGTAAGCTTTTTTCTGCGTCTTCAGCAATTTGCCAGTCTTTGTATTCTCTGGGGTCAAGCATGTTTAAGTCCTCCTTAAAAATGTTTATATATAAGCTGAAATGCTTATCTACCAAATTGATGCGACGTCTAAAGATCCTGAATACCGGACAACTTGACGAGCTGGGCCATGTCGTCATATTTATTCAAGGCGTAGAGGTGAATACCGCTAACGCCAGCGGCGCGGTAGGCGTCAATGAGGCCGATTGTATAAGCGATGCCCGCTTCTTTAAAGGCGGCCTTTTTTGCCGCCACGGCTTGTTCGGATTCACCCGGCGCAAAGGGGTTCGGAAAAATCCAGTTCTTCGAAATAATTTCGCAAAGAGCCCTCGGCATCACGCAGCCGTTTCTGGACAGCGCCATATTGATCGTCGCTCCAGCGTCCAGCACCGGCATGATACCCACGTCGACCGGCATGGTGATACCGGCCTTATGAATTTGATCGAGCCACCGCCGGAACTGGTCAATATCCCAACAGAGCTGGGTCATGATGAAGTCGGCGCCCTCATCCTGCTTTTGTTTTAAAAAACCGATATCCGCCTCTAGGCTGCGGCATTGAATGTGGCCTTCCGGAGAACCAGCGACGGCAATCGTAAACCGGCTGCCAAACGCATTTCGGATGAACAAGACGAGCTCTGTCGCGTAGTGTAAATCGCCCCCTGTCCCGGTCCAGCCGAAGGGAAGGTCGCCGCGCAGGGCGAGAATGTGGTCAATACCGTGGTCAAGGTACGTTTGAAGCTGGCTGCGGATTCCGTCCCGCGTGTTGCCGATGCAGGTAAAGTGTGTTATTGGCGTTGCAGCATTGGATTTTTTGACGGCGTCAAGCACCTCAAGATTCCTGCCGGCGTTGGTTCCGCCTGCGCCATAGGTGCAGGATATATAGTCCGGCTTGAGTGTATACAGCTTTTCTAAAACACCGTTTTTGCCGATCAGCTTTGCCATACCCTCGTCCGTCTTTGGCGGAAACACTTCAAAGGAAAAGGCCGTGCGTCTTGCCATTGTGTCGCAAACAGTCATGTCGGTAACTCCTTTCAGGATAAAAAGCGTCTGAGGCTGCGTCTTGCGCAAACGCTTTTTATGTACCGACAAACCCAGATGATTTTAACACCAAGAGGAGATTAAGTAAATATAACAAAGTGCTAAATCGTATGTTTATTTGGTTATTAAATACAATAATCCAAAAAAGTCATTCAAAAATACAAAAATTCCGGTATTTTATAAAACACCTTTGACGATTTGGTTTTCTAACAGGGAAAATCAGGGCGCACGGCGGGCGGCACAGACACTGCCGTGCCGCCCGTCACTGTTCTTTTAAAGCTTGAATTCCGGCGGTGTTGATTTTCCGCCCTCCTGCATATCGTCTTCAGCGTCCCAGACTGTTTCCGAAACCGAAGATGTCTTTTGTGATGTGTCGATGTCGTCTTCGTCATCATCATCTAAAACATCATCAACAACGTCGTCGATGTCAGCACCGCTGGCTTTCAGGTCGTCAATTTCTTTCTGCTTTTCGGCAATGACTAAAAGACACGCCGTTATGGCCGTACAGCCGGGCTCAAAAGCCGGTTCGGGGGATGTGCCGTGCTGCTCAAAGTAGAGCTGGCCGAGCTCGCGGTAAAATCGGCGGATGTTGCCTTTTTCCAGTGCGATTTCCGTTGTCAGCTTCGTTGTGCGGGCTAGCACCTTTGTTTTTTCCTCGGCAATTTTATAAAGTTCAACGGATTTGTCGGCAATTGTCTCCATCGTGTCCTTGGCAATCTGCTTGAGATCATCGAAATTTGTCATGATTAAAACCTCCTTAAGTGTTCTGTCGGCTGTCACTTGTCTTCGTCTTTAAAGATGTTTTGCGGGTATTTTTGCTGTCTTTCTTGTGCTGGTCGGGGTCATCTGTTTCCAGCTTGTCGGCAGAATGCAACGTCTCCGAAACGGCGTTGACATAGAGGGGATGCCTCGGCGTTTTCCGAAGCTGATTGCGCACCAGGATGATAACGGCGGCGGCAACCGACAGCGCGGCGACAAGCTGTGAGACACGGATATCAGTGCCGTGAATATAAAGGCTGTCCGTCCGAAGGCCTTCAATCATAAAACGCCCCAGACCGTACCAGGCCACATAAAGCAGAAAAACTTGACCATCATATTTTCTGTATTTTTTTGAAAAGAAATGAATCAGGACAAAGCCGATGGCATTCCAAAGCGATTCATACAAGAAGGTCGGATGGACGTAAACCGTTCCGGCTGTTGTCGTCAACCCCATTTTCCACGGCAGATCCGTCTGGCCGCCAAAAGCCTCACGGTTTATAAAGTTGCCCCACCGGCCGACGGCCTGACCAATTAAAAGGCCGAGCGCCCCGACGTCAAAGAGAACGCCGACTGGAATTTTTTTGACTTTCGAGTAAATCCAGACGCATAAAACTGCTGCAATGATGCCGCCATAGACGGCAAGGCCGCCTTCACGGAATTTCAGGATATTGAGCCATTTGCCGGGACCGAAATAGTCTGAGGCGTTGAAGAGGATGTAGTACAGGCGGGCACCGACAATGCCAGAGGGGACGGCCCAGATAAATAGGTCGAGCACGTCGTCCTGCGTCAGGCCGAAATCATCGCGTCTTTTTATCACATACAGCGTCGCCAGAACAAATCCGGCGGCAATCAGAACGGCGTACCAATAAATCGCAAAACCAAACACCGTCATTGCGCGCGGCGGGTTTATAACAAAGTGCTCCCCGAACATCGGGAACGAAATCGGAATCTCATGCATTGAAACCACCCTTTTATCGGCAATTTAAAAGCTGCCGACCTTTCATGCGTCGCCGCTCGGCAAAATAACGGACAGTGCCATCGCGTCCGGCGTGAGATTGTCACGGACAAAATTTGTCACGTCGTCAGGCGTGATCGCATTCAAAACCTCTGTTGCTTCAAAGGCGTCGTAGCTTCTGAAGTAGGCGTGCGCCATGTTGTAACAGACGGCGTCAAAAGCGTTGAGCGCACGGATCTGGCGGCCGAGCGCGGCTTTTTTCTGCCGGTCGAACAAGTCCTTGTCACACCCGTTTTTGGCGATGGCAAGCGCTTCTTCTTTAATGGCCTCAAAAACCGTGTCGGGATCCTTGCTCTCACCGCCAAGCATGGTGTAAAAGGCCCCGGCAGCCGCTTCATACGTTGCCGAAAAGCCGCTGTTGACGAGCCCCTGCTGATACAGCCTGAGGTAAAGCGGGGAGGAGTGCCCCGCCAAAATGTCCAGCGCCAGATTGCCAACCAGCTCCTGCCGGAGATAATCGGCCCCGTCTTTGACCGGCTTTGCTTTTGCGCCGATGAGGAAAATCGGTATACTGACGGACATCTTTTTTTCCGTACGCCTTATTTCCGGCTCGGAAGATTCCGCCGGGCCGTAATCGCGGCTGGGAATTTCGCCCGCTTCTTTCGGCAATATCCTGCGCGCAAGCTCAAGGATACTCTCCGGTTCAACATCCCCGGCGACGCAGAGGACCATGTTTGACGGGTTATAAAAAACGGCGTGGCAGTTATACAGCGTGTCGGCCGTTATTTCAGCAATGCTCTCAACGGTTCCGGCAACAGAGTCCCGCAGCGGGTTGTGGCGATAAAGGGCCTTCATCAGCCCGTAGTAGACGGCATAATCCGGCTCGTCCTCCGTCATGCGGATTTCCTGCCCGATGATGCCCTGTTCCTTCTGGACGCTTTCGGGCGTAAAATAGGGGACGGAGACAAATTGGAGCAGAATCTCAAGGTTTTCCTCAAATTTGTCGATGCTCTCAAAGAAATAAGCCGTAATATCCGACGACGTAAAGGCGTTGGGCGAGGCCCCGTTCGCCGAGAGATTCGCCAGCGCGTTGCCGTCTTCCGTATCAAACATTTTGTGCTCAAGAAAATGCGCCACGCCCATCGGCGTGTCAATCCACTGCCCGGCACGCTGAAAGCGCCTGTCGGCTCCGCCGTAATCTGTTGCAAAAAAAGCATATTTTTTGTTATAGCCACGTTTTGGGACGACGAAAACAGTCAGGCCGTTTTCAAGCTTCTCCGTAAACACCTGTTCGCGGATGCGGTCATACCCTTTACTTTTCATGGACAGCACCCCCTTTGCCAAGACCCGTGAGATAGTAGACCGTGTCGAGTTCAATCCCGGCGGCGACGGCGGCAACGTCCTCGCGGGTCACGCCGTCGGCCAAGGCTGCCAGCTCGTCCGGCGTGCATTTGATGGATGCGACGGCCTGATCGAAAAAGAGTTCCTCCAGACCCGTCGGCTTGTCCATCGTGGATTTGACGGCTGTGATGACGGCCCGTTTGGCGGATAAGAGCTCCCAATCGCTGATGTCGCCTTTTTTGACGGCGTCGAGCTGCGCCAAGATTTCGCGCAGCGCCACGTCAAACTTTGAAAATTCGACGCCGGAGGCAACGGCCATGACGCCCTTGTGCTTTTCAATGACGGAGCTTGCGTAATAACAAAGCGATAGCTTCTCGCGAACGTTCATAAAAAGCTTTGAGGTGACGGACGCGCCGAAAACAGCGTTAAAGACCTGCATCGCCGGATAGTCCGGCGCGCGCATAACGCTGCCCAGCCGGAACCCGATGGCCAATTTACCCTGGTTGACGTCAAACTCGTCAACAAAAGACCGAGGCGCGCCGTCCGGCGCTGTCAGGACAACGTCTGTGCCGGTCTCGGTGAAGGAACCGGTCCGCGGCAGGGCAGACAGAGCGCTTAAAAGCGCCGCTTCAACGCGCGCGGGTTCATGGGCCCCAGCGTAAAAAACCTCCATGCGCGACGCGGCGATCAAGTTTTTATAATGCTTCGTCAGCGACATTGGCGTGACGGCTTCCGCTTCCTTTTCATCACCAAGGCGGCCGATACCGAACGCCTCACCGGCACACATGAGCGCATACAGGCGCTCGACTGAGTAAGCGCGCTTATCATTGATAAGCGATTTGATGTCGTCAATCAGGTTTTTCTTTTCGCTTTCGACAGCTTCCGCAGTCAACAGACCGCCGTGCGTTTTCGGCGAGAGTAAGAGTTCCCCCAGCAGTGCTGCCACTTTTTCTAAAATATTTTCGCCCGGCTGTACGAAATCATCGTCAATAAAATCGGCGAGAAAGCCAATACAGTGCATTTCACCCTTTTTCCGCACCATCGGGACAACGCGCGCGCCGTACAGCGCGTCGAGATAATTGTTCACACGCGCCATATCGGGCAGCGACGATGTGCCCTGTAGCAAGACGCGCGGCAGCAGTGCGTTTTTCGCCGCTGTTTCGCGGTCAAGCTTTGTGATCAGGTTCATTGACAGACAGCACGTTTTAAACTTATCTGTTTTGACGCATGTGAGTGTCACATCCGGCATTATTTGTTTTGCGATAACATCCTGCATTGGCGGCCTCCGCTTCAAAATTCCCGGTCACGCGGGGATTTTTTGCTCTCCGCGTTCCTTTATAGTATACCTTATTCCATAAACTTTGGAAAATGTTTTTTTCACTCTTTTTCCGACAGACATTTTTCACCGGCTTTTTCGACGATGACCCGTCCGTCACAGATGGCGCTGCCGTTTAACGTGACCGCTGTCTCGCCGCCATTTTTCACTGTGATATGATACGTTCCGGCACTTGTTTGCCAATCCGCTTCATAGCCATCCCAAGAGGACGGCAAACGTGGTGCGACATGCAAAACGCCGCCGACAAGGTTCAAGCCGAGAAGGTTTTCCAATGCAACGCGCTTAAACCACCCCGCCGCGCCCGTATACCACGTCCAACCGCCGCGGCCAATGTGGCCGGGGGCCGAGTAGACATCGGCCGCCAGCACATACGGTTCCGTTCTGTAGACGTCAATCGGCCGGTCCTGCGGCAGCAATGCTTCCAAAACATCCCATCCGGCGTCCGTCATACCGGACTGAAAAAGACCCATCGCGAGCCAGACAGCCCCATGCGTGTATTGTCCGCCGTTTTCACGGAAGCCGGGGCTGTAGCCCTTGATATAGCCCGGCGTTGAACCGCCGTCTGCAAAGGGCGGGTCAAACAGGCGCACGACGCTGTCCGGCTTGTCATACAGCTTTCGGACGGCGCTGGAGAGTGCCGTTTTCACCTTGTCCGGCTCGCCGCCGGCAAAAGCCGCAAAGCTCTGGGCAATCGAGTCAATCCGGCACTCCTCCGACGTGCAAGAGCCAAGCGGGGCTCCGTCGTCATAGTAACCGCGCAGGAACCAGTCGCCGTCCCAGGAAGCGTTAGAAGCGGCACGGAGGGCATCTGCTGCCTCGGCAAAGCGAGCGGCTGTGCCGGAATCGTTATTATCCCGGCAGAGTGCGGCCATTTTTTCAGCCGTCACACAGGCAAACCAAGAAAGCCAAACGCTTTCGCCAGAGCCGAGCGCGCCGACAAGATTCATGCCGTCGTTCCAGTCGCCGCTGCCGATAAGCGACAGTCCGTGCTGACCCGTGCCGCGCGCCAGTACGAGGTCGACAGCGCGGACGGCATGCGTATAAAGCGGCTCTTGAACAGGCGACAGCAGGGGCTCTTCATAACGTTCCTGCTCGTCTTCCGCCAACGGACTTGACCGGAGATAGGAGATCGGCACATTCAAAACGTCACGGTCGCCCGTTTTCTCAATATAAAGGCACAGCGTATACGGCAGCCATAATAAATCGTCGCTGCACCGTGTGCGCACACCTTTGTCGCCGGTGACGCCCTTGTTTTTGACAGGGTGCCACCAGTGCTGGACATCACCCGCCTCGTACTGATGCGCCGCCGCGCGCACGAGATGCGCCCGGACGAGCGCGGGCACCTCGTCAATCAGCGCGCCGACGTCCTGCAACTGGTCACGAAAACCGTAAGCGCCGCCGCTTTGATACAGTGAGCTCCGCCCGAACACACGGCAAGCCAGCGTCTGATACGTTGCCCAGCCGTTTAAATACCGGTTGAGCGCGTCGCTCGGCGTTTTAACGGACATTTTTCCTGTGATGGACGCCCACCACGCGCGCGTTTCCTTGAGTGAAGCGGCAGCCGCCAACGGATTTGTCAGCGCGCGGAGCGTTTCGTCCTGATCGCAGCCTGTCACAAGGACAACCGTTTGAACGGCTTTGTACCGCGCGGCAATGCACGGCAGAAAACCGGCACCGGTCACGCCGTCATAAACGCCCGCCAGTGCGCTTGTTTTCAGACAGGTAAATGCGTTAGCCTTCACGTTTGTCGTGACGCGGAAAACGGTATCGGGAAAGTCGGTGTTGTATGGGTTGCGCGCTGTGAAACCGTCGTCATCGTGCGCGGTGACAACGTAAACTGCGTTTTTATCATCCGGGGCGAGAACAAGGTCAGTCTCGTACGCAATGTCAATATCGATTTCACGGTCGGCAGAAATGATGAGAACACGAGCCGAGACGTCCGGCGGGACGAATGCCGTCGTCGTATACAAAACGCCGTCGATTTCCTTTTTCCACGCTGCCCAGCCGAAGCCATATGTCACGGCGCAGTCCGGCCCGTCGGGTGATGCGAAAAGCGAAACAGGCCCGGTCGCCGTTAACAGCGCGAGTTTTTCCGTACCAAGGGTCCTGAGACTGTCATTCTGCCACTTGTTAATTTTGTTTTCACGCGCGTTTTCGTGCCACAGATGGCCGGTTCCGGCATCTGTTGCCAGAAAGCCGAAATGTTCGTTTGAAAGCATCTGGCTCCACGCGTTTTCCGGAAGCCGTCCCGAAAAGGTCACGCTATTGTCGTCGTTATACGTCCAGCCGAGCGCCGGGCGGGCTGAAGCATCCGTCAGCCGGAGCGGCAGGGGGCGCGCTGACTGACGCGCTTCACTATTTTTCAGTTTTTCACCGGGTGCGATGACGCGCGAGGAAACAGCGAGTACCGTCGATGCCGACGGGGCGGCGCTGTCGGCCAAATGAATTCCGCCGCGCGCGCTGACCTTAAAGTCGAGGCCTTTTGCCCGCAAAATATCAAGGATGCCCTCACGCAGAC
This sequence comes from Oscillospiraceae bacterium CM, assembly GCA_022870705.1. NCBI lineage: Bacteria > Bacillati > Bacillota > Clostridia > Eubacteriales > Oscillospiraceae > Oscillospiraceae bacterium JHJ. The sequence continues at coordinate 1,211,500 of CP072107.1, forward strand.
GGCTTCTGTAGTCACCGGCATCACGCAGGAGGAAAACGAGATCAAAGGCGGCTGCGTTTTCCGATAAAAAGCGGTGCGCCGTAATCAGCTCTTCCGCGGCGGGAAGATCACAGTCGGATGCCACGGACGCAGTAACAACGGGCAGGTCACCTGATATCCCGTATGCCCAAAGCGCTTTTTGCCCGCTTTTCAGGGCGTCATAAGCTTGCTTGTCAAGCCGCCTGTCAATAGAGGGGTAGACGAGCGCCGGTAAGAGCGTCATCGCGTTTTCCAGCTGTTCCGATGTGAGGGACAGGCGACGCGCCGTTTCATCCAGACGGGAATAAACCGCCGGGCTTTCCGCCGTTAGGATACGCTGGGCGGCGGCGGCGGCTGCCATGTCTGTCGCGGCAGTCGTCAGCGCGAAGGCGACGCGGCAGGGCACGTTTGGCTTAAGTGTCAGTTTGATGCGGACGAGAACGCAGGGGTCTAAAACGGCACCTTGAGAGCCGCCAGCCGGACGCCGCAGCGCCTGTTTGATCGCCAAAAGCCCGCCGCGGCCCAGCGCTTTCTCGCGCGATGTGTCAAACGTAAACGGCGCCGAGACAGCGAGTGCCAGCGCGATACCGCGCCCTTTGGCTCGCGGCCGCCGCCGAACGACGACGGCGCCATCAACGAGCGCCGATTCGAGCGACAGTTTAGAAAACGCGGGGTGCGCCTCATAATCGGACTGTCGAGCCAAAACAGGCTCAAAATAACAAACGAGTTCCATATCGCGCGCGGCGCTTGACACAACCTCCACAACGCGCTTTTCGCCCGCCTCGTTTTCAGGCACGGTAACGGTTACAGTGCTGTGCAGGCTGGCGCATTTGGCCGTCAGGCGGGATAACGCGCCGCCGAGCTCGGCTTCATAATGCACATTGGCATCAAAAAAAGGCGTGGGGAGGAGGGAGACAGTCTCGTCACCGCAGCTTAAAAAGAACGCCATCCCGGCGTTTTCCCCGAACGATTCGTCCGATGTTTTCGTCAGGGTCACGCCATTCCACACAGAGCTTGTCTGACCCGTTTCTGCGCATAAAACGGTATATGCGCCGTTGCCGATCGGGGTGCAGCGCGGCTTGAATATATCGATGCTGTCACTTGTAAACCGCCAGTGGGGGGAGGTGATGCGCGTCGGTTTTTCCGGCACGTCGCGCGGCGGCTGACGCAAAATAATACCGCCGACGGGGACCTTTTCCTGCAAAAGCTCGGCAAAAGCAGCCATACTGCGATCGCGCATAAAGCGTGTTTGCATCACCCCGTTTTTAAGCGCGTTGTCAAGCGCTATGAGGCTCATCCCGAGGTGATGCGCCATATATGTTTTGACGATTTCAAAAGGCTTCGCGCGCATTCTGCTTGGTGTGAAGTCCATGGCTTCATAGAAGCCATACCGCCCCTCGGCTCCAAGCTTGGACAGCCGCCTGAGGTTTTTGACGGCCGACTTCTGAGCGACCGGCAGCGTGAGAAACGTTGCGTATGGGGCAACGACGCTCTCTCGTCCCATCCCGCGCTTAAGCGCAAGGCGTTGAACGCCGTGCGCCTTATAGCGGTAGGAAAGTGACTGGTCGAATGCGTAAAAAGCACTTTCCGACATGCCCCAAGGCATTTTTTTGGCCCGTTTTTTCTGTACGTACAGGCAAAAACGAAGGCTTTCATCAATCAAAGCGTTTTCATAGCACGGGAGTAAAAGCTCCGGCATGAAGTATTCAAACATCGTCCCCGTCCAGGACGCCATGCCCCGATATCCGTCCTTGGCAACAAGCGAGCGGCCAAGCCGCCGCCAGTGCTTGCGCGAAATGTCACCGCGGGCAATGGCAATATAGCTCGTCTGTCGGGCTTCAGACGCCAACAGGTCATACCAGCCCGCCGTCATTTCACCGGTTGAAATGTCGCGTCCAATGCGAAACAGCTGACGTTTCTCATCAAATAAAACGTCAAAACGCATGGCTTTTTCAAGCCGGGCAGCCGTCTCGGCCAGCACCGGCTCGTTGAGTTCCATAAGGCCCTCGCGCAAGGCGATGAGACAACCGGCAAGGTTGCCGCTGTCAACGGTCGAAACGTAAGCCGGCTGCAAGACAGAGAGCGTCTGTGTGTCGTACCAATTGTAAAGATGGCCGTTCCACTTCGGCAGCTTGTCAATCGTTGTGAAAATATTTTTAATCACAGTAAGCGCTTTTTCAGGCTGGCAGACGCCGAGGTCAACGGCGGCTAAAGCCGACAGCAGCGCCAGGCCGATATTCGTGGGCGACGTTCGATGGGCCGTGCCGACGGCCGGCTGCTCCTGAAAATTATCCGGTGGCAAAAAATGATCCTCCGCTGTCAGCAAATCGTCAAAGAAGCGCCAGATGTCACCGGCGCAACGCGCCAGAAAGAGCTTGTCCTCAACTGGCAAGACATCTTTTTTCCGCGTGTCCCGACCGAGCGCTATGACAAGTATTGGTGACAGTGCCCAAACGACTCCGACGGCTGCCGCCGCCGGAAACGGCGTTAGAAGCATCAGCAGGATGGATACCGAAACAGCAGGCCAGAGGCGTATAATGACGGTATAAACAGTGTTTTTTGACCTTTTTTCCGTATCGGCGGCCGTCACCCAGCGCAGCAGATGGCGATGAGAAATGAGCATTCTGAAAAGCGCCGTCATAACAGCATGCAGGCAGACCCATGCTTCAAAAGGGAGCAGGACAAGCCGGATCAGTGTTTGCAGCAGTTGGCCGCCGAGCCCGCTTATGATGGTGGTGTGATATCGCACCCTGCCGTATCTTTTTTGGAATATCCCGGCAGCAGAGGCAATGATCAGATGCGATACAGCCGCCAAAACAGCAATCAGGGATGCCCAGAGAAAATCCTTATTATCAAACAGCATACCGATAACAACCGCCGCGAAGGAAAACACAGGCGTGAGGCTTCGACGCAGATTGTCGGCTATCTTCCAGCGGTCAAGCTGCGACAGGGTGTTTTTGACGCGTGTCCCATCTGCCGTTCTAACCTTGCCGAACAACCAAGGGAGAGACTGCCAGTCGCCGCGCGTCCAGCGGTGCATTCTGTCATAAAACGTCGTAACCTTGCCGGGAAAACCATCCGTCAGCTCAATATCGCCAGCATAGACACACCGGAGGTAAGCGCCCTCAAGCAAATCGTGCGACAAGACGGTGTTTTCGGGAAAGCGGCTGTCGAGACAAGCCAGGTATGCCGCCACATCAATAATGCCTTTTCCAGCAAAGCTGCCTGTGCCGAATAGATTTTGATATATGTCGCTTGTGATGCCGCCGTAAGGGTCAATACCGCCCTGTCCGGCGAAAATACGTGTATAATCCGTTTGGTTGGCGGCCGCGAGGTCGACAGATATCCGCGGCTGAATCAGACCGCAGCCATGCGTGACGATGCCGCGAATTTCGTCAATTATCGGCGTATTCAGCGGATGCAGCATGGCGCCTACAAGCTCGCGCGCCGATCCGGCGGAAAGACGTGTGTCGCTGTCGAGCGCCAAAACATATCGCGCGCCCATCGCAGCACCGCCGTTTCCCGCCGGACAATACAACGAGGAAGGTCTGCCGTTCAAAAACCGGCAAAGCTCTAAAATAGCGCCGCGCTTGCGCTCCCAGGCTGTGAATTGACGATCGGCGCTATTAAACCGCCGTTTGCGCGTTAAAAGAAAAAAACCGCCCCCATACGTTTCGTTGAGCGTGTTGACGGCGTCGGCGGCCGCCTGAAGCGCTGCGCTGTCGTCCACCATTGTTTCGCTCGGTGCGTCCGGCAAGTCGGCCAGCAGGGCAAAAAGCAGATTTTTTCCGGCGTCCCGGTTGGCCAGCCTGTATTCCTCCAGAAGCGCTGCCGCGCGTGCGCCGCTTTTAACGTCTGATAGCAGAAGTGAAATGACGCACACCGTTTTCGCATCGTCCGGGATGCCTTCCTCGAGCTCTAGGCGAAAAACACGCTGAGGCGGGATAAATCGCAGAACAAAATAATCCGTGACGTTTTTGATGATTTCGAAAACAGGGAACAGCAGAAGAAGCGCTATCACTGGCTCGTCAAGCAGAAAGCTGACGAGCAGCGCTATAAAAAAGCTTGATAGGAGTAAAAGACCAATATAAAAGGAGCCCTTATGTTCTTTTTTTTCCTTGCCAAGCGGCTTAATAAAAAGGAAGACGCCGACGTGGGCGTTTATTTCTGCCGACAGCGCCAAAACATGCGCCGCGACATTAAATTCGCTCTGGCCCGTCTCTCGTGCCAGGGCGGCAACAGTACGCCGGTAGGTAAAGCGCGTCTGCTCGTCCATTGTCGGATAGATACCGGCAGGGTCCTTGCGGAGTGTTGTTTCAACGCGGTTGACGCACTCAAGAGTTTTGGACGCATCGAAACCAGATAAAAATCGAAGCGATGTAAAAAGATGCCCCAGATACGCGGCTAGGCCGTCCCCGCAAACATTTTCCGCCATGACAGCACGCAGCTGGCGGCAAACGTCTGCTAAGCTCGTAATCAGCGCCAGACGGACGGCCGGAACGAACGCAGCCAGCTCGTCCTCCGACAGGCAGACCGTCTCCTGAAAGACATCAAGGAAAACGCCCAATCCATCACCAGAAACGCGCCCCGCACCGGCGCGGACGAGCGCCTCGGCAGCATGCGCGATAACAAGCGTCTGCTTTTTATGAAAGGCGGCGCGAAGCCGGGGGGAAGCTTTGAGATCATGGATGGCGCATTTGCCCTCCCGCTCGGCGATGTACCAGTTGTCCAAAAGCCACTCCAGCGCCTGCGGTATGCTGACGTGCGTTTCGGCATAAGCGGCGGCGCGCTGCATGACAGCTTTGATGGCGCTCAGATCGGCGAGTGCTTTTGCGGCCGTACCCTTCGTTGAAACACGGCCGTGCGGCGTCATTTCAGCGGCGGCTTTCGCCGCGCTGTTTTTGAGGTCTTCCGTATTGATGGTCGTGTCATTTTCAGTGCTTGACATGGATGTCTGTTTCCTCCCGGCGTCAATAATCTGTGATATTTTTTCCCATCCGGAAGTAAATATACCGCAGCTGAAAACGCAAAAGACAGCCTCTTTCGAAGCTGTCTTTTTTATCGCCGTCATTAATTTGAGTCGTCGTCGTTTTCCTCATCGTCGTGATCGCTCGGCTTATTCGTTGACCGTGTTGCTTTTTCGTCCTCGTTATGCTTTTGACTGTTCTGTTCGGACTTGGCGTGATTTTTCTCGGTTTCTCCAGAATTTTCATGCTTATCGGTATTGCCTGGTTTCTCTGTTTCAATCGCATCGTCGGTATTCGTCACGGCGGGGGACTCATCCGGCGTCTCATCTGTGTCTGATGATTCTGATTCGTCCGCGTCCTGTCCGTTTTGATGCTGTTCGCGCTTGAGCTCAGTGTATTTTTTTTGGATCTCCGTCACCGAAGCATCTTTGTAGTCTTCCACTTTGATCGTCGGGTCCAGCGCCTGAAGCTTTTCTATCAGGTTGAGTTTGCCCGGCGTGATACCAAGCGCAAGGGCTCTGTCCCGGCGGGCCAGACCGATTGCCTCTGCTTGCACGGCGGCTGTATTGTTTTCGCCCGATACGGCGTCCTCCGCACCCTCTTTGGCTTCCTCCTGCAATTGCTCCGCCGTCTTATCGTTATTTGACTCGGCCGTGACGGCAATCAGTGTTGACCCGTCATCCATGATAAAGCCGTGATCAGAAGCCGATACAACAAGCTGTTTGACGGCCTCGCCGACATCGAGGTTCACGAGCGACAATCCTTCTATAATCGTTTTTCCATCGTCGTTGTACGGCGTCACGCTGACGACGACGCCGAAGGCGTTGATACCCAGCTCGACGCTGGGGTTGATGTCAACGCTGACGTAGGACGTCGGTGTCTTGTAATAGGCGTAAGCGCCGGCCGGTAGGGCGCAAAAAAGCACAGCGGCGCACGCCACGGCAAAAATCCTTTTTAAAATACGCTTGTTGCCAGTACCGGCTACAGGTGTCAACGGGACGACAGCGCTTTGACTTTTGATAAAGGCCGCTGTGTCACTTTTTAACAGCGCGTCGGCCGATACGCCTGAGAGCGCTTTTTGAAGTGCGTTCATGTCTAATCCTCCAATTTTATTTTAAGCAGCGTCTTTGCCCGGTGAAGCTGCGAATAAATCGTATTTTCGTTTCTGTCTAATAAACCTGAAATTTCAGAAACCGTATAGCCCTCATAATAAAAGAGATATATAACATCCTTGTACTTCTTTGGAAGCGAGAGTACTGCTCGTAAAACCTCATGATCCGTTTCATCCTCTGTTGTTAAATCAAAATCTTCAAGATATAGAACATTTTTTCGAAAGAAACTCTTATGTAAATCTTTGCATTTGTTTATGGCAACACGAAGAAGCCATGCCTTTTCATGGGCTTCACTGTCAAATATTTTGTTACAGCGCAAAAGCTGCAAAAACACTTCCTGAAAAATATCCTCAACGTCGTCGCGGTTTTTCAGATGGAGAAACGTCACACGACGAATCATGTCGGCATATTTATCAATCGCCCGGACGACATAATCGCTTGTATCGAAAGTTTTTTGATCCATCGTTTTACCTCTCTGCACTTAAAACGATTCGGCAGGCCGAATCCTTGCACCAGTTACAAAATTTTTAAAAATTTCAGCCGACGTCATAACGCCGGCTGGAATGAATGATATTTTAGTTTATTTCGCGAGCAGGTCCTGCATGTCGTAAATGCCCGGCTTCGTGATACCGGCGATGAATTTAGCGGCCTTGACAGCGCCCGCGGCAAAAACGTCACGCGAATAGGCCGTATGCCTGAGCTCAATGACCTCGTCAAGCCCGGCGAATATAACGTCGTGCTCACCCACAATCGTCCCGCCGCGGACCGAAGAGATGCCGATTTCGCGGTCGCCGCGCGGTTGCCGGACACTCTGCCGTTCGTAAATATAAACGGGATCATAGGGGAGGGCGCTTTTCGCGGCGTCGGCAAGCATCAGCGCCGTGCCGCTCGGGGCATCAACCTTGCGCCGGTGATGGCGCTCGACAATTTCAACGTCGAAGCCCGTACCGAGAAACGGCGCCGTGCGGCGGATGAGATCCATGAGGAGATTAATACCGATGGACATGTTGCCGGATTTAAAGACCGGTATTTTTTTGGCGGCGTCACGCACCATGTCCAGCTGGGCTTCCGAGTAGCCCGTCGTGCAGAGGACGACGGGGAGTTTTTTATGCGTGCAGCAGACGAGCAGGCTCTCAAGCGCTGCCGGGTTTGAAAAATCAACGGCGACATCTGCCTGTCCGCCGAATTCCATCGGATCGGCGTAGACAGGGAAGACGTCCGTTTTCGTCGTGTTGACGTCAAAGCCGGCGACGATCTCAATATCGCCTTCCGCCCGTGCCAAACGAGCGACAGTCTTTCCCATATACCCGTTACAGCCCGATATGACCATCTTTAGCATATGCGTTGTCTCTCCCTCTTTTTATTGAATGAGACCATGGCGGCGTAGTGACGCGCTGAGCTTTTCGAGATTCTGCGGTTCCATCTCGCACAGCGGCAGCCGCGGTATACCAACATCCATACCCATCAGATTCATGGCCGCCTTGATGGGGATGGGGTTTACCTCAATGAAAAGGCGGTCAATGAGCTCTAAGTACTCTAGCTGCAAGGAAGCGCCGCGCCTGAAATCGCCGTCGAGGCAGGATTTTGTCATCTCCGCCATCACGCCGGGGATAATGTTGGCGGCAACGGAAATAACGCCCTTCGCGCCGAGCACCATCATCGGGACAACCTCGTTATCGTTACCGCTCCAGATGTTCATGTCGTCACCGCAGGCGGCAAGCGTTGTCGTGAGGAGTGAGAAGCTGCCGGAGGCCTCCTTGATGCCGTTGATATTCGGATGGCGGGAGAGCTCCTTATACGTGTCGGCCGTGAACGTCACGCCGGTGCGGCTGGGAACATTGTAGAGAATAATCGGCGTTGAGACGCGGTCGGCAATAAATGTGTAGTGCTTGACAAGCCCGCGCTGCGTGGCCTTGTTGTAGTAGGGCGTCACGAGCAGCAGCGCGTCAGCCTTTGACTTCTCGGCTTCGAGGGACAGCTGGAGCGCCGCCATCGTGTCATTGCTGCCGGCACCGGCGATGACCTTCACGCGCCCATTGACGTGACGGACACAGAAGTCAACCGCCTCAATGTGCTCGTCAATGCTCTGCGTGGAGCTCTCGCCGGTTGTGCCGCAGATGGTGATGGCGCTTGTGCCGCCCGCTATCTGAAAATCAATGAGCGCACCGAGCTTTTGAAAATCAATCTTGCCGTCTCGAAACGGCGTTATAATGGCAACGGACGAGCCGGTAAATACAGGTGTCTTCATGGTTATAAAACCTCCTTATTTGGCTGTGATGTACCCCTCGGCGCACAGAAGCTCTGCCATTAAAACGGCACCGCCCGCCGCACCGCGCAGCGTGTTGTGGCTGAGGCATACAAATTTATAATCGTATTGCGTGTCTTCCCGCAGGCGGCCGACAGAGACGGCCATGCCGTTTTCCAACATCCTGTCAAGCTTCGTCTGTGGTCTGTTGTCTTCCTCAAAATAGTGCAGAAACTGCTTTGGGGCCGAGGGAAGCGAGAGCGCCTGGGGGCGGCCGCTGAACGACGCCCATCTGGCGCGGATTTCCGCAATGGTCGGCTTTTTGTCGAAAGTCATAAAGACGGCCGCCAAGTGCCCGTCGGAGGCGGCCACGCGGATGCACTGCGCCGTGACTGACGGGAGCGTGGCTGCTTTGATTTCGCCGCCGTCAACGCAGCCCCAGATTTTCATGGGCTCGCGCTCTGATTTTTCCTCCTCGCCGCCGATGTAGGGAATGACATTGTCAATCATTTCGGGCCACGTCTCAAATGTTTTTCCGGCGCCCGATATCGCCTGATAGGTGCACACGAGCACTTTCTTTAGCCCGAATTCGTTCTTGAGGGGGTGCAAAGCGGGGACGTAGCTTTGCAGGGAGCAGTTAGACTTGACGGCGATAAAACCCCGCTTTGTCCCCAGCCGTTTTCGCTGACTGTCAATCACTTCAATGTGCTCGGGGTTAATCTCCGGCACAACCATCGGGACGTCTGGCGTCCAGCGGTGGGCGCTGTTATTGGAGACAACGGGGCATTCAGCCCGCGCGTAGGCTTCTTCTAAGGCTTTGATCTCTTCTTTTTTCATATCAACGGCGGAAAAGACAAAGTCGACCTTGTTTGCAATGTCGTGAACATCCGTCTCAGCGCATAAAACGATCAGATTTTTTGCGCTCTCCGGTAGCGGCGTCGTCATGGCCCAACGATCGGAGACGGCCTCTTCATATGTTTTTCCGGCGGAACGCGCGCTGGCTGCGACAACCGTCAACTCAAACCACGGGTGATTTTCCAGCAGGGAAACAAAACGCTGCCCAACCATGCCCGTTGCGCCGATCACGCCGACTTTATACTTATTCATCGTACCCACACCTCAATAAAATGTATTCGTGCGCCTTCATAAATACCGCTAAAATTATCCAGCCTAAAAAAATGAATCAGCAGGCTAGTCAACCGGCTGATTTTGTAATATAATGTCGCCATTAAATAGACGGCAATATTTCAAAAGCAGTCAGCTCTCCACCTCGTTCAAGGTGACAGTCGCCGGGCTGTTAACCCGAAAACCAGGAGTGCCGCTTCCGATAGCGGCCGTCCTTCGGCGGTCATTCCTTTCACGGCAGGTCTTCGGCAAAACCGGACGCCTCGCCGCCGCTACTGATAAGGACCGCGCCTCTGCGCTTAATAATAATTATATATATTAACACAAGATTATTTTTGTGTCAATAAAAACGCCTGCTGTTTCAGCCGGTTTCTGGTCTTTTATCATGTAGGCCGCTTTTACTGAAAGGTTTTGGAATGAAGAATGTTTTAAGGCGCTTATTTCATTTGATATTGTCTGCGGTGATTTTAATATCTGCAGCTGTTTTACAGACAGCACAGGCCTACACGCCGCCGTTTACAACCGTGAAAGTCGGTTTATACTACGGTTCAAGCGCCCTGTCTTCGGCCAATCTCCAGAATGTGACGGGGGCCGGCAGCGGCTATCAGTTCGGCACGCTCGACGGCAGTCGCCAGTTTGTACCGCTTGGCGTATCGACGGCAGAAACAAAACTGACTGTTTTGCGTGACCGGAACATGGTCTATGACAGCGCGGTCAATTGTTATACGCCCGGCTCCGCCGGTACCATTGTTGTCGGCTGCTACCACGTCCAGCTCAATACATCGTATGCGACATTTGCCAGTGCGCAAGCGGCGGCAGCCGCGTATGTGAAAAGCTTCGTAAAGTATTCATGCGGCAGCTTTTACGTCTGTATCGGCGAATTCATTTCCCAGGATGAAGCCGCTTCATACATAACAGCCAACAGTATTCAAAATGCCGCCGTCACATCCGGTACATCGAATACCGTCACCGTCGTTAAAACAGGGACGGATACAATCCTCTTTGAGTTTGAAAACGGCACAACGTCTTATCTCGTTATTTTTCCGCTGTCTAGCGGCGGCGCCAAATGCCAGACGTGGTTTAAAGGTTATAAGTATTATGGCGGCTTTCAGTACTCCCGGCCATCCGGCGGTGATTTGACCGTTATTAACTGCGTCAATATTGAAGATTACACAAAGGGCGTTATCCCATATGAAATGTCGAACACGTGGCCGGTTGAGGCCTTAAAGGCGCAGGCCGTCTGCGCGCGGACATATGTACTGGCCAACATCGGCAAGCACTCGGGCTTCGATGTCTGCACGACGGAGGATTGCCAGGTTTACCGCGGCGTCAGTTTATCCAACGCCACGACGGACGCGGCCGTTGACCAGACGGCCGGGAAGTACCTGACGTATAACGGCCAGCTGTGCGTCGCTTTTTACTCCTCCTGTGACGGCGGCGCGACGGAAAACAGCGAAAATGTGTGGGCCTCAGCCGTGCCGTACCTACGCGGCGTCGCCGACCCGTATGAAAAGAACATCACGTCTATTGCCTCCGGCTATTACTGGACGGTGACGTATACCTCCAGCAGCATCACGCAGCGCCTGCGCAGCAAGGGGTATAACTGCTCGACAATCGTCAGCATGGCTGTGACGCAGACGACGGCCGTCGGCAATGTTTACAAGGTCACGCTGACAGACGATACCGGCAAGACCTTTACGTTTACTAAAGGGGAGAGCGTCCGCTCGGCCCTCGGCGTCAGCTCTATTCATTTTACGATCACGACAAGCGGCTCGGACGACTTGTACGTCAACGGCTCCGGCAGCGTGCTCACGGGCGAGCAGGAGACGTACTATGCCGTCGGCGGCAGCGGCGTTCCGGCGCTATTGGGGCAGGGCCAGCTGTATGCTGTGGACGGCTCTGGTAGCACCGTTCCTGTCGGCGGCGAGTCGACGGACAAGACGTTTGTTATTTCCGGCGCGGGAAAAGGCCATAATGTCGGCATGAGCCAGTGGGGCGCTTATTCCATGGCCAAGTACTACGGCAAGACATATGACCAGATTTTAACGTTTTATTTTACCGGGGTTACCGTTGGATGAAGAAAAGCGACTTCTATTTTGACCTCCCGCCGGAGCTGATCGCGCAAACACCAGCTGCCGAGCGCGATTCCTCCCGGCTTTTAACGCTTGACAAGGTTTCGGGCGATCTCGCACACCGCCATTTTTATGACCTGCCATTGCTTTTAAAAGAAGGGGACTGCCTCGTTATAAATGATTCCCGCGTTATCCCGGCACGCCTATATGGCAGGCGGGAACACGGCGGCGCCGTTGAAGTCGTTCTGCTGCGTGACAGGGGTGGCGGTGTCTGGGAATGCATGACGCGCCCGGGCCGAAAAACGCGTGCGGGGACGGCGCTTTCTTTTGGCAATGGTGATTTAACAGCCGTTGTAACGGGTGAAATTGACGGCGGCAACCGCCTATTGACATTTCAATACGACGGTATTTTTATGGAAGTACTTGAGCGCCTTGGCAAAATGCCCCTGCCGCCCTATATCCATGAAGAACTCACCGACACCGAGCGTTACCAGACCGTCTATTCCCGTGTTTTGGGATCGGCAGCCGCGCCGACGGCCGGGCTTCACTTCACGCCGGCACTTTTGGAATCTGTCAAAGCGCGCGGTGTTACAATTTGCGCCGTGACGCTTCACGTCGGTCTCGGCACGTTTCGTCCCGTTAAATCGGAAGAGATTGAAGACCACGTGATGCACGCGGAATATTGCGAAATATCGCAGGAGACGGCCGACATCGTGAACAAAACGCGGCGGAGCGGCGCGCGCGTTATTGCCGTTGGCACAACGTCCTGCCGGACGCTGGAGTCCCGCGCCGAGGAAGACGGAACGCTCGCGCCATTTTCAGGCTTTACAAACGCCTTTATTTATCCGGGCTACTGCTTTAAGTGCGTTGACGCACTCATCACAAATTTTCATCTGCCGGAGAGTACGCTTTTGATGCTTGTCTCGGCTCTCGCCGGGCGTGAGCATGTATTAAACGCCTATGAGACGGCCATTCAAGCGCGCTACCGCTTCTTCTCGTTTGGCGACGCGATGTTCATCAGCTGACTGGACGTTTTAAGCAGCGGCAAGCATTTATTTGTTCAATAAATCGGAGATATTATGTTTAAACGCCATAAACAAGAAGGCCGCGCGCGGCTTGGAGAACTCACAACGGCGCACGGCGTTGTGATGACGCCTGTTTTCATGAACGTCGGCACGCAGGCGGCCATCAAGGGCGGTCTCTCGTCGGAAGATTTGGAAAACATCGGCTGTCAGGTCGAATTGTCGAACACATACCACCTCCATATTCGCCCCGGTGACGCGCTCATTAAAAGTCTCGGCGGTTTGCATCCTTTTATGGCTTGGGACAAGCCGATCCTCACCGACAGCGGCGGCTTTCAGATTTTTTCACTTTCCGGGCTCCGAAAACTCTCTGAGGAAGGCGTCGCGTTCCAGTCACATGTCGACGGGCGCAAAATCTTCATGTCGCCGGAAGACTGCATGCGCATTCAAAGCAATCTCGGGTCAGACATCGCCATGGCGTTTGACGAGTGCGTTGCCATACCGGCTGCCTACGACTATGTGAAGGCCTCCTGCGCCCGAACGTCCCGCTGGCTCGTCCGCTGCCGCGACGAGCTCAAAAGGCTTTCAGAAAGTTCTCATGTTATCAACCGCGGGCAGCTGCTCTTCGGTATTAATCAAGGCGCCGTTTTCCCCGACCTGCGCATTGCCCATATGCAGGAGATTGCCGCCCTCGACTTGCCGGGGTATGCCATCGGCGGCCTTGCCGTCGGTGAAAGCGTCAGCGAGATGTATGAAACGATTGAGACGGTGGAGCCTTTTATGCCGGCCGATAAGCCGCGCTACCTGATGGGCGTTGGCACCCCCGTCAATATTATTGAGGCCGTCGCCCGCGGCATCGACTTTTTTGACTGCGTAATGCCGGCGCGAAACGGCCGCCACGGCCACCTGTTCACATGGTCCGGCATTATCAATATCCATAACGAAAAGTATAAGGCGGATGATGGCCCCATTGACGGCGACTGCGCGTGTCCTGTCTGCCGCCGCTATTCGCGTGCGTATCTGCGCCATCTCTTTAAGTCGGGCGAAATGCTGGCGCTCCGGCTCTCTGTTCTCCATAACCTTTATTTCTACAACACGTTAACCGCCCGCATCCGGGACGCTCTGAAGACGGATACATTTGACGCTTTTCGGGCAAAATATGCTGAAATCCTTGACAAACGCCTTTAAGCCTATATTTATACTTGCTTTTTTTTGGCGCGGCACGTATAATGCAAGCATTACGTTCATGGAGGTACATTATGGAATTTTTTGCTTCACAGTATGGCTCGATCGCAATGATCGTTGTCCTTGTTGTCGTTTTTTATTTCTTCATGATTCGCCCAGAAAACAAGAAGAAGAAAAAGCTCAAGGAAATGCGCGATACACTTTCCGTCGGTGATGTCATCACGACAATCGGCGGTTTTATCGGCAAGGTTGTCTCCGTCACAAATGACACCGTCACGTTTGAAACGAGCGAGGACAGGGTTCGCGTTCAGGTTGCCAAATGGGCCATTTCAACGGTCGGAAAAGCCACGGAAGAACCACCGAAATAATAAGCTTCTCGTCAGTCATTTTGAGCCCTCTGTGCGAATAGGATGTTGTACAAACTATTTGCACGGGGGGCATTATCATGCGTAAAAACGACAATCAAATGAGCCCGGCACGTCAGCTGGCCGTCAGTGTTGTCCTTGGCGCTGTCGTCGGCATTGCCGCCATATTGATCCTGTTTGCCGGTCTCGCCGCACTTATTGTATCTGGCACTGTGCCGGAAAACCTGATGGTTGCGATTGTTTGTGCCGCGGCATTTGCCGGGGCGCTTATCGGCGCATTTGTTGCCGGCAGGCGTAACAAAAGCCGTATTGTCGTCGTCGGTGCACTCGTCGGGGCTGTCTTATTCGGCCTCACGCTCCTGGGAGCCTCATTGAACGAAAACGGCAGCCTCATCAGCTCGCGAACGCCTGTTTATCTTGCCGTCTTTTTATTGGGCGGCGTGCTCGGCGGCGCGCTTAATATGAAAAAAACACATCACAAGCGTGCGTAATTGTCGAAATTGAACGAGACTGTTTTCAACCAAAAATGCTCTAAAGCGTTTCGAGAGATTGACATAACTGTTTCATTCCGTTCTATATATAGGCGCATTCTAAGCATGCGTCCTATATATAGTTCTTTTGTTATTATTTGTTTCTTTTGCAGCCTGTATATTCAATGTTTACATAATCTAATCGACATAATAAATGGACATAATTAACAAACTTTCGAAATATCCACTGTCATCCTTGATTCTTGAGCCTGTTTGTACTATAGTGTTTTTACTGTTAAGATTTCAACGGCAGCTCATGCGCAAAAGCATGGCATTTTTTTCAGTCTTGTCCCATATTTTATATGGGGTGATTGACTTGAACAAAAGATTCTTTGTTTTGTCGCTTCGGGCGGACAGAACACAAAGCACCGGCCTTGTCTTTTGTGCCGTCCTGTTTATCTGCGGCGCGATTGCCGGTACCGTTTCAGCCGGTCTTATTCACGACGGGACAACGCTCCGTCATTATCTGGAGAGCTATCTATCCTCGTTTTCAGGCGCATCGGCATCAAAGCCAGCGCTTTTTTCAGCTGTTGTGACGAATTTTAAATACCAGCTGCTGACCGTTTTCTTCGGTTTATCGGTATTCGGCGTTGTCTTGATCCCGCTTCTGTCGGCAGCACGCGGCTTTTTTCTCTGCTTCTCAGTCTCCGCCATTGTCCGCCTGTTCGGCGGCCGAGGCGTTTTGCTATCACTGTCGATTTTCGGCATGAACACGCTTTTGACGCTCCCGTGTTTCTTTATCATCGCACTCACCGCCTATTCAGCCTCCCTGTCGCTGCTCAAGCGGGCTCTTCCGGGTTCTTTAAAGCCGGCCGCTGAGCTTGTGGACAGGCGCATGCTGCTCTCCTGTGGTCTGTGCTTTATAGTATTATTTTTCACAGCGGTGGTCGACACATATTTGACGGCGCACCTGATTGCGCTTACCGCTTCGCATATTACTTCATGACGGGAGGTACAAGACGTGCTTGAATCTGTTTCCTTAAGCGATTTTCAAATATATCTGACGGATGAGAAGCAGGCGTCTAAGAATACGATTTCATCCTATATGCGGGATATCAATCAATTTCTCATGTATCTCGAAACAAAAGGTTATACCTCTTTATCGGGTGTCGACAAGGGGGATGTGGAGCGGTATATTGACTGGCTGACGAAAAACGGCAAGTCGACGGCGACAATATCGCGCTCGGTCGCGTCACTTAAGTGTTTTTTCAATTTTCTGACGGCGGCTGGACGTCTGTCCGGCAACCCGATCTATAATATCGAAACTGTCAAAACGGTTAAAAAGCTCCCGCAGATCTTGACGAGCAGGGAAGTAGAGCTTTTATTAGAGCAGCCGGAATGCACCGATATGAAGGGCTACCGCGACAAAGCGATGCTGGAGCTTCTTTATGCAACAGGTATTCGCGTCAGTGAACTCATATCGCTCAATGAAGATGATATCAATCTCTCAACCGGTCTTATCGTTTGCCGCAACAACGAAAAAGAGCGGATGATCCCGCTTTATCCGGCGGCGATCAAGGCGCTTGCCGATTACATCACGCTCGTACGCCATCAGATGCTCGCGCTGCCGACGGAAGTGGCCCTCTTTGTCAACATGAGCGGCGAGCGCATGTCGCGTCAGGGCTTTTGGAAGATCATTAAGCACTACCAGGAGAAAGCCCGGATCGAAAAAGAAATCACGCCGCACACGCTGCGCCACTCCTTTGCCGCGCATTTGCTGGAAAACGGTGCGGATATCCGCTCATTACAGGAAATGCTGGGCCATGCCGACATCTCGTCGACTCAGGTGTATACGCAGCTTGTCAAAAAGCAACTCAAGGATGTCTACAACAAGTCGCACCCTCGTGCATAACCGCAGCTGCGGGACCATATTCTTCTTCAATTTGTCATACTGAGCCGTGCAAAGAGGCACTGATAAATGCCGGGTAAAAACCCGGCATTTCACGTTTCTTCGGCAGCGGCCTCAGCATGATCTTTTTATTTTTGTACGGGGTCATTTGACGGCTCCAAAAGCATTTGAATCAGGCGGTTATAGACGGACTCGGCATTCTGCGCAAAGCCTTTTTCAAGCGTGCGCGCCTGCTGTTCGGTTGAAGCATACAGCTCCATCGACACAAGGTCACTCACACCGTCTGACAGTGACAGTCGCACGGAATAGCCGCCTTTGCGCCGTATAGCATGGCTCGTTGAAATCATCGATTTTCTATTGAGCCGAAAGCGCATGTCGGCAGCGCTGTGCTCTGCCTTGACGCGAACTGAGAACGGCAGGCTATTCTCCGTGATTTCACCGTTTTGAACGCCCTTTTCCGTCAGGGTGTACGTATGCCCGTCCGTCTGTAGGTGTGCCGTTTCAACAAGCTCTGTGACGCATTCGGCAAAATCAAAATAGCTGATGCCCTCGTCACACAGCGTGAGGTCGCTGAGCGTTTCCATAGTGACCGGTTCGGGGAGCCGCCGCAAAATAAACAAAATCAGAATTTTGATATCCAGCTTGTCCCGTATAAACCCGAGCCGCTCGTCCATGATGATGCCGTCCTTCTCTTTTTTGTCTATTATAATACAACTGTTCCGCTGCGTATAGCTTTTTTGTGTCGCGAAATAGCGGTCAGTCTGTGTCATCGCTTTTCGATGGAAAAACGGCAGCCGGTTCATGAACCGGCTGCCATGCTTTTTTATCTGTCGAAGCTTGGGTTGACGGCGTAAACGTTTTTCTGGTTCTGCCGCTCGGTGACGAGGCGGAGCGCCTCGCCAAACCGTTGGAAATGGACGATTTCGCGCTCCCGCAGAAACCGGATGGCGTTATTAACGTCCGGGTCGTCTGAGAGCCTTAGGATATTGTCATACGTTTTGCGCGCTTTCTGCTCGGCAGCCATATCCTCTGTAAGGTCGGCGATGGTGTCGCCGGATACCTGCATCGTCGCGGCTGTCCACGGTGTGCCGGAGGCAAATTGCGGATAGACGCCCGCCGTGTGGTCGACGAAATAGCCTTCCATCCCAGCTGCTTTAACGTCTTCCACCTTCATGTTCCGCGTCAGCTGGTGGACGATAGTGCCGACCATCTCGAGGTGGCCCAGTTCCTCCGTACCTATTTCGTTAACGCAATAACACAAATTTTTCTGAGACAGGCAAAGACACCTGCGCGCCCGAATATGATTTTTGGGGAGGGATGGCGTTGAAAAGCTTAAAGATGATTGATGCGGAACAGCGCGCTGTAAGCGCCGGGTTCATCCGTATTTTTGAAAAGCAGGCCTTACTCGCGCTACGGCGGCGCTGTTTGCTATCGGAAGGGGCACTCTTTTGGTGCTTTGATCGACTGGAGGCAGACTTTTGACAACGCGCGTTGCCGCCTACTGCCGCGTGTCAACCGAGCTTTGTGATCAGCAAACCTCGTTTGAAAGCCAGAAAACGTTTTTTACCGACTATATTGCTGCCACACCCGGCTGGTCGCTTTATCAAATCTACGCTGACGAAGGAATTTCCGGCACGTCGGCAGCCCCGCGCACCGGTTTTCTTGACATGCTTGGCGACGCGAAGCTTGGCCTTTTTGACCTCGTTGTCACAAAAGAGATCAGCCGTTTTTCGCGAAATCTCTTGGACACCGTTCGCTACACGCGTGCTTTAAAGCGATGGGGCGTCGGTGTTTTATTTTTAAACGACGGTATTTCGACGCTCGATCCGGATGCCGAACTGCGGCTGAATATCATGGCGTCTGTCGCGCAGGAGGAGAGCCGGAAAACGAGCGAACGCGTCAAATGGGGCCAGCGGCGACGCATGGAGCGCGGCGTTGTCTTCGGGCGCAGTCTCCTCGGCTATACGGCGGTAAACGGCAGCCTGACGGTCGAGCCTTGCGGAGCGGCTATCGTCCGCCGGATTTTCAGCCTTTTTTTGGACGGGCGCTGCGGCGTCCGCCAGATTGCGCGCACGCTCACCGAGGACGGCATTTTGACACCATCCGGGAAAACAACCTGGTCCGGCGGTGCTATTTATAAAATTCTGCGCAACGAAAAATATTGCGGCGACCTTGTCCAGCGGAAAACCATCACCGTTGATTATCTGTCGCACCAAAAGATCAGAAATCCCGACTTTGAAGATTATGTCCGTCTGTTAAACCATCATGAGCCCATCATTCCGCGTGCGACATGGGCAGCCGCCCAAGAAGAGCTCAATCGTCGTAATACAGCACAAAACGCCGACACATCCCGCGCCGTCCGTTATCCGTTGTCCGGCAAAGTCCGTTGTGGTGTGTGCGGTAAAACGTATCGCTGCCGGACGCGCCGCCGCCGCGACGGCAGCTTCTACCGCCTTTGGGTGCCGGATGGCTGCCGGTGTTGTGACGCTGTCCGCTCCCTGCGGGAGGAGGCTGTTGTCTCCTGCGTGCAGGCGATCGTCTCCGGCTTTGACAGCGCGGTGCTGACGCAAAACCTCTCAAATATCCTCAGGCACTTAAGCGACGTGGCAAGGCGCGCACAGCCCGCGCACACTGTCACAGCTTTGCGGGATAAGCAGATGAAGCTGACGGATGCGTATCTGTCCGGCGATGTTGATAAGGCTGTCTACAATGTTTTAAAAGAGGCGTATCAGCGGGAGGAAAGCGCCTTATGTCATCAAGCTGGATCCGTTGAAACCATATCCGGCAGGGAAAACGAGACGCTCATAGCGGCGCTGTCAGCGCTTTGCGCCGGTATGCACGATGACGACGTATTTTATCTGAGCCTTGTTGAGTCGCTCACCGTCACAAACGGCGGCGTGACGATCCGCCTGTTCGGCCTTTCAGCGCCGTTTCAGGCGCAATTTGAGGATTAACTTTAGCCGCCGGATGTGATATGATAAGGAAAATTCCGGAGAAGGGACGCGCGTTATGCGGTTTTACGATATCATTCAAAAAAAACGTGATCGACAGGCGCTGACGGACGATGAGCTCCGCTATGCGGTTGACGGTTTTACGGTGGGCGACGTGCCGGATTATCAGATGGCGGCGTTTCTCATGGCCGTCTATTTCAGCGGGATGGACGCACGCGAGGTCACAACGCTGACGCTGTCCATGCAACAGTCTGGTGACAGCGTCGATTTGTCCCCGTTTGGCAGTTTGACGGCCGACAAGCACAGCACAGGCGGCGTCGGCGATAAAACAACGCTGATCGCGCTGCCGATTGTCGCCTCCCTCGGCGTCGTTGTCGCCAAAATGTCCGGCCGCGGGCTTGGACACACGGGCGGCACGGTGGACAAGCTTGAAGCGATCCCGGGCTTTCAGACAACGCTGACGCGTGATCGGTTTATACAGCAAGTCAAGGAAATCGGCATCGCCGTCGTTGGCCAGTCGGGCACGCTTGCGCCAGCCGACAAAAAAATGTACGCCTTGCGCGACGTGACGGCAACGGTTGACAGCATTCCGCTCATCGCGTCGAGCGTCATGAGCAAAAAGCTCGCCTCCGGCACGCAAAACATCGTACTGGACGTGAAATTCGGCAGCGGTGCTTTTATGAAAACCCCGGAAGACGCCGCCCGGCTCGCACAGACGATGGTGACGATCGGCAAAGCGGCAGGCCGCAACATGGCCGCCCTTGTGACGACAATGGACGTGCCGCTCGGGAGCGCCATCGGCAACGCGTTGGAGGTTTTAGAGGCTGTCCGTGTTTTGAAAGGGGAGGGCGGGGCGCTGCGCGACGTTTCCTGCGCCCTCGCCGCCGAGATGCTCTCCCTATGCCATGGCTGGCCGCACGCGCAAAGCGCCGCGGCGGTGGACGATGCCCTGCAAAGCGGCCGCGCCCTCGAGAAGTTTCGCCAGTGGATAGCCTATCAGGGCGGCGATACGGCCTTTATTGACGACCCCAAGGCACTTGGCGAAGCACCCGTCCAAGACGTTTTCGTCGCCTCCCAAGGCGGCTATTTAACACACCTCAACGCCGAGCTGTTTGGCAAAGCGTCGTCCGCCCTCGGGGCCGGTCGGGAGAAGGCCGTAGAAGGTGTTGACCCGCTGGCCGGTATTGTGCTTAATAAATCGCTTGGAGATTTCTGCGCCCCCGGCGAGACGCTCGCCGTCTTGCACACAAGCGATAAAAGCCGCCTCGCTCCCGCCCGCGCCTATCTCAACACCGCCGTTTCATACGGCCCTGACAAGCCATCGCCAGCGCCTCTTATTCACAGCGTTTTACGGTAAAGAACACAAAAAAGTCTTTTGCGTCTACCATATACCTATATCGGTTAACAGCGCTTTGAGCTCCGGGTAAGGCATAGAGTAGCGCTGGCTGAGGTAGCGCAGGGAAGCGCCGAGTTCGCCGTCCGGCCCGCCGTACTGACTGATGATGAATTTTGCCAGGGCGGGATTGGGTGTTGAGATTTTGACGGGGTATTCGAGCCTTTTCTGATATTCAAACATCCTTATTTACCCGCCCCTCTTTCGGCGTATTCCCACGGCCAGGGGTTATTAAGCCATGTGAATTCATCGCCGGATGTAATGTCCATAATTGTCTGAGGTCCGTACAGCTGGACGTATTTATCCATGCCCTCTTTCATTAGCTTGTTGAGCGTTTTCAGCATGTCAAGCGCATCCCTGTCATTTGAATGCGTGTCCAGATAAAGATTGAGCTCGTCGATGGCAAAACCAAGCGCCATCAGCTCGCCCAAAGGTGTTCCGGCGTATGGGTTTGTGTTGTTCGCGATGTTCATGAACGGCAAGTCTAGGCCGGGGAAAAGCGTTCCGCGCGTTAACGCCTCATCATTTTGATATGTCGGCGGATTTTTCGATTGGAACGGGACATATCCGACGGACAGAGGCGCGCATGGCGGCAGTTCGCCGTTTTTATACCCGCAGGGGGATGTATCTGTCATCGCACCGGAAACATTTTGTTTGCCGGTCATGTACGGCGAAACGCCCATGTTCGGCTTTGCCGTCTGCTGCGGCATCATGCCCATGTTCAT
The DNA here is from genome assembly GCA_022870705.1 of Oscillospiraceae bacterium CM. Taxonomy (NCBI): domain Bacteria; kingdom Bacillati; phylum Bacillota; class Clostridia; order Eubacteriales; family Oscillospiraceae; species Oscillospiraceae bacterium JHJ. The sequence goes on from CP072107.1 coordinate 1,233,059, forward strand.
CGGGGAAACGCCGCTGTTCGGCTTATTCATCATTTCCGGCATCATACCGCTGTTGGCGCTCGCCATCGGCGAAACGCCCATGTTCGGTTTTGCCGCCTGCTGCGGCATCATACCCATGTTCATCGGGGAAACGCCGCTGTTCGGCTTATTCATCATTTCCGGCATCATACCGCTGTTCGCGTTCGCCATCGGCGAAACGCCCATGTTCGGCTTTGCCGCCTGCTGCGGCATCATGCCCATGTTCATCGGGGACACGCCACTGTTCGGCTTGTTCATCATTTCCGGCATCAACCCGCTGTTGGCGCTGGCCATCGGCGAAACGCCCATGTTCTGCTTTGCGGACATATATGGCATGGCGCCCATATTCGGGGCGTTCATGTTATTTGAAGCGCTACCACTGCCCATAACGCCGGCATTGCTGTTTGCCTGTGCACCGGACGGCATTGTCTTTGCGCCAGCTGCATATCGCTGCCGCGCGGTACTGCTCGGTTGTACGTAATGATCCTCCAAGTGTTTTCCTCCTTTTGTTCTTTGGGAAAGTGTTTCCCGAACCAGTATATGACAGGTCGTTTTTCCGTGTTCATCCTGCTTTCGCGGCACCGTGCCAGTCTCTTTGCCGAATCCTTTTCATAACGTCTTTTTTCAAGTCATACCATGAAATGAAAGGGGACGTGTTAAAGATGGGCAATCAGAATAAATTAAGGTTTCTTGTCGTTTTACTGTTAACAATCTTCATGATTTCAGCTGCATTATCCTTTGATTCACCCGCGCTGCGGCGCGTTTTTTCAGGCAATGAGGCAACATCTCGGCAAACACTCATCATCGACGCCGGTCACGGCGGGGAAGACGGCGGTGCCGTATCGCTCTCGGGCGTGAAGGAGAGCCAAATTAACCTTGAAATTGCAAAAAAGCTGGAGCTCATTGCTGTTTTTTACGGCGTGCCTGTTGTGATGACACGCACAACAGAAGACCTCGACTATTCCGCCAGCGCGACAACGATCCGGGCGAAAAAAGCGGAGGATCAGAAAAGGCGGCTGACACTCATTAACAAAACACCGAACGCCGTGCTCATCAGCATTCACCAGAATACGTATCCCAGTGGCAGCCCAAACGGCGCGCAGGTGCTGTACGCGCCGACAGGGGGGAGCAAGCCCTTTGCCGATGTGATGCAGTCCTCGCTTATTCAGGCGCTCGACCCTAAAAATCGGCGGACGGCATCAAAAATCCCAGATTCTATTCTCCTGATGAATAATATCAAATGCCCGGCGCTACTCATTGAGTGCGGTTTTCTGACGAACGCCGCTGAGGAACAGCGTTTGCTGACAGACGGGTATCAAATAAAAATTGCCGCGACCGTCGCGGCGTGTTATCTGACAAGCAGGGCTGGCCTGTATCAGACAGATTTTGGAGGCACCAATGAAAGCTAAAATAGCATATTATTGCACGGAGTGCGGCAACGAGACGCCGAAATGGCAGGGTAAATGCCCCGCCTGCGGCAGCTGGAACACGGTTGTTGAACAGCCCGTCGCGACAAAAGTCACGAAAAGCGCACCCGTTAAAAGCGGTGTGTCATCAGCCCGGACGCCAAAGCTTTTAACGGAGCTTGACGCGTCCGCCGATATTCGGTTTTCAACCGGCCTAACAGAGCTCGACCGTGTGCTCGGCGGCGGGGCTGTTGTCGGCTCCCTTGTCCTTGTCGGTGGGCCGCCGGGCATCGGTAAGTCGACGCTGCTGCTCCAAATCTGCCGCCATCTTGCTATCGGGAAAAAGATTATGTATGTCTCTGGGGAAGAATCCGGCCGCCAGCTGAAGCTGCGTGCTGAGCGGCTTGGCGTGTCGGGGAGCGGTCTTTTTGTTTTATCCGAAACAGAGCTCGGGGAAATCTTATCGTCCTGTGAGGTGCTGGGGCCGGACATTATGATCGTCGATTCCATTCAGACGCTTTATAACGGCGAGCTCTCTTCGTCGCCGGGCAGTGTTGCGCAGGTGCGCGAGTGTACGATGTCGCTTCTCCAGTTTTCAAAAAACAGCGGCTTGACTGTCTTTCTCATCGGGCATGTCAACAAGGAGGGTGCGATTGCGGGGCCGAAGGTGCTTGAGCACATGGTTGACTGCGTGCTCGCCTTTGAAGGGGAGATGACCTCTCATTACAGAATTCTGCGCGCGTCGAAAAACAGATTCGGCCCAACAAATGAAATCGGCGTTTTTGAAATGCTGGAGACCGGCCTTGCCGAAGTCGCCAATCCGTCAGAGTTGCTGCTGTCTGGCAGGCCGACGGCCGCACCGGGGACGTGCGTCACGTGCGTTCTGGAAGGGACGCGTCCCGTTCTGGCCGAAGTGCAGGCCCTCGTCGCGCCAAGCAGTTACAACGTCCCGCGCCGCAACGCAACAGGCATTGAATACAATAGGGCAATGATGCTGCTAGCCGTTTTGGAAAAGCGCGGCGGCCTTCGTCTCGGCAGCTGTGACGCCTATCTCAATGTTGTCGGCGGCCTCTCAATTGACGAGCCCTCTGCCGACTTGGCCGTCGTCCTCGCCCTGGCGTCGAGTTATCGGGACAAGCCCCTTAAAGACGAGCTCGTCGCTGTCGGAGAAGTCGGGCTGACGGGTGAATTGCGTCCTGTCACCCAGATGAACATGCGCCTATCGGAAGCAAAGCGGCTCGGTTTTAAATACTGTTTGCTCCCTAAAAACGGTCTGGGGAAAGTCACAGCGCCAGAGGGACTCACACTTTTACAGGCGTGTAACATTGAGGAAGCCATCCGCCTCGCGCTTGCTTCATCAGAAGGCTGATACTCATTTTGTGAATATTTCAGGCCTTATGAGATACTTTCGCCGTCAAGCGCCGTCGCCTGTTTATTTTTTCGGATGAAATGGACGCAGTTTTCTCCGGATGGCTCCGGTATGCCTTTTGAAGCGGCGCGTTCCAACCCGCAGCAACCATCTGCCTGATAGACACAGTCTCCGGTGCAGGGAATGAGACTCATTTTCCTTCGCCTCCCATGCTAGTGTGTGCAGGCTTCAACAAAATATTAGAATGCTTTTTTTGTCGGAGATTGACGTTTTTAGGATCTTTTTATCTAATCTATACAAACTCCGGTGGTTTTATTCTGCTTGTCAATACAAGTCACACAAGGTATAATTGATAAGAATTGAATAAAGGGGGAGCGATGATTGAACGTTACACTGGTCGTCAAAGTACTCAATGATGAGCATCAACTGATCGGCGCATATACGAGCCTCGTAAAACTGCCCTTTTTGCCGATCGTCGGTATGAAATTCAGAAAAAACTCCAACGTCTGGCTTTGGCAGGCAACTGACGGCGAAGAACTCAGCCCGCCGGTCAAAGCGGTTACATACAATCTCGATAACGATGAGATTTTTTGTCTTTTTGAAGTTAACAAATTTTTGTCCTCAACTTTTTGGACGCCGATTAAAAACATAACAAACTGCCATGAACTTAGGCAGTTTGCTGATCATCAATTAGAGCCGCAGTATTAGCAATAATACAGCGGCTCTTTTTTATATTCATATTCAGACCGCTTGAACCCCCCTCTCGCCCCGTTTTCCCCCACTGCATTCAACAAAATTTTTATTTTGTTGAATGTTTGGTCAATCCGTCAATAGACCTCCCTGGCAAAATGTTGTATGATAATTGTAAAAATGACATCACTTACTGCAAATGAGGAACTCAAATGGACGACAGATTGACGGCCCCCGCCGTGATCCGTGACTTTCTGACGTATCACGAAACGATTAAAGGCCACTCCAAAAAAACGGCTGACGAGTATTATCTTGACCTCCGAACCTTTTTCCGGTTTTTAAAGCGGCACAGACGCTTAGTACCGAAAGACACAGCGTTTGACGATATTTCGATTCAGGACGTCGACCTCGCCGTCGTCCAATCGGTTGCACTTGCCGATATCTACGACTATCTGGCCTACCTTGCGCGCGAGCGCACAAAGGCAAGCCGCGGCGGCACGTCTAAGCCTGGCCTGTCCGCAACAACCCGTGCAAGAAAAATCGCGGCGCTCCGCTCTTTTTTCAATTTCCTATCCGTCAAAACGAAGCAGCTTGATAAAAACCCTGTAGCCGACCTTGACTCTCCGAAGACAACTAAAACGCTGCCGCGATACCTAACGCTTGAGGAAAGCACGCGCCTATTAACGTCCGTCACCGGTGCAAACCGATCGCGCGACTACTGCATTCTGACGCTTTTTTTAAACTGTGGCCTGCGTATTTCCGAACTGGCGGGCCTTAACCTCGGCGACGTGCGACCCGACTCGCTGCGTGTGCTCGGCAAAGGCAGCAAAGAGCGCATCGTTTACTTAAACGATGCATGCTGTGAGGCGCTCAACAGCTATTTGGCGGTCCGAATGGATATAAAACCTGTTGACCGCCGCGCGCTTTTCCTCTCGTCACGGCGGAACCGCGTCTCGACGGCCACGGTTCACCATCTCGTCAAAACGCACCTGGCGGCGGCCGGTCTTGACGCCGACAAATACTCCTCGCACAAGCTGCGCCACACGGCGGCAACGCTGATGCTGCGAAACGGCGTTGACGTCCGAACGCTTCAGGAGCTGCTCGGCCACGAACATTTGAACACGACACAGATTTACACGCACGTCGAAAGTGACAGCCTGCGCGAGGCTGCGCTGCGCTCTCCCCTCGCCTCCTTAAAGACCCCGAAAAACATGGTTGGCAGCGAAAAAGACGAGTAGTGCTATTTGTACAAATTATAAGCCTCTCTATTGTCGTTTGTGACAACAGAGAGGCTTGGTTTTTATTTATCTTTTTACCGCTGTTTTGGAATGATGAGCAGCTGACCGGCGCCCATGTTTTCTTCACTGTCCATCTCGTTTGCCGCCAGAATCAGTTTTGAGGAGGAATGGTGCTTCTTGGCAATGTCCCACAGAGACTCGCCGTTTGCGGTGCGCGTCACGATTAGTGACGGCTCTTTAGAGCGGTCAAGCGGCATCGTCTCATCGTATGACAGGGCGTCAATCGTTTTAAACGGCACAGCTGTCGTTGCCGTTATCGTCATGTCGACAGGAATGCGCAGCTCTATGGCGTTGCCGACAGGGACACCGTAGACGTCCTTCCCGCAGACGGCATTGGCGGTTGAATGCGCGTTCTCCATGGGTTCTGATGCCGCCGTGACATCAAACTGGCGCATGGCGGACAACACGCGTCCGTCGTCGCTGATATACAGGACACAGACATTCAATGGGCATGACATCTCGCCGGAACCTGCTGCCAGTGTGACGGCGCCCGGGTGAACATTGAGTGCCAGAACGCGCGAAACGGCACTCGGCGTCTCGAGAACACCGTGAAAAACCGCCGGGACCTTTGTCTGGCTTCTGTTTTCAAACTGCGCGTCTGTCGTCGTCATATCCAGCGGATACTTGGTGCTGTACAGATCTTTAATATACGACAGTCTCTTTTTTTCAGACGTGACGCATTGCGCGACGGCATGGATCTCCATGATCAGATTGCGCCCGTCCGGGTTGTGCGGCGACATCTCACTGTCGAAATAGGCGTTGGTCGGCATGAGAATGATGTGAAAATCATCGTCCTGCCCGGCGTTGTCAAGCTCCATGATCTGAGAAAATTCTGTTGAAAAGTCGGCCTTGGCGGGCTCTCCGCCGCCCTCCGGCAGATAGAGAAGCATAACGGCGGCGCTGCCACGCAAAATGAGCTTGCTGCCGACCATTTTTGTCTCTTCCGGCGATAGCATGATGCGGTATTTGAGCATCTCCCCAACGGGCGGATTCCCCGCCGGAACGGCGAGCTCGTCGGAGATGACAAACGTTTTTTCACGAACACCCGTCGTTGTTACAATATCACCGCTGTCTGTCAGCGCTTCGATGCCGGCCTCGCCGTTATCCTCGAGCCCGGCGGCAATCATCGCGTCATCGTCGTTAAAACAGGATACATCCGTCATCAGGTTTACGCGGACAATGATCTTGCGTGGGTTGACCATAGAGGCGTCGGCCGACGAGAGTACGGCATTTGCCGTCACACGCGTATTCGGTGAAATATCGCCGTTCGGGGCCGTGACGGTAAACGGCACCTCTGTATTGAGCTTGCGAAGACCGCTCTCACCCTCCGGGCAGTACAACACCGTCGCGTCGACGACACCGCAAATGACCGCCCTGCCGTTATCTGTTGATTTACTCCGCAGAAAAACAGTGCCGTCCGTGTCCACGATACGCAGAATGTCCGGCAGCGCGTCGGGGACGATCATCTCCATTGTTTCCTCGTTTGCCATGCTCGCATTGAGCACGCTTTTGACGTAATTTATCTTTTCCTTATTGAGAAAGATGTCCATCAATCGTCCTCTCCTTCAAAGAATTCTGCTTAAATATATTTGAAGGTCGGCCTTTTTATGACGGCTTGTTTAAAAGGAAAAGCCGCTTTAATGAAAAACGGCTTTTAAGAGCCCCCGGAGCAGCCTTGGCGCTCTGAAAACATAAATTCTCAATTTTTGACCTCCCCTCGCCTTTTCGTCAGCACCGGATGAGCATAATGCCGGCCAGTACAAGGGCTATGCCAAGAAAAAACCACCACAGTTCAAATGGGAGAATCAGTGCCAGAATGATAAGCACACCGGCTCCCGCTATGTATAGTCCAATTGTTCTACACGGCCACCGTCGCATAAACAAAACCGCCTTTCCGAGCACTGCCGATCCGTTAGGTATCGTTACAGTATACGTTCAAGGCGGGTTTCTGTGACGCGACATCATTTTTCCCAGTCGTTTTTCTGCTTTGCCAGCTCATAAAGACGCTCGTAACTCTCATGCCGCGAGGGATGAAGCAGCCCGTTTGCGACGGCCTCCAAAACCGCGCAGCCGGGCTCACTGACATGCGCACAGTCAGTAAAACGGCAGTGACCTAAATACGGCGCAAATTCCTGAAAGAGATATGGCAGCTGCTCTTCGTCATCAAGACGCATCATGTCGGTGTCAAACGCGGAGAAGCCCGGTGTGTCGGCGATCAGCGCGCCGTTTCGCAGTTTATAAAGCTCCACATGGCGCGTCGTATGGCGGCCGCGCCCCAGCTTTTGGCTGACGTCGCCGACTTGAAGGCCGAAGCTCGGCTCCAATGCGTTCAGAATGCTCGACTTGCCGACACCGGAATTGCCCGTGAACGCACAGACCTTCCCCGCTACGGCGTTAAAAAGCGCGTCAATGCCCTCACCAGTCGCGGCGCTTGTACGGATCGTTAAAAACCCCGCGCTGCTGTAGATGTCATATAGGCTGTCACCACGGGCAATATCGCACTTGTTGACAACGATGATGGCCTCGCAGTCATTCAAGGCGGCAATAGCCGTCATTCTGTCAACGAGATACGGATCAGTTACCGGGATGACGGCAGAGGTGATGATGACGAGCCTGTCAAGATTGGCAACCGGCGGACGGACAAACGTGTTGCGCCGCGGCAGAACATTTTCCAGAACGCCGGTACCGTCTCCGGCAGCGCTGTATTCGACGCAATCGCCGACAAGCGGCACGATCTGCTCCCGCCGGAAGCGGCCGCGCGCTTTGCAGACGCATGCTTCCTCACCGTCGGCCACGGTATAAAAACCGCTGAGTGCTTTGAGAATGACACCTTCCTTCATGCCGCTACGGTGAGGGCGACGTTGAAGGCGATATTGATGGTGACGGCGGCGGCGACGTTACAGTTGACGGACCCGTCGAAACCGTTAAAATAACCTGCGAATTTTTCGGCACCTGTGCGTCCTTTGGGATACTCTGGAATATTACGGTGTCTTTCGCCGTGTCGCTTGCCTGATATTGAATTTTCCATGTGAGACCATAGCTTTTCAGGCGCGACTCCGCCTGCGAAATCGGCAGACCCGTCACATCCGGCACCGTGACGGGTTCCGGCCCCGAACTGTAGATGATGAAGACGGTCATACCCTTCGTGAGCGCGTCGCCAGCCGCCGGCGTTGTTTTGATGACGTAATCCTTCGTAATGCTATCGTCTGATTGCGCCGTTGTCTTAACATCCAGGTCAAGCATCAAGCTGCTCAGAGCGCTTTGCGCCTGATAAATGTCCATATTCGACAGGTCCGGCATCGTCTGCTCCGGCTCCGGGCCGCGTGAAACGGTGAGATTGACGTCAATAAGGCTGCCGGGCTGCTTGTTATACTGGCGGTTCGGCTGCGGGTCCTGCGAGATGATGACGCCAGCCGGAATGCTCGCATCATAGACATCCGTTTTGCTAAAGTGATAAATTTGCGTATTCTCGGGATTGCCGACCACGTCGTCATACGTCAGCGTGACAAATTTCGGTACGGTGACGGTTGTTGCCTTCTGATTCCAGTTTGAAATAAAATACGTCGCAAGGAAGACAACGGCGGCGACGAGAAAGACCGATATCAAAATGATTGAGACGAGCGATGACGTTTTCATCGCGCGCTTGGCGCTCCGGCTGTATTCCGCGCGCGAGAGCTCCGGCGTCCGTACGACGGGACGGACAGGCTTTGGCAGAATGCTCTCCGCCTTGACAATGGCCGATGAGGGCACCTTGCGCGTCGGCTGCCCGGCCGCGTTTTTGTCCACAAACGAAAACTCAAGCGCCGGATTTTTGCGAAACTCTTCCAAATCGGCCAGGAGCTCTTCGGCCGTGGCGTAGCGGCGGTTTAAATCGGGCTCCATAGCGTGCATCGTAATGCTCTCTAAGCCAACGGGAATGTCGGGGTTTAATTCCCGCGGCATGAGCGGTATGGCGCTGATGTGCTGAATGGCAACCGAAACAGCAGAGTCGCCTTCAAACGGCAGATGGCTTGTGAGCATTTCATAGAGCACAACACCGACGGAATAAAGATCCGACCGGGCGTCCACATGGCTGCCCTTGGCCTGCTCCGGTGAGATATAGTGGACGGAGCCAAGCGCCTCCTGCGTCAGTGTATTTTGATTCGACTGCAACCGTGCGATGCCGAAATCGGCAACCTTGACGCTGCCGTCTTTCAAAATCATGATGTTGTGCGGCTTGATATCGCGGTGGATAATCCCGCGGGAATGGGCGTGGCCGAGCGCTTTTGTCACTTGCGTTGCAAAGTGGAGCGCTTCCTTCCAGTTGAGCTGCCCTTTGCGACTGATGTACTGTTTAAGCGTGATGCCCTCAATGAGCTCCATGACGATGTATTCAATATTGCCGGAACGGCTGACGTCGTAAACGGCAACAATATTCGGATGGGATAGCATCGCGACGGCCTGTGACTCTGTATGGAAGCGGCGTCTGAAGTCTGCGTCGTCGGATAATTCCTCTTTGAGAATTTTGACCGCGACAAGCCTGTTCAGGCGGTGACAGCGCGCCTTATAGACGACGGCCATCCCACCTGTTCCGATTTTCTCAAGGATTTCATATCTGTTGTCGAGAATCTGACCGATATATCTGTCGGTGCTCTCCATGAGCATGCCTCCTTTCAGAAGGACGCGTTATTTTCTCAGTAAAACGGCTGTGACATTATCGGGAGCGCCCCGGCCAAGCGAGAGGTCAATGAGGCGGCGGCATGTCTGTTCAACGGGCTGCCCCGCTGTAATTTCCTCAAAAAGCACTTGCTCGGGGACAACGTTTGACAGGCCGTCTGAGCATAAGAGCAAATGCTCACCATCACTGAGATTGATAAAAAAGAAATCAGGCTCTGTCTCTGGGGATGTGCCGAGCGCGCGCGTGATGAGATTTCTGTTCGGGTGGCTTGATGCCTCCTGGCGCGTCAAGTCTCCCCGGTCGATCATGTCTTCAACGACCGAGTGATCTTTTGTCACCTGTGTGATGCCGCTTTTCGTCACATGATACGCGCGGCTGTCGCCGATGTTTAAAACGACGGTGCCGCCCGGAGAGACAGCAGCAGCCACGAGTGTTGTGCCCATCCCGGCGCAATCGCTGTCGCCGACGCTTCGCTCGTAAACGCGCGTATTGGCCAATCGTGACGCCTCGTTCATCATTTGCATGATATCGATGATGTTGGCATTCACCACAAGGCGCTCTTTAACGGCTTCCATAAACGCGCCTGCCGCAATGTCGCTGGCTATGTTGCCGGCCTTCGCCCCGCCCATGCCGTCACAGACAACGAGCAGCGCAATGCCCGACGGTGCGTCGTACGCGACCGAGCAGACATCCTGATTGATTTTTCGAACCTTTCCAATATCGCTTATTCCACAATAGTCCATCTTATGTCTCTCCCGGCTCTTTCTGCCGTATCGTCTTCCGGCGCAGCTGCCCGCAGGACGCGTCGATATCGCTGCCAAGACGGCGGCGCACCGTGACGTTGACGCCGCGAGTTTTAAGCCTTTCGGCAAAGGCTTTGACAGCTGCTGGGGTTGACGGTTCAAGGCCGCTCTCCGTCACCGCGTTGAGCGGAATGAGATTTATATGCGCGCCTGAGTTTTTCAAAAGCTGCGCTAAACGCTCGGCGTGACCGGGCGTGTCATTAACGCCGTCAACCATGGCGTACTCAAAGGAAACGCGCCGCCCAGTCTTTCGAAAATAGCGGCGGCAGGCTTCGATGAGACGCTCAACGTTGTACGCTTTATTGACCGGCATCAGCCGCGCGCGCGTCTCGTCATCCGGCGCGTGCAGAGACACCGACAACGTCAATTGTAATTTATCCTCTGCCAGTTTGTCAACTTTTTCTACAAGGCCGCACGTCGATAAAGAGATATGCCGCATCCCGATATTCATGCCGTTTTCATCGGAAATCAGCGATAAAAAACGCCGGACATTCTCATAATTATCAAGCGGCTCGCCAATGCCCATTAAGACGATGTTGGAGATTTTCCGCCCGGCGTCCAGCTGGGAGAAAAGCACCTGATCGACCATCTCGGACGGCGCGAGATGACGGATAAGACCGCCGACCGTCGACGCGCAGAACGCGCAGCCCATTCGGCAGCCCACCTGCGTTGAAATGCAGACGGTATCGCCGTGGTGATAGCGCATGACTACTGTTTCAACGGCGTTACCGTCTTGGAGCTGCCAGAGATATTTGATCGTCCCGTCGTTTGAAACCTGCTTTTTTAAAATGACCGGCACCGTGATGTCAAAATGTGCGGTAAGCTTTTCCCGGAGGGCTTTTGAAAGATCCGTCATCTCTTCAAACGTCCGCGCACCCGCGTGCAGCCATTTAAAAACCTGCCCCGCGCGGTACCCCGGCTCGCCCAGCGCCACGAGGCGCTCTTTGAGCGTATCCGGCAAGAGTGACTTGATGTCTTCCTTCATGTGCGCCTCCTGAGCTTCGCGATAAAAAAACCGTCCGTTTCATGGCGGTGCGGCCATAGCGTGATCATCCCGGACGGCACGGTACCAATCGGTCCGGGCAAGCAAAAAGCCTCCGGCGTAAACGCGCTGTTTTCATGTAAAAACGCTTGGACGACCTGCTCGTTTTCTTCCGGAAGAAGGGTACACGTTGCATAGAGAAGGACGCCGCCGGGGCGGACGGCGCGCGAGAGATTTTGCAGAATCTCAAGCTGCAAGGCAGGCAGCTCGGCGACTTCTTCCCGCGTTTTATACCGGATTTCCGGCTTTTTTCGAATGACGCCGAAGCCGGAGCACGGCACGTCGGCTATGACGAGGTCTGCCTTTGCGTCAAGCGACGGGTCACCCTTTCGCGCGTCAGCGACTTTTATTTCGATGTTTGACAGGCCAAGTCTTTTGACCCCGTCGCTGATTTTTCGGCATTTCGCTTCCGTCATGTCGCGGGCAAGAATATGCCCCGTGTCGCCTGTCAAAACGGCAGCGGCAAACGACTTGCCGCCCGGGGCGGCGCAGGCATCCAAAATAAACTGGCCGGGCTCCGGCGCGGCGGCTTGAACCGCCAGAAACGCCGCCGCGTCCTGAACGAATATCTGGCCGTTTTGAAAAGCACGCAGCCGGTCGATGCGCCGGGCGGCGCGGACAATAAGCGCCTGCTCCAGATACGGATGGGCTTCGACTTCCGCCCCCTCTGCCCGGAGCGCGTTCAGCGCCGTTATGACGTCTGTTTTCAGTGTGTTAACAATGACGGTGACAGGTGGATTTTCATTATTGGCTTTTAAAAGGGCTTCAGCTTCCGATAAATCGCCGCCAAGTTCGTCGGAAAACACTTCAACGAGCCAGCGCGGATGACTGTGGCGCGTTGCCAGCTTTTCTATGTCATCACCCGGAATATCCGGCAGCGCGTCACGATGGGACGCGACCTTGCGCAAAACGGCGTTGACAAGCCCAGCGGCGCGCGGGTTTGCGTTTTTCCGCGTCAAGGCGACAGCCTCGCTCACAGCGGCTTGTGCCGGAATTTTCGACAGAAAAAGCAACTGATAAACAGATAGGCGTAAAATATCAAGCACCTTCGGCTCCATCTTCCCCGGCTTGACGGTTGAAAACGCGCCGATATAAAAATCACACAGCGTTCTGTTTTGAATGACGCCGTAAAAAAGCCGCGTACAGAGAGACGCGTCACGCGCGTCCAGCGTCTGATTCTTTAAAACCTCATGGAGCGCCTCGTCTGACCGGTGATTCTTCTGCCGGAAGAGCACGAGCGCTTTCAGGGCGGCTTCGCGGGCTGTCATTGGCATAGGGGGTGCCCTCTTAAATAATCCCCCGCCGCCATGCGCTTACCGCCCGGTGCCTGCACCTCCAAAAGGCGGACAGCGCCATCCCGGCAGGTAACGACAAGGCCATTCGCGTCGGCGGACAAAAATGTGCCGGGTGCGGCGCTCTTATCCGTTTGCACTGCTTCCGCCCGAAATACTTTAAAAACGGTGCCGCCGATGTCGGCCGTCGCGACGGGCCACGGGATGAGACCGCGAATATGGCAGAGGATTTCCCGCGTGCTTTTTCCCCAGTCGATGGGGGTCATGTCCTTTGACAGTGGCGGCGCGACGGTGACAAAGCGCTCGTCCTGCTTGATGCGCGGAGCCGTCTTATCCGCCAGTGCCCAAAGCGTTTTGCTGAGCAGCGCCGCGCCGATGACGGCCAGACGCTCAAACAAATCACCGGCCGTTTCCGTATCACCGATGGGCGTTTCTTCCGTAAAGATCATATCGCCCGCGTCCATCTGCGGGGCCATATACATGGAGGTGACGCCTGTCGTCGTCTCACCGTCCAAAACGGCGCGCTGAATGGGGGCCGCGCCGCGGTATTTCGGCAGGAGCGAGCCGTGGATGTTGATACACCCATAAGGCGGCAGCGACAGTATCTCCGGCGGCAAAAGCTTCCCGTACGCAACAACGGCAATAACATCCGGCATGAGCGCGCAAAGCTGACGAAGAACCTCGGCGTCCTTCAGCGTCACAGGCTGAAAAACAGGCGTCGCGTGTGCCAGGGCCAGCGACTTCACAGGGCTCATCTGATGCTTCATACCGCGGTTTTGCTGCTTGTCCGGCTGCGTGAAAACACCGACGACGTCAAAGCCGTCGTCATACAGGCGCTGAAGCGACGCCGCGGCAAAATTGGGCGTCCCCATAAAAACGACTCTCATGCTTCGCTGTCCGTTTCCTCATCTAAGGCCGCCATTTCCTCGAGCTGCTCCGGGGTTAAAATCTCCGTGGCGAGCTCTGTGAACAAGATGCCGTCCAAATGGTTAATCTCGTGGCAAAAGGCTCTGGCTGTGAGGCCGGAACCTGTCACCTCATAAAAGCTGCCGAAGCGATCCTGTGCCCGTACGGTAACGGTTTCGGGACGTGTCACAATCCCATAGACACCGGGGACGCTGAGGCAACCCTCCGTTCCCGTCTGCTCGCCGGATACGGTGACGATTTCGGGGTTTATGAGTTCCAGAACACATTCTTCCATCGCCTCGCCCTCGCCCGTCGTGTCAACAACGAGGACAGCGCGGCGCAGAACGCCGACCTGGGGGGCCGCGAGACCGACGCCGTCGGCGTTTGAGAGCGTTTCGCGCATATCGTCCAAAAGCTGATGCAATCGCGCATTAAAGTCCGTCACGGCGCGGCTTTTTTTTATTAAAGTCGTGTCGCCGTCTTTTAAAATCTGTCGAAGCGCCATAGTGATTCCTATTCTCCGGCTGCAATTTGTTAGCCGCTCATTCCAGCCCGGGAAAATGAGCGTTACAGGTCATATGGGTCGGCGTCCGCATAAACGTGAACGCCGCGAAACGCTTTATCGGCGGCAAATTGCCGAATAACGTGGGCAACTGTGTCACGCAGCTGCCGCGATGTCCGAAGGCTTAATAAAATCCGGTATCGGTATCTGTTATTCACGCGCATAACGGCGGCGGGTACTGGGCCCATCACGTGCACATCTTCTCCCGCCAGATAGTTTAAAAGCGTTGACTTCAGCGTGACACAGCCGCGCAGGACGGCTGTCTCGTCGGTACCGGAGGCCGTCAGCATGATGATATCACTGAAAGGCGGGCTGCCGGCCAGCTGGCGCAGCGCCAGCTCGCGGGTGTAGAAACCGTTATAATCCTGCCGCGCGGCAAGGCGGATCACGTCGTTCGTCGGCGTCAGCGTTTGAATAACGGCTCGGCCGGGCTTGCTGCCGCGTCCGGAGCGCCCCACAACTTGTGTGATGAGCGAAAAGGTGCGTTCGTGCGCCCTGAAATCATTGATATACAGCATCTGGTCGGCTGAGAGGACACCGACGAGCGTGACATTTTCGAAGTCAAGACCCTTGGCCACCATCTGCGTTCCAAGCAAAATCGGTATGCGTTTTTCGCGAAAGCGCGTTAAATGCTCTTCATGTGTACGCGCCAGCGTCACGGTGTCCGTGTCCATGCGGATGATACCGACGCCGGGAAAAAGCGCGTTGAGCTCCGCCTCCGCCTTTTGCGTCCCCGCGCCAGTATGGCGGAGCTTGCCGCCGCATTCCGGGCAGTCGCCGCGCGACGGCTCGGAGTAACCGCAGTAATGACACATCAAGCGCCCGTTTGCCGAATGGTATGTGAGCGACACGCTGCAGCGCGGGCATGTAAACGTATAGCCACAGGCAGGGCACGCCACAAGCGGCGTATCGCCGCGCCTGTTGAGAAACAAAATACTTTGCTCGCCGCGGTCGATATTCGACGCCAGCTCCCGGCGCAAAACCGCCCCGATGATCCCGCCGTTGCCGTTTTTAAGCTCTTCTTTCATATCGGCAATGATAACGGGCGGCAGATCACCGTCGTTAAAGCGCGTTTCAAGGTGGTAGAGCGCATATTTACCCGCTTCGGCGCTGTACATCGACTCGATAGACGGCGTTGCAGAGCCAAGCACAAGCAATGCCCCCGCGCTGACGCAGCGGTACTTGGCAACGTCGCGCGCGTGATAGCGCGGTATGTTTTCCGATTTGTACGTGTGCTCATGCTCTTCGTCAATGATAAAAAGGCCAAGGTCCTTGACGGGCGCGAAAACGGCCGAACGCGTACCAATGACGACACGCGCCGAACCGGCTTTAATCCGCTTCCACTCGTCAAACCGTTCGCCGAGACTCAAAGCCGAGTGCAGCACAGCGACACGGTCTCCGAAATACGCCGTAAAGGTCGAAAGCAATTGCGGCGTAAGCGCAATCTCCGGGACAAGAATAACGGCGCTGCGGCCGGCTTCAAGCGTTTTTTCGATCAGCATTAAATAGACGGCTGTTTTGCCGCTGCCGGTCACGCCATGTATAAGCGCCGCTTGCGGCGTTGCCTCAAAAAGCTGCTGAACGAGCCCGTCGAAAACACGCTGTTGCGCGTGATTGAGCGTAATCGGATCCCCGGCGACCGTCTTGACGGCCGGACGGCGCAGGACAATGTGCTCTTCCGTTACGACAGCGCCCAACGCTATAAGCGCCTTGATGCTGGAGCGTGACGCGCCCGTAAAATACAAAAGCTCCGGCACGGAGACAGAGCCGAGCTGGGCAAGCAATTCCAGAATCGTCGCCTGCTGTCGCGCACGCGCGCGTTTTTGACCGGCCAGACAGAGTGCCTCCTCCGCCGGTACGGCAAGCGAAACAAGCGTCACTGTCTTGTCGCCGCTGCGCAAAACGCCGTCCTTCAGCCACATACCAGCTGGCAGCATCGCCTTTGCCGCGTCGTAAACGGTGCAAAAAAAACGGTCGCTCATCCACAAAGCCAGCTTTAAAAGCGCATGACTTAAGACAGGAGAAGCATCGACACACGATTCAATTGCTTTAAGCGCTCTTGCGCCATCTCCTGCCGTTACCGATAAAACGAGCGCTTCCGTTTTGCGGTTGCCTTTACCGAAAGGGACGCACACACGGATGCCCGGCACGACCGTATCGGCAAGGTGCGCCGGAATTTTATAGTCATACGGCTTGTCGATATGGTACGTGCCGACAGCGACAGCCAGCTTCGCAACCGAAAAGTTTTCCACAGCGGGAAGCTCCCTTCCCATGTTATGAGCGGTCCACGTCAGCAGATTTTTTCATAGTTGACGCGCACATCGCCATTGGCAATTTCCGAAATCGCACTGGAAACCGGCTTTTTCGTCAGCGGCTCCCCTGTCTCCTCACTTTTGATGGCTATCTCGCGCGCCCGCTGGGCGATCACGTTGACGAGCATGTATCGGCTGTTCACCTTTTCGAGAAGGTCTGATAAAGACGGATATAACATAAAAAAGCACTCCCTTATCATAGCGGGTGCCTATCGGCTACCCACTGTAGTCTATTAGTCTGTCGTACTGTCCATGATACGCAGGATCTCACGCGAGGCCGCTTCAACGGTATCGTTGACGACAACATAGTCGTAGCCGTCCTTTTCCAAAAGCTCCGACCGCGCGCGCGCGAGCCGCCCGGCAAGCTTCTCTTCATCGTCGGTACCGCGCGACCGGAGACGGCGCTCAAGCTCTTCCATACTCGGCGGCACGATAAAAATCGTCACGGCCTCCGGCATGGCCGCTTTGACCTGCTTGCAGCCGACGACATCAATGTCGAGGATGACATCTTCCCCGGCTGCCAGATGGTCTAGAACCGCCTTTTTCGGCGTGCCGTAATAGCTGCCGACGTATTCGGCGTATTCCAGAAAGTCACCGGTGCGGATACACTCTTCAAACGCTTCACGCGTTAAAAAGCGGTAGGAAATGCCATCTGCCTCGCCCTGCCGCGGCGGCCGCGTTGTGGCCGAAACGGAAAAAACAAGCTCCTGATTCATCTGCATCAGCCGCGCGATGACAGTGCTTTTTCCTGTGCCGGACGGCGCTGAAATGATAAATAGGCGACCGCGCCGCTTATTCCGCATCATCGTCCTCCTCCGGCGCTTCCGGCTCACCCTTGACCGTGAGGCGACCGGCGACTGTCTCCGGCTGGATAGCCGATAAAATGATGAAGCCGCAGTCTGTGATGATAACGGCACGCGTTCGGCGGCCGTAGGTTGCGTCAATCAGCTGGCCTTTTTCGCGCGCGTCGGATATGATGCGCTTAATGGGGGCCGATTCCGGGCTGACAATGGCAATGAGCCGCCCCGCCGAGACCATGTTGCCAAATCCGATGTTAATAAGCTTCAACGCCGTCACCTCACTCGATATTTTGTGCCTGCTCGCGGATTTTTTCAATTTCCGCCTTGATGTCGACGACGAGGCGGGCCATGTCGGCGTCATTACCCTTCGAGCCGATTGTATTGGCTTCTCTGTTGAGCTCCTGAATCAGAAAATCAAGCTTTCGACCGACGGGCTCGCGCGCTAAAAGCATGGACCGGAGCTGACCGATGTGGCTTTTCAGGCGGACCGTCTCCTCTGAAACCGCGACGCGATCGGCAAAGATGGCCGCTTCCGTCAATATGCGGTTTTCATCGATATTTGATGACTGCAAAACCTCATTCATTTTCGTCAAAAGCCGCGCTCTGTAATCGGCCACCGTCTTCGGGGAAAGCTCCTCGGCCTTTAGCGTCAGGCGCTCAATCTCATTGAGGCGCTCGGCGATATCGGACGCCATATTTTCGCCCTCGCGGGCGCGCATTTTGTCAAAGTCTGAAAGCGCCGAGGCTAAAATGGCGGCGATATCGCGCGCGAGCACGTCGGCGTCGGCTTCATTCTTTTCAAGGAGCAAAACGTCCGGAAAGCGCGTAAAATCGGCGGCCGTTATGGTGTCGGAAAAACCATACGTTTCAGAGAGCGTTTTTAAAACAGCGGCGTACGCGTCGGCAACCGGCTTGTTGACCGAAATCGTCACCATATTGGCACGAGAAGAATCAATCGTCACGAAGACGTCAACCTTCCCACGGGAAATGCTTTTCGTCACAAGCGCTTTGAGCGTCTCCTCCGCCGCGCTGTAAACGCGCGGCATACGGATGGTGCAGTCCATGTATCTGTTATTGACGCTTTTGAGCTCCACCGTAATGTCGATATCACCGGAGGCGCCATTGGCACAGCCGTAGCCTGTCATACTTTTGATCATAAGTCACCTGTCACTGTTATTTTTTCGAATATTGCGCGAAATTCGGACGATATAAAACTCAATCAGACGGCGCAGCCCGATGTCAAAAACGACAAAAACAGCACTTCCTGCGAGATAGGCAAGATAAACAGGCACTGAAGGCAGAAAACGGTCATAAACAAGTGCTTTGAAAAGAAAAAGAACAACCGTCAGCACCGCGTTGAAAACAAGGAGCTTGACCGCCCAGGCCAGCCATACCGGCTTGAGGCGCTCAGCCAGACTTTTTAAGACAGGATAATAGCCGAAAAAGAGCGCGTACAAAAGAACTGCCGATTTATCCGGCACGAAAAGCGCCGCTAAGCCCGTACTGACAAGATAGACGAAAATGCCCGCCTTCATCCCGCCTTCAATAACGGCAGCCACGCCAAATAGTGACGCGGCGGCAATCATGCCGAGCTGTCCCGTTGGCAGAATGTTTGCCAGATACAGAAATACAAGCGTCAGGGCCGACATAACGGCCGTCACCGTCACGGTGCGCGCGCTGCCTCTCATCACCCTTAACAGTGGCAGCACATATCGGCACAGAGGAGCGCCGTGCAGATATCACACGCGCTGCACCCACCGGCCGGTGCGCCATACTGATAGCCAAACGGGCTGTACCCTGTCCCCGCGCGGCTCATAAAGTTGAGTGCCTGTACATATTCCTGATTGCCCGGCTCCATAGAAACCGCCGTCTGGTAATACTGCATTGCGTCATCCAGCCAGCCCTTGCGGTAACAGACGCTGCCCATGAGAAAATGCCATTCGGCGCTTCGTGACGAGGAGGCGTTTAAAAGCTCCTCTGCTTGAGCAATATTACCGGCGTTAATCGCCATGCGGACTTTCGTAAACTCTGGGCTTGAACCCGTCGAGCCGGTATAAGCGCCGCCGCCGTATCCGCCACGGCCCGCGCCGGAGCCGCCGGAGCCGCCGTATCCGCCGTTGCGGCCTTTTGTGACCGCATCATACGCCTCGTTTACTTCCTTCATTTTTTCCTGTGCCAGATCAGCCAGCGGGTTGTTGTGATAATTATCCGGATGGTATTTTCGAACAAGCTCACGGTAAGCTTTTTTTATCTCGTCGTCCGAAGCGTTTGGCGCAACACCGAGGACGCTGTATGGATCATTCATGTTGTCGGCCCATTCCCTTTGATTTTGTTTCGTTGTTGATATCACGCAGCACGCGCGCGCACATGCCCGGCATGCCGAGATAGAGGATATTCTGGACAACCGGCGTCCAAGGCCCAGGCTCCCGGAGCTCAAACGCGGCGGCAGCCAACGCACAGGAGTGTAAAAGCGTCGACTCCAATATTTTTCTGTCGTCGTCCGAAACCTGCCCGTCCGCCAAGGAGAAGCGGCGCGCGACGGGGTTAAACGAGCCTGTTTTCAAATCCTTTTGCAAATCGTCACAGGCGTCGATGATGTATACAAAACGGCCGACGTGGTATAAAAGCTGCTCCAAGGGCTTATTCTCGCCCGGCGCCAGACCCACCGTTAATAAGGCAAAGCAGTCGGCGCAGGCATCGAGCGTTGCTGAGGCGTTATTTTCCAGTGCGTTGAGGCGCTCCAGCGCAGTGCGCACATGCTGTTCAAACGCCGGGTATTTTTTGGCGGCTTTTTTGTAAGCGCCCCGGTAGACAACGGACAGAAGCCTGTCCGGAAGCGCTTTGAAAAACGTCTCGTCCTGCGCCGTGTCACGCAGCTTCCAATACGCCAAAATGACGCTGTATCCGGCGCAGTCGTCCAGCACCGGCGACGGCGTGCAGGCTTTCTTTTTAACAAACGGACTTGCCGGGCACCGGCGCGCACAGACCTGCATCGCCGAATCATTGTCCCACAGCAGCATGGCAAGCATCGTGAAATCATATGTGAGCATAAACCGGGCTAAAAAACCGTACTGCTTGGATAGCGCGTGGCACAAACCGCAGTAGAGCGACTTGTACGCTTCATACGAGCGCACCTTTAATTCGTCCTTATAAGGCCTTATATAACCGAACATCGTGTTTAGGCCTTTGCGATTTTGACGGTGATTTTATACGTGCCGATGATTCCGGCAGCTGCCCCGCCGCCCAAAGTGACCGTCACCGGGACGGTATACGTCCCCGGCACGCTGCCGATCGCGCTGAGGTCTGCCGTGACGCGAAGGTCGGCGGCTGTCACCTTGCTTAAATCATCAGCCTTCCCGCGGAGAACGACGTCAAGGCTTTTCGTCGTCACAACGGCTGTCATCCCGTCGGGGACGTTTGATGTTTCAAATGACGATGCCGTCACGTGCTTCGTCTCCAGACCGGAGACGGTCACGGTTACTTGTGCTTGCGTGAAGCCTGATAGATTCGTTGTCCCGTCAGGAAGCGCAAGCGTCAGCGTCTGTGTTGACGATGTCAAGAAAGATGTCGTATCGAGTGTGCCGAGATTTAAGGCGGTCAGGCCGCCCAGCGTCTCGGTGTCGCCCGAAAGCGTCACGGATGCCGGTGAAACGGAAAACGTCGTATTTGTTTCGTCGGCACCGGCACCGTAAGTGAGTGTCACCGTCAGCGGAACGGTTTTTGTGATAACAACAGGAATTCGTACGTGTGCCGTTTTTTGGCTAAGCGTGATAAAGCTGGACTCTACGGCATTGCCGCCGTCGTCCATCAGCGTCAGCGGAAAGTCGCCGTCAACCGTTTTCGTCAAATCGGCGTCCGATAAATCGGCAGACGCATAACTAACCCTGTCAATGATAGCCTTCGGGCCTGAAATTGTGATTGTTGACGGCGTGACCGCCGTCGTCCCGACTTCATAGCCGTCGGCCATTGCTGACGATGGCGTCGCGTGGACGGGTACATCTTTTTTGTCGATGGCGTCCACCGTTATCGTAATCCTATCAACTGATCTTGCCGCTATCGCAAGCTCTGACGGTTTGATGCCTGCCGGATAACCCATTGTATAGGACAGCTCATAGACGCCTGCCGCCTTAATTCCGGAGAGGTCTACCGTCGCCGTCACGTTCGTATTTGACAGCTGCGAGACGGTATTGCGGTTGCCGAGGAGCTTGAGCGTCAGTATGTCGGCATCTGTTTTCGTAATTACGAGATTTCTGCCGGCAAGCGTCTGTTGCCCGGCAAAAGTTATTTTAATATCACTCACCGTCATTGTGACATCGGGGTTATTCACGTACGCGACATAGAGCCAGATCGTCACCGAAGCAAGGACGGAAAATATGATATAAAACGCCTTGCTTCCAACCATTTTGTTAAAGCGTTCTCTCACCGTCATTTTCTCACCCTCAGCTTGTCCCGGAAACGGCCGTCCGCCGGGCCGTCGTCACTTAAAAGCTCATTGCGCAGAAGCTTTTCAAACGTATCATGCGCCAGATGGCGCTTGAGCATACCGTCCACGGCGACGGAGATGGAGCCCGTCTCCTCCGAAACGATGACGACAACGGCGTCGGACACTTCGCTCACGCCGATACCGGAGCGGTGGCGCATGCCGAGCTCGCGGCTGATATTCGAATTTGATGACATCGGCAGCATGCAGGAGGCCGCTATTATACGCCCGTCACGGACGATAACGGCCCCGTCGTGCAGCGGCGCTTTCGGATAGAAAATGCCATTAAGAAGCTCCGGTGAAACGACGGCGTCAAGCCGCGTGCCGGTTTTGATATAATCAACGAGCGCGATTTCGCGCTCAAAAACGATCAATGCGCCCGTTTTCTTTTTGGACATCTCCGCGCACGCGGCAACCGTGCTTGTAATACTGGCCTCAATACTGCTCAATTTGACAGGGTTTCCGAAAAACGATTTAAAGCGACTGCTGCCCATTTGCTCGAGGAAGCGACGCAGCTCCGGCTGAAAGAGGATGATTAAGACAAGCGCGCCGAGCTTCATCGTCTGGCCGAGCAAAAAGTTAATAACGCTGAGGTTTAAAAGGCTTGACAGCCACATAACGGCCAAAAGCAGGACGATGCCCTTGATGACACTGGCAGAGCTAGTTTTGCGGACGACCGTGATGATCCGATAAATCAGAAAAGCGACGATTGCGATGTCCAGCACATCCCAAATCGTCACGGTCTGTATAAAATTCAGAGAGACACGGAGAATTTCGCTCACAGAATTCATACCGAATACATCCTCAAACGTCATCTTCATAAAAGCCGGACGCCGACTTCACGGCTAACCGGCGTCGTACCACCTGTTTTAAACTGCTTGTATCATTATATAATAAATATGGAAAATTGGCAATCTACTTATGTGTAAACAATTTGTATCAAAAGCACGGGAAAACCGTCATTTCCAATCGTCTCAGACGTATTGAGACGCAATCTCCCCGACGGCGCGGCTGAAAACGTCTATCTCACGCATCGTTGTGAAGGACGAAACGCTCGCGCGCACAGTGCCGGTTGAAAGCGTCCCCGCCGTTTTATGCGCCAGGGGCGCGCAGTGCAGGCCGACGCGGACGGCAATGCCGCGCTTTGAAAGCTCTTCCCCAACCGTCTCACACGCCATGTTATTGATAACGAACGACAACACACCGCTTTGAAACGCCAAATCGTCGCTTTTCATGAGACGTACCCCCTTGTGCCGGACGAGCACCTTGGCGGCATATTGAACAAGGTCGCGTTCATGCGCGAGAATATTTTTCTGGCCTTTTTTCCGCACAAAACGAAGTCCCTCCAAAAGCCCGGCAATCCCCGGCATATTGTGCGTTCCGGCCTCCAATCTGTCGGGCAGCATCGGCGGCATGTCACGCGAGAGCGAATGGCTGCCAGTTCCCCCTTCTATTATGCCCTGCGGAACACCCGCGCATAATAGAAGCCCTGTCCCCTGTGGCCCGTAGAGGCCTTTATGTCCCGGCATACAAATATAACTTGCCCCCAGGCTCTCGAAATCAATATCCAGAGCGCCAGCCGACTGTGAGGCATCTAATACGAATGGAATCTGACGTGCCCGGCAGACTTTTGCCAGCCGCTCGGCAGGCTGGATATAACCAAAGACGTTAGATACGTGGTTTAAAACGACGAGCGCCGTATCACTTGTCAGATGGCTTTCAAAGGCGCACAGAGCCAGCTCCGGCTCAAACAGCGGCGCCGCGGCGACGACGACACGCGCGCCGACAGCGTGCAGCGGGCGCGTCACCGCGTTATGCTCATATCCCGATATCACAACCTTATCACCGCGTTTGGCAAGGCTTTTGATGGCAATATTTAAAGCGTGTGTAGCGTTAAACGTCAAAACAACCTGCTCCGGGCTTTTGACATTAAAGAGCTCACAGGCCGCCTCCCGGCAGGCAAGCATCGTCTCTGCCGCGTCAAAAGCCGCTTTATGCGCGCCTCTGCCCGGCGTCGCGAGGCGGCACACAGCCCTTGAAGCGGCGCGCGCGACGGCCAACGGTTTAACGAGTGTCGTTGCGGCGTTATCGAGGTAGATCACAGCTGTACCTCGCCGAGATTCCCATCAGCGTATAAAACAAAAATTTTTAGCGGATATAACGCGGCGTCTTTCAGTAACACAAGCGCGTCCGACAAGTGCTTTGCCGACACCTTGACACAGTAGCCGCAGCCGTCCGACGAGACATGCTGCGGAATTTTTGTAATAATGGCGGTGATTCCGGCGCGTTCCAGCGCTTTGGCAGAACGCTGCGCATATGTGAGCGAGCGGCAGATCAGAAGATAATAAACCACGAAACGGCTCTCCTCCCAACTTGTATTAAACCGGCGGTCCGCCCGCCGTTCAACTTATCATATGCCGCGCACCGTGTTTGCGATTAAAAAAAACGCACGCCGATATTATTCGGCGTGCGGCTGGAAGCTTCATTATTTGACAGACGTCTAGACCGTATTATGCCATTTTTTCAAGAAGCACAACGGCGTGGGCCGCCATGCCAAGCCCCTCGCCCGTAAAACCCATTTTTTCTTCCGTCGTCGCTTTGACACTGACGGTATCAACCGGCACATCAAGCGCCCCAGCGATGTTTTCGCGCATCGCGCCAATGTACGGCGCAAGGCGCGGGTTTTGACAAATAATGGTCATATCAGTATTTGAGAGCTGATAGCCAAGCGCTGTCACGCGCGTATAAACCGTTTTTAACAGTTCGATGCTATCGGCACCGTGATACGCCTCGTCACTGTTGGGAAACATTTTGCCGATATCGCCGAGCGCGAGCGCCCCTAAAAGCGCATCCATCAGCGCATGAACGGGTACGTCGGCATCGGAGTGGCCGTCGGGCCCAACGTCACTCGGCACAGTCACCCCGCACAGAATACAGGGCCGACCTTTTAGAAAGCGGTGTGCATCATACCCGTGACCGATTCTCATCAGGATTTCCTCCGCATGTCAAGGATGGCGCTTGCAAAAGCAAGGTCTGCCGCCGTCGTCAGTTTGATGTTCTCACGCGCACCGGGTGTCAGATGGACGGGATAACCAAGCGCTTCAACGGCCATGCAATCGTCCGTGACTGTGATGCCTTTTTGCAGGGCGTGATGCAACGCACCTTTGAGAATAGCTGCATCGAAGACCTGCGGTGTCTGAATTTCATAAAGGGTGCTTCTGTCAAGCGTTCGAATAACCGTCCCGTTTTTCGCCTCCTTGACCGTCGCCACAACGGGGACGGAGGGCGCGGCCGCGCCGTATTGCGCAGCGGCCGAAACAGCGCTTTGTATAACTGTTTCCGTCACAAAGGGGCGCGCCCCATCGTGAACGGCGATCAGCTGCGTATCCTCCGGCACCTCCAGCGCACCGCGGTAAACGGATTCCTGACGGCTCTCCCCACCCGCGACAACCTTGAAGATCTTTTTAATATGATGCGCGCGGCATAAAACGGCCACGGCATTAATATCTGGCTTGCGCGTGACAACGACAATATCGTCAATGGCGTCGCAGCCATCGAGTGCCAATAACGTCCATACAAGCACAGGCTTGCCGTCAAGCTCGATAAACAGCTTATTCTGTCCGTCCATCCGGGTTGAAGAGCCGGCTGCGGCAACAACGGCCGTACAGCGGATGCCGCTTCGCTTTTTTTGCTTTTTCGTCAGCCCGAAGGCCATCCGGCATCCCCCTTTTCCTCGTACGCCGAATAGATAAAAAGCGGCGAGTCAGGCTCGCCGCAGAAGGCCGGATTCAAAACCGGCCGCTTTATGCTAAAACCGCGTTAATCCGCGTTTCCACTTCTTCATAGCTGGAATGCTGTGATAAAACGATTTCGGATATCAGAATCTGTTTAGCAGAGTGGAGCATTTTACGCTCGCCAGTAGATAAGCCTTTTTCCACGTCACGCGCCATGAGGCCCTTGACAACACGCGCAACCTCCAGCAAATCGCCGCTTTTCAAACGCTGCATGTTTTCCCGGTAACGCCTGTTCCAGTTGGCGGTCATGTCCGCCTCAATACTGGCGATGGCGTTTAAAAGTGATTCGGCTTCATCAAAATCGACAATCGGCCGGACGCCGATGGCCGCGCTGCTCTCCGTCGGAATCATAACGACCATGCCACCTGCTGGCATCCTGAGAATATAATACTGCCGCGTCATACCGTTGATCTTTTTTTCCTCAATACTGTCAATAATACCCGCCCCATGCATCGGGTGCGCAATCATATCACCAATTCTGAACATACCCTACTCCTCTGCTTCCGCTCGGCGCTGCCGGGCACTGCCCAGTCTGCCGATTGGATAACATATTTATTATATACCTTTTTTACATGTGATATCAAGCTTTTTTCTCATCTGCTTCTCATTTCAACATGGCAGGGGTTGTGTTTGCCGCCAAAAGTAGTCGATTTACCCTTTTTTTCATACGACTATATTTTTCCATTTTGACAGAAAAATAAACCGGAAACGGCTTTTGCCGTTTCCGGTTTGTCGATTTTTCGTTTTTATTCCGCCGAATCGGCGTCGTCAGCTGTATCCTGACCGGGCATCAGCGCACGGATTGAAAGTGAAACCTTATGTTTATCATGATCGATATCGGTGATTTTGACAGTAACGGTATCGCCTTCCGCAACGGCTTCAGACGGCAGGCCGATCCGATGGTCAGTAATCTGCGAAATGTGAATCAGCCCATCGACACCCGGCATGATCTCGGCAAACGCACCGAACGGCATGAGCTTGACGATTTTAACGGTAACCGTATCGCCAATCTTGTTAGCAGAGACGAATTTCTCCCACGGATTGTCGTCTTTCGTCTTATAACCGAGAGAAATCTTTTTCTTTTCCTTATCAAAGCCGATGACGTAGACCGTGATCTCGTCGCCGATCTTCAAAACATCCGACGGCTGGTGGATTCGCGTCCAGCTCAGCTCAGAAACGTGCACCATACCGTCAATGCCGCCGATATCGACAAAAGCGCCATATGACGTCATGGACTTAACAACACCCTGATATTTTTTGCCGATTTCAATCTCGTTCCAGATCTGGTCAGACTTTTCACGACGTTCCTCATTTGCAACGGCGCGAATCGAGCCGACAACGCGGCGTCTGGGCTGATTGACCTCGGTAATGCGGAGGCGAACCTTCGTCTTGACGAGCGCCGACATCGGCTCGTCCTTTGACAAACCCGTCTGAGAGGCCGGAACAAAAACGCGGACACCCTTGACAGAGACGACGACACCGCCCTTATTCTCCTCGGTGACAACGCCCTCTACGGTCGTTCTTTCATTTTTGGCCGTCTCAACGTCTTCCCAGTTTTTTACAGAGTCAAGGCGTTTTTTAGACAGCATAACGGTGCCTTCAACGTCGTTAACACGGAGGACAAACGTCTCGATCGTGTCACCGACCTTGAGCATGTCTTCCAATTTGACCGAGGGGTCATCCGTTAGCTCGGAAATCGGTATGTATCCCGACTGTTTTGTACCAAGATCGACGGATATCTCTGTCGGTGTGATGGCGGCGACAACGCCGGTCACTTTTTCCCCAGTATTTAAAGTTTTTATTGATTTTTCGAGCATTTCCTCGAAGGACTCCGCGACCTCCGCGGTGCCGGACTGGCCCGCTGCAGGCTCCTCAGCTTGTCCGGTAATGCCTTCGATTCTTGTTTCTTCACTCATTCTCTGACAGACCTCCTTAATTATCCACGCCGGCGTCGAGGCCCCTGCCGTGATCCCGACCGTATCCGTTTCCGAATATTGGGACATATCAAGCTCATCAGCTGTTTCAACAAAGGTGACCCTATTGCAAAACTCTCTGCAGATATCGGCCAGCTTCAGGCTGTTGGCACTGGAGCGGCCGCCGATCACAATCATCGCGTCGGCAAGACGGGATAATTCCTTTGCCTCTTCCTGGCGTCTAAACGTGGCGTTGCATATTGTATCAAATATTTTAAGATTTGTACACTCTTTTTTTGCTGTGTTTAAGCATTTTTCGAAGTTTGAGCGAAGGCTCGTTGTCTGACAAACTATGGATACGGGCGCATTTTTCCAGTCCGGGAACGCGCCAAAAAATTCTTCCATTTCTTGCTGTGTTTCTATAATCTGGCACCCCGCGCACCAGCTGGATATCGCTTCCACCTCTGGGTGGTGCCGCTCTCCAATGATTAAAACTTGTCTGCCAGCGGATGACTCACCGCGGACAATTTCATGGATTTTACGCACGTCCGGGCATGTGGCGTCAACAATGGTAACGCCGTTATAAGACAGCGCCTCCAGCTCCTCTTTTTTAGCACCGTGCGAGCGGATAATCACCGTGTCGCCAGGCTGCGCGGCCGCCGCGTCATTAATTTCGCCGATGCCCTTTTGCGCCAGCATTTCAGTGACGCTTTTATTGTGAATTACGGGGCCGAGTGTTTTGCAGCCGCAGAATTTCTCTGCCGCTTCCTCGCAGAGCGCGACGGCCCGGCGAACACCAAAGCAAAAGCCAGCCGATTTGGCCAGAATAATCTTCATCCTCTCTCCTCACTGCCGGAGATGCGCGATTTTTTCCATCATATCATCGGCAAGGCGTACATAAGCGTCGTTTGAAAGCTTTTTCCGCTCGGGGTTGACGAGATACGGTACGCCGATCACGATGGTATACCGATGAAAAATCCGTTTGCCCGACGGGATATATACGGGTACAACAGGCACGTTCATCTGATCGGCCATTTTAACGGCGCCGAGCTTTGCCTCAACCTTCTCGTCACCGCGCACGCGTTGGCCCTCTGGGAAGATGAGCATCTTCTCGCCTTCCTTAAGGTATTTGAGCGTCTTGCGGATTGCACCGACATCGCTGATGCTCCTGTCGACAGGAAAGCTCCCCGCTGCCCTGTAAAACGCCGACAGAATCGGTACATCAAAAAGCTCTTTTTTGCCCATCATGTGCAGGTGATTATTGATACCAGCGGCAAAGCCGACAAAAATGGGGTCGAGGTTACTGGTGTGGTTGGCACAGAAAACTGCCGCCCCTTTCGGAACGTTTTCACGGCCACGAAACCGCAGCCAATAAAACGGAAACAAAAACAGCCTTAAAATAATGTAAAGCCATCTGTATGCTCGGAATTCTTTGTTCATAAGCCCAGCCTTTCCTGCGCCAGACCTTGAATCCTCAAAAGCGTATCGTCCAGCGTCATATCCGTCGTATCGAGCAGGACGGCGTCCACTGCCGCTTTAAGCGGCGCATTCTGGCGCGATGTGTCGTTTTCATCACGGTAAACAAGGTCACGGCGCACATCGTTAAGCGTCGTATCGATGCCCTTCACGCACAGCTCCTCATAGCGCCTTCGCGCGCGGACATCCGTTTCAGCCGTTAAAAAAATCTTCAGACCGGCGTTCGGCAAAACGACCGTGCCGATATCGCGCCCGTCCATCACAACATCGTACGTCGACGCTATTTCCCGCTGCATGGATAGGAGAAAAGCGCGAACCGGCGCCATCGCTGAGACATCGGAGGCGTAGATCGACGCTTCCGGCAGCCGGATCTCATCCGTGACGTCCGTGCCGTTTAAGATCATCCGCTGGACGCCGGAGGGATCATAGCGCATTTCAAGGTGAATTTCCGGCAGAAGAGCCGTCACGGCGGCTTCATCCTTGGATGCAACGCCGTTTTTCAGAACATAGAGACCGACCGTTCTGTATAAAGCGCCCGTGTCGACATAAATTAGCCCAAATTTCTGCGCCGTCAGCCGGGCCAGCGTACTCTTCCCAGCGCTGCTCGGGCCGTCTATGGCGATGCTTCGTTTTTCCATGAGGTGTATCCTTTCAAGGTGCGCCCTGTTTATCGAAAGGGCTGTATATGGCTGCCGGCGGCATAGGCCGTCGACCACGCAATCTGCAGGTTGAAGCCGCCGGTGTACGCGTCGGCATCGATGATTTCCCCGGCAAAATAAAGGCCATCAACACGCTTTGATGCCATCGTCGTCGGGTTAATCTCCCGCGTGTCAACGCCGCCGGACGTGATGATGGCCTCGTCAATCGGGCGCGGGCCTGTCACATCAAGCATAAACGCCTTCAAGACGGATAAAAGCGCGGCGCGCTGGGCGCGCGTCACCGAATGGACTTTTGTGTCCGCTGGAACGCCGCTGCGCTCAATGACGACAGGAATCATCGTCCTGTGCAGCAAGTCGCCCAAGGCGTTGGCAAAATCCCGGTTTTTATATTTTTCGAAATCGCGCCGGATGCGCGCGTCGAGCTTCTGCTCGTCGAGCGCCGGCTTGAGGTCAAGCGCGAGCGTATATGTTTTCCCGGGAAAATCGCACATGTGCGCGCTTGCCGATAAAACGAGCGGCCCCGACACACCAAAATGCGTAAAAAGCAGCTCGCCGAAATCCTCAAAGACCGGCTTCCGGCCGCCGTCCCGCACTGTCAGGCGGACATTTTTAAGCGTCAGCCCCTGCATACGCGCGCAGATGTCGGGTGACGCTTCGAGCGGCACAAGCGAAGGCTTCGGGGGAATGATGGTGTGGCCTAAGGATTCGGCCAGCGCGTAGCCGTCGCCCGTCGCGCCCGTGCGCGGATAAGAGAGGCCGCCTGTACAGAGGACGGCGGCGGTGCATAGAATCGTTTCCCGGGGCGTCACAACACCCGTTACAAAACCATTATCTGTCATAATCGCCGTTGCCGCAGCCCGCCTTATCAAAACGCCCGATTGCTCGGTAAAGCGCCTGAGGGCAGAGACAATATCGGAAGCCCTGTCCGAAACAGGAAAAACCCTGTTGCCGCGTTCCGTTTTGAGCGGCACACCAAGCTTTTCAAACAGCGCCATCGCGTCCTGCGGTGAAAAGGCATTCAAAGCGCTTTGGAGAAAACGGCCACCCGTCGGGATGTTGTCCAAAACGTCACGTATTGTGCAGTTATTCGTCAGGTTGCAGCGCCCTTTGCCGGTAATTGAGAGCTTGACGCCGAGCCGTTCATTTTTCTCTAACAGTAAAACGCGCCGCCCGTTTGAGGCGGCAACGGCGGCGCAGAGCATGCCGGCAGCGCCGCCGCCGATGACAACAGCTTCATACATCTGTCTTTTCGTATACCTCGTTTTCGTCCCAAATACTCTCCAGCTTTTCAAAGTTGGAAAAGAGGTCGCCCTCCGCCTTCGCGCT
This sequence comes from Oscillospiraceae bacterium CM, assembly GCA_022870705.1. NCBI lineage: Bacteria > Bacillati > Bacillota > Clostridia > Eubacteriales > Oscillospiraceae > Oscillospiraceae bacterium JHJ. The sequence goes on from CP072107.1 coordinate 1,263,862, forward strand.
GGCCGCGACGATGAGGGCGTTGACAAGGCTTAAAGGCGCAACGAGCGTGTCGAGGAAAGAAACCATGTCGCTTCTGGCATAAAGTGCCGTCGTCGCCAGCTTGGCAATTGGCGAGGCGGGCGTATCGGTGATGCCGATGACATCTGCCCCCATATCGCGCGCGTAGCGCATTGCCTTAATGGTGCGCCGCGAATAGCGCGGAAACGACAGCGCGATAAAGACATCACCTTTTGTGATGCGCAAGATCTGCTCAAATATCTCACCGGCCGAGCTGCCGTTAATGATCCGGACGCGGTCGAAGAGCAAATTAAAATAAAAGCCCATAAAATTGGCCAGCGCCGAGGCCGACCGCAGGCCGAAAATGTAAATATTCTTGGCTTTGACGATGGTGCTCACCGCCGCTTCAAAATCATCTCTGTTCGTCTCCTCCATCGTCTGGCGGATCTGCTCAATATCGGACGACAAGACAAGTGAAAGAATGTCCTGGCTTTCCATCAATTCACGAGAAACCTGAATCCGTTGAACGGATGTGAGACAGTTGCGCACCGTATCCTGCAGTGCCCGGCGCATTTCGGGGTAGCCGTTATAGCCGAGCTCAGCGGCAAAGCGGACGACCGTTGACTCGCTGACGTCAACAACCTGGCCAAGGCGGCTGGCCGTCATAAACGCCGCTTTTTCGTAGTTTTCAAGAATATATTTGGCGATGCTGCGCTGTCCTTTGGAAAAGCTGGGCGACGCCGCTTCAATCACACTCAGGATGTCCTGATCCATCAGTATGCCTCCCATTTGCGTTCGGCGCTTTACATTGATGGCGCCTTATGGGAATATCATACTATGATTTTTTTATAAATCAAGGCAATTTTGCAATTTTACGATCTTCATCCTGCATATTTCCGCGCAGACGGGCAATTTCGCTTGCCGTCAAAAATCGCCAAGCGCCTGTTTTAAGGCTCCCTAACGTCAGGCCTCCCTCCTCAACGCGCGTGAGGGATTTGACATCCAGATTGACGGCTTGGCACATTTTTCGCACCTGTCTGTTGCGCCCCTCGTGGATGATTATTTCCAGAAAGCCGCCCTCCGGTATCTTGCTTAATAGGCGCACTTTAGCCGGTTTTATTGTGTAGCCGTCTATCACCATTGGCTGTGACAGCGGGGTGAGCGCTGCGTCAACGTCGCCTTTCACGCGCGCCCAATATGTCTTGGATTTCTCGTGCGATGGGTGCATGAGGATATTCGCCAGTTCCCCATCGTTTGTCAGAAGCAAAAGGCCCTCTGTGTTCATGTCCAGCCGCCCAATCGGATAGACACGCGCACCGCAGTCCCTGACAATGTCGCAGACGCTGCGCCGCCCCTTCTCGTCGTGCACCGTCGTGACAAAGCCGCGCGGCTTGTTGAGCATGATGGTGACCTTGCCCGACGCTTGTTGCAGGGGCGCGCTGTCAACCTCAATCACGTCAATGTCGGGGTCGGCGCTCTCACCGAGCAAGGCCGTCACGCCGTTTAGGCGCACCCGGCCTTCCCGGATCATTTCTTCCGCAGCGCGGCGCGAAGCCACACCACGGGCAGACAGTATTTTCTGAAGGCGCTCCTTCATGCGATCTCCTTTAATGCCGGTACTTTACGGTACCGCATAGCTTTCACGGACGGATGGCAGCGGCGTCGGCAGTGACAGCGCCCGTTTTATTTTTTCCCACACTGAAAGCGGTACGGTCTTGTCAAGCGCGACCGACGCGTCATACACAAGCGGAATTGTTTTGACAGCTTTGCCGTTAATTTTAACCGTCAGCGTCCCGGCCGTCTGCCCCGCTGTCACCGGCGCATAGACAAATTTCGGCGCTGACCAGAAATATTCGGCTTTGTCATCTTTGCGGCAGACGATGTCATCCACGCCGTCAGGCCTGATGGGCACGTTTTCAGAAACGCCGGAAATGACGGAAACGTCCTGCAGCCGGTCACGAACGGCACGGATATCGAGCGCGCGGTATTCCCCGAATGCCCAATCATACAGAGCTGAATGGTCGGCCCAGTCGTTGGAGTCACCGAGCGTAACACAGATGAGACCGAGACCGCCGCGCTGAGCGGATGAGACGAGCGTGCGCCCAGCTTTTTCCGTATACCCCGTCTTGACGCCAGTGACGCCGGGGCACGTCCAGAGGAGTCTGTTATGACTGACAAATGTCCGCCCGTCAATCGTCACCGTCTTCGTTGAAACAATTTCGCGAAACATATTGTTTTTCATAGCGGCTGCCGTAATCACGGCAAGGTCACGCGCCGAGCAGGACGCGCCATCATCATCCAAGCCGTGCGGGTTTGCAAAATGCGCGTTCCGGCAGCCAAGAGCGGCCGCTTTTGTATTCATCAGATTGACAAATTTTTGAACGTCTCCCGAGACATGCTGTGCCAGCGCAATGGCGGCGTCGTTGCCGGAGTCGAGCAGCAGCCCAAATAAAAGCGCGCGCACTGTCAGCGTCTCGCCCGGGACGAGGCCAATTGCCGAGCCGTCGACTGGCGGAAAATCATCCGGTATCCGCACCGACTCGTTCAAATCGGCATGTTCCAAGACAACAAGCGCCGTCATGATTTTCGTCGTGCTGGCAATCAGCTGCGGCGCATCGGCATTTTTCTCATAGAGTACCGTCTGTCCGTCCGACGCTGTCACAATGGCGGCAAATGCCGAATTTTCCGGCGCGGCGGTCGCGGCAGTTGCCTGAACACCCCCGGCGAGAATAGCGGCAATAAGACAGCACACTGTTAAGACATGCACAGCGCGGCTCAGACACTTGTTCATTACTAATGCGATTTTTCTTCTTTTCACGGCAAAGCACCACCCTGTTTTGATAAAGGCAGTGCTTATTATGGGCGCGCGGCGTGTCATTATCCGCCGCGCGCCGATATACCAGTCATATCCAGCGAGATGCCGAAGGCGGCGTCAGTCCTTCTTGAACAGTTCGGAGACCTTGTCAATAACCTCCGGGACAAGCTCGATGATCCTGTCAACCGTCGTCGCCGCTGGCTCCGAGATGTTCATCAGACGAATACTCGTGCCCTTGACGATCAGAAAAGCCACCGGCACAATACTGACACCGGCGCCGCTCCCGCCGCCGAACGAGTTGTTCTGATTTTCGCGCTGATGTTTTGTCTGAAAATCGGACCCGCCGCTGGCGAATCCGAAGCTGACCTTCGAAATCGGAATGAGCGTAATGCCGTCCGCCGTCAAAATCGGCGAACCGACAATTGTGTTGACGTCGACCATTTCCCTGATTTTCTGCATCGTCGTCTCCATCAAATCGCCAATCGGATGTTTATCCATGTTTCAAACCGCCTTTCTCATGTATGCCGCTTTTTAAGAGTGCGAGCGCCGGGTTAAAGGCAATATATATAACCTCCCACACGGCAAGGGACAGTCGGGCTTTGACATAAATATACGGCTCGCTGCTGTCAAAGCTAAACGAGGAGCGAAAATCTCGGCGCCGGATTTTAAAATTATTCTCCAAAATCGGTATTAAAAAACCGAAGCCGACCGATGATGCCCCGAACAAAAGCGCCGTTTCAGCCGGGTTGCCGGACGCGGCTTCATAAAAAATCGTCAACTCCTTGATCAGCAGACGTCGTTTAAGCCGCCCAAGCGCCTCGGCAACCGTCGGCAGCACCTCTTTTAACAGCGCCGCGCGGCCGGGCATCTGCTTCTTTTCAGGCGTCGTCTTTTCCTTCGGCTTTTTTTTCGGCTTTTTTTTCGGCGTCTGAGGGGGATTGACGTTTATTATAGCCGGGCCGATAAAGACACGTACTGAAAAGCCATCCGCGCCGTAAACCACCTCAGCACCGAGGCGCAGGATAGCCAATAGCAGCAAAATCACCGGGATCAATAAAAGCGCGAGCATTTCAAACCTCCGCCGCCTGCATTAGGACAGGGCCGGGCACTGTATCTTCGCCATCTGAAACGGCACCATCGTCTGCCGCCTCGTCACTGTCCGGCGCGTCAAGCGCTTCCGGCTGGCCGCTTTCCGGCAGTTCCGGCAAGTCCGACACGGCGGAAATCCCAAACGTCCGTAAAAACGCCGGTGTCGTCCTGAATAAGAGGGGGCGGCCCGGGACGGAGAGGCGGCCGCACGGCTCGATGAGCCCTCTGTCCTGCAAAAGCCCCACCGTATACGCGCTGTCAACACCGCGCACCTGCTCGATATATGTTTTTGTGACGGGCTGGAAATAAGCGATAATCGCCAGCACCTCCAGCGCCTGCTGGGACAGCTGCGGCTGCTTGCGCGTCTCCAGCGCCATCCGGATCGTATCGGCATATTCCGGGGACGAGCAGAGCTGCACAGCCCTGTCAAGAAAAACGAGGCGAATGCCGCGGCGATCAAAAACATAGGCGTCACGAAGCTTCTCAGCCGCTTCGGTGACATCGCTTTCTGGAACGCCAAGCACCTGTGCGATTCTCATGAGCGCAACGGGCTCGCCGGACGCAAATAGTATGCCCTCTATGGCGCGTTCTATGTCATTAATTTCCATAACCTTTTCCGTTCCGCCGCAGGGCGCGGCCCTTTGCTTTAAGGGTTACCGTCGCCGCTTCCGGCGTCTGTCGTTTCATCATAGAGTCCGCCGTCAGTGGCGACTTGTGACAGCGTCAGCGCGTCGTCACAGCCGTCGACACAGACGGCACCGGCGCGGCACAGCTCCAAAACGGCAACAAAAACGGCGACCATCTCGGTTCGGCTCTGGCAGACGCCGATGAGCTCGGCAATGCGGCACGTACCATAGAGCCGAAGGTGCAGCAGGATTTCCGAGGTTTTTTCCGTGACGGGATACGTCATGCGTTTGGGGTACAAAACGGTTTTCTGCGCCAGCTGGGATTCAAGCTCGTCAGCCGTCACCAGACGTGTTATGACAGCCAGTAGCTCCGAAACGTCGTGCTCATAACGGTAAGCGTCGTCCGGCTCGAAATATTCCGGTAGCTTGACCATCAGCCAGCCGTTTCGCTGCGCCAGAAGCGCCAATTCCGCCGTAACATCTTTGATCTGCGAATAAGCTTCCCGGCGGCGAACCTCCTCGAGTGACGAGATTAAAGCGTCCAGCTCGTCAACGTCGCGCTCGCCGGAGAGAAGAACTTTTGTTTTAATATACAAAAGGTGTGACGCCATCGTGACGAATTCACTGGCGATTTCAAGGTCCATGGATGTCATCATATTGAGATAGACGAGATACTGCTCTAAAATCAGCGAAACGCTGATATCCTTAATTTCAATCTTGTTTTTGCTCAAAAGCTGCAAAATCAGCGTCAAGGGGCCAGTGAAATCTTCCATTTCTCCTTTTGACTTGACGACGCTTTTAAGTGTAAAAATCGGATTTTCCATCACGGCCCCCCGTCATGCTGAAAATAGCTGATTGGAAAAAGCGGTGATGTTCAGCATCCAGTTGAACACTGTTGTGCTCGCTGCGGACAGCAGGTTGCCGGTTGCCGGGAGCATGATGAGTATAATGAGCAGAATGAAGCCATAGCGTTCATAGCGCATAAGCTTGGCCCACAACTCGTCGGACGCGACGGCAAAAAGGATCTTTGAGCCGTCAAGCGGCGGGACGGGCACCAGATTAAAAATGCCGAGCACGATGCTGAAATAAGCGATTCTCGCCGTCATTTCAGACACGAGGGCAGCTGCCCCGAAATAGTGCAGCAGAACACCCAGTACGAACAAAAATATAGCTGCCAGAATAAAGTTTGAAACAGGCCCGGCCAGTGCCGTGAGCGCCATACCGGCCTTCGGGTTTTTAAAATTGCGCGGGTCGATTTGAACGGGCTTTGCCCAACCGAAGCCCAAAAATACAAACGCCAGAATCCCGACGGGGTCGATATGCCGAAGCGGATTAAACGAGAGCCTTCCCATCTGCTTGGCCGTCTTATCACCTAAGAGCGCCGCCGTCAAGCCGTGTGACATTTCGTGAAAAACAATGCAGGTTAAGGCGGCAACGAGTGAAACAGCCATGTTCAGAAGCGTTGTCCAATTGAAGTTCTGTATGATGTTCGTCAAAGATACTCGTCCCCCTCAAGCGCTTATTATATCAATGTTTAGCAATATTTTCAATCTCTTTAAGCAGTCTGTCCCTGTTTGTGCCTTTCTGCGCTGAAAAAGGCAGTATTTCGGCGTCTGACGGCAGCGTTTCGGCAATCAGCGCCAGATTCGCTGCGCGCTCCGACGGGCGGAGCTTGTCAAACTTGTTGGCCAAAACGATATATGGCCGAGCTGTCGCGACGAACCAATTTGCCATGATAACGTCGTCGGCCGTCGGCTTGTGGCGCGCGTCGACAATCAGAATGCCGAGGGCAATCGTATCCGTCCGCTGGAAAAATGCTTCCATCAGCGTCGCCCAACGCTTTTTTTCGCTGGGGGAAACACGTGCAAAGCCATAGCCGGGCAAATCGACAAAATAGATAGCGCCGTCAATTAGAAAATAATTGATGTGCACCGTCTTCCCCGGCGTCGCGCCGACACGCGCAAAGTTTTTTCGGTTTAAAAGCGCGTTAATGACGGAGGATTTGCCGACGTTTGATTTTCCGGCAAATACGATCTGCGGCAGGCCGCCGGTCAGAAGACCCGACGGCTCTGCCGCTGATTTAATAAATTCGACTTTGTGGATATTCAACTCGATCCCTACTGTCTGATAGACGGGCCCGACTCAACACGGTCGCCACTCTCACCGAGGACGGGGCAGAGCGCCTCCTCCGGCTTAAACGGGACGACTGAAGAAAAATCAAGCGCGACTTTTATGATGTTATCGATGTGGTCGGCCGTGACAAAATTGAGCGCGCGGCGCACCGTCTGGTCAATTTCCTCCAGATTCGGCTCGTTCTCCGCTGGAATAATGACGGTTTTTATCCCGGCCCGCATGGCGGCCATCGTCTTTTCCTTCAAGCCGCCGATGGCAAGGATGCGCCCGCGCAAGGTAATTTCACCTGTCATGGCGAGATCGCGGCGCACCGGTGCGCCGGCGAGGGCCGAAATGACGGCGACGGTGATGGCAATTCCGGCCGACGGGCCGTCCTTCGGCACGGCGCCCTCCGGGAAATGAATATGGATGTCTCGGTTTTTATAAAAATCCGGATCGATGCCGAGCCATTCGGCACGGCTTCTGATATAGGTGACGGCCGCATGCGCCGATTCCTTCATGATCTCGCCGAGGTTGCCCGTCAGTTCAAGCTTGCCGCTCCCGTCTAAAACACTCACCTCGACATCAAGCGTCTCCCCGCCGACCGATGTCCACGCGAGACCTTTGACAAGGCCGATTTCATCCTTCCCCGCAATGTTTTCCGGCTTAAATTTGCGCACGCCGAGGTATTCTTCCAGCATGCCTGTGTTCAGGCTTGCCGATTTAATTTCCCCCGCGACGATTTTTGATGCCGTCTTGCGGCAGGCGGCGGCAATTTCGCGCTCCAAAAGTCGAACGCCGGACTCGCGCGTGTAGCTTGATATCATCTCCATAATCGCGTCGTCACTGATTTTAAGCTGCCGCGATGTGAGTCCGTGCTTTTTCCGCTGCTTCGGCAGGAGATGATCTCTGGCGATATGAAGCTTTTCCACATCAGTATAGCTGGAGAGCTCTATAACCTCCATTCTGTCGAGAAGCGGGCGCGGGATGGTGGAGGTTGTGTTGGCTGTTGTGATAAACATCGTTTCCGACAGATCAAACGGCAGCTCGAGATAATGGTCGCGGAACGTTGCGTTCTGCTCCGGGTCGAGCGCCTCCAACAGCGCCGACGACGGATCGCCGCGATAGTCGCTGCCGAGCTTATCAATTTCGTCAAGCAGGAGCAGCGGGTTTTTCGTCCCGGCTTGGCTGATGGCGGCAATGATGCGCCCCGGCATCGCGCCGACATATGTTTTGCGATGGCCGCGGATTTCCGCCTCGTCGTGAATGCCGCCGAGAGACAAGCGCGCGAGTTTCCTGTTCAGCGCCTTTGCCACGCTGATGGCAATCGACGTTTTGCCGACGCCCGGCGGGCCGACAAGGCAGAGAATGGTGCCGTTTGCTTTGTGGGACAGCTGACGGACGGCGATAAACTCAACAATACGTTCTTTGACCTTCTCCAGACCGAAATGATCCGCGTCGAGTATTTTGCGCGCTAAGGCAATATCCGTTCGCTCTTTTGAAACGGCATGCCACGGCAGTTCAAGACAGATATCAAGATAATTGCGGATGACAGCCGCCTCCGATGAGCCGGCCTGCTGTTTTTCAAGCCGCTCCACTTCACGCAAAAGCTTTTTTTCGATCTCAGCGCTCAGCTTCAACGCGGCAATTTTATGGCGATACTCGTCAAACTCCGTCGTATACTCCGGTGCTTCGCCAAGCTCAGACTGAATAACGCGCAGCTGCTCACGCAGGACATGGTCGCGCTGCTGGCGTTCTAAGCGACCGCGCAGGCGCTCGTCAATCTGCTGCTCAATCTCGACGACGTCGATCTCCCGCAGGAGCATATCGCAGATGAGCTCCAGACGCTTGACGGGCGACAGCGTCTCCAGAATGAGCTGCTTTTTTTCAGGCTTTAAGTACAGATGCTGCGCGACAAAGTCGGCAATATATCCCGGCTCCGTCGCCGTAAAAACGGAGATGACAGCGTCGCGGCTGACATTGCCGGTGATTGTTGAATACGTGTCAAACAAATTGACGCTTTTACGGATGAGCGCCTCGACGCGCGCCGTCACTTTTTCCGGCGCTTCCTCATAGATCGGCTCAACCTCGCAGTAGAAATACTTCCGATCGTTTAAAATCTTCGTCAGCGAAGCGCGGCGAACACCCTCGACGAGCACCTTGATGCCGCCGCCCGGGATTCTCAAAAGCTGTTTGATGACGCAAATTGTGCCGACCCTGTAAAGGTCCGCCTCCGCTGGAGATTCTTTTGAAATATCCTTTTGCGCCAAAAGAAATATTTTGCGCGCGCCATCTGCCGCGGCATTCAGAGCCGCCACAGACATCGGCCGTTCGACGTCAAAATTGAGAAGCATGTTCGGGAAAACGGACAGGCCTCTTAAAGCGAGCATCGGAAGATGCTCGCCAGTCAGTGCGTTATAAACTGTTTCGCTCATGGTGTCCCTCCAGGCTGTGGTACGCTTTTCCGATAATGGTTTTAGAGCCGCACCAAGGTGCGGCTCATCATTTTACGATGCGTTGATAACGTCTGGGTCTAGCTGCGGTTTGGGCCGGTAGACGATGCGCGGTGATTCCGTGCCGACAACACTTTCTTTGGTGATGACGACCTTTTCGATCTTATTATCGGACGGCACGTCATACATGATGTTCATCATGATGCCTTCCATGACGCTGCGCAGACCGCGCGCGCCGATTTCCATGTCGATGGCCTTGTCGGCGATGGCCGCCAGGGCGTCTTCGTTAAACTCGAGACTGACATGATCGTAACTCATCAAAACGGTATACTGCCGGGTCAGGGCATTTTTCGGCTCCTTGAGGATCCGTATCAAGTCCTCGCGGCTTAAGGACTGGAGCGTCGTGATGACCGGCATCCGGCCGACAAGCTCCGGAATAAGCCCATATTTGAGCAGGTCGTGCGCCTGAATATGCTTGAGCGTCTGACCGATGTCTTTGTCCTTTTTGCTTTTGATCTCCGCGCCAAAGCCCATGCTCTTTTTGTCGAGCCTGTTTTCAATGATGCGCTCGACGCCGTCAAACGCGCCGCCGCAGATGAACAGAATGTTCGTCGTGTCGATGCTGATGAATTCCTGATGCGGATGCTTGCGCCCGCCCTGCGGCGGAACGTTGGCAACCGTCCCCTCCAGTATTTTCAGCAGCGCCTGCTGGACACCCTCGCCGGAAACGTCGCGCGTGATGGACGTATTCTCGCTTTTGCGGGCAATCTTGTCAATTTCGTCGATATAGATGATGCCGCGCTGCGCGCGTTCAACGTCGAAGTCTGCCGCCTGCAACAGCCGAAGCAGAATGTTCTCAACGTCATCGCCGACATAGCCCGCCTCAGTCAAGGTCGTTGCGTCGGCAATGGCGAACGGCACCTGCAGGATGCGTGCCAGCGTCTGCGCAAACAGCGTCTTGCCGCTCCCGGTCGGGCCGACGAGCAGAATGTTGCTCTTTTGCAGTTCCGTGTCGTTCGTGCCGCCGAAAAAGATACGCTTGTAATGGTTGTAAACAGCGACGGCCAGGGAAATTTTCGCCGTCTCCTGCCCAATCACATACTCGTCGAGCACCGCCCTGATTTCAGCGGGCTTCGGGAGCTTTTCAGAAAGGTCGCCGTGATCGTCCGAGCGGACGATTTTCATGGGAACAAACTCATCGCCTAAAATGCTCGTGCACAGGGCGATGCACTCATTGCAAATGTACGACGCACCCTGACCGGCAATAATGCGGTTGACCTGATCCTGCCGTTTTCCGCAGAAGCTGCAGCGAACGATTTTGTTATCGTCATATTTTGCCATACGGAAATAACTCCTAACGCTTGGTAATAACGCTGTCGATCAATCCGAACGCCTTTGCCTCCTCGGCTGTCAAGAAGTTGTCGCGCTCCGTCGCCTCACGGACGGCTTCAATCGGCTTGCCCGTGTTGTCGGCGAGGATTTTGTTGAGCCTGTCTTTCATCTTCAGGATGTTTTCGGCATGTATCTGTATATCGGTCGCCTGACCTCTGAAGCCGCCGGACGGCTGGTGAATCATAATCTCTGAATTGGGCAGCGCGATGCGTTTGCCCTTGGCGCCTGCCGCGAGCAAAAAAGCGCCCATGCTGGCGGCAAGGCCGATGCAGATCGTGGAGACATCCGCCTTAATATACTGCATCGTGTCATAGATGGCAAAACCGGCCGTGACAGAACCGCCTGGACTGTTGATATAAAACTGAATGTCCTTGTCAGGGTCCTGCGCTTCGAGATACAACAGCTGGGCGACGACGAGACTGGCCGTTGTATCGTTGACCTCTTCGCCGAGGAAAACGATACGGTCGTTTAACAGTCTTGAAAAAATATCGTAGGAACGCTCACCGCGCGAGGTCTGCTCAACAACGTATGGCACTAAACTCATAATGTCAACTCCTTGAATTTGTCTGCGCCGTTCACACGTCAATGATGTTAACCAGTTTATCCGTCCGATATTCCTTTTGTGACGGATTATTCACTGTCCGCTTTGTCCGGCGCTGCTTTTTTCTTCCGGGCCGGTTTCTCCGGTTTTTCCGCCGCTTCGTCGGCTGGCGCCTTCTTTGCGCGGGCCGGTTTCTCCGGTTTTTCCTCTGTTACTATATTATCGGCAGCTTCGCTATCCGTCTTAACCTTTTTTGCTTTTTTCGCTTTCGGCTCCTTTTCGGCTGTATCTTCAGCCGGCTTATACGCCTCAACCGTGGCATGGCTGCAGACAATTTTTGATGCGGCCTCCAGCATCACCTCGTGTTCCACCGTCTCCCGCGGAACAGATTCTTTGACGACAGACGGCTCAACCTTATACTTCTTTGCCAGATCGTCGTAAAAGGCTTCAATGTCGGCGTCCGTGGCGGTAATGTTTTCAAGCTCGGCAATCTTTTCAAGACCGAGCGTTGTTTTGATCTGATGAACGGCGCTGGCGCGCATCGAGTCACGGAAGCTCTCCGGCGTCATGCCCATCATGCTGGCATAGGAATTAATGTCCATCCCGTAGGCGGCCAACTGGCGCGTCATATTCTGCACCGAGCCGTCAAGGTGTTCTTCCACCATCGCGTCGGGAATCTCCGCCTCAACCGATTCGGCCATTTTGGCCATCAGGGCGTTTTCAAAGGCCTTGTCGACCTCCTCACGCTTCGTCTCGGCCAGACGGTCACGGATGCTCTTTTTATAGTCCGCCATGGTGTCAAATTCCGACACATCTTTGACGAATTCGTCGTCAAGCTCCGGCAAAATGCTTTCTTTAACGTCTTTAATTGTCACCTTAAAAACAACGGGCTTTCCGGCAAGGTGCTCGTGATAATCCTTCGGGAAGACGAGATCCAGGTCTGCCGAGTCACCGGCGGCCATGCCAAGAATTTTATCTTCAAAGCCGGGAATAAACGTGTTCGAACCGAGGACGAGGTCATAGTTTTCACCCTTGCCGCCTTCAAACGGCACGCCGTCAATAAAGCCCTCAAAATCAATCACGGCCGTATCGCCGTTTTTGGCCGGGCTTGTCGTTGACTGGATGCGCGCATTGCGGGCGCGCACGCTCTCAACCTCGCCGTCCACAGCGCTCTCGTCCACATCGGCCGGCATCTTAACGGCCGAAAGGCCCTTGTAGACAACGTTTTTGACTTCGGGATAGAGCTCGACGGTAAATTTCACCTCGGCGGATTTGTCGTCGTTAAGGTTAAAATCCGTCACCTTCGGATAGCCGACAGTCTTGAGCTTCTCCGCCGTCACGCCATGCGTGAAGACGGTGGGCAGAAGGGCGTCTAACGCATCGTTATAAAAAACAGAGGCGCCGTACATTCTTTCAATGATTTTACGCGGCGCTTTGCCTTTTCGGAAACCGGGCACGGCGATCTGGCCCTTATTTTTTTTATAAGCGCCTTCCAGTGCCTGCTCGAATTCTTCCGCCGTCATTACGACGGTCAGCGCCGCTATTTTGTTGTCTTTCTTTTCACAGCTCGTTACGTTCAAAACATTTTCCTCCTACGAACACGTCGCATTTATGGCATAGTCGGGGTATTCTATCATAGAAAAAGCCCGATTGCAACAATTTTACCGGACTTTCACGGGCGAAAACTGCACATAGTCGGCCGAAACCATATGGAAGGATATACCTTCATAAAGCCCTGTTACGGCGTACTGATGGCCGAGGCCGTGAATGTGGCCGTACCAGCAGTTACGAACGTTATAGCGGTGCAAAACGTCCAGAATGCCGCGACAGACATAATTTTTAAAAACGGGCGGATAATGCAGAAAACAGAGCTTTTCGGGGACGTCTCCGGCCGCCTTTAGGGATGCCTCCAGGCGAAGCACTTCCCTGTTCATCACCTTGCGGTCGTGGTCGGAGCCTGTCTCCTCCTCGAAAAACCAGCCGCGCGTCCCGCAGAGCGCCGCGCCGTCGATGATAAAGGCGTTGTTGTTGAGAATATCAATCGTCGTGATGCCTTCTTTGTTGAAAAAGGCCGTCATTTTCGATGCCGTTGACCACCAATAATCGTGGTTACCCTTTAAAACCAGCTTTCGGCCGGGCAGACGGTCGATGAACTTGAAATCTGCGGCGCTCTCAGAAAGCGACATCCCCCATGAAACGTCCCCGCAGAGAACGCATGTGTCATCATCACCAAGCGCTGAGAACCCGGCCGTCATTTTTTCAACATAGTTATCCCACCGCGCGCCGAAAACATCCATCGGCTTGTCGGTTCCAAACGACAGGTGCAGATCGCCGATTGCGTATACTGACATGGCATACCTTTCCTTCATACATATAAAAAATCATCACCGGTGATAATAATCATGCCAATTGGCACGACAAACATCAGGAGGAAGCTATGACTGACAGTAAACACAGCGACGTTCTCTACGGGGTCGGCTGCGACGCCGTAAACTGCAAGTTCCACGGGCATGACAACAGATGCTTTGCCGACAGCATTATGGTCGAATCACCCGACGCGCATAAAAAGGCGGAAACCTTCTGCAGCACATTTGCGCCCCGCGCAACGGGCGTCCAGTGACCTCGAGCGGGGATGGCAAAGCCATCCCCGCTTCTTGTACGATTGCTGCTGCCGTTATTTCAAAAATTGTGCAACGACAGCGGGCATTTCCTCTTTCCCGACGCATGCGTCAAAACGCTTTGTTTTGCCGCGCAGCTGATGAAGCGGAAGCGGCGCTTTAACGCCGGTGACAGCTTCGAGCCGGTCGATGCCGTCCAGGTTCTTGGCACCCGAATCATCACCCAGCGCGTCGAGCACGCTGTCGCAGAATTTGTAGGGGCTCGCCGTTGAGACAACGACGGTTTTTGTGGTGTCTCCCGTTTGCGCACGGTAATTTTTCAAAACGCTGTACGCTACAGCGGTGTGTGTGTCGATGAGATAGCGGTATTCCTTAAACGTCTCGGCAATCGTCTTCTTCGTCTCGTCGTCCGAGCTCCAGCCGCTCGTAAAGTCTTTGGCGATACCGGCCTTAATATCGTCAGACACCGAATAGACGCCCGCGTCTGCAAGCGCTTTCATATACCCCGCCACAAGCGCGTCGTCACCGCCGGAGAGTTCAAAGAGCAGCCGCTCTAAATTGCTTGAGACGAGAATGTCCATCGAGGGGGAAATCGTCGTGTAAAACGGCCTGTTTTTGTTGTAAACGCCCGTCGTGATAAACTCGGTCAAAACGTCGTTGCAGTTGGACGCGCAAATGAGCCGCCCAATTGGCAGACCCATTTTTTTTGCATAGAAACCGGCAAGAATATTACCGAAATTTCCCGTCGGCACGCAGAAGTTGAGCGCCTCGCCCTTTTGAAGCGCGCCGGATTGAATCATGTCGCACCAGGCCGATACATAATAGACAATCTGCGGCAGCAGACGGCCCCAGTTGATGGAGTTGGCCGATGAAAGGAAATATCCGGCGCTGTCAAGCGCACGGCGCATATGCTCATCCGAAAATATTGATTTGACGCCGGCTTGTGCGTCGTCAAAATTGCCCCTAACGGCGCAGACGCCGACGTTTTGACCTTCCTGCGTCGTCATCTGGAGCTTCTGCACGTCGGAAACGCCGTCCTCCGGATAAAAAACCATGATTTTCGTGCGCGGGACGTCCCGGAAGCCCTCGAGTGCCGCTTTGCCCGTATCGCCGGACGTCGCCACAAGGATGCAGACATCCTTCGTCTCCCCCGTTTTGTCGAGCGAGGCTGTCAAGAGGTGCGGCAGCATCTGAAGCGCCATATCCTTAAACGCGCACGTCGGCCCGTGCCACAGCTCCAAAAACACTGTCTGTGCGTCGAGCGGGACGACGGGTGCCACAGCCGGGCTGTCAAAGGCGGCTGGGCCATAGGCCTTTTCGGCAAACGCGCGCAGCTCTTCCGGTGAAAAATCATCGAGGAAGAGGCCCATCAGGACTATAGCCCTGTCAATATACGTCATATGGATGAGGCGCTCCAGCGTCTCGGCCGTTAAATTCGGCAGTGCTGTTGGGACAAAAAGGCCGCCGTCTCGTGATAAGCCCTGTGCGATGGCGCGGGCCGCCGATACGCTGATGCCCTGATCTCTGGTGCTTTGATACTGCATGTTCCGTAAGTCCTTTCACTCAAAAGCGTTGATAAGATGGTTAATAACCGGGTTTTCTGTTATAGCGCCCTGCGGCGCATAAATTTCGATCACGTCAAAGCGCGGCTGCAGCGGCGTCTCATTGGCACACAGCCAGAGGGCTGCCGTTTTGCGCAGGCGCTCCTGCTTGTTTCTGTCGACAAATTCACGCGCTTCGGCAAAGCTGCTGTTCTTCCGCAGCTTGACCTCCACAAAGACGATATACCGCCCGTCGCGCACGATGAGGTCAATCTCCCCATAGCGCGACCGGTATCCCATCGCAACAGGGATATACTGACGGTCCCGGAGGTATTTCATGGCGCTGGCCTCTCCCCAGCTGCCGCGAAGCTTCGTATTCAATCCAAGGGCCTCCGATCAGCACCGCCGCCGAACAGCTTTTTCAGAAACGACCGCCGATGGACGGGGGACGGGCCGTGCGCGGCGAGGCGCTCATAATGCGCCTTCGTGCCATAGCCCTTGTGAACGTCGAATAGGTATTCCGGATACTCAAGCGCCAGCGTCCGCATAAAGCGGTCACGGCTCACTTTGGCAAGAATCGACGCCGCGGCGATCGACGCCGATTTGCCGTCCCCGCCGACGATGCAGCGGCAGACAGCCGTGACGCCTGTCGCCCTGTTGCCGTCAATGAGGGCGACTTCCGGGGTAAAGTCAAGAGCTTCGATGGCCCTGTTCATGGCAAGAAATGTCGCGTTTAAAATATTCACATCATCGATTTCCCGGGCTGTCGCCGTGCCAACGGCGCAGGAAACAGCCGTTTGCGTGATCACATCAAAAAGCGCCTCGCGCCGCTGGGCGCTGAGCTTCTTAGAGTCGTTCAGACCT
This sequence comes from Oscillospiraceae bacterium CM, assembly GCA_022870705.1. Lineage (NCBI taxonomy): Bacteria > Bacillati > Bacillota > Clostridia > Eubacteriales > Oscillospiraceae > Oscillospiraceae bacterium JHJ. The sequence goes on from CP072107.1 coordinate 1,279,910, forward strand.
GATATGATAACACCCGGCGGCAGAATAACAGCAGCGGCATAGACGGGCCCGGCAAGACATCCGCGTCCCGCCTCGTCTACGCCGCAGATAATCTGCCATCCGTCGGAGAAGCTTTCATTTTCGTATGCCCACCAGTCCACAGCATCGTCACTCCGGTCTCTCTAAGCTCACACGGCCGAGGCGGCCGCCCCGGAATTCATCGAGAAGAATGACGGCCATGCGCTCCGTGTCAACGAGGCCGCCCGGCAGTAAAAAGCCGCGTTTTTTCGCCGCTGCCGTCAAAAGAGCCACGCCATCATCGCTTGATATGTCAATTTTATAGCGCTCGGCAAGCTTTTCCGGGCAGACGTCACGAAGGCGCAACAGGAGCCTTGATGCCAGAGCCTCTCTGTCGAGGATCCGATCTTTAACGGCTCCCGTAAAAGCAAGGTTCTCCGCAACCGTCTGGCTGTCGAACTTCGGCCAGAGGATACCCGGCGTATCGAGCAGCTCGAGACCCGGACCAAGAGTGATCCATTGCTTGCCGCGCGTGACGCCCGGCCTGTCGGAGGCTTCCGCCGCCTTTCGCCCGGCCACGCGGTTAATAAACGACGATTTGCCGACATTCGGAATGCCGACAATCATCAGGCGTATCGTCCGTCCGGCCTGCCCTTTGGCGGCATAAGCTTCGATTTTATCCTTCAGAAGACGGCGGACGGCGTCGGGAAACCCGGCCGTCCCTTTGCCGTTTTTGGAGTCCGTCTCCAAAACGGAAAGCCCTGCCGAGCGATAAGCGGCGGCCCAGCGCTTCGTTACGGCCGGGTCGGCCTGATCGATTCTGTTGAGGATTAAAAGGCGCGGTTTAGCACCGGCGATACTGTCCAGATCGGGGTTTCGGCTCGCGTATGGAATGCGCGCATCAACGATTTCACAGACGGCGTCGACAAGCTTTAAATTGTCCGCAATCATCCGCCGCGCCTTCGTCATATGGCCGGGAAACCACTGGATATTAATTTCTTCCTGCATCGACCGTTATCTGTACACGGTGCCGATTCGGGCAAACGAGCGCGACCCATCCGTGTTTTGCCCGGGGATGAGCACAAAGAGCACCTTGCCGAGAATCTGGCGTGTGTCAACCATGCCGACGTAATTGCTGCGGCTGTCGGTTGATTCATTGCGGTTATCACCCATGACGAAAACATTGCCCTTCGGGACGACGACGGGGCCGACGAAATCTTCACGGCTGTGCGTTAAATCATTAATATATTTTTCTTCAATGACCTTACCGTCAATTGAAACATCACCCGTGTCAAAATCAATATCGACTGTTTGGCCTTCCGTCGCGATGACACGTTTGACAATCGGCGTATCGCCGAAAGCGACCGTTTTGATGATGACGATATCGCCGTATTTCGGCGTGTAAAACAGGTTTGTCAAAATAATCTTATCGTTATTCACAAGCGTCGGCATCATGGAGGGGCCTTCAACGCCCATCACGCGGCCGATAAAAACAAATATCAGGATACCGCACAAAATAGCCGAGACGATACACTGCAGCCAGTCATATAATTCCATTGCTGCCGACGTCTCATGCTTTTTCCCGTCTTTCGTAACTGCCGGGCTCTCGTCCGCCACTTCTTCTTCCGCCGGTGCGCTATCGGCCCCGTCGGCTGTTTCCTCGTCATCGGCGTCCGGCCGGAGGTTGATGCCATATTTTATTTCAAGAAGGTCATAGTCAATTTCGTTTTCGTCCATAAAACAAACCTCTCAGTCGTTGAGTATCGGCATCCATGTCATGTCGTTTCGCCATGTCTTTATATGATTATACACAATTCGAGGATAAAAAAAAGAGGCCGCGGCCTCTTTTTTTCTATTCTGAGTAACTTTTTGATTAAATGCGTTCTTTAACTTTGGCTTTTTTGCCGACTCTGTTGCGCAGATAGTACAGCTTCGCCCTTCTGACCTTACCCTGTCGAATTGTCTCAACGGAGACGATTGACGGGGAATGCACCGGGAACACCTTCTCACAGCCGACATTGTAGGAAATGCGGCGAACCGTAATCGTTTCATTGATACCGCCGTGTTTTTTGGCGATAATTGTGCCTTCAAAAGCCTGGTTGCGTTCGCGGTTGCCTTCCTTGACGCGAACCGTGACGCGCACGGTATCACCCACATTCATGGTGGGCAGCTCCGGCTTCATGTATTTTTCACTGAGCAGTTTGATGAGATCCATTTGTATCCTCCCTTCATGTAAGACGTTCATGTGGGGTTTACCCGCAGCGGACCGCCCAGATGGTCAACAGCATGCGTTCCTCAAAATGCCCGAGTCAAACTGTTGCTTGACCCGAATCGATATAAACGCTTTGATATATTACCACGGCGGTCACTAATTTGCAAGTATTTTAATCGTCCCGGTCAGATTAAATTTTTTGTGAACTGTTTTAAACAGCGGGTAAAACATGCTATACTAAAAATGTTTAAATCTGCCTGAGGGGGATCACCGTGAGATCGCTGATGAAAGCCATTGATAAATTTTGCCTGACGCACCGCCGCTTCGGCATTCCGCGCCTGATGATGACGGTTATCATCGGCACGGCCGCCGTCTTATTCATTGCGATGCTCGATACGACGCGTACTTTTCTGAGCCTGTTAACGTTTGACCCGTATTTGATCCTGCATGGTCAAATCTGGCGTCTTGTCTCGTGGGTCTTCATCCCAGTCGGTGACAGCATTCTCTTCACGGCCATCATGCTATACTTCTATTACTTCATTGGTTCAACACTCGAGCGCGAATGGGGCACGCCGAAATTCAATATTTATTATTTAATTGGCATTCTCATCAATGTCGTATACGGCTTTGTCGTCTGGGCGCTGATGGGCGCGGGGGCTATTTTTTACACAAACCTTCTCAGCGCGTCTTACCTGAACCTCTCCATGTTCTTTGCTTTTGCCGTTTTATATCCCGAGCAGCAGGTGCTTTTGTTTTTCATCATTCCCATCAAAATCAAGTGGCTGGCGATTGTTGACGCCGCCTACTTTGCGCTGATGATGATGCTCAGCCTCGTGCGTGCCGATTTCGTCGGAGCCTTTTTGCCCGTCGTGGCCGTTTTGAATTTTCTCCTCTTCTGCTACAGTGATCTCCACCGCCTCTTCGGCCCGATTCGGGCGCGTACCTCGTATCAGACGATCAGCTTTAAAAAGGCGGCAAAAAAAATACAGCGGGAGGAATCGTCGCGCCCCTACCGCCATAAATGCGCCGTCTGCGGCAAGACGGATGCCGAATTCCCAAATCTGGAGTTTCGCTATTGCTCCCGCTGCAACGGCTATCACTGCTTCTGCGCCGACCATATCAACAGCCACGTACATTTTCAGTAATTAAACGCCATCATAAAAGGCCGGAGCCATCGCTCCGGCCTTTTCTTTTACAGCCATTCCCGCACGAGATCGCGGACGACTTCCCCGGCAAGCATCATACCCGCTGCCGGCGGGACAAACGATACACTCGCCGGGACCGACCGGCGCGCAAGCACCTCGTCCGTCTCGGAAACCGGCTTGCGCGGCGTCTCCGTAGACCAGACGACCTTCAATGCCGATATGCCGCGCTTTTTAAGCTCCCGGCGGAAAACACGCGCCAGTGGGTCGCCGCTTGTTTCAAAAATGTCGCCGACGGTAAGCTTTGTCGGGTCAAGCTTGTTCCCCGTCCCCGTCGCGCTGACAAGCGGCGTTTGACTGTTGTGACAGCACTCGGCAATGAGCAGCTTGGCTGACACGGTATCGATGGCGTCAACAACGTAGTCATAGGCCGCAAAATCAAACAGGCCCGCCGTTTCAGCCGAAAAAAACTGATCGACCGTTTCAACGACAGCCGAGGGGTTAATATCGCGGATTCGCGCGGCCATGACATCGACCTTCTTTTGCCCGAGCGTTGAGTGCAGCGCCACGAGCTGCCGGTTTATATTCGTCAGTGCTATATCGTCATGGTCGACGAGCACAAGCGTGCCAACGCCTGCGCGGGCGAGCGCCTCGCACGCAAACGAGCCGACGCCGCCGATACCGAAGACGAGAACGCGTGCCTTCGAAAGCCGTTTGACAGCTGCGTCACCCAGAAGCATTCTTGTTCTTGAAAATTGATCCGGCATCTTGTCCCTCTTATTTCTTCCCGACGGCGGCCTGCAGCACCGTGTTGGCGACGGCCCCGGCCGTGTGCGCCCCGTAGCCGCCGTTTTCAACGACGACGACAAACGCCAGCGGGTAATCTCGATTGGTGATATAGCCGACGAACCAGGCATTCGGCGCTTTGCCGCCGCCAACCTCCGCCGTACCGGACTTCGCGTAGAGTTGGAGCCCGGGGAAATTATCTTTTCCGTACGTCTTATAGACGTTGTAATTCATCATCGTGGCGATTTTCTCGGCCGTTTCCCGGCTCAAAAGGCGCTCGGAGCCGGGTGGGATGATGCCGGTGACACCGGTATCGTGCAAAAGCGTCATATCAACGGCGAGCCCCCCGTTGGCAATGGCCGAGACATAGCGCAGCATCGCAGCCGGACAGACAAGATCGTTATACTGCCCGATTCCCGACCAGGCGAGATCGGCCGACCTGGCGGGTGCCTTGTCGAATTTTCCAGTGGCCGTTTTTATGCCGTCAATTGAAAAGCTTTTTGTCACACCGACGGCATCGGCATACGATGCAAGCGTATCGGCCCCCAAATCGAGCGAGAGCTGGGCAAACGCCGTGTTGCAGGAGACGGCCAGCGCGTCTTCAATCGATAGTTCACCGTGCTTAGCCGTGCATTTAACATAGTCCCCGCCGACGGTCAGCCCGCCGTTGCAGGTAAAGACGCGGGAATATAAATCGTCCATATTGTCGATAGCCGCCGCAAGCGTGATAAGCTTATACGTGGAGCCCGGCGTATAGGCGGCAGAAAGAAAACGGTTGATGTAGACACCGTCATACCGGCTGTCCGACAAATCCGGTACATTTGCCGGGTCAAAGGCCGGTGTGGAAACCATACAGAGGATTTCACCCGTTTTGTAATTGACAACGCCGACAGCCCCGTTTCGTCCAGCCAGCGCCTTATAAGCCGCGACATTAAGCGATGCGTCAATCGAGAGCGTCACGTTTTGCCCTTGCCCCGTTCTCGAGTACGCGCCCGTTATGAAATTATATCCGGCCAGACGCGAGGCAAAGGCGGATAATGCCCCCGTCCCGATATTGCCGCTTAAATCACCGACGGCATGCAGCGTCGCCTTGCGGACGGTTGCATCGTCGGCGTAAACACGCGTACCATCTTCAACCGTTGAAAGGATAAGGCCGTTGCGGTCGAGCACCGTGCCGACGTTGAGAACGCCGCCGGTGTAAACAGTCGCGTTTGACTGAAAGGAGACCCACTTCCGCCCGTCAAGGGCAAGACGGACGATATACAGCGTGAGCCCAACAACGGCGAGCGCCGCTAACAGTAGAACAGCCATTGACCGTTTGCCGACTCTTTTCATCTCACAGCGCACCTCCCATCAGCTTCTGTCCGCGGGGGATCTTTAATATTCTTCGTCGAGATTGATCTGCCTTTTTTTAAGCCGTTTCGGCATTTTTAAAGCAAGACTGGCATTCTGGCGCGTATCCGCAGCCTTGATAAAGGCCAAAAGGCCCCAGCAGGCCACAAGACTCGAGCCGCCCTTCGATACGAACGGGAATGTCACGCCCGTCAGCGGCAGAATATCAACGGAGCCAAGAACGTTTAAAAGCATTTGAAACACCAAAATAGCCGCCGCCGCACACGCGGCAATGACGTAGTAGGTGCTGCGCGCCGTCCGCGATGCGCGCACGGCGTAGAGGACGAGCGCCAAAACGGCTGCGACGGCGATGACGGCAAGAATGAGCCCCAGCTCTTCGGATACCATGCCGAAAACAAGGTCGGTATCGGCTGCGAAGATGTTTTTCAGCCAGCCGTTACCCGGACCAACGCCAAAAAGCCCGCCGCTGGCGGCGGCCGCCATTGTTCTTGTCTGCTGATAACCGCCGGTGCTGGCCGCTTCCCACGCATGACCCCAGGTGGCAAAGCGGGCCGCGACATGCGATTTATACGTCACTGCCAGAAAACCGGCCAGACCGGCACCGGCGACGCTGAGCGAAACAGTGCCAAGATCACCGGAACGGATGAACGCGACGACGAGGTATGCCACAAAGAAGATGAGCGCCGTGCCGAAATCGCCGATGAGTGCGAGCGCAATAACGCAGATACCGGCATACGCAACGAACAAAAAGAGGTTGCGCTTGGCAAACAATCGGTCGAGCGTCGCCGCCCCGACAAAAACAAACGCCAGCTTGACAAATTCAGATGGCTGAAAGCTCATGCCACCGACTGACAGCCAGTTGCGCGCGCCAAATACCGTTGGGCTGAGCAGGAGGTTCAGTGCCAATAAAACAAGGCCCGTGATGCCGATGGGCCAGCGCAGACGCACGGCATTTGCTAAATCGCGCAGAAACCAGCCGATGAGAAAATAAAGACCGACACCGGCCGTTAAAAGTGCGGCCTGTTTGTAGAGATCTCCCGGCGCCGCTGACGCCGTTACGGCCATGCCGATGGTGCAAAGCAGAAACGCCAGTGTTTCGGCTTCAAACGCCACGCGGCGGAGCAGCCGCGTGGCAATATACGTCAGCCATGTGAGCGCCGTCAGCGCCAAAAAGGCGATTGGGACAGCCGGTGAAAGGGCCTCTCCCGGTGCGATGCACAACGCAAAGCCAAGCAGGAGTTGAAAAAGCGTCAGAAAAAAAAGGGTTAAGGACGGTCTGATGACGCGGCCTGGACGCTCGCGCTCCATAGCCTGAACAGCCTGATGAACAGGCCCCATCGTCACAAAAACAAGCTCAACGCCGCCGAGCTTGATGATATCCCCGTTATCGATCTCCGCCTCATTGTCAATTTTCTTTTTGTTTAAAAAAACGCCGCCTTTTGACTGGAGATCATAAAGCCGCCACGTGCCTTTGTCGTCACGGATGAGCGCCGCGTGACTTCTCGACAGCGTCGGGTAGTTTAAGCGCACATCGGCTGTCTGCGATCGGCCGATGATATTCTCCCAGTGATACAGGCCGACGCGCGCCCCATTCGGCAAGCTGAGATAACCCCACTCTTCCGGGTCGTCATGGCCGCGAAGAAGTGAGCGGATGGCGCGATAAGCCACGATCCCCGCGCAAAGCGGCAGTAAAAACCGAATAAATAGCGTGATATAGGAAAAGATGCCCGCCGCATCCGCGCTGACGGCTTCGTGCAGCTTTGTCGTTAGCCCTGTGATCGCATCCAACCGTTTTCCCCCGCTTTCAAGGTCATCAAGCATCGGCGGGCGGGCAAAAGGGGCGTCGGCGTCATCCGACAGTCTGCCCTTTTATCCCGCCCGTCACGTCATGCTGTCTGTGTTCTTTATTCGGCGTCGGCCAGCGCTTTGGCCTCTTCGATAATTTTCGCTTGAACAGGTGCCGGGGCCTCCTCATAGCGCTCAAAACGGAGCGTAAAGGAGCCGCGTCCCTGTGTCATTGAGCGCAGGTCGATGGCGTAGCTGGACATTTCGCCCATCGGTACCTCGGCTTCAACGACCTGCATCCCGTCGGCATTTAAATTCATGCCCATCGGGCTGCCACGGCGCTTGGATAAGTCACTCATGATATCGCCCATGTACGTATCGGGAATCGTCACCGTCAGGGAGCCGATTGGCTCCAGAATAACGGGATTGGCCTGTGGAATGCCCTCTTTATAGGCCAGCTGCGCGGCCGTTTTAAACGCCATTTCCGAAGAATCGACAGGGTGATACGAGCCGTCGACGAGCGTGGCTTTCAAATAAACCATGGGGTATCCGGCCAAAACGCCCTTTTGGATGCTCTCGCGCAGCCCCTTCTCAACAGCCGGGAAGAAGTTTTTCGGTACGCTGCCGCCGAATACGTTTTCGGTGAAAACAAGGTCTTCCGTCTCGCCCGGCTCAAAATCAATGACGACGTCGCCGAACTGGCCGTGACCGCCGGACTGCTTTTTATGGCGGCCTCTGACCTGTACCTTTTTACGGATTTTTTCGCGGTAGGCGACGCGCGCTGGCGAGAGGACAACCTCAACACCGAACTTGTCCTTTAATTTGGCGCACAAGACGTCAAGCTGGATGTCACCAGCTCCAGCCAGCACCATCTGCTTCGTTTCAACATTATTTGTCACGGTAAACGTAAAATCTTCTTCTGATAGGCGGACGAGACCGGCGGCAATTTTGTCCTCCTGCCCTTTCGTTTTAGGGGCAATCGCCATGGCGTAGCACGGCGGGGCAAATTCAATACCGGCAGCCGTTATGACCTTTTTGGGGTCGCACAGCGTGTCGCCCGTCTTTGTGTCTGTGAGCTTTGAAACAGCGCCGACATCGCCGCAGACGACCTCTTTGACCTCCACGCTCTTTTTCCCCTGCATTTTATAGAGGTGTCCGATTTTCTCGTGCGCACCGGTGCGGGCGTTGACAAGGGTCATATCGGTCGTCACCTTACCGGAGATGACCTTGAAGAGGCTGAATTTACCATATTGGTCGGACAGTGTTTTATAGACGATAGCGCAGGTTGCTCCGGTTGGGCTAACGTCTATGGGGTCACCGTCGTCGGTTACTTCCTTGCGGCCTTCCTGCGGCGACGGGAAAAGGTCAACGACTGAATTTAACAGTGTTCTCGTGCCGAGGCCGGTTAAGGCGCAGCCACCGTATACGGGAAACAGCGTTAAATCCTTGACGCCTGTCTTGAGGCCCGCGATAATTTCTTCCGTCGTGAATTCCTCACCGGCGAAATACTTCTCCATGAGCGCTTCACTCGTCTCGGCAACACTTTCATTGACAGCCGTATAGAGCTTTTCAAGCCGCTCGGACATGGACGCCGGAATTTCTATTTCCTTCGTTTGGCCGTTTTCCAAGGTATATGCTTTCCTGTAAATCAGGTCGACGATGCCTTCGACCTTACCGGCGTCATTGACGATCGGCGCGATCATCGGGCAGACCGACGTGCCGTATTTTTCGCGGAAAGCCGTGTAAACGTCTTTATAATTGCCGTTTTCTTCATCAATTTTTGAGACATATATAGCTCTCGGGAGCTGCCGCTCGGCCAGATAGTTCCATGCTTTTTCCGCGCCGACGGTAAGTCCGTCCTTCGACCCGCACACAATGATGCCGCCGTCTGCAACGCGCAATGCCTCGACGGCCTCACCGGCAAAATCGAAATAGCCCGGCGTGTCAAGGATATTGATTTTACAATCTTTATATTCAGCAAACATCGTTGCCAAGGATATTGAAATCTGACGCTTAATTTCCTCTGCCTCAGAGTCACCGACGGTGTTGCCGTCTGCGATCTTCCCGAGTCTGTCTGTACCACCCGTTAAAAAAAGCATGCTCTCGGCGAGGCTTGTCTTTCCGTTGCTTCCGTGTCCAAACAATGCAATATTGCGGATTTTATCAGTGGCATAGGTCATTTGTGTCGTTCCACTCCTTTTAAAAAATCTATCGGCAATTATATACTAAGATTCTTTAAAACACAATAAAATGTTTAGACACTATGCGGAGAGACAGACGCCCGTCAGTGGCCGTACCGGGCAAAGCCGCAGATCACGAGGACGGCGAAAAGCATTGACATCATATAGAATATGAGGTTTCCGGCGCTTGCCGCCGTCAGAGAACCAGACCAGTTGACGACAAACATGATGAGCATGCCGAACAAGGCCGACGCGACGGAAAAGACCGTCGAGACAATGGCCGTCGTCCGAAGGCGTCTGCCGCCCGTGATCGACTCGACATACGGCCCCATCCCTTCCCGGCTGACGATGGCCGTGATGCGCTTGGCCTCATGAAGCGAATCGTCGGATATGTCATAGGATTTTTGGATCGGCATATACTCGACGTCATGAATCGATACTTTGAATTTCTGTTCGAGCATGATCGGCGTTATGTTGAAATCGCGCACGGCGAAAAAGAGCTTAACATGGTGGCGCAAAACGGAGACCAGTGCGTTTTGTACGGATTTGACGGGGACGTAATTGACGGCAAAGACGGCAATCAGCTTTTTATTGATCGCCGTGAATACGGCGTTTTTCACATTGAGGCTTGACGGCAAACGCACGCCCATCAGGTTCATAAAAGCCCCGGAGCCGGTATAGACGCGCTCTCCGCGAATCAGGCCGCCGATACCGCCCTCATAGCAGGTAAAGTCCTCCACGCGGTATTGACTCATCCCCTGCTTGGAAAGGTGGTCGGCGAAAAGCATTGACAGACCGGAATCGGAGGCGATGATGAGGCTGCCCGTATAACGGATAGCCTTATCCGGCTGAACTTCTTCAAAAATTTTTATGCCGCCGAGCGAGAGCGTCCCTGTCGGAAAAAGGTCTTCATCGGTGATGCCGACGCCGTCCGTATGGAACAAATCGTCCGCGCCGCCCCAGCCGGCGATCGCAGCACCGGACTGCCTGGCGCGGCGGGCCACAGCGTTAAAAGGGACCGCAAACGCTAAAACTGACGAAAACGGCGCGGCGGCCGCCATAATGGCCGCAAAATGGTGCAGAAAATACGGCCCTTGTCCGTGCCCAAAGGAGGCATACAGGCTGAAAACAGCCGCCATCACCAAAAGCAGCGGCGCGGCATAACGGTAGGCCATCGCCGTAAAATCCTCCTGAATGAGGTTGTTGTAAAAGCCAGCCGTTCTGTCGGACACTTTTTTAATAATTGTGCGGCCAAGGTCGTCACAGATTTCCGCGATGATACCGACTGGCTTCGAGGCGGCCTGCGCCGTTTTCAGTGTCTCCGTCATGGCGCGGGCATACGTTTTCTCACCCCAAAGCGTAAACGTCAGCGAGAGGGCGGAGACGACGCAATAGGGCGCGCCGTAGCTTTCGCTGTGCGTCAAAATGGCAAATGTCGCTGCGGCCGCCGTGACGAGGCATGAGAAAACGTTAAGCGTTTCCGCGCCGGGTTCCCCCTTCACAATCGTCATCACACCGCGGATGAGGGTATCAAGCGCCAGCAGCATCACGCAAAACATCAGCATCATTAAAATGCCGTTTGTTAAAACAAGACTGCGCCCGATGCCGAACGGCAGCGCCGCGCCCGCCTCGTACATCAGCGTAAAAACAGCCATGACTACGGAAATCGCAAGGCTCGCCAGGCTGCGCAGCGAATAGGAATTGCATATATGCGCAAATCGCTTGACAGCGGAGCGGAAATCCGGTTCTTCAAATATTTCTTCCGGCACGGGCTCGCCTTCAAGCGCCGCGTCGTCAACGATCTCTTCCTCGTCGTCGTCGGCATATGTATTTCTGCCGAATAAGCCGAAGACCTTTCTGGCAGTTTTTCGCGTCTCATTTTCAAGGGCTGTCTGCCGCACGATAGCTTCGGCAACGTCCTCATCCGTTTCGTCATCAGCGGCTGAGACGCGTGTGATCGGGATGACATTTTTCGTACCAGAATTTAGTTCATCGTCGCCGGGTTCCGGCTTTGTCTCGTGTGTTTTGCCTCCGGCCGCGTCTTTAAGCTCAGAAAGCGTCGGCAGCGGCACCGTTTTATCGAGCGGCAGGGCAGCCTTTCCCCGTGCGGCGGTCTCCGGCGCTGCTTGCCGGTATTTTCCGCCGGCAGCTTCCTGAACAATCTTGTCCGTTTTTTGTTTCAGGACACCGCTCGGTGTCTTTTTGTCACCGGCAATATAGGCAGAGCCTTTGTATTCGGCCAAAATGGATTCCAGCGAAATGTCGTCGCCGTCGGTTCCGTCATCATCCGCAGCGGGGCCATCGTCGTTCGGGGGCCTGCGCGTATCTTTTTCAACCATGTCAAAATTGTCACGAGCCATAACGTCACCTTCTCTCCGGTCAGATCAGTTTGATTCAGCCGCCGTCTGCCGCTGGCGCAGCGCTTCATATAGGACGACCGCAGCTGAAACAGAAGCGTTGAGCGACGCGATTTTCCCGGTCATCGGGATCGAAACAGTAAAGTCGCACGTCTCGGCGACGAGGCGGGAGAGCCCCTTCCCCTCCGAGCCGATGACAAGGGCCGTTGGCCCCGTTAAGTCTGTTTGCCAGAGACCGGACTGGCCGTCTGCCGCCGTACCGTAAACCCAGAGCCCAGCCTTTTTTAAGTCCTGCAGGGCCGCCGTGATATTAGAAACGCGGGCAACCGGCAGATGCGCCACGGCCCCGGCGGACGTTTTCGAGACGATCGCCGTCAAACCGGCGCTGCGCCGTTTCGGTATAATAACGCCGTGCGCCCCTGCACATTCGGCCGTCCTGATGATCGCGCCGAGATTGTGCGGGTCTGAAATTTCGTCGCAAACGACGATCAGCGGCGTCTGGCCAAGGCTATTGGCCCTGCTGAGTATATCGTCAACCGTCACATAGACGGCGGCCGACATAACAGCGACGACGCCCTGATGCGCGCCCGTTTTGCTCATCGCGTCAAGCTTACGCTTGTCCGCCTCGACAACGACGGTACCCGCGGCGCGCGCCGTCGCGGCAATATGACCCAAAGCGCCGTCTGTCTCACCGGCGCTTAAAAAGATTTTATCGATTGGCCGCCCGGCGCGCAGCGCCTCAATAACGGCATTGCGCCCTTCCAGAACACCGGCATCGTCCTCCAGCGCCGCATCAGGCATCGTTCGGCGCTGATGATACGGGTCCATATGGCGCTCGATCGGGCGTTTTCTCGGGTGATTGTTATCGCTCATTCAATAGTCCTTTAAAAAGTCGTTATTTTAGACGTGCTGCTTGATACGGTCAACCATGTCAAGCCGCTCCCACGGCAGGTCGAGCTCCGGCCGCCCGAAATGACCGTAAGCGGCGATTTGGTTATAAATCGGGTTTAACAAGCACAGATGGTCGATGATTTCACGCGGTCTGAAATCAAATACGGCCTCCAGAATTTTTTCAATCTTTTCATCGGGAATCGACCCGGTGCCACGCGTGTCGACCTGAATGGAGACGGGCCGCGCCACGCCGATGGCGTATGCCAGCTCGATCTGACAAGCCCTCGCCAAGCCCGCCGCGACGACATTTTTAGCGGCATAACGCGCCATATACGCGGCGCTGCGGTCTACCTTCGTCGGGTCCTTACCGGAAAAAGCGCCGCCGCCGTGGCTGGCGTAGCCGCCGTAGGTGTCAACAATGATTTTCCGCCCCGTCAACCCGGAATCACCAACAGGGCCGCCAATGACAAACCGACCCGTTGGATTGACATAAAATTTTGTCTCATTTGTGATAAGTTCCTTCGGAATAACCGGTTTGATGACTGTTTCGATAATGCTCTCGCGCAAGTCTTTGACCGTCACGTCCGGGTCGTGCTGGGAGGAGACGACAATCGCGGGGCAGGACGCAACGCGCCCCTTCTCATCGTATTCTACCGTCACTTGGCTTTTCCCGTCAGGCCGAAGAAAGGGCAACAGGCCTGATTTCCGCACCGCAGCCAAGCGCATTGACAGCGCGTGTGCATATGAAATCGGCGCTGGCATATATTCCGGCGTCTCGTCACACGCAAAGCCGAACATCATGCCCTGATCGCCGGCCCCGGTATCAAAAGCGTCGTCATACGCGCTGTTAACACCCATGGCAATGTCCTGACTTTGTTCCTTGATGGATGTGAGAACAGAACAGCCGTTGTAATCAAAACCAAGCTCCGGGCGGATGTAACCGATATTTTTAATCGTCTCCCTCGCGATACCGGGGATGTCGACATAAGTATTCGTCGTAATTTCACCCATGATAAGAACCATGCCGGTTGAGACAATTGTTTCGCAGGCCACGCGGGCCATTTTGTCACCGGCCAGAATATTATCAAGTACCGCGTCGGAAATCTGGTCACAGACTTTATCCGGGTGCCCCTCTGTAACGGATTCCGACGTAAAAATCCTGTTTGTCATGATGCCGTCTCCTTTGACATATTTTCTCATAATTTTATTTATTATACCACAATACGCCGATAACATAAAGTATAAATTCTGACAGATTAAAACTGCCGCTTATAAAGCGGCAGTCTCATTTTGTCGCGTTAAATTAGCGGTGCTCAAGCGGCACAAATGCCGATTTCGGGGTGATGGCCTTATATGCCGGGCGGATAATTCTGTTGCCGTTGTACACCTCTTCGATACGGTGCGCACACCAGCCCACCATCCGTGCCACGGCAAAAAGCGGCGTGTAGAGCTCATGCGGGATGCCAAGCATTTTATAGACAAATCCGGAGTACATGTCAACATTGGCACACATCGGTTTATCAACGTGGCGTTCTGCCGCAAATGCGGCCGGCGCAAGACGTTCGACAGCTTCGAATAACTCGAATTCCTGAAGCATGCCCTTTTGATCAGCCAGCTTTTTAGCCAGCTCTTTGAGCCGAACGGTGCGCGGGTCGCTGAGCGTATAGACAGCGTGGCCGATGCCGTAAATGAGCCCGTCGCCGCAGCCGGCCTCACGCCGTAATATTTTTCGCAGATAGCTTAAAAGGTCCGCTTCATCCTCCCAGTTGGGCACATCGCGCTCAATATAGGAAAACATCTCCATGACCTTTTTGTTTGCCCCGCCGTGACGGGGGCCTTTTAAGGCACCGACCGCGGCAGCCATTGAGGAGTAAATATCGGTGCCGGATGAGGAGAGGACACGGCAGGCAAACGCCGAATTGTTCCCACCACCGTGTTCGGCATGCAAAACAAGGGCTAAATCGAGCAGCTGCGCTTCTTCCTGCGTAAAGCTGTTGTCATGGCGGACGGAATAGAGAAAGTTTTCGGCCGTCGAGAGGCCTTCCTTCGGGTGGTGGATAAAGAGGCTCTCCTTGTCGAAATAGTGGCGTTTGGCGGCATAGGCGTTTGCCACAATGACGGGACAGCGCGCGATGAGATGAAGCGCCTGATCGAGCTCTTTATGTAGGTTGTTGATATCTGTTTCCGGATCCTGGTCGTAGGAGTATAGCGCCAGAACGCTGCGCGCAAGCTTGTTCATAATGTCCTTGCTGGGCGCGCTTAAAATCATATCTTCCGTAAAGCCGCTCGGCAGGTGCCTGTATTCGTCCAAGATACCGTTAAAGCAATCGAGTGACAATTTGTCCGGCAGTGTACCGAAGATAAGCAGATATGCCGTCTCCTCGAAACCAAACCGTCCTTCGCTCATAAAACCGTCAATCATATCAGACACGTCGATGCCGCGGTAAATGAGCTGTCCGTCAATCGGCACGCGCTCCCCGTCCTGCACGTAATAACCGCGCACATTGCCGACCTTTGTCACGCCGGCCATCACGCCGGTACCGTCAGCATTGCGGAGGCCGCGTTTCACGTCGAGTTCTGAGTAACAGCTTTTATCGACAACAATGCTTTGCTGCATCTGGGCGGCGCGTTTATTTAAAAAATCTATTGTTTTTAGCGCTCTGTCAGCGTGCATTGGCGATCACTTCCCTTTTTGTTGTAGATTATAAATATACAGCGCCAAGCGATTGTTGTCAATAAAATGCATGAAGTTTTATCATTTCCTGCATTTTCCCTTTCAGATAACTTTGCCGCTTTTCGTCTTTTTAGTCTTTTGGAATAAAACCCATTTTATAGCAGAAACTATGGTTGAAATATTCTGATTCTCGGAGGAACGAACGATGAAACGTCTTAACACCGCCCATTTCCGCACTGTCTTCGCCGCTATTCTCGCCGTTGTCACCGGCTGTCTCCTTTTTGCGGGCATTCCGGCACTGGCGGCAGAGGTCGGCACTACAAACGCAAATGCCCGCCCAATTGCGGAGAATCTCAGCTATACGACGTATAAAGGCATCGCGATCACCGGCCGGTTTTCAGCGTCCGACCCGGAGGGCGACGCTGTGCTATTCGAAGTAACCGACCTGCCGAAAAAAGGCACGATCCGATTTGACAGTGCCGGCACATTCGTCTACACGCCCGGAGAGAACAAAAAGGGGCAGGACGTTTTTTCCTATCTCGCGGTTGATGATGCCGGTAATCTTTCTCAAAAGGCAACCGTGACGATTGACATCGACAAGCAGTCAACAAAACTGACGTATGCCGACATGGCTGACAATCCCGCCCATTATGCCGCCCTCGTACTGGCTGAAAAAGGCCTGCTCGTCGGCGAAAAAATCGGCGATCAGTATTTCTTCCGGCCGCAGGCCGCTGTCACGCGCGGTGAATTCCTCACCATGTGCCTTGGCATGACGGATGTCGAAACGCTGCGCGATATCACGCGCACTGGCTTTTCCGATGACGCGGCCATGCCGGATTGGGTCAAGCCGTATGTGTCCACGGCGCTTTTGTCCGGCTATGTTACCGGCTATAAAAATGAAGAGGGCCGCCTTGTTTTTGGTGCCGACAAGGCGATAACAGCGGCTGAAGCCGCCGTCATTCTCAATAATATTTTAGACATTTCCGATGTTGCCAGCGTCGCCGCCGTCTCGTCGGACAGCTGCCCTGTGTGGGCGTATCAGGCGGAGGTCAACCTCGCCGCTTGCAACATCATCGAAGCGCCGGGCGCGGGCTCTTATAATACAGCAGTATCTCGCGCCGAGGCTGCCGACATGTTCGTCTCTGCCATGGCGCTCCAGGATGCCCGCGGCGGCACCTCCCTTCTCAGCTGGGCGCTGAAATAACAGCTCAAAAATAGAAAAAGATTCTTCGCTAAACGGCTCAGAATGACATGGTTCTGTCATTCTGAGGGGCATGATGCCCCGAAGAATCTTTTTTTGTTAGCCGGTGTCTGTTTTGCAACAGGCCTCTTTTAATAAAAACCTGTTTTTATCGCACTTGGCCGCTGCCGTATACGATGTATTTCGTTGTTGTCAGCTGCTCGAGGCCCATCGGGCCGCGCGCGTGCATCTTCTGCGTCGAGATGCCGATTTCAGCGCCAAGGCCGAACTCGCCGCCGTCCGTAAAGCGGGTTGAGGCGTTGACGTAAACGGCCGCAGCGTCCACGGCGTCGAGAAAGCGCTGCGAGACGGTATAGCTGTTCGTCACGACGGCCTCGGAGTGCTTTGAGCCGTACTTATTGATATGCGCGATGGCCTCCTCAAGGCCGTCAACAACCTTGACGGCAAGGATATAATCGCCGAACTCCGTCTCATAGTCCGCCTCTGTCGCCGGTATAACGGCATTGCCGAGGATAGCCGCTGTCTCCATGCAGCCGCGCAGCTCTGTGTTTTTCCCGTCTAACAGCGCCTTGGCTTTTGGGAGAAAGGCAGCGGCGACGGCGCGGTCGACGAGCAGCGTTTCAGCCGCGTTGCAGACGGATGGGCGCGAGCACTTGGCGTTAAAAATGATCTCGGCAGCCATATCGAGGTCGGCGGACGACTCTACATAAATGTGGCAGTTACCGACGCCTGTCTCGATAACAGGGACGCGCGCGTTTTCAACGACGCGGCGGATGAGGCCCGCCCCGCCGCGCGGGATCAGCACGTCGACATAGCCGACAAGGCGCATCACGTCGTCGGCGCTCTCGCGGGACGTGTCCTGCACGAGGCTCACGGCGTCCTCTGGTAGACCGGCTTCTCGGATGGCGCGGCGCATGATATTCGTCAACGCATTGTTGGCCGAAAAAGCTTCTTTGCCCCCGCGTAAAATAACGGCGCTGCCCGCCTTCAAGCAGAGAACGGCTGCGTCAACCGTCACATTCGGGCGCGCCTCGTAGATAATGGCGATCACGCCGAGCGGCACCTTTTTCCGCCCGATGACAAGCCCGTTGGGCCGGACAGCCATTTTTTCAACCTGCCCAATCGGGTCGTCGAGCCGCGCGACTTGACGGACGCCGTCGGCCATCGCGTCGATGCGTGCCTCCGTTAAGGCCAGCCGGTCCAGGAGTGACGCACTCATGCCGTTTTCACGTGCCCGGGTCATATCCTCGGCGTTGGCGGCAAGGATTTCCTGCTTATTGTCGATCAGCGCCTGCGCGATGGCGAAGAGCGCTTTGTTTTTTTCTGCGGTGGGGCACGTCATCAGAACAAGCGATGCCTCTTTGGCCGCAGCCCCTTGTTTTTCAATCGCCGTCATGCCTTTTTTCCCTTCTTTCGAAACAGCGTTCCAACGCCCTTCCCTTCCAGAATGTCATAGAGATTCCGGGGGTTTGCGCCGTTTGTAATCACCATGTCAATCCCGTTTTCTGTCGCGATTTTGGCGGCCGCCAGCTTTGTTTGCATCCCGCCTGTACCAAACGCCGTCCCCGCGCCGCCGATTTCGGCAAGCAGGTCGCCATCTACCGCGTCGACAACCGGGATGAGGCTGGCGTCTTTGTTTTTCCGGGGGTCTTTGTCAAATAGCCCGTCGATGTCTGAAAGGATGACGAGTAAATCAGCGTCAACGAGCGTTGCCACGACGGCCGAAAGCGTATCATTATCGCCGAACACCTTGTGTTCGGATTCAATCTCCTCGATGCAGACAGAGTCGTTCTCGTTGACGACGGGGATGACGCCGAGCTCTAAAAGCGCCTCAAACGTCCCCAACAGATTCAGGCGGACGTTTGGCCTGTCGACATCGTCACGCGTGAGCAATATTTGCCCGACTGGCGCGCCGTATTCACTGAAAAACTTGTCATAAACGTGCATCAGCTCACACTGCCCCACGGCGGCGACTGCCTGCTTTAAACGGACGTCGACCGGGCGGCCCTTCATATTCAGCTTCCCGCAGCCGGCGCCAATCGCGCCTGACGAGACGAGAATAACCTCGTGACCGGCATTTTTAATATCCGTCAGCACGCGGGCCAAGCCGTCTATATTGCGGAAATTGAGACCCTTCCCGCCGTGCGAGAGCGTCGACGTGCCGACCTTGATGACGACGCGCTTTTTCTTTTTCAAACCGGCGCGCCCCCTTTCGTTAAAATATCGCTGTGGCGAAATAGTCCTCCGGCGTTTCCGCGCGGCGAATCATAGTCACGCTCCCGTCCTCACGGAGCAGGAGTTCAGCCGAGCGCAGCTTGCCGTTATAGTTGTAGCCCATGGCGTGTCCGTGCGCACCTGTGTCGTGCAGCACCAGAAAGTCGCCCATATCGATCCTTGGCAGGGCTCTGTCAACGGCAAACTTGTCGTTATTTTCACAAAGCGATCCCGTGATATCATAGACGTGGTCACAGGGCGCGTCTTCCTTCCCCATCACCGTGATGTGATGATACGCCCCATACATCGCCGGGCGCATGAGGTTGCTGGCGCAAGCGTCCAGGCCGATATATTCTTTATAAATATGCTTTTCCTGGATAGCGCGGGTCACGAGGCAGCCGTAAGGCCCAAGCATAAAACGCCCGAGCTCCGTACAGATGGCCGGTGTCATCCCTGCCGGGCCGAAAACCGCCTCATACGCCTGACGAACGCCTTCGCCGATGAGCATGATGTCATTTTCCGCCTGCTCCGGGCGGTATGGGATGCCAACGCCGCCGGAGAGGTTGATAAAGGCGATTTCAGCGCCTGTCTCGCGCTGGAGATCGACAGCCAACTCAAAAAGAATGGACGCCAATTGCGGGTAATAGTCGTTGGACATCGTGTTGCTCGCCAGAAACGCGTGCAGGCCGAATTCTTTCGCGCCGAGCGTCTTGAGCATGCGATAGGCTTCAAATAGCTGTTCTCTTGTCATGCCGTATTTAGCGTCGCCCGGATTGTCCATAATGGTGTTCGATATGGCAAAGACACCGCCGGGGTTAAACCGGCAGCTGATCGTCTCCGGGATTGGGCCGAGAGCCGATAAAGCATCAATATGCGTGATGTCGTCTAGGTTGATGATTGCGCCGAGCGCAAGAGCCTTTTCAAATTCGGCAACAGGCGTGGCGTTGGACGAAAACATGATGTCCGAACCGGCAAAGCCGCACCGCTCGCTCATCATCAGCTCCGTCATCGACGAGCAGTCAACGCCGCAGCCCTCCTCCTTGAGAATTTTTAAGATCGCGGGCGTCGGCGTGGCCTTCACGGCGAAATATTCTTTAAAGCCCTTGTTCCATGAAAAAGCCCTGTACAGGCGTCTTGCATTTTCACGGATGCCCTTTTCATCGTATAGATGATAAGGCGTCGGGATTGTTTCGTCTATTGTTTTCAGCTGCTCCAAGGTGACAAATGGTTTCTTCATCGCGCTTCCCCTAAACTTAATCTCTGTGTGATGTATTTTTCTGTATTTTAAAGCAAATTGGCTGCAGAATCAACTAAAGAATCGACACGTTTCTGAAAAACGGTCTGAAAAACGGCAGATGCGTTTCCGCCCGGGAAACGCATCCTGTCAGCCATTGACCGTTTTTTATGTTGCGCTGTCGTCCTGCAACTGCAATGGAATCGTGCAAACGACAATCTGCTTATGCTTTAGCAGCTGCCGCTCGATATGAACACGCGTGTTGTTATGAAGGATCCGGTGCCATTTTTTCTGCACCATAAACTGCGGCAGGATGACGGAGACGATGTCGTTTTCCGTGAGGTCGTACTCTGCCGATTCAATGAATTCCACAAGCGGGCCGACAATTTCGCGGTATGGTGAATACTTGATAACAAGCGGAATGTCTGATTTGAGCATGTCGTATTTCTGTTTGTTTTTCTCGCCCGTTTCCTTGTCGATGACGACGTTGAAGGCTGTTACATTGTCGGAGATCGACTTGGCGTATCGCAGCGCGCGGATGCTGGCGCGGTTGATGCTCTCGACGGGGACGATCACGCGGTTTTTATAATTGGCGCAATGGAGCGCCGCGTAGTATTCCTCCGGCTCAACGCGCAATTGGTCGTGCACCTCGGTGTAGTGCTTTTTGATTTTAAACATCATAAGAACGAGAATCGGGATGAGAATCACAACGATCCATGCGCCCTGGTCAAATTTTGTAATGGCAATAATTACGACGACGGCCGCCGTTACAATCGAGCCGATACCGTTGATGAGCGCTTTTAATTGCCAGTGTCGCTCACGCGTGCGAATCCACCGCAAAAACATGCCGGACTGCGACAGCGTAAACGAGATGAAAACGCCGATGGCGTATAAGCCAATTAGCTTTTCGACCTTCGCATTAAACAAGACGATCAATAACGCCGCCGCGATGGATAAAACGGCGATGCCACTGTCATAGCTCAGGCGATTGCCGCGCATGCTCAGCTGGCGCGGCATGTATTTGTCCTTCGACATGACGGAAATCAGCATCGGGAAACCCGAATACGCTGTGTTTGCCGCCAGAATCAGGATGATAAACGTCGTAATTGTAATGTAGTAGAACATAAAGCCGTGGCCAAATATTTCATCAGCGATGAGCACGAGCATAGCCTTGCCGTGCGTCGGGTCCACTTTGTAAAAGTTGGCGAGAACGGCCGTGCCGCCAAACAAAAGAAAAATGATCAACGCTAATAACAGCAACACGAGCTTGGCGTTTTTGCGCGACGGCTCTTTGAAATTCGGCACGCCGTTGCTGACGGCCTCAATACCGGTAACGGCCGCGCAACCGTTTGAAAAGGCTTTGAGCATCAAAATCATCGTTAAAGGCCCGGTAATGCCCTCAACCGACGGCGGCGGCGCCGATGGCAGATTCCCGCCAGTCGCCTTGATAAATCCGGTGATAAGCATGATCACAATACCGAGGATAAACGCATATGTCGGCACACCAAAGATGCGGGAGGATTCGCGCAGGCCGCGGAGATTGCCGATGGCTATCAGAAGAATCAGAAAAACGCAGATCGGCACGGTATACGGTGCGACCGGCTCAAACGCCGAGGCAATCTGCTGGACGCCGGACGAGATACTGACGGACACCGTCAGTATGTAGTCAACGGCAAGCGCGGCACCGGCAATAATTCCCGCCATAGTGCCTAGATTTTCCTTGGCAACGGTGTACGCGCCGCCACCGTTGGGATAACAGTCAATTGTCTGCCTGTAGGATAGCATCAGCATGAACAGCAGAACAATAATAATGCCAGAAATCACCGTCAACTGCCGGAAGGCGAGAAGCCCTATCGCCGGCAGCAGCACCGTCAGAATTTCCTGCCCGGCGTACGCGACGGATGAAATGGCATCGCTCGAGAGAATCGGCAAACCCCACGCAACAGCATATCTTTCATCATTAAGCGCATCGCTGTGCAGTGGTCTTCCAAAAAAGAAGCTTTTGAGTGTATTCCGTTTGATAACCGTTACCTTCTTTCAACACAACATGCTTTTAAAGGCATATATGAAGAATATATATCTAAAATCCATAAAGTCAATACTAATTTTTTATAGCTTTCATCTTAAAATCCGCCGTCAGGAATAATATACCGTTTGACCTTGCTGTAACCATTTGTTACTCTTTGAGTATCACCCGGCGCTTTTTTAAATGCATCTACGAAAGGATTTTTCTCATGAAATACATTAGGGCATTGTTGAAAGCCAGCGTTGCGATTGTCCTTTTTGGGGCACTGCTCTTCCCCGCCGCGGTGTTCTCCGCGCAAGCGGCGAACGTCACATCAGCAGCCGGTCAAATAACCGCCGGGGCGCTCAACGTCAGAAGTGCGCCGGGTACAACAGGCAAAATCCTCACGAGCCTGCCATATGGGTCATATGTGACGCTGATTTCGCCGTCAGGCACGTGGTGGCGCGTCGAGTACGCACCGGGCACGTATGGGTATATGAGCGGCGCTTACATAAAATATGTCGGCGGCACATTTGCCGCGACAGCCACGAGCGGCAGCGGGTCCGTTTCCGTTCGAAGCGGCTCGGCGTCTTCCTATCCCGTCACCGGCACCGTCTTAAGCGGCAGAACCGTTCTTGTATTGCACGATAACGGCTCCTGGAGCTGGATATTATATAACGGCTCAAAAACCGGCTGCGTGCCGGACACAGCGCTGCGCTCGATGATGGCCTGGCCCGTCCCGGCCAGTCACAAAATCAATCAGTATTTTTCCGCTGCGCACGAAGGGCTTGATATCGGCGCCTCTGTCCATGGCGTCTCCGGCGACGCGGTCGTTGCCGCCCAATACGGTAAGGTTGTCTATAGCGGGTGGCTAAACGGCTACGGTTACGTTGTCTATGTCAATTCCATCTACAACGGCCAGCCGATTCAGACGCGTTATGCCCATCTGGCTTCCATGCCGCTTGTCACGGCCGGGTCTGTTGTCGGAGCCGGGCAAAAAATCGGCGTTATGGGCAACAGCGGGACATCGTCCGGCGTTCATTTGCATTTTGAGGTTTGTCTGAGAAACTCGAACAGTGACTGTATCGCCAACGCCGACTCGACACCTGCCAATCCGCTTGATTATATCAAATAAGTGTCTTGCAAAATCGGGGGCTGCCAGTGAATGGCAGTCCCCGATTGTCAAGTCATCACGCCGGTTGCGACGCCTTAGAGCGGAAATTCTCCCCCGTCAAACACAACTTTCTTCTTCCCTCTTTTTTTCGCCTCGTAAAGGTTCGTATCAGCTTGTGAAATGACAGCCCAAACGTCAAGCTCTCCGTCGGCGTCTAAGAGAACTTCCGTAACGCCCGCGCTGAACGTCGGGCGGATGTGCAGTTCCTTCTCACATCTGTCCTGCAATGTTTTTGAGATATTCAACAGCGTCTCTAGCATTAGTTCGCTGGACTGCCCCGGCATAACAAGCATGAATTCCTCACCGCCGAAGCGGCCGAGGATGTCCTGTTTGCGCGTGAGGGAAGCCGCGCATTCGGAAAAAATGCACAGCACCTTATCACCGGCAAGATGGCCGAGCGTATCGTTAATCAGCTTAAAGTCGTCGAAATCGATCATGGCAAGCGTAATATTCTCTTTTGAAACCGACAGATTTTTCAAGGCGTTTAACAGCGCGTATTTGTTCGTTATGCCGGTCGCCAGATCAAGGGAAAGCTGGCTGTTGAGCAACTGCTCATACTCTTTCTGCGCTGTGATATCGGCAAATGCGACGATCGCAAAAACATCACCGTCACTGACAACGCGCGTGGCGCTGACAACAAACCACTTCTGGTGCGTGACGCCGTCGATATGAAAATTGTGGTCAACCTCCGCGTCTGTAATCACCGTACCCGTTTGCAAAACGGTCTCCAGCGCACTGCGCAGAGGGCAAGTCTTGCACGCATCACCGTTGCCGCAAACCTCTTGCTCTTCAAGAATATCCGAGCAGTTGAAAACATTGCCGAAACGCTCACCGCTCAGCGCCTCCGGCGTTAAATGAAAGCTTTTCAGCATATATCGGTTGGCGTCACGAACCGTCGTATCCGGGTTGACAATGACAAGCCCGACCGGCGAATTCTGAAAGACGGCCTGAAAGATGGTGGTTGGTTCTGTCATCAATACCTCCGAAACTGCTCCGATATGTCTCTGCCGCTTATCTTCTTATTAATTACTTTCGTCATTTTTCGTAGAAATCTTAACCACAATCTGTCATTTCTAAAAATAAGATGAGCAACTTGGCCCATTAACCTGTTCGGTCAAGTTTTTTAAATAAAAAGAGGCGCATCGGCACCTCTTATTGGAGCGGGCGACGAGGCTCGAACTCGCTACCTCCACCTTGGCAAGGTGGCGCTCTACCAGATGAGCTACGCCCGCATATTCAGTTGTAGAACCCGAAGATTTCTCTTCGGGTTCTATGGTTTTGGAGGCGACACCCAGATTTGAACTGGGGAATCAGGGTTTTGCAGACCCATGCCTTACCACTTGGCTATGTCGCCATAGGCGATAAAGAGGCGCAAAAGCACCTCTTTATTTGGAGCGGGCGACGAGGCTCGAACTCGCTACCTCCACCTTGGCAAGGTGGCGCTCTACCAGATGAGCTACGCCCGCACATCGCGCAATATCATATGAAATTATTCAATTTATATAAACTGCGCGTGGTGCCTCCGGTCGGAATCGAACCAACGACACGAGGATTTTCAGTCCTCTGCTCTACCAACTGAGCTACAGAGGCATATTAGGGCACTGTGAAGTGCCCTGTGGCGACCCAGAACGGGCTCGAACCGTCGACCTCCAGCGTGACAGGCTGGCGTTCTAACCAACTGAACTACTGGGCCATTTTTGTGGTGGGAACAACAGGGCTCGAACCTGTGACCCCATGCTTGTAAGGCATGTGCTCTCCCAGCTGAGCTATGCTCCCCCAACCGCTGCCGTTGTTAGCGACGGTTGTTATTATACTAAAACCCCTATCTCTTGTCAACAGTAAAACGCGATTTTAAAACGCTATTTTTCAGGACTGTTTTCATGCCCTTCGAACTCTACCGGCGTCTTGTTTTCTTCAAGATATGCGATAACCTCGCGCGGTGTTAATCGATAGACGGTGTCACAGAATTGGCATGTAACTTCAACCGGCTCGCCCTTCTTCTCCATATCGAGGAGCTCCTGCCGTCCGACACCGGCAACAGCCTGTAAAACACGCGCGCGGCTGCAGTAGCACCGGTATTCTACGGGTGTCGTTTCTAATACGCGCATCGTAAACCCCGCGAGAACGCGACCACAGAGCCCCTCGGCGGTGCCGTCCGTCAAAACGGTTGTCACGGGGCCTGTCGCGGCAATGTTGCGCTCGAGCGTGTCAAGAAGCGTATCCGGCGCGTCCGGTAACAGTTGCACGATATAGCCCCCTGCTGCCAGAACGGACTGGTCCGGTCCGACGAGAACGCCGAGCGCGACGGCCGTGCGCGTTTGTTCACTGGCGTAAAAATACGCCGTGAAGTCTTCGGCAATCTCACCGGTGACAAGCTGGACGCTGCCGACGTATGGCTCTTTAAGGTGCAGGTCTCTGATAACAGTCAGCATGCCGTCTGTGCCGACGGCCCCGCCGACATCAAGCTTGCCGTTGGGCTTCTTCGGAATATCGACAAACGGGTTCTGGACATAGCCACGTACGTTGCCTGTGCTGTCGGAGACGGCAATAATGCTCCCGACCGGCCCGCCGCCGTTAATGCGCACGGTGACGGACGCTAATGGGTCCTTCAGCATGTGCCCAAGCATCGAGCAGGCCGCCATCGTCCGGCCGAGCGCCGCCGTCACGACTGGCGTTGTCTTGTGAATAACGCGCGCCCTTTCCACCGTGTTTTTTAAGGACACAGCCGATATTTGAATAAACCCGTCATCCGAGACGGCTCTGACGATTTCATCCATTGCCTGTTCCTTTCGACGCGGCGATGAAAATGCGCGTGTCGCTTTCATCGGGCGCAGTATGCTTTAAATCCCCATAAAAGCGCACGTCCGCAAACCCTTCGTTCACTAATAGACTTTCTAGGTCTCGTGGGTCGTAGGCGTATTCAACATGCTCCTCCCGGCTGCGTAACCATTTTGAGCCGAGGCGTTCAAAAAGATCCATGCCGTAAAAGCAGGCATTCTCCCTGTTATCAAAAAATGTGCGCCACACACAAAAAACGTCTGGCGTCTCGTCCAGAAACACCTCCCCGTCGAGGCTTTTGAGACGCGCCGGTGTGTGAATATCAAAGACAAATAGACCGCCCGGCTCCAAGAAGAGCCGGACGCGGTAAAAAACGTCTTTCAAAAGCGATGGTTTGACATAATTGATACCGTCAAGCGAGCAGACGGCGGCATCCACCGTCCCGAAAAGGTCGAGGCACTCCATTGGCTGGTTTAATAAAAGCAGCCTGCCCGATAGGCCCTCTGCTTTCTCGGCGGCCTGTGCCAGCATGTCCTCGGAGGCATCGACGCCGATCATATCATACCCGCGCCCGGCCAGAAGGCTTGTCAGCGTACCTGTCCCGCACGCGAGATCGACAATCGACCGAACGGCAAGCCCGCGTTCGCGAAAAAGCTGTTCGTAAAAATCCGCCATCGCCGCATAAGGCACATCACCCGTGAGGCTGTCGTAAAACCGCGCCAGTGAGGAATACGACGTCACGATTCTTTCTCCTTTAACCTTTTAAAAGCAATCTCATAGCCGTCGGCACCGTACATGAGGCTTCTGTTGACGCGGCTGATCGTCGCCGATGAGGCGCCCGTCTGCTCCAGAATATTGTTGTAGATGTTCCCCTGATTTAAAAGCATTGCCACCTGAAAGCGCTGCTCCATCGCCCGCAGTTCTGTGACCGAACAGAGGTCGTCAAAAAAGCGCATACACTCGTCAACTGTCCGAAGCGTTAAGATCGCCTCATACATCTCCGTATTTCTGTCTTTCTTGGTGCCTTTCACTGTCTTGTTCACGGCAGTCCCTCCCGGCCAATAAATTCCGGCGCGCTGTCGCGCGGGCGGGTGCGAATTCGATTCACATTCTATATTTTACAGGAGTAAATCGTTAAAGTAAAGAGCAATTTATTAACGCTTTGCCTGCCGCCGTCATATTGTATGAACGAAGGGGCGTGAGCGTATGATGACGATTTCAGAAGAAACCCTCACAGAGGACCTCACCTTTGAAGGCGTAACGATGGTGCGTACCGATTTTCATTACCCTGTTGTGTCCGGCGGCGGCGGCAAGGCTGACAGGCGCATTAATAGCTATTACCGGCACATGGCAAAAACACTGCTCAAAAAAGCAAAAAGCGATCTTTTACCCGACGCCGTTGCCGAGTGGCGGTACGCCACGGAAAACGGTTATCCCTTCCGCGAATTCGAGTCGGTCATGAAATTCACCGTTACATATAATGAAAACGATTTGCTTAGCCTTTATTTTGACGTGTATGACTTTACTGGCGGCGCGCACGGCGCGACCCGGCGCTTTGGCGATACCTGGCGCACGGAGACGGGCTGGTTTATCATGCTCAGTGATTTTTTTCCGCGCGGTACAAATTACAAGCGCCTTTTAATTGACAATGCCATCGTCATCGCGACGCAGCAAACCCGCGCCGGCACGCATCATTATTTTGAAAACTATCCAAAGCTCATTAAAAAATACTTCAGCCCGGCGAAATTCTATATTGAGCCCGGCAATATTATCATTTTCTACGACCAATATGCCATCGCGCCGTATTACGAGGGTATCCCCGTTTTCGAGTATCCGGCCGACATCAAAACGCACCCTTAACTCATCAGCGCGTCCTGCATCATGCAGGCGTCCTCGTCGAGGCCCTTTGTCATATTGAGCGCCTCCTCGATATCGATATCGACGCACTTTTCACCATTCATGGAGATGATGCGGTTATAAACCCCGTCATACAACAGGCGCACAGCCTTAAAGCCCATGCGCGAGGCCGTTACCCGGTCGCGCACGAGCGGTGAGCCGCCGCGCTGGATATGGCCGAGCGTCGTCACGCGCGTGTCAACGCCCGTCGTCTCTTTGATTTTTGCAGCTATCTCATGGGCGGAGGCCGCACCCTCGGCAACAATGACGGTAAAGTGCGTATGCCCTTCAAGGCGCGCGGCGCGGATTCTATCGGCCACATCCGCTTCAAAATCAATTTGCATTTCCGGAATGAGCGTCACGGTCGCCCCAGTTGAAATACCGACGTTTAGAGCCAGATGACCGGCGTGATGCCCCATGACCTCGACGACAGAGCAGCGCTCGTGTGACTGCATCGTGTCGTCGAGCTTGTCCACGGCGTCGATGGCCGTGTTGCAGGCCGTGTCAAACCCAATGGTGTACGTTGTGCAGCCGATGTCGTTGTCAATCGTACCGGGTATGCCGATAACGGGCACTCCGAGCTTGGACAAGACGAGGGCCCCGCGGTAGGACCCGTCCCCGCCGATAATGACGAGGCCGTCAAGCCCCAGAAAGCGGCAGTTTTCCGACGCGCGCTTCTGCCCTTTTTTCGTCATGAATTCGGGGCTTCTCGCCGTGTAGAGAATTGTGCCGCCGCATCTTGCGATTCCGCTGACGTCGTCGGCCGTCATCGTCACGGCATCGCCGCCGATCAGCCCGTTATACCCGCGCCGAATACCAACGCATTCAATCCCGAGATGCAGCGCCGTTAAAACAACGGCGCGAATTGCCGCGTTCATCCCCGGCGCGTCACCGCCGGACGTTAAGACGCCGATACGCCTGATGGTCGTCTCCATGGAAAGTCTCCCTTCATCTTCTGTGTCGCTTAGTGAAAGACGGCCTTGGCGCCGTCATAGACAGCCAGCCGCTTGAACGCCGCAAAATCCGGCGTCAAATCAGGGCGGTGCGTTTTAATTGCCGTAATCAAATGCTCCGGGTTGAGCGACGGATTCTGCGCGGCGATAACGGCGCGCAGCAGCACGCGCCCGTCGCCTGTGTCTTCAAAGCTAATATCCCCAATTGCGGGGATAATGTTCACCTCAGCCATACCCTTTTTTGTCTTTTTCGTTATGACGAGTTCCTTCGACGCAAAAAGCGATGACAGCGCCGTAAGAGACTCTGCCGGAACACCCGCGTCATAATCGAGGTATCCTTCAACGGCAACCCACGCAAGCGCCGCAAACTTCGTTGCCGGCTCATAGGCTTCCAGCACCCGAATACCTTCTGGCATTTGCTGATTCAGCCGCATTGGCAGCGCCGATAAATCCTCGCTGCAGCTGAGCTCGGCATCCAGAAGCTCCGTCACGCTTTCAACGCCGACAGACAGCGGCAGCGCAAAGGACAGATACGGGTGCGGGTTAAACCCCTCCGTGTGATGCAGCGGGACGCCCGCCCTGATAAACACGCGCTGGAATGTCCGCATCAAATCCAGATGTGACAGGTATTTGCTGCGGCCCATTTTTGCAAAAAGAAGTCTCACTCTAGCCATCGCAGCGCCCTCCCGTCAGGCTTGACGCCCCGCAAGCCGTACAGGCCGTGCGGCAGTCCGGTGACAGCTCGGCGCGCAGCGCTTTTTCATATTCCCCATAGAGGAAAGCCTCGCCGACACCGGCAGACGTGACGTGCCACGGCAGCACTTCGCCATATAATCGCTCTCTGTTTGCATAAAACGCCGGGTCAAGACCGGTTGCCTCAAAGGCCTTCTGCCAGCGCTCAAAGGAGAAATACTCTTCCCAGGCATCCAAACGCCCGCCGTTTTGGACGACATGCGCCAAAACCGCGCCGATGCGCCGGTCTCCCCGCGCGAGAACAGCCTCGATAAGGCTTGTTTTTGCGTCATGCCAGTTGTAGACGATGGCTCTGGCGCGCATGGCGTCGCGCAATAGCGCCACGCGGCGCTCATATTCCGCCATTGTCACCTGCCCCGCCCACTGAAACGGCGTGTGTGCCTTCGGCACGAAGCAGGACGTGCTGACCGTCAGCCGGACGCCGCGGCTTTTATTTGCCGCGTGCTGCTTCCAAATGCCGAGCACCTTGTGCGCGAGCTCGGCGATGGCGACAACGTCGGCATCCGTCTCGGTCGGCAGGCCAAGCATGAAATAGAGCTTCACGCTGTTCCAGCCGCCCGCAAAGGCAATGCGACATGTCTGCAAAAGCGCCTCTTCCGTGACGTTTTTGTTGATAGCGTCGCGCAGGCGCTGGCTGCCCGCCTCCGGGGCGAATGTGAGGCCCGATTTGCGCACCTTCTGCGCCTTGCGCATCAATTCCATCGAAAAGTTGTCGGCGCGCAGCGACGGCAGCGACAAGCTCGCTTTGCGCGGCTCACACCAGCTGAGAAGCCCGTCGCACAGCGTCTCCAGTTCCTTGTAATCGCTTGTGCTCAGCGATGAAAGCGTAATTTCCTCATAGCCTGATTTTTCCAGCCCCTCGATACCCATTTTTGTCAGCTTGTCCGGGGCGCGCGCACGCACAGGCCGGTAAACGTACCCCGCCTGACAGAAGCGGCAGCCGCGGATGCACCCGCGGAAAAGCTCTAATACAACCCTGTCGTGGACGATTTCCGTCGACGGGACGATCGTTTCAGCCGGGAAATACGCGTCATCAAGGTTCTCAACGATCCGTTTAACGACAGGCAGCGGCGCACCGCCGCACGGCGTGATGGCACTGATTGTCCCGTCGCCGCCGTATGCGACGTCATACAGGCTCGGGACGTAGACGCCGGGAATTTTGGCGGCCAGCGCCAAAAAAGCCTGTTTGGTCAGTCCATCCTTTTTCGCCCGGCCGTACGCCTCAATAACTTCACCATTAACCGTCTCACCCTCGCCGATAATGAAAAGATCGATAAAATCGGCCATCGGCTCGGGGTTATAGCAGCATGTCCCACCCGCGATGACAAGCGGCGAAAGACCCGGCCTATCGGCACGGCGCAGCGGTAATCCGGCAAGGCGCAGCATGTTCAAGACGTTTGTGTACGCCAGCTCATACCCCAGCGAAAACGCGATGATATCGAAGCTGCCGACAGGATCACCGCTCTCTAACGCGAAAAGCGGCAGTCCGGCTTTTTCCATAGCCTCTTCCATGTCACCCCACGGGGCGAAGACACGCTCGCACCAGACGCCGTCCATTTTATTGGCGACGGCGTATAAAATCCGCATACCGAGGTTCGACATCCCGATTTCATATGTGTCCGGAAAACACAGGGCCACGCGCGTCTGGACGCGCTCTTTATCCTTCATAATTGCGCCGTACTCCCCGCCTGTATAGCGGGCCGGCTTCTGAACTGTTTTTAAGATTCTCTCTAATTGTCTGTTCATTCACACACATCCGACATTTTTTCCCTTTGATTGTACCTGAACAGAGCCCGTCTGACAATAGCTGATTAACAAACAGACCGCAACAAGCAGCAGCGTAAAATTCACGTGTGTCCGGATAAGAAGCCAGACACCGGCCACCAGAAGGAGTCCGATGATACCGCAGCTGAGGACGCAGGTCAAACGCTCGGCCGCTAAAAGCCCGCGCTGCTGTGCCGTCAGCGCGTAAATCATCCGTCCGCCGTCAAGCGCCTGCACCGGCAGGATGTTGAACGCGCCGTAAACGAGGCTGAGACCCGATAAAAAAAATAATGCCCGGCAAGACGGCCCGAATTGAGAGGCCAGGAAGGCCAGCAGAAAGCTTGCCATCGGCCCGGCGGCCGCCGTGATAATCTCATGACTGTAAGACAGACGCCCGTCACAGCGCATATCACCGCCCCAGATATCCAGCCGGAGACTGACGATGCGGTGCTTTAAAAAGCGGAGCGCCGCGTA
The DNA here is from genome assembly GCA_022870705.1 of Oscillospiraceae bacterium CM. Taxonomy (NCBI): domain Bacteria; kingdom Bacillati; phylum Bacillota; class Clostridia; order Eubacteriales; family Oscillospiraceae; species Oscillospiraceae bacterium JHJ. The sequence goes on from CP072107.1 coordinate 1,311,733, forward strand.
ATGCCCAAGCTCATGGCAGGCAACAGCCACAACAACCGCCAGAAAAAAAGCGCCGTCATTGAATAAAAAGATAGACGCGAGCGCTAAAAGCGCGCCCGCACCGACCGTGACGCGTCCGACTGTCACCATGTCACGTAATATTCAGGATTAACAGACACGCCGCTGACTTTGATTTCAAAATGCAAACACGTATCCGTCGCGTTTCCCGTCATGCCGACGGTGGCTATGAGATCGCCTTTTTTAACAGCCTGTCCGCTTTTTACATTAATTTTGCCGCAATGGGCGTATAGCGTTTCAATATCACTGTGGCTTAAGATCACATAATTGCCGAGCGTTGCGCTCTGTCCGGCGGCGATCACTTTGCCGTCGGCAAAGGCGACAATGCTTGTCCCGGCGTCTGCCGCGATATCCGTTCCGTAATGGAATTTGACCGTGTTGTCCGTCGGGTGCAGGCGAAAGCCAAAGCCGGAGGACACAACGCCGTCTACCGGCTTTGTATAGGATATGCCGAGCTTCGGCATATCGTAGGTAACGCCGGCCGGAATCGCATAATCGGAATACTGCTCCTGACTCTGCACAAAGGCCGAGATGACAGCGTTCGTAAAAGCCTCGCTTTTGCTCGGCACTTCTTTTGTCTCCCCGCTGCCATCCGTTTCCGCAAAGGTTTCAACAGTGCCGCCGTCACCCGTCGTATCGTCTGCGCTGCTCTTTCCGTCCGTCTGGCTTGGGGCAGCATCGTTTGTCGCGCTTGGCGCGGGAGTCACGCTGTCCGCCGTTGGTGCTGTGCCTGAAAAGGCGTATGTCAGCGCCTCACCGAGCGCCGCTGTGAATTTTTTATCACCGCTGATGCCTTCGCCGATGGCCGTAAAAGCCGCTTTATAGTTGACGACGGCGTTGAGCTCGTCACCGACCGATTTCATCGCCGACGGAAAAAGCAGCTTCACAGCGGCGGCCACGACAAAAATCCCGGCGCAAACAGCCAGCTTGAAAACGCGTCTGGCCGACCTGTCCGACTTTGATATTTTAAACGACGAGCGGCGGCGGCGTGCCGCGCTGTGCCGCCCGTCATATGTCCTGTACCGTTCCAAAGTCACACCCCCTGTGGGGTAATTATATTCAGATTTGGCCAGGCATATGCAATTTCTGGGATTTGGGATGCGTTTTCCGAAAAGCGTCGCTAAAAACGGCGATAAAAACCCCCGGCATAAAACCGGAGGTTTAATGGCGCCAGTTATTGCAGCTTCCCAACGACCGGAAGGCCTTTTAATACATCGGTGCCGTGCGGGGCGTTTTGAATGGCTGCCGTAATATCTGTGCCTGCCATAATGCCTTCATGGGTTCCGCTACGCCACACATTCACGCTGCTCACGTCATAGACGATGCCGAAAGCGGCGACATAGGCTGGATTGCCGTTTTTCCCGTTATATTTGCTGAGTTCCGAAAGCGTAAAGACTTTTTGCGTCGCTGGTGTTGCCGTCGCTGGTGTTGTCGTCGCTGGTGTTGTCGTCGCTGGTGTTGTCGTCGCTGGTGTTGTCGTCTTTGTTGTTGTATCCGCCGTTGTTGTTGGCTTTGTTGTCGCTGTTGGCTTTGTTGTCGCTGTTGGCTTTGTTGTCGCTGTTGTCGTCGCTGTTGTCGTTGTATCCACCGTTGTTGTCGTTGCTGGGGTTTGTGTTAGATTCGAAGCACTCGGCTGTGATTGAGCCGTTGTTACAGCACCGTCCGTTTTTGTTGCCGTACTGGCCGTGCCCCCTGCACACCCCGATATAACCGCGGCCAAAATTGTGATGATCGCTATGCCGATGAGTAGCTTGCCTTTCATAAATAATCTCCTTTCCATGTCGCGTCAAAATGATGCTTCAAAGAGCAGACCTGCAGGTTGCTTGGTGGGAAACATAAAATCCGAGATCAGATGATTCACACTTTTTCTATATGTTTTGTAATTATATCGCGTGATAATTGCCGATTAACGAACAAAATTAGAACATATTATGAACAATCCCAGATTTTACTTGTGCACACAATGCCAAAAAAAGCGGCAGCTGTTGCTGCCGCTTTTCATTAATCTAAAACCTTCCGGCGCGGAGAATCGCATAGAATACTCAGGGTAACAGCAACCCAACGCCTGCATCTTTGCTTCATGCAGACCATGAGATGCGTACAGTGAACTAATAATTTATTTGAATATCATGGATCGACCCGACCACTTTTTCAATCTTGTTGATACCCTTTTTAACCTCGATAGACCCGATATCCGTCTGAATCGTTCCATTAAATGTCGCGTCCAGAAAGTAGTTGCCCGCGCTGTCTACAAGCAGCAGAACACTGACTTGCTGCGTCGCCGGTTCAACAATCGTTTGACCGCCGTCCTGGATTTGGATTGTAAAATGCCCGGACCCCGGCACCGATAGTGCTGAGGTATTCTCTTTCATGACCCCATTAATCCTTACATCGTAGCTCTTCGTGAAGGACACCTGAATCGGCGCGTTTTGATAAAGGTCTTTTACAACGTCAAGTTTATTATCCAGAATATTTATTAACCGGCTGACATTTGGGATGGTATCATAGCCCTGCATATATTTATCGCCGACTTTAACACCCGTTTCATTGATGAGCTGCTTGATTGCTTTTCCGGTCGCATCCGGGTCCGCTTCAAGAATTTGCGCAAGTATTCCGGCCATCCTGGGCGCTGTGCCGGAAACACTCCCGACTTCCGACGGAGTGCGGTAATAATCCTTGTCGTAACGGTCATACATGAGTACGCCGTCAGGTCCGAGCGCTGTTTCTTCCCATGAACCACTCCTGCTTCTGAATTGATTATCCAGCGTCTCCGCGGACCAGAACCAGCTCACCAGAATGCCGGAATCGCATAAGGAGCGAATGGCCTTTTTAATACTATCGTTCGTATTGTAATATGCTGCGAAGCTCATGGACACAACGTCCACGTTCAATTCTTTCGCTTTATATAAGGCGTTTACGATATCCTGGGCATCCTGTCCTTCAAACGTGCCGTTAAAAGGCCCAGTTAAAATTGTATAAACCGCCGCGTCGGGGGCAACATCAAGCAGGTCATTTAGCATCTCCTTGCCGTGCGAATAAGCGCCTTTTCCATAAAAGTTTTGATAACCGAAATTCTTGTCTTCAGAAACAACATATTGCGCCTTGACTTTATCCTCCAGTCCTTTTAAGTCAAAATTATGATCAATGATGGCCACCTTGACGCCTTTTCCGGTATAGCTGCTCAGATTTAAGACGTCCAGAATCGCCGGGTCGTCGTCGTAGCTGTTGAAAAGCAAATGGGCGTCTAAAACCATGAACGATACAGGTATTCTTTTATTGAGATCCTCTCTTGGCTGCACGAGACTGGTGTTTTCTTTGCTGTGGCGGGCGATATAGCTTTTCATATTCATCGCTTTCATATCCTTGTGCGTTTCAAGGAATATGGCGAATACGCCAGCTGCGACATTCAGCGCCTGATCATTCCAATCCATTATATATAAGTCGGCGACCGGCGCATAATCGTAAAGAATATTCCACGGGTTAATCGAACCGGCGTTAAACATGCCGCGGCCAACCTTGATAATATTCGGCTGCGTCAGTTTTTTAACCGCTTCGAAGTGCGCGCTGTTGTCTATGACGGGCTTGTCCCGAGGTGCCTCCGTATAATAATCAATGGTCACCAGGAATAGTGTATCAGGGTATTTTAATGCCAGTTGGTCCATGTCATAGTTTTTCCAGAGGTTCCGCTTAATGGAGACAATGTCATAGCCGTCAAGGTTTTCCGGCAATGACGTTACCATATCAAGCTTTGCCGAAGGAGCCAATTTTGTGAGCATCGATTTATCCGCATTTTGTTCGCTGTCTACAACCAGAATGTCAACGCCTTGGCCGCTTCCCCGCGCAACAGCCTCCTCGATCCGCATTAAAACAAAGCTAATTCCCACATCATCATATATGGGATAAAGGGTATCCGTGAGCCCCATCTTTTCCATAAGCTTTTTTTGCGCCGCGTCCTCGTCAGATTCTTTCAAAACGAGTGAAATAGTAAAGTCATTTGGGTTGTTTTCAAATTTAACGTCGTATCCGAACGGCTCCGTCAAGTATCGAAGTGGTATCATCGTCCGATTATTGAGCGTTTGCGCTTTGACATCCATTTTTTGCGAAATGCCGTTGACCGTCATCAAGTCGCTGCCGATTTTGAATATGACGACGGTCTTTGCGTTGCTCACGACAACCTCATTTATTGACGCTTGCCAATTAACGTTGAAATCAAATTCCTCCGTTAGGCGCACGGGCACCATGGTTCTCGAATTGATGAAAACAGGCTGCTGATCCGGAAACGATACCTCGCGCCCCATGACGATGATATGAATGGGCTTGGCAATTTCCTCCGCCTGGGCCTTTGGCATTTGCCCAACACTATGTATCATAAGGACTGCGATGACGAAAAATGCTATACATTTAATTCCGATGGTGTTTTTCATGATGCAGCCCCCTAATTACTCTCTCTGTTTGCATGCACCTCTGGTAGAATTAGCATTAATATCATATTAATGTATATTATTACATTTTTCAACAATATATTTTAGAGCTATCCCAGCCCAATTACGATCATAAAAAAGCCGCATGGTCCTAACGGTCACTTTCCTGCTCGTTTTATCGCCGCTGTTAAAAGCCTCTTGAAGTCCGGCGCCACTCTGTTTGCCGTCTCCTGCACCTCCTCGTGCGTCAGCGGCGTTTTAGAAAGGCCAGAGGCCATATTCGCGACGCACGAGATACCGCAGACCCTAATCCCCATATGCCGCGCCGCGACGGCCTCCACCGCCGTCGACATGCCGACGATGTCGGCGCCAAGCGTGCCGTAGGCCCGTATTTCTGCGGGCGTTTCAAAATTCGGGCCGGAAACCTGAATATAAACGCCCTCCTGCATACGGATGCCAAGCGCGTCGCCCGCCGCCAGCACCGTCTGGCGCAACACAGGGTCATAAACGGCGCTCATGTCCGGAAAACGCGTGCCGAGTTCCTCGATGTTCGGGCCGATAAGCGGTGACGGTACGCCCAACACGATATGATCACGCAGCAGGACGAAGTCGCCCGCCGAATAGGCCGTATTAATCGCCCCGGAGGCGTTCGTTAAAAAAAGCGTCTTGGCCCCCAAAAGTACCATCAGGCGGATCGGCATCACAACATCCGACAAATCATACCCCTCGTAGTAATGAACGCGCCCCTGCATTAAAACGACGGGTACGTCCCCGATATAGCCGAAGACAAATCGGCCCCGGTGCCCCGGTACGGTGCTGACGGGAAAGCCGTCAATTTCCGCGTAGTCAAGCGTTGAGACGACGTCGATTTCCTCGGCAAAAGCGCCGAGGCCGGAGCCGAGGACCAGCGCTACTTTTGGGACAATCGAAGTCGATCCCTTCAATATTTTCAGCGCTTTTTCAATTTTTTTATATGTTTCCAAAGCTTTTCTCCTTTTTGGCACACCGGTCGGCCGTCAAGCCGTCCGTCATTTTAATCTTATTTTAATCGTCATTTTATCATTTATCTATTTTTTTTCAACTCGATTCGGTCTATAATGTCATTAATGACCGTATTTCAACAAATAATTTGACTGGAGTGTTCAACATGTACAGCAGACCCATTTCGCCGAAAAGCCGAACCGTCGTCCTGCTGCTTGCCATTCTTCTTGGTTATCTCGGCATTCACCGTTTTTACGTCGGCAAGGTCGGCACGGGCGTCCTATGGCTGTTGACCGGGGGCGTTTTCGGCATTGGCTATCTCGTTGACGTCATTATGATTATTGTCGGCTCTTTTACGGACAGCGCAGGCCTTTTCGTCATGAGCTGGGACAACTGATTTAAAAAGCGCCTCGGCTCTTAGCGGGGGCGTTTTATATGATTTTATCCGGCGCTGCCAAATGCAGAAACATGTGTAAAAACTCTTGACATGAATCCAAAAGTGTTTTATGCTACTACCTACGAGTCAAAAGACTCATCCTATCGGGGTGTGGCGAAGTTTGGTATCGCGCATGGTTCGGGACCATGAGGCCGCGGGTTCAAGTCCCGCCACTCCGACCAAAAGCAAGACCATCTATTGATAAACAATGTTTTTCAGTAGATGGTTTATTTTATATTGTGAAGTGCGGTGATGTGGTAATGGAAGACAAGCTCATTGCTCCCTGCGGGATGAATTGCAGCTTATGCATCGCTTATCAGTTCATGGAAAGAGACTTAAACAGCAAGGGTTTTCACAAGAAGTATTGCCCCGGCTGCATTCCAAGAGGGAAAAATTGCACGCATATGGGCGATCAGTGCGACTTGCTTGGAAAAGGCTTGGTGCGGTTTTGCTTTGAATGCAAAAAATATCCCTGCAAACGGCTAAAATCACTCGACACGCGCTACCGCACAAAATACCACATGAGTATGATAGACAATCTTGATTGCATCAAAGAAGACGGCATGCAAACATTTCTTCAACAGCAAGAGGCGCAATGGCGCTGTCGTACGTGCGGCAGCCCGATATGCTGTCACAACGGGTTATGCTTGACTTGCAATGTCGATATTCTGCAACAAAAGAAAAAATATCGTTGGGGTGAGGCGTAGACTGATGGACGGTATCCTGAGTGCCACTTGACATTTTTTGGCTTTCACCATAAGATGGATTCGGATTTTATTTGTCTTATTGGAGGTCTATCACCATGAAAATGACAGCGTTTAGGGTTTTCGTTTTACTCTCTGTGGTTGTCGCGGTTGGCCTTTCTGGATGCGCCGCTTCGATCGGCACAAACACGGCAAAAAATGAGCCAACAGCTCGGGCACAGCTCATAGCTGATGCTACCCTATACGAGAAATACGGTTTGTCAATCGCCATCCCCAATGCATACGCCGACCAACTGCTTGTGTTCACCGAGTCAAAATGGGTTGACTCGGAAAACAAATCTCTGATTTCCGTATATGAAAAAAAGAGCTATGAAGATAGTCAGAAGGAGAATGGCGACGCTTTCTATATGGGCTTTTTGTTCTCCATCGTGCGCTATACACAAGCGCAGTATGAGCAGTATTTGTCCTCCGACGGCTCTGGTCTTTCGTTTTTTTCAAAAGACGCTGAATATTATTATGGGTGGGCAACGGCGACGGACGTACAGTTTTACCGCTCCGGCGGCGTTGTGAATACAGAATCCAGCGATTGGGAAGCGTGGGTTGACCTATGCGAAAACCTCTCCGCAATCAAAAACGATTTTACAGCGCGCAATAACTTAACCCCCTACAGCGACGACGAATTCTGGGACAGAGACTTTACGTATGACGGCGCGCATCTGTATCTGACCTTTTATCCCTACGCTAATAATAGGCGCGATGCCGAGCAGCAGGGTATCAATTGGCCGGATGTCTCGTATACGCTCGTCCTGTCTCAACCCGTCACACAGGGGGAAGCTGGTATCTGGTGCGTTGAGCGCTCGTATGACACGACATACGGCAACCTGTACATCGAGTTTCCGGCAACCAGCCAACCGGCGGCGGCCTATTACGCCGCGCTTCAAAAAGCAGCAGATACCGGCACAGACACTGCGCTGCTCGACCCCGTTTCTGCCGCAGTTTCATTTGCCAAAACGAAATTTGACTATGCAACGGTGACGGTCGACAGCTTCTCACCAGTAAACGGTGAACCAGCCGGTAATGTCTTACGGCGCTGTAACGTTGTCTTTGACGACATGGGAACACTGCAAAAATTGACAAACGAAAGCGGTAAGTCCTACTTGTCAAAAGCCTACGGCGTGCCGAGCTATTACAATGGTCCGCTTAGTAATTATACAGGCTCCAGCCTGTATCCGATTTTATGGATTATAGCACAAGCCCCGTCGTCGATTTCAGGCAACGCCGTGATCTGCCGCAACAGCGGCGGGGAAAAAACACTGACGTTCTATAATCAGGACAGCCTTTTGTGTGTGGAAACGGATGGAACGCAGCGCTGGTATAAGCCCGCGTATCCATATAATAAATCTCCTTACGACCGAATGCTCAGCTACTATGAGGAATTCCAAGCCGCTGAATAATTTCCGGCCGCCACTGTTTCCGCAACAAAAAAGAACAGGTTTTTACCTGTTCTTTTTACGTCAATATCTATAATTGCCACTCGATTTGATCAGCACGCTTTGATTTCCAGCTTGTCCACGCGCTTTTCAAGCGAACCAATACGACTGTCTAATTCTTCCTGCTTATCATGCGTTATCTGATACCCGTCAAAAAGCGCATCCAGCTTTTTTGTCACATCGTTTTCGATTTTCAATTCAATCCGAAGCGTCTGCCGGTCGAGCTGCTCTTGAACCCATAGCTTTTGCTCATGAATAACCGCGTCTAAATGCTCGTTTTGCCTTGCCAGCATCGCCTCAAAACGTGCGTCCTGCTCTGCAACCCGGTTACTGGTATCTGCGTTTTGCTTGGCCAGCAACGCTTCAAAATGCTCATCCTGCTTAGTAATGCGTTCATCGGCATGCTCATTTTGCCTCGCCAGCATCGTCTCAAAACGTGCATCCTGCTGTGCAAACCGTTTTGTCTGATCGTCAATCAGCTTTTTTATCTCTTTAAAGAGCTCGTTACTGTCCAAGATAATCGCCTCCAAGGCGATTATATGCCGCTTTCCATTTTTCGTCAAGATAGATTCAGCGGCGCGTGAATCCCGCGCCGCTGTATGATGCCGGTATCATACCTTGCCCTGTGCCGCCACAGCCTCGCGGATGTCTCCGGAGAAGTAGAGCGACCCCAACGCACAGACAATGCCGTCTTCCCCCGCCTGACGAATGGCCGCCGATACGCCCGCCGGAATCGTCGCGCAGGCGGTCGTCGGCTTGCCATAGGGCGCGAGAATATCCCGCAGCCGCTCGGCTTTCATGGCACGCGGGTTGTGGGGCATAACGGTGACGAAGGCCTGTGCCAGCGGCACAAGCAGCTCTGCCATCGCGTCAACATCCTTATCGGCCATGACGCCCATGAGGAAAACGATCTTTCGGCCGCCGAAATGGCGGGCAAGGCTCTCCGCCGTCGCGGTGAGGCCATGCGGGTTATGCGCACCGTCGAGGACAAAGACGGGCGCTTTTAAAAGCACCTCAAAGCGCCCCGGCCAGCTGACTGCCGCAAGCCCTGTTTTGATATCGTCGTCCGTTATATGATACCCCTTCGATCGCAAGCACTCAAGCGTGGTGATTGCCAGCGCCGCATTATTCGGCTGATATGTGCCGACGAGGGGCAGACGCAAATCGGTATAGGGCTTCATGTCAAACGTCACAGCGTCAAGCCCGAAGTCACGGACGGTCAGGCGTGTAAAGTCGGCCTTAATCAGACGGGCGTTTTTATCACGGCACGTCTGCTCAAAAACAGCCTCAACGGCCAGATCGCCGCCGTAGACAACAACGTCGCCGCCTTCTTTGATGATCCCGGCCTTCGCCTTAGCGATTTCCTCAAGTGTTGCGCCAAGCTCCGCCACATGATCCAGGCCGATGGCGGTGATAACGGCAACCTCCGGCGTGTCGATCACATTCGTGGAGTCGAGCTCGCCACCCATGCCAACCTCCAACACAACGAAATCGCATTGCTGCTCCTTAAAATACAGCATTGCCAACGCCGTGATGAGTTCAAATTCCGTCGGCGGGTCTGCCATCGCGTCGGCAAACGGACGGATAACGTCCGTCAGCCGCTCCAGCTCACTGTCAGCAATGTGCGCCCCGTTGACCTGCATCCGCTCATTAAACCGCAGGATGTACGGTGAGGTGTACAGACCTGTTTTATAGCCGGCTTTCCGAAGAACCGAAGAAAGGCATGCCGCCGTCGAGCCTTTGCCGTTCGTCCCGGCTATATGAATAAATTTTAAGGTCTTTTCCGGATTGCCAAGCGCTTCGAGAAGCGTTTTTGTCCTGTCGAGGCCGGGCTTGCTGCCCTGCCATTTGACACTGTGGATGTATTCGAGCGTTGATTCATAACTCATTTGATATCCTCCAAACCTTCACGGCTGTAACAAACCGGGTCTCACTGCTATGTCAAATATTTTTTGGCAAAGGGAATCCGGCGCAGCGCGACGACGATCAGCCAGCTTACCACAAAATCCAGCACTGCAATCAGCGGGACGGAGAAGGCAGCATTAAAAGATAGCGTTGTCAGCCCAAAGCTGTAAACGCGCTCGGTGACAAAGGCGTGAACAAGGTAAATCCCCAGTGTGCACGCGGCAAGACTTGTGATGCGCTTGACAGTTTTATCACCCAGACGCAGGCGAGGCACTGCTTTCTGAAACAACAGGAAAACGCCGACGCTTAAGAAGAACACCGGCAGGGACATAAAGTCGTACATCAGACCGTATGTGACCCCGCTGTCCTCCGAACGAAGCGCCGTGATAAAAACCGTCGCCCCCGCCCCAAGCAGGCCGAGCGCCGCCAAGGCGACTGTGGCGCGTCGGCTGACCGGATACGTCCCGAGATAATAACCGAGCAGAAAATAGCCCGCGTAACCGCCGATGACGCCAAGCGGTATCCTGTCTATAAGTTCTTTCACGGCTTCCGGTATCTGAAGAAGCATCAGCGCCGGTTTCAGAACAGAAAATAAAAAGAAGAGAATGATCGCATATAAAACGAGATTTTTGTCCCGTTTTTCGGTCACCGCGCGCAGAATCGGCACGGTGAGATAGAGGCCTATGAGCATCGGCAGAAACCAGAGGTGATAATGCCCCCGCGCAGCTGTTTCCAGAAAATCCAAAAGCGCCGTCGGTCCGACCGGCGCGCCGCGCCAGATAAAATCGACAAAGGCGTAAAAAAGCTCCCAAACAGCCCACGCGATGGTGATTTTTAAAAGGCGTCTCTTAAAGAGCTCTTTAAATGTGAATGGCTTGTCCGGATTTAAATTCATCGCCCCGCTGATCATGACGAAAACCGGAACGGCAAAGCGCGCCAAACCGTCATATACATTAAAGGCCTTCCAGGCCGTGCTGGCAACGGAAACGCTGTATTGGTTCGATGCGCTGACATGGATGATGATGACGGCAAAACATGAAATAATGCGCAGCAGGTCGATATAGAGAAGGCGGCCGTCTACCCGCTTGCGTTCTGTAGATTGTTCCAATTGTGTTAACCCCTCATTGGCATTACAAAGCTTTATCATTATAAACAGACAGGACCTGAATTTCAAGGCCGCAGGGTGCTTTATTATTATGTATTGTAGCTTATACCTATTTCAGGCGTTCTGCGATGTCTTCCTGCTGTATGGCGATAATCGTCTGATAATCGGTATACGTCACCATACCGGGGCGGGCGCCCGGCATTTTTTTAACGTGCTTGACAAGGGTGTAATCAACAGGTATTTTACCGCCGCCACGCCCCTGTGAAAACCATGCTGCCAGAGACGCTGCCTCTGAAAGTGTTTGGGCGTCCGGTACTGCCCCATGCGTTGAAATGACAACGTGCGAACCGGGGATTTTCTGCGCATGAAGCCAAACGTCGCTTTTAAAGGCCAAGGCGTGCGTCAGCGCCTCATTTTGGACGTTGTTGCGCCCAACAAAAATATCGAGACCCGACGACGATTTAAACTTCATCGGCGGCAGTGCAGTCGTCTTTTCTTTTTTGTTTGTTTTTTCCCGCTTAATATAACCTGTTAAAACAAGCTCACGCCGGATTTCCTGAAGTTCGCGCTCGGAGGCGGCGCGTTTGAGCTCGTCAAGAACGGTTTTCAGGTATAAGAGTTCCGTGTCGCCCTGCACTATCTGCCCCGTCAGAACCTTTTCGGCATTTTTCGCCTTTTGATAATCCCGGTAATAACGCGCCGCGTTTTGCTGCGGTGTCTTTCGCGGGTCAAGCGGAATGTTAACCGTCCGCCCATCCGGCGCGTAAAAGTCCACTACTGTCACACTTTCGTCGCCTTTTTGGACGGCATAAAGGTTCGCCGTTATCAGATCACCGAGTTCACGCAGACGCTCGCGGCCTTCTGTTTTCTTGAGTTCTTCCCGCTGGAGCGCCAATTTGCGGACGAGGCGCTCATACGCCGTCGCGGCTGTTTTATGGAGGGTTTGCGCGCGCCGCGTCAGACGTTCGGCCTGAGACCGGCGCGTATAAAACGTCTCGAGCAGCTCGGAAAAGCCCGCCATTTGGCGCATTGTCGCCACATCGCCATATTGGCTAATTGCCGTGTAGGAGAACTCCAGCATCCTGCCGTCGCGCCCGACAACGAGAACCGGCGTAAAATGCCCCGCCGCAATAGCAGCTGTCAGCGCGGCAAAAGACGCGAAAAGCAATTTGCCCCCGTCCCAGTCTGTGACAGCGCCGAGACGCTTGTCCGTTTCACCATAAGACCTGTTCACAAGCTCGCGCGCCACGAGCGGCGAGAGGCCGTGAAACGTTTGAACGAGCCAGACGTCGGCCTCTTTTTCTGGCGGTGAAGCCTTAAAAGCGGCAAAAAATGCGTCCCGCGTCATTGACAGCGGATCGCGTTTATCCTGCGTGGGCGGCAGGCTGTAATAGAGCCCCGGTAATACGGGCCGAACAGGAGACATTACGCCGTCAACACGCCGCAGGCAGTCTATGATGAGGCCGTCTCCGGTCGTCAGAATGATATTTGAGTGCCGTCCTATGAGTTCCAGAATCAAATGCTTTTCCACCGCTTCGCCAAGCGCGTCCGGCGCGTCAACCCGGAGATCGACGACGCGCTCCAACGGCGCCTGCGTCAGTGAAACAATTTTTGCCCCGGCTAGATGTTTGCGCAGCAGCATGCAGAACATTGGCGGTGCCGATGGGTTTTCAAACGAATACTCCGTAAGATGAACGCGCGCATCCTGCGCTCCAGCCGAGATGAGCAAACGGCGGGGCGCGCCATAGCCGCGCAGCGTGAGTAAAATCTGATCGCGCTCCGGTTGCTGGACTTTGTCGATTTTCAGGCCTGTTACGGCGTGCGCAAGCTCTGAACAGAGCGCCGTCAGGCAGAAAGCGTCAAGCGGCATCGCTATTCTCCCTCGCCGTTTTCAACGATGCGCGCAAACAAATCGTTGAGCCTTTTTGTTTCACCTTTGGCGTACAGATAGCCGAAAAGCGCCTCAAGCCCTGTGGCGGCGTGGTATTCCTCTTGCGTCGCCCCGCGCGGGATGGTGCGCACGCGGGTGTTACGGCCGCGTTTAAAAACGGCGGCCTCCGCCGCCGTCAGCTCCGGCATTATTTTTGCCACCGCCCGTGCCTGCGCCGGTGCGGCGACAAAACCGACAGAAGCCTTGTGCAGGCCATGCGCCGTCGCCCGGCCGCTTAAACACAGCCACGAGCGGATCATTAGGCTGTAGACGGCGTCACCCAGCTGTGCCAGACCAAGGGTCGACGTCTGATGCAATGCATCATCCGATAATTGAATTGACAGATAGTCCGTCATGCTAACCTTCTCTCTCTTTTTACGCCGTCGGCTCCGGCCGAAAGGCCACAATATTGAAGACGTTCCCCAAAATGATAATTATGCTGCAGATATAAATCCAGAGCATCAGGATAATAAACGACGCGAGCGACCCGTAAACAACGGGGTAGTTGACAGCCAAACCGATCATCCTGGAAAAGACAATGCTCACGCAAACGAGCAAAACAGCTGCAAGCGCGGCACCAGGCAGGCGATGTTTTCGTTTTGTCTCCTTCGGCGCCGTCACTCTGTAAACGAGATAAATCATCGTCAAAAGAAGCCCGAACAACAAGGCAAAGCGCAGCCACTGCCAAATATCCAGAAAAGCGCTTGTGCCGATGCTGCGCTCCAAATGCACCAAGAGCCATTCCCCGGAGACGATGACAAGGCCGGAGACGATGATCACGAGCAAAAAGCCGAGTGAAACAACAAAATTAAAGAGAAATCCCCAAAAGCCCGAAAAACGCGCGCGGCCCTGAATGTCGGCCATAATTTTCATCAGGGTGCCGAAGGCTGTTGCCGAAGACGTGAAGGTGACAAAAACGCCGATCAAAATCATCAACGCCGATTGATTCTGGCCGACATAGCGAAGATAGCCGGTGATGACGTTTTCAACGTCCTTCGGGATGAGCTCTTTTGACAGCCAGAGAAGCCGCTCATCTGTCATATGCAGTGTTGACATCACAGCCCAGATACAGATAAGCGCCGGGAATATGGATATGGTGATGAAATACGACATAGCGGCAGCAGAACGCGTGACGCGCTGCTTTGCAAAGATATCCGCCATCTCAACAACGACACGTTTAAAATGTTCCATGTGACACCTCGTTAAAAAAACAGGGCGAGCACGTTATTGCCCGCCCCGCATTTTCAATCACTGCGCTGCCTCACAGGTTATCTTATTTCGAGTTAAAAATCTTGAAAATCGTGTCGAAGGGGTCTTCCTCAACGACCGGCTCCGGCGCCGGTTTCGGCTCGACGGCTTCTTTTTTCTCGGAGGCTTCCGTGAAAAGCCCGGGCGTCTGAGCCGTCTTGTCAAAAACGGAGACAGGGGCAACGGCGCGTTCCGGTTGCTTTTCATCAAAACGCGTGGCGATAACGGTCACGCGGATTTCATCGTCCATCGTCTCGTCAAACGTTGCGCCGAAAATGATGTTAGCATCGGGATGGGCGGCCTCTTGGACGAGACAGGCGGCTGCCTCAACGTCCTCCAGACCGATATCGAGCGAACCGGTGATGTTGACGAGTACACCACGCGCGCCGTCGATCGAGGTCTCCATCAGAGGGCTTGAAACAGCAGCGCGGGCAGCGTCTTCCGCCTTGCCTTTTCCGGCGGCATGTCCGACGCCCATGTGGGCAAACCCGGCGTCCTTCATGATTGACGTGACATCGGCAAAGTCTAAGTTAATAAAGCCGGTATTTTTAATCAGCTCCGAAATGCTGACAACGGCCTGCTGCAGCACATCGTCGGCAATGGCAAAGGCGTTGGCAAACGTGAGCTTCTGGTCGGTTGCAAATTTGAGGCGGTCATTCGGAATGATGAGCAGTGAGTCGACCTTGCCCAACAGGCTTTTGATTCCCTCTTCGGCCTGCTGCATGCGTCTTTTCCCTTCAAAGCCGAACGGCTTTGTCACAACACCGACGGTGAGGATGCCAGCTTCTCTGGCGATATCGGCAACGATGGGAGACGCGCCCGTTCCAGTCCCGCCGCCCATGCCGCCGGCGATGAAAACCATGTCGGCGTTTTCAAGCGCCTTGGCAATATTATTGCGGCTTTCCTCGGCGGCTTTCTTGCCGACCTCTGGGTTAGACCCCGCGCCTTGACCGTGCGTCAGCTTCTCGCCAATTTGAATCTTCTGGTCAGCTTTCGAGACGCCAAGGGCAGGCTTGTCCGTATTAATTGCTATAAACTCAACACCCTGTGTACCGGCCTCAACCATTCTGTTGACAACATTGTTGCCAGCGCCGCCAACACCACAGACTTTGATGACGACGACGTTGTCCGGACCACTTTCGAGTGCAAAAGACATATTTCAATCCTCCTGTATTTGAATAATTCTTTCAGCAGGCAATTTGTTTCCATGAAGCATAGGATTGCCAGAATCACCAGTCATTTTCATAAAAAAACAATATTATTCACTATTGTATCTCGATTTTTTGCTCCGGTCAAGAGTTCACATAATATTAATTTCAATATTCAGCCAGTTTTGAGGGTTTTTTTGGGCATACAGGCGTCACGCGGGACTGAATAACGCGGGCCTGCTGGAGAGATCAATCCGCCCCCTGTCGTCAGGCGAGAGCTGCGCGACAATGTCCGAGAGCATGGCAAGCTTATAGTCGGCATCCTCGCCGCTGCCCATCACAACGTTAAAACAGCCGAGATAAGACAGGCTGATATTTGCGATGCTTGTTATATCAAGCGTTTTAACATCATTCGATATACCCGCGTTATTCAGCGCCGAGAGAATATTTGTTAAATACAGGAGCTTTGTCTTGTCACCGTCGGCAACGGCGATTTGACGGCCCGGTATTAACGCCGTCGGCGTTAGGCCGCTGATCTGGATTTTGAGCGAGGCGTTATACGCGTCGGTCTTCTCAAGCACGCGCCCTTTCTGATCAATGAGCCACCAGATCCCCTGATCGCTGATGACAGCAAGCGGCTGGCTCTCCGTCACATGGATCACAATTCTGTCCGGAACGCGCTTTTCAATCGTCACGTCAGTGAGATACGGGAGATTCGTCGTAATCAGAGCCGCGGCTGATGGGGCGTCAATCAATATCAGATTGCTGCCTTTTTGGATACCGGAGGTAGAAATGATCTGCTCGGCTGAATACTTCTTCGCACCATCGACCTCAATGCTGGATACGCGGAAAAAGACGCTTGACCCGATAACGGCAATAAAGACGACGAGTAAGACGGCAATCGGGCCGTAAACGGCAGGCGCTTGCCCGCGATGCTTTTTCTGTTTTTCCTCCGGCATGTGCCTGCCTCCCTTCAAATCTTGTCAATTTAATCTTTCAATATCAGCGCCTAAGGCACGCAGGTTTACGACAAGGTCTGCATATCCCCTATCGATATGACCGACACCAGAAATCTCTGTCGTCCCTTCCGCGCCCAGCGCCGCGACAACGAGTGCCGCGCCGCCGCGCAGGTCGGTCGACGTGATCGGCGCGCCGCGGAGCTTTTTGACGCCGCTGACGATGGCAACGCGCCCTTCCGTTTTGATGTCGGCGCCCATGCGCAAAAGCTCGGCGGCATGGCGATATCTGTTTTCAAAAATATTCTCGACAAAAACCGTTGTCCCCTCCGCCGTGAGGCTTGCCGCCATGAGCGGCGGCTGCGCATCCGTCGGAAATCCGGGATATGGCCTCGTGATAATCGGCTTGACAGCCCGTCGTTTTCGATCGGCACGGATGATAATGAAGTCGCGCCCTGTCGACACGTCGCATCCCATCTCGGAGAGTGTGTCGACAACGGTTGACAGATGCCCGGGGATCACATTTTTAAGTTCAATGATGCCGCCGGCCGAGGCGGCACATGTCAGATATGTGGCGGCAACGATACGGTCCGGGATGACCCAATGCGCGCTGTCACCCTTTTCCCCTTTACCCGAAACCGTTACAACGGACGTCCCGGCACCGTGAACATTATAGCCGAGGCGGCGCATATAATTCTGCAAATCCCATATTTCCGGTTCGCAGGCGGCATTTGTAATAATTGTTGTCCCGTCGCAACTGGCGGCGGCCAGCATCGCGTTTTCCGTCGCGCCGACACTTGGCAGCGCCATGTTGATGCGACAGCCGTGGAGATTTTTTGCTTTGCAGTGGATATTGCCGCCTTCCTCCTCAATCTCCGCGCCCATGGCACGCAGCGCAAACAGGTGCAGGTCAATCGGGCGCGGTCCTAACTCGCAGCCGCCCGGCATTGATAAAACGGCCTCTCCGAGCCGCGCCAGAATGGCACCAAGGAAAATGACAGACGAACGCATTTCGCGCATCAGGTCATGGGGTATCTCGCAGCGACTCAGAACCGTTGAGTCAATGAAAACCGCATCGCCGTCGCGTCTGACTTGACAGCCTAAATGCGTCAGGATACGCGTAGCCGCGTCAACATCGCTTAAACTCGGACAATTATGTATGACTGTTTCGCCGCACGCCAGCAGTGACGCCGCCATGATCGGTAAAACACTGTTTTTCGCCCCGTGTACGGAAACAGAACCATCCAGCCGGTTCCCGCCGTCAATCCGTATAATGCTCATATTTAACCCCCGAAAACAGCATAGAATTTCTCTACGCCGTATCCTATGTCCGGGGGCTGTCTTTCGTTAATCAGGACATGGAAATGATGCGTTCAACAATCTTTTTGGCCGAATCAGGAACGCCGGCTTTCTTCATGGAGACGGCCATTTCTGCAAGCTGCTGCCTATTTGAAACAAGCCTTTTTACCGTTTGATATAACTTTTCGCCGCTGCAATCGCGCTCGTGAAGGACAACGGCGCCGCCCGCCTTTGACAGCTGTGCGGCATTTTTCTCCTGATGGTTGTTCGTCACGTTCGGCGAGGGAACAATAACGGCGGGCTTACCCATCAGTGTCAGCTCGGCAAGTGTTGACGCGCCGCCGCGGCAGACAACAAGGTCGGCCGCCGCCATCACGGTTGGCATATTATCGATATACGTTCGGATATCAATCCAGCGCGGTAGGTCGCCCGTCATTTTCTCTCGTATTTTTCTTTTAACATCCTGTGTGACGGCTGCGCTGCCGCCCGTTGCATGGATGTGATTAAACAAACGGCTTTCGATGTTGTACGATACGAAATCGACGATATCGCCGTTCATTTTCTCGGCCCCAAGCGACCCCCAGAAAGAGACGACGAGCGGCCTGCCGTCGATGCCGAGGCGCAGACGCGCCTCATTTTTTCGCTGGCTCGCGAAATCGCCGCGGACCGGTGTACCGGTAAAAAGAACTCTCTCAGGGTGCGGATACAAATCTGCGACATCCGCGAACGCGACAAGAACCTTGTCCACCTTTGAGGCTAAAAGCCTCGTTGTGAGACCGGGCACGGCGTTTGACTCATGGATCAGTGTTGGTATCCCTTTTTTAGCGGCCGTTTTCAAGACGGGATAACAGACGTAGCCACCTGTTCCAATAGCGACATCCGGCTGAAAGTGTCTGAATATTTCTCTTGTCTGGCCAAAAGCACCGATCAAATTCAACAGCGCCTTGGCGTTAAACAGTAATTTACGCGGCGAAAGGCTTCGTTCGAAACCACTGATCTTGATGTTGTCCAAATCGTACCCGGCCATCGGGATCAGTCTGTTCTCCAGGCGTCTGCCGGAGCCGACGAACAGGATTTCGCAGTCGGGGCAGATTTTTTTCAGTTCATCGGCGATTGCCAGCGCAGGATTAATGTGCCCGGCCGTTCCCCCGCAAGTCAGCAGAACCTTCATTCTTCTCTCCTTCAGATTATAGTAAGCGCCGTGTCAGCCCGCGCGCAGGATGGGTATATCGCGTGAAATAGACAAGATCATACCCATTTCCACAAGCTGCAACCAAAGTGCCGTACCGCCGTAACTGAAAAACGGCAGCGAAATACCGGTGCTCGGCAACAAATTAGTCACGACGGCAACATTTAAAAAGACCTGTATGGCCAAAAGGCTCGTCAAACCCGTTATGACAAGCGACCCAAAGCGATCTTTCGCATGGAGCGCCAACCAGAATCCGCGGACGATCAGGAGTGCAAACAGGAGGAGGATGATTATCGCGCCGATATAACCGAGTTCTTCGCAGATGACTGCAAAAATATAGTCGTTATGCTCCTCCGGGAGATACAAATACTTTTGCCGACCCTGCCCAAGCCCAAGCCCAAACAAACCGCCGGAACCGATGGCATAGAGCGACTGAAGTACTTGATAGCCCGCATCGCCCGGGTCTGCCTCCGGGTGGAGCCAGGCTGTAATACGTTCTGAGGCGTATGAAAACTGCGTTACGGTAATAAGCGCAACGGCTGCTACAACGATCGCCGCCAAAACGAACCACCGCGCCTTTGTCCCGCCGGCGAACATCATAATCGCCGCCAATAAAACGATAATGACGGAGGCCGATAAATGCGGTTCCAAAAAGAGCAACCCTACAACGAGGGCGACGACGCCGGCAAACGGGAGAACACCATATTTCAGCGTTTTCATTTTTTCTTTATACACGCAAATCATCACGGCAAAAAGCAATACTTCCGCCAGCTTTAAAACTTCCGAGGGCTGAAAGGTGGTAAACCCCAAGTCAATCCATCTTTTCGCGCCGTTTTCTTTTGTGCCGATAATCGGTACGGCAGCCAACAGCACAACGGCGATAACAAACAGGACAAAGGCGTACTTTCGGAACGTTGCCACCTTTATTTTTGAAACAAAAATCATAATCGCTACGCCGGTGACGGCAAAAAAGAGCTGTCTGGCAAAATATTTTGTCGGATTGCCGGACGTATAGTAAGCACTGGCAAAGCTGGCCGACAGAACCATGACAACGCCGATTGTCAAAATGACGAGTGTCAGAACAAAAAACGGCAGATCAAAGCTCCCGCGCTTTAAACGTGTTTCACCGCCTTGAGGGTTTGCGAGTCTTTCCCCATCGTCATATTTTTGAGACGGTGCCCGATCCTGTTTTGTTCCACGCGTCGTCATCATCCGACCTCCAAAATCCGGTTAAATCTTATTGCGGCCAGACGCCGTAGCGCGCGGCGACCGATAGGAAAGAAATAATTGCAAAAAAAGCCGACACACTCGTGAACACAAAGAAGAGCTTGTATTCGCTCCAGCCGGTCATTTCAAAATGATGATGCAGCGGTGCCATTTTGAAAACACGCTTACCCTTTGTCAGCTTAAAATAAGCAATTTGAATTAAATCCGACAGTGTTTCAACGAGATAAACAATGCCGAGCGGCACAAGAATGAGCGGCATATCAAGCGCAAACGCCAGCGCGCAGACGGCGCCGCCAAGAAAAAGCGAGCCGGTGTCCCCCATGAAAACACGCGCCGGATGAAAATTGAAAAGCAAAAAGCCTAAAAGGCCGCCGCACAAAGCCGCGGCAAACACCCCGGCGTATGACAGATTCCAGATAACAGCCACCGCGGCAAAACAAACGGCAACGGGCACCGAAACGCCCGACACGAGACCGTCAACCCCGTCTGTAATGTTCACGGCATTAACGGTTGCCACAATAATAAAAGCCGACAGCGCGAGATAAAGCGGCTCCGGGATCGGCCATGACACATTCCAAAAAGGGATATACAGATTCGGTGTTAAATGCCCTGTCAGGCGCATGAGCAGAACAAAAACGATGGCGGCGGCGAGTTGGAGCAAAAATTTCTGCAATGCTGTGAGGCCGAGATTGCGCTTTTTGATCAATTTTTCGTAATCATCCAAAAAGCCGATAACGGCAAATATCAGTGCGAAGAGAAGGATGTAAATATGTCCTAACTGGCCGTTTTTCAGGTCACTAAGACCCACCGTGAAGCAAGCCGCCGTGATGCCGATAATGAACATGATGCCGCCCATTGTCGGCGTTCCCTGCTTGCAGCGGTGCCAGACCGGGCCGTCTTCCCGAATCGACTGCCCGGCCTTCTTCCGGCGCAGGTATGGGACAAGAATAAGCCCCGCAATCGCCGTCACGGCCAATGATATGAAAAATGCGGCAAGAAGTCTCAACAGCATGTAGGCGTCCTCTCAATTCGGTAAAATCACTCGGCTAAAAATTCTCTGACGATTTCTCTCTCGTCAAAATGCGACTTTTCCCTGCCGATAATCTGATACGTCTCGTGTCCTTTTCCGGCCAGTAGCAGGATATCGCCGGGCTGTGCGTTACGAAGCGCCCAGCCAATCGCCTCTTTCCTGTTTTCAATGACAATATACGGCGTTTTTGTCCGTTTCATGCCTTTGAGAATATCTTTAATGATCTCCCCCGGCTTCTCTGTCCTCGGATTGTCGGACGTGACGATGACAAAGTCGGACAAGCGCGATGCGATTTCTCCCATCAGGGGTCTTTTTGTCTTGTCCCTGTCACCGCCGCAGCCAAACAGCGTGACGACGCGCCCCGTCTTAAGCGCCTTGAACGTGGCAATCACTTTTTCCAAAGCATCAGGCGTGTGAGCGTAGTCAATAATAACAGTAAAATCCCGCCCCGTTGGGACAACTTCGACGCGCCCCTTCACACCGGGGCAACTGGAAAGCGCCGCTGCGATCTTTTCCATAGAAAAACCGAGCTGCAAGCCGGTTCCAATGGCTGCCAGGGCGTTATACACAGAGAAAGCAGCCGGAATATGCAGCTCGATCTTCTGAAGCCCCTCCAATGTCAAAGCACAAAACTCCACGCGGTCGGCATACAGGCGGATGCGTTTCGCCGCAAGATCTGACGTGTCGTTTTTCGCCGAGTAGGTTAAGACGGGGCACGATGACGCCGTTGTAATCATACCGGCATAATCGTCGTCGGCGTTGACAACGCCTCTTGTCGCCTGCTTAAAAAGGCGTGCTTTCGCCTCGGCGTATGCGTCCATCGTCCGGTGAAAATCGAGGTGATCCTGTGTGAGGTTTGTAAAGACGGCCACGTCAAATATTACGCTGTAAACTCTTTCAAGCATCAGCGCGTGAGACGAGACCTCCATGACAACCCATGTACATCCGGCGTCCGCCATCTCCGCAAAAAGCTTTTGGAGCTCATATGATTCCGGCGTTGTATGGCTTGTCTCCAAGACAGTCTGGCCGATCATGTTATGATTTGTTCCGATGAGGCCGACCTCGTCGCCGGTGCAGTGCTCGATCATGGCTTTAATGAGGTGCGTTGTCGTCGTCTTGCCGTTTGTGCCGGTGACACCGATGATTTTCAGGCGTTCGGCCGGTTTGTGAAACCAGTTGGCGGAAACGGCCGCCAGGCCCCGGCGCGTATCGTCAAGCAAAACGTAGGGGACGTCATCCGTCTCCGGCAGTCGCTGGCAGATAACAACCGCCGCGCCCTTTTCAACCGCAGCCGCGATATACCGATGGCCGTCGCTTTCAAAGCCTTCGACGGCGACAAAAGCTTCACCGGGCCGCGTCGTTCTCGAATCGTAGCTGATGCCGGTAATGTCAAGCGCCATGTCGGCCGTCTGCGCCACGACCGCTATCCCTTCAAGTAAATCGCGAAGTTTCACAAATGGCCTCCAATCTGCACGCTGTATCAATAATGTCCAAGTATGCTTTTATCAACGAGGGTAACCTCAACAACGGAACCAACCGTCACCTGCTCATTTTTCGAAATGGACTGCATCGACACGAGGGCGTTCGGTGATGTTGAGAGCACACCGCCCGATTTAATATATAACCCAACGGCCGAAAGGGCCCTTTTCGCTTCCGCGAAACTCATTTCATGCAGGTCTGGGACGGTGACGGTGTTAGTCGGTTTCTGCGCGCCTGCGTAAAGAATGATCTGGCTGCCCGGTGCCACGGCGGCATTTGCCATCGGCAATTGGTCGGTTACGGTTGCGCCGCTGCCGACGACCTTCACGGTGAGACCGAGGTTTTCCATCATCTTCGTCGCCTCTTCAACCGATTTGTCATTTGCTTTCGGCACGATGATATCAAGCTCTTTTTGCTCCTCGTCGGTGTAGACCGGCTTAATGCCGAGATATGGCAGCACGTCGGAGAGTATCTGGCCGACGACAGGCGCCGCCATCACGCCACCGCTGACGTAAATACCCGTATTCGGATTTGGATTATCCAAAAGCAGCAAAATGACAACCTGTGGATCATCCGTCGGCGCGACGCCGCAGAAGGAGACGATATATTGCTTTGGCCCGTCGCTCTTCGCATCCTCGGCGACCTTTTCCGAGGTACCCGTCTTGCCGCCGATTTTGTAGCCGGGAACTTCCGCGTTTTTGCCGGTACCCTCCTCACCGGAGACGACGGCTTCCAAAATGTCCCGCATGGTTTTTGACGTCTGTTCACTGATGACCTGCCGAACGGTTGTCGGCTCGTTCGCCTCCACGACGTTGCCGCTCTGGTCGGTAATCTGCTTGACAATATAGGGCTTCATCAGATCGCCGCCGTTGACGACAGCGGAGACGGCGGATACCAGCTGAATCGGTGTGATTTTAAACGTCTGACCGAACGAGGCAGCGGCGAGCTGAGAGAGATTATTCGGGTCTTCGAACGTTTTGGAAGGCCACCAGATGCTGCCGCTTTCACCGGGCAGGTCAATACCTGTCTTGTCAAAGAAACCGAACGCGTCAATATACTTATAAAATGTGTCGGCTCCGATTTCGAGCCCAATGCTGACGAGCGCAACATTACAGGAATGCTGCATAGCCTCAACGAGCGTCTGTGAGCCATGGCCGATTGTTTTCCAGCACTTGAGCGGACCTGAGCGCCCCAATACATTGATGGAGCCGCCGCAGTAAAACGTATCGTCCAGGCTGACGACGTTTTCTTCCAGCGCCATAGCGCATGTAATAATCTTAAAAACAGATCCCGGCTCATAAGTGTCGGCAATCGGTTTGTCACGCCACTGCGCTAAAAGCGCCTCTTTCAGCTTTTCCTTATATTCCGCCTCATCCGTTATTTTCGACAGATCTGTCTGTACCTCGGTGCTGAGGGCCATATAATTATTCGGATCATAGTTGCCGTAGCTCGACAGCGCGAGAATTTCACCTGTCGCGGGTCGCATCACAATACAGGCCGCGCCGTTTTGAACATCGTAATCCTCGATGGCCTGCGCCAGATGCTTTTCAACGTAATACTGTATCGTCGCATCAATCGTAAGGGTGATGTTGTCGCCGTTTTTGGCGTCGTAATAGTTTTCAAAGTCGTTTAAAAGCATATCGGTGCCGCGGGCGTTTTTCAGACGTACGACGCGACCGTCCGTTCCCTGCAGATACTTATTGTATTTGGCCTCAAGCCCCTCAAGGCCGATATTATCGCTGCCGACGAACCCGAGGATATGGCTAGCCAGGCTGCTGTTGGGGTAATAGCGCTTTGTATCCGTTTCCAGATGGACGCTTTTAATGTTGTTCGTCTTAATAAACTGGCGCACCTTATCGGCAAGGTCTGCTTCAATTTTCGTCTTCACCGTCTTATACCACGAAGACGTATCCTTCATTTTATTGAGGATCTCATTTTTGTCAACGTCTAAAATAGACGAAAGATTGTCGGCAATCAGCTCCTGATTTTCATTGTAGAGCTTCATTTCGTATGGACTTATAAAAACTGTCTCGACGGAGGCGCTCATCGCCAGCACTTTGCCGTTGGTATCATAAATCGTCCCGCGCGCCGCCGTGACCTTTGATTCGCGTGTCTGCTGCTCCACAGCACGCCGCTCATATTCGTCATGCTGAATAATCTGGACCTGATACAGCTTAACAGCAAGGACCACAAACGCAGCAACACCGCACACTGCCATGAGTAGAAGTGTGCGGCTGAGAATTGTTTTATTCGGCCGCTGCAAGGCGCCTTTATGCCGTTTTGCTCTGCCTTTTGATGAATCCGCCATGATTTTCTCCTCAACCGGAGTTTTTTGTCCGCGCCGTTTTTTAGCTCAGCAATCAAATATATTACGGTATTTATTTAAAATATGCAACAAGAGACAGGAGAAATGTGAGCATGCTTTCGCGATTGCCGCCGGTGTCGCTCGGGGCGCTGACGACAACGGCTTTATCCTGTGCCGTCACCGAGACGGTGCCGACCTGACTTTGCGCCGGCTTGGACATGCCAAGCTCGTGTGTGGCGTATTGCTCTACCGTGTTGACGTCAAACGCATTTCCATACGCAATTTCCAGTTTTCTCTCCTGCTCGTTCAAATCGTTCAGCTGCGACTGGAGCTGCACCGTTTCGTTCGTCACCTCGTCGTATTTAACGTGCGCCAAGAGCACAAACACCATTAAGACGGCCGCAACGGCAAAGCCAACGACAGCAAAAGCGGAGATACCGTAGGCTTTCTGCTTTTTCGCATGCGTCCGCGTAGCGACCGACGGCGCTTTTTGTGCATGCTCCCGCCTTCTCGGCGCACTTTCCGGCCTTTCAAGCTCAGGCGCCGGTTTTTTTGGCCTGACGTTATTCGCTTCCGGGCGGCGCGTCCGGCTTAAATCGTAGGCGCTACTGCCCTGAACAGCCGCGCGAGAGGCATATCTCATTGTCGCTGCCTGCGTTGCCATTGTTGTCTTCCTTTCTAGACGCGCTCCGCAATGCGGAGCTTGGCGCTTCTCGAACGTGGGTTTTGCTCTAATTCAGCCGCATCCGGCGTAATCGGTTTTTTTGTGACGGTTCGGAGCGTCGGCACAAAGCCGCAGACGCAGACCGGGAAATCAGGCGGGCATGTACAGCCTCTTTCGCGCCGCGCGATGGCGTTTTTTACAAGCCTGTCTTCCAGCGAATGAAAGCTGATAATGCACAGCCTGCCGTTAGATGCCAGCCTGTCCGGTGCGGTGCTCAGCATTTCCTCAATCGCACCCAGTTCATCATTGACAGCAATGCGGATGGCCTGAAAGGTGCGTTTGGCCGGATGCTGCTTCTCGCGGAGTGCCGCCGCGGGCATCGCCGCGCGAATAATGTCTGACAGCTCCAGCGTTGTGTTTACCGGCGATACGGCGCGGCGTTTTATGATAGCGGCCGCGATGCGCGGGG
This sequence comes from Oscillospiraceae bacterium CM, assembly GCA_022870705.1. NCBI lineage: Bacteria > Bacillati > Bacillota > Clostridia > Eubacteriales > Oscillospiraceae > Oscillospiraceae bacterium JHJ. The sequence continues at coordinate 1,337,776 of CP072107.1, forward strand.
CGTGTCGCTCTTCGCCGTACGCGTAAAGAATGCGCTTTAAATCGTTTTCCGGCCAGGTGTTGACGATATCAAAAGCTGTCAAAGCCGCGCTCTTGTCCATCCGCATATCGAGCGGCGCGTCTGTCCTGTACGAAAAGCCCCTCGCCGCTTCGTCAAGCTGCGGTGATGAGACGCCGAGGTCAAAGAGCATCCCATCAACCGTTGTGAGACCCAGCGTGTCCAGAATCGCACCGATGTTTCGAAAGTCTCCCCGAACGAGTGTGACCTTCCCGGCGAACGCTTTAAGCGTTTCACCCGCGGCGCTGATGGCTGCTTCGTCCCGGTCGATGCCGATGAGGCGGCCGCTTTCAAGCCGCTTGGCGATCTCCTGGGCGTGACCCGCCCGGCCGAGCGTTGCGTCGACATATGTCCCGCCCGGTTTGATATGCAGCCCGTTGATGCAGGCTTCTAGGAGCACCGGCGTATGCGCCATCAGAAGTCAAGCTCCATAAACACGTCGGCAATGTTCTCCGGCGTCGTCTCGACGGCGTCAACCTTCGCCCAGGCTTCGCTATCCCAAAATTCGGCCGACTCGCCGCTGCCGACGACAGTGACATCTTTGACAAGGCCGGCAAAGTCTCTTAAATTGGTCGGCAGCAGAATACGCCCCTGCCCATCCAGCTCGCATTTTGCCGCGTGCGCAAAAAGCGGGCGCATTTTTATTTGTTTGACCTTCGGCATGGCCTTGATTTTATCCATAAATTTGTCCCAGCTCTCCGAGGAATACGCCGTCAGGCACTTTTCCATCGAGAGCGTCACAAAGAAAACCTCGCCGAGTTCTTCACGGATTTTGGCAGGGATAAAAAGACGCCCTTTTGCATCCAGACTGTGCGCATAAATGCCGGTCATCGTTTCCCCACCTTTCCGACGATTGTGGGATTTTGATACACTTTGCTCCACTACGCCCCACTTTTATGCTTATTATAACGAGGCCAAAATCAAATTGCAAGAGGTTATTTTAAAAAAAATCTACGTTTTTCGAACTTTTTCCGCCGTTTTTGAATTTTGTGTCAAAAATGTTCTTCCTATGTTGAACGCTGTCGGCAGCTTACCGCCTGACCGCCGCGCGCAAAAAAGTTCCCCGGGAAATTTCCCGGGGAACTTTGAGGCATAAAAACCCCGGTGCTTTAGGCACCGGGGTCATCACTGATTGATTCAGTTATCCATGTCGATATCGATACGACCTGTGTCAAACTCGCGGCCTTGTCGGGCCGGGCGAGACGACGTACCGGCGGCGCTGCGGAAGCGGCCGCGCGTCTGGCGCATTTCCTCCAGGGCTGTTGCTAAAGCCTCTTCCGTGCGGCGCATCGCGTCATCCACATAGTCGTTGGCGGCGCGCTTGAGTTCAGCCGCCGAGCTCTCTGCCGCTGTGATGAGCTCCCCGCTTTTGGCCTTGGCGGCGCGGACAACCTCTTGCTCCTCAACGAGCTGACGGGCGCGCTCCTCCGCCGACTTGCGGACCATGTCAGCTTCGCGCTTGGCGTTTGTGATAAATTCGGTGCGCGCTTCCACGAGGCGTCTGGCCTCGGCCAACTCGTTTGGAAACTGCGCTTTGATTTCATCTATCAGATCGAGAGCCTTGTCCCGTTCAATGACGCACTTTTCAGCCCCAAGCGGGATACCCCAGGCTTCGTTGATCATCGCATATAGCATTTCCAGCAATTCCTGCACTCTGCTGCCCACTGTCCATCACCTCTTGCAGTTGATTTTATCGACGACATCATCAAGGATTTCCCGGGGAACAAAGTCCCGCAGGTCGGCGCCATATTTTGCAAGCTCCTTGACGACCGTCGAGCTTAAAAACGTATACTTCTCACTGGAGGCCAGAAAAAGCGTATCAATCTTCGGGTCGATCTTTCTGTTGGCCAGCGCCATCTGAAATTCCCAGTCAAAATCCGAGACGGCCCGGAGGCCCTTGACAATAACACTCGCCCCCCTGTCGCGCGCATACTGGACGAGCAGCCCGTCCGACGTTTCAACCGCGACATTGGGAAAACGGGTAACGGTTCGTTCAATCAGCTCAACGCGCTCTTCCCGCGTGAAAAGAGGGTCCTTTTCCGAATTTTTCATGACACAGACATACACCTTGTCAAATAAGGCGGCGGCACGCTTGATAATATTCAAATGCCCTAGCGTGATAGGATCAAAGCTGCCGGGATAGACGGCTGTTAACATCTTAATTCTCCATACCCCGCAAAACGCAATCGCGACAACACCGGGGTGACTGGCGCCTTCATCTGCCTTGTTCTGCGGCTGCCGTTATAAAGCGAGCGGCACGCCGGTTATTCAAAGGGCTGCGCGCCGGGCAGATTGCCAGCCGCGCGCTTGCCGTAGAGCGATATCTTGATACGGCCGTAGCGGTATTCCCGGCCTTTTTCATAAGGCGGGGGCGCTTCCGGCAAGGTTTGATCGGCTTTTGTTTCGCAGATTATTATACCATTTTCTTTCAATATGTCAATTTTAAATATTATGTCAAGTGCTTTTCCGACGAGCCCCACACCGTATGGCGGATCAATGAAGATCAAGTCGAACGGCCCGGCATGGTGGAGAAAGGCCAGCGCATCCCCCTTCAAAACCGTCGCTTTGTCCATAAAACCCGCGTTTTTGAGGTTCTCCCGCACGAGCGCAAGGGCATCATTCGACTGGTCGACAAAGACGGCGCTTTGGGCGCCGCGGCTTAAAGCCTCGATACCGAGCTGGCCCGTCCCCGCAAAAAGATCCAGTACGCGGCGGCCCTCAATATCAAACTGAATAATGTTAAAGACCGACTCTTTGACCATATCGGTTGTCGGCCGGATCTCCTGGCCCATTGGCTCTTTGAGCCGCCTGCCGCGGGCACTGCCGCTGATGATTCTCATGATATTATTCTCCGTTTTCTTTAATTTCCGGGGTGCTTACATCCCGGCGGAAATGGTTAAACACTTTTTTCGCCGCGTCCTTCGGCACGACGGCCGAAAGCGCCGCGAGATCCGCCGCTTTAATGGCTTTGAGACTCCCGAAGCTCTTTAAAAGCGCGGCGCGCCGTTTTTCGCCGATGCCGTCAATGTCGTCCAGCGCCGAACGCGTGCTGTTTTTCGAGCGCCGGCTTCGGTGAAATTCAATGGCAAAGCGGTGCGTCTCCTCCTGGATGGTGCCAATGAGCGCAAAGACGGCGGGATTGGTACTGATGCCAATCTCCTCCCCATCCGGCGAGACGAGCGCGCGCGTTCTGTGCCGATCATCTTTAACCATGCCGAAAATCGGAACGCGGACGCCCGCCGAAACCAAAACATCCCGCGCCGCTTTGGCATGGGCGGCCCCACCGTCGATTAAAAGCAGGTCCGAAAGGTTTGAAAACTTCTCGTCGTCGCTTATATACCGGGCAATTCGGCGGGAGACGACCTCCGCCATGCTGCCGTAATCGTCCTGCCCGGTCAGTGTTTTAATTTTAAATTTCCGATAATCGCGTTTGAGCGGCTTGCCCCGGACAAAAACCGTCATGGCCGCGACAATGTCGCTCGAGCCGGTGTTGGAAATATCATACGCCTCGATGCGCTCGGGTAAAACGTCCATTCGGAGTGCTTTCTGAAGCCATTCGAGCGTTTTGGACGTTTTTTCCTCATACGTCGAGGCGCGCTCGGCCTCTTCCTTGGCATTTAAATTGGCTGTTTCAACAAGCCGGAGCTTGTCGCCGCGCTGCGGAACGGTCAGATAAACACGATACTGCGCGCTTTCCGAAAACAGCCGCTCTAAAAGCGCCGCGTCCTCCATTTCAAACGGCAGGCAAACCGATTTCGGCACGGTGCCGCGCGTGAGATAATATTGGCGCAGGAAGGCAGACATAGCCTCCCCGTCCTCTTCAAACGGGCTGTCAAAAAGCTCGAAATCCTTGTCCAAGAGCGTCCCGCCGATATAATGCAGGACGACAAAGCACGTTTTCGCAGCGCCTCGCTCATAGCCGACGACGTCTGTATCAGCAAACGACCCGGCGACGACGAGCTGCTTTGTTTCCAGACGGGTGACGGCGCGCAGGCGGTCACGTTTTTCGGCGGCCAGCTCAAACCGCAGGTTTTCAGCGGCCGAAGCCATCTCATCAGTCAGGCGGCGCGTCAGCTCCGACGTTTTTCCTTCAAAGATCGTCAGCGCGGCATCTACCGCCTCTTTGTATTCGGCGTTTGTAACGTCTTTCTGGCAATAGCCGCGGCAAGCCCCCATATGGTAATTGAGGCACGGGCGCTCTCGCCCGATATCACGCGGGAACTTTTTTCCGCACGTCGGCATAAGGAGCGCTTTTTTGACGGCGTCGATGGCGCTTTTCGTCGTCCCCCGGCTGCCATAGGGGCCGAAGTATTTCGCCCCGTCCGACTCCGGCTTCGAGACGATCGAAAAAGCCGGATAGGCACTCTTAACGTCCACACGGATAAAGGGATAGCCCTTGTCGTCACGCAGGAGGATATTGTACTTCGGCATATGGTGCTTGATGAGGGAATTTTCCAGAAGCAGGGCTTCAAATTCCGACGCGGCAATGATAACGTCAAAATCAAAGATTTTTGCGATCATTGCTTCTGTTTTCGGCGCGTGCCCGCCGTGAAAATAGCTGCTGACCCTGTTTTTTAAGAGCTTTGCCTTGCCGACGTAAATAACGTTCCCCATTTTGTCCATCATGATGTAAACGCCCGGTTTTAAAGGCAAACCGAGCGCTTTGGCGCGCAGTTCTTCAAATGTCACAAGTCGTCACCTCGCGGGCTGTCATCACCACTGTATTTAGGACATTATGGCATATAAGAGGGCAAGGTGTAAAGGGGGCTGGATAGGCGGCGGCAAAAAAGAGGGCAGACACTTGTCTGCCCTGACGGAAGCGTTTCTGTGCGTTACGCGGAACGGGCGGGTACGGAACCCCGCCCCATAGCTTATTTAGACGGGTGTGGGATTTTTTAATGTGCGGATCCCGATACAATAACGATAAAGAGTGTCATAGCCATTAAGCCCGATAAAAAGACGGCGGAATTTTTAATTGTCCGGATATTTTCCGCGTTGTAGATGGCGAGCCATGTATTTATCTCCTGCTCCGTCATGAGCGGGTATCTGTAATAAACCTTCTCGCCGTATGGCGTTGTATCCGTCAGGACACCCTCCGGCAAGTCCTCGTCTCTTAAGGCAGAAAACCGCTCCTGCTCCTCTTGTGATATGTATTGCCGCTGGATCAAGGCGATCCTTTCAAGATATCGATATATTTTAACATTTTTTATCACAGCGGCAGCCCCCTGACGAATTAGACCATTTTTTACATATTAGTACATAATATGTCATTTTTCAATAAAAATTTTTAGTCGAGGCTGATGGGCGATGTGGGCATCGCCCATTCGAAAACGGCGGGCGCGTGGTACTATCCGGTCGCGTTTTATATGATGGACTCAAATATGACGTCTTTGCCCTCCAAAATACTGTTTGTGGTTCTGATCGCACACATTTTACCGCACATCGAGCAGGAATGCTTTTCAGCGGGCGGCAATGCTTCGAAATAGCGCTTTGCTTTCTCTTGATCGATGGCGACGGCGAACATCTCGTCCCAGTCCAGACGGCGACGGGCGTCGCTCATTCTGTTATCAGCATCTCTGGCGCCGGGCAGACCGTTGGCGATATCGGCGGCGTGGGCCGCGATTTTTGCCGCGACAATACCTTCTTTGACGTCCGATAAATCCGGCAGACGCAGATGCTCCGCAGGCGTCACATAACACAGGAAATTCGCGCCGTTTGCCGCCGCGACCGCGCCGCCAATAGCCGAGGTGATATGGTCGTACCCCGGCGCAATGTCTGTTACGATCGGGCCAAGCACGTAAAAGGGTGCCCCGTGGCACAGTCTCTTCTGAACGGCCATGTTTGCAGCAATTTCATTGAGCGCCATATGTCCGGGCCCCTCAACGAGAACCTGCACGTCCTTTTCCCAGGCACGTTTCGTCAGGCTGCCGAGTTCAATGAGTTCACTGATCTGGCCGGCATCGGTGCTGTCGTCAATACATCCAGGTCTTAAAGCGTCCCCCAGGCTGATTGTCACGTCATATTCGCGAAGAATATCTAAAACTTCGTCGTAATGTTCATAATACGGGTTCTCGCTACCGGTCATTTCCATCCACGCGAACAGGAGCGAGCCGCCTCTGGAGACGATGTTCAGCCGCCGCCGATCCCGTTTGAAGCATTCGAGCGCCCGCCTATTGACGCCCGCATGGATCGTCATAAAATCAACGCCCTCGGCAGCATGCGCTTCAACAATTTTTAAAAAATCCGAGGCTGTCATTTCCTTTAAATCTTTCTCCAGATAACCGATCGCATCGTAAATCGGAACGGTTCCGACCATTGCGGCAGAGCAGGCGATCAGCTCCCTGCGGAAACGATTCGTCTTGCCGTAATTGCTTAAATCCATGATCGCTTCCGCCCCAAAACTCATGGCCAGTTTTACCTTCTCAATTTCCTTTGCGTAATCCGCGCAGTCGCCTGAAACGCCAAGGTTGACATTGATTTTCGTCCTGAGTCCATCACCGATGCCCTCGGCGCTCAGCGATTTATGACGGATATTGGCGGGAATGACAACCCTGCCGCAGGCAACAAGTCCCCTGAGCTTTTCTTCTTCGATGTTTTCCTTTTTTGCGACAACGGACATTTCTTTTGTGAAATATCCTTTTTTCGCGGCATCCATTTGTGTTTTATAATTCACTTCAGCTGATCCTCCAATTAAAAAATGCTTACCTGAATAGGTAAGCATTTTTATTTTTAACAATGTTACTCCCTACAACGGTATTAACCGACAGGTTCTAAGGGTCAGGTTTTACCTTCTCAACTTTTCAGTCCCCCTGTAAATATTAAATTTGCTTTATTTTATCGTTTTGATAAGAATAAGTCAACGTTTTAATGTTTTTCAGTTGATTCTCCGGCAAGTGCCACAAGCTTGCGCAGGCGGTGGTTCAGGCAGGATTTTGTGAGCGATGAGAGCGCTGCCAGCTCCACAAGGCTCGCCTCGGGGTTCTCAAGCCGCAGTTCGGCTGTTTCACGCAGCTTGTCCGGCAGACTGTCAAGCCCGGACGACCCAACAAGACTTTCAATCGCCTCGATCTGCGACAGCGCCGCGTCGACCGTTTTGGAGACGTTTGCCGTATCACAGTTGACGCGCCTGTTAACGCTGTTGCGCATGTCCTTCTCAATCTTTTGCGACATGAGCGCCATGGCGGAGACGGGCGCGCCGATCGTCGTTAAAAAATCCTCGATGGCGGCGCTCTGCTTAAAATAGGTGATAAACGTCCCGTTCCGGGAGGCCTCCTTTGGCTCAAAACCCATTTCGAGGAGAAGGGCAAACGTCTCGCGGCTGACGTTAAAATGATCCGTCACCAATTCGAGGTGATAACGTTTGGCGGGGTCCGTCACCGAGCCGCCCGCGAGAAATGCGCCACGCAGAAAGCTGGGGCGGCAGCAGTCGCTTTCCAGCACACCGAGATTGATATGATGCGCCAGCATCGTGCTGCCCGTAAAGCCGTACGCTTCAAAAATCAGCCGGAGCTTGTCGGGGTCATGGATCACGAACGGGAGCTTGCCGGACTGCTCCTGCGGCGTCAAATCAAACGACAAGCCGAACGCGCGGCGGAAGAGCTTCGGCAGGCGCTGTGCTAGTTCCCTGCTTTCGGTAATCAGGCGAATCTCCCGGGCAGTGAACGTGTTGCAGTATAACAAAAGGCCGTAACACTCCGACAGGGCGCAGCATTTCCGGCCAATAGGATCCCGGCAGAGCTCCGCCTTCGTATCATTGGAAAACGACATGACGGCCTCCTTCCCTCTTATAAGACCTTGCGCCCATCATATTATAAGACCTTGCGCCCATCATAGAGGCGCGTTGGGGCTTTCGCCCTGTATATTTTCATGATTTCGTGTGCCAGCAGGTCCGGGTCATGCCGGGCGAGCGCGCCGCGGCGCGCAACGAGCGGCGCTGAGTATACCATGACGCCAAGGCGCTCTATCTCTTCAAGATCAGCCGTTATCGGCAGCGCGCCTTCCGACTCATACCGCGCTAAAAGCACCGGATCGGCCGGGGCACTGTTGACGAGGCACATATCAAACAGGCCGCCAGAGGCATGGCGAAAGAGCTCTTTAATATGATCGGAGACCGTATACCCCTCCGTCTCGCCGGGCTGCGTCATGATATTGGCGATGTAAAGCTTCTGTGCGTGCGATTTTTCAATAGCTTTGGCGATACCGCCGACGAGTAGATTCGGAATGACGCTCGTGTAGAGGCTGCCGGGGCCGAGAATGATGAGGTCAGCCTCCTCAATCGCCCGGATACTCTCCGGCAGGGCGGAAACAGGTGACGGGACGATCTGCACGCGCCTGATTCGGCAGTTCCGCGCCCGCTTGGCTTCAAATATTTTTGATTCCCCAAAGACGACGCTGCCGTCTTCAAGCTCGGCGAACAGGCGCACGTCCTCATTCGTCACCGGCAGGACACGGCCCGTGATGGCGAGTACCTCGCCCATGCGCGCAACCGCCCTGTCAAACGAGGAGGATATCCCATTCATCGCGGCCAGAAGGAGATTGCCGAAGCTCTGCCCCTCCAGAGAACCGCTTTCAAAACGATAGGCCATGAGCTTTTCCATCGTCGGCTCGATATTCGACAGCGCCAAAATACAGCTGCGGATATCGCCGGGCGGCGGCATACCCAATTCGTCCCGCAGGACACCGGAGCCACCGCCGTCGTCCGTTACCGTGACGATGGCCGTTATATCTGATGTATAGCGCTTGAGACCCCGCAGCATGGTGGACAGGCCCGTGCCGCCACCGAGGCAGGCGATTGAAGGCGCCTTGAGGCTACGCTCAAAAATCGATTCCATGATGTCTTCCCCGTTTCCAAGCAAATTCACATCTTATTATATGAATCCGAGGTTACGACCTGTCCATGTCACGATGGGTGGCGTCAACCGGGTAGCCCTTCTCGCCGAGTCTGGCGCAGAGCGCCTGCGTGAGCGCGACGGAGCGGTGCCGCCCGCCCGTACAGCCGATGCAAACAACAAGGTTGCGCCGCCCCTCGTCAATATAGGCCGGGAGGAGAAACTCCAGAAGGTCTGTGAGCTTGTCAAAGAAAATTTGCGTCTGCTCAAAATCAAAAATATAGTCCCGCACCGGCGTGTCGAGCCCCGTCAGGCTGCGCAGGGCTTCAATATAAAACGGGTTGGGTAGAAAACGGACGTCAAAAACGAGGTCGGATTCAATCGGGATGCCGTATTTGTAGCCGAAGGAGACGAGACTGACATTTAAAGGCTTATCCGCGCTATTCTTGTTGAAAATTGAAAACAGGCGGCGCTGCAGACGCCCGAGCGTCAAATCGGTCGTATCAATGATAATATCGGCCTCATTGCGGACGGGGGTCATGATCTCGATTTCCCGGCGGACGGCTTTTTCAAGGTCGCAGCCGTCGGGGTCAAGCGGATGGCGGCGGCGTGTCTCTTTATACCGTTTGACGATCGTGTAAAGACTGGCCTCGACAAACAGGATGCGGTGGCCACAGCCCATCTGGCCCATTTCCTCCAGAGCGACAAACAGCTCGTTTAAATTCTCGATGGCGCGCACGTCTGTGACAAGCGCCACGCGCTCATACCGGCCGCGCGTTGCCAGACACAGCTCGGCAAATTTCGGCATGAGGGCGACGGGCATATTGTCCACACAGTAAAAATCCATATCCTCCAAAACGGCGGCAACGCGGCTTTTCCCGCCGCCGGAGAGCCCAGAAATAATGAGAATTTCCATCGTTCACCTTTATCTTTCTGTTTACCGGCCCGGCCGCCGGATAATCTTGACCTCCGGCTCCAACGCGATGCCAAAACGTTTTTGAACTGTTTCCTGCACGTGCGACATGACGGCGAGCACGTCCTCAAACGTTGCCCCGCCGCGGTTCACAACAAACCCTGCATGCTTTTCCGAGACCATCGCGCCGCCGACGGCGTAGCCCTTGAGCCCGGCCTCATCGATGAGCGCGGCAGCGTAACCGGTTTGCGGCCGCTTAAAGGTGCTGCCCGCGCTGGGACTCGTGAGGGGTTGGCTTTGACGGCGTTTCCTGGCCAATTCCTCCATGCACACCCGGATTTCCCCAGCGTCGCCGCGTTGGAGCGCCAGCGTTGACGATAAGATCACATCACCCGTGTCGGAAAATCGGCTGCGCCGGTAGGAAAAGTCCTGCGCCGAGCCGGATACCGTGATGACGGCCCCGTCCGGTGACAGGGCGGTGGTTTCCGTGACGACGTCTTTCATCTCGCCGCCGTATGCACCGGCGTTCATAGAGACAGCGCCGCCCAACGTCCCCGGGATGCCATGGGCAAATTCAAGGCCTGACAGGCCGCGCGCCTCGGCAAAGACGGCTAAGGAGGACAGCAGCACGCCGCAAGCGGCCGTTATGACCGTCTCCCCCATCTGCTCTATGGCGGCAAGGCCGGTTGTTTTGATAACGACAAGATCCATGTCACCGTCATCAACGAGCAGGTTCGTCCCGTTGCCGATGACGAGCGTCTCCGCCCCGCAGTCTTTTAAAAGGGTAACGAGCGCCGTCAGCTCCGCTGTTGTTTTCGGAAAGAACATGGCGGCGACGCGGCCGCCGATTTTAAACGACGTGTGGTTTTTCATCGGTTCAAGGCGGCGGCACGCAAGACCCGGGAGCCTTTTGAGCGCCAACGCGACGGCGTCGGAAGTCAGATTCATACAAAGCCCCTATCTGTTCGGATGACGCACAAAAGCGCGTTTAAGAAAGCTTCTCGTCAAAATGCTTATTGATCTGGCGCGTGAATTCCTGCGCCGCGTTATACCCCATGAACTTCTGGCGCTGGTTCATGGCCGCCACTTCCAAAATGATGGCGAGGTTACGGCCCGGCTTGACGGGAATCGTCACCGACGGGACGTCGACACCCAGTATGGACATTGTCTGTTCGCTGATGCCAAGGCGGTCGTACAGCATGCCCTCACGCCACGGCTCCAGATTGACGACAAGGTGGATATTCTGCCGCTCTTTAACGGCACCGACGCCGAAAATCTGGCGCACGTCGATAACGCCGATACCACGCAGCTCCACATAGTGGCGGATGAGCTCCGGCGCCGTGCCCTGAAGCTGATTATGGTCAACCGCTTTGATTTCGACGGCGTTGTCGGCAATGAGACGGTGGCCGCGCTTTAACAGCTCGATGGCCGCTTCGCTTTTGCCGACGCCGCTTTCGCCCATGAGTAAAATCCCCAGCCCATAGACCTCAACGAGAACGCCGTGGCGCGTGACGCGCGGGGCGAGCGCTTTTTTAATCAGCCAGATCAGCTCTGATAAAACGCCGGACGTATTCAGGCTTGTTGAGAGGAGCGTGACGTCGTATTTGGCGGCGGCTTCAATAAACTCCGGCAGGATTTCCGCGTCGTGGCAGATGATGAGCGCCGGCATTTTTTTTGACAGAAAGAAATCGACCTTATCGCGCCGCTCGTCATCCGGAAATTTGGTGAGAAAAGCCGTTTCCATCCGGCCGACAAGCTGAATGCGGGTCGGGTCAAAATAGTCGTAAAAACCGGCCAGCTGCAGGCCGGGGCGGTGAACATCCCCCGTTGTAACCTTGACCTGGTCATAGTCCGACGACGGACTGACAACCGTGAGCTTCAGTTCGTCGGCCAGCGTTTTAAGATTGATGCTGTATTCCCGTTCCATGAGACCCTCCGGCGCGGGAATATCCCGGCCATTTCTTGATCGCTTAAATTCCATTAAATTGTATACAACTCCGCCCTTATTTGCAAGGATTTTCTGCCCTTGTGCCGCGGCTGCGTCACGCCGAAATGCGCTTATTCTCCAACATTGAGCGCCTAGCGCGCGTATTTCGCGCGGATTTTGTGATTTCCTTTGAATAAATACTTGCATTTTTTTGCATTGTCTGTTAGTATAATAACCGCTGTTTACAAATTCCAAATGGCACGCAAGGAGGTGCTTAGAATGGCTAAGTGTGAATTTTGTGACAAGGGCGTTTCCTTCGGAATCCGTGTGAGCCACTCGCACAGACGCTCGAACAGAACCTGGAAACCGAACGTCAAAAGAGTGTCGGCAGTTGTTAACGGAACCCCGCGTCATGTTTACGTTTGTACCCGATGCCTCCGCAGCGGCAAGGTTACGCGTGCAGTGTAAATAAACCCGCATGCTCACAGCAGCCGCTGTGAGCATGATTTTTTCAGGACAGTATTGGGAGGTCCAGCATGAAAATCGCCATTATCGGATTCGGCAATCTCGGTCATTCGCTGGCTGAGGGTCTTATAAAGTCCGGCACCGCTTCGGGCCGGGACATCTGCGTCTGCGACGCGTCGGATGAGGTGCGCGCGCGGGCGTCCGGGCAATATGGCCTTGCAGTGACGGCGGACGTTAACGACGCCATCGGGTGCTCGGATGTTATTTTCCTCGTTGTGAAAAGCTATGTTTTTGAGAAGCTTGCCCCGACAATTGACCGGACTTTGCTCGCGGGCAAAACGGTCGTCAGCTTTATGGCGGGCGTGCAGTTTGAGACAATTTTCGGGCTCATCGGGCCTGTCGACCTCGTGCGCGGGATGCCCTCCCTTGCGATTGCCGCGTGCGACGGCGTCGTTGCGTACACGAAGGCACCCGACCACGTTGCCGCCATTTTTCACAAGCTCGGCTACGCCTTTGAGGCAGCACCGGAGGACATCGAAAAGGTGATGGCCTTTTCCTCCTGCGGGCTGGGCTTTGCGGCTTATCTGATAGACGCGTTTGCCGCCGCCGGAGAAACGATGGGGTTTTTACCGGAGACGTGTGAAAAAATCGCCGCGCAGACGTTTAAAAACGCCATCGACCGCGGGGACTATAAGGGAACGGTTAAGGCCGTTGCCACAAAGGGCGGCGCAACGGAGCAGGGCGTTTTACATATGGACGCCTGCGGCGTATACACCATCGTCGCCGACGCCGTTAAAAAAGCTTACGACCGGATGAAATGAATATACTGCATTGATGCGACGCAGCGCGGACAGTTGTCCGCGCTGTTTTTGTTTGGGGGCAGGTTTTTTTGGGCAGACACAATGTCTGCCTCTACGGAAAACGGTGGGGACGCCAGAGGACGAAGGCTAACGGGGCGATGTGGGCATCGCCCCCTACGGCGGAGGCGGACGGCCAATGGCCGTCCCTACGGGATGCGGTATTGCCGTGCCCTACGGGCGGGCGGATATGGAATCCGCCCCTACGGGGACGCGAGATGGTGAAGGCCAACGGGGCGATGTGGGCATCGCCCCCTACGGCGGAGGCGGACGGCCATTGGCCGTCCCTACGGGATGCGGTTATTGCCGTGCCCTACGGTCGGGCGTATATGGAATCCGCCCCTACGGTGCCTTACAGAGGTCTAAAATTGCCTGCGTGAACATTTTGGCGCTCTGAATTAAATCGACGATGTCGATGAATTCGTCGTGGGCGTGGAGACGGTTGTCAACGCCGGGAAACGCGCATCCGAAGGCGACGCCGCCGTCAACGTCATGGACATATGTGCTGCCGCCAAAAGCAAGGCACGCGCCCTTATTCCCCGTGTAATCCTCATAAATCCTCAAAAGCGTTTTGACAAACGCGCCGTCTGACGGGGTGTGGTGATACGCCGTCCGAACCGCGTCTGTCACCGCAAAACCGGCTTTTTCGAGCGCGCGGCGTGCGCCGTTTTCTGCCGCGCCACCGGACGCTTCTTCCGGCATGCGGCAATCAAAATTGGCGCAAAAGCCGGTTTCATCGAGCGCGAGGCAGCCGAAATTGAGCGTTAAGGGGCCGGACAGCGCATCTGACGCAGCGATACCAAGGGACACTCCGCGCGTATCGCCGTGCGGAAACAGGCGGTTTAAAGCCTTGATAGAAGTGAAGCTCAGGCTGTCCGGCAGCGGTAGCGCCGAGAGTAGCCATACAAGCGCCGTCTGGGCATTTGTGCCTTCTTCAGGGGCCATGGCGTGAGCGGCTTTGCCGTGTACTGTGATGCAGACGCCGTCAGGTAGTTCTTCGGCGGTTATTGGCGCGCCTGTCCGGATTGATATGTCGGCGCAAAGCGCCGTGACGGTTTCAAGCGGCAGGCCAAAGACGACGGCCTCAGCCTTATGCGGGACGATGTTCGGCGTTGTGCCGCCGGTGAGGGAAACGACGCGCGGAAGGTTTTCGTCCCGATCCCATGAGTCCGAAAACGATAGAATGAGGCGGCCTTTTTCCGTGTTGACAATGGGATACGAAGCATCCGGCGTGAAGACATTCGGCGGCAGTTTGTACTGCCGCCTGTAATGGGCGAGATCGTCATGGCCCGTCTCCTCGGCCGAACCGAGTATAAGGCGGCAGCCTTTTGCGAGCGGAGGGGCTAAATCGCGCGCGGCGCGCAGGGCGAACAGGGCGGCGACGGCAGGGCCTTTGTCGTCGGCGGCGCCGCGACCGAAAATCTTGCCGTCCTGCACCGACGGTGTGAAAGGGTCCGTCGTCCAGCCTTCCCCGGCCGCGACGACATCGAGATGCGCCAGAATCCCAAGGGCAGGCTCACGGTCGTTTAAATCCGCCGTGATGACGCGGTTTTCAAAGTTATGTACTGTGAAGCCATACGACGACAAGAGGGCCGCCGCCGCGTTTAAGGCGGCGGCGGGACCTTCCCCGTAGGGCATACCGGGCACCGGCTCCCCACGGACACTTTTGATGGCAATGAGCTTTTTAACGTCTTCTACAAGGCGCGGGGCTTCTTTTTCAAACCACGCGTCAATTTCCTGTCGCTGTGTGTTATTTTTCATGATAGAGCGTTTTGATCCCCTTATACGACATATAACAATCAAGCTTCGACGTGATTTCATACGGAGAATGCATGGAGAGAACTGGCACGCCCGCATCAATCGTGTCAATATTGCGGTTAGCCATGTATTTCGCGATCGTACCGCCGCCGCCCTGATCGACCTTGCCAAGCTCGCCCATCTGCCACAAAACGCCGTTATCGGCAAAGAGGCGACGCAGCCTTGCGACGACCTCTGCCGACGCGTCCGACGAGCCGGATTTGCCGCGCGCGCCGGTAAATTTCAAAATCCCCAGGCCGTAATTAACTTTCGCCGCGTTGCGCTTTTCCGACACGTCGGCAAAGTTCGGGTCAAAGGCGTTGCAGACGTCTGCCGACAGGCAGAAGGACTTTTCAAAGCAATGGCGGAGCTTGACATTTTGGCTGTCGCACAAATCCGCCATGAAGTTTTCAAAGACGGCCGACTGCATGCCGGAGACGCCCTCGGAACCGATTTCTTCTTTGTCCGCGAGGATGCAGACGGCAGTTTTCACAGGCGTTTCGATATCGAGGATCGCCCGAAGTGCGGCATAGGCGCAGGAGCGGTCGTCCTGCCCGTAGGCGCCGATCATCGAGCGGTCAAAGCCGACGTCACGCGCGCGGGCTGCCGGGACGGCCTCAAACTCAGCCGAGAGAAAATCCTCCTCGACGAGGCCGTACTGTGTGTTAAGCAGTTGCAAAACGGCAAGCTTAAAGCGGTCTGTATCCTTCTCCCCGCCCGTCGGGCGGCTCCCGATTAATATATTGAGGTTCTCGCCGGTAAATGCCTCGGCCAGTGTTTTCTTCGCTTGATCCTTGTCGAGATGCGGCAGAAGGTCTGTGATGGTGAAGATGGGATCGTCGTCCTTCTCGCCGATTATCACCTCGACAGTTGTGCCGTCTTTGCAAACGGCTACGCCGTGCAGAGCAAGCGGCAGCGTGACCCACTGATATTTTTTGATGCCACCGTAGTAGTGTGTTTTGAAATACGCGAGCTCCCCATCCTCATACAGCGGGATCTGCTTGAGGTCAAGGCGCGGCGCGTCGACGTGTGCCCCGGCGATCATGACGCCGTTATCAAGCGGCTCGGTGCCGATGACGGCGAGCAAAAGCGCCTTCCCGCGCACGTTGTGGTAAATTTTCAGGCCGGGTGTGAGCGCCATCGCGCGCGTGTACGGCACAAAGCCATGCTCCTGCGCCAATGTGATGGCCGTATTGACGGCTTCGCGCTCTGTTTTCGCCGTATCAAGAAATGCTTTATAACCGGCGCAGTAGGCTTCGGCGCGTGCTTTTTCCGCGTCGTCCAGCACGTCAAACGAATTCTTCTTTGTCATCAGCAGATCGTCTTTATCAGGCATGGTCGGCCCCTCCTAATAGCCGGGAGAAAAATGCCCGGCATGTATTTTCAAAGTCTTCAACGGTGTCGCCGTTACTGTCCAGCAAGTAATCGCAATGCTTTTTATAAAAGCTGTCCGGCTTTTGCGCGCGGATGCGCAGGAGCGCTTCTGCCTCCGTTATTCCGTCGCGCGCCATGATGCGTTTAATACGGGCCTCCACCGGGGCTGTGATGCCGACGACGATTGTACACAGTGGCGCCATGCCGCTTTCGATGAGCGCAACGGCGTCAATGGCGGTGAGGGATGCACCGGCTTTTTCCCATTGAATCAGGCGGCGCGAGACCTCGTCTTTGACAAAAGCATGCGCGATATCATTTAAATCACACAGCGCTGCGGGGTCGTTGAAAACGATCTGGCCGAGCGCGCGCCGGTTCAGGCAGCCGCTTTGCACGACGCCGTCAAACCGCTTGCCAAGCTTTTGTAAAAGCGCCCCGTCTGATTGCAACAGCTCGTGGTACACGGCGTCACAGTCAACCACCTCGGCACCGAGCGACGCGAGGGCGCGGAGCGCCGACGTCTTGCCGACGCCTGACGGGCCTGTTATGCCTATTATCGTCATGTTCCCTCCATAATATGTCGCTGGTTTACATCGTGCCCGGCGGCAGGCCGAGCGCCGTTTCAATATCCCGCGGCGGCAGGCCGCCGCAGCGCAGAATTCTAAACGGCGTGACGGTTAAATCCACAATTGTAGACGCGACGCCGACTGCACAGGGGCCGCCGTCTACAACGGCTTCAATCTTCCCGTCAAACGCCTCAAAGACACCTGCCGCTGTTATGAGGCTCGGCGCGCCGGACAGATTGGCCGAGGGGGTTGCCAACGGGACGCCGCTTTTGGCGATCAGCGCAAGCGTTTTCGGATGGTCCGGGCAGCGAACGCCGACGGTTTCCCCACCCGCCGTCACAATCGGCGGGACGTTGTCTTTTTTAAATAAGATCATGGTCAGCGGGCCGGGCCAAAATTTCTCGGCGAGAAGATCCGCCGCCGCCGGTATATCACGGCAGAAGTTCTCGGCATCTTTCATGCTGGTGACGAGCAGGCTGATGGGCTTCGTCTCAGGCCTGTTTTTCACGTCGTAAATTTTCTGGACGGCGGCCGCGTCGAGGCCGTTTGCCGCTAAACCGTACACCGTCTCCGTCGGCACGCCGACAACGCCGCCGTTTTTGATAATGTCGGCGGCGGGGGTGATATCGTCGTTTGAGATGAAGAGCGTTGTCATGGGCGGTGTCTTTACTCCCCTTTTCGGGCTTTCTGAAGCTCGGCAATATTGAGCTTTTTCATTTTGAGAAAGGATTGCGTCACACGGGCCTGCTCCGCCGGTGTCCCTTTTGAAAAAACATCTGACAGGAAATCGGGTACGATCTGCCACGACAGACCGAAGCGGTCTTTGAGCCAGCCGCACTGTTCCGCCTCCGGCACTGCCGAGAGATGCTCCCAATACGTATCGATTTCCGCCTGATTTTCACAGGAGACGATTATTGAAAAGGCTTCATTAAACGTATAGTCGACGTCATACCCGTTGTCCATCGCAGAAAACATGAAACCGCACAGCTTAAAGGCGGCATAATTAATCTTTGCCTTTGACGCGTGTGCCTCACCAGGGGCATATCGACTGATGGCGGAAACAGCGGCGTCGTCAAAAAGCGCGGTATAAAATTGGACAGCCTCCTCGGCCATGCCATTTGAGCCGTTTGAAAACAGCAGATTCGGTACGATTTTCTGGATCGGCGGTGCCCCTTCAACAAGCATCAGCTGCCAGGACAAGCCAAAACGGTCTTCCAACCAGCCATATCTTTGACTAAATGGGTACGTGCCGATTTCCATCAGAACGGTTCCGCCCTCAACAAGCTTTTGCCAAAGAAAATCGACTTGCGATGCCTCTGTGCAATGAACCATCAGCGAAACGGATGGATTAAAATGAAAAAACGGCCCCGCACCGATGGCTTGAAATTCCTGCCCGGCAAGTTGAAAGGTTATCAATTCCGCCGTCCCGGACGGCGTATCAGCCAGAAGCGTTGAAGAGAGAATTCCCGAATGATCAAAGAGGCCGGTATAGAAAGCGGCTGCTTCCCGCGCCTCGGTGTCAAACCATAAATGCGGAACAATTTTCGGCATAAGCGCACCTCGTTTTATCATTCTCAATGCAGAATTGTTGAAGCTTCACGTCCATCGCATCGCGGCGGGTGGTTGGCGCGAACGTTTGAAAGAACCATGAGGCGGGCGATTGATAATCGCCCCTACAGTTTGAGCGGACGGCCAATGGCCGTCCCAACGGCGAACTTTTGTTGTATTCGGCACAATGGGCGGATATGGAATCCGCCCCTACAGGGTGGGGGCATTGTCTCAACGGCCATTTCCTATCGGGGGTCATAGGGGGCAACGCCCCCTATACAATTTGAAGGGTGGGAGGAATATTATTCTTCTCCGGCGGCTTTGAGCTTTTCCGTCTGGTCGGCAATATTTAACGCGTCAAACACTTCGTCGAGATCGCCGTTCATGATCTGTTCAAGGCGGTAAAGCGTGAGGCCGATGCGGTGATCTGTCAAGCGGCCCTGCGGATAGTTATACGTGCGAATGCGCTCGGACCGATCGCCTGTCCCGACCTGACTTTTGCGCTCGGCGGCATGGGCTTCGATCTGTTTGCGCTGCTCCTCCTCATACAGGCGGGAGAGGAGAATTTTCATCGCTCTGTCCCTGTTTTTATGCTGGCTGCGCTCGTCTTGGCACTCGACGACCGTCCCCGTTGGCAGATGGGTGATGCGGATGGCCGACTCCGTTTTATTGACGTGCTGGCCGCCCGCACCGGAGGAGCGAAATGTGTCAACCTGCAGGTCGGCGGGGTTTATTTCAAAGTCAACCTCCTCCACCTCTGGGAGGACGGCGACGGTGACGGTGCTCGTGTGAATGCGGCCGGACGATTCCGTATCCGGCACGCGCTGGACGCGATGGACACCGCTTTCGTATTTTAGCCGGGAGTACGCGCCGTCACCAATGATCATAAAGCTGACCTCTTTAATGCCGCCCAGCTCGGTTTCATTTAAGTTCGCAAGCTCCGTTTTCCAGCGCTTTGAATCGGCGTACATTGTATACATACGATAGAGATTGTAAGCGAAAAGCGCCGCCTCTTCGCCGCCGGCACCGCCGCGGATTTCAATGATAACGTTTTTGGCGTCATTCGGGTCACATGGCAGCAGAAGGATTTTGATCTCTGCCTCGATACGCTCCATGTCGCATTTTGCCCTGTCATACTCCTCTTGCGCCATTTCCTTGAGCTCCGGGTCCCCCATCAGGTCGCAGGCGCCCTGCAGGTCGCTCTCGGCTTTTTTGTACCGGCGGTAAGCCTCAACGACTTTGGACAGTTCCTTTTGCTCTCGGGCAAGTTTGGCGTAAAGCGCGGGGTCAGAGTAGACGTTCGGGTCTTGCATGCGGTTTTCGAGGTCAACGTACTTTTGTTCAATATCCACGAGTTTTTCGAGCATCGTTTTATCCTTTTTTCCTTCAGTAATCACAGCTGATAAATCTGATGGAAATATTATCACACGGATGAAAGATTGTAAACAGCACCGGAGCGGGAGGGGCCCTCATCAGTCGCCTGCGGCGACAGCTTCCCCCAGGGGAAGCCTTTGGCAATACGGTTTTGTCATTCTGAGCGCAGCGAAGAATCTTTGCGGTTTTTAAAAGGGCAGACACAAGGTCTGCCCCTATGGGGGCGGCCTTGCGGACGGCCAATGGCCGTCCCTACGGCACGACAAAGTCGTCGTACACTACTGACGTGCAAGGCTGTAGGGGTCGGTTTCCATGCCGACCCGTGCAGGGTAAAATGGTGTGACAGCAAAAATTATGCCAAAAAAGCACAACCCCGCATCCGTCCAACGCGGATGCGGGGCTAACGCCACTGTTCAGATATCAATAGATTTTTCCGCCTTTCTTCCCGACGTCCTCGCCGAACCTGCAACTGCAGTTTCTGATGCAGCACACGCGCACTCTTGCTCCCTAACGGATACCGGCGGACTTTATTCCGCGGCTGCGCTTTTGGACATAACGCCCCGGCTGCCATGAACCCATGATGGGTTCTGGGAAGATCATTCGAGAAACTTGCCCGAAAGGGGCCGCCCTATTGGGACTTCATAACCTTGCACATTGGAATCACCCTTTCTGATCTGTCTATAATATACTACATATCTTTTGTTTTGTCAAGAGTATTTGTGTAATTATTCTATAAAATACACGACACAAAGCGTCAAGTCCTTGCAAAGGTGATCGGCCGGTGTTACCATCAAGAAAAGCCAAAAGACGAGAGGAATGCCTTGCATGCTCAAAATATCAAACTTGAAAGTCGCCCCTGCCGTCGGCGACGCCGGACTGAAAAAGGCCGTTGCAAAGCACCTCGGCATCTCGGCGGACGCCGTCTCAGACGTTCAAATTTTGCGCCGCTCGATCGACGCGCGGCACAAAGACGATGTGTCGTATGTCTATACGCTCGCCATCTCAGCCGACGAAGAAGACGCGCTTTTACAATCAGCCGACGGGCGAATTTCATCTTATATGCCACCGGAGGGATACGCGTTTCCTTACAACGCCTTGTCAGCCGAGACGCGCCCCGTCGTTGTCGGACTTGGGCCTGCCGGGCTTTTTGCCGCTTTATGCCTTGCCGAGGCGGGGCTGCCCCCCATTGTTCTGGAGCGTGGCCGTCCTGTTGAAGCGCGTGTATCAGACGTCAAACGCTTCTGGGAAACGGGCGCGCTTGATACGGCATCAAACGTTCAGTTCGGCGAGGGCGGCGCGGGGACGTTTTCAGACGGGAAGCTGACGACAGGCGTGAGCGACGAGCGGATATCTTACGTATTAAAAAGACTCGTTGAATTCGGCGCACCGGCGGACATCTTATACCTTGCCAAGCCGCATATCGGCACCGACCGGCTGCAAAAACTCGTCCCCGCCATGCGAAAAGCACTTATTGCCCTTGGGAGTGACATCCGCTTTGAGCACCAGATGATAGGACTTCGTTTTGACGGCGGACAGCTCCGCGAGATTGAGGTCTCTGCGCCGGACGGCCCCTATACGCTCAAAACGCGGCATATGATCCTCGCGCCGGGTAACAGCGCGCGCGATACATTTGAAATGTTATTTAGATGTGGTGTTCAGCTCTCACCGAAGAATTTTTCCGTCGGCGTGCGCATTGAGCACCGGCAGAGTGACATCGATTTGGCACAATACGGCAAAGCGTCAACGCTTGGAACGCTGCCAGCATCGGACTACAAGCTGGCCGTGCATTTAAGCGGTGGGCGGAGCGTTTACACTTTCTGCGTCTGCCCGGGGGGGCATGTCGTCGCGTCTGCTTCGGAGGCGGGCGGCGTTGTAACAAACGGCATGAGCAACTACGCGCGCGACGGCGCAAACATTAACGGCGGCCTGCTTGTGACAGTATCGCCGGAGGACTTTGACAACGCGCCGCTCTCCGGGATTCATTTTCAACGCACCTTGGAGCAGGCCGCCTTCAAGGCGGGCGGCGGCGGTTATAAGGCCCCAGCACAGCGCGTTGCCGATTTTCTCGCGCAACGCGCCTCAAAAAAGCCGGGCAATGTTCGCCCGACGTACGCGCCGGGCGTTACGTGGTGCAATTTATGGGACGTTCTGCCGGACTTTGTCTGCCGCGCAATCTGCGAGGCTTTGCCGCAGATGGGTCGGAAAATCCGCGGCTTCGACAGCGCCGACGCCGTTTTAACAGCTGTTGAAACGCGCTCGTCCTCCCCTGTTTGCATCGCGCGGGAGGGCTTTGAGGCCCTCGGCCATAAAGGGCTATTTCCATGCGGCGAGGGCGCCGGTTATGCCGGGGGCATCATGTCCGCCGCCGTTGACGGCATCCGAGCCGCCGAGGCGCTGTGCGCTTCGTTGTGACGCGGCACGCGCTTTGACCACGACATCTCGATTCACTCTGAGCCGGGCGCATCTATATGTTGCGCACCGGCTTTTTTTGTCTCTTTTCTAACGTTTTATTGATATTCGACAAAATATCACGATATTTTTTTATCAAGATTGTGAGAGTTTAAGCGCAAATTAGTTAAAAAATTAACATATACATATTGCAATTTCGCCCTCAACAGTTTAATATATATCCTTGGGTTGATAGATTGATAAAAAATTAACAAGGCAACCCGCGATCATTGGTTACAAATAAATTCCCATCAAACACTTGTCGGACGCGACTGTGAAAACGCATCATCAATTTGTGAAAAGGAGTAAGGACATGAGCACGACGCAACACGCAACCACTTGCACCGGCACAGAGGAAGAACTCATCGACCGCATCCGCACTCTCGCGGCTAATTACAAAGGAAAGGAAGGAAGCCTCATACAGGTTCTGCACATGGTTCAGGGTGTTTACGGCTATCTGCCGCTTCACATTCAGCAGATTGTGGCGGAAGAGCTCGATCTGCCGCTGTCAACCGTGTCCGGCGTTGTGAGCTTCTACTCCTTTTTTGCGACTAAGCCGCGCGGCAGACACACCATTCGCGTCTGCATGGGAACGGCCTGCTACGTCCGCGGCGGCGTCAGCCTTGTCGAGTCGCTCGAGAAGTCACTCGGCATCCAGGCGGGCGGCACGACGTCAGACGGCGTTTTCACCTTTGAAATCGCCCGCTGCATCGGTTCCTGCGGTCTGGCCCCGGCCATGACGATTGACGATACGGTCTATCCCGAAGTGAAGGCCGCCGATCTGCCGGGGATTCTCGAGCCCTGGTACAACGACGGCAAGTAAGAGGGAGGAATAAAGATATGAACATCATCAAAAACAGGGACGAACTGACAAAGCTGCGCGATACGATTAAGAGCCAGCAGTCTACTTACAAAAACACGATTTACGTCTGCGGCGGCGCTGGCTGTGTGTCCTCACACTGCGACGAGATTGTTAAAACTCTCACCAAGGCTGTCGAAGACAGCGGACTTTCAAAGGACATTCGGATTGTTGTCACGGGCTGCATCGGCCTGTGTGCCTACGGGCCCTGCCTCGTTGTTGATCCCGACGGCGTTTTCTATGGCAACCTCACACCCGAAAAGGTTCTCGCAATCGTCGACCGCCATCTCAAGGGCGGCGAAATTGCCAAGGAATTCTGCTATTACGACGAAGATAAAGGCGATTATCTGCCTTTCATGAAAGATATCGGTTTCTTCTCCGAGCAGGTCAAAATCGCGCTGCGCAACTGCGGCCGCGTTGACTTCGCTTCCGTCGAGGATTACATTGCCAACGACGGATATCAGGCTCTGGCCAAGGTTATAATGGATATGGGTCGTGAGAAGACCGTTCAGGAAATCCTTGACTCCGGCCTTCGCGGCCGCGGCGGCGCGGGCTTCCCCACCGGCATCAAATGGCAGGCCGGTATGAATCAGCCCGGCGACCAGAAGTATATGATCTGCAACGCCGACGAAGGCGACCCGGGCGCATTCATGGACAGAAGCGTTCTGGAAGGCGACCCGCACAGCGTTATCGAGGCCATGGCGATTGCCGGTTTTGTCATCGGCGCGAACAAAGGCTACGTTTACGTCCGCGCGGAGTATCCGATTGCTGTTGAGCGTCTTGGCAACGCCCTTGACCAGGCCCGCGCAGCCGGTCTCCTCGGCACCAACATCCTCGGCACCGGCTTTGAGTTTGACATTGAAATCCGCATCGGCGCCGGCGCGTTCGTCTGCGGTGAAGAGACGGCACTCATTAACTCCATCGAAGGCAAACGCGGCGAGCCCCGCCAGAAGCCGCCATTCCCCTTCCAGTCCGGTCTGTGGAATGTGCCGACGATCATCAACAACGTTGAGACACTCGCAAACGTCCCGGCGATCATCCTCAAGGGCGCCGCGTGGTTCTCTTCCTACGGTGTCGGCAAGAGCCGCGGCACAAAGGTCTTTGCGCTCGCGGGCGACATAGTCAACGCCGGTATTATTGAAATCCCGATGGGCATGTCCCTGCGCAACGTCATCTACAAGATGGGCGGCGGCATGAAAGACGGTAAAGCCTTTAAGGCCGTTCAGTCCGGTGGCCCGTCCGGCGGCTGCCTGACAAGCGATCACCTCGACGTCTCGGTTGACTACGAAAGCCTTTCCGCGATGGGTGCCATCATGGGCTCCGGCGGCCTCATTGCGATGGACGAGAACACCTGCCTCGTTGACACGGCCAGATACTTCATGGAATTCGTTCAGGACGAGAGCTGCGGCCACTGCGTCCCCTGCCGCAACGGCACAAAGCGCATGCTTGAGCTCCTTCTGAAGATCACATCCGGCCGCGGCGAGATGACAGACCTCGACGAGCTCGCCGATCTGGCGGTTACCGTCGGCGCGACGGCGATGTGCGGCCTTGGCCAGACAGCGCCGAACCCCGTTCTCACGACACTTAAATACTTCAAGGACGAGTACCTTGCCCACGTCGTGGACAAGAAATGCCCGGCCCATATCTGCAAGGCACTCGGCACCTACACGATTGACCCCGAGAAATGCCGCGGCTGCACCGCCTGCGCCAAGAAGTGCCCGGCCGACGCCATCACCGGTGAGGTCAAGAAACCCCACGTGATCAGCCTGGAAAAATGCATCAAGTGCGGCGCTTGCATGGAAGCCTGCAAATTCGATGCGGTAGCCTATAATTAATGGAGGGCAGAAAAATGATTGAATTGACAATTAACGGCAAGAAAGTGTCTGCCCCCGACGGCTCGACGATTCTGCAGTGCGCCAAACTCGCCGGTATTAAAATCCCCACGCTGTGCAACCTTCCCGGCATTCATGTCAACGGCTCCTGCCGCATCTGCGTTGTCGAGGTCGAGGGACAGAGAAACCTGATGGCCTCTTGTATCGTCAAAGCGGCGAACGGCATGGTCGTCAAAACGAATACCGAAAAGGTTCGCAAGGCCAGAAAAACGCTTTACGATCTTCTCATCTCCAACCACCCGCAGGACTGCAACTTCTGCTCGCGCAACCAGAGCTGCGAACTTCAGGAGCTCGGCAGCACCCTCGGCGTTATGGAGACGCGCATCCCCAACAAGTACACACCCGCGCTTCTGGACATCTCCCCGTCCATCACGCGCGATCCGTCCAAGTGCGTCCTCTGCCGCCGCTGCGTGACAGCCTGTAACGAAATTCAGGCGGTCGGCGCGATCGGCAGCCAGAACAGAGGCTTCGACACGACGATCTCCCCGGCGATGGACCTGCCACTTGAGAGCGTTAACTGCGCTATGTGCGGCCAGTGCTCTGCCGTCTGCCCGACGGGCGCTATTGTTGAGACGGACGCCATGACGAAGGTCTGGGACGCGCTGCTTGATCCCAACAAACGCGTTGTCGTTCAGGTTGCGCCTGCCGTTCGCGCCGCGCTTGGCGAAGAGTTCGGCATGGAAGTCGGTACGCGCGTGACCGGCAAAATGGCGACAGCTCTGCACGACCTCGGCTTTGACGATGTTTTCGACACCAACTTCACGGCCGACCTCACCATCATCGAGGAAGGCACCGAGCTGCTCGGCCGCCTGAAGGCTGCCCTTACCGGCGGCCAGGCTGTGCTCCCGATGCTCACGAGCTGCTCCCCCGGATGGATCAAGCACATCGAGCACGCTTTCCCGAACGAGCTCGATCACCTCTCCAGCTGCAAGAGCCCGCACACAATGCTCGGCGCGCTCGCAAAAAGCTACTACGCGCAGAAGATCGGCGTTGACCCGAAAGACATGTACGTCGTCTCCGTTATGCCCTGCACGGCGAAGAAGTACGAAATCCAGCGCCCGGAGATGCAGGTTGACGGCAACTTTGACGTTGACGCTGTCCTCACAACGCGCGAGCTGGCCCGCATGATCAAGACGATGGGCATCGATTTTGTCAATCTCCCGGACGGCACGTTTGACGCACCGCTTGGCTTCTCCACCGGCGCCGCCGACATCTTCGGCGTCACGGGCGGCGTTATGGAAGCGGCGCTCCGCACAGTGTACGAGCTCACAACGGGCCGCGAGCTGCCCTTCGCCGGGCTGCACGTCACCCCGATTGTCGGCCTTGAGAACATCAAGGAAGCCGCCGTCACGTTTGAAAACGTTAAGCCGGAGTATTCCTTCCTCGAAGGCGTCACGGCGCGCATCGCTGTTGCCAGCGGCCTGAAGAATGCCGATGTTTTGATGAAGCAGATCGCAGACGGCACAAGCCCGTACCACTTCATCGAGATCATGGGCTGCCCCGGCGGCTGCATCAACGGCGGCGGCCAGCCCCGTATGGTCGGCAAGCCCGAGGACTATAGATCCCGCCGCATGAAGGCCATCTACGACGAGGACGAGAGCAAGACGCTGCGTAAATCCCACGAGAACCCGGATATGATGAAGCTTTACACGGAGTTCCTGCACGAGCCCAACGGCCATGTGGCGCATCACCTCCTGCACACAACATACACCCCGCGCGGCAACTTCAACGAGTGCGTTGCGAAATAACACCTTTAAACGAAATTCCCCCGACAACAGTCGGGGGAATTTTTTTGTGGGTGTGAAGAGACGAAAACGAGAAAGTCATGATTTTCGAGTGATTTTGTAGGGGCGAATAGTATTCGCCCGCCGGTGCAGCATGGGCGGGCGGATATGGAATCCGCCCCTACGGAACGATGCGAGATTGCAGGCATGAAAAAGGGCAGACACAAGGTCTGCCCCTACGGGGGTGAAAAGCACGTTATCAGTCTTCGGCTTCTATGAAGAGCGCCTCCGCCTCCCGCTGGGCTTTGACAAGGCTTACCCAAGCGTCTGAATAATTGTGTTGCTCGAGCATACAAATCGCGTCCGATATGCCGTTGAACAGGGCTCTGTACATTTTTTCAAAGTCTACCATGCCTTTTCCCTTCTATCTTTCTCAATAAAGCGCAGCCCGGAAGGCCGGAGCCAATCACAGCCCCCGGGCAACCGCTTCACCGAGAAATAACAAACGCGGTGAAGGACGTCTCCTTACACCGCATAAAAATGCGCGACACATGATGATAATGCCTTGTCAAAAAGAGGCAGAGACATTATAATACATTTGTGGTACAGCATATGCTGTTGTGTACGGATGCCAGTACATCCTGCACAGGGTAGGGAGTGTTCCTGCACTCCCTGCCTGCCGCATTCATTATTCTCGATGACCATATTTTAGCGGATATGGGTGAGAAATGCAAGAGGAAAAATGGACGTCTCCCATGGCAAAAAGATGGATTTACGTAAAATGCCGGGCATGAAGCCCGGCATTTAAAGATTCTTCAGCCAGTTCGAGGCCTCAGAACGCCTTATTTATTGCTCTTTATTCTTCGCCGTCGAGGGGGGCGCTGACGAAGCGGTGAATCTGTTTGATGAGGACTTTGCCGTCGAGATGATCGATGAGGTGGCAGAATTTTGAGGCTTCCGCGCCTTCAAGTGCGAGCGTCAGCTTCTCCCCTTTTTCGTTGAGCGCTTCCACAACGATTTTTTCCGGTCGTAGCATGATGCCCTCGATATCCTTATAGCACAGGCAGTCTTCGTCAATCTCCTGACTGCCGGACTGCTCGACGATGGCGGGATTGATGAGCTTTTGAATTCCGCTGTCTGTTCTGACAACGGCGAGGCGGCGCAATATCCCGATCTGATTGGCCGCCAGAGAGACGGCTTCCGGCAGGCTTTCAAGCGTCTCGGCGAGGTCATCGAGCAGAGCCAGGACATGGGCGTTTATATCGGTAACGGGGCGGCACTGTTTTTCCAAATCAGGGTCCTGAAATGTTCTGAGCTGTCTAAGCGGCACGGTCATTCTCCTTGCTTTGTTTTGAGTCTTGTTTATTGTACTAAAGGCGCGCTGTTTTGTCAAACAAAGCGGCTTTTGGCATAAAATCGGCGGGGGCACGCCCCCGCCGGTTATTTCACATTATTGTTGCAGACAGGCTTATACCGCGCCAGACGCTGCACGGCTGTTCAGCCGATGAGACGCTCGACCGTATCCGCCGGAATATTGCCCTGCGCTTTCAGCGCCTCTTCAGGATTGCGCACAATATAGGCATTGAGCGTTGCAAGCTTCTGCCGGATCGCGTTCATATCAATTCCGAGCGATTCGGGCGCACCGACTTCCGCCGATTGTGACGCGGCATTTAAGACAGACGCTTTTCTGCCGGAGAGCTCAATCTCGTCCTTCCCCTGCAGGGAGAACTTGGCCTCTGCTTCTTTCACCTTTGAACGCTTGCCGTTATTTTCGATTTTTTCGGCTGAAAAACCAGCCGTTGTCCGATCAATCTGAACTTTCATTAAAATCGACCTCAAATCCTGTTGAGTTATATTATATGTTACACCTATTGCTATAAATTGTCAAGACCCGACAAAATTCGATTTTTAATTATTTGTTATGGCTCATGGGCAGTTTGTGGAAGCCGGGTGGCGTTTACATCTGGATGAGCTCGATGCGGATACTGTCGACCCCGTTATACGTCACATAGCCGACGGACAGGAGAATGTTATATGAGCCATTGATGTAATAGCTGATGATGCCGCTTTCTTCAATGGTGTAACCGAAGAAGCTGAAGCAGTTTTGCTCCAGAAGCTTTTCATAGCTTGCCAGCGCGTCATCAACGGGCACGTTCATCGCATCAACAGCGTAATAATATGTCATCGCGTCGTCACCCGGCTGCGACAGGAACGGATACGACCCCACGACAGCCCCAAAGTCCGGCGCCGGGAAATAGGCGTTATAATACACCGTGTCCGGCAGAATGGACGCAAACGACTGCAGCGTGTCTTTGTCGAGCGACTGAATCTCGCCGGCCGGGACGGCTATATTGAGATTCTGCGCACCGGTGGCCGTCGCCGTCGTGACGCCGAGCACCTTGCCGGAGGCGTCTAAGAGCGCGCCGCCGCTGCTGCCGGAAGAAATAGCCGCCGTTGTCTGAATATATGTCTGGCCGCCGATATTGCGTGCGGCGTAAGATACAAGGCCTTCGGAGAAGGAGTTTTTAAGCCCAAACGGGCTGCCGATGGCAAAGGCAGCCGCGCCGGTCCGGACATCACCGTCAGCCAAGGCGAGGGATGCAAAGCCTGTCCCATCGACCTGGATGAGCGCGAGGTCTCTTTCCTCGCTGTAATCATAGACGCCGGAGACGTTGTATTCCTTGCCGTCAGCCGTCGTGACGACGGCTTTTGACGCGCCGACGATGACATGGTAATTCGTAACGGCCGTACCGTCTCCGTCAATAAAAAAGCCGCTGCCGGATTTAACGGCCTTGCCGTTGACATCATAAATCAGGATATAAAAGACGGCCGGTGCACATTTTTTATAAAGCTGCTCGGCTGTGAGGCTGAGCTTTAAGGTTTGGCTGCGGCGGAAGGCGGCGTTTGCCATGCGTGTGACGATGGACGCGGCTTCCGCGCGCGTGATCGTATTGTTCGGCCGGAAGGCCCCCGTCGTGTCACACCCGGTTAGAACGCCCGCCCTGTAAAGCTCGTAGACGGCATCACTGTATGTAAAACCGAGAGGCACGTCCGGCACGGCATTGTCGTCCACCCTGTTTTTGACGGCGAGCGCCTCAGCGGGCAGCGCCTTGGAGAGTATAAGGGCAAATTCCGAGCGCGTAGCCGGTGCGTCATAATTGGGATAGTCAACGTCGAGTATCCCGGCGTTCAGCGCTTCATCGGCATAGGGGCGGTACCAGGGCGACCCGTTTGAAAAATTGGCTGCGCCGTTATAATAGATTTCATGGATGCAGGCAGCCAGCTTAACGGCTTCCGCCAGCGTGAGGCGGCCGTTCGGGTCAAACCGCCCGGCACCTTTGCCGCTTATAAGCCCGTATTCATAGGAGGCCTGCACGTAAGGCGTGAACCAGTCGGTCACGGCGACGTCTTTAAAATACCCGCTTTTATATGTATGCGTCTTGACGAAGTTGGATAAGCCGCCTGACGCGAGCGCCGTTGTCGGAACGAGCGCCGTCAGCAGGAGAAAAATGAGGAAAACGGGCAGAAGTCGCTTTTTCATGAACATGCCTCCAAGAGATTGAGTCGCGGCCCCGCGGGCTTTTTGAAGGCCCCCTTGCACACGGTCTATTATATCTAACGGCTTGCCATAACACAATGCTATTATCATATATTTCCAGATTTTATTTTTTTCTGGCGGAAGGGCGCGGGAAATGACATCATCTCTGATTGTTCACACTTTATTCATAAAGTGACGCGCGATATACGATAAAATATGACGGATTGCAGAATTTTCCGGGTGAAACGGAGGCTTTGCCTTGATGGACAGACACCGCGCCGCCGGACAGACGCATGGCCCGTTTGGCGGCTTTTTGACGTATATCTGGTTATTTTGCGGCTTATTTATCTTATATTTGCTTTTATCGCCTTACGTCCGGCTGGACGGGACAAGCGCCGCTTACTACCCGGCTTTTCTCCCCTATGAGGGAGATGCGCTCGTTCGGTTTTTTATGGCGGTGTCACTTCTTCTGGCGCTTTTGGTCGCTATTTACTGGGCGCTGGGGCATCGGCTGACATTTCAAAGGGGCGTTTTCCTTCTCCTTTTCGCCGGTATTCTTTTACGTTTTGGTTATATGCTTTACACACCTTTTTTTGTGAGGGGACACGATGTTTCAACGCTTGACGGATACGGCCATCTGGCGTATATTTATCGCCTTTTTGCCGGAGAGGGCCTTGCCGACACGTCTGCCGGGCAGTATTACCACCCGCCGCTTGACCACCTTGCCGCGGCACTCACGGCGCGCCTTTTTGCTTTTTTAACGGGCGAGACAAAATTGGACACGATCTTTGAAGCGTGCCGCCTTGTCCCCTGTTTTGCCTCGTCGGCGCTTCTAATACTCTCCTATCGCCTGTTTCAGGCGCTCGGCTTTTCAAAGCGGGCCGTGCTCCTTGCCGTTTCAATCGTGGCGTTTCACCCGACGTTTGTTTTGCTTGCGGCCAGCATCAACAATGACATGCTGATGGTCTTCTTTTTCATGGCGGCGTTTTTATACACCGTCCGCTGGTACGGCGCCCCAACATATCGAAACATCTTGATCATTGCCGTCTTGATCGGCTGCGCCATGATGACGAAGCTGTCCGGCGCCTTGATAGCCTTTTATACGGGATTTGTGTTTCTTCTGGTGCTGGCACAGCACCTCAGAACACGCAGCGCTCTGCCCCTTTTTGGGCAGTTTGCCGCTTTTTCCGCCGTCTGTTTTCCGCTTGGCTTGTGGTATCCGCTGCGCAACCTGCGCCTCTTCGGCCAGCCGCTTGGCTATGTGGCCCCTATTTCAGTGACGAGCCAGCTCTATGTTGGGGACAGGCCGCCGAGCGAGCGATTTTTGACATTTTCCCTCCGCCAGATGCTTCAAACGCCGTTTTGCGACCCGTTTTCCGACACCCGGCTGTGGGAATACGCCGTGCGCTGCGCGCTGTTCGGGGAGTTTGTCTTTCCGGCGCGTCACGAGCCGGTAGCTCGTTCGCTCATCGTTTTTAGCCTTGCGCTGATCGTTATTTCGCTGGGGGCTATGCTCTATTTCCTCTTTTTTGCCCGGCGGGAAGAACAATTCGCCGTGCGGAGCTTTGCCGCCGTTTGGGTCATATTAATCGCGTCGTATATTTTCTTCAATATCCAGTACCCGTTCGGCTGCACGATGGACTTCCGCTACATCGTGCCGACTGTTATAACGGGCGCCGCGTTTCTCGGGCTGCTGTTAGAGCGCCTCCGCGGCGGCGGCCTAAAAACGGCGGGCGCTGTTGCGCTCTGCTCTGTCAGCGGCGCGTTCTGTCTTCTCTCCGCCGTCTTTTTCATCATTTGAGGTGTGCTAAATGGAAAAAATGAAGCCGCTATTTTTCGAAGTGTTCCGCTATCTCCTTGTCGGTGGCGCGTCAACGCTGATTGACTTTGCAACGCTCTACCTTTTTAACAACACATTGCCCGACCTTCACGGGTACAGGCTTTATATCGCGGCGGCGCTCGGCTTTTTGGCGGGTCTTGTTTTCAACTATGTCCTGTCGCTCGCGTTTGTCTTTCAGACGGCAAAGACAAAGGGCGCGGGGCGCGGGGCGGCGGCGTTTATGCTTTTTGCCGTTATCGGCGGTACGGGGCTGGGGCTGACGGAGCTTGGCATGTACATTGGCGTTGCCCTTTTCATGTGGCATTACTTATTTGTCAAAATCCTTGTGACAGGGATTGTTTTTTTCTGGAATTACCTGTCGCGAAAAATACTGATTTTCAGGTAGGAGACTGACGATGGCTGAAAAAACGGCGATCATCATCGGGGCGGGGCCAGCCGGTCTCACGGCGGCCTATATGCTGCTGCGTGATACCGATATTCGTCCCATCATCCTTGAAGAGACGCCATTCATCGGCGGCATTTCGCGGACGGCGGCGTTTAACGGCAATAGGATTGACCTCGGCGGGCACCGCTTTTTTTCAAAAAATGAAGACGTGATGACACTGTGGCGGGAATTGATGCCTGTGCAAGGCGCGCCCGCGTATGACGACAAAATGCTCTCCCGGCAAAAGGATTTCTTCCCAGACGGGCCGGACCCGGAAAAAACCGACCGCGTCCTGCTCCTGCGCGACAGGGTCTCGCGTATTTTTTACCTGCGGCGCTTTTTTGACTACCCGATCACGCTCAAGGCGCAGACACTCTTAAACATGGGTCTTCTGCGCACGCTGAGGGCCGGGTTCGGCTATCTGCACGCCGCGCTTTTCAAGCGCCGAGAGAAGACGCTGGAGGACTTTTATATTAACCGCTTCGGCAAGCCGCTTTACACCATGTTTTTCGAGGACTATACCGAAAAGGTCTGGGGCGTGCACCCGTCGCGCATTGCGCCGGACTGGGGCGCGCAGCGCGTGCGCGGCCTGTCCCTGTCGAAGGCGGTTTTGAACATGCTGAGAAGACCGTTTGCGCGCAACAATAATCAGCGCATTGAAACGTCGCTGATTGAGTCGTTTTATTATCCGAAAAAGGGACCGGGGCAGCTTTGGGAGGCGCTTGCCGAGCGCGTTGTGTCCCTCGGCGGCACGATTCATTTGTCGACCAAGGCCGCTTCGTTCGCTGTTGAAAACAGCAAGGTTGCGGCTGTTACCGCCGTGAAGGACGGGGAAACAAGCGTTTTCCGGGGTGATTATGTCCTCTCGTCTATGCCTGTTAGGGACCTTGTCGCCAATATGGGCGGCGACGTCCCCGCGGATGTCCGGGCGATTGCCGAGGGGCTCCCCTACCGCGATTTTATGACGGCCGGCCTGCTCGTTAAACAGCTTGAAATCCAGAACGAGACGCGCTTTAAAACACTCGCCAACATCGTGCCGGATTGCTGGATTTACGTGCAGGAGCGCGAGGTGCAGCTTGGACGAATGCAGATCTTCAACAACTGGTCGCCTTATATGGTCAAAGACCCTGAAAACACCGTTTTTATCGGACTGGAATATTTCTGCAACGCGGGTGACGCGATGTGGACGATGACCGACCGCGCGTTTTGTGACTTTGCCGCCTTTGAGCTTGAGAAAATCGGTGTGATCCGCCGCGAGAACATATTAGACAGCGTCTGCATCCGGGTTCCAAAGGCCTACCCCGCCTATTTTGGCACATATGAGGCGTTTTCGGACGTGCGGCGGTACCTTGATACCGTATCAAACCTTTATTGTATCGGGCGCAACGGCCAGCACAAGTATAACAACATGGATCACTCCATGCTGACGGCTATGGAGGCCGTCCGCTGTATTCGGGAAGGCAAAACGAGCAAAAACGACGTTTGGAACGTCAACACCGAATCCGATTATCACGAAGCGAAGGCCGAATAAAATTCAGGAACCGCGGCTTTTCAGCCGACCGGTTCCTGAATTTCTTCGTTATGGTTTTTATCAGGCCGCGACGGGCACTTTTTTCATCAGGAGCGCCGCCAACAGGAAGACGAGACCGATGATGCCGGATGCTATGACGATAACGAGCGGCAGCGCAAAGTAATATGATGCCGCTGCGGCGAGAATAAAGAGGATGCCCGCTAGGATGCCGCCGAGCTTGCCGCCAGCAAGGATGCCTATGATGCCGCCGAGCAGCAGGGCTGCTGCCACAATCAAGCCGGAGACGAGGTCGAGCGCCGGGAACATGCTGCCGAACAGGCCTGCCAAAACGTCTGGTGCGAGGACTTCCAGCGCGACAACGAGCGCTGCCAGAATGCCAAGAATCCCGAGAATCAGTTTGACCGCTTTCATGAACTTGCCCTCTTTCATTATATTATACCGCCCTTGGCGGTTGACAACGCATTGTCTACATAATGAAGTGCTGTTCTCTGCGTCTTCCTGTGACGGGCTATTGCGAGACCCTCCCGCGCTTAGATGACGACCTTTTTCGTTTTCAGGTCGTCGTTTTTTGTTTTGAGCGGCTTTTTGTCGGCCGTTGTGCTGCCGTCCTCCACAGCGAGGGCGTCATCGGGGATGGCGTCCAGCCCATCGTCCCAAGAGATGACGAGGCCGTCCATCTTGACCGTTTTACCTTTGAGGTTTTCATTTTTTTCAACGAGCGCCATGTTTTGTGCCTCCTTTTATCGGCAGCCTGATTGTAGCAAACAAAAAAGGATTCGTCAAGCAACATGGCGCGGGACAGACGGAGCACCCTCATCCGTCTCGGCTTCGCCGCGACACCTGCCCCTAGGGGAAGGCTTCCGATCGAAAATGGGTATGCAGCAGCGGGAGAATTTAATTCTTTTGGCGGAGGGTTTTAACGAGTTCGGAGAGCTTTGGCGGCTTCCCGTACAGGAGGATACCGATCCGGTAAATCGCTGCCGAGAGATAGCCGACCCCAACGGTGGAGGCAATGCCGACGGCGACGGAGATGATGATCTCCACCGGGGCTACATTGCTCATGGCGATGCGCGTGAACATCGCCATCGGCAGCGTAAACGGGATATACGAGCTGACAATCATGAGCGGTGACGATACTTTCCCGGCCATGATCCCGAAATAGACAACAAAGAAAGCGATGATAAACAAAAAGGTAACCGGCAAAATCGTCGTGCCGACATCCTCCATGCGGCTGGCCAGCGAGCCGAGCGCCCCGTAAATAAACGCGTAGAAGAAGAAGCCAATGAAGAAGAAGAGCAGCACGTACAAAAACATATCAAGCGGGATATTGAAAATATTTTGGATAATAAGATTGTTTGCCCAAACGTCGGCGTTGAGGTTATAAAACAGAAACGCCGAGCCGAAGATGAGCCCGAACTGGGCAAGGCCCGCGAGCCCTGTGCCAATGACCTTGCCAAATAGGAGACTCATGGGATTGGCGCTCGTGATGAGCAGCTCCATCGCGCGCGTTGACTTTTCGCTGGCAACGCTTGACGCCACGAATTGACCGTACAGAATAATCGCCATATATAAGGCGTAGATGAGAATAAAGGTGTAGATAATCGACTCCGTCTGGCTTTTGCCTGTCTCGGTGACGGTGGCGTTAACGGCGGGGTTAATCAGCGCGGCGGCTTCTTCCGCCGTCAGACCGAGCTCGGCGAGCTTTGTCTCTTGATATTTGGCTTTTAAAATCGCGCCGATCGTCTGGCCGGGGCTTTCATACACGCTGAGGCTGACGGTGATATAAGTAAAGTCAAGCGGGGACGCCAGATAAAGGGCCGCCCGATATTCCCCGCTCTCGACCTTCTCCCGCAAAACGTCAACCGATTCGTCTGTTTCGACGAGGGCGTCATCCGGGAAAACCCGGCTGAGCGCGGCTGTAAGGCTGCCGCCATAGGCCTTGTCGACAACGGCAAGCTTGCTTTTCTCGGCGCTTGGCTGCCCTTCCTTATGAAACAAACCCGACAGACGCGGGTAGGATAAAAGCCCCGCAATGAGCACCACAAGGATGGCTGTAATGATGACATAGGGCTTGCTTTTGGCGTAATGGGAGAATTCGAATCTCAAAACCGTCCAGAACTGCTTCATATCGCATCCTCCGTATACTCGACAAAGATATCGCTGAGTGACGGCTCAAAGACAGTAAAGCTGTCAAGATTAAGCTGCTGCTCCGACAGGCGCTTTAAAAGCGCCATTTTTTGATCGGCAGCGCGGAGCGTGACGACTGCCGTATCCTCCTGCGTTTCAATGTTCGTCACAAGGTCTTTGGCTGCGGCGTCAAGAAATCGGGCGACGGCGGCTGCTTCGGGTGATTTTAAAATGAGGCGAAGCCTGTTATAGCTGCGCCTGATATCCTTCAGCGGACCGGAGAGGACGATTTTGCCGCCGTTTAATATGGCGATGTCGCGGCAGAATTCCTCGATGTAGTTCATTTGATGACTTGAGAAAAACACGAGCTTGCCCCGACCGATCATTTCGAGGACGATGTCCTTTAAAAGCATGGCATTGACGGGGTCAAGGCCGGAAAACGGCTCGTCAAGAACGAGAATGTCGGGGTCGTTTATCAGGGCGGCCGCCAGCTGAATTTTCTGCTGGTTGCCTTTTGAGAGTGTTTCAAGCTTTTTATCCGCAGCCTCCGACAGCGCGACGCGGTCGAGGAGCATATCAACTGAGTGGCGGGCGTCCGACGCCGCCATACCCTTGAGCGCTGCAAAATAGAGCAGCTGGTCGCGGATGCGCTTTTTCGGATACAGGCCGCGTTCCTCCGGCAGATAGCCGAGGCGGATGCTTTTGCGGTCAATCATCTTGCCGTCGAGGAGGACGTCGCCGCTGTCGGCATTAAAAACGCCCATGATGATGCGGATAAGTGTTGTCTTCCCTGCCCCGTTGCGGCCGAGCAGCCCGAGCGCCTGCCCGCTCTCGGCGCGGAGCGAAATATTCTGCAAAACGGCTTTGTCGCCAAAGCTTTTGCTGATATCACAAATGTCCAGTACCATTTGGGTCTCCTCGCTACAGCACGTCGCCGGACGGGCCATATGGCGGCGTCTGGCGGCTGTTATGATACAGGCTGTTGTCCATCGTGTGCCGGAAGCTCTTATGCAGGAAAATAAAGACCGAGGAAATGATGAGCAGGGCAACGCCCGCGCAGACAATTAAAACAGCGAAACGGTCCAGCTGTTCGGCCGGGACGAGCTGGAACAGGAGAATTGATGTTGAATTGACGGTGATATGGACGATAATGGCAGAAACGATGGAATTACTTCTGTAATAAACAAAGCCGAGGGCAAGGCCGATAACAACGGCATACGTGCTCTGGACGACGTTTAAATGATAAATGCCGAAGGCGAGCGCCTGAAACACCAGCGCGAGGCGGATTGGCATGAGCTTGCGCAGCTCGCCGAAAATAAGGCCGCGGAATAGAATCTCCTCGAAAATCGGCGCGACAATGCCGACGGCCAAAAGCGTCCACCAGACGCTGCCGCCCGTGAGTACCTCGCCGAGGGCGTCATACTGCTCGAAAACGGTGTGCAGTGCGCCGATTTGGCTGACAAGGGCGACAAGAATGTCAATGACGATATTGAGAGAAAAGCCGAGAAAAATGAGCGCCGGTAAGGCGACGGCGTCAACAGGCTGGATGCGGACAAACGTCCACAGCTCTTCCTGCCGCTTTCTGTACAGGAGATAATAAAACGGCAGCGAGAGGACGACGGACAGCAGGAGAATCCACGGCGTCTGGCGGCTGATGAAGCCGAGCATTTCAGACATGATGGCTTCGACATCCGGCATGACACCCGGTACTGCGGGGACGAGCGACGCAGCCCCGCCCGAAACGAGAAAGATAATACCAAATACGAGCGTCACGACCGTCTGCGCCAGATAGTAGATGACGAGCAGCAGCAGCATCAGGCCGACGCCTTTTAAAACTCTTTTCATATCCGACCTCCGAAGATTAATTGGTTGCGGCGTCCGTCGTGCCTGTCAGGCGGAAGGACCCGTTTTCCCAAGTGAAAACGGCTGTCGTCGTCTTCCCTGTCGTGTTGTCATAGCTTTTGATCGAAAACGCGTTCCGTGCCGTTCTGGTGAAGACGGCGGACATGTCAAACGTGGCGCTGTAGAGCGTTTTGCCGTCCGACACCGGCAGCTGCGCCAGGTTGCCGTCTCCCGTCACCGTAAATATCCGGTAAACTGAGCCGTTTGAGCCCCAGCGCGTGCCGATGGTAAAGTCGGTGTACCCGTCGCCGTTATAATCGTCAAACTGCAGGACGGAAAAATCACTGAGCGTCAGCGCGTCTTCACCGAAGACTTTGTTGAGGTCAAGCGTTGAGACAGTCTTGCCGTCCTTATCAAGCGCTATGAGCTCAAAGGTCCCGCTATCAGGCGCTCCGCCAGGCGCCGTTTCATCTCCGGCGGGCTGCCCGGAGGTCATCAGAAGCGACACGCGCGTGACACCCGTTGGGCGGACGGCATACAAGGCCGATGACGCGATAACCGACTCTGTGTTCTCGGTGGGCTGAGAGAAGTAGGGATAACCGTTGTCCTTCAAATAGGCTTTCACGCCGTCCGTTTGCTGATAATTATTTTTTGTCAGAATATCAACATAGCCGGAAATGAGATCGTGATACCGCGAGGCCGGATATGCTTTTATAAAACGCGCATAGCTTGCTTTGAGGGTGCTGTCCAGCGTCCCGCCGGGGAACATGGGCGTATTGTCCAGCACGTCGGCGGAGAGGTATATTTTCATGTCGTCCCGCGCTTTCAGCAGCGCATCGTCGCCAAGGCGCGTGCCGGGGTGGGCCGTGGCGTAATTTTCCCAGGTAGCAATCAGATCGCTCAGTTCGTCCCACGAGACGGTGAGGCCCGCGTCACTGATAAGAGGGCCTTTAACGAGACTGTCATGCCGCAGCGTCAAATAGTCTGTGACGGCGGTTGAAACACTGCTTTTAAAATTGTTTATGAGATACCCGGGGTCCTCATCGAGGAAAAAATACCCCTCCGTCTGATAGGCGGCAAAGCCGTTATCACGAATAAGGGCGGCGGCGGCCTGATCGCTGCCGCTGAGCTGCGATGCGTCCTTTACCGGGTAATACCAACCGTCGTCGGCTTGGGCTGTGATCGCTTCGAGGTCAACGCCGTCGGCGAGCTTTTCGGCAAGCGAATGCTGCGCCAGCTCATAAAACGGCAAAAACGCTTCAAACATCGCGTCCTTCGCGGCTTGGTCGGCGGACGCGGCCAGCGCTTTGTATTGATTGAGCGCCTTTAAAACGGCGCCGCTGTCGTGCACCGACAGCGCGGCAAGGTCATTTCTGTATTGCTCGGCAAGGTCCGCCGCCGTGGATGGTGATGGCTCTGATGACGATGGGCTGCCTTTTTTCACACACCCAGACAGGAGTGCTGCCAGCAGGAGAAAGGACAGCAGAATGGCTAATAATTTTGTCTTTTTCATTACGGGCTCCCTTCCGTCTTTTTCCACAAACATTATACCTGACAGAATTGACCATGTCGAGACAAATCGGCACAAGGCCCGGCGCAGACAAGTGGGGCGGCCGCTGCCGCCCCGCTTCTTTATGAATTTAAATCGCATCAGATGGCGGTCAACCACTTCAGCAATAGAATAAGCGCAACGCCCGGCACGCCAAAAATGCCGACGAGGGCGGCATTAATCCAGTTGATGCCAATTGATACACCGATGAACGCGCCGAGATAGTTCAGCGCGAAAAGCGCCAAAAAGCCGAGCAGTGTGTTGAGCAGCAGCTTAAAAACGATTTTCATCGGCTTTCTGAAGATGACGAGCAGGAGCAGCACGAGGACGACGGCGATGATAATAATACCGGCTGTCTGCAAACCTGTCATATTGGTCACTCCCCTCAAGTTTGTCCGATAACAAATATATTCAGGATTGTCATAATTATTTTGAAAAATAACGTTTATTCGATCACTTGTCAAGCAATACTAGAATTGGACACGAAAACCCGGCTGTGCATCAGGCCGGTGCCAGCGTTTTGACCGGTGTAAAGCCGGTTTGTATGTGTAGATGTGTAATGGTGTGAGCTCACGGCGATTTTGGCGAATGGCCAACAGTCGGCAGGTTTAAGATTCCGTATAGTATGTTCGGGTGAGAATCGAATTTTTGTGTCCGGCACGGTGGCTGTTTTAAATGACAGCCACCGTATCTTTATGCCGGACCGACGGTGTAAATCGCCCGGAAAAAGGGTTGATTTTCTAAAAACAATCCTATATACTATATATCCGTAGGAGCATGGTTTCACATCTCAATATATAGGGGATCACGATGAAAGCAGCAGTCAGGACAGCTTCATACGGCAACGAGAGCATCTCGGCACTCAAGGGCGCAGACCGCGTTCGGAAACGGCCGGGCGTTATCTTCGGCTCGGACGGGCTAGAGGGCTGTGAGCACGCCGTTTTTGAGATTCTGAGTAACGCCATCGACGAAGCCCGCGAGGGGTTTGGCACCGTCATCACCGTTACGCGGTATGCGGATCAATCCATCGAGGTGGAGGACTTTGGCCGCGGCTGCCCCGTTGACTGGAACACGACAGAAAACCGCTATAACTGGGAGCTTGTCTTCTGCGAGCTGTACGCGGGCGGCAAGTATCAAAACGCCGAGGGCGAAAATTATGAATACTCTTTAGGCCTCAATGGCCTCGGTTCCTGCGCCACACAGTATTCGTCGGCATACATGGACGTCGTCGTCTGGCGCGAAGGCAAAAAATTTAGCCTCCGCTTTGAAAAGGGCGAAAATGTGGGCGGTCTGCAAACCGAAGCGTTTAGCGGTAAGCGCACGGGAACGCTCGTCCGTTGGAAACCGGACCTTGACGTCTTCACGGACATTGCTATTCCGGCGGCATTCTTTCTTGATACCCTCAAGCGACAAGCCGTCGTCAACGCCGGCGTCACGTTCCGGTTCCGCAATCAGACTGCAAGCGGTTTTGAGACAACGGAATTTTTATATCAAAACGGCATCACCGATTACGTCACCGAGCTCTGCGGTGACGACGCTTTAACGCAGCCCTGCTTTATTGAGTCTGAGCGGCGCGGGCGCGACCGCGCGGACAAGCCGGAATATAAGGTGAAGCTCTCGGCCGCCTTCTGCTTTTCAAACAAGGTCAACGTGATCGAGTATTACCACAACTCCTCCTGGCTGGAGCACGGCGGCGCGCCGGAAAAGGCTGCGAAAAGCGCCTTTGTCTCCGAGGTTGATGCGTACCTGAAAAAGACGGGGAAATATCAGAAAAACGAGAGCAAAATCAGCTTTAATGATATCCAAGATTGCCTGATTCTCATCACCAACTGCTTTTCAACACAGACATCGTATGAAAATCAGACAAAAAAAGCTATCACGAACAAGTTTATTCAAGAGGCGATGACGGACTTCTTCCGCAGCCAGCTGGAGGTTTATTTCATCGAGCACAAGGCGGAAGCCGACCGCGTCGCCGAGCAGGTGCTCGTCAACAAACGAAGCCGCGAGCAGGCGGAAAAGGCGCGGCTGAACATTAAGAAAAAGCTATCCGGTGCAATTGACCTCACAAGCCGGATTCAAAAATTCGTCGACTGCCGGTCTAAAGACTTGTCACAACGAGAAATTTACATTGTTGAGGGCGACAGCGCCCTCGGCGCGTGCAAGCTCTCCCGCGATGCCGAGTTCCAGGGTATTATTCCGGTGCGCGGCAAAATTCTCAATTGTTTAAAAGCCGACTATGATAAAATTTTCAAAAACGATATCATCACCGATCTCATCAAGGTTCTTGGCTGCGGCGTCGAAGTCAACAACAAGCACTCCAAAGACCTCTCCACCTTTGATTTGGGCGCCCTGCGCTGGCACCGCGTCATCATCTGCACGGATGCCGACTATGACGGCTATCAGATCAGGACGCTGATTTTAACGATGCTCTACCGCCTCGTTCCGACGCTCATACAAGAAGGGTTTGTCTACATCGCGGAGTCGCCCCTGTATGAAATCGTCTGCCAGGGCAAAACATATTTTGCGTATTCCGACCGCGAAAAAGCGGATATTGTCAGCGGTTTTAACGGGGCGAAGCACACGGTCAGCCGGTCGAAGGGGCTTGGTGAAAACGACCCAGACATGATGTGGCTGACGACAATGAATCCGGCGACAAGACGGCTTATCAAGGTCATGCCGACGGATGCGCAAGCGACAAGCGCGGCTTTTGACCTCCTCCTCGGCGATAATCTCGCCGGGCGGAAGGATTTTATTTCAGAAAACGGCTACAAGTATCTTGATGCCGCGGATATTTCGTAGCAGAGGCGAATCTTGTATGCACCCTAAGATGGGCAGACACAAGGTCTGCCTCGACGGTGGGGTGGCGCGTTTGATGCGGGAGTCGGACGGCCAATGGCCGTCCCTACGGCGAACGCTAACATCGGCGTGGGGTGAAGCCCCATACCGTATCCGACCCGACAAGGGCAGAAGTGATACGGGCGAACGCAGTTCGCCCCTACGGTTTAAATCGGAACAGTTCCGAAGGCATGCTTCCCAAGGGGCGTGGGGTGAAGCCCCATACCGCATCCGCCTTACGGGGCATGGGGCGAAGCCCCATACCTTAATTGGGCGGCGGGCGGGATTTGAATTTCAGTATGGTCGATGAGAATGGAGGTTGTGTATGAAAAAGGTTACGGCAGCACACGTTTAACCTCTATTCCCCTGCCGGTTGTTCAGCATGGCAGGTTAAGATATATTTAGACACTGAAACAACCGCGTTTATCCTGATTTAAAGGGGTTATCGAATGGCTAAAAAGAGACAGGCCGACGACAACAAATCAATAAACCCCAATGTTGTAGGACTTCGTGCCGAGGTATTGGAGCAGCCCATTACCGACACGCTGGAAGTCAACTATATGCCATATGCCATGAGCGTTATCGTCTCGCGCGCCATCCCGGAGATTGACGGCTTCAAACCGTCGCACCGGAAGCTTTTGTACACGATGTATAAAATGGGCCTTCTTCAGGGTGCGCGGACGAAATCGGCCAACATCGTCGGCCAGACGATGCGCCTGAATCCACACGGCGACGCGGCGATTTACGACACGATGGTGCGCCTTTCGAAGGGCTATGAGGCGCTTTTAACACCGTTTGTCGACTCCAAGGGCAACTTTGGCAAGGTCTACTCCCGCGATATGGCGTGCGCCGCGTCGCGTTATACGGAGGCCAAGCTCTCTTCCATCTGCGCCGAGCTGTTCCGCGATATTGAGCGCGATACCGTTGATTTTATCGACAACTATGACGGCACAATGACGGAGCCGACGCTATTGCCGACAACGTTCCCGAACGTTCTCGTCAGCGCCAACACGGGCATTGCCGTCGGCATGGCATCAAACATCTGCGGCTTTAACCTCACAGAGGTTTGCCAAACGGCGATTGACTTTATCGCCGACCCGAACCACCCGCTCCTGTCGACACTAAAGGCCCCTGATTTCCCAACGGGCGGCGAGCTTCTCTACAACGCCGCGGAGC
This sequence comes from Oscillospiraceae bacterium CM, assembly GCA_022870705.1. NCBI lineage: Bacteria > Bacillati > Bacillota > Clostridia > Eubacteriales > Oscillospiraceae > Oscillospiraceae bacterium JHJ. Next base: position 1,381,264 of record CP072107.1, read on the forward strand.
TTGAGGCCATTTATAAAACGGGCCGCGGGACCATCAAGGTTCGCTCGCGGTGGCGTTATTTAAAGCAGGAAAACCTGATTGAGGTTTATGAGCTGCCGTACACGACGACGGCGGAGGCCGTCATTGACAAGGTCGCCGAGCTTGTGAAATCCGGGCGCGTGCGCGAGATTGCCGACATGCGCGACGAGACCGACTTAAACGGCCTGAAGCTCACGATTGATCTCAAGCGCGGGACTGACCCCGACAAGCTGATGGCCAAGCTTTTTAAGCTCACGCCGCTGCTCGACAGCTTCTCATGTAACTTTAACATTCTCATCGGCGGGATGCCGCGCGTGCTTGGCGTCACCGAAATCCTTGAGGAGTGGCTTGCCTGGCGGACGGGCTGCGTGAAGCGGCGCGTTTACAGCGAGCTGACGAAAAAGAAGGAAAAGCTGCATCTCTTATACGGCCTCGGAAAAATCCTTTTGGACATTGACCGTGCTATTGCCATCATCCGAGGCACGGAGGAAGAGGCCGAGGTCGTGCCGAACCTCATGATCGGCTTCGGCATTGACAACGTGCAGGCGGAATATGTGGCGGAAATCAAGCTGCGGAATATTAACCGGGAATACATTTTAAAGCGCACCGAGGAAACAAGTTCTCTGGAAAATGACATCCGAGACCTTGAAGAGACGCTTGGCAGCACAAGGCGCATTAAGGCTATCATTATTGACGAGCTGAAGGCCGTTATCAAGAAGCACGGGCAGGAGCGGAAAACAGCCATCGTCTACGACGACGAGACAGAGGAGCTTTTGGAGGACGAGCAGGTTCTCGATTACCCAGTCTGCGTTTTCCTCTCGCGCGAGGGGTACTTTAAAAAGATCACACCCTTGTCGCTTCGGATGGGCGGCGACCAGAAATACAAGGAGTCGGACGGGCCGTTTCTGTCGTTTGAGTCACAGAATAAAAACGATCTGCTCATCTTTACCGACCGGCAGCAGGTATATAAAGCGCGGCTGCGCGACTTTGAGGATACGAAAGCCTCCGTCCTCGGCACGTATCTCCCAACCGCTTTACAGATGGACGAGGGCGAGAGCGTTTTATACGTCATAGACCCCGGCGATTATTCGGGCCACGTGCTCTTCTTCTTTGAAAACGGCAAGGCCGCGCGCGTCGAGCTCTCTGCTTACGCCACTAAAACAAACCGCAAAAAGCTGACGGGTGCTTATGCCGCGTCAAGCCCGCTTGCCTCGATCATGCACCTGACGGCTGAGCATGAAATCGCCGTGTATTCCACCGAGGGGCGCGTTATCGTCTTCTCCTCTTCCCTGCTTGCGCCGAAGACGACACGCTCGACCATCGGCGTTGGTGTTTTAACGCTCAAGCGGCAATACAAGCTCGCGCGGGCACAGTTTTTGGAAGAGACGGCCATTAAAAATAAACCGCGCTACCGCGTCGCCCGTATTCCGGCGGCCGGGGCACTCTTAAAAGAAGAAGACCTTGAAGAACAGCAGCTGACGCTCAATATTTAATTCACGGAGGAGGCATAGCGATGGTCAGGCGGCTTTTGTCCTTACTGCTCACCGGCGCGCTTTTGACAGCCGCTGTCGGCTGCGCCTCAATCCTGAACGGGCAGACCTCCTCCGTGACGCGAAGCGTAGAAACCGTTAGTCCCTCGCCGAGCGGCCCTGTGACGGCCGACTCGTATGACACGCTTGTGACAGCCATCCTCGGACTCATCGAAACCCGTGAGGAAAAAGGCGACATTCGTGTCGATATTTACACCGGAGACCTCAAAGCCGATGTGGACCGCGCCGTCAGCGATATCCCAAAAAACACGCCGCTCGGCGCATACGCTGTGTCATCATTAAGCGGCAGCGTCACCACAACAGACGCGTTTAATAGTGTTGAAGTCCGCATCACGTATAAAAACATCACGAAGGAACAGCTGCAAAATATAACGACCGTTTCGACGGAACGATATCTCAAGTCTGTGCTCCACACGTCGCTCACAAACGGCGCTGTGACGACGGCTGTAAATGCAAAAGGCCTCTCACTCACATCTGACGCGGCAAAAAGTCTTGTCACGGCTGTGTATAATGAAAACCCGTCTGACATTGTCATGCTGCCGACGACATCGCTCGCCTTTTATCCCGACACCGATACGGGCGGAGACAAAATTGTCGTCTTCACCTTCAGTTATCGGTATGGGGCCAGCACCTTAAAGGCCATGGAAAAAACGCTTCAAAGCGCCGTTGAGCGCATTTGCAGCGCCGTTTCCGGGACGCGAGACGGCGATATCCTCCTGGCGCTCTGCCAAAAGCTCATGGTGACCGTTACGTATAGCACCGAGCCGGTTATGACGGCGGAGGAAAAGACGCCGATAGCACCGAACACCGCGTATGACGCTCTGATTACGGGCGTTGCCGACAGCAGCGGGTACGCCAGAGCCTTCAACGCGCTGTGCGACAAGCTTCGAATCCCGTGTGTTATTGTCAGCGGCACTTTCGCCGGGCAGGCACACACATGGAACATCGTCACCCTCGATGGGCACGCTTATCATATCGACGTAAGCCAATGCGACGAAAACGGCATTGCTGCTGCATTTCTAAAAAATGATACGGAAATGAAGAATTCTTCTTATAGTTGGGATACAGCGCACTATGCGGTCTGCGACGGGCCGCTGACGTACCGCGATTTTTACGCGCATACGTGATGGTTGAAAGTGATTTGATGATGGAAAGGCGGCAACAGTGATGGGCGGAGAAATCAGGCATTTTCGACGCAGGCTTTTCGGCGGCTTTGACGGTAACGACGTCATGCGGTATATTGAAGAGCTGGCCGCGCAGCGCAACAAGTATAAACTGACGGGAGATCGGCTGGAAGCGGAGCTGAAAAATCTCAATGCCGAGATCCGTCGTCTTCAGGGTGACTTGGATGAGGCTGACAGGCGGATTATGGACATCAAGGTCAAGTCCCTCGAAGACGCCTCTGACAGTATTCAAACGCTTCAGGAGACGTATTCAAACATCAAAACCGAGATGGAAACGACAACCTCGACCATCTGCGAGGAATTGAGCAAATTAAACGGAACGCTTTCGCAGCTCTCCTCCGTCCTCGATAAGACGGGTGACCGTTTTTCGGAGCTTCAGACGACAATGGAGCGCGAAAAAGCGGCGGCGCTGGCCGCCAGGCTCCCGAGGCTCAGCCATTGAAAACTGTGACACTATCGGTTTCCGACCTGCGCGCAGCAGCGCCAAACCTGCACGCCGGTGATCGCGTTTTTCTGACCGGGACGGTTTACACAGCGCGTGACGCCGCCCACAAACGCCTGATTGCCCTGCTTGACGACGGCGCGGCGCTGCCGTTTGCCCTCAAAGACGCCGCCATCTATTATGCCGGGCCGACGCCAGGTCACGGCGATGTCAAAATCGGCGCCTGCGGGCCGACGACGTCCAGCCGGATGGACGGTTTTGCTCCGCGCCTTTATGACCTTGGTCTCGTCGCCACAATCGGCAAAGGTGAGCGGAGTGCCGCTGTCGCCGATGCCATCGTCCGAAACGGCGCTGTCTATCTCTGCGCTGTGGGCGGTGCGGGGGCGCTTATATCCTGTCATATTACGGACGCTCACGAAGTCGCCTTCCCGGAGCTTGGGTGTGAGTCCGTCAAGCGATTGTCTGTTGAGAATTTGCCGCTTATCGTGGCGCTTGACTGCCACGGCGGGGATATTTTCAAAGAGGGACGCACAATGTTTCGAATCGGGTGATTTTTTAGATAATAATCAGCCCTGCCGCAGGTTCGGCAGGGCTGTTGTTGTTTTGGGGGGCGAAATGGTTGGAGATGGAATCCGCCCCAAAGGAAATGGCGCATATACCATCAAAGCGGACGGCCAATGGCCGTCCCTACCTTTTTCCCTCATCAGTCGCCTGCGGCGACAGCTTCCCCCAGGGGAAGCCTTTGACAAACCAATAGGCGTCATTCTGAGCGCGGTCCGCCCTACGGGGCGGTGAACGGACGGCCAATGGCCGTCCCAACGGCGTTCAGAAAAAGCGGGTGGAATGTAGCGGTCGGTTTCCATGCCGACCCCTGCGGTTAATTGATGAGCGCACATGGACGCGGGCGGATATGGAATCCGCCCCTACGGGGGACGGGGCGAAGACGCGGGCGATTGATAATCGCCCCTACGGGAGGGCGACGTGTTTATAATTTTGGGGGGTCATAGGGGCGCAGCCCCTATACCTTTATTGGGCGGTGGGTGGGAATTGAAATCTATTATTGGCCGCCCATGAGGAGGTACATGATCGCTTTTTGGACGTGGAGCCTGTTTTCCGCCTCGTCGAAAATTTCATCGGCGTGCGCTTCAAAGACTTTTTCGGTGATCTCCTCGCCCCGGTGGGCGGGCAGGCAGTGCTGAATCATGCAGCCGGGATTAGCCTGCGCCATAATATCATCATTGACCTGATAGCCTTGAAATGCCTTCATCCGCGCTTCGGCCTCGCCCTCCATGCCCATGGAAGCCCAAACGTCCGTAAAAATGACGTCGGCACCTTTAGCAGCCTGTGCCGGTTTATTCGTCAGTTCAAATGTGACGCCGGTCTGGCGGGCGGCAAAATCGAGGATGGTCTGATGCGGCCTGTAATCATCCGGCGTCGCGACCGACACATCCATCCCGCACAGGAGGGCGCCCGCGATGATAGAGTTTGCCATATTGTTGCCGTCGCCGATATAGCAGACCTTGAGGCCTCTGAGCTTTTTTTTATGCTCGCGCACCGTCATAAGGTCGGCCAGCACCTGGCAGGGGTGCTCAAAATCGGTCAGGCCGTTGATGACGGGGATGGATGCGTGTTTGGCCAGCTGCTCGACCTCGTCCTGCTCATACGTGCGGATCATGATACAGTCGCAGTAGCGGCTTAGGACGCGGGCTGTGTCCTGAATTGGCTCACCGCGGCCAAGCTGGCTGTCGGCATTCGAGAGAAAAATCCCCTGACCGCCGAGCTGGAAGATGCCCGTTTCAAACGAGACGCGCGTGCGCGTGGAATTCTTAGAAAAGATCATGGCGAGCGTCTTCCCGGCTGGGAAATTATGGCGTTGCCCCGCTTTCTGCTCGGCCTTGAGACGGTCGGCCGTGTCGAGAATGTGCAGAATGTCGCCCTCCGTGAGGTCGATGAGCTTTAAGAGGTCTTTTTTCATACGGCTTCCTCCAAAACGTTTTTCAAAATCGCAAGACCCTGTTCAATTTCCGCGTCGGAGATATTCAGCGGCGGAAGCATCCGGATGGCGTCTTTCCCCGCCGTGAGCATGAGAAGGCCTTTTTCGATGCATTTGGCGGCTAATTCCTTGGGTGTACCCGAAACTGAGACGCCGAGCATAAGCCCCATGCCCCTTATTTCCTGCACAACCGGCAGCTGCCAACCCGCGATTGTCTCCCGGATTTTCCGGCCTTTTTGAACAACACCGTCAAGTAAATCCGGCGTCAGCTGATTGAGCACTTCAAGCGCTGCCGCTGCCGCGATTGGGTTGCCGCCGAAGGTGGTCGCGTGCGTCCCGGCTGTGAGCACGGCGGCACATTTTTCACCCGCCAAAATGCCGCCCATCGGCAAGCCGCCTGCGATACCCTTGGCAAACGTCACAACATCGGGCGCAATGCCGTACTGCTGGAAGGCAAAGAGCGTGCCCATCCGGCCGATACCTGTCTGCACCTCGTCGATGAGAAGCAGAACGTCCCTCTCCCGGCAGAGGCTTTCCACCTGCTTGACATACGCCTTGTCGAGCGGCAGGACGCCGCCCTCGCCCTGTATGAGTTCGAGCATCACGGCGCAGGTGTCAGAGCCGATGGACGCCGCGAGGGCGTCAAAATCGTTTGCTTTGACGTGCGCAAACCCCTCCGTAAAGGGAAAGAAGTAGTTGTGAAAGCTATCCTGCCCTGTGGCGGCGAGCGTCGTCACCGTCCGCCCGTGGAAGGACTGGACGAGCGTGATAATTTTGCTCCGGCCGGGGCCGTATGTGTCAAAGGCATACTTGCGCGCGAGCTTGATCGCGCCCTCGTTGGACTCGGCGCCGGAATTGGCGAAGAAGACGCTTTTCATACCGGTGCGCTCTGTCAGCTCTTTAGCGAGAAGAGCGCCCGGCTCTGTATAAAACAGGTTCGACGTGTGCTGAAGCTTTAGCGCCTGCTGATAGATCGCCTCGGCCCATTTTGTATTGCCGTAGCCGAGCGCGTTGACGCCGATGCCGCTTGTAAAGTCGATATACGCCTTCCCCTCGGGGCTAAAAAGCGTTGCGCCCGCGCCGTGGTCAAGAACGACGTCAAACCGGGCGTACGTGGGCATGACGTGGTCGTTATACAGTGATTTAATTTCTGTGCTGTTCATGTGAATCAGCTCCTTGTTTGAGAATTCGCCCATTTTGGGCAGACACGAGGTCTGCCCCTGATTTTTTCCCTCATCAGTCGGCTGCGCCGACAGCTTCCCCCAAGGGAAGCCTTTGGGGCGGTGCGGCGGGCGACACGGTGCCGGATGGGCGGACAGCCAATGGCCGTCCCTACGGCTTTTAGAGGGGCAATTCCCATTTATATGGGGGTCATAGGGGCGAAGCCTCTATACTTCTTTTGGGTGGCAAGTGGGTTTAAGAGAAATCAATAGATCATGGTGCCCGCGCCTTCGTCGGTGAGCATTTCGATCAAAATGGCGTGTGGGATGCGCCCGTCTAAAATATGCGTGCGCTTGACGCCGCCGTCAATGGCGTCGGCGCAGCACTCGATTTTCGGGATCATGCCGCCGGAGATGACGCCCGCGTCGTGCAGTTCCGGAATTTCAGCCCGGCGGATGACCTTGATGAGCGTTTGGTCATCCTTCGCGTCACGCAAAACGCCGCGCGTATCGGTTAATATGATAAGCTTTTCCGCGCCGAGGGCGACGGCAAGCTGGGAGGCGGCTGTATCGGCGTTTATATTATAGGCCGTGTCATCGTCAACGCCGGTGGCGACGGTGGCGATGACCGGGATGGTATTCTCTTCAAGCGCTTTATCGACAACGTTGGGGTTAATAGCCGTAATATCGCCGACGAGGCCGTAGTCTTCCCCGTCACCGCGGGCCATTTTTTTAGCCTCGATGAGGCTCCCGTCAATCCCGCACAGGCCGATGGCGTGGCCGCCCTTTCGGGCAATCGTCGCCACAAGGTCTTTATTGACCTTGCCGCACAGGACGCCCTGTACAACGTCCATCGTCTCCTTGTCGGTATAGCGGAGGCCTTTGACAAAGCGCGGCTCAATACCGATTTTTTTCAGCATATCGTTGATTTCGGGGCCGCCGCCATGGACGAGGACAACGCGGATGCCGACGAGATGCAGGAGGATAATATCCTCCATGACGGCATCGAACAGCTCCGGCGAGATCATCGCGTTGCCGCCGTATTTGATGACGACAACCTTTCCGTTATACTGCTGGATGTAGGGCAGCGCTTCGACAAGCGTCTGTGCCCGTTCAAGATTGTTGAGCATAAGGCACCTCCTGATGTGGTTAAGTCCGATAATCGCCGTTAATTTTGATATAGTCATACGTGATGTCGCAGCCCCAGCAGGTGCAGGCGGCCACGCCACCCGCCATGTTGATGGCGATGGTGACGTCGTGCTCTGTCAGGATTTTTTTCGCCAGCGCTTCGTCAAACGCAAGGCCGCGTCCATTCTGGCAGACGTCGATTTTCCCGGCTTTGGACTCAAACGCGACGGAGACCGTATCGGGGTCAAATGTGACGCCGGAATAGCCCATAGCACAGAGAACCCTGCCCCAGTTGGCGTCTGCCCCGAAGATGGCAGCCTTCGTCAGCGTGGAGGAGATAACAGATTTCGAGAGCGTCTCGGCTGTCGCCTCGTCCGGCGCGCCGGAGACAGTACAAGTGATGAGGTGCGTTGCACCCTCGCCGTCCGACGCCATGGCGATGGCCAGCTTTGTGCACAGCGCCGTGAGCGCGTCTGCAAAGGCTTTATAATCGTCGTTTTCTGTATCGATGACGCTATTGGCGGCGAGGCCGTTTGCCAGGACGCAGGCCATATCGTTTGTTGACGTGTCGCCGTCGACAGAAATGCGACTGAAGCTGACCTGAACGGCTGCGAGAAGCGCCTTTTGAAGCAGCGAGGCCGAGATGGCGCAGTCTGTCGTTAAAAAGCAAAGCATTGTGCCCATATTGGGGTGGATCATGCCGCTGCCCTTGGCAATGCCGCCGATATTGACAGTTTTACCGCCAATTTCAAGCGTGACGGCGCACTCTTTAACGGTGGTATCTGTCGTCATGATGGCCTCGGCCGCGTCAAGCGAGCCGTTCGACGACAAGGCTGCCGTGAGCTTTGGGATGCCGGCCGTGATGACACGCGCCGGAAGCTCCTGCCCGATGACGCCGGTTGAGGCGACGATGATGTCCGTTTCGATCAAGCCAAGCGCGACGGCGGCCGCTTTGCAGCAGAGATCGGCGTTTTCTTCGCCGTTGGGCGCGCAGGCGTTGGCGTTGCCGGAATTGACAAGCACGGCGCGTGCCGCGCCGTCCTTCAAATGCGCTTTTGTCAGTAAGAGCGGTGCTGCTTTGACGACGTTTTTCGTGTAGACGGCGGCGGCGGTGCAGTCTGCGTCCGACACGATGAGCGCGAGGTCTTTTTTACTTTTATTATTTGTTTTAATGCCGACATGGATGCCGGCGGCTTTAAACCCTTGTGCGGCGCAAACGCCGCCGTTTATAAATGTCATGGTGATTACCTCGTTTGGTTGGAATTTGTTTGCGGGGGGTGCCGTTTTGTCGGACGGCCAATGGCCGTCCCTACGGCGGATGAGGGCATCGCCCCCTATGGGACGGGGGTGGGCGCAACCCATTTTTATGGGGGTCATAGGGGGCAAAGCCCCCTATACTTTCTGGGTGGGGGGTGGGTTTAGAGGCCGGTTTCTTCGGGGAATCCGAGCATGAGGTTCATGTTCTGCACAGCTGAGCCGGAAGCGCCCTTGCCGAGATTGTCAAAACGGGCCGTCAGAACGGTCTCCCCGTCCGTCCCGCTGACGGTGATCTCCAAGTTGTTCGTCCCTGCACCCCAGTCGGCTGCCAGATAGCCGCTGCCGAGCTCCGGCGCGACCGTGACAAACCGCTCGCCAGCGTAATAGGCTGCGATAGCCTCACGGATGGATGATGCCGTTTGCTTCGACGCGAGCAGGTCGTTGTGGAGCATAATGGTCGTTGCCATGCCCTTATAATAATCGTCGACAACGGGGCAGAAAATCGGTGCTCGGGTCAGTCGGGTAATCCCTGTCATCTCCTTGAAATGCTTATGCCTGAGGTTGAGGCCGTACAGGCGCGGCGCGAAGAGATCCGCCGTTTTCTCTGTCTCATACTGGGCGATCATCTTCTTGCCGCCGCCGGAATAGCCGGTCAGCGAAAACGAAGTCAGCGGGTAGTCTTTAGGAAGGATGCCGAGCGCGACAAGCGGATAGACGAGTGAGATAAAGCCGATGGCGTGGCAGCCGGGGTTCGCCACACGCTTGGCGTTTCTGATTGTTTCGCGCTGCGCGGCAGTCAGTTCCGGGAAGCCGTACACCCAGCCCTTTGATGTTCGGTGGGCCGTTGACGCGTCAATGACGCGCGTTTTGCCGTTTTCAATGAGTGCCACGGCCTCGATGGCCGCGTCGTCCGGCAGGCACAATATCACAAGGTCGGCTTCGTTTATTAGTTTTTTACGTGCATCCAAGTCCTTGCGTTTGTCGGGGTCAATGGCGAGCAGGTCAATGTCCTGCCGGGCGGCGAGCCGGTCATAAATTTGAAGGCCCGTCGTCCCCTCCTGCCCATCGATATATATTGTCGGTTTCATCTTGAAAACCTCATTTCATTCTGGCGTCCAAAAAGGCCTGAACACTGTCCATCTGGGCTTTGACAGACGCTTCGCCCGGGCCGCCGGGAACGTTGCGGAGCGCGACGCATGTTTCAAGCCGGACGGCGTCATACACGTCATTGTCAAACAGCGGCGAGAAGCTTTGATATGCTGCCAAGTCAAGCGTTTCGAGTGTTTTGCCGCCGTCGATGCAGGCGCGGACAATTTTGCCGATGACGGTGTACGCGTCCCGGAACGGGAGGCCCTTTTTGACGAGATAGTCGGCGCAGTCCGTGGCGTTTATAAACCCTTCCGCCGCCGCGCGTCGCATATTCTCGGCCTTGACCGTCATCGTCGCGAGCATCGCCGTGAAGACCGGGAGGACTTTTTTGATGGTGTCGACGGCGTCGAATACCTGCTCTTTATCCTCCTGCATATCCTTGTTATACGCCAGCGGCAGCGCCTTCATCACGGTGAGAAGGCCCATGAGGCTGCCGTATACACGGCCCGTTTTGCCTCTCACAAGCTCCGCGATATCAGGGTTTTTCTTCTGCGGCATGATCGAAGAGCCGGTTGAATACGCGTCTGACAGCTCGATAAATTTAAACTCCCACGAGCACCATAGGATAATTTCCTCGGCAAACCGTGACAGGTGCATCATTAGAATGGCGAGGTCTGACAGCAGCTCCAGCGCATAATCTCTGTCGGAAACGCCGTCAAGGCTGTTTTCTGTGATACGCGCAAAGCCAAGCGCGTCGGCGACCATGTGCCGGTCGATGGGATACGTCGTCCCGGTGAGCGCACCGCTGCCGAGGGGGCACGCGTCCATGCGCTCCAAACAGTCCTCCAGCCGTGTGACGTCCCGGCGGAGCATCGCGGCGTAAGCCATCATATAGTGGGCAAACGTCGTCGGCTGCGCGCGCTGAAGATGCGTATAAGCGGGCATGATGGCTGATGTGTTCTTGAGCGCTGTGTTCAGCAGGACGGCGAGCAGGTCTAGCTCTGCGCTTCGGATCGTCTCAATTTCGTTTTTCAAGTAAAGGCGGAAGTCGAGCGCAACCTGGTCGTTGCGGCTTCTGGCCGTATGCAGGCGCTTGCCCGCGTCGCCGATGCGGCGCGTTAACTCGGCTTCGATGCTCATATGAATATCTTCATCGGACAGCTTAAAATCAAAATTGCCGCTGTCGATAACTTTTTTGATGTCAGCGAGTGCCGCGACGATTTTGTCGGCGTCCTCTTTCGGGATGATGCCCTGCTTAGCCAGCATTTTTGCGTGCGCTGTTGACCCCTGGATATCCTCTTTATAAAGCCTCTTATCAAACGTGATGGAGGCGTTGAGTTCGTCAACGAGCGCATCGGTATCGCTTTCAAACCGTCCTGACCAGAGCTTCATGGCGATAACTTCCTTTCGTGATGTTTGTGCGTTATATGGCGGGCGAACACAGTTCGCCCCTACGACAAAACACGTATCTTAGTATTCGCCCTATTTTGGGCAGACGCAAGGTCTGCCCCTACGGGCGGGGTGAGCGGACGGCCAATGGCCGTCCCTACGAGGTGCCAAGGTCGTTGTGCCCCTACGGTTGCGGGAGAAGGCTGACGGGGCGATGTGGGCATCGCCCCCTACGGGCGGTGGCGGGCGCGGGGGCCCCTCATCAGTCGGCTTCGCCGACAGCTTCCCCCAGGGGAAGCCTTTTGGGGTCATGGGGGCGGAGCCCCATATTCGTCGGGGTCATAGGGGCGGAGCCCCTATACCTTTATTGGGCGGTGGGTGGGTTTAAGATTTTTTTGCGCTGTTCGTCGAGGAGGGCTTTCGTCTTGATTGGCAGGCCGAAGAGGTTAATGAAGCCTTCGGCTTCGGCCTGCTTGTAATCGCTTTCGCCGAAGGAGGCCAACTCCTCGCTGTAGAGGCTCTTATCGCTCCAGACGCCTGCATTAATGATGTTGCCCTTGTAAAGCTTGAGCCGCACCTTGCCGGTCACCGTTTTCTGTGTGTCGTCCACAAAGGCGGATAGCGCCTCGCGCAGCGGCGTAAACCACTGGCCGTTATAGACAAGCTCGGCGAATTTGACGGCGACGAGGCTTTTGTAATGCGACGTCTCTTTATCAAGGCAGAGCGTTTCCAAAACGTCATGCGCGTGATAGAGGATCGTGCCGCCCGGCGTTTCATACACACCGCGGCTTTTCATACCGACGAGCCTGTTCTCCACAACGTCGAAAAGGCCGATACCGTTTTTTCCGCCGATGTCGTTGAGCTTTTTAATGATCTCCGCCGCTTTCATGGTTACGCCATCCAGCGCTGTCGGGACGCCCTTGACAAAGTCAATTTCAACATACGCCGCTTTGTCGGGTGCCAATTCCGGTGAGACGCCGAGCTCTAAAAAGCCGGGTTTATTGTACAGCGGTTCGTTGCCGGGATTTTCAATGTCAAGCCCCTCGTGGGAAAGGTGCCAGAGATTTTTGTCTTTTGAATAATTCGTCTCGCGGCTGATTTTGAGCGGGATGTTGTGCGCCTCGGCGTAGTCGATTTCGTCGTCACGGCTTTTGAGGTTCCACTCACGCCACGGGGCGATAATCTTCATATGGGGCGCGAAGGCCTTGATCGTCAGCTCAAAGCGCACCTGATCGTTGCCCTTGCCGGTGCAGCCGTGGCAGATCGCGTCCGCCCCTTCTTGAAGCGCGATCTCGACGATGCGCTTGGCAATGACAGGACGAGCAAAAGACGTACCCAGCAGGTAGCCTTCATACTTCGCGCCGGCTTTTAACGTCGGGATAATGAAATCGTTGACAAATTCGTCCGTCAAGTCTTCTATATACAGCTTGGAGGCACCCGTTTTGAGGGCCTTTTCCTCAAGCCCGTCAAGCTCTGTGCCTTGCCCGACGTCGCCGGAGACGGCGATGACCTCGCAGTTATCATAATTTTCCTTCAGCCACGGAATTATAATCGATGTGTCAAGCCCGCCGGAATAAGCGAGAACAACTTTTTTAATGGCGCTCATTGTCAAATACCTCCAGAATTACATTGATGATATGATAACACGCGTTGGATTATTATGCAATAGGGTTTTTTATAATAATTTATATATAGTTAAGTTTATTGCAGGTATTAATTGCTGTCGTAAAACACAATATGCATAATATTCTGCATATTCATGAATATTATGCATATTTATTTGGGATTGATTTGCGGCGTGAGCGGACGGCCAATGGCCGTCCCTACGGCACTATTTATGCGAGGTCATAGGGGCGCATCCCCTATACCTCTATTGGGCGGCGAGTGGGATTTGAAATCACGATATGCGGGCGGATATGGAATCCGCCATTTCGGAATGTTGAATTGATGTTTGTGTCACTGGCGGTCACTGGCGGTCACCGGCGGCCACCGCCGCCACCGCCAAAGCCACCGCCGCCGTGGCCCATACCGCCACCGCCGCCGAAGCCGCCAAAGCCACCGCCGCCGAAGCCGCCAAAGCCACCGCCGCCGAAGCCGCCGAAGCCGCTGCCACCGCTGCCACCGCCCCAGCCGCCAAAGCCACCGGGACCGCGCGGCCCGCCGCGCCAGCCGGGGCCGCCGGGCCCGTACCACCAGTTCAGGTGCGGCCCGTACCAGATAAACCACGGGTAATACATCGGTATCGGCATACCCAGTTGCGAATAATATGCCCTGTACCGCCTTCTGTCGGTCAGGACCGCGACAACGATGACAAAAACGACAACAACGGCAATCATGAGCCACACAACGAGCGAGCCGACGAGCGCCGCGCCACTGTCGTTATACGCAACAAGGCTGTTTCCAAACGTGTTGGGGCCGAAGTTTGGTGCGGGCGCCTGCTGCCCGGCTGACGCTGTCGCATTTCCGTTATCCACGTTGTAATAGACAGCGTACCACGAAAAAAGCGCTTCCAGCATGTTTGACGTGGCCGTTTCATATTGGCCTTTGTCAAAATCCGACCAGAAATAACGGTCAAAATAGTCATTGACCATATGCGTCGTAAATGACCCATAGATGCCAGCCCCAACATGGAGCCATGCCTTCTTCTCCCCCGTCGCCAACAGAAGCAGCATGCCGTTATTGGCCGTTTTGCTGCCGACGCCCCAATCATTGAAAAGCTGTGCGGCGTATTCATCGGTGGGGATACCGTTTAAATATTGAACGGTGACGACGACGATCTGCGCGCCGTCACACTTTTGCTCGAGACCGGCGTTGGAGGAGATGATCTTCTGTTCTAATGCGTCCGATAAGACGCCAGCATCGTCCGCCACATAGTAGGCCTGACTCTGCGAGACAAGAGCGAGCGCGGGGGCTGTACAAAAGCCGATGATGAAGAGCATCAATAGAACTGATAAAATCCGCTTTTTCAATTTTAACCCTCCAGCCCGAAATAATCGGGATAGCTGACAAACGCCAGATTTTTAAGCAAAACAACGGGAAAGGCGGCGAGCGTCATATTGCGATAGGCCGCAACAGCCCCGTTATACGCGCTGTTTTGGATCACGGCCTGCGCCCCGCCAAGAACGGACGCGTAATAACTCGCGGCTTCCGTCCGGTCGCCAAGGTCCTGCGCGGCGAGCGCCGCGTAAAGCACTTGATAAGCTGACTGGAGCTGCGTGTTGGCCGTGTATTTTTGAGAGATCGTCTGTGCACTCAGCAAGTTCTGGCGGGCTGCGCGCAGCGCGCCTGTCTCCGCCTCCAAGGCGCCAAAGCGACTGCCAAGCGTGACAAGACCCAAAGCGGCCTCCGAGCGCTTGTCCAACTGTGACTGTATACTTGGCTGCGTATACTTCTCGTTTTCGAGATAGACGCCGTTATAAAACGTGGCCTCGATCTTTTGAGATGCGGCCGAAACACTCCGGTGAACGCCGTAAAGCGTGCCGAAAACGATGACGACAAGCACAACAAGCCATGCGACGGGGCGCTTTTTCAAAATGTCCATTATTTCCGCAAATCCAGGAGCTTCTGCTTGAGTTCATTTTCAATCCGCCCCAGTTCAAGCTCGGCGGCCTGGCGCTTCTGCGCGCCCTCCGCCTGAATCGTGCGAACCTCATCAAGCGTTTCGATGAGCATCCGATTCGTCTCTTGAAGCGTCTCAACATCCGCGATGCCGCGCTCTGATTCCTTGGCGACCTCGACGGTGCCTGTTTTGAGCATTTCGGCATTCTTTTTGAGAAGTGCGTTCGTCATATCCGTCACCTCGCGCTGGGCCTGCATCGCCTGCTGCGAGTGGTGCAGCCCGAGCGCCAGCACCATTTGGCTCTTCCAAAGCGGAATCGTGTTGACAAGCGACGTTTGGATCTTCTGAACCATCAGGCTGTCATTATTCTGAATCAGGCGAATCTGCGGCGCCATCTGCATGGAGATCGTCCGCGTCAGCTCTAAGTCATAGAGCTTCTTTTCAAAGCGGTCGATGAGATTCATATAATCGCTGACCGCCTGCGCATCCTCCGGCTTGCCCGATGCCGCGGCTTTCTCCTTAAGCTGCGGCAGGGTGACGGTTTTGGCCGCTTGTAGCGTCTCTTTGCCCGCGAGAATATACATCGTGAGCTCTTTGAAATACGCCTTGTTCATATCGTACATCTTGTCAAGCATCGCCGCGTCCTTCAAAAGCGTGATCTGGTGCTTTTCAAGCATTTCAACAATTTTGTCAACATTGTCGGAAGCTTTATCATACTCGGCTTTAAGCGCTGCGATCTGCGTTTCGATTTTTTTGCGGATGCCGAAGAGGCCTTTTTTCTCGGTTTCGCC
Source organism: Oscillospiraceae bacterium CM (assembly GCA_022870705.1). Classification (NCBI taxonomy): domain Bacteria; kingdom Bacillati; phylum Bacillota; class Clostridia; order Eubacteriales; family Oscillospiraceae; species Oscillospiraceae bacterium JHJ. The sequence continues at coordinate 1,396,824 of CP072107.1, forward strand.
GAACTTCATCCCCTTGAGCTCGACGACGAGGCCGGAGAGCATGTCACCCACCTCGCCCATATCCTTCGTCCGGACGCTGTCAAGCGTGCCCGCTGAAAAATCGGCGATATTCTTCTGTGCGGCTGCGCCATATGTCAACACAGTGTTCGTATCGGTAATATCAATCTTCTGGGCAAAATCATGCACCTGCTGCTGTTCTGAGGCGCTCAGGCGGCTCATGTCAAGCGCTGTCTCCTGCACTTGGTCAGCCTTGACGGGTGTTGGGGCCATCGGCGCGTCGTCCGGCGTGAGTGTCAGGCTCGGTGTAAAATCCATGGCGTTGTCAGGCATTTCTTTTCTTCCTTTCTAAAAATCCTTGCCGGATAATCCTTCACGTTTGAGCATATTTTCAAGGACTGTGATGTCCGTTTCGATGTCAAGCGCCTGATTGGCGTACAGGGCGTCGAGCTGTTTTTTATAGCCGTCGAGCGTTGTGTCGAGGATCGCCTCAATACGATGCCGCGTTCCCGTGATATTGTCACCCACGTCGCCGAGGTCGCCCAGACGATCATACGCGTTTAGAAGCTTCAGCGTCGTCGGCAGATAGTAAGCTGCAAAACGCCTGACCTGCGCCAAATCGTTTACATCGTCTTCAAGCGACTTGAATATCTTTTCCGTTACGTCAATGAGCGATGCGATTTTCGCGCAGACGACCTCATTTTGAATCGAAGCGCGCAGGCGGCTCATCTCCGAAACGGCCAGCCGCCCCTCATGAAGGAGCCTGTCCACCGCCGGGTTCCCCGTCGTATGGGGCTTTTCCGGCTCGGCGACCATGATCGTCTTCCCCGGAAAAAGACGCGAGAGAATGATAAAAGCCGCGGCCGAACAGCCGACGAGCAGAAGATAATCCGTCAGACGCAGCAGCGGAAAAAAGAGACAATATAACAGCCAGACGGCAGCCAGCCCGTAAACGGGCAGCACCGATTTTTGGCGCACTTTTTTCATGGCACAACACACCGCCTTCCATATCCTGATACTGGCAGAATACCTTATATATTGTATTCTCCCGATGGCTGGCTGTCAAGCGAGACGGTTGTTCTTGACAGTGTTTGTTCCCGTATATTATAGTCGATACGGACAGAACTTTGGGGCCGCATCCGGCTGTGAAGCCGGAGACAGCCCCTATTTGAAAGCGAGCGGCGCGCCAGCCGCTTAATTAATAGTATGCCGGGTCATGCCGTGGCGTTCTTGGCACGGTCAATCTGCGCCAGCCGAATGACCCGTTTAAGGAGACTTTATCATGGTTAAAATCGCGCCATCCATCCTCTCGGCAGACTTTACGCACCTAGGAGACGAGATCAAAAGCGTTCAGAGCGCCGATTACCTCCACTTCGACGTGATGGACGGCGTGTTTGTGCCGAACATTTCAATCGGTATTCCTGTTTTAAAATCCGTACGCCGCGCAACCGATATGACGCTTGACGTGCACCTCATGATGACGGAGCCTGTGCGCTATATTGATGATTTTATTGCCGCAGGGGCCGACATCGTCGTCATTCATACCGAGGCGGACACACCGGAGAAAACAGCCGAGGCGCTTGGCCGTATCCGTCAGCTCGGCAAAAAGGCGGGTCTATCCATCAAGCCGAAGACACCGCCGGAAGACCTTCTTCCCTATCTCGACAGACTTGACATGATTCTTGTGATGACCGTTGAACCCGGTTTCGGCGGGCAGAATTTCATGGCGGACATGCTGCCGAAAATCGCTTTTCTGCGCCGTGAACTCGACATGCGGCAGCTTGACTGCGAGTTGGCCGTCGACGGCGGTGTTGACGCCGTGACAGCGCCCTTATGCATCGCGGCCGGCGCCAACGTCCTTGTCGCGGGGAGCGCCGTTTTCGGTGCCGCCGACCGGGCTTCAATGATTACAAAACTCCGGGGCTGAGCCCCTGAAAGGACGGCTCGTATGAGCTTTTTTCCGTCTGCGCTTGAAGTATTGATCGAAAAATTCGCCTCTCTGCCCGGTATCGGCGTTAAATCCGCCACGCGCCTCGCGTTTCATGTCCTCGCGCTGCCGGATCATGAAGCCGCAGCATTTGCCGAGGCTATTACAAACGCCAAAAAAACCGTTCACTGCTGCCGCATCTGCCAGAATCTGACGGACAATGATGTGTGCGGTATTTGCCAAAGTCCCCGCCGCGACGAGCGGACCGTCTGCGTCGTCTCCGACCCGAAGGCCGTCGTCGCCATTGAGCGCAGCCACGAATATAACGGTCATTATCACGTTTTGCACGGCGTCATCTCCCCGCTTAATCACATCGGGCCGGACGACATCAAAATCAAAGAGCTCGTCACGCGCGTTACTGACGGGGCTGTTGAAGAAATAATTCTCGCCACGAACCCCGACACGGAGGGTGAGACAACAGCCAAATATATTGCGCGGCTGTTAAAGCCCTTCGGTATCAGGCTCACACGCCTGGCGTACGGCATCCCTGTCGGGCTTAATTTGGAATTTGCCGACGATGCGACGCTCATGCGCGCCTTAGAGGGCCGACAGGAGATGTAAAGGGCGCGACGGGGGCGCGGCACAGGCACAATCCTCAGTCGCCTTCGGCGACAGCTCCTTTGCCTAAGGAGCCTTTAGCGGGCCTCCTAATTAATTGGGGGTATGGGGGCGGAGCCCCATTCCTTTATTGGGCGGCGGGCGGGATTTGAAAAAAACAGTCATTTTTATGGTAACTGTTTGACAAACATTGGTGCTTCGTATAATATAAATATAGAAATTGGTTATACTGATTCCTGAGTCCTGCGGCGCGCTGCCGCGGCGACCGGACGCTATGGCCGTTAATAAGGCATTATGTACAGTCGTACTTTTAATATGTGAAGCATATCCTGCACAAGGTCAAAGAAATGAGTCTAAACGGCGAATCAGGGCCGGGACGTAAGCTTTCTTTGAGCTTTTGCCGTGTTATATTCACGCCCAAATTACATAACGCAAATTTTCTAATTTTAAGGAGTCATTTTATTTCATGGCAGAAAAACTGAAAATCATCTCTCTGGGCGGTCTGAACGAAATCGGGAAGAATCTCACCGTCTATGAATTCGGCGCGGACATTCTTGTTGTTGATTGCGGGCTTGGCTTTCCCGACGACGAGATGTACGGCGTTGACATCGTTATTCCGGATTTTACGTATCTTGTCAAAAACAAGCACCGGATCCGTGCCGTTGTCATCACACACGGTCACGAGGACCACATAGGCGGCATCCCTTACATGCTGCGCGAAATGAACGTCCCGATTTACGCAACGCCCCTCACAATCGGCCTCATATCGGTCAAGCTTGCCGAACACGGCCTTTTGGAGACGACGACGCTGACGACGCTCAATCCCGGTGAAACCTTCAAGGTCGGCTGCTTTAAGGTCGAGTTCATCCACATCAACCATTCCATCCCCGGCGCTGTCGCGCTGGCGATCAAAACGCCTGTCGGTATGCTGCTTCACACGGGCGATTTCAAAATTGATACGACGCCGATCTCCGGCGGCATGATCGATCTTGCGCGGCTCGGCGAGCTTGGAAACCGCGGCGTTCTTGCGCTTTTGTCCGACTCAACGAACGTTGAAAAACCGGGCTATTCGGTCTCGGAGAGCACGGTCGGCTCCGGCCTTGACGAACTGTTCCGCGGATGTACATCGCGTATCCTTGTGACAACGTTCGCCTCAAACGTCCACCGCATCCAGCAGGTTATCAACTGCGCGGCCAGATATGGACGGCGTGTGGCCGTCACCGGCCGGAGCATGGAGAACATCATCCGTGTCTCCACCGAGCTTGGCTGCATGGAAATCCCAAAGGGGACGCTTGCCGAGCTCAACCAGATTAAGGGCATGCCGAACGACAAGGTCGTTATCATCACAACGGGCAGCCAGGGCGAGACGATGAGCGCTCTCTACCGCATGGCGTTTTCCGACCACAGGCAGGTCGAGCTCCGACCCGGCGATCGCGTTATCATTTCCGCTTCCGCCGTCCCCGGCAACGAAAAATCCGTCAGCCGCGTCGTTGACGAGCTGTTCCGCCGCGGTGCCGAGGTCTTTTACGACAAATATTCGGACCTGCACGTCTCCGGCCATGCCTATCAGGAAGAGCTGAAGATGATGATGGCGCTCGTGAAGCCGAAATTTTTTGTTCCGCTCCATGGCGAATACCGAATGCTGTCAACCCACGCCAAGCTTGCCCAGCAAATGGGCATTGAGCCAAAAAACATTGTCATATCCGATATCGGCACCGTGATCGAGCTGACGAGCCGGAGCATTAAGAAAAACGGCAGCGTTCCGGCCGGGAAGGTCTTTGTCGACGGCACAGGCGTTGGCGACGTTGGCGCCGTTGTGCTGCGCGACCGGAAGCACCTGGCGCAGGACGGCATGCTTGTCGTGATCGTCAATCTCTCCAGCGAGGACGGCAGCCTGATTACAGGGCCGGATATCATCACGCGCGGGTTTATTTATGTCAAGGAATCGGAAGATATGATGCGCGAGCTCAAGGACGTTGTCATCAACGCGCTTGACTACTGCCACATAGAAGGCATCACCGACTTCGCTTCTCTCAAGGGCGTTATTAAGACGGAGCTGTCGAACTTCCTGTACAAGAAGACGAAGCGCAACCCGATGATTCTGCCGGTTGTGACAGAGATTTAGATGCGGGCATTTTCTGCGGAAAATGCTTCGCCTTCGGCTCGCGCCGCATCTTCCAGGGGGCACCAGTTCCCCCTGGATACGAGCCTTCGGCTCGATACCCCCTCCGGCCTCCGGCGGGGTAGATAACATACCGGAGTCCAATGATTATGAACATACAGATTTTCGGAAAATCAAAGTGCTTCGAGACAAAGAAGGCCGAGCGGTACTTTAAAGAACGGCGCGTCAAATTCCAAAGTATCGACATGCTGCAAAAAGGCATGAGCCGCGGCGAGTTTGGGAGCGTTAAAGCCGCCGTCGGTCTCGACGCTTTGACGGATCACGACGCGAAGGGCGCAGAAATTTTAAAATATCTCGCGAGTGACGCGGCGCGTGAAGAAAAGCTTTTAGAGAACCCCGCCTTTATCAAAACACCGATTGTTAGAAACGGCAAAAAAGCCACCGTCGGGTTTTGCCCCGACGTGTGGAAGGACTGGGAATAACACAAAACACGCCAGAACGGGCGTGTTTTGCCTCTTTTTCGGGTTGTTTTAAGTATTTCTACTAATGAGATTTAGCGTTTTGCATGTAATATTGTTTATTTTTTAACTTGATTTTAATAACAAGATGTAGTTATATAGATGTATAATATGAGAAAGGGTATCAATATGATGGGAAATAAAGACATTCTCGACCTGCTATCATTCGCTTATATTTGCCCCGAGTGCGGTGAAAAAATGACGCTTAGTTTTACAGAACTCAAAAAGTTGAAGTTTTGCCCATCCTGCAATACTTGGATTCTCAGGAGTGACCTCATTCAGAATTCGGCATCCGCGATTAAAATGACAAATGAAAAGATAACGGCAGCTGCGGCGGGATAACATCCCGCCGTTTCTTTTTGTGTTCGGCGGGCGGGGGCAATACGGACGGCAGAAGCGCAAACGACAATTGATAATCACCAAGACGTCACGCGTCTGTCTCAATAGCCATATTGTAGGGACGGCCATTGGCCGTCCGCCTTCGCTGGACACGGGCGGATATGAAATCCGCACCTACGTGATGTTCGGGGCGAAACGCCCTCATCCGTCACGGCTATGCCGTGACACCTTCCCCCGGGGGAAGGCTTTGGACGGCGGGGCGGCGACGCGGCGGGCGAACGCAATTCGCCCCTACGGAAGTGCAACGGAGCGATAGCGGCAGATGATTAAATTTCTTTTTTACATGAAAAATCCTCTTGTTGAGGCGGTGCTTTTATGGTACAATCTTCAGAGTAACTTTTAGGAGGCAAGAACATGGGCACCGCTTATTTGATACTTGAAAACGGCGCTGTGTTTGAAGGCAGCACCTTCGGATATGAGGGCGAAACAACCGGCGAGCTTGTTTTTAACACCGGGATGACCGGGTATTTGGAAACGCTCACCGACCCCAGCTATTACGGACAAATTGTTATTCAAACTTTTCCGCTGATCGGTAATTACGGCGTTATTCCTTCCGATTTTGAAAGCGGCGATGTTCAGGTAAAAGCGTATATTGTCAGAGAGTGGTGTCAGGAGCCTTCGAATTTTCGATGTGAAGGCGCGCTTGACACTTTTTTGCGCGATCATGAGATTCCCGGGCTGTACGGCATCGACACACGAGCTGTGACGAAAATCGTGCGCGAATCCGGCGTGATGAACGCGCGTATTTCGAAAAAGCCGACTTTGACGGCGGATGAGTGGCGCGACCTGCGCGGCTATACGATCCGCGAGAGCGTTGAAAACACGTCGACAAAAGCTCCTTACACGCTCAAAGCCGACAACGAAAAATTCCGCGTCGTCCTCTGGGACTTCGGCGCAAAGGGCAACATTGCCCGCGAGCTTAATAAGCGCGGCTGCACCGTAACCGTTATGCCGTGGTCGTCAACGGCCGAGGAGATCGCTGCGCAATCTCCTGACGGGATCATGCTCTCAAACGGCCCCGGTGACCCGAAGGACAACACGCAGATCATATCGGAGCTTCAAAAGCTCTGTACTTACAACATCCCGACGTTTGGCATCTGTCTCGGCCATCAGCTGCTTGCCCTGTCGCAGGGGGCTGAGACGAAAAAGCTCCATTACGGGCACCGCGGGGCCAATCAGCCCGTTTTGGAAACTGAGACAGGCCGCGTTTTCGTCACGAGCCAGAATCACGGCTACGCCGTTATGAGCGACACGCTGCCGGAAACAGCCGAGACGAGCTTTTTAAACGCCAACGACAAGACGTGCGAGGGCGTTACTTACCGGAACATGCCCATTTTCTCCGTGCAGTTCCACCCCGAGGCCTGCGGCGGGCCCCTCGATTCCCGTTGGCTATTTGACAAATTCATTGCGATGATGGCGGAGGAAAAACACCATGCCTCTTAACAAAAACATCAAAAAAGTGATGGTGATCGGCTCCGGCCCCATCGTTATCGGCCAGGCGGCAGAATTCGACTACGCGGGCACACAGGCCTGCCGGGCGCTTAAAGAAGACGGTATTGAGGTCGTTTTGGTCAATAGTAACCCTGCCACTATCATGACAGATAACCACATGGCCGACCGCATCTACATCGAGCCACTGACCCTTCCCGTTCTCGAGCGCATCATTGAAAAGGAAAAGCCCGACAGCCTGCTGTCAACACTCGGCGGCCAGACGGGCCTCACCTTGTCGATGCAACTGGCAAAGGACGGCTTTCTGGAAAAGAACAACGTGCGTCTGTTGGGCGCAAACCCGGAGACGATAGACAAGGCGGAAGACCGCCAAATGTTTAAAGACACGATGCAATCGATCGGCCAGCCCGTGATCCCCTCAAAGGTTGTGACGACGCTGGAAGACGCCAAGGCGTTCGCCGGGGAGATCGGCTTCCCGCTCATCATCCGGCCCGCTTTTACGCTCGGTGGCACGGGCGGCGGTATCGTCTCCAACATGGAAGAGCTCATAGAGATCGCGCAGGGCGGCCTGCGGCTGTCCCCCATCGGCCAGGTGCTTGTGGAGCAGTCTGTCGCCGGGTGGAAGGAAATTGAGTTTGAGGTCATGCGCGACGCCGACGCCAACACCATCACCGTCTGTTCGATGGAAAACCTCGATCCCGTCGGTGTCCACACGGGCGACTCGATTGTTATCGCCCCGGCGGTGACGCTTGCCGACAAAGAGTATCAGATGCTGCGTACGGCGGCGCTCAATATTATCGGCGCTCTCAAGGTTGAGGGTGGCTGCAACGTGCAGTTTGCTTTGAATCCCGACAGTTTTGACTATATGGTCATCGAGGTCAACCCGCGTGTTTCGCGCTCGTCGGCGCTCGCGTCAAAGGCCACCGGCTATCCGATCGCGAAGGTCGCCACGAAAATTGCCATCGGCTATACGCTCAGTGAGATCAAAAACGCCGTTACCGGCAAAACAAGCGCCTGCTTTGAACCGGCGCTCGACTACGTCGTCGTCAAGTTCCCGAAGTGGCCGTTTGATAAGTTTGTCTACGCGAAAAGGACGCTCGGCACCCAGATGAAGGCAACCGGCGAAGTGATGGCCATTGGCACCACCTTTGAAGAGGCGCTGATGAAGGCTGTACGCGGCGCGGAAATCGGCCACGACAGCCTGCGCGATAAAATTTGCCGTGCGCAGGACGATGAAACGATTATAAAACGCCTATCCGACTGCACCGATGAGCGCATTTTCGTCGTCTACGAGGCGCTGTGCCGCGGCGTATCGGTTGACGAGATTTTTGAGATCACGAAAATCGACAGATGGTTTTTAAACAAGCTTTTAAATCTTTCCAAAATGGACGCGGCGCTTGCAACGGGTTTTGATGCGGCGCTCTATCTCAAGGCCAAACGCATGGGCTACCCCGACAAGCTCATCGAAGCGCTCTCCGGGCAAAAGGTTACATCGCCGCGCCGTGCCGTTTTTAAAATGGTCGACACGTGCGCTGCCGAGTTCTCCGCCGAGACGCCGTACTTCTACTCCACGTACGACGACGTCAATGAGGCCGCCGAGTTTATCGAAAACAGAAACAGCGGCAAAAAGACGGTGCTCGTCTTTGGCTCCGGCCCCATCCGCATTGGCCAGGGTATCGAGTTTGACTATGCCTCCGTCCACTGCGTGTGGGCTTTAAAGGACGCGGGGTTCGACGTCGTCATCGTCAATAACAACCCCGAAACCGTCTCCACCGACTTTGACACGGCCGACAGGCTTTATTTTGAGCCGCTCACCACTGAGGACGTCTGGAACATCATTGAAACGGAAAAGCCCTATGGCGTCGTTGTCGCCTTCGGCGGCCAAACGGCCATCAAGCTGACGGCTTTTCTTGACAAAATGGGCGTCAGAATCCTCGGCACCGCGGCCGACAGCATCGACGCCGCCGAAGACAGGGAGCGCTTCGACGCGCTGTTGGAGGAACTGAATATCGCCCGCCCGAAGGGCGGCACCGTCATGACGGAAGCCGAGGCGCTGGTGGTTGCACAGGAAATCGGTTACCCCGTTCTAATGCGCCCGTCATACGTGCTCGGCGGCCAGAATATGATAATCGCCTTCTCCGAGGAGGATATCCGCGAGTACATGGCGATCATCCTCACACAGAATATCGAAAACCCGGTGCTCATCGACAAGTACCTCATGGGAACGGAATTAGAGGTCGACGCCATCTGCGACGGCGAGGAGATTCTTATCCCGGGTATTATGGAGCATGTGGAGCGTGCCGGTATCCATTCCGGCGACTCGATTGCCGTTTACCCTGCGTGGAACGTTGACGACGATATGAAGAGCGTGATCGTCCAAAGCACGGAAAAGCTGGCTTTGGCGCTGAAGACAGTGGGCCTTGTCAATATCCAGTACCTGATCGCCAACGGCAAGCTCTTTGTCATCGAAGTCAACCCGCGCTCGTCCCGCACGATTCCATACATCAGCAAGGTGACGGGTGTGCCGATGGTCGACCTCGCCACGCGCTGCATGGTCGGCGAAAAATTACGCGATATGGGCTACGGGACGGGGCTTTACAAAAAGTCGCCGTACGTTGCCGTCAAGGTACCTGTATTCTCCTTTGAAAAGCTCATCAACGTCGACACCGCGCTTGGCCCGGAGATGAAATCGACGGGCGAGGTGCTCGGTATCGCCACGACGCGCGAGGAGGCGCTGTACAAGGGATTGCGCGCGGCGGGCTATAAGCTGCATAAAACAGGCGGCATTTTCATCACCGTCCGCGACCGTGACAAGGCCGAAATCGTTCATGTCGCGCGGAAGTTTTCCGACCTCGGCTTCACCGTTTACGCCACGTCCGGAACGGCCGATTTGTTCCGCAGCGTCGGTATTGAGACGACGACGGTCGGCAAAATCCATGAGGACGACAACAACGGCCTCTCGCTCATTGAAAGCGGCAAGGTGGACTACGTCATCTCGACATCGACAAAGGGACGCCTGCCGACACGCGACAGCGTCAAAATCCGGCGCAAGGCCGTTGAGCGCTCGATTCCGTGCCTGACGTCTATCGACACGGCCAACGCCGTTGCCGACTGCCTGATGAGCAAATACTCACAGCAAACGATTGAGCTTGTCGATATCAACAACATGCGCCGCGAAAAGCTTGTGCTACCGTTTTCCAAAATGCAGACATGCGGCAACGACTATATCTACTTTAACTGCCTCACCGGCTGCAGTATCACGAGCCCGGAGAGCCTCTCCATCCGCCTGTCCGACCGCCATCTCGGCATCGGCGGTGACGGCGTTGTGCTCATCTGCCCGTCTTCTATCGCCGACGCGTCCGTCCAGATTTACAACATGGACGGCACGAACGGCGGCATCGGCGGCAACGCTTTGCGCTGCGTCTGCAAGTACCTGTACGACAATGGTATCGTGCCAAAACGCGATATGACGATTGAAACAAACGGCAAAATCCGCCGGATGCACGTTTTTACGACAGGCGATAAGGTTTCTTCCGTGACGGCGGACATGGGCAAAGCGGTGTTTAACCCGCCCCTTATCCCCGTGAAGCTCGCGGGCGAGCGGATTGTCAGCCACCCGGCGGTGATCGGCGGCAAGCGGTACAGCATCACGTGCCTGTCGATGGGCAATCCGCACTGCGTTGTCTTCCTGCCCGACATCCACAGCTTAGACCTGCCCAAAATCGGCCCGCTATTCGAGCACCACGACTTCTTCCCAGAGCGCGTGAACACGGAATTCGTCCTTGTCATGAACGAGACGACGCTCTCGATGCGCGTTTGGGAACGCGGCAACGGCGAAACGCAGGCCAGCGGTACGGGCGCGTGCGCGGCGGCGGTGGCAGCCGTTGAAAACGGCTTCTGCCAAAAGGACACCGACATTACGGTGAAGCTCCTCGGCGGCGACCTCAAGGTTCGCTACACGGATGCGGGCGTTTTCTTAACAGGCAGCGCGCAAAAGTGCTTCGACGGCACGGTAGAGATTTAAAACGGCGAAAGCCTCCCGCAAGGGAGGCTTTTTTATTGGGGTGGCGGATATAAGGCGCGGACACCGTTCGCCCCGACGATAGGCGGCGGACGGCCAATGGCCGTCCCTACGGCACATGATGATCGTCACACTCTATACGCGGGCGGATATGGAATCCGCCCCTACGGAGACGGCGCGCAACAACGCGGGCAGACACAAGGTCTGCCCCCGTGAATATTCTATAGTTTTGATACAAGCGCCGACGCAAGGACAAATTTTGAACCTTCTTCAGCCTGAACTTTTTTATAAAAATCACAAACGGTTGATTGTAAAATGAAATTGAACACTTGAACAGAAAAATCCATAGTGATTATTCTTCGTGGTAAAATGTAGTTCCTACACAACATCTGCCACCGAAAGGATACAATCACTATGGATAACAATGATTCTATCACAGTCAGCGCAGAACGCAAGAAAGGGCAACACTTGAGCTTGGAAGATCGTGGTGCTGTCAAAGCCCTCTTGAAGCAGGGACTTGGCGTACGCGGCATCGCCCGAAACATTGGCTGTTCACCGTCCACCATCTCATACGAGTTAAGGCGAGGTACACCGACACGGAAGAGCAACAGGGGCCAAGCACCTGGCTATTCTCCGAAACTCGGCGAGGCCATCTACAAGGCTAATCGAAGGGCTTGTGTCAAGCCCCTCAAAGCAGGCTCCTGCAAGACTTTCATTGACTGGGTAGTCAAGCAGATCCGGGAACACAAGTGGTCGCTGGATTCCTGCTGCGGATATGCGAAGCGACAGCGTTTGTACAGTGAAGATCAGATGGTTTGTACCCGCACTCTGTACAACATGGTCTGGGCAGGCTTGCTTCCCATCACGCCGACCGAACTGCCGGAAGCCTTAAAACGCAGCACCCGAAAGGCCAGGGGCAGGGAAAACAAAAAGCACTACGGCACAAGCATTTCCGCCCGTCCTGAGATCGCTTCCCTTCGTATAGAAGGCGGCCACTGGGAGGGCGACACCGTGGTTGGAAAACGAGCTGGGAAAGAGGCAGTTGTACTCTCTCTGCTGGAGAAGAAGACCGAGCACTACATCGCCATTCGTATTCCCGGAAAGACCAGTGATGCGGTGATGTCTGCCATGAAAAGCCTACGCGCTGAGTACGGGGAACGTTTTTCACAGATTTTTAAGACGATTACCGTAGACAACGGCAGCGAGTTCGCCGACTTTGCAGAAGTCGAGGCTTGGGGTTCCCAGATCTACTTTGCCCACCCATACAGCTCTTGGGAACGTCCTCAGAACGAAAGGCATAATGGACTGTTCCGGACCTTCGTTCCAAAGGGAACATCTATTGAGCAGTATACAGACGAGGACATCCTGTCCGCTGCTGATGAGTTAAATGGGCGACCCCGGAAGAAGCTCGGATACCACACGCCAGAGGAACTATTTGAAGCCTTTCTTGATTCCGAATACGCAGCCTGACGGCTGCGACAACCTTGGCACAGACAGCGCCTGCGGCACCATCTGTGTCCAAGGTTAATTGATGGGAACGATTTTGCCTCGGGGTGTTCAATTTGCACTTGCAATTTATGAAAAATCACAAACTTTACAATTGCTGAATTTTTGCGCAAATGTACCTTGAACTTGCCCTTTGCAATAAGTACCGCTGATAACCCAGCAAGCTCTGCCGCCGTTATTCCCATCATGTATACCGTTTAATACTGCGCTCGTCGACGCGGGACAAACGCCAAAGTCCTTGACTTTTTCCCCACCCGGTTGTCTGCCGCATTTTTTATATTCCCAGCAATTTGTTTTCATTGTTTTCCTCCCAGATATAAATATCATATAATTTATATCGGAATAGAATTGATTATCATTACTTTTTTGTAAAAATAATTTGTTGAGGAAGGCTTTCGGGCGTATTGGGCCAAGCCCATTCCTTTGTGGCGGGCGGGATTCGAAATCCTGACGGGCGGGTGATCAGTGGATCGCCCTCTTTTTATAGCGGCCGCCGGTGACATCCGCGACATCGTGCACCGTGATGAAGGCGTTTTCGTCCTTTTCGTGCACGATAGCGCGGAGTTTTGTTATTTCAAGGCGCGTTACGACGGAGAAAATGATGCGGTTTTTCTCTTTAGAAAAGCCGCCCTGCCCTTCCCAGACCGTGACGCCGCGTCCCAAGCGCGCCATGATTGCTTCCGATATTTCCTCTGACTGATCCGAAACGATCATCACCGCTTTCGCCTCATCAACGCCGTCCAGAATAACGTCGATGGCTTTATGCGCAATAAAATAGGCCAGGATGGAATACAGCGCCCTATCCCAGCCCAGGATAAACGCCGCCAATGTGAAAATGACGATATTCATGACCATGACAATCTGACCGACAGATAAAAATGACTTCCTGCTGAGAATGATCGCAATGATCTCCGTCCCGTCCAGCGAACCGCCGCACCGAAGAATGAGGCCGACACCGACGCCCAAAATGATCCCGCCGAAAACAGTGGCCAGCAGAACATCGTGCGTCAGGCTCGGCACGGCGTGAAAAAGCGTGACAAACAGGGAGAAGACCGCTGTTGAAAACAGCGACGAGATAACGAAGGATTTTCCGATTTGCTTATAGCCGATAAATAAAAACGGTATATTCAGGGCAAACGTATAAACGCCAAGCGGAATAACCGTTAAAAAGCTCGCGATGATCGATACGCCAACAATGCCGCCGTCAATAATACTGTTTGGTACAAGAAAAATATCGAGCCCCGCCGCGGCGAAAACAGCACCGACCGCCAGCAAAGCGTATTTTAACAACACATGTAAGAGCTTATTTGCTTCCTTCAAAATGCTTCCTCCCTTTCCTAGTATGACAAATCATACCATAAGCGCGGCCGGCGATGCAAGCGGCGATGCTTCTTGTCCACTTCCCCGACCCTTGACGACGTGGTATAAAACATGGTATATTACCGGTGTTATAATATGGTTTTATCCGGTTGGGCAGGCAGCTGCTTCAAGATTTTAGCTTAATGGGTGGGGAGCTTTTAAGAGCGCCCTGCCTTTTTTCGTCGAGATGGCCCACTAAAGTATAGAAAGAACGTGATTGTGATGCTGATTCAGCTTTTTCTGTTGATGCTTGGGCTGGTGCTGATTATTAGAAGCGCCGATATCCTTGTTGATTCCGCAGCAAAGCTCGCGCGGCGGTACGGCGTGTCCACCTTCATTATCGGCATTTCTGTTATTGCCTTCGGCACGAGCGCGCCGGAGCTGGCCGTTGGCATCGTGTCGGGCATTTCGCACACCAATCAGCTGACGCTTGGTGACGTGCTCGGCAGCAACATTGCCAACATGGCGCTGATTGCCGGTCTGGCGGCTGTTATCTTCCCTATTCGTGTTCATGATTCAGCCGTCAGGCGCGAAATCCCTGTTTTGATTGCCGTTTCGATTTTGCTCGCCGCGCTGATTTTGACAGACGGGCGGCTGTCAAGAACCGAGGGGATTCTTTTACTGGCGGCATTTGGCGTTTATATCTTCTTCATCGCCCGTGACGCTAAAAAATCGATGCAAATTCACATCGACGCCGAGGGAGATATCGACACCGACGGCGACGGCAACAATCTCCCGCCTGAGCCTGCCTCTGCCGGTAATCAGAGCATCGTGCCGAAGCTTTGGATTTTTTCACTGCTGTCATTATGCGGCCTCTTTATCGGTGGCAAGCTGACGGTGGACAGCAGCACGCACCTTGCCGAATTTCTCGGTCTGAACCAGACGCTGATCGGTCTGACTGTCGTTGCTATAGCGACGTCAATGCCGGAGCTTATCACAAGCATTGTGGCCGCGCGCAAAAAAGAGCCCGACATTGTTTTGGGCAACTGCGTCGGCAGCAACATACTCAATATTCTGCTCGTACTGGGCCTGTCCGGCACCATCTCCCCGATCGCTGTACCGGGGAGCCTTGTATTTGATTTTGGGGTTATTCTCTTTCTGACGCTTACCGTTTTTGCCGTTGCCGCGCTGAAAAAAACGCTCCGGCGCTTGACGGGTATTTTTCTGGTGACGGGCTATTTCGCTTACATTGCCGTGAAAGTGATTGGCGCGCTGGGATAAGACGCGGACAGCCAATGGCCGTCCCTACGGCAAGGCAACGAGCGTGAGCGTCGCGCGAGCGGCCGGACGGCCAATGGCCGTCCCTACGGCAAGGCAACGAGCGTCTGCGGCGCGAGCGGCCGGACGGCCATTGGCCGTCCCTACGGCAAGGCAATAAGCGTGTGCGGCAGGCGGGGCGGCCGGACGGCCAATGGCCGTCCCTACGGCAAGGCAACGAGCGTCTGCGTCGCCTATTTGCGCATCCCATATTCCGATATGGGGTATGGGGCGAAGCCCCATTCCTTTATTGGGTGGCGGGTGGGATTTGAAATCCTGACACGGATTCGAAATATTCCGAGCAGCAGCCACGAAAGAATGTATTGACAAGCAAATACTGTTCTGATAATATGATTGAGCGTTCCAAAGACAGCAGGTGGATTCGTCCGTAAGTCCTGCCGAGGACAGCGACAAGTTTTTGTTTGCTCTATGTCCTTTTGCCTTTGGCATAAGGGCATTTTTTATTTGGACGCGGATTTGACTATCCGGAGGTGAAAAATACATGCCAAACGACAAGGTACTCAGCGAGAAAAAGGCCGTGGTTGAAGCACTGACCGAAAAGCTCAAGGGTGCGGCCGGTGTGCTCGTCGATTACTCGGGCATCACCGTTTCCGAGGACACGGAAATGCGCCGTGCGATGCGCAACGCCAATGTCGACTACGCCGTTGTTAAGAACACGCTTACACGCTTTGCCGCCAAGAATGTCGGTTTCGATGGTCTTGACCCGTTCCTTAACGGCACAACGGCCCTGGCCGTCTCGGCGGACGACCCCGTCGCCCCCGCCAAAATTCTCAGCGAATACGCGGGCAAGCCCAACAGCAAGATTTCCATTAAAGCCGGTTTTGTGAACGGCAAGCTCATTTCGGCTGCCGAGGTTACCGCGCTGGCGGAGCTGCCGCCGAAGGAGGTTCTCGTCGCTCAGGTGCTTGGAACAATGATCGCACCGGTCAGCGGCCTTGCAACCGTCTTAAACGCGAACATCCGCGGTCTTGCCGTCGCCCTGCAGGCGATTGCCGATCAAAAATCAGCGTAACCACACCCCGCGCCGGTTGCAGCCGCAGCCGGAATATTTAAATTAATTATTATTTGGAGGACATAAAAATGGCCAGTGAAAAAGTTACCGCTCTTGTTGAAGAAGTCAAGAAGCTCACCGTTCTGGAGCTCTCTGAGCTCGTACACGCCCTTGAGGATGAATTCGGTGTTTCCGCCGCCGCGCCCGCTGCCGTTGCTGTTGCCGCCGCGCCGACTGCCGCTGCCGCTGCCGTTGAAGAGCAGACCGAGTTTGACGTCGTTATGACTGATTTCGGTGCCGAGAAGATTAAGGTTATCAAGGAAGTCCGCGCCATCACCGGTCTCGGCCTTGCCGAGGCGAAGGCCCTTGTCGAAGGCGTTCCCGCGAAGATCAAGGAAGGCGTCAACAAGGAAGAAGCCGAGACGCTCAAAAAGCAGCTTGAGGATGTTGGCGCGAAAGTCGAAGTTAAGTAAGACAGTTAAAACCGTCATGTCAAATACCGGGCTTTATGCCCGGTATTTTTCTGTCAGCCTGCCCCCCGCCTTGCAGCAAGCATGCAAAAAAGAGCGCATGACCGGAATACGTCATGCGCTCTTCATTGCTTTGAAGGTCGGCGTGGTGTGCCGCTGTTTTTTCTCTTACCGTCATGATACACGACAGCTATGCCGTGGTCAAGCCTTGTCCCGGTTCCGTAATATTACGGTAACAATCGCTATTTGGCGAAAGCGAAGAAAATCGTTTTTTTCGCGTCGCTTGTGGTGAGGGCATTCTCCCAGGCTTTTTCATCCTGATCGCGCCGTGCCGCTTCGGCAAGCACGTCACTGTATTGACGGCCGTTGCCCGAGAAGTAGAGGAGGTATACAGTGCCATCAGCCGTTGTCAGCATCGTATGGTCACCCGACTTGCGCGAGGCGTTGTAAAGCCAGGCATTTACCTCGTCCGGCGCGACATTTTTCGCGATATTCTCCTGCAGCTTGCTGCTTGCTGTATCTATCTGGTCCTGATAGGTCGTGGCAAGCTCTGTGAGCTTATCCCCAGAGGCGCCGGCCGCCGTCCACGCGTCATTGATCGCCGAGGCCGTGTTGGCCGCCGTTTGCTTAGCATCGGAAGCGGCTTTGTCGGCAGCGGCCTGGTCGGCTGTGTCGAGGGATGACGTGTCGACCGGTTTGACAACGATTTGATTGTAGGTGACGGTTGCGTAATGATTGTTGGAGCGACCGACGAAGAGAACAACCTCATAACCGCCTGACGTCGCGACCGCCTCTACATCGCCCGCGCGGCGGCTTGCGTCCTTGAGCCAGTCGGCATAATCCGACGAGAGCGATATGCCCTCCGTCTCGCTTTTCGTTGAATCGACCTGCTCATAGACGACAGGGTCATACGCTTTTGCCTGGGCGATAAAAGATTTTTCACTTGTGATTTTGGCAGCGTATGCCTTTGCCGTCACACCGGCCTCATCAAGCGCGGCTGTCTGCGCCTGCTTATAGGCGGCCTCGTCGCTGTAGAGCGACGCGTCAACCGTTGCGGCTTCGACAAAGAAGACGCGATACGTAAACATATCGAGATCGTTTTTGTTCTCCTGATAATAGGTCTCCAGCTCGTCCGGCGTATAGGTAAAGCTCGTTTTCACATGCTCGGCATAGGAGGATATGAGCAACGTGCGCTCGGCATTTTTGCGGTATGTCTTTTCGTCCATCCCCTTGCCGTAAACGACTTTGAGGTATTGGTCGAGAGATGTATAGCCATAGAGCGCATATTGTGTTTTCATCTGCGCAAGCTGGTCGTCAATCTGCTGCTTTTCGTCACTTGAGAGCGTATAACCGGCATTGAGCGCCTCTTTATAAATCTTTGTATCATTTTTCATTTGCTCCAGTGCCGTTGATTCAAAAAACGCCGCCCACGTCTCGCCTGTATCCTTATTGTAAATCTGGCTTTTCAGCGACGTCTGCGAGTCGGGCAGGTAGTCCGTCATGCCGGCGTTTGACATGAGCGAATAATATTGCATATAGGCATTTTCAAAATAGTAGTTGAAATCCGCCGCGGCGTATTTCACACCGTCCACCGTTACCGCCGGGAATTTTTGCCGCAGTAGGTCAGAGTTAATGAAAATCGCCAATAGAAACAAAACAGCAAAAGCGATGACCGAGTATAAAGCGGTCTTTGTCGTTTTATGAGACTGTTCGTCTTTCCCATTTCGTTTCGCGGCTTCAAAACCGCTGGCGCTGCGCTTTTTTTTATCCGAAGATGCACTCATACGTCCGTCATTCCTTCTGATATGTAAGTTGGTAAAACCGGTATAACGTGGGATATTATACTTGAAAGCCGGTGCGCTTTCAAGTTTAAATAAATGTGGGGAACAATTATTTTACAAATTTCCGGCCGCCGCCGGATTTTTGGGCAAAAAACGACCCCACCGTGCCGTGTAAGCCCATTAAAACCTGCACGACTCGGCAGGTGGGTTTCCTCCTTCAAGCTTCTCTGCTTCCAACATCCATTAACGCGCGGGGCGCAACGGGAGGCCTGCAATTCACCTAAAGAGGTCGGAATCCCTTATTTTAAATGTGGGTTTAAAAAGGCTTATCACGAACAAAGCAGGGTGCACGGGCGCAAACGCCCAGACTGCACTATTCTTTTCGGCCGGGCAAGCATCACCCCGGCCATTTGACTTTAGCACATTGCCGATCGTTTTTCAACCGGCAACACCCGTGTTAAATACTGGCTGCGAGTTGAGCCCGTCACTCGGCCTCATCATTGTCGTCACTAAAAAAATGTTCCATAAAGTGGCTGTAAACGCGGTCGAGTTCGGCGTCCTCGTCTATGGTTGCGAGAATTTCTTCACCATTTTCCTCGATGACCTTCAAGATCACTATACCGTAATCGTCGTCTTTCTCATCCATGTCGGCCGGCAGAAACGCCATATAAAGCGCCCCGTCCAACTCTATTGTATCCAAATGCTCGAGCTCAAATTCATTGCCGTCATCATCGGTGACGGAAATAAAATCGCTTCCGTACTGATCGCTCATCGCTTCCTCCGACGTTTGTTTTCAGCAATGCAAAACACAGCACAATGCATCACTGTGCTGCTATTTTACCGCATAACGCGCCAATATTCAAGAGCCTGCCCGTCCCGTTACGAACTGAAATCTTCTAAAAGCCGCAGGACATCCTCATACGTTGCGGCATCGATCCCCTGATCCAGCTTTTGCCTGTCAACAGCCCGCAATGACGAAATGTCTATCGTCGTTTCAATCACCGGTGCTTTCCGGTCACCACCAAAAAAAACGGCAACACGGCCATTATAGGCACCAATGACATAGCGCCCCGTTTCCTGATTGTCCGCCTGAACGGCAGGCGTGCCCGCCGAAACATCTTGAATGACGGCTGTCGCCGCCAGGAGAATAAGCATGACAGCTGCGGCTAAGAAAGCAAGAGAAAGAACAGCCCCCCTGAGCCTGATACGCACCATTTTCACGACCTTTCCGGGTGTAATTAAAAAAATTATACCCGGCTCGTTCTTGTGTTAAACGGAATTAAAATAGTTACAAAAAAAATTTGACAAATATGTTACAATGTCTGTAGCATGAGTAAATGCGCATCGACTGCGAGGTGAAGGCCTTGTCTTCAAATAAAAAAGGCAAGACGAAAAACAACGATTTAAAAGCAGATGGCCGTGTCAAAAATGCCCTCTTTCTGGCCTTGCGAATACTTGGCACACTGCTGCTGATCTTGGTAACGACCACCCTCATTTTTACCTGCATTTTTGCCGTCTACGTGGAGACAAACCTCTCCTCACAAATCGGCATCAGCATGGATGACTTCAAAATGAATCTCTCCAGTACCATTTATTATGAGGACAAGACAACCGGCACGTATCAGGAGCTTGTGACGCTGCAGAGCACCGAATACCGAAAATGGGTTGACTACGACCAGATTCCGGCTTACGCCGAAAAGGCCCTCGTCTCGATTGAGGATAAGCGCTTTTATAAGCATCATGGCGTTGACTGGTACAGAACGCTCGGCGCGTTCGGCAACATGTTTTTAAGCCTGCGGGACGGCAACTTCGGCGGTTCCTCCATCACGCAGCAGCTCATTAAAAACCTCACCAACGAGAGTGAGGTCACCGTCCAGCGAAAGCTGCTTGAAATCTTCCGGGCGCTGCAGTTTGAAAAGCAGTACAGCAAGCAGCAGATCATCGAATGGTACTTAAACACCGTCACCTTTGGCGGCAACCGTTCCGGCATCGGTGCGGCCGCAGAGTATTATTTTGGCAAGGAAGCGAAAGACCTGACGCTGGCAGAGTGTGCCTCCATCATCGGCATCACGAATAACCCGTCCATGTATAACCCCTATATCAACGAGGCCGCCAACAAAGAGCGCCAGGAAAACATTTTAAACCAGATGTATGAGCAGGGATACATAACAAAGGCGCAGTGCGACGAGGCCATCAGCCAGAAGCTCGTCTTTAAAAACTCCGGTAAAGCAAACCCGAGCCAGGTAACGTACACCTGGTTTGAGGACGCTGTGATTGAGGATGTCATCACGGACCTGATGACACTCAAGGACTGCTCTAGACGCGTGGCCGAGGACCTATTGTTTACGCAGGGTTATAAGATTTATGCGACAATTGACCCGGACATCCAGGCAAAGGTGGACAGCATCTATCAGGATTTATCCGCCATCCCGAAGGTCAGCGGGTCCAGCCAGCAGATTCAGTCTGCCATTGTCATTGCCGACCCATACACCGGAGATATTGTCGCCTTGGAGGGCGGCGTCGGCGAGAAGCCTGGCAACCGACTATACAACCTCGCCACACAGAGCCGACGGCCGCCGGGCTCCTCTATCAAGCCTCTGGCTGTCTATGCCCCAGCGATGGAAAACCACCTCATAACGCCCGAGACGCGCTTTGAAGACAGTGCCGATGTGAAGCTGCAAGGCTCAACGTGGATGCCAAAAAATGACGATTTAAGTTACAGCGGCATTATCACCGTCCGAGAGGCGCTGCGCCGCTCTGTCAACACCGTTGCCGCGCAGATCATGGATAAGCTCACGCCCGACAAATCGTTTGACTTCGTGACGAATAAGCTCGGCATGAATCTCTCTCCGAACGACGACGCCTACGCGCCGCTGGCGCTCGGCCAGCTGACGTATGGTGTAACAGTGCGCGAGATGGCGGCGGCATACACAATGTTTGACAACGGCGGCGTCAAGACCGACCTGCGGACATATTCAAAACTGCTGGATTCAAACGGCAATGTGGTTTATGAAAATAAGCCGAAAACGACCGTTGCTATCAGCGACGTGACGGCCTACTGGGTCACAAATATGCTGCAGGACGCAGCGGCTAACGGCACCGGCCATGAGGCGAACCTCGGCTTCATGCCGACGGCCGGTAAAACCGGTACGACGACCGACAAAAAGGACAGATGGTTTGCCGGATATACACCGTATTACACGGCCGTCGTCTGGACGGGCTTCCCGACACCGGCGACGATGTATGTCAGCGGCAACCCCTCGGCACAGCTGTTTAAAAAGGTCATGAAGCTTATTCACGAAGACCTGCCGTACAAGACCTTCTCGAAACCCGGTAATACCTACCTCTCGCCGATTCCCGGTGTTGACCCGGCTGTTCCCTACATTGTCCGCGGCGTGACGACGGATGGCCAGGTGCTCTATCAAAACACGAAGTCGGGCGTTAAAACACGCGATGTGACGGAGACGGCCGCCGCTGTCGACGGCTATACGATCGTCGGCGTAACGGAAAAGACGCTGACAATTTCTAACGACGCGGCGCTTAATGTTATCGAGTTCGTTTACGAGCCGGTCGGCACAACGCCGCCGCCTGATACGTCTGAAGAGCCGCCGACGTCCCCGTCAACATCACCCGGTACGTCGCCGTCCACCTCCCCAAAGACATCCTCCAAACCGTGACCTAACTATAAAAAAGGAGACGCTGCAGCGTCTCCTTTTTTTCTTTCTTTACTATTTAACGGCAGCGTCTCCGCGCTCGCGCGTTCGGATGCGGATCGCGTCACGTACATCGGAAATAAAAATTTTGCCGTCTCCGACCTCTCCGGTATAGGCCTTTTCACATATTTTGTCGACAAGCGCGTCGGCCTGCTCGTCTACGACGACGATTTCGAGCTTCAGCTTCGGCAGAAAGTTATACTCTACCTCAGAACCGCGGACATACTCCTTCCAGCCCTTCTGATTGCCGCAGCCCATGATCTGGCTGATGGAGAGACCGTTGATATTCATTGTGTTCAGAAGCTCTTTAATCTCTGAAAGCTTTTCCGGTCTGATAAATGCCTCTATTTTTTTCATCGCTTCAACCCCTTTGTCAAAGTGGGTCTATTATATCAGCAGATGTGGCATTATTCAAATCATTTATTTTTAGTTATCCATGCCGTTGAAGGCCGGGTACGCCGTCTCACCGTGCTCGGAGAGATCAAGACCGTAATCCTCGTCACGCGCGGTGACCTTCAGCGGCCCGGCAACGAGGCGGACGATACCGGCAACGAGAAGCGTTGCAACGGCTGAGAAAACGACGATGAAGCCGATGGCCAGAAGCTGGCGAACAAAAAGCGTTGTCTCGCCGAAGACGAGGCCATTCCATTGGATGACAGGATTGAGCGCCTTTTGGGCAAAGAGGCCCGTTGTCAAGGCGCCAAAGATGCCGCCGATGCCGTGGCACCCGAAAACGTCCAGCGCATCGTCATACCCGAATTTCGGCTTGACGCGTGTGATAAAGAAAAAGCTGATGGGGCTGATGAGCGCGCCGATGACGATGGCTGCCCAGATCGGAATAAAGCCCGCACTGTTCGTGACGGCGGCGAGGCCGACGACAAAGCCTGTCGAGCAGCCGACGAGCGTCGGCTTGCCGCTTGTGAGCGTCTCGAGCAGCATCCAGACGAGCATACCGGCAGCGGCCGCTGTGTTCGTCGTCATAAAAGCGCGAACGGCAATTTCGTTGGCCGCGCCCGCGCTGCCTGCGTTAAAGCCGAACCAGCCGAACCATAAAAGGCTGGCACCCAGGAGCACAAACGGAATATTATGCGGCCTGTACGCTTTCTTACCGTGATTTTTCCGTTTGCCGACGAGAATTGCCATGACGAGCGCCGCGATACCGGAGCTAATATGGACAACCGTGCCACCTGCGAAGTCCAGAACGCCGAGCTTTTGGAGCCAGCCGCCGCCCCAAACCATGTGTGCCAGCGGATAATAGACGATGACGGACCACAAAGCGGCAAACAAGAGTAGCGGCCCAAATTTCATGCGTTCGATTACGGCGCCTGTGATGAGCGCCGGGGTGATGATGGCGAACATCATCTGGAAAATGGCGAACAGCAGATGCGGAATTGTCGGCGCATAGGGGCCGGGCAGCGCATCAATCCCATTCAGACCGAAGGCTTTCAGTGTGCCGATGAGGCCGCCAAGGTCACCGACAAACGACAGTGAGTATCCGATGAGAACCCACAGAATCGAAGCGATACCTATGATCGCGATGGACGACATGAGCGTGTTGATTGAGTTTTTTCGCCGAACAAGGCCGCCGTAGAAAAAAGCAAGCCCCGGCGTCATCAGCAGGACGAGCGCCGACGAAATGAGCATCCAGGAAATATCACCTGAATTGAGCATATGTATCTTCCTCCCCTAATTGCGATTGCCATCATTTTCCCGTATGGCAATCGTCAACCAAAGGCGGCAAGACCGGACATGCATACAAAAACACGTCCGGAAAAAAGAAAATAGGAACACAAAGACCGCTGTGACACACGTCACAACAGCCCCTGGCTCCCTTGCCGTCGGCCCCATTGCCTACACAGTATTCAAATGATCGATTTAATTTACCATATGTTTCGACGAAATGCAAGATTATAATTTAACAATGCAAAAAGGCAGCGGGCAAAACCGCTGCCTTTTAGGTTGTTAAATTTATTTCACGGCGTCGAGGCCGCGCTCACGGGTGCGGATGCGGATCGCATCGCCCACATCGGAGATGAAAATCTTGCCGTCACCAACATCGCCGGTGTGGGCGATATCACAAATCTGGTTCACGACATCCTCCGCTCGTTCGTCGCAGACGACGATTTCAAGCTTGATTTTCGGCAGGAAATTATAGTCTACTTCTGTCCCCCGGACAAACTCCTTCCAGCCCTTTTGCTGGCCGCATCCCATGACCTGGCTAATGGAGAGACCGTTTAAATTCAGTGTGTCAAGATGCGCCTTGATCTCCTCCAGCTTTTCCGGTCTGATATAAGCTTCAATCTTTTTCATATCTGAGTCCCCTTTTCCTTTAGTCCATGCCGTTGAAGGCAGGATATGCCGTTTCGCCGTGCTCGGCGCTGTCAAGTCCCATATCCTCGCTCTTTGCGGCAACCTTGAGGCTGCCCGCAACGAGCTTGGCGATACCGGCGGCAATCAGCGTACCGGCAACGGCGATGACGATTGTCAGGCCGATGGCAGCCAGCTGCCGGACAAAGAGGTTGATGTCGCCGAAGACGAGGCCGTTCCACTGCGCCGCCGAGTTGATGGATGTCTGTGCGAAGAGGCCTGTCGCGACCCCGCCCCAGATACCGCCAATGCCGTGGCAGCCGAAGACGTCAAGCGCATCGTCATAACCGAATTTCGGCTTGACAACACTGATAAAGAAGTAGCAGATGGGACTGACCAGAGCGCCGATAATGATGGCCGCCCAAACCGGGACGAAGCCCGCACCCGGCGTGATGGCGACAAGGCCGATGACGAGACCTGTGGACGCGCCGACAAGCGTCGGTTTGCCGTTTTTGACAACTTCAATGACAAGCCATGAGACGAGGGCGGCGGCGGCGGCCGTATTTGTCGTCATAAACGCATGAATGGCAAGGCCGTTGGCCGCCAGCGCGCTGCCGGCGTTGAAGCCGAACCAGCCAAACCATAAGAGCGCGGCGCCCAGAAGGACAAACGGGACGTTATGCGGATGATACGTCGCTTTGCCGAAGTTTTTCCGTTTGCCGAGCAGAATCGCCAGAACGAGTGCCGAGACGCCGGAGCTGATGTGGACGACGTCGCCACCGGCGAAGTCGACAGCACCGAACTGGAAGATGAGACCGCCGCCCCAAACCATGTGCGCCAGCGGATAATAGACAATGATCGACCAGACTGTTGTAAAGATGACAAGCGCGCCGAATTTCATGCGTTCAGCGATGGCACCTGTAATAAGCGCCGGTGTGATGATGGCAAACATCATCTGGAAGATGGCAAAGCCAAGCGTATTTGGATACGGATATGTTATATCCTTGAGCGTATCGAAGCTCATGCCGAACCATTTCAAATCGCCGATGATACCGCCCGTATCGCCGTGGAAAGAGAGCGTAAATCCGATGAAGACCCACAAAAGCGAGGCAATGCCCATCAGGATGACAGAGGACATAATCGTATTGATGATGTTTTTGCGCTTGACGAGCCCGCCGTAGAAGAACGCGAGACCTGGTGTCATAATGAGAACAAGGGCTGACGAGGTCAGCATCCAGGAGACGTCGCCGGAATTGAGCGTCATAAAAACCACTTCCCTTTTACATTTTTACGGCAAAAAGCCGCTCGATTTTCAGCGTCAGAAAACGGGCGGCAAGCAAACACATATGTACACCATTGTTTGTTAAGCCCCTGTTTTCATCAGCAGGCTGATGAAAACAGGGCCTCAGACGACAAGAGGCTATCCCGCACGGTCGGAAGCCTTTACTTTTTACGCGTGCTGAAAAAAGTAAAGGCCGCCGACTGCAGACGGTTACCCTTGCAGTCTTCGGCCCCATTGCCTTACACATCTTAAATTTGGTGATACTATAACATACGGCGCTGTAAAAAGCAATATGCAATATTAATGTTATTCTCCTGCATTTTTCCGCCGTCTCTTCAGCAGCTTGACGATTTCATACCACAATACGGACATAGCTGCAAGCGCCAATGCGAGAAGAAGTGATCTGGGTGACAGCGGTGCAAGCTTTAATAACGTGTTGAGCGGCGTATATAGAATGACAGCGATCATCAAAAGTACGCCCAGTTGCGACGCCCAAACAATTTTATCGCCTGCCATCCGCCGCGCAGATGCCAGAAAATGGTCGCACTCGGAGCTGTTGACAAAAACGAGAAAGAGATTGGCAAGCATGAGGACGACGAGACCTATTGCGCGCGCCTCGGCGGCTTTCCCGGGGGCGGAGAGGAGCGTCATGTAGAATGCGCCAAAGGAGGCCGCGAGGATAACAAGACCCTGAATAATGCTTTTGAGAAGGCCCCTTCCCGTCAGCAGTTTTTCCTGCGGGCTGCGTGGCGGACGGTCCATAACGCCCGTTTCCGCAGGCTGCCGTTCTAAAACGACAGAGCATGTCGGATCAATAATAAGCTCCAGGAGCACGACGTGGAGCGGCAGAAGCAAGAGACTCTCGGGGGCAATGCCGAGCATGGGGCCCAGAAGCGAGGAAAACGCGATGGGGATGTGAATCGTGAACACATAGCCGACTGCTTTACGGATATTGTCATAAATCCGGCGTCCGTCATGCACGGTGTCGACGATTGTTGAAAAGTTGTCATCCAGTAAGATCAGGTCGGCCGCCTCACGCGAGACCTCGCTCCCCCGGCCACCCATGGCGATGCCGATGTCGGCGTTTTTCAGGGCCGGGGCGTCGTTGACGCCGTCACCCGTCATGGCGACGATGTGGCCATTTTCGCGGAACGCTTGAACGATACGCATTTTATGCGCCGGAATGACGCGCGAGAAAAGGCTGACCGTTTTGACCTGCTCGCGAAGGTCGCTGTCGTTCATCGCATCGAGCATATCGCCAGTGATAATCCGGTCGCTGTTTGGTATGCCGACCTGCCGCGCGATAGCCGACGCCGTGATACCGTTATCACCCGTGATCATAACAACGCGGATGCCTGCCCTGTTGCACACGGCAATATCCCGTGCGACGTGCTCACGCGGCGGGTCATACAGGCCGACAAGGCCGTTAAAATGCAGCGTGCTGGCGGTGAGACTCTCTGGTATCTCCGCGACGCCGTCGTATTTGGCCGATGCGACGGCGATAACGCGCAGCCCCTCCCCCGACATCTCGCAGAGCTTGCGCTCGGCGTCACCACGCGCGTCGTCGCTGAGGTCACAAAGCGCTAAAAGGCGCTCCGGCGAGCCTTTGGCGGCAAGGATGATTTCACCCTCGTGGCGCCAGACGTGGCCCATCATTTTCAGTTCATTTGTAAACGCGAACTCGGTTAGGAGCGCATCACCGAAGAGATGCTCCTTCGTAATACCGAGCTTCTGGCAGTGCTCTAAGATCGCGTTTTCCATCGGGTCATACGCGTCCGTCTCGCAGCCAAGACCCATGACTTCGCACAGGGTCATCATATCATGATCGACAGCCCAGACCTCACGGACCGTCATTTTGTTTTGCGTGATGGTGCCCGTTTTATCAACGCAGAGGACAGACACGGCACCCAGCGTCTCAACAGAGGGCAGACGGCGCACGAGAGCGTTGTTTTTGGCGATACGCCATGCGCCCATCGATAAAAACACCGTGAGGATGACGGGGAACTCCTCTGGGATCATCGCCATGGCCAGTGTGACGCCGGATAAAAGGCTCTGGATGAGGCGCGGGACAAGGGGGATATCAGGGATATTGATATACGTTGCCGCGCCAACGAGCGCGAACAGGACGGCGGCAATGCCGGCTGAGATTTTAACAATGGACGACGTCTGTTTCTGTAGCGGCGTTTTCTCCTCTCGGGCAGCGGTGACTTGGGCGCCGATTTTGCCGTATTCCGTCTCCATGCCGATTTTTTCGACATAGACGGCGGCTGTGCCCTGGGTGACGAGCGTCCCGGCGTAGACAGCGTCCCGCCGCCAATAGTCGTCATCAGCTGTATCACCGATGCACACTGTCTTCCAGACGGGCACCGACTCGCCCGTCAGCGTCGACTCGTCGACACATAGATCACTGCAACGTATAACGACGCCGTCGGCCGGCACCTTGACGCCCTCGTGCAGAAGCATTACGTCACCGGGGACGAGGTCAACACTAAAAATCTCTGTCTCAACGCCATCCCGGATGACGGTGACGCGGGGTGCGGAGAGATTCTTAAGGGCGGCAAGCGTTTTATCCGTCTTCCACTCTTGAATGATATCAATACTGATGATGCCAAGGACGAAGACGAGCATGATGGCCCCGTCACGCGCTTCGCCAAGCAGGAAATAGATAGTCGACGCGACGAGCAGCAGAACAAACATCGGCTCTTTGACGATGCTAAAAGCCTTTGCGGCAAAGCTTTCATGCTTTTCCGCCTGCAGCGTGTTTTTCCCGTACCGCTCCCCAAGCGCAGCGGCTTCTCGGCTTGTAAGGCCATTAAAACGTTCGCTATTGTGAGTCATATAAGTCCCCTCCATTTGCTTTCGCAGATTTTGTTGGCTCAATGGCATTTGTCTCAAGACGATAAAAAAACACATCTGTGAGACATACACTGTCCCACAGATGTGTTAAAATCATCTGCTGCCGCGTTTGCGGCCCAGCCCCACGAGCCGAATGGCCCGTCGCCTGCTCAGTTTGTACTGCCTGTTGAACATTCTGTTGTCGGAATGCGCAGGTCAATGCAATTTTTAATGGGGCTATTATACCCTTAAAATGGGGCTTTTGTCAAGCGGTTCTATTTGCTCGTGCTAATGCGCATTTTGTAGAAGGAGCGCCAGACAAAGACGAGCGCGATGACAAAGAAGACACCGCCGATGTACGGCGCGATGGAACGGAATGCGTCGCTCAGGGCAATTTCCATCGCGAGAAGGCCGAAGAGCGTTGTAAACTTGATGATCGGGTTTAAAGCAACGGAAGACGTATCCTTGAAAGGATCGCCAACCGTATCGCCGACGACAGTCGCATCGTGCAGCGGGGTACCCTTTTCATTTAAGTCAACCTCAACGACTTTCTTGGCATTATCCCAGCAGCCGCCGGCGTTGGCCATGAAGATGGCCTGGAAAAGCCCAAAGACGGCAATGGAGATGAGGTAGGATACGAAGAAGCTGACGGGGTTGTTGTTGGCGCCGGAGGGCGCGGAGAAAAACGCAAAAGCCAAAGCGAAGCTGAAGATGGCGATGAAGATGTTGAACATGCCCTTCTGCGCGTACTGTGTGCAGATTTTGACGACTTCCTTAGATTTCTCTGTGGCGGCCGACTGGCTGGCGTTCTCATCGAGCTGGATATTCGCCTTGATGTACTCAACGGCTCTGTACGCGCCTGTGGAAACAGCCTGCGTGGACGCGCCGGTGAACCAATAGACAACGGCACCGCCGCAGAGGAAGCCGAGAATGGTGAAGGGGTTTAAGATGTTCAGGATTTCCGACGGGTTGACGCCGAGGACATTCTGGATAACGAGAATGAGGGAGAAGATCATCGTCGTCGCGCCGACGACGGCCGTGCCGATCAAAACAGGCTTAGCCGTTGCCTTAAAGGTGTTGCCCGCGCCGTCGTTGGCCTCAAGGTAATGCTTGGCCGTCTCAAAGTCGGGCTTGAAGCCGAAGTCTTTCTCAATTTCCTTGTCGACATCGGGGATGCTTTCAATCAGGGAAAGCTCATAGACCGACTGGGCGTTATCCGTCACAGGGCCGTAGCTGTCGACGGCGATGGTGACAGGGCCCATGCCTAAGAAGCCGAAAGCGACGAGGCCGAAGGCAAAGATGGAGGGAAAGATCATAATGTCGTCAAGGCCCTTGCCGCTGAAAAGATAGGCCACAAACATAAGCGCAAAGAAGACCATGCCCTGCCAGAAGGCGCTGAAGTTACCGGCAACGAGACCGGAGAGAATGTTGAGGGACGGGCCGCCCTCTCTGGAGGCCGTAACAGTCTCCTGAACGTGCGTCGATTTCGGACTTGTGAAAATCTTCGTGAATTCCGGGATAAGCGCCGCGCCGAGTGTGCCGCAGCTGATGATGGAAGCGAGCACAATCCACAGATTCGCCTTCTCAGCACCAACAGCCGAATTCGGGCCAATAACGAGGTAACTGACGGCATATGTGACGATTATTGAGACGATCGAGGTGATCCAGACAAGATTCGTCAGCGGTTTTTCAAAATCAAACTCCTCAGCCTTGCTATAGGCGGCCTTAGAGAACGCCTTATTGATGTAAAAGGAGACGACGGAGGTGACAAGCATGAGAACGCGCATGATGAAAATCCAAAGCAGGAGCGTCGCCTGCAATTCCGGCTTGACGGCCAGCGCGATGAAGGAAACGAGCGCGACGCCCGTCACGCCGTACGTTTCAAAGCCGTCTGCCGTGGGGCCGACGGAGTCGCCGGCGTTGTCACCCGTGCAGTCGGCAATAACGCCGGGGTTGCGCGGGTCATCTTCCTTGATTTTAAAGGCAATCTTCATGAGGTCGGAGCCGATGTCGGCAATCTTTGTGAAGATACCGCCCGCGATACGCAGGGCACTGGCACCGAGGGATTCGCCGACCGCAAAGCCGACAAAGCACGCACCGGCGAGGTCACGCGGGACAAAGGTGAGGATGAAGAGCATCATGATGAGCTCGACCGAAACGAGCAAAACGCCGATGCTCATGCCCGCGTCAAGCGGGATGTTTAAAAGCTTTAAGGGCTTTTTCTCAAGGGACGCAAAGGCCATACGGCTGTTGGCCAGCGTGTTCATCCGAATACCGTACCACGCCACACCGTAAGAACCAAGAATACCGATAACCGCCCAGATAAGGATCAGTACAACGTCCGACACAGCTTTATCCTGCAGGCCGCCGTAGTAGAAAGCGATGCAGGCACCGATGATCAGCAGAAGGATGGCAATAAACTTGCCCTGCTGTACAAGATATGTCTTGCAGGTTTCAAAAATGGTGTTCGAAACCTCAAGCATGGATTTATGCGCCTTGATTTTTCGAACTCTCGAGAATTGATAAAAACCGAAAAGCAGACCTAAAACACAGATGACCATGCCGATAATAAGTATGGTGTTGCCGTTGACCTGACCGAAGAACTTGGATTCGGCCAAATCAGGAATGTGCAGATCCGCTTCGCTGGCAAACGCAACCGGTGACAATGCCGTCAGCAATGCGCCGATCACAGTTGCAAGCGACGCCTTTAAGAGCTTGCTTGATTTGACCCATTTCTTTAATAGAGTCATTTTTCTACGTCCTTTCATCTAAAGCTTTCATCTGCACCCATCTGTTCAATGCGCACAGACCTGCAATACAGCTTTTCACGCAAAACGATCCCTCTCAATGAATCCTCTGCCTTCACCCGGGCTGATGCTGTGATTAAGCCATCAAATATATTAACAAATTGTTATGGAATGTACAAGATAAAAATACAGAATTCCGGCTGGCTCTTCAAAATTAGATTTTTTGTACAATATTCATGACCATGGCGGCACAGCAATTGAATAATTATTCGCAACAATTTGAAATAAGAGGAAAAGAAGCAAACAAAAGCCCGGCTTAGCCGGGCTTTTGAAACGTCTATGTTAGTGGCGGGGATTTTGCGCAACCTTGAGGATGGCCTTTGTCGCTTCCACCATGATGTCTGTATGGTTTGACACCTTTGTTGTGGTGATCCCTGTTAAAAGCGCCCCTTTTTTTGTGGTAACATACTTCGGGCGCAGCTCGTTGAGCGCTAAGGCGCACGCGTCAGCAAAGCAGACGGGGCAGCGGCAGACATCCATCTCCTCCATCGTTTTCTTGACGCACTGCTTGACGAATTCCTCATTAATATTTACAGGCTCCAGATCTCCATGTTTGATGTCAGCTTCGTGTCGGTCCATAATGTGCCCCCTGTTGTGACTTGTTTCGTCTATTATAGCGCCATTTTCGGCGCGCGTAAAGACCGGTGTTATCCGACGCCCAAAAGCGCCCGGGCATTTGAAAAAAACAGGCTGTCGGCCTCTTTTTGACCTAGGCACGCAGCCGTTTTGTCATATGCTTTTCGGAGGAGAGGCTTGCGCGTCGTCAGATTATGCCCGTCACTGGCGATAAAGTCGACGGCCGGGAGCAGCTCCAGCACCCAGCGGCCAAGGCGGTCGGTACGCAGCACCGATTCGGCGTTGACCTGCAGGCGGCAGCCCATGGCCTTGAGGGTAAAAACACGCCCCAAGTCTTCCCGGCGGCTTATCAGGCGCTCGCAATGGGCGACGACGGGGGTAAAACCGTTTAACAGCAGCGCCTCAAGCAGCGCCTGCATGCGTGCCTGGGGCATGAGCGGGCTGATTTCGGCGAGGACACAGCGGCTTTGCGCAAGCGTCGGGCACGCGCCGCTTTGAAGGGCGGGCAGCAGCGCCTCTGTGAGCCGACACTCCGCCCCGAGTTCAAGCGTAAAGCCGGACAGGTCTTCGCGGAGGCGTGCGCGCAGCGCCTGAAGACGCGACGCCAGCATAGCACGCTCTGTTGAGCCGTTCCAATGCGGCGTTGCAATGACGGCACGGACGCCGTCCTGCCACGCGGCTCGGAGCATGAGCAGCGATTCCTCAATCGTTTTTGCGCCGTCATCCACGCCGTAAAGAACATGGCAGTGCATATCCGTCACGGCGCTACCGTCTGCTTTTACGGCGCGTCTCGGTACCGCCATAATAATAGTTCTTCGGATTGATGCGCATATTGGTGAGGATCATGCCCATCAGCTTGACGCTGACTTTGTCAAGGCTGCGTTTGGCTTCCTTAACGAGCGACCTGTTCGTCGATTCCATGGCGACAACAAAGAGTACTTTGTCGACAATCCGCGAGATGATGACGGTATCCGAAACGTTGAGGACGGGCGGGGCGTCAATCAGGATATAGTCGTACTTTTCCCGGGCCTCGTCAATAACGCGTTTGAACGCCACGGAGGATAACAGCTCCGTCGTCATGGACGTCATGCGGCCGGCCGTTAAGATGTCAAGCCCGGGCACATCAATGGCGTGCTGAATGGCCTCGGCCAGCGCGTACTTGCCGTAAATAATGTCCGACAGGCCGGGCAGCATGTTGATTTTAAAAGTTTTAAAGAGATTCGGGCGACGGAGATCACCGTCAATAAGCAGAACCTTTTTATGCTCCTGCGCCATGGTGATGGCGAGATTGCAGGACGTTGTCGTCTTCCCTTCTGAGCCGACGGAGCTGGTGAGCATGATGACCTTGTTCCCGTCTTCCTTCGTCATGTAATTAATGTTCGTTCGGAGCATTTTAAAGCTCTCGGACAGGTAGGAGTTCGGCTCCGTAATCGTCACAAGCCCTTTGTGATAATTGCTTTTCTCCTCTTTAAAGTGCGGAATAATGGCGACAACGTCCAACTGGAGCTCGTTTTCAACCATCTCCTGGCTTGTGAACGCGTCGCTGAACAGCTCGTGCAGATAAATGAACAGTAAGCCAACGACAAGGGCGATGACAGCCGCGAGCACCGTAATCATATTGACGTCGGGTGAAACTGGCTCTGCCGGAATGGTCGCGCGGTCGACGATCTGAATGTTTTCGACCTTGACGACTTCACCCGCGACCGAGACAAGCTGGACGGCCATGGCGTTGGCAACGTTATATGCCAGCACCGGGTCCTCGCTTGAGAAGGCGACGGAGAAGAGGCGTGACGTGTCAAGAACGTCGAGCTTGAGGGCCTTTTTGAAATCCCCAAAGTCCATTTTTATATTCAGGCTGCTCATGACGGGGTCGATGACGCGGTGGGAATTGGCGAGCTCCTTATAATCAACTATAAGCTGGCTCGATGCCTCCATATCCGACAGGGTGAGGTTTTGAGACGACCCCTGTTCCTGACCGATGAACATCGTCGTTTCCGCCTGATAAATCTTCGGAATAAAATTAGCGCTGATAATTTGCGCTGCCGCCGCTGTTAAAACAACGAAAGCCAGAAGGGCCCAGCCCTTCTTGAGCACGTTTTTCACCGCCTGTTTTAAATCGATCTGCTGATTCATAACAAAGCGCCCCAATCTGATGTGATCGCGCGGCACAGCCGCACGCGCGTGTGCATCCGACGCTACCTGTAAATATCGGCATATTTTGCTCTTTTCTGAAGCGCCGGACAAAATAATCTTATCACAGGATGCGGAAAATATCCAGTTTAATCAAACGGGTATGTCTGACAGGACAGGCGCATTGGGAACACGACAGAAAGGCGCCGGGCATTTACGCCCGGCGTCTCCCCGCTTTCTGTTGTTTGTATGAGGGTTTATTTATGTTCAGGCGACGGTCAGTGCGTCACCACCGAGATAATCGCCGCTCACATTGGCTTTAAAGACACAGCCGCTGCCAAGAACGACCGTGTTCATGCCGCCTGAAAAGCCAACCGTCAGGCCGAAGCGCTGTGTTTTGTCAGCGAGGGTATTGCTGAAGGTGCAGCCATTGAAAAAGACGTTTGTAATTGTTTGTGTGCCGTCGTAATTGTCAACACGGACGCCGTCAACGTTGTTTGCGGCGGCGGCGCTGTTGTTCGTGAAAACGCAGGCTGTGAAGACAATGTTGTTAACGCCCGTCTGCTGATAGGTCGTCACGAGGGAGACGCCGCGGTCGCGATTATTATTCACCGTCATATTTTCAAAGGTGACGTTGGCGGCGTCGCGCGGGATGTTGATGCCTGTATAATTATTGCTCACGGTGGTGCCATTGAAACGGAGGTTCTCCGCGTTTTCAATGTAAATCCCCGCGTCGTTGTTATCGGACATGTTGCCGCCTGTGACGGTCACATCCTTGATGCGCTCGAGCCAGCCCATGATCTCAAGGCCAGAGCCGGCGTTGTCGGTGCAGACCGTGTTCGTGATGGTGACGTTTGCAACGACCTGGCCTTCGTTCGGCTCCAGGTCAATGCCGGCTTCCGGCGCTGTACCCTGTGTGTTTTTGAAGGTGCTGTTCGTCACCGTGACGCCCGTTGCGTTTGTGATGGACAGACCCTGACGTCTGTTGTTGTCCGCCGTGACGCCCTCAAGGCGGATATTCGTAACAGCGGTCCCGCCGCCGAGATACAGGCCGTCGCCCCAGCAGTTCGTGATTGTTATATTTGTGACGGCCACGTTATTGGCACCGTTCTCAATGAGGATGCCCATACCCCACTCGCCGCCTGTACCGCTGTGATTGTCCCGGTCGCCGACGATTTTGCCGCCCGTCACCGTCACGCCGGTGACGCCGCTGATGTCAAGAACGCTGTAGTTGGCGCTGGCCGTCGGCAGGGCCTGCAGGATGGCGTTATCAGCCAGCTTGAGCGTCTGATTGGAACGAAGCTTTAAGGAGACATCAACATTGATATAATAAGTGCCGCCCGGGATATAGACGTTTTGGCTGCTGTTCAGCGCCTTTTGGATGGCAGCGGTGTCATCCGTTCTGTCAGTCCCCTTCGCGCCGTAGCTCGTCACGTCCACGGCGGCCGCGGGAGCCGTTGCCGCCGCCTTGGCAGTGTTCGGCGCATTTTTAGCCGCGAGAGTGTTGAATCCCAAAAGGCCCGCTGTGAGGACAGCGGCGAGAATAACGACTGCTGTTTTCCTGAGTTTCTTTCCGTTCATGATGATAACCCCTTTTACAGGCTCTGCAAACAGAGCACACGGCAACCGGCTGTCATAACCTTTCGGCCTTAGACCCTTGGCTTTGCGTCCTTGCCTTTCGGCAAGTTTGCGATTTAGGTATCTTTGCTTTTGAAACAAAAAAGTTCCGTCTGCGGCTGCGCAGACGGAACTCATTATCGTGAGTCCATCACTTCGGCAACCGGCTGTCATCACCGCTCGTGCGGTATTAGACCCTTGGCTTTGCGTCCTTACCTTTCGATAAGTTTGCCTTTTCGGTTTTTGGAAATATAAAAAGCTCCGTCTGCGGCTGCGCAAACGGAGCTTTAATAAGCTCTTCGCTTCGGCAACCGGCTGTCATCACCGCATCTCTGCGGCTTTAGACCCTTGGCTTTGCGTCCTCACCTTTCGATGAGTTTGCCTTTTCGGTTTTTTATAGCTTCATAGTAGCACAAAAAATCGAATTGTCAAGTATTATCGGAAAATTAATTAATTGATGCCTGTATTTAGAAACTTTAGCATACTTTTGTACGCTGACAGCGTCATAAAAACCTCATCATTGATATCGACAAATTTGACATTAAATGTGGTCGCATTATACTTATTAATCGAGTATATTTTTCCTAAATTAATTATAAAGCTCTTATGACAACGAAGAAAATCTTTATTATTAAGCAAAAATGTAACAGAATATAGATTATCTCTTGACTTAATCGTTTTTTTCTTTAATTTGTATAATACATATGGGCCATCCTTTGTCACATAATAGATGTCTTTAGCGTTTATTAGAATTAACCCATCATCATTTTTAATTGGAATCAACATAAAGCATTCACCAAAGTATAAGTGTCAAATAAAAGTAATTGAGATGACACTTGGAGTGTAAATATTTGTAATTATCTAAATAAATGATAGTTTTAATAACCATTTTAGTAGTGTAATATTCTAAAACCATGGTTTTAAGTCAATATATCTACTCATAAATCAAAATATATTTGTTTTCCTGCTATTAACTAGCATTATTTAACCATCTTAAAATGAAAGGGAATACTTATGAAAGCGCTAAAAAAATCTTTAACGATGTTCCTTGTCTTTACAACGTTGTGCAGCTTATGCTTCAGTATTACAAGCGCAGCTGGCAGTAATTTGATCACGGCTTCATCAAATCCGGCATATGGTTATTTCAGCATAACTGTCAGTATTCCTCCACTTGATCGTCTAA
Source organism: Oscillospiraceae bacterium CM (assembly GCA_022870705.1). Lineage (NCBI taxonomy): Bacteria > Bacillati > Bacillota > Clostridia > Eubacteriales > Oscillospiraceae > Oscillospiraceae bacterium JHJ. The sequence goes on from CP072107.1 coordinate 1,433,710, forward strand.
TGGTAACAGCAAATAAAACTGGTGGGAGTATCTCTCAATATAGCGGGTATTCCGAATACAATCCTAATACTACATGGATGACTAGAACAATGATTTTGCCTGTCGGAAAGTTAGTAGGGTCTTATACCGTTCATGTGCGTAGCTCAAGAACGGCATATATTTCAAGCTCGGTTGTTATCATCAACAGATTTTATTCAATGTTAACGTCTGATAAGTTTACTTGGACACAAGAAGCAATTAATAATTATAATAAAGGAAATGCAGTTGGTAAAGTGTTCCAATTTGGTTTTGGGGTAATGTTAGATGCGCTTCTTACAAAAGGACTTTCAACTACTTTAAATGCTGTTATAACAATGAATGAGGTGTTGCCTACAACCCCAAGTACAAAAAACATTCAAAACCAACCGCTTTTGAATTATTCTTACGTAATATATAAGGTGCCTAACAGTAGCGGTTACACAACATATCTATATGTCTATAATCCGAGCAACGTTTTGACAGAGATACATAATTTGGGAACTAAAACTTGGAGTACAATCTAAAAACCATAATAGTGAGAAGGTGGGCTTGTGGGCCTACCTTTTCGCTATTCTGGCACTTGAGGATTAGCTATAAACTGAACTTAAATTGAGTTCTTTCAGGACACTATGGTTAGGAGCTCGTCTAAAAGTATAACCAAGTATTTCTTTTCAAAATTATTCTGATAATAATATACACATTTTGTAATATTATGTCAATATATATTTTTATAGTTAAGTAAAAAAATGTTATATCTCATATTATTCCGATGTTGCTGCGGAACTTAGGAATAAAATCTTTCCCGCTTGAGTTTGCGGCAGCAAACGGCGATTTTGCCGAGCAGGCTTTTCCCGATAATGACCTGATAGTAACTCTTCGGCACACCGCCGAAACCAAGCTTAAAGGTGTCAACGCCATTAGGCGCGGTGACGCTTGTGACGCCGCCCCAATCGAACGACCGGCTGCCGCGCTCTTTGAAATAGCACATGTCGCACCAGTGGAGAAATTTGTTGGCCATGCCAATGGTGTTGCGGTCTAACGCCGGAAGCCTGAAATTCGAAACGGAGTGGAGGCAGCGGGCCGACGCGCCGTCCGTGACGTACAGATGCTGGGCAAACACGTCCTCACCGCGGTATGCCATCGTGAGCACGAGGCTGCCGTTTTTTTGATAGCTCTTTAAGGCACTGTCGTTGAGTCGGATGTCGATGCCCTTGAGGTTAGTAAATATTTTAAACTGACGTTTGAATTCATCCAGAACGCCGGGCTCCGCTGCCATATCGCGTGATGTTATGACCCTGAACTTCACGCCGTCTTTTTCGGCCTTGCGGATCTGGCGCTTATAGCCATGCACCATGCGATCAAAAAGCGCCTCCTGAGGCTGTGTTAAATCAGTAATCAGCGAGTACTGCAGGCAAAAAAGGCAGCCGGGATAATCATATGTATCGATGCCGTGTAAAAACACAAGGTCACCGTGGCTATTCCGCGCGGCGCTCTGTGCGTCATTGCAAAACCAGAGCGTGTTGATTTTCAGTCCGCACTTGCGGTAAATCGTATCGACCATAAAAGCTCCTTTTGCTTATATCTCTATTCCTAAGGAAACTTCTGTACACTGATATGAAAGATTCTTCGCTGTGCTCAGAATGACAGGCGGGTCGGCGCAGAAAGACAAAACGGGTTACGCGCGTTACAAAATGACGCCGACGGCGTCTAAAAGGCTCATGCCGTCACCGACTTGCAGCGTTTGGCAGCTAACGGCCTGCCCAGCCGCCACGTCGCGCGGGCCGTCGCCGATCATATAAGAGCGCCGAAGGTCGATATGATAATCCTCGGCGGCCTTTAAAAGCATACCCGGCTTCGGCTTGCGGCAGGCGCAGTCGATTTTCAGCGCCGGTACCTCCCCCGCAAACCCGGCATCGGGATGGTGCGGGCAGTAATAGATGGCGTCAAGATACGCGCCTTGTCGGCCCAAAAGCGTTTCCAGACGGTTATGAATGGCGTGAAGGCCCTCATCCGTCACGTCGCCGCGTGCGACGACGGGTTGATTCGTCACAAGGATGGCGAGATACCCGCTTTGATTAATTTTTCGGATCGCTTCGGCCGCACCGTCCAGCAGCACGAGCGCATCGGGTTGTGTGACGTACCCGGCGGCACTGTTAATCGTCCCGTCGCGGTCTAAAAAAACGGCTTTTTGACTGTTTCGGAGATTCCGGGCCGCAATGAGGCCGCGCTGCATGTCGCGCGTGACCTGCTCGAAGCGCTCGGGCGTGCCCATATCCTTGGCGTATTCGGTAGATGCGTAAGCAAACAGCGCGCCTTCTCTAATCAGCGGGGCGAGCACGTCACGGTCCAGGTCTGTTTTTTTAAGCACTGTGAGACCTGTGAGCGCACGGGGGGACAGGATGTGGATGCCCGCGTTGACCCGGTTGGGGCAGTCGCCCCGCGCATCCTCCCGGTGTAGCCAGGCTTGAACGGCACCGCTGTCGTCGGCAATGACAAGGCCGCTGTCATAGGGGTGGTCGTTCGGATGTGTGAATAGCGTCGCCGCGCCGCCTTTTGCGCGGTGAAACGATAAAAAGCGCTGCAGATTCATATCGAAAACGATATCCCCGTTTATGAGGAGAAAATCGTCTGTCAGCGTGTCTTTTAAAAGAAACAGCGCGCCTGCCGTACCGAGGGGCTCTTCTTCCTCAAGATAAGTAATCGTGACGCCAAAGAAGTCTCCGGTGCCGAAATAGTCGCGGATGACGCGCCCAAGGTGGCCGATAACGAGGATGATTTCCGTGATGCCCTCGCGTTTTAACGCGGCCAGCTGGTGCTCAAGGATTGGCTTTTGGAGAATTCGGATCATCGGCTTCGGTACGTCCGGCTGCAGGGATGCGATGCGCGTGCCCTTTCCGCCGGCCATGATAACAGCTTTCATTGTAAACCTCTCTATATAAACGCTTGTCGGTCAGGCGCCGAACAGTTCGTTTTCAACGGCCAGACAAAACAGGTGGTACGCCGGTGTATGCAGGTTTTGAACACGGAAGGCGTCCTGCGCGGGGACGTTGACCAGAATATGCGCGATTTCGCGGGCAAAGCCGCCCGTTTCACCGGTAAAGGCGATCACAGTCATCCCCAGTGCCGCCGCGACCTCGCAGGCGTAGAGGACGTTTTGCGAGCAGCCCGACGTTGTTAAGGCAAGCAGCACGTCTCCCCGTCTGCCGTAGCCAAACACCTGCTGGGCAAAGACGAGGTCAGCCCCGTTATCGTTGGCGCAGGCCGTAATAAGCGATGTCTCGCCGACGAGGGAAACGGCGGGCAGCGCCCGCTGGAGCCCCGCGGCAAGGTAGGCGCCATGGGGGCAGGCGTTTTGAAGCAACTCGCGCTCGCCCGGGGTAAGCGTTCTTGGGAGCACGAACGACTTCATCAGCTCGCCGACAATATGCTGGGCATCCGCCGCGCTGCCGCCGTTGCCGCAGACGAGGAGCTTCCCGCCGCTTTTAAAGGCATCAGCCGCCGCTTCAACGGCCTTCAGAAGCGGCATGCGGCAGGACGTAAGCGCCGGTGTTTCGCCAAGGAGCGCGTCTATAAGTGCTGTCGTTGTCTCTTTCATATCAAGTTCCCCCTTCAGCGTCGTCACGCGCATCATACGGCTCCGGCGCGTAGAAGAGGACGCGCGACCCGCCGTTTTCAAAGTCAAACGGGACGTATAAGAGCTGCTCCAGCGCGTCTTTTACGGCCTGTTGCCTGTCCTTTTCAACATACAAGAGCACAAAACCGCCGCCGCCTGCCCCCAAAAGCTTGCCGCCAAGGGCACCGGATCTTTTCGCCGTCTCGTAAACGACATCGATAAAGTCGCTTGAAATGCGGCTGTTGAGGCCGCGCTTGAGCTGCCAGCCCACATCCAGCAGGCGGCCGAAATCATCAAGGTCCCCCTCGGACGTGAGAATTTTCTCCGCCGCGTCAACGAGGCCGAGCATTTCCAGAAGCTCAGGCGTTTTGTCTTTCAAATGCGCCTGCGTTGATTGCTGGATGGCAAAAGAATCCCGCGAGAAGCCGGTGAAAAAAAGCATCAGGTTCTCATGGAGCGCCTTTTTCCGCGCCGGTGAGACAATGACAGGGCTCACGGTGTAGCCGTCCGCGGCAAAGTCAATACGATTGAAACCGCCGAACGATGTGGCGATCTGGTCCTGCTCGCCGCCGCTTTCAGCGCAAAGGACGCGCTCTAAAAAAATGGCTTCGTCGGCCAGCTTTTTCCGGTCGGCATACTTCCCCTTCAATGCGTAAAAGGCATTGAGCATCCCAACCGCGAAGGCGCTGCTCGTGCCAAGGCCGGTGCGAGCGGGCAGATCGGCCTCATACGTCAGTCGGATTTCGTGAATATCGAGAAATTTCATCGCCTCGCGAACGGCGGGATGATGCAGCTCGTCGGCCGTTGATACGCGTTCAATCTGTGAGTAGGACACCTCGGTGGCGTACTCAAAAAAGCGCGGCAGATGGCGCACCGTGACGTAGCAGTATTTATCAAACGTTGTTGACAGAACGCACCCGCCGTGCTCCCGGTAAAAATCAGGGAAATCGGTGCCGCCGCCAAAAAAGGACATCCGAAACGGCGTTTGTGTGATGATCATATAGAAAAGCCCCTTCCCATTCGTCAAGATGCGTAACGCTGATTATGCACCCTGCCGCGGTTTAAAGTTTGAGCCCGCCGAGCAGGCTTTTAAGATTTTCTTCCCAATTGAGGTGCTGTTCAAAAAATAGCCGGGCGCCTTGTGAGAGACGGGTACGGAGGCCATCGTCCTGAAGGCGCAGAAGCGCGTCATCCAGCGCCGCGTCGCCGCGCGCTATGAGGCCGGTCTCCCCGTCAACGACAACTTCACGCAGCCCTGCGACATCGGCGGCAATAACGGGAACGCCGAAGGCGTACGCAATCGGCAGAACCCCGCTCTGCGAGGCCTCGATATACGGGAGGACGACGGCACGTGCGTTTTGAACAAGCCAGAGCATCTCGCCGTCTTCTATAAATCGGTTGATCAGAAAAACGCTGTTATTTTGCCGGGCGCGCTCGGCCTCCTCCGGCTCGAGCCGGCCGCTGCCCGCCACAACAAGGGGAACGGACAGTTTTTCACCGACGCGGTCATACGCGCGCAAGAGATTGACAATGCCCTTATAGCGGCTGATGCGGCCGAAAAAGAGATAATAGCCGCCCGTCTGTACCAGTTCCTGCGGCTTTTTCGGCGCGGCGTCCGGCAGATGCGCGCCGAGCGGCATTAGCAGCGCTTTGTCGGCAAAGGGGGCATAAAGTCTGTCAAAGAGGCGCAGGCTGTTTTCAGACAGGAGGACAACGCGACCGGCGGCACGCAGCGCATGCTTACGGCTGTACAGCTCAAAGCGCTGCTTGAGCCAGTCTAAAAGCCTCAGTGTTTCCGGATGCGGCGACACATCGTGCAAGACAAATACCGTCCGCCACCGGCCTTTCAGGGCGCAGAGCGTCTGCGCGGAGATAATCCCCTCGTCGCAGAAGACGACGAGGCCCGGCTTTTTGTGGGCAATCCGCGCGGCCACGCGCGCACTCGGCGTATTGTTCGGCAAAATGTTTTTAAAGCGTCTGTAGCGTTCGATGGTAAAAACGGGCGCCGGGACATCGTCTGCTGTGTCTGGCAGGAAAAGCGTCACCTCATAACCGAGGCGCGTCAGCTTTTCCGCGAGCGTCACAGACAGCTGAACGATGCCGCCCTTAAAGTTGGAGGTGAATAAAACGATTGTATTCATGAGCCTTCTCTTTCCTAGTTGGGATGCAAGCCAGCCTGACGGCGGGCGGCGCGGCGCAGCAGGAGAACGATTTTTTCAGTCCCGAGACCGAGGACGGTGTGTGTCGGGAAATCGCGTGCCGCATCAAAGCTACACGTAAGACTTTTGTTCTCGGAGAGCCAGCGGTCCAGCGCGTCAAAGCTTTCCGGCGGCGTTGTGTTTGGGTGGAGGCAGACGGTGACAAGGCCCGCGGGGGCTTTAAGCGGCTTCGATGTCTGGCATGGGATGCACTTAAGGCCTTGACGCATATAAGGAAACAGACCGTAGCCGTCCGTCACATAGCGGAAACCGAGAGCATGAAGGGCACGGAGCGTCGTATCGTCATACGAATGCGCCGGGGCCATAAAGATATCCGTCTGAAGCCCGAGGCCTGTGAGAATCCGCTGCCCCTCTGATAAGAGCGCATGCTGCCTGTCATAGGATAGGCCCGCAAATTCGCTGTAGGCGTTGATGCCGAGGCGGCCGGTGTTTTGCGTTGTATACACGTGGCGCGCCCCGTGCTGCGCGATACAAAAGCCGCGTTCTTGAAGAAGGCGGATTTCGTCCCAGCCGCCGCTGTTATGCGCAAGGCGCAAAAGCGCGGGATCCTGATTGTCGGGTATGACGCCGAGGAGCGGGCGGATATCGTGCTTTATCATCATGTCCACGAGACGGTGAAAGTTCTCCCACACCATATAAGGTGAGACGTCGTCTATTCGAAAGGTAACGCGCATAGAACCTCCTCCAATCACGTCAAGGCAGCATCGTCAGACAAAGGCGCGCAGCCAGCGGAACGCGCGGCGGCGTGATAGGGCGACAGCCGCAAGCGAAACAAGCGCCGAGACTGTCACAGCAGCCAAAACAGCCGCCTCGCCATTTGGCGATACGCCTATCAAACGCCATAAGAGCGTGAGGGCTATCACAGCGAGGATGTGATCGTAATAAATGAGCGAGGAGGCCATACGCAGCAAGACGGCCCAGCCCCGATTGATTATGGCCGGTACCCGCTCACAAAGGCGGACAAGCGCCCAGGCGGCTGGGACAGCCGACACCAGCATGTTCACGCTGTGCAGCACCGAAGCTTCCACGAACATGACGGCGAGCGACACGGCAAAAATAGCGGCAAGCACCGCCGTCCGGCACCTTGCTGCCGTTTGGCCGAGACGCATTCCGAGGGCTGTGTAGAAAAGCCCGTAAAACAGGCCGTTGCGCGTTGTGAGAAAGACAGCGTTGTAAGCGTTAAAAAACCTCTCGGCATCGGGAAACCGCGCAAGAAGGGCCGGGCTGTCACCAATTGCGCCGATCAGCAGCAGCACGAAAGCCATCAGGAGAATGGCCCGGCGGCTGATCCCAAGCTTTAACAATAGCGCCAGCGCGGCAACGGCAAAGAAAAGCGCCGGCAGATACCACAGCTGGACAATGTCACTGGCGAAGACGAGCTGTTGGGCATACTGGAGCAGGTTTTCCCACATCGGCCTGCCGCCGGAAAGCCAGCCGTAAACGGTGAAGGGCAGATAAAGAAGCGACCAGAGCGCATATAGACGCAGGATCCGCCGAAGATATTTTTTAACGGTTGCCGCCGTTACATCCGCGCGGCCGAAGAGCAAAGAACCGGAAATGATGAAAAAGCACGGGACGGCAAGGTTTGACAGCCATTCGACAACAAAAAGCCAGGCAGCCGACGACGCCGGGTATGCGCCCTGAACGGCGTGGCGGGCGACGACAAGCAGCGCCAGCAGAAATTTCAGCAGGTCAAACCCGACACGGTGATGCCGGGCATTTGGCTGCACGCCACCCGATACCTCCGTCACGACACGCCCCCCTGCCCTTTTTGAAGTCTGCTCGCGACAAAACCGCGAACGATCTTTTGAAGGCCGGCAAACGCATCCGACCGAATCGTTCCGAGAACGAAAATGGCGGCTGTTATAGTACCGTAAAGTGCGCTTTTCCCGATAATCACCAGATACGTCCCGCCAGGGCCGAGCGCCTCGTCAAGAAATACAAGCGGGATAAACGCGAGGGCGCCGAGGGCAAGATAAAGCAAATAGCGCTTGAAGTAGTCAACAAACGGCCTGTGAAAACCATGCTTATACAGAATATACGGCTCGACCCAAAAGCTTGTCACCAAAAGGCTTCCAAGCGTCCCAAGAAAGACGCCGACGATGCCGAAACGGATGGCCAGCACGACGGATAAAACAAGATTGACGGCAGCCTCAACAAGCGGCTTATAACGGTCATGCCAGAAAAGTCCCTGACTGTCACGGAACGACATGGTAATGCGCCGCATGCCGTTTAAGAGAAAACACACGAGAATGACGACGACCGTCGCCCTGTCGAGCACGTATGAAGCGCCCGCCCAGAGCGCCACAAAATCGTCGATGACGAAATACAAAATCACCGTTGCGGTGATGACGACGAGGGCATTTAAATAAAGCCCGATACCGTACACTTCATACATGCGCTTTTGATTGTCCGTCACGCTCAGGTCGCCGACACTCGCCGTGAGCGCGGCAAACGCCTGACCGATAATGGTCGACAGCGCGATGAGGACGAGATTGTAATTTGAATAAAAGCCGACCGCCACGACGCTGACAAAGGCGGCAATAATAATATTGTCCGTTCCGCTGACGGCGGCCCCGCCGAGTCCATGCAGGAACAGTGCCCGGACACTTTTTGAAATCGATTTTTTCGTCTCGCCGTCGACTGTCTCGCGCGCCTGCGCTTTCATATAGGGGTGTTTTTTGCGTGTGACAAGCGTCACGACAACGCCCTCGAGCAGGTTGCACAGCAAGAGCGCCGTCAGGTACAGATAATAATTATGATAGAGGATGAGCAAGGTGACCTGCAGCGCGTTTAAAAAAATGTAGACGAGATACGCGATGACAGCCGTTAAATACTTGTCCTGATACGCCACCAGCAATGTTTTGTTGTAGGAGAAAAAATAGGTGGCCGACATGGCGGCGAGATAGAGCATGTAATATACCGTAACGTCGCGCCCCGGAATCGGCGAATGCACAAAAAGCGGGAACGCCGGAATGACGGCAAGCCCGGCAAAAAAGATAAATAGGCCGACCCTGTTATAAAGACGCCGGAAATAGCCCATCAGCGCACGGATACGCGCCTCGTCCTTTTCGGCGATCGGGCGGAAGAGGACGACGAGAAAGGCTGTTGCAAAGCCCATTTCCGACATGGCGAGAATAGATAGGACGTTTGAAAAAACACCATTCAGGCCGAGATAATCGGCCCCCAGGTTGCGGATGAAATACTGCCGCGTAAAAAAAGTGACCAGAATTGTCAGTGCCTGGAGAAGCAGCGTCACGACGACGTTGCGGAGCGATTTGCGCGTTCTCACGAGGCGTCACCGCCTTCCGGCGCGGCTTGAATCGGTTCGGCTGCGCCGTCCGTCTCCCGGTCGGCAAACACGAAGAGCAGGAGCAGCAGATAAAACAGGTGACGGTTAAAGAGAATCTGGTCTGTCAAATAGATAAGGATTAAAACAAGAAACAAAACCTTGTTCCGGCTGACCTTGAAAAGGCTTGCCAAATAGGTGTTCCAAAGAAGCCCACCCACGACGCCGAAACTGAAAAAGCTGAAGAACAAGGCGTTTGTCCCGTTGCCGATGATTTCTGTCGAGACGGATTTGACGTAGCCAGCCAGCTGATTAAGACCAGCACCGAACAAAATCTCCTTCACACCGAAATAGCGGAAATACTGCAGCGAGCCGAAAACGCGGATGTTATCCTTCAAATTGGAAAACCGCAGCTTTTCAAACACCTTCACATCGGCAAAGGCGGAAACATTCATGACGAGGACGGCAAGCCCAATGAGAAAAAGCACCCATTTGACAATAATGGGAATCTCTTTTTTCCGCACGATGAAGATGAGGGAAATGACGATCGCGGCGGCGACGCCCGTCGTACTTGTCGACAAATAGAGCGTCACGAGCAGAAAAATGGCCGTCAGGTACTTTTTGCGGTTGAGAGACAAGGCGTAAACGGGCAGAACGTAAATGGCAAAATAGGCCGGTTCGAGAAAAACGGAATTCGGCCGCCCGTATGTAATGGCGATTGACGGATATGCCTCCAGCAGGCTCGGCTCAATAGCCGGGACGACAAGGCCTGTTAAGATAATGCCGCGCGTATACAGAAAATACTGAACGCATAGAAAAGCAGCACAGGCAAGAGCCACCACCTGCAAAAAGCGGTAAAAAACATCACGATCAACAATTTCGCTGTGAATAAAATATGCGCAGAGGATGGCCGTAACAAGCATGTCCAAGCTGTTATTCATGACGCCCGTAAGCGGCAGTGTGCGCATATGAAGCAGGCCGGTGACGATGTTGAGGACGGCCAGCGTGACGATAACCAGCAAGAGCTTTAAATTGAGCAGGACGCGGCCGCGTTTGACGAGCACATCGACAACCAATACAAACAGCAACAATACCGTGCCCAAATTGAACACCAAGATGCCTTTATAGGCGCCGAGAATCGGCATGAGCGCCAAGACGCCGTATTTAAAAAGCTCAAATCCATTGAGCCGCGCGGCTTTGTTCATGACGGCCCCCCTGCTGTGCTACAGCTTTTTCAGCGCGCTTAAATAAAATTTTTCCAGCCAGCGAACGGTGTCCGCGATATCATAGCCAGACGCGCGCACCGCTTCCGACAGATCCTGCCGTTCACTGGCGCCCGCGAGAATTTTCGCAGCCCAGACGTCCGCCCCACGGGAGAGCGGTACGAATGAACAGTGGCTCGTGACGGCGGCATCCTCAGCAATTGTATCGGACAGAACGCATTGAAGACCGGCACACTGCGCCTCAATAGCCGTAAGCGGGACGCCCTCCCACAAGGACGGCAGTACAAAGACATCCATCGCCATATACAGCGCCGGCAGATCATGCCGCACACCGGTAAAAATGATGTGGCCTGACAGTCCCTTGTCGGCCGCGCGCTTTTTAACGGCTGCTTCGAGCGGCCCGCCGCCTACAAGCAAGAGCTTTGCCCGGCTGTTTTGACGGTGCACCGCTTCGAACGTGTCGATTAAAAACGCGTGGTTTTTGACAGGGATAAAAGAGCCGACATGACCGACGACAAGCGCGTCTTCCATACCGAGAGCACTTCGGGCGCGGCGACGGAGGTCTGCATCATATGCAAATTCCTGCGTGTCGACAGCGTTTGGAAGAATGAAAAAGTTGTCTTTACGGACGGCCTTGTCACCAAAAAGCCAAACACCAGCCTTTTCGGAGCAGGCAAATAGATAGTCGGCCCGTTTGCGAATTGGCCGCTGCAGCAGCGATTTAACGAGCGCTGAGACACCGCGGCCGGACGATGTGCTGTGGCTGTGCGCCACAGTGATGAGGCCATACTGGCGCGCGGTGGCGAGATAGAAGGCCGCCACGGAGCGCTGGTGGCCGTGGATGAGGCTGTATTCGGGATGGGCGGTGAAAAACTGATGCCATGCCCTGAAATACGTGAAAATATTTTTAACGCAAAAGCGCGGCAGAAGAAAGACTCTGCCACCGAGCGATTTGATCTCGTCGGCATAATCGCCCTTTTGGTCGGCGCAGACGACAAAATCAAACTGGAAGCGGTCTCTGTCAAGCCGACGGTAAAGGTTCATGACCATCGTCTCGGCGCCGCCCCTGTCAAGGCTGCCGAGAACATGCAAAATACGATATGTTGAAGACATTATTTTCTCCCTGTCGTTTCACTTTTAATCCTGTCGATTTCTTCGATATAAGCCGCGATGACAAGCCGCCTGTCAAACTGTTTCAGGACACGCGCGCGGCCGTTTAGGCCCATTTGACGCCGCTCTGTGTTATCAAGCGTTAAAAAGCGCTCAACGGCATCAATCAGCGCCCGGCTGTTCCGGCGTTCAAACAGAAAGCCGCTGACGCCGTCGTCAACGATTTCGCGGCAGCCGCCAATGTCGCTACAAAGGATCGGCCGACCGCATGCCGCCGTCTCTAAAAGCACGTTGCTCATCCCCTCCCAGTAGGAGGGGTGAATTGTGGCGTGAGAATTTTTATGAAAAAGGCGGACATCGTCCTGCACGCCATGATAGATAATCACCCCACGCGCGATGAGTGCGCGCAGTTTTTCCTCAAAATCCTCTACACAAGCCCCCAAAATGTGAAAGGCCGTGTTTGGGTAGCGCGCCTTGATCTCTTCCGCCGCTTCAAGATACTCTCCTATTCCCTTCTCCGCCATGATACGGCCGATGAATAGAAAGTTGATCGTCTCGCCGTCGGGATAGCCGAGCAACCCATACTGTGCCGTGTTGACACCGGAGCCGGGGATGAGTCGGCGGTGTTGCTGCGTTAAAACGCGATGCCGCGCCATGAACATAAGGTTATCCTGATTTTGAAAAAAGACACAAGCAGCGCGTTTGAGCGCCGTTCGGTATAAGGCGAGCATCAAGCGGCGCAGCGGGCCGCCTTTTTCAATAGACGCACCGAGCCCCGTGATGTTGACGAGGTAAGGCACGCCCAGAAGACGGCAGACAATTCCGCCGTAGACGTTCGGCTTGACAGTATATGTCAGAACCACGTCCGGCTTCGTTTCTTTGACGATGGCCCCATAAGTCAGCAGAAGCTTCAGCTCGCTGAGCGGATTTTTACCGCGGCGGTTGAGCGGCGTTTCGATAACGCGGCAACCGACGGCTTCCAGCTTCGGGACAAAAGGGCCGTTCGGGAGCCCGGCGACAAGCTCGTGCCCCTGCCGGGCCAGCTCGCAAAGCAGCTCGTAGCGGAAGCGGTAAAGACCGCTGTCGGCATTTGCTAATATGAGTATCCTCATTATGACGATCCTTTCAGGCGCGGCGCGCGGTAGAGGGGGAAATACCCCGCGTCAGCCGCTTCTCCATGTCGGGCGGCGGCGGCGACGAGCGCGTCATACGTCTTTTGATCGTAAATGCTTTTACCAACGCAAAAATCGTACGGCGGACTATTAGAAAACCGACTTTTGAAATGAAAGAGCGAATCGTCCGGGCTGTTTGAAAAACCGCCGCCAAGATGGTTGAGGAGATAGCCCTCCTCTTTGGCGCGCAAGGCACGAGCAGACTTGATAAAACCGATGGCTCTCGTTTTATTGCCTGCCGACGTCGTCGTCGTCAGATGTGTGTGGATATAGGGATGGTACTTTAGGTATAAAACGCTGGCGACAATCTCGCCGTCAATTAGGGCGTTGACGAGCTCCACCCGGCCGTGGAGGCCTTTGAGCGCTTCGAAGTACGACGGCGGAAAAAAGTAATACGCGCTCGTCTGCTTTGAGGCCATCAAATCATAATACAGCCGCGTAAAGTCACCCATTGTTTCCAGTGCGCTGTCAAACTGAATAGAGAGGCCGCGCTCGGCGGCATGGCGGTAGCTGTTGCGCACTGTCTGCTCAAATTCCTCATTAAAAATATCCTTTGTCAAGTCGATGGCAACCGTTTTTCGGAGGGGGATGACCGTATCAAACGCCTGTGTGAAATCTGCGGCATTATTGACGACAGGGTGAAAGCGGATAAATGACGCGACGATTTGATGATCGAGACAGTATTCCCGGAAGGCGGCGGCAAATGATTGGGCAAGCCTTTTTTTGTCCGATACGGTGCCGAGGATGACCGGCCCACCGTAGCCGTACGGCGTTGTAATGTCCCCATACCGCTCAAAGCCCTGAAAGCCTGTGAGCGGCCGCCTGAGAAACTGAAAGTAGACGGTGCCGTCCGGCGTTTGATGCTCAAAGCTCTCGAACACGCCGCCCTCGTGCGTCTCATACAGGCGGCCGTATTCAGGCGTGAAGTAAATATCGGGCAGATGTTCCATAAAGCCTCCCGGCAGTTATTTGAACGCGGCGACCGCCGCTTCCGACGTCTGCTCATGTGCTAAGTCGGACGCGCGGACAAGGCCGCGCCTGAGCTGGTCGCGCTGAAAATCATCAAAGTAATCGAAGCTCTCACCGTCATCGGTCACCAGCGCGTCGTCCCCGCGCAGTGTTTTGAAAACGGTTGCAAACAGAATATTAATATCGAGAGCTAATGACATATTGTCAACATAGTCGGCATCATACGCAAAGCGCTTGTCCCACGCGCAGTTGACGCGCCCGTTGACCTGCGCAAGGCCCGTAAGCCCCGGCCTGACATCGTGGCGGCTGTTCTGCCGCTTCGTATACCACGGCACATAGCGTAAGATGAGGGGGCGCGGGCCGATAAAGCTCATCTCACCGCGCAGGATGTTGAAAAGCTGGGGCAGTTCGTCAAGACTTGTCCGGCGCAGGAAGCGACCCGGTGCCGTTAAAGAAGCCGCCTCAACGCGGCCCGCGCCCTCGTAAAGGGGCTTCATCGTTCGGAACTTGTACATTTTAAACGGCTTTAAGTCCTTGCCAATGCGCGTGGCGTTATACATAACGGGCGATGACGGATCGTCCAGCTTGATGACAAGCGCGAGGAGCAGCTGGAGCCAGCCCGTCAAGACAAGCAGGACGGCGGCAAGGAGCCAGTCGAGCGAATATTTTATGTAAACGTATTTTTTCATGCCATCTCCGCAACGCGCCTTGTCAGGCGCGCCATAAGTCTCTGATGATATTAATCACGCGGTCCTGCTCCGGCACCGTCATGCGCGTATCGCTCGGCAGGCAGACGCCATTGTTAAAGATCGACTCGGCGACAGCGCCGCCGACCATGTCACACGCTTTGTAAAACGGCTGGCAGTGCAGCGGCTTCCAGATGGGGCGGCTTTCAATGTTTTCCCGCTCAAGCGCTTCGATAATTTCTGCCGGGCGCACGGGGCCGCCGAGCGTCAGACACGAGAGCCAGCGGTTACTATAGTCCCATGCGTTATCCGGCATAAAGGCAACGCCCTCGAGCCCGGCGAGCGCTTTTTGATAGCGGCCATAAATTGCCCGCTTTTGACCGACGCGGCTGTCGAGCACCTTGAGCTGGCCGCGGCCAATGCCGGCAAGAACATTGCTGAGCCGATAATTATACCCCAGCTCGCTGTGCTGGTAATGACGTGCCGGATCGCGTGACTGCGTGGCCCAGAACTTGATTTTATTAATACGCTCTTCCTTGTCGGACACGACCATACCACCGCCCGACGTTGTAATAATTTTATTACCGTTAAACGAGTAAACGCCAAAATCACCGAACGTGCCGGTGTGACGGCCTTTATAAAGCGTTCCGAGGCTTTCAGCCGCGTCTTCAATCAGCGTGGCGTGATAGCGGCGGCAGAGGGCGGCGATGGCGTCGATATCGGCGGACAAGCCGTAGAGATGAACCGCGATGACGGCCTTTGGCTTGTATTTCTTCAAAGCTGTCTCGAGCGCCTCGGGGTCGAGGTTCCACGTATCCCGGCTGCTGTCGACAAAGACCGGGACAGCGCCGAGGTAGATAATGGGGTTTGCCGATGCGGCAAATGTCAGGCTCTGACAGACGACCGTATCGCCGCGAGCAACGCCCGCGGCCAAAAGGGCCATATGGATGGCCGCCGTCCCGGAGGAGAGCGCGGCGGCGTGCCGTGCGCCAACCATCTCGGCGAGTTCACGCTCAAAGCCGTCAACATTTGCGCCGAGCGGGGCGATCCAGTTCGTCTCAAATGCCTCGCGCACAAATGCCTGCTCGTAACCCGCGTCACTCATATGGGGGGCGGCGAGATAAATTCTTTTCTGCATTGTTTTCATCTCTATTATTTATCGGTCTTTTTCGTGCCTTATCCAGCCACAGACGGTGTTCTTGCGAAAATTCGCGTTAATCCGCCGTTTCTGGTGCTTAAATTATATAACATCGATCATCGCGAGACAAGGATAGAATCATTGGACATCGCGCCATGGAAAAAAGTACATCTCACCCGTCAATTTCGACCTCTTGGCGGCTTTAACGTGCCTCATACGGAAAACCCCTTTTAACTTTCCGAAAGAGACGCTATAATGCGAGCATGAGGAGGTGATCCGGTGAAGGTCCGTATTGAGCTTGTCGAGCAGTCAGCCGACGAGGAAGTGCTCATCCGCTGCGGCCGCGTGGACGACACCATCATGAAAATTCACCGGTACATCCAAAGCGAGACGCAGCCTGGCGCCAAGCTGACCTTTTACAAGGACAACGAGGAGTTCTACTTCCCGCTGGAAGAGGTGCTGTTCTTCGAGACAGCTGGCGAACATATTTACGCCCACACGGCGACCGACGCCTACCGCATCCGGCACCGGCTGTACGAACTGGCGGAAATGCTGCCAAGTGATTTCGTGCGTGCGTCGAAGTCGACGATCATTAACGCCCGGCAGGTTTACTCGATCACGCGCAATCTCACGGCCTCAAGCCTCGTCCGCTTCGCCGGGAGCCATAAACAGGTTTACGTCTCGCGCAATTATTATAAAGCGCTGCGCCTGCGGCTCAGTCCCAGCCGGGGCGGCGCGCCGTCCGGCTAGGACGGCATTGAAAACATCTATTCATTTCACTATATGACGTATGACAGAAAGGAGTCATCATGAAACACAACAATTGGTTCTGGGGCGTCTTCTTTGTACTGGCGGCCGTCTTTGTCGTTGCCAGCCAAATTCTCTCGTTTACCCAGATCGGCTTTCTCAGCATCCTGGCGACCGTTTTACTCGCGGCCGTTTTTATCCAGAGCCTCGTGAAACTCAACTACTTCGGTGCTTTTCTCTCGCTGGCGCTGGCGTACCTCATTTATCAGCAGCCCTTGGGATTGTATTTCATCTCCCCCTGGCTTTTAATCCTAGCCGCCGTGCTCGTTAGTATCGGCTTTCACATCATTTTCCGCAAACACTCGAAACCACCGTGCTGCACCAGCTACGCGCACCATGGCGAGGCACATTACGAGACGGTTGAAGACATCGACGACAACAACCCGAGCGTCAGGGTCTCATTCGGCGCTTCCAGCAAATATCTGCATGCCAATGCTTTGAAGACGGGTCAGTTTTCTGTATCCTTCGGCGCGCTGGACGTCTATTTTGATCAGGTGCAGCTTGACCTCGAGGGCGCCCAACTCTTCTTGGACTGCAGTTTTGGTGCTATCAAGCTCTATTTCCCGAAAACATGGCACATCGTTGACAGCCTGAGCGCCAGCCTTGGCGGCGTCTCAAACGATACGCGCTTTAGCAAACCGGGTCCAGGTGCGCCGACCGTCACCCTGACGGGCAATGTTTCGCTCGGCGGCGTTGAAATCTACTACGTGTAATCCGCTGTATTAAATTATGTCCTGAAATGCGGCGCCGCCGGGGAGCCGCCGCGTTTATTTGCCCGGCGGCGGCGACTGTGAGGAACCCTTATGACAAACCGCGAAAAGCTTTGGACACCCGGATTTCTCGTTTTATGGCAGAGCCAGCTTGTTTCAACCGTCGGAGACGCCGTCTATGCCATCGCGCTTGGCTTCTGGGTGCTGGCAACGACGGGGTCGACGGCGCTGATGGGCATGTTGATGGCCGCCTCCACGCTGCCGGGCGTCCTCGTCTCCCCGTTTGCCGGTGTGCTCGTCGACCGGTCAAATAAAAAGCGCCTGATGATTGCGATGGATCTCATCCGCGGCGTCGCCATCGTCCTTTTGGCGGCAGCGTCCTTGTTGGGCGTCATCAGAATCTGGATGGTTTTCGCCGCGGGGATTGTTTTGAGCCTCTGCGGGGCTGTTTTCACACCGGGCGTGCAATCATCCGTCCCCGATATTGTCCCGAAATCGAAGATATCCAACGCCAACGCCGCGTTCTCGGTCGTCCTCACAGGGGCAAACCTCATCGGCAACGCCGGGGGCGGCTTTTTATATCAGGCGCTCGGGGCACCAATGCTTTTTCTAGCAAACGGCCTGTCGTACCTGTTTTCAGGCGTCTGTCTGCCATTTGTCAAAATCCCCAGCGTTCGTCATATCGAAAAGCCGCATTTCTGGAAGGATATGGCCGATGGCTTTGCTTATATGTGGCGCCTTGTGGGTCTGCGGCTGATTCTTGTCATCGCGGCGCTTATTAACTTTTTTTCCTTTGTCGCCATCACCCTGATTCTGCCGTACTGTCAGTTTAACCCGCACCTCGGCGCCGTGGCCTACGGTGTTTTGATGGCGTGCTTTATGGGCGGCGCCGTTGCCGGTTTCACCGCCCTCTCCATTTTCTGTTTCAAACCGCAGCACAAGATGGCGGTTTTCATTGTCTCAAATTTTTGCTGCTATGTCTTTCTCATCATTGCCGTTAATCAGCCGAATCTCGTTGTCATGGCTGTTTTACTCGTCGTTGCCGGGGCGGCTAACGCCGCCATGAATGTTTTGATGGTGTCGACCGTTCAGGCGTCGACACCGGCGGCACTGCGCGGCAAGGTAATGTCGTTCATGCGCATGACGACGACGGGCTTGACGCCCTTTGCGATGGCGCTGGCTGGTGTGCTCGGCGGGTTTTTGCCGCTTCGGCTTATTATCACAGGGGCCTTCGCCTGCGGCCTGCTTGTGTCCTTACCGGCATATTTTTCGAAGCCCTTCAGAGCCTTCTTATCAGCCGAGGATCTGGCCAAAGCCTGCCTGAATGCCCAGAAAGCGTGAGCAATGCACTGTATGGTGAAAACAGCTTGACGTTATATTCAAAATATGTTAAAATGCCGTCAAAATGAATAGCTTGTGTCTGTGCACACTTTGTGCCGGTAAGAAATTGCCGAGGGAACGCGGATGTAAATTCCGGACTATCCCAGTAACCGTGAAGCGGACGAGAGGGCAGCATGTCACTGTCAAACGACGGGAAGACGCCCTAGTAGGATGATGCTAAGTCGGGAGACCTGCTTACACATGAACACCCTGGGTTTGGGATTAAGCTAGACATAGGCCTTGCTATGTTTATTTGAGTCGCTCCTCAAACTGGGGGGAGCGGCTTTTTTGTGCTCCTTTCTCTATTCATTTCCAATTTTGAAAGGGGAACCAATTAATGAAAAAAGTAACGGCAATCCTTGTGGCAGCACTTCTCCTTGTATCCTTATCCGCCTGCTCCCTGTTCGCCCCCAAAAAAGACAACGCGGCCACATCGACGACAATCACCGTCAAAGACATGACGGACC
Source organism: Oscillospiraceae bacterium CM (assembly GCA_022870705.1). Lineage (NCBI taxonomy): Bacteria > Bacillati > Bacillota > Clostridia > Eubacteriales > Oscillospiraceae > Oscillospiraceae bacterium JHJ. Next base: position 1,452,511 of record CP072107.1, read on the forward strand.
GCTCTGTCACCTTTGACAAACCGGCCGAAAAAATCGTCGTCATTACCCCCTCCGACTGTGAAATTCTTTACGCGCTTGGCGCCGGGAATACAGTCGTCGGCCGCGGTGAATACTGCGATTATCCGGCTGAGGTGTCCAGCGTGACATCCGTTCAGTCCGGAAGCAACACGAATATTGAAGAAGTCATCGCGCTCGACCCAGATGTCGTCATCATGAGCACAATGGCGCAGACATCCGATCAGGTCAAATCGTTTGAAGACGCCGGTATCAAGGTTATCATGACGGATGCCAAAACAATTGATGATGTCTATACGGCTATCACACTGATTGGCCAGGTTGTCGGCAAGAACACTGAGGCAACAGCCCTTGTCAGCAACATGAAAAAGACCTTTGACGACCTTAAGGCAAAGGTTCAGGCAAACGGCTCGGCAAATGTCGGCAAGTCGATTTACTTCGAGGTCTCCCCGCTTCAATACGGCCTGTATACAGCTGGTAACGGCGTGTATATGGACGAGATTGCAACAATTCTCGGTCTGAAGAATATCTTTGCCGATACAGCGGGCTGGGCAGAGGTCAGCGAGGAGCAGGTTATCGAGCGCAACCCAGACTTCATCGTGACAACGGCGATGTCTTACGACGGCTCACCCAACCCGATTGACGAAATTCTCGGCCGCAAGGGCTGGGAAAACATCAGCGCCGTTATGAACAAGGCGATCTATAATGCCGACACAAATTCCAGCGCGCTTATGCATCCCGGTCCGCGTCTTGCAGAGGCGGCAACGGAGCTTTACAACTTCATCTACGGCGGCACGGACAGCACCCCGACGCCTGCCAACTAAACATCCCTCCAGCGGAAAGGGGACGCATGCCGTCCCCTTTCATTCCTTTTCGCGGCTCTTGGCTAAAATACTGACCGGAATGGTGTCTATGAAAACACAAACACGGCCGGAAGGCTTTCGTCCCATTGAATACGTTATTTTTGCCGCCGTCACCTTTATGGTGATGGTCATCTGCGTCGCGGTCGGCAGCGTCTATATCCCCATCAAGGACACGATGACAGCTATATGGAACTCGATTTTCAGCCTGCCTGTCCCCGAGGGCATCTCACAGGCCGTCATCGTCTTCGTCCGGCTGCCGCGCGTTTTGGCCGTCGCACTCGTCGGCGCGGCCCTCTCACTATGCGGCGCGGCCATACAAGGCCTTCTGCGAAACCCGCTGGCCGATGCCTCCACCATGGGCGTCTCGTCCGGCGCTGGCGTGGGCGCTGTTTTATTCCTCGCCTTCGGCGTCGCCATACCCGGTGTCTCCGGCTTTGGGACGATGGTTTGCGCCATGGTTTTTGCGTTTTTGTCGATTCTCATCATTCTGGCGCTGGCCAGCAAAGTCGACTACTCTTTTTCCACAAACACGATTATTCTCATCGGTCTCATATACACGATGTTTGCCAGCTCCGTCATCAGTCTCGTTGTGACCTTTTCCGGCGATAACGTCCACACGATTATCAACTGGCTGATGGGGTCTCTCGCCGGGTCGAAATATAAAGAGGTTTTTATCCTGCTAGTCGCCCTTCTGATCTTTGGAGCGGTTTTATTATTCTTCGCCCGGGAGCTCAACGCCTTCGCCGTCGGCGAGGATAACGCCCGGACGATCGGTATCAGCGTCAAGCGCTCGAAATACATCATTCTCATTGCTGTCTCCGCACTCATCGGCATCTGCGTCTCCATTGGCGGTACGATTGCCTTTGTCGGGCTAGTCATCCCGCATATGACACGCATGATCGTCGGGCCGAATCATAAGCGGCTTTTGCCGGCTTCTCTCTTCTCCGGCGCGTCGTTTTTGATGCTGGCCGACCTTTTGGCGCGGACGCTTCTGAATCCCCGCGAGCTGCCCATTGGCGTTGTCACGTCGTTTTTCGGGGCATTTGCATTTATCTTTATATTCTATCGGGCAAGAAAGGCAAAATGAGGCATGCTTAACGTTAAAAATCTCACTGTTCAATTTGGCAGCCTCAAAATCGTCGATGACCTGAATTTTGAGGTCCGGCCACAGGAGTGGCTGATGCTCGTCGGGCCGAATGGTGCCGGCAAAAGCACTGTTGTCTCCGCTGTTTCGCAGCTGATTTCCTATAACGGCAGCGTATTGTTTGAAGGAACAGACCTGTCCAAGCTGAAACCTAAAAAGGCGGCAAAGCTTTTCGGCGTTTTAACGCAAAACCACACCGTCGGCTACTCTTTCACCGTTGAGGAGGTCGTCCGGCTCGGGCGGTACGCGTATTCAACCGGCTTCTTCGGCGAATTGAGCACAGAAGACAAGCAGAAGATTGACGACGCCATCGCCATCACCGGCATGGAACGATACAGAAAACAGTCTGTCTTGACACTCTCCGGCGGCGAGCTGCAGCGGGCATTTCTCGCACAGCTTTTAGCGCAAGACCCGCGTCTATTAATCTTGGACGAGCCGACAAATCACCTGGACCTTGTTTTTCAAAAGCAAATCTTTGAACTCGTCCGAACGTGGTTGAAAACGCCGGGCAGAGCCGTTGTCTCCGTTGTGCACGATTTAAACCTCGCCAAGGCTTATGGCACGCACGCCGTTCTGCTCGACAAGGGGCGCATCGTTGCCAAGGGCGACGTCGGCACCGTTTTGTCGCCCGAAAATCTCAACGACGTCTACAGCATGGATGTCTGTGCGTGGATGCGCCAGCTGCTCTCGCAGTGGGAAAAGGGGCGCTGAGATGGTTATTCACGCCTTTCAAAACGGGGACACGCTGGAGCGTCAGGACCGCGCGCTGATTGCCCGCTTTCACGGGGAGCGGCGCGTTTTGAGCACGTCCGTCTTAAACGGTGGCTGCCGCGATAACCTGCAAGCCGCCTTTAACCATGACTGCAAGCATAACGGCGTTAAAAACACGCCTTTAAAAGCGCCGACGTATGAAGCGCACCTGGCGCTTATCGCCGAGGAGTTCGGGCTTGACGCCCATTTTGCAACCGGCCTGTCAACAGCGGCCGATATGGACAATGTCGCTGTCATCAGCGAAACATATGATGATTTGACGGTGACAGCGGCTGTGACGGGCGGGATCGATGTAAACGGCGGACGTGTCGGCGACCCGGCGGACTGGCACGAGGGCGCCGGGGGGTGTATCCCCATCTCCGGCACCATTAACATTTTGCTTTTTATTGACGCAAACCTGCCGGAAGGGACGCTCGCGCGCGCACTCGTCACATGCACCGAGGCCAAGACGGCGGCGCTGCAGGAGCTTCTCGCGCCGAGCCGTTATTCAACGGGCATCGCAACAGGCTCCGGAACAGACGGCACGGTGATTGTATCAAATGCGGCATCCTCGCTGGTCCTAACGTTTGCCGGGAAGCATTCTAAGCTCGGCGAGCTCATTGGGCGCAGCGTCATGTCCGCCGTCAAAAAAGCCCTTTTTCTGCAAACGGGGCTTTGTCCCGCGCAGCAGTTTGTCGTCTTCGCCCGAACAGAGCGGTTCGGCCTGACGCGCGCACGTTTTCTTGAAAAGTACCCGGCGATTAATGTTTTGCGACTCGACACGCTTTCAAAAAGCGGTGAACTTGTTGTCATGACGTCTTTATTTGTCCATCTGCTCGACCAGCTGCAGTGGGGGCTTATCTCCCCTGCCGACGCCCAAGCCGGGGCGAAAAAGCTGCTTGAGGGTGCTTGGGATCCCGGAACGGCGGGGGATGGCGGCGTAACCGATACGCAGCAGCGGATGATTGCGGCGTTTGAAGCGGCGCTTGTGACGATGTCGGAAAAATAAGTGGTGGGAGCGGCACCATTCCCCTCATCAGTCGGCTTTGCCGACAGCTTCCCCCAGGGGAAGCCTTTGGGCGGCGGGCGAACAAAGTTCGCCCCGACGGGAGGCGAGGATGACTTCCCCCATGGGAAGCCTTTGGGCGCTTGATAATCGCCGCAACAACATTGTTTTTGTAGGGACGGCCATTGGCCGTCCGCCGTTGCCGGATACGGGCGGCATGGAAACCCGCCCCGACGGGAGGAACAATCGTCACTCGCGGAGGCAGCAGCACGTTTAAGATTGGGTCATCATACGATGGCCCAAATTTTTCGGGATACAAAAACAAACAAGGGGCAGACACAAGGTCTGCCCCTACAGCATATCGGGCGGATATGGAATCCGCCCCCTACTGGGGTACGACTATTTGACGGTGACGTTGTAAACAACGGTGTTGTCGGCTGTTGCTGACGCTTCGCCTTCCCAGTCTCTGTAATACTTGAAGGTAAGCGTTGCCGTTCCGGGTTTGAGCGCTCTGACGTTCCAGACTTCTGTGCCGCCAGTGCCGACGAGGTTTTGATTCGCTGGTGGCAAATATGCTTCTCCTGCCGGGGCGAGGACGCTATTATCCGAAACCGCGAGGTGCCAGCTGTATCCGGTGGATGGGTTTGACGTTAAGGCGACGCGTCCAATATCGCCCACGGCGAGTGTGTTGTCACCGGGCCGGAGCGTGACGGGCGCATACAGAAAGCTGAATGCATCGCTGAGATACGGGCTTAAATCGCCGTAAGGCACGTTAAACTCCTGAATTCCGGCAGCGTATGGGAAGTATTCGTACTCCTGAAAATAGAACACAGCGCCGCTGTTAGAGAGATAATAATCGGGGTCTGCTCCGACGTCCTTAAATGGGCTGAAGTCAAACTCATACAAGTCTCCCAATGCAACGCGCCGGTCGATTTCCCGCCGGATGGCCGCATTAATAAAGGCCGTATAGTCCGTCCCCGACTGCATGAGATCGGCGAAGGCCAATGCCTTCCCTGTCGCGAGGTCATACGTCAGGGATGTTTGAACCGTGGAACCGTGCGCGCCACCGGCGTATTGATAATTATAAAACACGACGCTGAGAAGGCCGTTTTGATTATACATCACGAGATAATCAAAAACCGTTTCGCACCGGTTAACCGAGCCTGTGTAGCCGTCTTTAATCGCCTGCTGCATATTAGAGGCGTTTTGCTCGCCCTCTGTGACGGCCTGATCGGCCAGATTTTTAAACGCCGCGTTCATGACCGTCTGCGCCGCGTTGTCATCCAGCCCGGAAATTTCGGGATACTGTATTGTAATCTTAAGAAATTCTTTCTCGTCGGCTGTTCTAACGGTATTGACGGTGATATTATTTTCGAGCCGACGCGTGAGCGTAACAGACCCGCTGTCATAATGCGCATTGACTGGGATGACCGTTCCTAGAAGGCCGGAATCAATATACGTGCGGCCGGACAGCACTTGTATCCCCGCACCGCTGACAACGCCCGCGAAGAATGCGTGGTTGTTCTTCGTGACCGTCTGACCGGTTACATCCAAAACAATCGTATCATCGCCCTTTGTGATGGTAACCGTCTGAACACCGCCGTCAGTTGACCAGATGACGGTGTAACCGAGCGCCTCACAGACGGCGCGCACGGGCAGAAGCACTATCTGGCCGTCCAGCCGGGCCGGCGCCCCAAGTGTCATGCCGTCGAGCGTGACGGGCGCCGTGGCAGGCGCCGCCGCGCGCGCACCGACGGGGAGCATACAAGCGAGCATGCTCAGCGCCATAAGCCATCGAAGAACCTTTTTCATCCGTGTCACACTTCTCTCCGCCCGCGCGTTTGAGCTGATTAGCCTGGGAACGCGACGGTCTTATTCGTCGTATTACCGGAGCTGTCCGTTTCCGTATAACTGATGATACCATCCGTCCACGATAAAATTTTGAAAAATCCTGTCGTGTTTGTTTTGCTGACGAGCGTCGTTGTTTTCTTGTCGGCAACGGAATACACCGTAACGGCAATAGACCCGCTATTATCCTGGCTTGCCGTGGACAGGGCGATAAAGAGGCTGTCCGGGCTCCAGATGGGCGGCGAGGGAGAAACGGTGACAAGGTCCGGCGTTACGGATTCCAGCGTTTTGGCGTCGTAAAGCGTGCTGGTAATCGTGCCCGGCCCCATATGGCCGACATTGATGAGAAAATGGCTGCCATCCGGCGACCAGCTGAAGCCTGACGTTGTCCCGCCGTTGACCGTTAAAAATTTCGGGTCGTTTTCGCCTGTTTTCCAGGCGTAAATTTTACTCGAATCAGCTGTGTCAACAATATAGACGACCATGGACGAATCCGGTGACCATGTGACATCGTAGGCCTTTTGCGCCGTGAGCGTCTTGCCGATCTCCGTTTTTGTCGGGCCTGCCGGTGAAGGCGACGGACTTGGTGACGGGCTTTGGGAAAACGCCGGTGTTGCCGGAGTTGAGGCAGCTGGCGCGCCTGATTTACCGCACCCGGCCAGGTAGAGCAGCCCCAGCGCGATGAGGACGACAGCGAAAAGCTTCATGGTTTTTGTATCGGTCAGTTTTAACATGAAAAGGCCTCCTTAAATCATGCCTTTAGTTTGACGCATTTTCATGAAAACATTTATTTCGGCAGAAATTCTGTTTTCACCATGCCTTTAAGCGTTTCATATGAAATCGGGAACTCCTGAATACCAGCGGCATAGGGGAAGTATTCGTATTCCTGGAAAAAGAACACCAAACCGTCTTTCGTCATATAGAAATCAGGATAATCGCCGATATCTTCAAAGATGACAGGCTCGCTGAGTTCGTCCGACCCTGTCCGCTTATCAATTTCTGCTCGGATGGCCTTGTTGATGACGTTTTTGTATCCGCTGCCGGAGACCATCAAATCGCCGAGCGTCAGCAGCGTGCCGCTGTTGAGGTCGATCGTGATGCCGGTTTCGGCAACGCCGCCGTGCGCGCCGCCCGTATAGCGGTAATCCGATATCAGGACGCTAAGAAGCCCGTTTTGATTGTATTCAACCGTATAGCCAATCGTGATTTCGTACGGCATGGCATAGTCTAGATTCGATTCGGCGTCTTGCTTGGCCAACGCTTCATACATCCCGGCGTCTTTTTTAGCCGAGTCGGCATAGGATTTGAAGATCGAATTGATCGCGTTTTGCTCTTCGGCGTTCTGCAAGCCGGTGAGCTTTGGCACGTCGACGGTGAGCGTCATATAGTCGGTTTTATTTGACGCTTTGTCCGACACAACGGTGACGGTATCAACAGTTTGTTTATCTGAAACGGATGGTGATGGTGCGCCGGTCGAAGTGCCGCCCGCGCCGGTAAGCTTGTTAATCATGGCACAACCGGATATTAGGGACAGCGCAAAAAGCGTGACAACGCAAAGAAGAAACCACTTTTTCATAAGACGCCTTCTCTCTGTTAAATTTACAGCCTCATTATACCATGTTTTCACAGCGACGCAACGGTGGCAACCACCGCTGCGCACGAAGAATAATTTCATTTCAATGGAACAAAATCGAATGAGCGCCGTCTCTTCTGATATTGACGAATAATCAAACAAAAAGTTTCATGGGGGCATAAAAATGTTTCGGTTTAAAAAAGCAACTGTCTTGCTCAGCGCCGTTATCCTGTCACTTTTGCTGCTCGCGTCCTGTGCATCGAATGCCGCCGTTGTCGGCGGACAAGCCGCCTCCTCCCCTGCCGCATCCGATACCGGTGAAAAAGGGCGTCTTGAAAAAGCGACCGCGTGGGCCGAGGCCGTTAAAGCCCGTGACGGGAAGGGCCAGTATAATTTGATGACGAAGGCGTTGCAGGAGAAAGTTTATAACGATTTTGCCGGACTTAACTGGGTCACCGGCACGTCAAGCCCGTGGGTAACGGATTACACCGTTTCTGAAAAGGACGGCAGCGCGGCTGTTGTTTTCCATTATGCCACTTCGACCGGCCCGGCCGGTTCCTATGAGCAGGACCTGACGTTTAAAACGGAGGACGGCACATTAAAAATCGACAGCATCTCCGAACCAAAAGCCGTTTTAAATACCGCTATGAGCCTTGAAGACCTCACAAAACTTCTCGGCCTGACAAAAGATGCGCTTATTAAAGCCATCCCTGAGACACCGGTCACTGTTGATGAAGGCGGCCTCGGCTTTGAAAAGACCGGCATCCGCGTCTGGTTCGACAATGAGTCGTACACAACCGTGGCACAGGTGCTCATCCTGTCGGACGCGATTGACATCAATGGACTGAAGCTTGGCGACAGTTTCGAGGCCTTTAAGGCAGTTTTCGGTGAGCCAATGAGCGACACGAACGGCGATGCGCATTTCAAATACGGCGACATGTATCTCTCGGTCGTGCGTGACCCGGCTGATCAAAGCGGCAAGGTCATTGCCGTTTACCTGCTAAGCGAGAATTTTTAGAGGGTCTTCAATAATTGCAACATCAAAAGAGACAGGCTACCGCCTGTCTCTTTTAATTGATGCGCCTGAAGGGACTCGAACCCACACGCCTCGCGGCACAGGAACCTAAATCCTGCATGTCTACCAATTCCATCACAGGCGCGCTGTGCATTCGATTGTAGCACAAGACGGTGTCCGCTGCAAGCGTTTGCTTTTATGGCATGCCCATAGGTGAAGTCGGCCAGATTGCTTCAATTAAATTCGGGCTAAAGTTTATTTCAAATCATCCGATATGTATGGTAGAAAAAAGTTCATATTCGGCAAAGCCATCGAAAGGTGGCGGCGCAAAGCTAAAGGGGCTAAAGCGATTACTCGCTATGCCAGCCAGTTGCCTGTCTATTAAGGCAGTATTCATGCAGCTGGCTTCCTTTGACACCATGTTGAAAGGAAGTTTTTTCATGAAAAAAGCGATTTTTGCAGTTATTATCACCATTTTATTTCTGCTGGCGGCGGCCTCCCCCGTTTCGGCCGGGCTGACCGAATGGGCTGCCGTTTCCGAAGGTAACAGCCAAATCGTCACATTGTCACAAGCCGACTGATTTCCGCTCTTACAGGCAATAAAAAATATCCCGCGCCTCTGGCGCGGGATATTTTCAGTTAAAGCCGTGTTTATTCCCCGCCCTGATCAAACGTCGTCAGCTCGCCGTCTTTGAAGATGATATAGGACTCACTGTTAACGACAAAATCTTCGTTGAGACTTGATTTGCCGATGATGCTATCCGGTTCCGCTGTCGCCGTCAGCGTGCCGAAGGCGGCAATATTGTCCTTATCAAAGAAGGAACGGATAACCTGATATGTGCCGTTATCATCTGGATAGTAATATTGCGCGGCATAAGCCCCGCCGAGATTGATATACTCGAAGAACATCGTCACGGTGCCGTCGGCATCCTTCAGTGTTGACGTCAACTGATCCTTCGCGGGGTCGTATTGGCACGTCTGTGTAACGGCTTTACCGTCTGAATCGTTGTATGTAATACTGTAATTATTGCCGCTGCCGGTGACCTTGACATCCTTCACGCCCATCATGGTCAGCGTCGACTGCGCCACCGCCGCGTCCTGCGTAAAGGCGGTCAGCCACAGCATGGACATATCCATCAGAGAATAGCCAACAAGCGTCATCGCCACGCCGAGAGACTCGGGGTCATCCGAACTGACAGAATTCGAGATTCTATCAATCGCATCACCTTTCATATCCATATAAGCACTATATCCATCGGACGGACTTTTTGCGTTTGAAGGCGACGGCGACGAAACACGGGTATTATCACTTGTTGACGGACCGGCCGTATTTTTTGGGATGCGTACGCAGCCGCTCAACAGCGACACGAGCATAGCCGACGCCATGAGTGCTGCTATTAGCTTCTTCATAAAACTCTCCGTTCTATTGATTGGCATGAACACAGGCCGCTTTCAAGGACTTTTACAGCGCCGCGCCGCCCTTGCTGAATTTTTCGGCCATATTGCCGATAAGCGGGATTTTAAATTCTTCGTAACCGTAAGCTTTCACCATGGCAATGATGGCAAATACCGTTAGGATTACGCCAATGATAACGAGAACAGCGGACATCGCAACGGCACCCGGCGCGGAAACCCAGTAGTAATAGTAGTGTGTCGCAGCGTATGCGGCGTTGATAATACCGATGATGATACTAAAGACAACGGTGAACAGCCAGCTGATTGCTTCCAGAATAAGCGCCTGCATCGCGTGAAATTTAACGAACGGGCTATCTTTTTCCAGGAAGAAAATGACGAGGGGGGCTGCGAAGGCAACATATTTTATAACCGGTATCCAAGAGAGCAAAAAGGCCGCAAGATAGCATAACAGTGCCATCGTGTTCGCGTCCATGCCGAGTGATGATCTGTGCGGATTGACTTTCATTTTAGTTCCTCCCCAATTTAAAATGACTGACTGCACATTTTTTTCTGAATTTATCGTCAAAATATTACCATATGGCATGTCTGAATGCAAGTACTGCGCGGAAAAAAGACACAAACGGGGGATTTTAAATGAGCATTTGTTCAAATTCTTCTTCCGACAGGATCGGAACGCCGAGACTCTCGGCCTTCACGCGCTTGGAACCGGCGTCCTCCCCGGCGACGACATACGTCGTTTTTTTCGACACGGATGAGGAGACGGTACCGCCGTTTTGTTCGATGAGCGCCGTCGCCGCCTCTCGCGTGTAGCGGGACAGCGCGCCGGTCAAAACAAACGTCTGGCCCTGTAACCGTGTGGTACGGGCTGTTTCACGCGCCGCCATGTTCACACCCGCTTCCCGGAGGCGGCTGATGAGATCCTGCGACGGCGGGTCTGAAAACCATGCTCGGATGTTCTGGGCCGTCACAGGGCCGATGTCCCCGATGGACGTGAGGTCTTCTTCGGCGGCGTTTTGTATAGCGTCAAGCGACGGAAAACGCCCGGCGAGCGCCTTAGCGGCGCTTTGCCCGACCTGCGGGATGCCAAGTGCGTAAATGAGGCGCGAGAGATCGTTATCCCTTGAACGGTCGATGGCCTTGACAAGATTTTCAGCTGACTTCTTGCCGAAACGCGGCAGACAGGACAGCGTCTGTTCGTCGAGCCCGTACAGATCGCCGGGCGTTTGGACGAGGCCTGCGTCAATAAGCTGCTGGACGACGGCGATGCCAAGCCCCTCGATGTCCATCGCCCCGCGGGAGGCAAAATGGACAATGTGGCGCAGGCGCTGCGCCGGGCACTCAGCACCACGGCAGCGGATGGCTGCGCCGTCCGGGTCGCGCAGGGCGGGGCTGCCGCACTCCGGGCATATTTCTGGGAAAACATAGGGCTCAGCATCCGCCGGCCTTTTCTCAAAGACGACGCCGAGCACCTCGGGGATGATTTCCCCGGCCTTACGCAGGAGGACGGTATCTCCCACCCGGATATCTTTGTCGCGGATAAAATCCTCGTTATGAAGCGTGGCGTTTGTCACCGTTGTCCCGGCCAGACGCACCGGGCGGACGATGGCCTTTGGCGTTAAAACACCCGTCCGGCCGACCTGCACAGTGATATCGAGAAGCTCAGTCTCCTTCACCTCCGGCGGGTATTTAAAGGCAACAGCCCAACGCGGCGCTTTCGCCGTGCTGCCGAGGGCCTGGCGCGAGGTCAGCGCGTTGATTTTAATGACAGCCCCGTCAATATCGTAATCGAGTGCGTCACGGCTGTCACCGAGGCGCATGATGCGCTCGATGCAAGCGTCCATAGACTGCTCGCGCGACCAGTCAACGACGGGAAAGCCAAGTGTTTTGAGATAGGAGAGCGTTTCATCGTGTGTTTCAAACGGCGTGCCGCTGATGGCCTGAATATTAAAAACAAAGATTGACAGCCGCCTGGACGCCGCCACGGCCGGGTCAAGCTGGCGCAGGGAGCCTGCGGCCGCATTGCGGGGGTTTGCCAAAAGCGGCTTGCCTTCAACCTCGCGGACGTCGTTGAGCGCCTTGAAAACAGAGCGCTTTAAATAAACCTCGCCCCGGACAACAAGGTGTTCCGGCGCATTATCCAGCTTTTTTGGCAGGCTTTTAATCGTTTTAAGATTATCCGTCACGTCCTCGCCGACGAGGCCGTCGCCGCGCGTGGCACCGCGCACGAATACGCCGTTGTCGTAATACAGGGCAACGGACAAGCCGTCAATCTTCGGCTCGACGATATAGCCAGCGCTACCGGCGGCGGCGTTTACCCGTTCGTCAAAGGCGCGAAGCTCGTCAAAAGAAAAAACGTCGTTGAGGCTCTCGAGCGGGACTTCGTGCCGAACAGGCGAAAACACTGCCGAGGCTGTGCCGCCGATCATCTGCGTCGGCGAGTCGGGCACGACGAGCGCTGGGTGCGCTTTTTCCAGCGCCTTGAGCCTGTTCATCAGCCGGTCATAGTCATAATCGCTCACGAGCGGATCGTCACGGTCATAATAGGCCGCGGCGTAGCGGTTAAGCTCTGCGCGCAGGGCTTCTATTTCTTCTTTGGCATTCATACGGGTTTAACCTCCGTTGCCGCTGAAATCGGCATAGACATTAGGGACGCTGCCGACGATAACCGTCTCGCACACGACCAGCTGTGTTGTGACCGTCTTGTCGACCGGCGCCGACCCGGGGACAAACAGGGTGACGCCAATGGAAACGTCCAGCAGGATTTGATGGCGCGTCTGGTTGATGCCGGCTGCCGAAAAATTATTGATAAAATCGACGTGAACGGCGGCGACCGACATAATTTTAACCGTAAATTTTGGGCCGCGGCCGGAAAAGATAACGCCGCCGATGGCGTTGCCGATCGGGATTTTCAGGTCTGTCATGGATTGTGAGCTGACAGCGTTTATAATACCTTTTGTCAGCCGCGCTTTGAGTGTATTCATCAGCGCCATGTTTGTCACAAGCGCCGTGACGTCGCCGTTATCGCCTTTTTCAAGCGTGACGAGCTGTGAATAGTCAAACGCGCCGTCGGAAATTTCCTGGTCAACGACGTCATTGATTTCTTCGAGGATCCGGTCGCCGACGATGGCACAGGCCGTTTTCTGCATCAGCGGCCGCAGCTGGAGAAAAATAATCGATAAAGCGGCTGTCAGCACGAGGAAATTGACGAGGAGAAAAATAAAAAGGCGTTCCGCACGGCTCATTGGCTTGAAATAAAAATTTAGCCGCAGCTGTTTTCTTTTTGCCCGGCGGTAAAACATACGCAGCACCTCCCCGGCAGGCTGTCTAAGCCGCTATTGCCCGCCTAGAGCAACTGTATGCGTCGTTTTACCGAATTATTTGTCAAGGAGCCTGTCTGCGGCCAGCATGACGGCTAGCCTGCCGGACTCAAAGGTGAGCGCACCCTGGAGATACGCGGCATACGGCTCGCGCATCGGCCCGTCGCACGAGAGCTCAATGGACGAGCCCTGCACAAACGTCCCCGCCGCCATGATGACGGGGCAGCCATAGCCCGGCATGTCCCATGGCTCGGGCGTGACGAACGCGTCCACCGGCGAAGCAGCTTGTATGCCCTCACAGAAGCGCCGGAGCTTTTCAGGGGCGCCGAGCGAGACCATCTGAATGATGTCCGACCGCCGATCATCCCACTTTGGCGACGTTTCAAACCCCAGAAGCGATAAAAGCCGCGCTGTAAAAACAGCCGTTTTGAGCGCCTCGGCCGTCGTGTGCGGGGCCGTGAAAAAGCCCTGATAGAGAAGCCTGTTGTTGAAAAGCGTTGCCCCGCATTCGCCGCCGATACCCGGCGCGGTGAGGCGGAAGGCGGCCTTTTCAACGAGATCCTGTCTTCCGGCGACGTAACCGCCCGTCGGCGCGAGGCCGCCGCCGGGGTTTTTGATGAGCGAACCGGCCATGAGGTCCGCTCCCAAATCGGTTGGCTCGCGCTCCTCGGTAAACTCGCCGTAGCAGTTGTCAACAAGGATGACGGCGCGCGGGTTTTTACTGTGGACAAGCGCGCAGATATCACCGATATCGGAAACAGACAGAGCCGCGCGCGTATCGTACCCGCGCGAGCGCTGGACATAGACGGCGGCAATGGCCTTGTCCGTCACTTTTTCGGCAATCGCGTTTATATCGGGGCGGCCGCCGGGCGTTAGATCGGCCTGCTTATATGTGACGCCGTAAGAGGCAAGCGAGCCGGGATAGCCACCCTCAAGGCCGATGACGCCACGCAGCGTGTCGTACGGCAGGCCCGTTACCGACAGGAGCGCGTCCCCCGGCGCGAGGGCGGCGAACAGGGCTGTCGTGATGGCATGCGTCCCGTTGACGAAGCCGATGCGGACGAGCGCCGATTCGGCGCCGAAAACGTCGGCATAAATCCTGTCGAGCGTATCCCGCCCCTTGTCGCCGTAGCCGTACCCCGTCGAGCCGGTGAGACAGCCGTCCGAAACGCGGTGCTTTTGAAAGGCCGCAAGCACCTTTTGTGTGTTGTAAAATGCGACGCGGTCAATCTCCGCAAGGCGCGGGGCAATCTCGCGCAGCGCCGTCTCCGCGTGCTTCATTATCTCCGGGCTGGGCGATACAATCATTCCTGTTCTCCCACTTTTTCTAATAAAAGGCCGCAAAGCTTGAAAACGGCATCGAAATCGTCGAGCGCACCGACGCAGGCGGGTGAATGAAGGTATCGCAAGGGCGCTGATATTGCCAGCGTCTGAACACCGCCAAGTGACCGCTGAACGGCGGCCGCGTCCGTCCCCCCGGCGACAGTCGTTTTCGTTTGCCAGGGGATACCATTTTCATCGGCCAGTGTTGTTGCCAGCACAAAAAGCTCTCTGTCGTAAATCGTGCCGCCGTCCATAAACGGAATAACGGCCCCCTTGCCGACGAAGCAGACCTTTTTGCCGGATGAAACGGACGGCAGGTCGGCCGCCGTCGTACCCTCTATGATGAGCGCAACGTCCGGCGCGACGCGGTAAGAAGCCGCCAGAGCGCCGCGCGTGCCAACCTCCTCCTGAACGGTGAACACAAACGTCGCATCGACCGGCAGGTCGGACTCCAAAAGCATTAATAAAACGGCGCAACCGACGCGGTCGTCCAGCGCCCGGGCTTTGACAAGGCCGTTTCCGAAGGTGCGCAGGCCGGAATCGAAAATGCCCGTGTCGCCGAGGGCGACGCTTGTCTGGGCCTCTTCCCTACTCGCTGCGCCGATATCGATATACATATCCTCAACGGGTGGGATTTTCTTCCGCTCGTCCTTCTTGACGAGGTGATATGCCTTGCTGCCGATGACGCCATAAACGCGCGCCGGACCGAGCAAGACGGCCTTGCCGAAGAGAACGCGCCGGTCGATGCCACCGACAGGAGCAAATTTCAGCGTACCGTCGTCGGAGACATCGGTAACGATGACGCCTACTTCGTCCATATGCGCGCAGAGCATGATCGATTTTTTAGGCGTTTTTCGGCCTTTTTTGAAGACAATCAGGTTGCCGAGAACATCTTCCGTCACACGGTCGGCACACTTCTCGGCACGGGCGCGGATGAGCGCGCGGACCGCGTCCTCCGTCCCGGAGACGCCGCTTTTTTCGCAGAGGCATTCGAGAAGGTCAAGCATGGCGATCGTCTCCTTTCAGCGCTTTGGCGATTTCACACAGGAGCGCGGCCGTCGCTTCGGCGTCCTGGACGCTGATGACCTCATGGCTGCTGTGCATATATTTGAGCGGCACGCCGACAAGCGCCGTCGCCACGCCCGACTGCGTGACCTGTACGACCCGCGCGTTCGTGCCGGAGTCGCCGTCCGGCTCGACGCCGATTTGATATTGAATGTTTTTGGCTTCCGCAAGCGCCTGAAGCTTTTCCGTCAGCCGCCTGTTCATATTTGGGCCTTTGGAGATGACGACACCGCCGCCCTGCTCTTTCGTCTCCGGCGTTTTGCAGTCGGGTGTTTTGGCGTGGCCGACGTCAACGACGACGCACCAGTCCGGAAAAGTGGCATAAGCGCCCGGCTTGGCCCCGCGTGTGCCGACCTCCTCCTGAACGCTGAACAGGACGATAAGGTCCACATCGAGCGGTGTTTGGCCGATCAGCTCCAGCGCGCGCAAAACAGCGGCGACGGAGACCCTGTTGTCAAGCGCTTTGCCGCAGATGAGCCCGTCCCCAAAGCGCCGCGAATCGGCAGCATAGACAGCCGGTGTGCCAAGCGGGACCTTTGTGAGGGCCTCCTCCGGCGTCAGGCCGACATCGAGATAGAGGTCTTCTATTTTGATCGTCTTGTCCCCTTCCTCGCCTTTTAAAAGGTGCGGCGGCAGGGCGGTGACGACGCCGATGACGGGCGGCTCTGTCAAAACAACGAGCTCTGAGGCCGGGAGCATACGCGCGTCAACGCCGCCGAGGGGCGCAAAGCGGAGGAAGCCCTCTTCCGCACCCGTAATGATAAAACCAATTTCGTCAAAATGCGCGTCCAGCATCAGTTTCGGCGCGCCGTCGCGCCCACAGCGCCGTGTACCAATGATATTGCCGAGCGTGTCAGTCGTGACGTCGTCCATAAAAGACGCAAGCAGCGCTTTGATGGTTGTTTGAGCTTCCGCTTCAAACCCGGCGGGGCCTTTGAGGGCGGACAGCTTTAAGATGGTGTCGATCAATGCCATATGATTACTCCAATCCAAGGATGATGTCTTTAAAAGTATTCCCGCGTTCCTCAAAATTCTTAAACCGGTCGAACGACGTGCACGCCGGGGAGAGCAGAACGACGTCCCCTGCCCGCGCCGCTTGGTGCGCGGCGAGGACGGCCTCTTGAAAATCGGCTTTTTCAATGATCTCGGGCAAGCCCTGATAGCTAGGCGCATTTTCAACGGCGGCGCGGATTTTTCCGGCCGTGAGGCCCGTTAAAACGAGCGTTTTGACGTGGTTTATGATTGCCGGGCCGAGATCGTCAAACGCAACGCCCTTGTCCTTGCCGCCCGCGATTAAAATGACTTTCTGGGGGAAGGCGCGCAGCCCGGCTGTCGTCCGCGAAGGGCTGGAGGCGATGGAGTCGTTATAATAACGGACGCCGCGAAGCGTTCGGACAAGCTCGATGCGGTGGGCAACACCGCGAAACGTCTCAGCGACGCGCACGCATGCTTCCCGACCCACAAGGCCGCGAACGGCGGCGAATGCCGCCATGAAGTTTTCAATGTTGTGGACACCGGGCAGGAGAATCTGCTCGGCGTTGAGGATCGGCGACGCTTCGCCGCCGGAAACTTCAAAAATCGTCCCACCTTCTTGGAACACACCGTTTTGAACGTGGCTTTGGCGGCTGAAAAATCGGACGGCGCCGCGCGCTGTGTCGGCAAACGCGCGTGTAATGTCGTTATCACAATTTAAAACAACGATTCCCGTTTCATCCTGATACTTATAAATGTTTCGCTTGGCCTCGACGTACTCTGCCATGTCACGATGCACGTCCAGATGGTTCGGCGAGACGTTTGTGACGACGGCGACGGCGGGGCTTTTCGCCATCGTCATCAGCTGGAATGACGATAGCTCTAAAACCGCGATGTCATCCGGGGCCATCGCGTCGGCGCGCGTTAAAAGCGGCGTGCCGATATTACCGCCGACGTGGACGGTATAGCCGCCTTCCTGTAGGATCGCGGCGATAATCGATGTCGTCGTCGTCTTGCCGTCAGAGCCCGTTACAGCGATGATGCGGCAGGGGCAAACATCAAAAAAGACCTCCATTTCAGAGGTGAGGATTGCCCCGTGGGCAACAGCCGCCAAGAGTTCCGGCACGTCCGGCCGCATGCCGGGCGTCCGGAAGATGACATCGGCGTCGAGTGATTTCAGATAGTCATCACCGAGGCAGAGTGACGCACCCAGCGCTTCGAGCCTGTCTGCCGACGCGCCGAGCTTGGCGCGGTCTGCTTTGTCACAGGCGGTGACGGCAATACCGTTTTGGAGGAGCCTTTCAATGAGCGGCGTGTTGCTCACGCCGATGCCGATGACGGCGACTTTTTTGTGTTTAAGGGACGTTATATAATCGGCCAGTTTCAATTCATCACCCCGGAATTTATTTGACCCTAAGGAAATCTTACCCTATTGTACCGGTTATTATATACTGCGCGCGCGTCATTTTCAAGGTGAAGCGAGAAGGGTTTGCGCTCTTGGTTGAAATGGGCAAACACGAGGTCTGCCCGGACGGCGGGGACGGGGCGGGCGAACGCCGTTCGCCCCTATGCAGGTACAGCGGGAACGATAAGTGCGGTAGGGCGTAATGCAGGATAAAGCGGCGGGCGGACGGCCAATGGCCGTCCCTACATACTGAGGTTGTTATGCCCTATAGACGGGCGGATATGGAATCCGCCCCGACGGATGCGCAGCACCGTGACGTTGACATAAAGCTCGTTTTATTGTAAAATATAAGAGCGAGTAAGTCGGACAGCCGCGGGGGAAAGCCGAAAGGTTTCCCGTGAGGAAAGTCCGGGCTCCACAGGGCAAGGATAACGGGTAACGCCCGCCGAAGGCGACTTCAGGACAAGTGCAACAGAGATATACCACCGTCTCCGGTGTTACGGAGGCGGTAAGGGTGGAAAAGTGAGGTAAGAGCTCACTCATCGGCTGGAGACAGTCCGGTGCTGTAAACTCTATCCGGAGCAACACCGTGGAGAGAGCCGTACTTGAGTGTACAGGTTGGCCCGACCGCTCTCAGGAGGTGGCTTGAGCCCATTGGCAACGATGGGCCTAGATAGATGGCTGTCTAAGACAGAATCCGGCTTACAGACTTACTCGCAACAAAGCAGGCTGCCTCAAACGAGGCGGCCTGTTTTGTTGCATGGCGGCGAGCTTTGAAGGGCAAGCACAAGGTCTGCCCCTACGGGCGTACCAATTAAGCGGGCTGACAGCGATTATTAGCCTTCGCCCCGGGAGAACAGATTGTGACGCTGTGTGACAAGCCGGCATATAATGCCCTGCAACATTATTTAATTTTTGTAATTGGAGTGCGAAAACGATATGAGTTTTCAGTATTACGCGCTGCCCCAAAACACCTCCGGGGCGGCGCTCATCCCTATTTCGAACGCACCAACGCCGCTGGCGTTTTTGACCGTAGTGACCGACGACGCCAACAATTTAGTCACGCTGCGGGCGAATATTGGCTGGCGCGCGGCACTGTCGACAACACGCATTATTTATAAAATCTGGCGCACAGCACCCGGGACGGGCACGCTTGTCTGCAGTGTTCAGGACGGCGCGGAAAACTTCAACGATTACGCTGCAACGACCGATTTTTCCGACGTCGTCACCGTCACACCGAACCAGCCCGTGACCTTTATATTGACAGCGGAGACCGTTGACGTTGGGGCGCAGGCGTCCGTTGTCGGACCGCTGTCCTTTACTGCTTTCGGGACAAATCTGACTGTCATTAGCTACTATGAGCTCATTAACAACACGGTCGGCGGCGCTAATATCCCCATTGCGCAGGCGCCTGTGCCGCTCGCCTATTTCACCGTGAACGTCCAGGCCGGGCAAACCGTTATCCTGCGGCCGAGTGTCTGCTGGAACATCACCGGCTCTTCCCTTCCGAAAGTCGATGTGCTGTTCAAACTGTGGCGCGGAGCGCCCGTCACCGGGACACTCGTCTGCAGCGCTGACGACAGCGCCGACGTGGAGCGGGCCGCCGTCACATCGTTTTCACATGTCGATTCCGGCTTCACCGCGGCGCAAACCGTCACCTATGTCCTGACGGCCGAAGCGCCGGATATAAATCACGCGGCTAATATCACAGGTGCTTTGACGGTGACGGCGTCTGTTCAAACGGTCGGCGCGTATGCCGTCTTGCCGCAGAACACATCCGGCAGCGTCAGTATTCCACTGACGACGGCCGGAACGCCACTGGCGTCACTCACGCTGCCGATAAGCGCCGGGATGCTTGTCAGCCTGCGCGCCGCCGCCGGATTGGCTTTTTCAAGTGGTACCAGCTCCGGCACAGTTCCCGTCCTTTATAAAATATGGCGCGGCGCACCGAACACCGGCATACTGATCTACAGCACACTTGACAGCGGCGAGACAGGCTTTGACAAATTCAAGGTAACAGCTCTCGGCACCGTTGACAGCGGCTTCACAAGCACCGGACAGGTCACGTATACGCTGACGGCCGAGCTCGTTAACGCATCGGCAGCGGCCAGCATTATCGGCCCATTAACGTTTACGGCCGTACCGGAAAATTAAACGACGACGGAGCGCTAAAAAAGGCCGCCCTAAACAGGCGGCCTTTTTAGCGCTCGGCAGCGCATTATTTTTAGAACCCCATTGTTTTTAGTTCCGAAACTATATCAACATAAAAGTCGGTGATATCCGATATGTACCCGGGCTTTACTTGGCGTGTGAAAGGCGACCGGCGCAAATCAATGACATCAAAATGCGATATCCCGCGTTTTGAAGCGCCGCGCAGCACACCCCGAAAATTCGTCCACTGCGCCGACGCCACTGAGACGAGCCCATCATTTTCACCTTCCAGGCGTTTGACAAATAAATGAGGCAGAAACATAAACACATCACTAAAGGAACGATCCATGGCGGCAGCGTAGCTTTGATAGTAAACGTTATCATCATCCGGATTTTGTTCATTAAAGTGCTCAGCCTCCAGCGTTGAGAAGCCGCGCGTGGCGTTATAAAAATCGGGGTGCCTGTCACCCAGCGCGCGAAAGGATATATCGACGAGCGCCGCGGCTATTTTATAGAGTGAATCAGGAACCCGGCTATAGGCGTCTATTGCTTTCATGCCACGGTGCGGTGTTGCCAGCGTCGTCAAACTGGCGATTTTATCCGCCATGCCTAACGACGATATGAGATACCGGGCGTCCAGCCCGCCTTTTGAATGGGCGATTAAATTGATTTTTTCATACCCGTGCTCTTTAAAAATTCTTTCGATGTTTTCTTTAATCTCAAGAGCGTTTTCTTTGATCGTCCCCCAGCTGTCCTGCATGCCGTAAAATATCGTGGCACCGTGTTCCTCTAAAACCTTGGGTATTCTGCCCCAATAATTGAGGCTCTTAAAATCACGGAACCCGACACCGTGCAGCAGCATAATGGGGTATTTTGTATGGCAGCGCGTGTCTTTTATTGGTGATACATGACTCAATCATATCCACAGCCTTTCAGCGAAATCCGCCGGTATTAGCGGTATAAAGCCGATTTTTAGGATATTATACCACTCCTTGGCGGTATTTCAACGGTTAAAAAAACAGGGTATTAAATCGACTTGATTTAATACCCTGTCATACGGTTGATTCTTTTGCGTTATGCCTGCTTCAGCGCGGCCTGAGCGGCGGCGAGACGGGCGATGGGGACGCGGAACGGTGAGCAGGAGACGTAGTTGAGGCCAATGCTGTGGCAGAACTCAACAGAAGACGGGTCGCCGCCGTGCTCCCCGCAGATACCGATTTTGAGGTCCGGGCGGGTGGCGCGGCCGAGGGAGACGGCCATCTTGACAAGCTTGCCAACACCTGCCTGGTCTAGCCGTGCAAACGGGTCGGACTCCAGAATCTTTTTCTGATAGTACGCATCGAGGAATTTCGCGGCATCGTCACGGGAAAAGCCGAACGTCATCTGCGTCAAATCATTCGTACCGAAGGAGAAGAACTCGGCTTCCTTGGCGATTTCGTCTGCCGTGACGCAGGCGCGCGGAATCTCGATCATGGTGCCGACCTTATACTTCAGGTCTGAGCCGCTGTCTTTGATGAGCTTGTCGGCTGTGTCAACAACGATTTTTTTGACGTACTGAAGCTCCTTGACCTCACCGACAAGCGGGATCATGATCTCCGGCACGAGATGCCAATCGGGGTGCTTTTTGCTGACATTGATGGCAGCCTTGATAACGGCATTCGTCTGCATGACGGCGATTTCGGGATATGTGACGGCGAGACGGCAGCCGCGATGGCCCATCATGGGGTTAAACTCATGGAGCGAGGCGATAATCTCTTTGATGTCGTGGACGGATTTACCGAGATCTTTTGCCAGAAGCTCGATATCTTCTTCATCTGTCGGCAAGAACTCGTGGAGCGGCGGGTCGAGATAACGAATGGTGACGGGGCAGCCCTCCATCGCCTCATAAATGCCTTCAAAGTCGGACTGCTGCATTGGCTCAAGCTTCAAAAGCGCCTTCTCACGCTGCTCAACCGTGTCGGCACAGATCATCTCGCGGATTGCCGGTATGCGCTCGGCATCAAAGAACATATGCTCGGTGCGGCACAGGCCGATGCCCTCAGCGCCGAATTTGCGCGCCTGCGCGGCGTCCTTTGGCGTGTCGGCGTTTGTGCGGACGTTAAGCGTTCTGTAAGAATCGGCCCAGGCCATGATGCGGCCGAATTCGCCGCCGATGGCGGCGTCCGTCGTCTTGATGGCTTCGCCGTATATATTGCCGGTTGAGCCGTCAAGACTGAGCCAGTCGCCTTCTTGATACGTTTTGCCGCCGAGCTCAAACGTTTTGTTCTCCTCGTCCATCTTGATGGCGCCGCAGCCGGCGACGCAGCAAGCGCCCATGCCGCGCGCCACGACGGCGGCGTGCGACGTCATACCGCCGCGGACCGTCAGGATACCCTGCGCGGCCGCCATGCCTTCGATATCCTCCGGGGACGTTTCGAGGCGGACGAGAATGACTTTTTCACCCTTCTGTGCCCAGGCCTTGGCCTCTTCGGCGGTAAAGACAACTTTGCCGCAGGCGGCGCCGGGTGACGCAGCAAGACCGGTGCCGATCACCTTGGCGTTTTTCAGTGCCTCGGCGTCAAACTGCGGGTGTAGGAGCGCGTCGAGCTGCTTCGGGTCGATCATGAGAACGGCTTCCTTCTCGGTGATGAGACCCTCATCGACAAGGTCACAGGCAATTTTGAAGGCGGCGGCGGCGGTGCGCTTGCCGTTGCGCGTCTGCAGCATGAAGAGCTTTTTGTCCTCAATCGTAAACTCCATATCCTGCATGTCGCGGTAATGATTTTCAAGTTTGTCACAGATTTTGACGAAATCGTCATAAGCGCCGGGCATAACGTCTTTGAGCTGGTCAATTGTCTGCGGTGTGCGGATACCGGCCACAACGTCCTCGCCCTGCGCGTTCATCAGGAATTCACCGAAGAGCTTTTTCTCGCCGGTGGCAGGGTTGCGCGTGAAGGCAACGCCTGTCCCCGAGGTGTTGCCGAGGTTGCCAAAGACCATCTCCTGCACGTTGACGGCCGTGCCCCAGTCGCCGGGGATGTCGTTCATACGACGGTAGACAATGGCACGCGGGTTATTCCAGGAGCGGAAAACGGCCTGAATAGCGCCCATAAGCTGCTCTTTCGGGTCGGTCGGGAAGTCAACGCCGAGCTTTGATTTATATGCGTCTTTAAATTGCTGCGCGAGCGTTTTAAGGTCGTCAGCCGTGAGCTCGGTGTCCTGCTGAACGCCGCGCTCTTCCTTCATTTTATCGATAAGCGCCTCGAAGTATTTTTTACCGACCTCCATAACAACGTCGGAATACATCTGGATAAAGCGGCGATAGCAGTCATACGCCCAGCGCGGGTTGCCCGAGCGGCGTGCCATGACCTCAACGACATCTTCGTTAAGGCCGAGATTGAGAATCGTATCCATCATTCCGGGCATGGACGCGCGCGCGCCGGAACGGACGGAGACTAAAAGCGGATTTTCCTGATCGCCGAATTTTTTGCCTGTCAGCTTTTCGAGCGTCGCGACGTATGCCATGATCTCCTGCTGCAAATCGGGCGAAATCGCTTCTCCGTCATCGTAGTATTTGGTGCACGCTTCCGTCGTCACGGTAAACCCCTGCGGAACGGGCATGCCGAGATTTGTCATTTCAGCGAGGTTGGCGCCTTTGCCGCCAAGCAGCGCTTTCATTTTGCCGTTGCCCTCCGAGAAGAGGTAGACGTATTTTTTGTCCACAATGATCCCCCTAAAGAATGATTTTGCAAGGATTCAAACAAAAATATTATAGCTATTCCTTCCTGATAAAACAATATTTTCGTAAAATATTCGTGAAAACTTCCATCAATTTAATGCGATAGTGCAAAAAAGTTTGACGCTTTGTTTATTTCCCGACGCAAAAGCGCTCGAAGATGCGAGAAACGATGTCCTCCCGAACCGTTTTGCCGGTAACCTCGCCGAGTGCCGACATCGCCGACTCAATGTCCGTCAAAACGGCGTCGGGTGTCACACCTGCTTGGAGCGCCGCCGCCGCGCGTGCGATATCCTCCCGCGCTCGCGCGATGGCACCGGCCTGCCGGGCGTTTGTGAGGATTTCGCCGCCGGGCACGCCGTCGGTGCCGGTAAACAGTCGCCCAAGCACCGTGCCGAGTTCCGGGAGTCCCTCCCCCGTCACCGCAGAGACTTCAACGATATTCTGAAAGCGTGTTTTTAAAAGCGTTTTATCGAGCTTTTGAGCAAGGTCGCTTTTACTCACAACAGCGACGGCATTTTTTGCTTGGGCGGCGATGTCCAAAACGCGCCGGTCGTCGTCCGTCAGATCCATGCTGCCGTCAAAAACGGCGAGGATGAGTGCGGCTGTTTCCGCCGCGCCAAGCGCCCGGTCGACACCGAGCGACTCAATAGCGTCCTGCGTGCGCCTGATACCGGCCGTGTCAACAAGGCGCAGAACGACGCCGCCGAAGCGGAGCTTTTCCTCAATTGTATCGCGCGTTGTTCCGGCGTGTGGGGTGACAATGGCCCTTTCGTATCCGGCCAGCGCGTTCAAAAGCGAGGATTTTCCCACGTTTGGCCGCCCGACGAGGGCCGTTTTCACCCCGTCTTTTAAAATCCGGCCGCGTTCATATGTTTTCAGAAGTATTTCGAGCGCGAGGGCGACGCCATCCAACACAGCAAGGCAGTCTTCCGTTTTGAAATCCTCAAGCGCTTCGTCGGGATAGTCGATAACGGCAAAAAAATGGGCGGAGATGTCAACAAGCGCATTATAGGCCGTATGGATTTTCTGCGCAATCGCGCCGCCGAGCTGACCGGCCGCGTTTTTAGCCGCCTGTTCTGTTTCGGCGTCGATAAGGTCAATAACGGCCTCCGCCTGCGTCAGGTCAAGCCGCCCGTTTAAAAACGCGCGCTGTGTAAACGCACCCGGCTCGGCAGGACGCGCACCCACACGAATCAGTTCGTCGAGAACGGCGGCCAGAACGACGGGCGCGCCGTGGCAGTGCAGTTCAGCTGTGTTCTCACCCGTATAGCTGTTGGGGGCGTGGCTGACGGCACAGAGGCCATAGTCGAGCGGCGCACCGGTCTCGTCGACAATCGCGCCGTATAGGAGCTTCCTGTCTTCGGCATCACTCATTTTTATGCCGCTTTTTGAGCGAAATATTCTGTCAGCTGCGGCGATGGCGTTCGGGCCGCTCAATCGGATAATGCCGACCCCGGCTCTGCCGATGCCTGTTGCAAGGGCCGCGATGGTGTCTGCCATGATGATACCTCCTTTTTCGAACTGATTCGGCTGTACGGCGGGCGGGCATGGAATCCGCCCGGATGATGACGGCGGTGGTTAGGCAAAGGCTAACGGGGCGATGTGGGCATCGCCCCCTACGGGGAGGCTGAGGCGTAGACAGAGAAATTATAATCGCCCCTACGGCAATTTGCATCTTTCTCAATTGCTATTTTGTAGGGACGGCCATTGGCCGTCCGCCGTTGCTGGGCACGGGCGGATACGGAAACAGGGGCAGACACGAGGCCTGCCCCTGCGGTATGTTTCTGCTTCTGTCACCGCCGGGGCAAGAGACGCCCGCCCAACGTTTACAGTGAAAAGATGCCGCGCTTTTTTCTGGAGACGGCGCGACCTGCTGCCTGGGCGATAGCTTCCGCCGTCAGGCCGTACTCTTTTTTGAGATAATCCTCCGTGCCGACTTGCCCGAAGCGGTCGGTGACGCCGACCATTTCAACTGGCACGGGATATGTTTTCACGACGGCCTCCGAGACGGCGGCGCCGAGGCCGCCGAAGATGTTGTGATTCTCCGCAGTGACAAACGTCTTCGTCTCGCGGGCACATTTTTCGATGAGCGCCATGTCAATCGGCTTCCATGTGAAGAGATCGACAATACGTGCCGAAATTTTATCTTTTTTAAGCATCTCACGCGCTTCGAGGGCTTCCGCCACCAGAATGCCGGAGGCGAAAATCGTGACGTCCTTGCCGTCGGCTAAAATGTTGCCCTTGCCAATCTCAAATGTCGAGCCCTCCTCGTAGATAGCCGTCACGTTTTTGCGCGGCATACGGAGATAGTAAACGCCGTAGCGCCCGGCGAGCTGACGGACGACATCTTTCACCATAACGGGGTCCGTGAGCTCAATGAGCGTGATGCCGGGGATGGAGCGGAGAACGCCCATATCCTCAAAAGGCATGTGCGTACCGCCGTTATACGAGGCCGTCACACCGGGGTCTGAGCCGAGAATTTTGACATTTAATTTGGCGTAGGCCGCCGAGATCATGATCTGGTCACATGTTTTGCGCGAGGCAAAACAGCCGAAGCTGTGCGCGAAGGGAATTTTGCCGACGGCCGAGAGCCCGGCGGCGATGCCAACCATGTTGGCTTCGGCGATACCGACGTTAAAAGCCCTCTCTGGATACGCCTTGAAAAACGGTTTCATGCCGGAGGAACTGACGAGGTCGGCGTCTAAAACGACGATGTCCTCGTTTTCCTCCGCCAGAGCCATCAGCGTTTTGCAGTACGCGTCACGCATCAGCGTGTCGCTTTTTGAAAATGATTCACGGACGTTAAACATCTGCTTCCCCCTCTTCCGGGTCTGTCTCTTCCGTCATGGCAGGCGGCGCCACCTCGGTCGGTGATGCCGCATCTTCTGATGCCGCCGCCTGTTCGGTGGCTTCTTCTTCGGCGGCCTTCTTCTCCAGCCGCTCTGCTGCGGCGGCCGCGCGGGCACCTTCGAGGCGCTCTGTCACCACCTTGACGGCTTCTTCCATCTGCTCCTTTGTAAAGCTCATGTGATGGTTGCCCTCAACGCCGGCGGCAAACGTGCCAAAGCCTTTAACCGTGTCCAGGACGATGACCGACGGGACACCTTTTGTATTTTTAGCCGTCACAACAGCGTCAAGAATCGCCCCGGTATCGTGGCCGTCAACCGTCTGGACAAACCAGCCAAAGGCGGCGAATTTCTCGCCGATGTCGCCGAGGTCCATGATATCCTTTGTAAAGCCGTCGAGCTGCTGCTTATTGCGGTCAACAAATGTGATCATATTGTCAACCTTGAACTGGGAAGCGGACATGACGCCCTCCCAGACCTGACCCTCGTCGCACTCCCCGTCTCCAATGATGAGATAGGTGATGCTGTCGGACTTGTTCAGGCGGCACCCGAGCGCAATGCCGATGGCCGCCGAAATGCCCTGACCCAAGGATCCTGTCGTCATATCAACGCCGGGCGTCTTGTTCCGGTCACAGTGGCTGGGCAGCCGACCGCCGCCCTGATTGAGTTCTGCGAGCATCTCCTTTGGGAAAAAGCCCTTTAAAGAGAGCGTTGCGTATAACGCCGGGCCCGCATGGCCCTTCGACAAAACGAGCCTGTCCCGCTCCGGCCAGCCGGGATTGGCGGGGTCACAGCGCAGCTCGCTGCCGTATAAAACAGCCAGGGTTTCCACAATTGACATTGCACCGCCGATATGGCCCGCCCCGAAGCCCTCCAGCTCCTGCAGCGTGACAAGGCGGATACCCTCAGCGATGACGCGAAGCTCCTTGGCGCTTACTTGATGTTCCATCTCACACCTCTATTCCTTTTCTGTGTGTTTAAAAGCTGATTTTCTTGAGCAAATAATGGACAAGGTCGTCCGTTTTGACACGCTCCTGCGCCATGGTATCACGGTCGCGCACGGTGACACAGCCATCCTCCATGGACTCGAAGTCAAACGTCAGGCAATACGGCGTGCCGATCTCATCCTGCCGTCTGTAGCGCTTGCCAATAGAGCCGGCATCGTCAAAATCCACCATAAAATGCTTCCGGAGGTTGTCGTAGACAGCGCCCGCCGCCTCCGACAGTTTTTTCGACAGCGGCAGAACGGCGCATTTAAACGGCGCAAGCGCCGGGTGCAGTCGTAAAACGACACGCGTGTCGTTTTTCTCAGCGTCGACGACCTCCTCGTCGTAGGCGTCGATGAGAAACGCGAGCGTTACGCGGTCGGCGCCGAGCGACGGCTCAATGACGTAAGGGATATATTTTTCGTTCGTCTCCTGATCGAAGTATTCCATATTTTCGCCCGACGTTGTCTGATGGGCTTTGAGATCAAAATCCGTTCTGTCGGCAACGCCCCACAGTTCGCCCCAACCGAACGGGAAGAGAAACTCAAAGTCGGTCGTGGCGTTGGAGTAGTGGGACAGCTCCTCCTTCTCATGGTCGCGCAGGCGGATGTTTTCCTCATTCATGCCAAGCGCGAAGAGCCAGTCGCGGCAGAAGCTACGCCAATAATCAAACCATTCAAGGTCGGTACCGGGTTTGCAGAAAAACTCCAGCTCCATCTGTTCAAATTCGCGCGTTCTGAAAGTGAAGTTGCCGGGCGTGATTTCATTCCGGAACGATTTGCCGATTTGGCACACGCCGAATGGTACCTTCTTGCGCGATGTGCGCTGGATATTTTTGAAATTGACGAAAATGCCCTGTGCCGTCTCCGGACGGAGGTATATCTGCGCCGCCGTATCCTCATTGACACCCTGATATGTTTTAAACATAAGGTTAAATTTGCGAATGTCCGTGAAGTCTGCTTTACCGCAGTCCGGGCAGGTGATGCCCTTGTCTTTAATATAAGCGATGAGCGCGTCGTTATCCATCGCTTCAATCACAACGTCCGTCACATTATTGGCGTGATTCCATTCCTCGCAGAGCTTGTCGGCCCGGTGGCGCGTTTTGCAGGCCTTGCAGTCAATAAGCGGGTCATTAAAGGTCGCGACATGGCCGGAGGCGACCCAGACCTGCGGGTTCATGAGTATGGCCGAGTCAAGCCCGACGTTATATGGGCTCTCCTGCACGAACTTTTTCCACCAGGCGCGTTTGATGTTGTTTTTCAGCTCGACGCCTAAAGGGCCGTAGTCCCACGTGTTGGCAAGGCCGCCGTAAATTTCGCTGCCCGCATACACAAAGCCGCGCCCCTTGCAGAGCGCTACGAGCTTGTCCATCGTTTTTTCCGTATTTTTCAGCATATATCCTCCATCGTTGGGGCGGATTCCAGTTCCGCCCTAAAGCGTGACAGGATCAACGCGCGCCCGAATGATCATTTACACATTTTTTAATTATATCCTATCGATGCCTCTTGTCAACTGGCGGGATGGTTAAAAAAGGCGGGGATTGGGCGGTCGCGTCTTGCAATTATCATGCATTTAGCTTACAATGTGTTTTCAGCATGAGCCTGTGGGGGCGAGGACGCCTCCCTCCGTCAGTCGCTTCGCGACTGCCACCTCCCTCTTG
Organism: Oscillospiraceae bacterium CM; assembly: GCA_022870705.1. Taxonomy (NCBI): domain Bacteria; kingdom Bacillati; phylum Bacillota; class Clostridia; order Eubacteriales; family Oscillospiraceae; species Oscillospiraceae bacterium JHJ. Next base: position 1,481,584 of record CP072107.1, read on the forward strand.
AGGGAGGCTCGGGACGCGGCGTTTTGTAGGGACGGCCATTGGCCGTCCGTCGTTGGCGGACACGGGCGGATATGGAATCCGCCCCTACGGCTGGGCGAATCGCCCTCATCCGTCACGACTTCGTCGTGCCACCTTCCCCCAGGGGAAGGCTTCTGGGTGAAATCGCCGTAACAAAAATATGCTTCTGTCTCGATTGCCTTTTTGTAGGGACGGCCATTGGCCGTCCGTCGTTGGCGGACACGGGCGGATATGGAATCCGCCCCTACGTGGAGCGGCGACATTGGTACGGCGACATAGGTACATTGTGCGCGCGAGAAGAACAATCCTCACTCCCCTCCGGGGACATCTCCTTTGCAAAGGCGCCTTGGCACGGCACGGACGGCCAATGGCCGTCCCTACGGCACGCTCCGTAGCCCCCTCATCCGTCACGACTTCGTCGTGCCACCTTCCCCCAGGGGAAGGCTTCATGGGTGATAATCGCCGTAACAAAAATATGCTTCTGTTTCGATTGCTTTTTGTAGGGACGGCCATTGGCCGTCCGTCGTTGGCGGACACGCGCGGATATGGAATCCGCCCCTACGTGGAGCACAGCCCCCTCATCCGTCACGACTTCGTCGTGCCACCTTCCCCCAGGGGAAGGCTTCTGGGAGCGGGTTATATTTATAGTAATAAGGAAGCGTTCTATGACGTACGACGCCGGACAATTTGATATTGCCGTCATCGGGGCAGGGCATGCTGGGATTGAAGCGGCCCTGGCGTCAGCGCGCCTTGGGATGAAAACCATTTGCTTCACAATTAACCTCGACGCTATCGGCAACATGCCGTGCAACCCCGCTATTGGCGGTACGGCGAAGGGCCACCTCGTCCGCGAGCTGGACGCCTTGGGCGGCGAGATGGCGAAGGCCGCCGACGAAACGTGTATTCAATATAGGCTTTTAAACCGCGGGAAAGGCCCTGCCGTCCATTCCCTGCGCGCACAGGCCGACAGGCGGGCTTATCAGGCGCGGATGAAACAAGCGCTTGAGCAGCAGGGGAACCTAAGCCTTAAACAGGCGGAAATCGTTGATATCGCTGTTCAAAATGGCGCGGTTACGAGCGTCACGACACATACAGGGGCTGTTTACCGCGTGAAGGCCGCCGTTATTTGCTCTGGAACGTACTTATCGGGCCGAACGATCGTTGGCGAGACCGTCTGCGAAGGCGGGCCGGACGGGATGTTTGCAGCCACTGCCCTCGGCTCCCGGCTGAAAGCCCTCGGCCTTGAGATGCGCCGGTTTAAAACAGGCACGCCGCCGCGCCTTAACGCCCGCAGCGTTGACTTTTCCAAAATGGAGATTCAGCCGGGCGACGACGTGCCGGTGCCGTTTTCCTTTGAAACGGCGTCCCCGCCCGAAAACCGCGCCGTCTGTTATCTGACATATACAAATGAAGAAACGCACACCGTCATCCGTGAAAATCTTGACCGCAGCCCATTGTATTCCGGCGTCATCGAGGGCGTCGGCCCGCGATACTGCCCATCCATTGAAGACAAGGTCGTGCGCTTTGCCGATAAAAAACGCCATCAGCTTTTTATCGAGCCGATGGGCCTCGGTACCGAGGAGGTCTACGTGCAGGGCTTCTCCTCCTCCCTGCCGGAGGACGTACAGATTAAAATGCTGCACACCATTCCGGGCCTTGAGAACGCCGAAATGATGCGCAGCGCTTATGCCATTGAATACGACTGCCTTGACCCTTTAGAGCTTCTCCCGACGCTGGAGACGAAAAAAATTCGCGGTCTTTACGGCGCAGGGCAGTTTAACGGCACATCCGGCTACGAGGAGGCTGCCGTGCAGGGCTTTGTCGCGGGCGTGAATGCCGCATTGGCGATTAAAGGTGAGCCGCCGATGCTCCTCCGGCGCGACGACGGGTATATCGGCACGCTCATCGACGACCTCGTGACGAAGGGCACAAACGAGCCGTATCGCATGATGACATCGCGCTCGGAATACAGGCTCTACCACCGACAGGACAACGCAGACATTCGCCTAGCCCACATTGGGCACCGCATCGGCCTCATTTCGAACGCGCGGTATGAAAAGATTGTCACGAAATACGAGGCTGTTGCGCGCGAAATGAAGCGTCTGGAGACGACGTTTATCCCGCCGACGCCAGAGCTTGCCGCCATGCTTGAAGAGAATGGGACGACGGCGCCGCCGTCCGGCGTGAGTCTGGCTTCCCTGCTGCGCCGACCACAGCTGAATTATGAGAGCCTTGCGCCGTTTGACCGGGACAGGCCGGGGCTTGACCTCGCCGTTCGTGAGCAGGCCGAAATTTCGATTAAATACGACGGGTATTTAAAACGCCAGACGCGGCAGGTTGAGGACGCGCGGCGGATGGAGGACGTCCGCCTGCCGGACGACATTGACTACAGCACGCTGCAGGGGCTGCGCATCGAAGCGCGGCAAAAGCTCACGCGCGTGCGTCCTTTAAATCTTGGGCAGGCTTCACGCATTTCCGGTGTATCACCCGCCGATATTGCGGCGCTCATGATTCATCTGGGTAGAGGATGACAAAAAACGGGCAAAATATTAACGAAATTTTCCATTTTGACAGTGGCGCGAGACGCGGAAATGTGTTATAAATAAAAAAGCGGCGAGCGGTTTTTGCATAAAGGCGCCATTGTACTGTGAGGGCAATATGAACACTGACAAGTATAAAAGATTTTTATTGAGATTTGGCTATTGGGCGGCGATCTTTGCGATCGTTTACGTCTTTTTCCGGTATGTCTTTGCCTTTACCCTGCCTTTTCTGATTGCATTCACTGTTGCGGTGTTATTGCGCCCGGCCGTTTTATTTTTATTCAAAAAATTTAAAATTCCAAAAGGGCTCTCCGGCCTCGTCCTTGTCATTTTTGTTTATCTCGCTTTGGCGGGCCTCTTGTTTTTGATTACAAGCCAGATCATCGTCGGTATCCTGGAACTCATTAAGGTTATGCCGAGTATCTTCACCTCCGCCGTTGTGCCGGCGCTCAGCCAGCTCAGCACAACACTTGTGGCGCTGCTGACCCGATTCAACGTCTCCGCCGTCAACATCGTCAACGACTCAATGCCGCAGATCATTACGTCAATTGGCGGTGCGGTGACGGATTTTTCCGTCTATGTCGTCACTTGGGTTTCCGGCGTGGCTGTCAGCATTCCTGAGGCGATTCTCACAGCGATTATCTGTATTATCGTATCTGTATACGCGACGGTTGATTACGATCAAATTACCGGCTTTTTTAAAACGATTTTCCCAAAAAACGTCGTCTCCGTGACGCTGGCGGCCGGGCAGAGCCTGAAAACGATTCTCGGCAACTTTACCAAATCGTATCTGCTCATTATGCTCATCACGTTTTCAGAAATCGCCATCGGCCTTTTGATCATCGGGCAGCGCTGGGCAGTTTTGATCGCGCTGATTATCGCCGTTTTTGACATTCTCCCGATCATCGGCTCTGGGCTTATTTTGATACCCTGGACGATTATTACTTTCATTCTGGGCGATTTTAAAATCGGCGTATCCCTTGCCATTTTATATGTGTTCGTCACCATTGTCCGTCAGATTATCGAGCCGAAAATTGTCGGCAAGCAAGTTGGCCTGCATCCGCTTGTCACCCTTTTCTGTATGTGGATGGGTGCGCACCTCTTTGGCGGTATCGGCCTGTTCGGATTTCCGATCACTGTTTTGATCATTAAAAATCTTGTTGAAAGCGGCGTTGTCGGCCGACATTCCGACACTGCGCCAACACAGCCCAACGGGCAACAATAGTGCCGTCATGGCGTAATACCGGAATTCCTGTAAAAATTACTTTACAACATTTTACTGACGTGTTAAAATACGAAGGATTGAGCCGACGGATGACGCCGACGGCACGCCGCCTCTTGGTTTCGGGACAAAGCCGGACTTTATCCGGTGCCTTTCCGCCCGATACTCAGAAGCCGGGGAATAAAAAAAGAAAGGATTTGTTAACGATGATTACGAAAGACCAAAAAACAGCTGTTATCGAAGCAAACCGCGCCCACGGCACGGACACCGGTTCTCCGGAGGTCCAGATCGCCATTCTGACCGAGCGCATTGCCCAGCTGACAGAGCATCTGCGCTCACACGCCAAGGACAACCACAGCCGCCTTGGTATGTACAAAATGATCGGCAAGCGCCGCAGCCTGCTTGACTATCTGGCCAAGAAAGACATCGAGCGATACAGAGCCATTATCGCAAAGCTCGGCATCAGAAAGTAAAACGGACGTATGAGGGCTGGTCTGAGCGTATCAGATCAGCCCTTTTATGAAATAATAAGCCCCAAACCACCGTTATCCGTAATAGGAGCATGCGCTTTCATAGCAGTTGAAAATGCGTCTGAGACCGGCTCGGATCTATTTTCAAATGCTAAGAACGTGATGCTCCGCCAAAACAACTTAAAAGGAGTATCATATGATTATCAGCAAAAGAGAATTCCCGGGCCGCAAAGCCTACACGATTGACCTTGCCGGTCGGCCGCTGACGCTTGAGGTCGGCCAGCTCGCCGAGCTCGCCAATGCCGCCGTTTTGGTCAAGTACGGCGAGACAACTGTTCTTGTAACGGCCACCGCTTCCGCACGCCCGAAGGACGGCATCGACTACTTCCCGCTCGCCGTTGACTTTGAAGAGAAGATTTACGCCGTCGGCCGTATTCCGGGTGGATTTCTGCGCCGCGAGGGACGCCCCTCCGAGCGCGGCGTGCTGGCCAGCCGCATGATTGACCGGCCGATGCGCCCCCTCTTCCCGGGTGACCTGCGTAACGACGTTATCATCACCTGCACCGTCCTGTCCGTCGACCATGACAATTCGCCCGAGATTGCCGCCATGATCGGCGCTTCTGCCGCCGTCTCCATCTCGGATATCCCGTTTTCCCCGACGGCCGGCCCGATTGCGGGCGTCGGCCTCGGCTATCACGACGGCAAGTTCCTCATTAACCCCACGAGTGCCGAGCGCGCTGCAAGCGCCATGTACTGCACCATCGCCGCGACGGAAAAGAAGATCGTCATGATCGAGGCCGGTGCCGATGAAGTCTCAGAGGACATCATGCTCGCCGGTATCAAGGCTGCCCATGAGGCCATCAAGCCCATCGTCGCCCTTATTAACCAAATGGTCAGCGAGGTTGGCAAGCCGAAATTTGAGTATGCCAAAGCCTCATTCAACGAGGAGCTGTTTAAGAAAATCGTCGACAAGTATTTCGACGATGTGAAATACTGCATGGACACCGACGACAAAAACGTCCGTGAGGAACGTTACAACGCCGTCGTCACGAAAATGCTCGCGGAGTTCGGTGAAGCGTATCCCGAAATAAACGCGCAGCTTGAAGAAATCACCTACAAAATTCAAAAGAAGGTCGTTAAGGCATGGCTTTTAGAGGGCAAGCGCGTCGACGGCCGGGCGATGAACGAAATCCGCCCGCTGGCCGCCGAGGTCTCCGTTTTGCCCCGCGTACACGGCTCCGGCCTCTTTACGCGCGGCCAGACGCAGGTGCTCTCTATCTGCACACTGGGGACGCTGTCCTTGGCGCAGAAGCTTGATACAATTTTTGAAGAAGAATCAAAGCGCTATATGCACCACTATAATTTCCCCTCGTTCTCCGTCGGCGAGGCGCGGCCGAGCCGCTCAACCTCCCGCCGCGAGTACGGCCACGGCGCGCTGGCTGAAAAGGCGCTCGAGCCTGTCCTCCCCACCGTTGACGAATTCCCTTATGCCATCCGCGTCGTCTCCGAAGTCCTCTCCTCCAACGGCTCGACGTCACAGGGCTCTATCTGCGGCTCGACGCTGGCTTTAATGGACGCCGGTGTGCCAATCAAGGCCCCAGTCGCCGGTATCTCCTGCGGCCTCATTTCCGACGGGGACGACTGGACGACGTTTATTGACATCCAAGGCGTTGAGGACTTCCACGGTGAGATGGACTTCAAGGTCGGCGGGACGAAAAAGGGCATTACGGCCATTCAGATGGATCTGAAAAATGACGGCCTGACATATGACATCATTGAAAACGCCTTTGTCATCACACGCGAGGCGCGCATTCAGATTCTCGATGAAATTATGCTGCCCGTCATCGACAAGCCGCGTGACGAGCTGGCCCCGACGGCTCCGAAGATGATCACCATGAAGATTCACCCCGATAAGATCCGCGAGGTCATCGGCTCAGGCGGCAAGGTCATCCAGAAAATCGTTGCCGACACGGGCGCGAAGATTGATATTGAAGACGACGGCAGCATTTACATCTCCTCGGCCGACATTGAGGCCTGCCGCGCGGCAAAAAAGATTATCGACGCCATTGTGTTTGTCCCGGAGATCGGGCAGCTGTACTTTGGCAAGGTTGTGCGCATCATCCCGATCGGCGCGTTCGTCGAGCTGGCCCCCGGCAAGGACGGCATGGTTCACATCTCTAAGCTTGAAAACCGCCGCGTTGAAAAGGTCGAGGATGTTCTGAAAGAGGGCGACATGACTTGGGTTAAGGTCACCGATATCGACGACCGAGGCCGCGTTAACCTCTCGCGCAAGGAAGCCATTAAGGAGCGCCAAGCGGCTGGTCTGCCGATCGATCAGGCGTAAGCGAAATTTTAGATTAAAACAACAGGGGGCGGATGTTGAATCCGCCCCTACGTCATATATACAAGAGGTCTTCTATGTACGAAAAAATAATACTCCCAAACGGCGTGCGACTCGTGCACGAATATATCCCCACCGTGCGCTCTGTTACGCTTGGCATCTGGGTGGGTACCGGCGCGCGATATGAGGCACCCGGAGAGAGCGGCGCCTCCCATTTCATCGAGCATATGGTGTTTAAGGGGACAAAAACACGCTCGGCCGCCGAGCTGGCCGCCGCAATGGACGAAATCGGCGGGCAGATTAACGCCTTTACGACAAAGGAATGCACGTGCTTTCACGGGCGCGTTCTTGATACACACCTCGGCCGTCTGACCGACACCCTGTGCGATATGTTTTTCAACGCCCGATTTGACGAAAGCGACGTTATCAGTGAGCGCGGCGTCATTTTAGAAGAAATCGATATGTACGCCGACACGCCGGAGGATCTCGTTTCCGAGCGGCTGTATGCCGCGGCTTATAAGGGCAATGCGCTCGCGCGGCCTGTTTTGGGTCGGAAATCCTCTCTTGAAGCGATGACTGGTGCGTCTTTAAAACAACATATGCAGGCGCATTACCGGGCCGACAGCGTCGTCGTCGCCCTATCCGGCAGCTTTACGCCCGACGATATCAAAAGCCTTTCCGACCGCTTTTCGGCCATGCCCGCGGGCGGGAAAAACACCTTTAAATCCCCCGTGTACGTACCGACTTTCACCGTCAGGCGCAAAGCGCAGGAGCAAAATCACCTGACGGCGGCCTTTCCCGGCGTTGCCGCAACAGACGGGCGGCGCTATGCCCTGCAGCTGCTATCCGATATTTTGGGCGGCGGCATGTCTTCCCGGCTGTTTCAAACCGTGCGAGAAAAGCGGGGGCTTTGCTACAGTATCTATTCTTACGGCTCCAGCTTTATCGATACCGGCCTTTTCTGTATCTACACAGCGCTCGGACGTGAGACGGAGCACGCGGCTCTTGGCGTCATCACCGAAGAAATCCGGCGATTTCAGGAGGATGGCGTGACGGCGGACGAGCTCGCGCGCGCCCGCGAGCAAGTCAAGGCCAATGTTCTGATGGGGCTCGAATCGACGGCGACGCGCATGAACCGGCTCGGCCGGAACGAATTATATTTCGGCCGCGTGCCGACACCGGAGGAGATCATTGCGTCATACGACGCCGTTACCGTTTCAGACATTTCGGTGCTCTCGCAGCAGAGCCTTGATTTTTCACAAATGTCGTTTTCCGCCGTTGGGAAGGTCGGCACCGCCGAGGCGTATCGGGCAGCGTTTGCTTACTAGAGCGCGATGATGCGGGGCATTCGGGCGGACCGGCCAATGTCCGTCCTTTTGGCACGCTGAGGTCGTCGTGCCCTTCTGGCGAGCGAAGGCCCTCATCCGTCACGACTTCGTCGTGCCACCTTCCCCAACGGGGAAGGCTATGGCTCTTCCATATGCGTCATTCTGAGCGCAGCGAAGAATCTTTGCGACTTGCAACCAGAGCAGACACAAGGTCTGCCCCTACGGAGCGCTTTTTGTGAACGGGCAGGCTTGGAAACCCGCCCCTACAAGGAGCGATGTATTTCAGCGTATCCCGTTTTCTGAAAATGGGGCATGGGGCGAAGCCCCATTCCTTTATTGGGCGGCGGGCGGGAATTGAAATTTGACTTTTCACGGCCGCGTTACTATAATCAGTCTGTACAAATTCCCAAACGGAGATGACAGGACCATGTATTACACCATGACAATTGCCGGACTGACACGCAAGCTGCCGATGGGCAAGCTCACAGACGACCTCATGATTGCCGGTTTCACGCCTTTCGGCGATGTGGAGCTCACCTGTGCCTGCGCTGCGGCGCTCTTAGAAAAAGCCCCCCACTTTGACTATATGATTGCGCCGGAGGCAAAGGCCATCCCCATTATCCATGAAATGGCGCGGCAAAGCGGCCGGAATACATATCTGCTCGTGCGGAAAGCACCAAAACTGTATATGGACGGCGTTTTTTCAACTGAAGTCCGCTCGATTACGACGGCGGGTGTTCAAACGCTGTATATGGACGCCGCCGACGCCGCAAAAATCAAGGGCAGCCGTATTTTGATCATTGACGACGTTATTTCAACGGGCGAGTCTCTTCGCGCCGTGGAACAGCTTGTGACACAAGCGGGCGGTACCGTTGCCGGGCGTATGGCGGTTTTAGCCGAGGGCGACGCCATCGGCCGCGACGACATCATTTATTTGGAGCCGCTGCCGCTGTTTGACAAAGCCGGCAACCCTATCGGATAACGATCAGCGCAGGTGCGCTGAAAAGGAATGACGCGATGAAAAGAATTTTGCCGGTCGTACTCATTGTCTCCGTCATCTTGTTACTTGTCTGCACCTTTTCAAACGCCGTGCCAAACCGGCGTGATTTTGTCATTGAAAACGGTGTGCTGACAAAATACAATGGTGCGGGCGGCGACGTTGTGATTCCCGGCAATCTGGGCATAACGGCTATTGGCGCAAAGGCGTTTCTCACCCAATCTATTCACGGTGACGTGGCCAACACAACCATCACATCCCTTGCTGTCCCCACCGGCGTGACGCGCCTTAACGCGCTGGCACTGTCTTACTGCACAGCGCTTCAAACCGTCACGATGCCGGATACGCTGCGCACTATGGGTGACGGCGTTTTTAAGGGCTGCGCGAGCCTCACGAGCGTGACGATTCCGCGTGGCGTTTCCGCCATCTCAAACGACGCGTTTTCTGACTGCACCGCCTTGCGCGCTGTGACACTGCCGGATGGCCTCACGATGATCGGCGATTACGCCTTCGCGTATTGCACATCTTTACAAACAGTTGTGCTGCCCGAGACGCTCACAGCCCTTGGCAGCATGGCTTTTTTTGACTGCGACGCTCTGACCGGCGTGACACTGCCTGACCGGTTAAGTACAATTGGCGATGCTGTTTTCGCCGGGACAGCCATTTTAAGTCCCCTATATTCAGAAGACGGTACTGTTTTGTATTACGTCCCGGGAAGCTCGACGGACTTTAAAATTCCAAAAAGCGTTACCGAGCTGCACGGCGGTGCTTTTTTCGGGTGCACCGAGCTTCGGGAAATCACCGTGCCGAACACCGTTAAAACCATCGGCGCGCGCGTTTTTGAAGCGTGCGCCGGACTTAAAAAGCTCACGCTGCCGAAAGGCCTCACGGCCGTCAGCGATTTTCTGTGCGCCGATTGCGGCAGTCTCACATCCGTCTCGCTCCCGAGCAGCGTGACGGCAATCGGCAAGGCCGCCTTTTCAGGCTGTGCCAGTTTAAAGACCATGGCCTTGCCGGACGGTTTGACAACCATCGGTGACAGCGCTTTTTGGGGCTGTACGGCGCTTCAATCGCTCCGCCTGCCCGCGCATGTTGCGGCAATCGGGGATAACGCGTTTTATGGCGCAGGGCTTAAAACACTCACTATTGAGAGCAAAACCGCATCGTTCGGTTCCGTCGTATTTTCAGAAAGCGTCGGTTTGACGCTTCGGGCGCCGTCCGGCTCTACCGTCGAAGCATATGCCGAGGAAAACGGTATTTTATTTCAAAAAATACCGTAAGCAAAACGCTTTCTGACTTTTAACGGTTTTACACATCCAATCAAAGGCTGTGCCTCCTGAAAAGCGCGGCCTTTTCTTCTTGACACGATTCACCATAAATTATATTATTATGATTGTTTTTACACAATTATAAATTTATTCCAATAAGGAGTAAGCGATGGCTGATACGATTCTGAAGCTCCATGGCGTCAAAAAAAAGATCGGCAGAAAGACAATCGTCACAGACCTTGATTTTGAGGTGATGCAAGGAGAGGTTTTCGGCTTTCTCGGCCCGAACGGCGCGGGGAAAACGACGACAATCCGGATGATGACAGGCCTCGCCGCCATCACGGCGGGCGATATCTTCATCGGTGATTATTCCATCCGGCATCATTTTAAAACGGCCATCCGTTCCGTCGGGTGCATTATTGAAAACCCGGATTTGTACAAGTATCTGTCTGGTCTTGATAACCTGCGCCTGTACGGCGCGATGTACAAGGTCTCCGAGGAACGCATCCGGGCGCTGCTCGATACCGTGGGGCTTGCCGATGTTGCACGCAACAAGGTAAAAACCTACTCGCTCGGCATGAAGCAGCGGCTCGGCATCGCGCAGGCACTGCTGCACGAGCCGAAGCTTCTCATCCTTGACGAGCCGACAAACGGGCTTGACCCCTCCGGCATCCGAGAGTTTCGCGAGCTCATTCGAAAGCTTGCTGCCGAGCAAAAGATGACAATTTTTGTTTCCAGCCATATTTTAAGCGAGATGCAGCAGCTGTGCGACAGGGTTTGTATCATCAATCAGGGCAGAATCGTCACTATCAAAACGGTTGCAGAGCTCATTGACATGGCTAACAGCGCTCAGACGGCCAAGCTGCAATTGAAAACGGACAACAACGACAAAGCCGCCGACATCCTGACTCGGGCAAACGTGGCGTTTACAAAAAATACCGACGGACTCACCGTTGAAACAGAAAAAGACGGTGTGCCGAAAATCGTTGCGGCGCTGACGGCCGAGGGCGTTGCCATTTACGGCATGGACAGCCTTGAAACACAGACGCTTGAAGATATTTTCATGAAGCTGACGGAGGTGAGCAACTGATGGGCGGTATAATAACACTGATCGGCATTGAAAATAGAAAAATCCGTGGGCGCGTGTCAACCTGGGTGATGATTCTTGTGATGGCCGTTCTCATTTTTGCGCTGTCCGGTCTTTTAAAATTCATCGACGACAATCAGGAGATGCTTGCCGCCTATTCGGGCCAGACGGTCAGCGCCGGTGCCGATTGGGAATCGACATTGCGCATTGAAATAGAATCAAGCCGCCAGCAACTCACACAGGCGGAAGCGAGCGGCGACGCCGTTAGTCAAAGCCGGATTGACGCCTTGAAAATGACGATTGCGAAGGATACTTACGCCCTTGAGCATCACCTTGACCGCGACTATTTTAAATCCCTCTGGAACAGAGTCGTCGACCTGGACGTCTCCTCCAATCCGAACGTCGGCGGTCTTGTGGCGCTGTTCGTCATCATCGCGCTCTCAGCTCTCGTCGCCGGAGAGTATACGGAAGGGACGATGAAACTCATGATCCCGCGGCCGTTTTCAAGAGGCGAGATTTTATCGGCTAAGCTTCTGTCCTCTCTTATCTATGCGTTTGTTTTATTCGTTGAATCGCTCGTCATCGGCTTGTTGTCACTGGGGCTCTTCTTCGGCTTCGGCGGCCTCGGCGCGACGAGCCTTTTCTGGACGGGCGACACGGTTATTGAAATTCCGGCGTTTTTAAACGCGCTGATGATCTATGGGCTTGATTTTCTGCAGGTCTTTGTTTACCTCTCGTTTGCGCTCCTCTTGGCCGTCTTGTCCCGCTCACGCGCCTTGGCAACCGGTCTTTCAATTTTCGTCCTCGTTGTCGGCGCGAGCTTGTTCCAGCTGCTGGCGCTGTACACAGACTGGGGGCGCTATATCGTTTTCGCGGTGTCAAACTTCTCGCGCTTTATTATTGCCGGGTCGCCATATGACGGGATGACGCTCCCCTTGGCGCTTCTGGTGTCAGCCGGTTATGTCGCCGTTTTCCTGTTCTTCAGCTATCTGACATTCAAGAAGCGGGATATTTAAAGGCGGCAAAGACGCTCTGTACCGGCACGGCGAAACCTTACGGCAATGCCCAAAAAACGCTTCAAAGGGCTGTTGTAAATCATAGTTCAATAACATGCAGCACAAAAGATTCTTCGCCTAACGGCTCAGAATGACAAGGTTCTGTCATTCTGAGGGGCATTATGCCCCGAAGAATCTTTGTATCTTTTTAAAAACGGGCGATCACAGATCGCCCTTACTGTTTCTGATCCTTTTAAAAAATGCCGTCATGAGGGCACGGCAATCGTCCTCCAAAATGCCGCCGACGATCTGCGGCGCATGGCCGAAGCGCTCCATGAAGAGATTGATAACGCTGCCGCAGGCACCTGTCTGCTCCTCCTTCGCCCCGTAAAAAAGCTTTGGCAGACGCGCGTTGATGATCGCCCCGGCACACATGGGGCAAGGCTCAAGCGTGACGTATAAAGAGCAGCCTGACAAACGCCAGTCGTTTTGATGTCGGCAGGCCTCTTCAATGGCCATGAGCTCAGCGTGGCCTAAAGCGCTTTGCGCCTGTTCACGCCGGTTCCAACCGCTGCCGATTATTGCACCGTCCGCGTCCGTAATCACGCAACCGACGGGCACCTCGCCCTCGTCCATGGCGCGGGCAGCCAGCGCGAGCGCCTCTTTCATGTATTTTTCATGCTCTAACGGCATATGTCTCCTCTTTTCATCCGGTTTACAGGCTTTCAGCGTATCACACGGCGGTGAAAATCTCAACCGGCAGCGCTCAATTTCTGGTATATAATATGCGCGGGCGGTACATAATCATCTCAGATCAATTTTTGATGGGGAGGTTTATTATGCTCGTTGCAGAACTGATGTCTGACAGTGTGATTACCATTGCGCCGGACGAGCCCGCGTCTTTGGCGGCGCGGCTTTTATACCGCCATAACATCGGCTCCGTCCCCGTCTGCTCGGCGGACGGGCATCTGCGCGGCATCGTCACGGACCGTGATATTGTCCTGCGCTGCGTCGCGGCGGAAAACGACCCCGAGACGACGCCCGTCCGGGAGATCATGACACGGGGGCTTGTAACCGTCAGCCCGACGGACGATGTGCGCGAGGCGGCGCGGCAGATGGCCGAGGCACAGGTGCGGCGGCTGCCCGTTGTAGAGGGCGGCAGGCTCGTTGGAATGCTTGCCATCGGCGATATGGCCAAGACGCACGCGTTTGACATGGAAGCGTCGAAAGCGCTGTCGGAAATATCCGTCAACATTCGAAAGCGGTAACATGAATCAACGCGTTAAAAACCGTTTCCGCCGGTATCGGCGGAAACGGTTTTTAACGATCGTGCCCCGGCATTGACAAGCGCTCTTATTTCATTATAAAATAACGTTTGCTGAATTTCCCTTGAATGAAAAGACAACGCGCGGGCCGCGTTTTTATTGGAGGCACACACAATGAAAAAGTACGGGTTAAATGAGCTGCGAGAGATGTTCTTGTCGTATTTCGAGAGCAAGGGGCACCTGCGCCTGCCGAGCTTCTCGCTCATTCCGCAAAATGACGCGTCGCTGCTGCTCATCAACTCCGGCATGGCCCCTTTGAAGCCGTGGTTTACCGGCGAAACAGAGCCGCCGCGACGCCGCGTCACGACATGCCAGAAGTGCATCCGCACCGGCGATATTGAGAACATCGGCAAAACGGCACGGCATGGTACATATTTTGAGATGCTGGGCAACTTTTCCTTCGGCGACTATTTCAAGCATGAGGCGATTGCCTGGTGCTGGGAATTCTTGACCGAAACCGTCGGCATTGACCCCACCCTTTTATACCCCTCTGTCTACGAGGCGGATGACGAAGCCTTTGATATCTGGCACCAAGAGATCGGCATTTCCGCCGAGCGCATCTTCCGCTTCGGCAAAAAGGATAACTTTTGGGAGCACGGCGCGGGCCCCTGCGGCCCCTGCTCGGAGGTCTATTTTGACCGCGGCCCCGAGAAGGGCTGCGGAAAACCCGACTGTACCGTCGGTTGTGACTGCGACCGGTATATTGAAGTCTGGAACAACGTGTTTTCCCAATTTATGAGCGACGGAGCGGGCCATTATACGGAGCTTGCGCAGAAAAACATCGACACCGGCATGGGGCTTGAGCGGCTCGCCGTCGTCTGTCAGGGCGTTGATAGCCTGTTCGATGTCGACACCGTCATGAACATTACGAAAAAAGTATCGGAAATGACGGGCGCACAATACGGTCAAAGCGCAAAAACGGACGTCTCGCTCCGCGTCATCACCGACCACATCCGCTCATCAACGATGATGATCGCCGACGGCGTGCTCCCCTCCAACGAGGGGCGCGGCTACGTCCTGCGCCGCCTCTTACGTCGGGCGGCCCGCCACGGCAAGCTGCTCGGCTATTCCGATACATTTTTATATGAAGTCTGCGCGACGGTAATCGGCGAAAACACGACGGCCTACCCCGACCTTGTCCAAAAACAGGATTACATCACACGCGTCATCCGCGTTGAAGAGGAAAACTTTAATAAGACGATTGACGGCGGTATGGCGATTTTAAATGGCCTATTAAAGGAATTGAAATCGCAGGGCGGCACCGTCTTCTCCGGCGCGGACGCCTTTAAGCTCTACGACACATATGGCTTCCCCGTCGACCTCACGCTGGAGATCATCGAGGAACACGGTTTCACGCTCGACAGGCCGGAATTTGACCGCCTCATGCAGGAGCAGCGCGACAGGGCGCGCGCGGCGCGCGCCGCGCTGGGCGATCTTGCCTGGGCGGGTGTTGACCTCGGCCTTGACGCGACGCCGACCGTTTTCACGGGCTATGAGACGCTTTCCGACACGGGGCGGATTCTAGCGCTTGTTTCCGGCGGCGAGGTGTGCTCGACTATCCGAGACGGCGAGGAGGCTATCGTTGTTCTTGACAAAACGCCCTTTTACGCTGAGATGGGCGGCCAGTCGGCCGATACCGGCATCATAACGAAGGGCGACGCAATTTTCCACGTCACAGGCGTATCGAAAAACAAGGGCGGCAAGTACCTGCATCAAGGCACGCTAGTATCCGGCGCGCTGTCTGTTGACGAGACGGTGACGGCCGCTGTCGACGCGGTGCGGCGGCAGGCGATCATGCGGGCACACTCGGCTACGCACCTCTTGCAAAAGGCTTTGAAAATCGTTCTCGGCGACCATATCAATCAGGCGGGGTCGCTCGTTGAGCCTGACAAACTGCGCTTTGATTTTACCCACTTTGCCGCAACGACAGCCGAAGAGCTTACCCAAATTGAACAGCTCGTCAACGACGCTGTATTAAACGGTCTGCCCGTGGCTGTCCGTGAAATGCCGATTGACGACGCAAAGAAATTGGGGGCAACGGCGCTTTTCGGTGAAAAATACGGCGAGACGGTTCGCGTTGTGACGATGGGCGACTTCTCTATGGAGCTCTGCGGCGGCACGCATCTCGACAACACGGCCAAGGCCGGGCCGTTTGCGATTACAAGCGAATTTTCCGTCGCCTCCGGCGTACGGCGCATTGAGGCGACTGTCGGCTTGCAGACACTTGAATCGCAACATCAGAATAAGAAAACACTTTCGGCGCTTCAGGGGGCTTTAAAGGCCGCCAGTACCAGTGATCTCATGACAAGGCTTGAGCAGCAGACACAGGAGCTGCGCGACTTGCGCCGCGCCGTTGACGCCTATGGCGCGCAGGCCGCCAACGCGGGTGCGGACGGCCTTTTACGCGACGCACAGGATATCGGCGGATTGAAGGTTGTAACGGCGCGGGTTGATAGCGCCGATGGTGATACGCTCCGTCAGATGGGCGACCACCTACGCGATAAAGACAGCGCCGTTGTCGCCGTTCTCGCCGCCATCGACGGTGAAAAGCTCACGTTTCTTGCCGCGTGCGGCGCCGACACCGTTAAAAAAGGCGTTCGCGCGGGTGACATTATCAAAGCTGTCACAAAGATCTGCGGCGGTTCGGGCGGTGGCAAGCCGGAGTCAGCCATGGGCGGCGGGAAGGACGTCTCAAAGCTTTCCGAGGCGCTGGCGGCCGTTCCCGGCCTGATTTCTGAAAAACTTGGGATTTAATAAGGAGGACAAAACAATGTCGGACTGTATTTTTTGCAAGATCATTGCCGGTGAAATCCCATCCGCCAAACGTTATGAGGACGACGACATATTAGCGTTTGACGACCTTTATCCGCAGGCGCCGGTCCATTTCCTCGTTGTGCCGAAAAAGCATATCGAAAGCGCAGCGGACATCACGGCGGACAATTCCGCGCTTGTTGCCAAGTGCTTTGAGGTCATCGCGCGTCTAGCCAAAGAGGAAAAGCTGGGAGACGGTTTCCGCGTCATCACAAACAGCGGCGCCAACGCCGGGCAGTCTGTCGGCCACATTCATTTCCACGTGCTAGCCGGGCGCAAGCTGGGGCCGAAGCTCTGTGCGGATTAAACCCTGTTAAAATAAGCAACCGCCTGCGAAAGCAGGCGGTTTTTGCTGGGCGAAGGGCGATGCCATCGGGCGGGCATGGAAACCCGCCCCTACGGGGTGCGCGAGCGGACGGTCATGGAAACCCGCCCCTACGAATGGCGATGATCTATGGCGTTGCTTTGGCCTGAAGCGGGATTTGACGGCCGGTGTGGTCGATGGTGTAGTCCCCTTTTATGATGAGTTCTGAAACGGGGACGATCGTATACCCGTTGGCAATAAGATACTCGATAATCGCGGGCAGCGCCTCCGGCGTATGCAATGCTGCGTTGTGGAACAGGACAATACTGCCGGGCTGGACCTTATTTGTCACGCGTTGTGTGATTTCGGATGCGGAGAGATCCTTCCAGTCGAGAGAATCAACATCCCATTGAATCGTGTACATGCCCATGGAAGACAGCGTCGTGATCACATGGTCGTCATACTCGCCGTATGGGCATCGAAAGAGCGTCGGCTTGACGCCGGTGACGGCAGCGACCTTATCGTTGCAGGCCGTGATGTTTTTGACGATCTCATCGGCGGACAGCTTAGAAAAGTGTGCGTGGTCGTTGGAGTGGTTCATCACTTCGTTGCCGGCGTCCGAGAGCGCTTTGACGGACTCCGGGTATTTGTCGGCCCACGCGCCGACAACAAAGAACGTCGCCTTAACGTGATAGGTGTTCAGGATGTCAATCAGCGTCTGCGTGTCCTCATTGCCCCAGGCGGCGTCAAACGTCAGCGAGACCATTTTGGCGTCGCGCCGGACGCAGTAGATCGGCAGCGCCCGCGTTGTCGCCGCGACACCGACAATGGCCGGGCAGTTGACGGCATAGAAAATAAGAATGACGGCCAAAATCGCGGAAATGAGCGCCGTACGCCGACGCAGCCGAGGCGACTGAAAATAGTGTTTGATGTTTGAAATAAACTGCATAAATCTCACGCCCTTTCCTCTCTACTGGAGGATATGACCAAGGCACAGGCTTTATGCAGCAACCATCATGACGTAAAAACCAGCTTGACGATAAATTTTTGGAGGAGTAAAATCAACATGTTATGCGATTTCTGATTATGAACAAAAGAGGATAATTATGATCTTACCACTCTCCCGAGACCCGGCGCTCAGCCCCAACAGGCAGGCCCTGTCCCACGTTGAGGAACTCATAGCCCGCAGCCTTCAGCTCCGAGTGGACGTTTTCACGCAGCGCGGTGCTACCATCGTTGACTGCGGCGTCAAAGCCCGCGGCGGATTTGAAGCCGGTCTACTGTTTTCAAAAATCTGTCTGGGCGGACTTGCCGACGTTACCCTGCAATACCAAGACTTCGGCGGTATTGTTTGGCCGACCGTGAACGTTGTGACGGACCATCCCGTGCGTGCCTGCATGGCGTCGCAGTTTGCGGGATGGCAATTAAAATGTGACAGCCGCGTTTATGTCGGTTCAGGCCCAGCCTGTGCCGTCGTCCCGAAAGGCAATATTTTCGCATACCTCGACTATCAGGATCATTCAGATGCGGTCATCCTCTGTCTTGAAAGCGCAAAGTTGCCGACGGACGAGGTGATTGACATGGTTTGTGCCGAATGCCGCTGCGCACCGGAAAACCTCACCATTCTTGTCGCCCCAACGGCGTCGGCAACAGGAGTCGTGCAGGTTGCCGCGCGCACCTTAGAGACCGGCCTGTTTAAACTCAGGCGTTTGAAATACGATCTTGGCAAAATCGTGTCCGGTATCGGGATTTGCCCCATCTCCCCCGTCGCCGCGGACACCTCCAACGCTCTCGGGCGCACGAATGACGCCATTTCCTATGGCGGGACGGTCATCTGCAATGTCCACGACGACGATGATACCCTCCGGGCTGTTGTGGGGCGTGTGCCGACGGTGGCAATGCCAAACGACGGGCTTGCCTACTTTGAGCTCGATACATCGGCAGGTGATTTTTACAAGCTGAGTCCAGACCAGTTCAACCCCGCTGTTATATGGCTATGCAATCTCGAAAGCGGCAATTCCTTTTCTGCCGGTACGATCCGGCCGGATGTTTTACGCCGCTCATTTGGGTTTCAAGCGTAATTTTAGGGTGGTTTCGGGCGGCCAGTTGGCCGCCCGTTTTTTTTCTTGGGTGCCGGGTGCGAGGTGTGGGCTGAGCGGAAAGGGAGGCTTTGTGTGGGGCGGACGGCCAATGGCCGTCCCTACACGGCGGAGCGTCGGGTCGATGTGAGCTTCGCCCCCTACAGAGAGGCAATGGTGTCCGGACGGACTCCCGAAAAAAAATGGGCGCTTATAGCGCCCCGGATTGTATCGTATATAGCGCATCAGAGAACGCCGAAATGTGTGAGAAGAACCTTCAGGCCGAGCAGGCAGAGAATAACGCCGCCGAGAATTTCAGCGGTTGACTGAAAACGCGACCCAAAGGCATTGCCGATTTTAACACCGGCCATGGAGAGCCCAAAAGTCATTACGCCGATCGTCAAAACAGCGGGCAGGACGGCCACCTCTAAAAACGCGAAGGTAACGCCGACCGCGAGCGCATCAATACTGGTGGCGACAGCCATGACGAACATAGCCCGCGCCGTGATTGGGCAATCTGTTTTCTCCGCTGCTGCATCCTCTTTTTGAAGGAGCGCTTCCCGAATCATATTCAGACCGATTGCCGCCAATAAGACGAAAGCAACCCAATGCGCGTACGTTTGAATGAAAACAGCAAACGATGTACCGAGCAGATATCCCAAAAGCGGCATGGCCGCTTGAAAGCCGCCGAACCACGCGCCAACGATGGCGGCGTTTTTCAAACTGACCTTTTGCATGGAGAGGCCTTTGCAGATGGAGACGGCAACGGCGTCCATCGACAGGCCGAGCGCTAGGAGGAGTAATTCGGCGATACTCATATCAGTCTTCTCTCATCTTGTTTTATGCGGCGCTTCTGGCAGTATACCAAATCATGACAACCCCGTCAACTGCGTGTGGACGCAAAAAGGCTGCCCCATGTTGGGGCAGCCCTGCCGGTTGAAAGTAACGTCCTACGGTGTCGTGGACGGCGATGTGGACGGCGATGTGGACGGCGACGTGGATGGCGACGTGGACGGCGATGTCGATGGTGACGTGGATGGCGTTGGGGATGTGGACGGCGTTGGGGATGTGGACGGCGTTGGGGATGTGGACGGCGTCAGCGTACCAACCGGCACGAGAATCA
Organism: Oscillospiraceae bacterium CM; assembly: GCA_022870705.1. Classification (NCBI taxonomy): domain Bacteria; kingdom Bacillati; phylum Bacillota; class Clostridia; order Eubacteriales; family Oscillospiraceae; species Oscillospiraceae bacterium JHJ. The sequence continues at coordinate 1,501,491 of CP072107.1, forward strand.
CCTTATCCTGCACACGGTAAGTACTTCGCGCGATAAACGTTTTGCTTAAAAGCTTCCCGTCAGCGTCGTAAATATACTTATAGGTGTCGACCACGTAACCCGAGTGGCCGGACGCATCCTCTTTCGTCGTGCCGGGGGCAACGCTTGGGTCTTCTTTTTTAACGGTGTTGAAATCCGTTTTGCTGACAACAACCGACTTGATGTCGACCGTGTTTGTCGTCGTCTTCGTGCCGTGGAGGCGTACCGTCAGGTTTGTGCCGCTGAGGTAGGCTTCAATTTCAATCGGATAGCCGGTATTGTTTTTGAATTTGAAGTCCACGGTACCCCAGTTGACCGTCGCGTCGACGCCAAGCGGCAGATAGGTGACGATAAACATATGATTGGAGCGCTCAACGACCTGGAGGTCGGCATACAAAACGGTGCAGTAGAGTGTGGATGAGACCTGGCAAATGCCGCCGCCGATTTCCTGGACGACCTTGCCGCCGACGTAGGCACCCGCTTCCAAATAGCCCTTCGCCGTTGTCCGCTGCCCGAGTGCCCCGTTATAGGAAAATGTCTCGCCGGGGTTTAAAACCATTCCGTTGATCGATGAAGCGGCAAGCTTGACATTATGGATTCTGTTGCTCGTACCGCCAACCGATGTTGTCCGTGAGGCGAGAACGTCTTTAAAAAGCTGGGCATGCAGCTGCTCCGTCGTCACGGCGGGTTGTGTCAGAACGAGCGGAATAATAACGGTTTCCCCGAGCTGAGCCGCATCGAGTTCCTTCTGCGCCGCATCGACATCAATGCTGATACCGGCAACGCTCGGTGTTATTCTTTTGGCTTCTGCGTCATAGACGGCGTCAACCGGCTCTGTCAGAATGTTGTTATAAATACTCTGCAGGTCAAAGTCGCCCCCGGAGGCATCAAGCGAATAGGTGACGGCAACAGGGCTGTTTTGCGCTGCCGACTGATTTAACGCCTCTACGGCGAGCTGATAGACGGCATCTTCCTGGGCTAGGGGTTTGCCGCTGCCTTTTGTAATTTCAAGGCTGTCTTCCGTAAGCTTATAGACATCCTTCATAATCTTGTCGTTATAGTTTCTCGTATAGTCGCCCACGACAGTCCGGATGTATGTTTCATCAAGCCGCAAAGCCCCGCTCTCTTTAAGGTCCTTTGGGGAAAAGAGGCTTTTGACATAATTGAGCGCATTGGCAAAAAACGACCCGCCCCGGCCATACTGGTAAGCCAGCTCTGCAGCCTGCGGCGCCGTCGGCGTTAGGCCTGCCTCTTCGCCTGTTATCGTCATCGCTTGCCCATCGGGAAAGGTGACCGTTGCGGCGACTTTGGCGGCCATATCGTCGTAACCACCGTCCGTTAAAGCTTGCGCCGCCGCCTCTGCCGTCAAGCCCGACAGGCTGATACCGGCGACAGTGATGTTCGGATAAATGGTATCAACATTTTGTACAAATATTCCGGTACCGACCGTCCCTGCGGCGAGGAAAACGAGTATGGCCCCCGCAATAATTCCAACGGTAACGCCCGGCCGCCTGGCCTTTTTGCCACCGCTTTTTTTCTCTGTCTGTTCCCGTTTGATAATGACACATCCTTTAACGTCTACTCTACATCGCATTTTATTGAAAAGCTATAAAAAAGGCAACTCATTTTTGTTACAGATTCTTACAAGTATTGTAACATCTTTAAACAACCTGCTTTTAATCACGTGTTTAAAGTCATTGTTTAAATTCCTCGGAACATCTGAACTTCTTTATTCGTGTTCTCGAACAGCGTTAACTGCGTGCGCAGGGCGAGCGCCTCCGGCTTTTCCCACGGTTTCGTCATCCCGGATCGCTGTTTTGTCTGTGTCTCCAGAATCTGGCCGATCAATGTGTTGGACAGAAGAAAGCCTACTGGCGTGAAGCTCCAGCGGCCTTCCGAAAAGGACGCCCAGCCTTTCGATTCATAAAAGCGCAAAAGTTTTACCGTGCTGTCCATACTGCAGGGATAAATATCGTAATACTCTTTCTCGGAGATGCCGTGCGTTGTCCGCAGGCGGAGCATGAGATACTCGCCCGCGAGCTCGAAGCCGGAGATTTCCTCCGTCATGTCAACGACGGGGCGCCCGGCAATGATATTGTCACTATATTTTTCAAGGTCTGCTATATGATTGTAGCGCTTGCCGCCGATGTACGAGTGCGCCGCAGCGCCAAAGCCGAGATACTCGTCTCCGAACCAATACTTCATATTGTGGCGCGATTCATAGGAGCGGCGGGCAAAATTTGAGATCTCATACTGCTTAAGACCGAATCGGCTGAGCGTTTCGACAGCGTAGAGATACATATCCGCCTGCGTGTCATCGTCCGGCAGAAACGGCGAATCCTTATATATGTAGAGCTGGGAGCCCTCCTCAATTTTCAGCCCATAACAGGAAATGTGCTCCGGCTTTAACGCGGCCGCCCTACCCAGCGTATCGGCCCAGTCATCCCGCGTTTGAGACGGCAGCCCGTAAATGAGGTCAATGCTGATATTGTCGAACCCGGCCTCTCGGGCGTTTTTAACCGTTTCCTCGGCGTCGGCAAACGTGTGTTTTCTGCCGAGACTTTTTAAAAGCGCGTCATTGGCCGACTGCACACCAATGGAAAGCCGGTTGAATCCGGCACGGCGCAGGCGCAAAAGGTCGGCCTTCGTAATGCTGGCCGGATTGACTTCTGTCGTAACCTCCGCATCTAAGAGGACGTGCCCGTATTTTTTCAGCGCGTCAAATAGAGCGATAAGCCGGTCGCTGCCATAAATGCTCGGTGTGCCGCCGCCGAAGTAGATCGTGTCCGTCAGGTAGCCGTCAATCTGCGGGCCGTATTCCCTGATATGGCTTAAAAGGGCATGCTGATAGACCGGCATCAGCTTCTCATGGCCAGACAGCGAATAAAAATCGCAGTAGGCGCATTTGCCGGCGCAAAACGGTATATGAATATAAACGCCAAGATATTTATTCATTCAATGCTCCGCACGATTCAAGGCTGTCGTCAGCAGCCGGTATGTCAGTCCATATAAAGCTGCGAATACTGGTCATAGCTGATGACGCCGGACAACTCCGTCAGGAGTTGCTGCATGCCTTCACTTTCATAGTCGATACGGCTCGTCTTGAAATCCGTTTCCTCTGGCTGAGTAAGCGGGATGGAGACGGTGACGGTCGTCCCAGCACCAGGTCGGCTTTCCAAAACGGCGCTGCCGCCGTGCAGCCGGGCAATATTCTGAACAATTGTCAGCCCCATGCCGAGGCCTGTTTCTGTGTCCGATATTTCTTGTAAAACATGATATTTGTTCCAGGCAGAACGCAGTGCTTCACTGTCGATACCCTGCCCGTCATCTGACACCGTTACGACGCATCGCACATCGGCCAACATGACAGTTACCGTCAAATTACCGCCCGGCGGTGTGCAGGCCAAGCTGTTCGACAGAAGATTGAGCACCATCTTTTCAATTTTGCTTTTATCGGCATAAATGGTAAGACTCGGCTCATCTGATGAAAATTTGAGCGTGACGCCGGTGCCCTCAACAAGATGCTGGGCAGAATCAATGAGCTCCCGGCAGACCGTTATGAGGTCAAACGATTTGCGATCCATCGGCACATCGTCACGCAGGATGCCGTCCAAATCACTGAGATTGTTTGTAATGCGCAACATGTTGTAATAGCAGTGATAAATCATCGCGCCATACCGGACAAGGCGCGGATTGCCAAGATTCTCAATATACGGCAAGAGCAAATTCGACGACATTTTCAAAACGGACAGCATGTTTTTCAGTTCCGTGCTCACGGCTGAAAGCAGGCTGTAGGTCTCCCTGTCCCGTTCGCGGACCGGAAGATAAAAACTCAGGATTCTGCAGTCGTCAATCATCGTTACCGTCACCGTCGTCAAAACGCCAGCGATGACCGCCCCGCCGACATACGAATCTGCCCCGTGCACTAAAAGCTCACGGGGGAAAATATCCTCGGGCATTTTGGAACCGATATTGTCTATCAGCTTGGCTGCCGCATTGTTATAAAACCGGATTTTTCCGTCTTTTACGGCAATGAGGACTTCTTCCTGATGAACAGGATTCTTTGTTTGATCTGTCAAGGCACTCCGCCCCGTTTCTATTTATGTTTATCCATGTGACAACAGGGGAAAAAAATACCCGTTAAAAATTAGAAATGACCGTCACATAATAGACTGTGTAAAATTTACATTGTTCTTTATAATAACAAATAAAGCGTGTCTTAACAACTGGTTATGTCACATTTTGTTAAAAACATAAAAACAAAATAAAATTACTTTGAATTTATATGGATTTACTGGTATAATTCCGGTGATAATCTGCAAAAAACGGAGGACGACTATGAGCATCAGAATTGGCATCACCGGCTTCGGCAGAATAGGGCGGCTTGTTTTGCGGGCCAGCCTTGACCACGAGAACATCGAGGTCGCCGGTATTAACGCAACTGTTGCGCCGGACTATATGGCGTACATGATGAAATACGATACGATCCACGGCCGTTTCGGCCATGAGATTACATACGATGATGGCGCCCTCATCATCGACGGGAAAAGAATCCCGACCTATTCTGACAGAAATCCTGAGAACATCCCTTGGTCCGACGCCGGTGTTGAATACCTCGTTGATTCGACAGGCCAGTTTAAAACGATGGATAAAGCCGCCGTGCACCTGAAAGCCGGTGCTAAAAAGGTCATCGTGACGGCGCCGTCTTCCGATATCCCAATGTTCGTCATGGGCGTCAACACCGACTCGTACGACCCCTCGATGACGATTGTCTCGAATGCCTCGTGCACAACGAATTGTTTGGCCCCCATGGCAAAAATTTTAAACGACGCTTACGGCATCACAAGCGGTCTGATGACAACGATTCATTCAGTGACGGCGTCTCAGAAGACGGTTGACGGCAAGTCTCTAAAGGACTGGCGCGGCGGCCGCGCGGCATCTTACAACATCATCCCCTCCTCGACAGGCGCTGCCAAGGCCGTCGGTGAAGTCATTCCGGCGCTTAAGGGAAAGCTCACCGGCATGTCAATGCGCGTACCGACGCTTGATGTCTCGGCGGTTGATCTCACCGTCAATCTGGCGAAGGCTGCCAAATATGAGGACGTCTGCGCCCTGATGAAAAACGCCTCTGAAAACGCTTATAAAGGTATTTTGGCTTATACAGAAGACGAGGTCGTCTCCAGCGATTTCATCGGAGACCCCCATATCTCCATTTTTGACGCCAAGGCCGGCATCGCCCTGACCGACACATTTATGAAGCTCATTGCCTGGTATGACAACGAGTATGGTTACTCCGACAAGGTGCTTTCCATCGTTGAGCACATGTACAAGGTCGACCACAAGTAGTATTGATAAACTGCATCCGACCGGAGAGGCAAGCCTCTCCGGTTTTTTTGCGTCAAAAAACGTTCAAGCATTTTCCAGTGTAAATAATTCCCCTGCGAATATACTACTGTTACATTATTTAGACATCCACGCCGGGCTTGCCGTCAACACACCGGCGCGGTCATATGAGGATTTTCATGCTGGAAAATATTTTTGGGCGCTCCACGTCGAAGCGGGCTCGTCCGTCGCCGGATGCGTCCGAGCCGGAAGAAAAATCGGAAAACCGCATCTCAGGTGACCTTGAGGCAATAAAAAACTTTTTATATGATTATTTCAGGGGAACGGTTGACCTCGTCTTTAGAGAGGTCAGCCTGTTTTCCGATGTCAAGGGGCTCCTCGTCTACTTCAGCGGGCTGGCCAATGACACGATTTTGAACCGGGACGTGCTCCATACCTTTTGCATGAACACACAGACGCTTGATTTTCATGCGGTCCGTCGCGATCCGTCACTACTGCGGCAGATTGTCTCCGTCGCCAACGTCGACATTGAAAGCGATCTCCAAAAGGCGGCCGATATTTTGCTTGACGGAACCAGCGTTTTATTCGTGGATCATCTTGCGGTCGCTGTTTTAATCAACAGCAAAGATTATGAGAAGCGGGCGATATCGGAGCCGTCAAACGAAACGGTAATCCGTGGGCCAAAAGAAAGCTTCATTGAGGACCTGCAGACGAACATCATGCTCCTGCGGCGAAAAATAAAAAATCACCGCCTTGTCTTTAAAAGCGTAACGCTGGGCAGCCAGACGAGTACGCAGATTGCCATTGCCTATCTGGACGGCATTGCCCGCGAGGACGTCATCAACGAGGTCAATGCGCGGCTTGAGGCCATCGACACGGATGCCATTCTCGATGCCGGTATGATTGAACAATTTATTGAAGACCACAAATTTTCTTTGTTCCCGACAATTGCCAATTCGGAAAAGCCCGATGTCGCCGCCGCCAAGCTGCTGGAAGGGCGCGTTGGCATTTTATGTGGGGGCAGCCCGCACATGATGACGGTGCCGACGCTATTTATCGAATATTTTCAAACGAGCGAGGATTACTACAACAGATTTTATTTTGCTCAGGTTATGCGTTTTCTGCGCTATATCTGCTTTTTTATCACGACAATGCTCCCGGCAATATATGTTGCGCTGCAAATTTTTCACCAGGAGATGATCCCGACAGTACTGCTCGTCAAAATGTCCGGCGCGATGAGCGGTATCCCTTTCCCGACCATCATTGAAGCACTGCTTATGATTTTCTTTTACGAGGTGCTGCGAGAGGCCGGGACGCGCCTACCGCGCGTTATCGGCCCGGCCATTAGCATTGTGGGTGCGCTGATCGTCGGTGAGGCATCCGTTAACGCCGGTCTCGTCAGTTCAACAATCGTTATCGTCGTGGCCCTGTCGGCAATCTGCAGCTTCGCCTTGCCGGGGCTTTTAGAGCCGATTATCATTCTGCGCGTCGCCTTCGTTTTCGCGGGCGGATTTCTCGGGCTTTTCGGGGTCGTGTGCGGCGTTTATCTCGTGATCATCCACCTCTGCTCACTCCAGTCCTTCGGCATGGAATACACGTCGCCCTTTGCGACCTTTAACGTGCGCAACCTGCGGGATAGCCTGCTCCGTTATCCGCTGGGAATGCTCAAAACGCGTCCGGCCGGTATCGTCGGCAGGAATAAAACACGCCAGAAATGAAAAGAGGCGACAATCCGTGAAAAAACAATTTGTCAGAAAAGGCGCTGTTATCGTTCTGATAATATCTATCATCAGTACGCTGACAGGCTGTTGGGACCGCAGGGAGCTTAACACCCTTGGCATCACCAGCTCCATCGGAATTGACAGAAAAGACGGCGTTTATCATCTGGCCATGGAAGTGTATCACGCCGAGCAGCCCGGAAAGGTTGTCAAGCAGGAAAATAAGTCGGACTTTTTGCAGACGACCGGGACATCTTTTTTTGACGCACTTCGAAATGTCGATACGGAATACGACAAAAAAATCTTTCTGTATCAGACGAAAGAACTGATTTTCGGTGACGAAACGGCGCGGGAGGGGTTTATCGACGTGCTTGACTTCTGGATGCGCCGCTATGAGACATGGCCAAATACGTATGTCCTTATTTCTCCCGAAGATTCGCCGACTGAGGTGCTGGGGATGAAACGAGGCAGTGAAGAGGTAACAGCTAATTATCTCGATAAACTTGAAGAAAATGAAAATTTGACCGGTAAAACATTACACACAAGCGTTGCTGACTTTTTGCGGTTCTATTTTGATAACGGTTATGCCCTGTGCGGCACCATACTCCGGCAAAAAAGCGACGAATCGGCACCAACGCAGCCCCAGGGGGGGGGCAGCAGCGATGCCGCACAAAAAAACCTTAACCTTTTAAAGGCGGAGGGCGCGGCTGTTTTTTCCGGCCAAAAGCTGATTGGTTATTTGGACGGTATTGAAACGCGGGGGCTCAACTTTATCAGCGGAAAGCTTAAGCGAACGGTTATTGTTTCACCCTCTCCGGCTGGGAGCGGAAATAATTCCGTTGAAGTACTGCGCGCCGGTGCCAAGATGGAGGTTTTGGAGCTTGGAGACAAGCCTCGGCTGAAAGTCGTGATTAAAGTGAACGGGAAGCTCGTTGAGGAAACGGGTGCGGAAGACCTTGCCATGAACCGCAGTGTTTTGCGTCAAATCGAGGCCTTGAATAGCCAGACGATCAAGGCGGAGGCCGAGCAGGTTATTAAAAAGGCACAGGATGAGCTCTGCCTAGATATTTTCGGCTTTAGCGGCGCGGTTCACCGGCAGCATCCAGATCAGTGGCGCGTGCTGAAAGACCGGTGGAATGAACTGTTCAGCGAAGCCGACGTCACCGTTGAGGTGCAGACGACAATCCGCCGGATTGGCCTACTGGAGACGCCACTTAACAGGAGGGCTACGAACAAATGAAAATCACCGGTTCTATGAAGCTAACGCCGTTTCAGCTTGTTGCGCTCGTTTTATCAAACAGAATCCTCATTAATTTTGGCTTCACGCCGACCGCGCTTTTGCCGCCGGCTAATCAGGACGCCTGGATCGTCGATCTCCTGACGGGCGTTTATATCGCGCTTCTCTATATCCCGCCTTTATTTCTGGCCAACAAATTCCGCAATATTTTTATAACGGATTATTATCGGATTATCCTTGGGAAATGGATTGGCAAAATTCTCGCTGTTTTTATCTCGCTTTATCTTTTGTGGTGGACGTTTATTTTTACCACCATCCTGCTCGATTTTATCAAATCTTCCTCCCTCGTCATGACGCCGCAGTCCGTTCTGACTGTTGTTTTAATGGTGTGCACGATTTTTGCGGCATTCAAGGGCTTTAACGTCATTACAAAAGCAGCCCAGATTATCATCTTTTATATGCTTGCCATCATCATTGCGTTCACTTTTCTAGGCTTCAACAAGATGGATTTCTCCGTCTTCTCCCCTGTTTTAAAAGACTCAAATTTTCTCACCATCAATAAATCGGCGTTGTTTTACGGTGCCGGGCGATTTTCAGACGGTGTCTTTTTTCTCGTTGTCTTCGCCTTTTTGGACAAAAAATATAGTGTTAACAAAACCTTTTTCAGCTTCCTCATCCCCGCCACGTTGATTTATATTCTTATCACGCTGTCAACGCAGTCTGTGCTTGGCATCGAGCTGACAAAGCATTTTAACTTTCCGTATTTCGAGTTTATCAAGCAAATCAACGTGTTTGATATCTTCCAGCGCATTGAGTACCTGAACATGACGGCGTGGGTCGCCGGATTCCTCTTCAAGCTATCGGCCTTTACGCTCATTCCGGCACTTATTATGAAGGAAGTGCTCGGTATGAAGTCGGAAAAGCCCGTCGTCGTCGGTTTTTCGCTCGTCGTGCTTATCGGCCTTCTCGTATCGCCCTACACGTATAACGTTGTCTATCGATACGAAATCTTTACGCATGTCTTTTACTATATCTCGTTTTTCACGTTTGTCGTGCCATTTTTCGTGATGCTCATATACTTCATGCGTCGAAAAAAAGTCGATGCCGAGATAACGCTCCTGCGGGAACGGCTCTTCCCACCGGACGGGCAGGTTCTGCCGGAAAACACGGCGTCGTAACAACAACGCGGGGTACCCGAGTTTGTACTGCTCGGATACCCCGCGTGGCTTTTCTTACTGTCACAGATTCTTTTTAATTTGGTTAATCGCGTTCTTCTCGAGCCTTGACACCTGCGCCTGGGAAATGCCGACTTCGCTGGCGACCTCCATCTGTGTTTTGCCGTAGAAGAAGCGGAGGGCCAGAATATGCTTCTCCCGGTCGCCAAGGCGGGCGATGGCGTCGTTCAACGCGATCTGCTCCAGCCAGTTTTCATCAGTGTTTTTTGTATCGGAGACCTGATCCATCACGCAGATGCTCTCGCCGCCGTCGGTGTATAAGGGCTCGTAGAGCGAAACCGGATCTGTGATGGCGTCCAGGGCGAAGACGACCTCCTCCCGCTTGATGCCGAGCGCCTGAGCCAGCTCGTCCACCGTCGGCTCACGCTGCGTATCGCTTGTGAGCTTTTCCTTCATTTGAAGCGCTTTATACGCCGTGTCGCGCATGCTGCGGCTGACGCGGATGCTGCTGTTGTCACGCAGATATCGGCGGATTTCACCGATGATCATGGGGACGCCGTAAGTGGAAAAACGGACATTCAAGCCGGTATCAAAATTATCGATGGCCTTCATAAGACCGATGCAGCCGACCTGGAACAGGTCGTCAACATTTTCGCCACGGTTGATGAATTTCTGAATGACGGATAAAACAAGCCGGAGATTTCCGGCTATGAGCTCTTCCCTGGCCTTCTTGTCACCTGCCTTACTTTTTTTCAACAGTTCGGTCGTCTCGTCGTTTTTTAAAACTTTGAGTTTGGCCGTGTTGACGCCGCAGATTTCGACCTTGCCCGGCAACCGTCAGCCCTCCCTGTCCTTTGGAAATTGACGTAGTCAGTATTTCCGCGGGAAGGGAATTTCATACAGTGCCGACAGGGCGTAAAAATTTCGTTTTCGCTATGTATTAAAGGCGGTTATTTTGAGAAAAATATGGGTCAAAATTGATGCATTGTATTTTTTTGAGATCTATGTTAATCTGAAAACGGTCAAGGCAAAAAGAATTTTTTATGGAAGGGGATTATTTATGAACGCACCCGGCAAAGGTCTGCTCAAAACCGTCAGCATTCTCTTTATCGTCTTTGGCGCTATCGCCGCGGTCATTTCCTTGCTTGCTGTTTTCGGCTCCGCCGTTCTTGCAACGGCTGATGGCGGCGCAGCGCTTGGCGGCATCCTGCTTCTGGCAACGATTCTACTGCTCATCGTCAGCGTCCTTGAATTGGTTCTCGGCATCGTCGGTCTCGGTAAAAGCGGCGACCCCAGCAAAGCCGGATATTTTATCACGGTCGGCATCGTTCTTTGCGTCATTTCACTCGTCTCTATCATCATCGGCGTCACAAACAACGGCTTCCAGGTGACTAGTCTGATCGGTTTCGTCCTGCCTGTTCTCTATATTGTCGGCGGCTTTATGAACAAGAAAGCTCTTTAATAACTGCACCAAAATATGAAAAGGTCCGTCGGTATTAAACCGGCGGACCTTTTTGGCTTTGGATGCGGGCGAAGACTAAAACGCGGGCGATTGATAATCGCCCAGGCGGTGCCGAAACCTCCTTCAGGTAGGAGGTTTCATAGGGGCGTATCCCTATTCCTTTTCTGGGCGGCGGGTGAGAAAGATTTAGATATGCCGGGTGATTTCGCGGCGAAGACGGAGGATGATGCGCTTTTCGAGACGGCTGATGTAGGACTGGGAGATGCCCATAAGGTCGGCAACCTCCTTCTGTGTGCGCTCCTCAATGCCGCCAAGGCCAAAGCGCATGACAATGATCTCGCGCTCCCGGTCGGAAAGCTTATCGATGGCATCGTGCAGGAGCTTTCTGTCCACATCGTCTTCCATCGGGCGCATGACCATGTCAGAATCGGTGCCGAGAATATCGGAGAGAAGGAGCTCGTTGCCATCCCAGTCCGTATTAAGCGGTTCGTCAAATGAGACCTCCGCCTTTCTGTTGCTCGTTTTGCGCAGGAACATTAAAATCTCGTTTTCGATGCAGCGCGAGGCGTAGGTGGCAAGCTTGATGTTTTTTTCGGCGTCATATGTATTTATAGCTTTGATGAGCCCAATCGTCCCAATGGAGATGAGATCTTCGATGTTTATACCGGTGTTTTCAAAACGGCGGGCGATATAGACGACAAGGCGCAGGTTCCGCTCGATGAGCGCCTGCTTGGCCTCTTCCGAACGTGTCCCCAGCAGTTCGATGTAATGCGCCTCTTCCTCGCGTGACATGGGCGGCGGGAGCGTTTCGCTGCCGCCGATATAAAAGACACCCGGCGGCAGGACGATGCCAAACCGTTCGGACAGTCGCCATAGGCGCAGCAGCAAAAATACTTTCAGGCGGAGCAAAACGTTCATCATCCATTTTCCTTTCATCGGCCGTTTGTCAGGCACCGAGGAGCGCCGCGTATGTCCCGTTTTCCGAGACACTGTTCGGCGAGAGCGCTAAAAGCATGCCTGTTTTATTTTGACCATCAATAACCACTTCATCCGGCCGGAAGGCTAAGAGCATACTGCCGGGCACGCCGACGGCGCTGTACGGCACGAGCTGAAAACGCAAGCTCTTATCCGATCCGCAGAGCTCTTCCAGCACGTTGACGGCGTCTTTCAGCCGCAGTGCGGTAACTGTTTTATGTAACCCCGGCGGGAAGAGCGCTTTAACGTCTCCCACCCCCGCGATGATGACGGGCTTGCCCGTCAGCGGATCGACAAGTGCATTGCCGGTATCACGCAAAGCCCGGAGGCTCACCTCCCTGTCACCGGAGCGCAGCCGCAGCGCGACGACACCTCCTCCGCCCTTGGTATGCCGTGCGGCGCGGCGGAAAACAAGCGTCAAAACAAAATAGGTAATGATAAAGGCCGGCAGCAGGACGCGCAGGCTTGCAGGCGTGAGGACACTGCCGAGCAAATCACCGCCGCCGAGCAACTGGGCTGCCAGAACCGCCCCGCCAAAGGCAACGGCGACGGCGAAAAAAATGAGCGACAGGCGTAAGAGCTTTTTTTGTCCGCCGAAGGATACAAGCACCATTAAGACACCGACGGATGCCTTGACAATGGGATGGATGATAAAATCCGGCAACGGCAGAACGGCCGCCACCGCATAGAGACCGCCGAGCGCCGCGGCGCAGAAAAGGCGCAGGCGCGGCGACGGCACCGAACAAATCCGTGCCGTCAAAAGCAGCAGAAGGTAATTGATGAGGCAATTCAATAAAAACAATTCATCGACATAGACAACAGGCTTCACTCATGTCCCTCCCCGCTTGGTGCCATTATAGACGGGTCGGCTGAAAAAAAAGGTCAAAAAAACCGGGCCATGCAAAAAAGCATGACCCGGGTCATTCTACCGTCCGTCGTTAATCCACGGCTTCCTGAAGTGCCTTTGCCAGCTGGTCCGGGCAGGAGGTGCTCTTTCTGCCGCAGCGGATGCCGCTTAAAAGCTCTGTGGCTTTTTGGGCATCCATCCCCTGAACAAGGCGTGTGATCCCCGTGAGATTGCCATCGCAGCCGCCGGTAAATTGAACGGATTTGATGACGCCGTTTTCAATCTCAACATCAATTTTGCTGGCGCATATTCCCTTCGGGATAAAAGTTTTCTTCATATTTGTCCTCGTTATTTTTTAGACGATTATATCACAAACAGATGATAATGGACAACATCACATATTGCGGCGTGGCGTATCATATAATTTTTCGTACGACAAAAGCTTGTCTGACGGAGGTGACACGGTTTTGCACAGAACCGTCCGAACGAGAACGCGCATCGGGCCGCTGAGACTGCCGATGACGGTTAAGGCGCTGGCGCTCCTCTTTTTTTTATGTCTTTGTTTCAGAATGTTTGCACAGTTAGGCGGAGATGCACCGTCCGATGGATATCTGACGGGTCTTGCCGGAGACGCTCATTTTGTCGACAGCATTCTGCGCATGGAGCTTGGGAATCCCGATAAGAAAAACGACGCCGGCATAATGATTCTCGGCGCGACGATCCCGTTTTCAGGCAGCATCTCCGCCGATGCGCCTACCGTGTCGGAAAGCCCCGCTCAAAGCGCGGAAGACGGCAACGAAACATTGCCGGACGATCAAAACGGCAGCAACACGGACGGGGCCACGCCGTCACCGCCCACCGTTGTCACAAAGCCGGGGAAGACATATTCGGCTATTGCCGTCAACAATAAAACGGATTATACGCTTGACACGCAAGCCCTGCTCAAAGAGCCGCTGGGCATCTCTCTCACCGCAGGCAAGCCGGCCGTCCTCATCATTCACACGCACAGCAGTGAGGCGTATATGCCTGACGGGAAAGATCAATATGCGGTGTCCGACACGTTTCGGACGCAGAATAAGAGCTACAGCGTCATCCGCGTCGGCGACGAGCTTGCATCGGCATACGAGAGCAAAGGTATTAAGGTGATCCATGACACGGGCGTATACGATTATCCAAGCTATCAGGGTGCTTACAACCGCTCTTACGACGCCATTGCCGCCTATCTCAAAAAATATCCTACCATCAAGCTCGTCATTGACCTCCACCGTGACGCCATTCAGGCTGCCGACGGGACTGTCTATAAAACGCTGGCCGATGTCGGCGGCACCACCTGCTCCCAGGTGATGTTTGTCATCGGATCAAACGCTTCCGGTCTCAACCACCCAAACTGGAAGGAAAACTTCAAGCTTGCCCTGCATATCCAGGACGAGATGAACAGCCTCTACCCGTCATTAGCCAAGCCCATCGAGCTGTCACAGTACCGCTATAACCAGCAGGCGGCGCCGGGGTCGATGATTGTGGAGGTCGGCTGTACGGGCAACACGCTTGATGAGTCGCTATCTGCGGCGCGCTATTTTGCCGACGCCTCGTCAAAGGTGATTCTGGCACTGTATAAGAAATAAATTCAAAATTATCCGTTGGTTGATTGTAAAATGAAATTGAACACTTGAACAGAAAAATCCATAGTGATTATTCTTCGTGGTAAAATGTAGTTCCTACACAACATCTGCCACCGAAAGGATACAATCACTATGGATAACAATGATTCTATCACAGTCAGCGCAGAACGCAAGAAAGGGCAACACTTGAGCTTGGAAGATCGTGGTGCTGTCAAAGCCCTCTTGAAGCAGGGACTTGGCGTACGCGGCATCGCCCGAAACATTGGCTGTTCACCGTCCACCATCTCATACGAGTTAAGGCGAGGTACACCGACACGGAAGAGCAACAGGGGCCAAGCACCTGGCTATTCTCCGAAACTCGGCGAGGCCATCTACAAGGCTAATCGAAGGGCTTGTGTCAAGCCCCTCAAAGCAGGCTCCTGCAAGACTTTCATTGACTGGGTAGTCAAGCAGATCCGGGAACACAAGTGGTCGCTGGATTCCTGCTGCGGATATGCGAAGCGACAGCGTTTGTACAGTGAAGATCAGATGGTTTGTACCCGCACTCTGTACAACATGGTCTGGGCAGGCTTGCTTCCCATCACGCCGACCGAACTGCCGGAAGCCTTAAAACGCAGCACCCGAAAGGCCAGGGGCAGGGAAAACAAAAAGCACTACGGCACAAGCATTTCCGCCCGTCCTGAGATCGCTTCCCTTCGTATAGAAGGCGGCCACTGGGAGGGCGACACCGTGGTTGGAAAACGAGCTGGGAAAGAGGCAGTTGTACTCTCTCTGCTGGAGAAGAAGACCGAGCACTACATCGCCATTCGTATTCCCGGAAAGACCAGTGATGCGGTGATGTCTGCCATGAAAAGCCTACGCGCTGAGTACGGGGAACGTTTTTCACAGATTTTTAAGACGATTACCGTAGACAACGGCAGCGAGTTCGCCGACTTTGCAGAAGTCGAGGCTTGGGGTTCCCAGATCTACTTTGCCCACCCATACAGCTCTTGGGAACGTCCTCAGAACGAAAGGCATAATGGACTGTTCCGGACCTTCGTTCCAAAGGGAACATCTATTGAGCAGTATACAGACGAGGACATCCTGTCCGCTGCTGATGAGTTAAATGGGCGACCCCGGAAGAAGCTCGGATACCACACGCCAGAGGAACTATTTGAAGCCTTTCTTGATTCCGAATACGCAGCCTGACGGCTGCGACAACCTTGGCACAGACAGCGCCTGCGGCACCATCTGTGTCCAAGGTTAATTGATGGGAACGATTTTGCCTCGGGGTGTTCAATTTGCACTTGCAATTTATGAAAATTATCCGTTGACAAAATGCGTGTGCCTGTCTATAATAACCCTTGCACTATCCGCGAGAGTGCTGGAATTGGTAGACAGGCACGTTTGAGGGGCGTGTGTCGTTGGCGTGTGGGTTCAAGTCCCATCTCTCGCATTAATAAAGGAAGAGTAGGCAAAGCCTACTCTTCCTTTTTTCACTGGAATCCCTGCGGCGCGGGCGGGCATGGAAACCCGCCCCTACAGGGGCGAGGGGTACGGGCGAGTCACTTATTTCCGAACAATAATCACCTGGGTACAGGTTGTGTAGGGATTTGAGAAGTCGACGAGCTTGGCGTCATTGTCATTATTTGTGACGCCGCCGAGGGAAAAATCCGCCTTGCCGAACTGCACGATAGTGACGAGATTATCTCGTTTCGTTTCGCTGACCTTCATATCGACGCGGAGAATATCACAGACGGCGCGGGCCACATCGATGTCGATACCAACGTAAGCACTCTTTTCGTCCTGATAGCAATACGGCGCAAACGCGCCGCCGACGGCGAGCGTCAGCGTGCCGACCGAGTGGTCGGCGTTTGACGGCGACGCGTAGCGGTAGCCGTTTTGCTTTGAATAACCGTCAATGATCTTTTTGAGAGTGCCGCTTTTCTTCAGCTGCTGGAGCGCCGAATCAACGGCCTCTTTTAAATCGGGGTTTTCCTTGGCGATGGCAAAGCAAAAGTCCGCCTCGTAGACGGGCTGTGATAGAATTTTGACGTGCGAGACCTTTCGGACGGCTGCTTTTGCGGCTGTCTCATCCATGACGGCGCAGTCGAGCCCGCCGTTTTTCAGATCGACAAGCATCGTCTCCGCCACGTCGTAGGGATGCTGCGTCCCGTATCCGGCGGTAAGAACGACAGACGCTGAATTTTTGACGACGCCGATGTTTTTACCCGTCAGGTCTTTTGTTGAAAAAACGGTATTGGCAGGCGTCTTTGAGCAGGCGGACAGCCCCAGCAGCATGATCAGCGCGGTTACCAGAGCAAATATTTTTTTCATGTCTGACGCCCCCCCCTCTCGACGAGAAATCGGATGATTTTACAAACAAATTTGATTATATTGCAAAAAACAAGACGCCGCAACCGATTTTTAATCAGCTGCGGCGTTTTCTCTGTTTTGACGGACGGCAGTCAACTCTGGTCGTCGGCCTGTTGGGCGCGCTGCTCAAATTCCGCGCACAGCTCTTCGGCAATCTCTTCGCTCATCCCTTCGGCGCGGATGGCCAGAGCGCTGCGATGGCGAAGCGGGGCAATGTGCACGTTTCCCTTCTCCGACTCAAGTCGCAGACCGGCAAGCATCTCTAAACGCGCTCCTGCCTGTGCCCCGGACAAAGCGCGCATGACGGAGCCCCTGTCGCCCTGCAGCACCACCTCCCGCGTCGCCGCGTGAAAGATCGGCAAACGGCGGTGCAAATCACGAAGCGTTTCGCCCCGGCTTGTCAGATACGCGCAGAGGCGCGATGCGTCAAAAACACCGTCACGCAGTGTCAACTGTCGGGCAAAAAGCGCGTCGGCCGCCGCACCGTCCCGCCCGAGGCGGCGGACAGAGCCCTGAAACGTCGCCGCAAGACTGTCAATGATGTCGGGGGCGTCATACGGGACGGCGAGCGCCTTTGCGCCGCAGTCAAACGCGACGAATGCGGATAAAACGGCTGTTTTATCTGCCGTAAGCCGATAGCCGTCCTCATCAACCGCTTCAAACGAGACGCCGCCGGGCATAATTTCAAACGCGGGACAATGTAACAGTTTGTCCAGAACAATGCAGCCAAGATGCGACAGAGCACTTTTCAGCGCCCTGTTTTCAGCGCCTTTACCGACAACGGCGACCGTCAACGCCTCAGTAACGTCTAAATCAGCGCGCGCGCGGCGCGCGGCCTCGGCCACATAAGCCTCCCCGACGCCTGCGCCGGAAATGACGACCCCGGCTCGGCGTACCGGCCGCTCACCCAGGTCAGACGCGGCACTTTCGAGTTTACGCTCGATTTCTCGGGGAATAACGACCCCGTCAGCGCTGAAAAACGCCAGGCTGACACCTTCCCGCGTCTCTTCGGCAAAAACAGTCAGCGGCAAATCGTATAAGATGCCCGCGTAGGCACACTGTGCGCGAAACGCGCTGTCACACCTGTACAGTGCCGCACCGCCGGACGACACACCGCAGCCGAATGCTTCGGCCAGGACGCGGGCACCGTCACCGCCGTGCCAGGCAACGCCGACGCGCCCGAACGACGCCGACGCCACGCCGAGGCGCAGAGCTGTTTCGGTGTCAAGCATGCCCTCACCCGATAAAATGCCCGGCTTTTCAAATGTCGGCCCTGATTTAAGCGACCCAAACGACAGCGTCCCGCTGACGGCCGTGCCGGACACAATTTGCCGCGACGGCCACAGCTTTGTGCCGGGCGCGAGCACGCAGTGCTCGCCGACGAGGCAGTCTTCTCCGATGACGGCACCCTCGGAGACGACGGTACCACGGCCGATGCGCGCGCCCCGGCAGACGATTGCCCCGTCGAGATGCACATCACCATCAAGGATGGCGCCAGAGACGACAGCGCGGCAAACGACAGCGCCCGCTCCGACGACGGAAGACGCGCCAATAACGGCTTCCGGGCCGATTGTGGCTCCTTTGTCGATAACGGCACCGTCACCGATGACAACGGGCGGCACGATCAGAACCCCCTCCGGCAGCGGCGACGCGCACCAGACACCGTCTTTCACCAGCGGTGCGCCGAGATCCAACCTGACCTTGCTGCCGAGCGCGTCCCGGCAGCAGGCGAGATATGATGCGGGGCTGCCGATGTCACACCAGTAACCGTTGGCGTCAAAGCCATACAAGGCACTATTTGTCTCAAGCAAACGCGGAAACAAATCGCGCCCAAAATCGTATGGCTGCCCCTGTGGAATCTCGCCGAGCACCGTTGGCGACAGCACGTAAATACCGGTGTTGATCCGGTCGGTCAGCACCTTATCCCACGCTGGTTTTTCAACAAAGCGCTCGACGCGGCCATCCTCCCGCGTGACGACGAGGCCGTATTCAAGCGGCTCTTTATGGTGCGTGAGCGCCAGCGTTGCCGCCGCTTTTTTGGCACGGTGAAAATCGAAGAGCGCCTGAAGGTCAAAATCGCAGACGCAGTCGCCGGATATTACGAGAAAGTCTTCTTCCCCGATAAAATCGGCGCAGTTTGAGACACCGCCAGCCGTGCCCAGCGCCTCTTCCTCAATTTTGTATGTCAGACGAACGCCGAAGTTTTCGCCGCTGCCGAAATATTCGGTGATCATCTGCGGCATGTATTTGAGCGTGCAGCACGCCTCTGTCACGCCGTTTTTTTGAAGCAGCAGCAGGATATGCTCTAAAACCGGCCTGCCGAACAGTGTCGCCATCGGCTTCGGCTTGTTGACGCTGACGGGGCGCAGGCGCGTCCCCTCGCCGCCGGCCATGATAACAGCTTTCATGATTGACGTTTCCCCTCTCCAGCGGAACAAGACATCGCCTTAATGCCGCCGGTCATTAAGGATGCAGCCCAATTTGGTCTGCAATGGTATCTGTCATTATTTCCGCCGCAGTACGCCGTTATCCGCCGGCGTGGTGGTGTTTTGTCTGTTGCCTCGTCTTTCATTTTTATTGTATAAGAGGAGAAGCTCTGATATAATGATATATCAATGCTGAAGACCGGGGTGCCTGTTTTGAATAAAAAGATGCTTGACAATTATCTGCCCAGCATGCGTTTGAGCCTCTCCCTTCTGCTCGTTTTCGCCGTTGTGACATTTTTCTTCGGCCGGTACAGTTTGTATCTTGCTATCGCCGAGGCTTCTGTCGTCCTGCTCTTAGCCGTTTTTATCCGTTTCTCATCCAAAAAGCGCTCCTTAAAGCTCTTAAAATACATCGAATCCGTCACCAACAGCACGGCGTCGGCGACAAAGGACACGCTATTGAGCTTTCCGCTGCCCGTCGTTATTTTTAGCCCGGAAACGCTGACGGTTCTTTGGTCAAACAACCGTTTTGTCCAACTGACGGACAGCAAGGAGCGTTTCTTCGACGTGCGCCTGACAGACTTGATCCCCGATTTTTCTGCCAAGTGGCTGCTCGACGGAAAAAACGAATGCCCGCAGCTGATGACGGTCGGCGACAGGCGCTACAAGATTTTCGGCAGCATTATTCACACAACGCATGAATCTGACGGCGTGATGGCGGCTGCCTATTGGGTCGACATGACGGAATACGCGGACAGATCGGATGAATATCTGGCCTCGCGGCCCGTCTGTGCCATTATCATGTTTGACAATTATGAAGAGCTCATCAAAAACATGGCTGAAAAGGACAAATCGGCTATTTTATCAGCCATTGACGATAAAATCAGCGCCTATCTCACAGGCAGTAACGGCGTTTTATGCAAATATGACAGAGACCGCTACCTTTACCTTTTTGAGGAACGCTATCTGCACGCCTTTGTCGAGGATAAATTCTCGCTACTCGAAACAGTGCGCGAGGCCATCAAGACGGGTGGCGGTGTGCATGCCACGCTCAGCATCGGCATCGGAAAAGACGGCAAGACACTGGAGGAAAACTTCCGGTATGCGTCCGTCGGCATCGAAATGGCCCTCTCCCGTGGGGGCGATCAAGCCGTTATAAAAAACAGATTCAGCTTTGAATTTTACGGCGGCTTGTCCACCGAGGTTGAAAAACGGACAAAGGTTAAGTCGCGCGTTATGGCAAATGCTCTGGGTGAACTCATCTCCGACGCCTCATCCGTTATCGTGATGAGCCACGCGCGCGCCGACCTTGACTCTCTTGGGGCGGCCGCCGGCATTTGCTGCATTGCCAGGAAACGCCAAAAGCGCGCATATATCGTCTCAAGCGCCGATCCGAGCGCCGTTGTGGATATGACGCAGCAGCTCCGCGAGCACCCGGAATACAGGGGCGTTTTTATATCCGCGCAGGACGCGATGCTCTTTGCCGACAGCAAAACGCTTCTCGTCATCGTCGACACAAACAGGCCTGAGCAGGTGGAGTCCGAGGCGCTCTTGCTCTCCATGAACCACGTCGCCGTCATTGACCACCACCGCCGGGCCGCGACCTATATTGAAAACGCCACGCTCAACTTCCACGAGCCGTATGCCTCATCGGCGTCTGAGCTTGTTGCGGAGATGCTGCAATATCTTGTTGAGCCGAGTGACATCCTGCGCGTTGAGTCTGAAGCGCTTTTAGCCGGGATCGTGCTTGACACGAAAAGCTTTGCCATCCACACCGGCAGCCGCACGTTTGACGCCGCGGCTTATCTGCGCCGTTCCGGCGCGGATACGACGGATGTCAAACGGCTTTTACAGTCTGACTTTGACACGACGATGTCGAAATACGCCATTATCCGCGGCGCGACGATGTTTAAGCCCGGGATCGCGCTCGCGTCGTCCGACGTGCGCGAAAACAGAGTTATTGTCGCGCAGGCAGCCGACGAGCTTTTAAACATTGCGGGTGTTCAGGCCTCTTTCGTCGTCTCACCCGACGGCGACGACGTTTTCATCTCCGCGCGCAGCATCGGCAACGTCAACGCACAGGTTATTATGGAAAAGCTCGGCGGCGGTGGGAATCAGTCAACGGCGGGGGCTAAGGTGACCGGCATGCGCCAGGCGGAAGTGCTTGAGCAATTAAAGGCCGCCATTGACGACTACATTGACGCCAGCGCGCACACGCGCCTTGACGAGAACAATTAAATTCCGGAGGAGAAAACATGAAGGTTATTTTACAGCAGGATATCAAGGATCACGGTAAGAAAGGGCAGCTCATCGACGTATCGGACGGATACGCGAGAAATTATCTGTTTCCGAAAAAATTCGCAGTCGAAGCGACTGCGGACAACATAAATGCCATCAAAATCAAAGAAGCGGCGCGCCTTAAAAAGCTGGAGGACGAAAAGGCTGCCGCGCGCGAAGCCGCATTGAAACTCGACAGCTGCGTTGTCAAGGTTTCGGCGCGCGCCGGCGGGGCCGGAAAGCTCTTCGGCGCCGTTACCGCCAAGGAAATTTCCGACGCCTTGAAGGAGCAGCACGGCATTGTTATCGAAAAGAACAAGATCGTTCTGGACGAGCCCATTAAGACGTTCGGCTCTTTTGAGGTGAAATGTAAATTCGGTTTTGAAATCACGGGGACGCTCCATCTGCTTGTCACAGAGGCATAAGAGAGAATTTCCGGCTGAAGTTTGATGGTTTGGGGGATACTTTGTGGATGAGCTTTTAGGCAGGCAAATGCCGCACAGCATTGAAGCCGAACAGGCGGTATTAGGCGCCATGCTACTTGACGCCCGCTGCATCGGTGACGTTGTGGGTGTATTAAAACCGTCTGACTTTTATTCAACCGTCAACCGCGAAATTTATGAGACGATCTACTCGATGTTCACATATTCCATGGTGACAGACCCTGTGACGGTTTTGGAACAGATGCGCGTTGCCGGTGTTTTGACAGACACGTCACCCGCGTATCTCTTAGAACTCGTCAACATCACGCCGACATCGGCAAACGTGATGGAATATGCCGCCATCGTCCGCGATATGGCGCTGTTGCGCAGCATTGCCGACACTGGCAGTGATATTTTGAACATGGCGCTGGAGGGCGCCGGCGGTGCCGCCATCATTTTGGAGGCGGCGGAGAAAAAAATATATGCCCTGCGGCAAGGGCGGAACACGCAGGGTCTTGAACCGATTTCAAAAATTCTTATCAGCGTTTACGATCAGCTTTCGCTGGCGGCCAAAAGCGGCAGCAAGTTTCCCGGCTTGCCAAGCGGCCTAGATGATTTGGACCGCTTTATCATGGGTCTTAACAACTCCGACCTGATTCTCATTGCCTCGCGCCCCGGTATGGGCAAAACGAGTATCGCGCTGAATATTGCGCTTCATGTTGCCAAGACCTCCGGCAAATCGATTGCCGTTTTTTCGCTTGAAATGTCTCGCGAGCAGTTGGCGATGCGCCTACTCTCCTCCGAGAGCTTTATAGACAACAAAAAGCTCCAGACAGGTCGGCTGTCTGCCGACGAGTGGCGGAAAATCGGTACGGCAGCCGCTATGATCAGCGGCTACGACCTTCTGATAAACGATAACCCCTCTCTGTCGGTTGCCGATATGAACGCACAATGCCGCCGCCTGCCGAACCTCGGTCTCGTTGTTATCGACTATTTGCAGTTGATGCAAAGCGCGGGCGGCAATACAAAAAGCTCAGGCGACAATAGGACGCAGGTTGTTTCCGATATCAGCCGCATGCTGAAAATTATGGCTAAGGAATTAAACGTGCCGGTCGTCTGCCTGTCGCAGCTGTCCCGTGCCAACGAAGCGCGGCATGACAAGCGCCCCATGCTCTCCGACCTGCGCGAGTCGGGCGCCATCGAGCAGGATGCCGACATCGTTTTAGGTCTTTACCGCGAGGACTATTATAATAAAGAAGTTGAGCAGCAAAATATTGCCGAATGCCTTGTTTTGAAAAACAGGCGCGGCGAGACAGGCACCATCGAGCTCAAATGGATCCCTGAATTTACGACGTACACCTCGCTTGACAGGCACCACGCCGAATAAGCCGGAGACGACACATGCTTCAGAAAATAACGGCTTTTGCCGACCGGTATGACATGCTGCCGCGCGGCGGGACGGTTTTAGTTGCCGTTTCGGGCGGCGCCGATTCCGTGTGTCTTATGGCGGCGCTTTTGGCGTTGGCACCAGCCCGCGGCTTTTCCGTCGCGGCGGCCCACTTTAACCATCGTCTGCGCGGCGCTGACGCCGACCGTGACGAGCAATTTGTCCGCGACCTGTGCCGGAAACTGGACGTACCGCTTCTGACCGGTAGCGCTGATGTTCGTGCTTACGCGCACACAAACGGTCTTGGCATTGAGGCGGCCGCACGTACGCTGCGATACGAATTTCTTGAAAACGCCGCCGAAAAAATATCGGCTGCCCGGATTGCAACGGCTCATACGGCAGATGATAATGCCGAGACGATCCTTTTAAACTTCACGCGCGGCGCGGGTCTGCGCGGGCTTGGCGGGATTCCGCCTGTCCGCGGCAACATCATTCGGCCGATGCTGACAGTTGAGCGGGCGGCGATTTTATCATTTCTCGCCGACCACGCGCTTACCTATGTTGAGGACGCCACAAACGCGCTAGACATCTATAACAGAAATCTCCTGCGCCACAAAGTCATACCCGTTTTGAAGGCCATAAACCCCCAGTTTTTGGGCCGTGCTGCCGAGACGGCAGCGCTTGCCCGTTCTGACGACGCGTATCTGACAAGCCTTGCCGACGCGTTTATTGAAGCTAACGTCACGGACGGCGTGATTGAAGCGCGCGCGCTGACTGCCCTGCCGGAACCTGTTTCCTCCCGCGTCGTGCGGCAGCTATCTGGCGATGCGCTCACATCACGCCATGTGGCGGCCGTTTTGGCACTCTGCCGCACCGCATCACCCGCCGCTCGGCTCTCGCTCCCGACCGGTACGGTCCGGCGTGAATATGAACGCGTTATTTTCGAAAAATCACTGCGGCCCGTCACGTTTGAAAAAATTTTCTTGCCGATCGGCGGGCGCGTTTTGATCCCTGAGATTGGCCTTGCCGTGACGTGTACGGAATCGGATGACTTTAAAAAAATTAATAAATCATTCACCACTTTTCTATTCAAAACGGATAAGATATGTGGTAAAATCATCGTCAGGCCGCGCGAAACGGGCGACAAAATTGCGCTTTTTGGCCGCGGCGGTACTAAAACTCTGAAAAAACTGTTTATTGAAGAGCGCATACCGCTGGCGCGGCGGCAGGCTATCCCAGTTGTCTGCGATGACAACGGCCCCCTTGCCGTATACGGCCTCGGTTTTGACAAACGCGCCGCCGCCCGTGAGGGCGACCGGATTTTGGAGATAAAATTTGAGGAGACGGCATATGAAAAATGATATAGAAAAAGTATTTTTCACAGCCGATGCCATCGCCAAAAGAGTCTGTGAGCTTGGCGCACAGATAACCACCGATTATACCGCCGAACCGCCGTTACTCGTCGGCATTCTCAAGGGCTCTTTCGTCTTCATGGCCGACCTCGCCCGTGCGATTGATTTATATTGCGACGTTGATTTTATCGCGGCCTCCTCTTACGGCAACGCGACCGAGACATCCGGTATCGTGACGCTGACAAAGCCACTTTCCGCCGACGCCGCAGGGCGGCATCTTCTCATCGCAGAGGATATCCTCGACACGGGCGTGACGCTGACATTTCTGCGCTCGTACCTTTTAAGCCTGAAGCCCGCGTCAGTAAAAATCTGCGCCCTGCTTGACAAGCCCTCTCGGCGGAAGGCTCCCATCAGTGCCGATTACGTCGGCTTTACCTGCCCCGATGCGTTTTACGTCGGTTACGGCCTCGATTACGCCGAGCACTACCGCAACCTGCCCTATATCGGCTCGCTCAAGCCGGAGATTTATGAGTAGTCCCACAGGAAAGAAGTGACATATTTGAAGCCAAAAAACAGAAGCCCGCGTGACATAGGATTTTACGTGCTCGTCATCATTATCCTGATTTCAGCCGTCTATCTCTTGCTGATTAATCAGGGGACGAACGCCACGACGATAAATTATTCGGAAGTCCGACGTCTTTTCAGTGCACAGGAGGTTCAGTCCTTCACGCTTAAAGACAGCACGCTGACGATGGAGCTCAAGGAGAATTATCAGGATACAGGGAGCAAAATCGTCACCCACAAGCTGTACAATGTCAGCATCTTTTATGAAGACGTCAACCCCGATGTCAACAAGCTGATGCTTGACCCGAACTTCAACTACGACTATGACGTGGGCTGGCAGGCGCCGTGGTGGTTCCAGCTCATCCCTTACGCGCTCATCATTATTTTCTTCATCGTGCTCTGGAACGCCATGATGAACCGTTCCGGCGTCGGCGGCGACAAGTCCGTCATCAAATTTGGCAAGGCCAGAACGCGTCTTGCCAGTGAGGAAAAGAAGAAGGTCACTTTTGCCGATGTAGCCGGGGCAGAAGAAGAAAAGGAAGAGCTGCGCGAAATCGTTGACTTCCTCAAGGGCCCGCAGAAGTATATCAATCTCGGCGCGCGCATACCCAAGGGCGTTTTGCTGATCGGCCCGCCGGGCACCGGTAAAACGCTGCTGGCCAAGGCTGTTGCCGGTGAGGCCGGTGTGCAGTTTTTGTCCATCTCCGGCTCCGACTTCGTCGAGCTCTATGTCGGCGTCGGCGCCTCCCGCGTGCGCGACTTGTTCGATCAGGCCAAAAAGCTCGCCCCGGCGATCATTTTCATCGATGAAATCGACGCGGTCGGCCGCCAGCGCGGCGCCGGTCTCGGCGGCGGCCACGACGAGCGCGAGCAAACGCTCAACCAACTGCTCGTTGAGATGGACGGTTTCACCACAAACGAAGGTGTTATCGTCATGGCGGCAACAAACCGCAACGACATCCTTGACAGCGCACTTTTGCGCCCCGGCCGTTTTGACCGCCAGGTCTACGTCGGTCTGCCTGATATCAAGGGCCGCGAAGCGATTCTCCGCGTCCACGCCCGCGGCAAGGTGCTCGCCGATGACGTTGACCTCGCTAGCGTTGCCAAGGGGACGACCGGCTTCACGGGCGCTGACCTTGAAAATCTGTTAAACGAAGCGGCGCTTCTGGCCGCGCGCTTTAATAAGCGCTTTATCACGATGAATGAGATTGAGGCGGCAACGCTGAAGGTCATTGCCGGACCGGAGAAGAAAAGCCGCGTCGTCACAGAAAAAGACAGGAAGCTGACAGCTTACCATGAGGCGGGGCACGCCGTTGTGGCGCATTACCTCGAGCATGTTGACCCCGTCCACCACATCACGATCATCCCGCACGGTATGGCCGGCGGCATCACGATCTTCCGCCCGCAGGAAGATAAGAGCTATAATTCAAAAAGCCAGATGTTTGAGGATATCATTACGAGCCTCGGCGGCCGCATGGCGGAAAAGCTCATGCTCGACGATATTTCCACCGGTGCCTCCTCCGACATTCAGCACGCCTCGAGTATCGCCCGCGCCATGGTTACGAAATACGGCATGAGCGACAAGATCGGCCCCATTTCCTTTGATGACAGCAGCCATTCCGTCTTCATCGGGCGCGACTTCTCTCAGACGAAGAGCTATTCCGAAAAAACGGCGGCACTCATTGACGACGAGGTCAAACGGATTTTTGACGAGGCCATGGCCAAGTGTGAGGAGCTTTTAGTGGCGCACAAGAACATCCTCATCGCCACAGCCGAATACCTCCTCGAGCACGAGACGATGGACGGCGACGACTTCAATTGGCTCTGTGAGCACGACGGCAAAGTGCCGCCTCCGAAGGTCAAGGCCCCGGAGCCGAGCGGCGTCTACGTTGAGTTTTCACAGGATTATAAGGACCGCCTCGGCGAGACCGGTGTCACGCCGCCCGGCGGAGAACATGACGAAACAGAATAAAGAGCAGTCCCCGCCGGAAGACACATCCGGCGGGGATTTTTCTGCCTTTTCACATTTAACAAACATTTTACACGACCTGTCTGTTTCATTTAATAATAATACCGTATTAATGTAAATACTAAAACGTTATCAGAGTAAAAGGAGATATGAAAATGAAAAAAATCATCGCACTTGCTCTCGCCGCCCTGACAGCCGTCACATTACTTGCCGGCTGCAACGCGGGTACGCCGACGTCAAACAACACAACGTCACCTGCCGCCGCTGGCAGCATCACGGCCTCCGGCTCAACAGCGCTCCAGCCGCTCCTCACGCTTGCCATCGACCCCTTTAAGGCAGCGACCAAATTTGATGGCTCCGTCACAATTAACGGCGGCGGTTCCGGCACTGGCCTTACCGATGTCGCCGCGGGGACTGTAAACATCGGCGATTCCGACGTCACACCGGAGCAGGCCGGTAAGGATGCAACGGGCCTCGTTGACCATCAGGTCGCCGTCGTTGCCGTCGGTATTGCCGTGAGCAGCGATGTCGCCGCAAACCTCAAATCCATTACGAAGGACGACCTGACAAAGATTTTCACCGGCGCGATTACAGACTGGAATCAAGTGAACGGTTGGACGGGCGGCAGCCTGCCGGTCAGCGTCTACTACCGCAAGGCCGGTTCGGGCACGCGCACGCTGTTTGAAACGTACGGCATTGGAAAGAAGCTCTCCGACGCGGACCTTGGCGCGTTTGCCAACTTCACAAAGAAAGAATCCTCCGGTGACCTGCAGACGGCTATTACAACCGGCAAGGGTGCGATTGGCTACGAAACCCTGCCCTACTGCAAGGATCTGACGCTCCTACAGCTTGACGGCGTCGACGCCACGTATGACAACGTTTACACCGGCAAATACGTCATCTGGGGCTTCGAGCACATGTACACCAAGGGCGAGGCCACCGGTTCCGTCAAAGCGTTTATTGATTACGTCATGTCGGCTGATTTTGCCAAGACGATCACTGACAATGGTTACGGCGATGTCTCAAAAATGACCGTTTCGAGATAACAAACAAAGCTTCATGAAAGCTGTTTCACAAGCAGATGCTTGTGAAACGGCTTTCGCCCGAAAAAGAGGGATACTATGAGTCAGACGAAATTTTTCAAAGAGACGCTCGGAAAATCGACGCTGACCGTTCTCGGCCTTTTTATTGTGCTGTTAACGGTGGCGATTTCGCTGTTTTTGGCGTGGAAAGGACTGGCGTCTTTTACAACGCATAATCAGTCCGTTATTGATTTCCTTTTGGGCAGCCGATGGGACCCCGCCATGGAATTCAGGCAGGAAGCCGGCCCGGCAGGCTCGGCCATTTTTATCACGGGGTCGCTTGCAGTATCGTCTTTGGCACTCCTCATCGCCACGCCGTTTGCCGTGGCGTGCGCCATTTTTATTGTGGAGATTTCGCCGCGTCTTGGCAGCCGCCTGTTGCAGCCCGCCATAGAAATTTTCGTCGGCATTCCGTCCGTTGTTTACGGCTGGGTCGGCATCTCCGTTTTATGCCCCTTTATTGCCAAGCTCTTTCATCTGCCCTTCGGGGGTGAGAGCGTGTTGGCAGGCGGCATCGTCCTTGCCGTCATGATTTTTCCGACGATTGCCTCCGTCTCGGCCGATGCCATCCGTAACGTCCCGCACGAGTACACAGAGGCATCCTACGGACTCGGCGCGACGCGCTGGCAGATGATTTCAACAGTCCGCCTCCGGGCCGCCTCCGGCGGGATTCTCACGGGCGTTGTCCTCGGCTTGTCACGCGCGTTCGGCGAGGCGCTGGCTGTTTCTATGGTCATCGGCGGTCGGCTGGCCTTCCCGAAAGGCATTCTCTCTCAGACGAGCACGCTCACAACACAGATTGCCTCCGGCATGGGCAGCGCCGCTGACGGCACACAGTGGACGGACAGTCTTTGGAGTATGGCGCTTTTGCTGTTTATCATCTCCTTTGTATTCATTATCGTTATCCGCCTGATTGGCCGGAAAAAGACAGAAAGCTGAGGGCGCCATGAACGAACAACAACTGATGCAGCATAACAGTATCCGAAAAAAGCAGGACAAGGCGGCAACGATTGCGCTCTACATCATCGCGGGTTTTTTTCTCCTTTTACTCGCTTCTATCACGCTTTATGTCGTCGGGCGCGGCATTTCATCATTTCTCCCGCAATACCTCGGTTTTGGGAAGGACGGACTCGGCGTCGAGCTCTTTAACACTGTTTATATGGTGCTGCTGGCACTCGTCATCTCTGTACCGCTCGGCGTCGGCGCCGGTATTTATATGGCGGAATACGCCAGCCGCGGCCGCCTCACGAACATTATCCGTACGTCTATCGAGACGCTTTCGTCGCTACCTTCGATCGTCCTTGGTCTGTTCGGCTTTCTCGCCTTTGTCCTACTGGAAAAGGCCACCTGGAACATGCTTGCCGGTATCCTGACGCTGGCGCTGATCGGCATTCCGCTTTTAACACGCGTTACCGAGGATGCCGTGCGCGACATCCCGGACGCCTACCGCGAGGGCAGCTTTGGGCTTGGCGCCACCCGCTGGCAGACGATCGTTAAAATTCTGCTGCCGGCGGCAAAAAGCCGGATTACGACCGGCGTCATTTTGGCAGCTGGGCGGTCGTTTGGTGAGGCGGCGGCGCTGATCTACACCTCCGGCCTGACATCCGACGTCAACTTTTCGAACTGGAATCCCTTCAGCCACACCTCTCCCCTCAACATTTTCCGGACGGCCGATACACTGGCCGTGCGCATCTGGTATCTTAAAACAGCTGCTATTCTGCCCGATAAATATGCGCTGGCCGACATGGCGGCCGCCGCGCTCATCATCCTTGTCTTCGTCTTTAACCTGTCCGCCCGGTGGCTGCGTCACAAAAATACACTCAAATAATTGTGGATTATTTCAGTAGACAATCCTTGAACAACATGATATAGTGTATCTTACATCTAGAAATAACTACATATATCTTTTGAGGAGGGTTTCGTGATGCATGTCACCGTTACTGGAGGAAATTTGACCGCTGCCGAGCGCGAGGCCTATATCGCCCATGCGCACACGGCGCATCCCGACAAGATTATCGACGGGCTGGATATTAAGCTCAGCGGCGAATACGCCGACCTGACGTATCACTGGAAAACAGTCCCCTTTGAGCGCATCCGCCGCATTACGGGCTATCTCGTCGGCACGCTCGACCGATTTAACGACGGCAAACGCGCCGAGGAAGCTGACCGTGTCAAGCACTGCTGCAAGCAGTAAGCCTTATCAAATCAAAAACAGAGGCAGCTGGCGCTGCCTCTGCTTTTTATTTCCACAGGAAAACAAGCCTCTTCGGTGCGTTCTTCGCCCCTCTCATCATATTTTGATAATTTCTTTTGAAGGACTTATCAAAACATTATTCATTTTGCAGTGTTTTATCTGTCGATCGAGCATTGACAAACAAAACACGTGACGATATAATTTATAAATACAGCGGCAAGGGCGCCACGGTATGGTGGTGACCTGTTGCCGTTTTTTCTTGTTGTTCCTACATACATTATTATTTGGGGAGATATTTATATGGCTACTGTCAATGAAATGTTCGGAAGTATGGTTTTCAGCGATCATGTCATGAAGCAAAGACTGCCCAAGGAGACATATAAGGCATTGCAGAAAACGATTAACGCGGGCGCTGATCTTGATATCAGCGTTGCCAACGTTGTCGCCAATGCCATGAAAGACTGGGCACTCGAAAAAGGCGCGACGCATTACACCCATTGGTTCCAGCCGATGACCGGCATCACAGCCGAAAAGCATGACAGCTTTATCACGCCGACAAATGACGGCCGCGTTCTAATGGAGTTTTCCGGCGGTGAGCTTGTCCGCGGTGAGCCCGACGCGTCGAGCTTCCCGTCCGGCGGCATCCGCGCGACGTTTGAAGCCCGCGGCTACACCGTGTGGGACCCCACGTCCGCCGCTTTTGTCAAGGGCGCGACGCTTTACATACCGACGGCCTTCTGCTCTTACACAGGCGAGGCGCTTGACGCTAAAACGCCGCTGCTGCGCTCCATGGAAGCCGTCAGCAAGCAGGCTGTTCGTGTTCTGCATCTGTTTGGTAACAAGGACGTAACGGCCGTCAAATCAACGGTCGGCCCTGAGCAGGAATACTTCCTCATCGACAAGGCGCTCTATGAACAGAGAAGAGACCTCGTCTTCACCGGCCGCACGCTCTTCGGCAACAAACCCCCCAAGGGTCAGGAGCTGGAGGATCAGTACTTTGCCGCCATCAAAACCCGCGTTGCAGCCTTTATGAATGAACTCAACGAGGAGCTGTGGAAGCTCGGCGTGCTTGCCAAGACAGAGCACAATGAAGTCGCGCCCGCTCAGCACGAGCTCGCGCCCATCTTCTCGACAACCAATATTGCCGTCGATCACAACCACCTGACGATGGAGCTCATGCAGCGCATCGCCAAAAAATACGATATGATCTGCCTCCTGCACGAAAAGCCCTTTGCAGGCGTCAACGGCAGCGGCAAGCACAACAACTGGTCAATTGCCACGAACACCGGCACGAATCTCCTCGACCCGGGAAAGACCCCGTTTGAAAACGCGCAGTTCCTCCTCTTCCTCGCCGCCGTCATCAAGGCTGTCGACGAGCATCAGGATCTTCTGCGCATCTCGGTTGCCACAGCGGCCAACGATCACCGCCTCGGTGCCAACGAAGCGCCTCCGGCCATCATCTCCATCTTCCTCGGCGACGAGCTGACAGCCATTGTCGAAGCAATCGACAGCGGCTCGAGCTACGACTCGAAGTCCAAGACGATGATGAAGATCGGCGTCGACGTCCTGCCGCAGTTCCCGAAGGATACGACGGATCGCAACCGCACCTCCCCGTTTGCCTTCACGGGCAACAAGTTCGAGTTCCGCATGGCTGGCTCGTCCATGTCGATTGCCGAGGCCAACACCGTTCTCAACACGGCCGTCGCCGAGTCCCTGCGCGTTTTTGCCGATGCCCTTGAAAACGCGACAGACTTTAACGCCGTGCTTACAAAGCTCGTCAAAGAGACGATCAAGAAACATAAACGCATCATCTTTAACGGCAACGGTTACGACGACGCATGGGTTGTAGAGGCTGAAAAGCGCGGCCTGTTAAACCTCAAGTCGACGCCCGAAGCCCTGCCCTATCTCATTCAGGAAAAGAATGTCAAGCTCTTCAAGACACATGGCGTTTATTCTGAGAAGGAGCTGCATTCCCGCTTTGAGATTGCCCTTGAGAACTACTGCAAGATTCTCAACATCGAGGCGCTCACCATGCTGGAGATTGCCAAGACGAGCATTCTCCCCGCCGTTACAGGCTATGCCAAAAAGCTTGCCGAAGCGGCAAACGCCAAAAAGGCCCTGATTGCCGGTGTTGATGTCTCCTTTGAGACAGCGTGCGTTTCCCGCATCAGCGAACTGACGGGCGATCTTTATAAGGGCACCATCGCTCTTGAGGAAGTGCTGGCAAAGACGGAAGCCATCACCGGCACTGCCGAAATGTCTATGGCGTACAAGACGAACGTCATCCCCGTTATGGACAGCGTCCGCGCCGCTGCCGACGCTCTGGAGCTCATCACGGCGAAGAAAGCCTGGCCGCTCCCGACTTACGGCGATATGCTCTTCTCCGTTCTGTAAGAGCTTCAGAAAACCTTATATCATAATGAACAGAGCCGCCGGATCATCCGGCGGCTTTGTTATGGGCGGATATGGAATCCGCCCCTGCGAGGATGGTAGGGGAACGCCCTCCGTTATTCGCTGCGCGAATGCCACCTCCCTCAAAAGGGAGGCTTTTGGGGCGGGCGCAGGGGCGGACGGCCAATGGCCGTCCCTACGGCACGCGGAGGTCGTCGTGCTCGACGGGAGAAGCCCCTTGTCTTTTATTAGGGGACATAGGGGGTGAACTGCACCCTATATACCTTTTTGGTTGGCGGGTGGGTTTAGATCAGCTTTGTCGTCAGGGTACCGAGGCCGTCGATTGTGACAGACACACTGTCGCCCTGTTTCAGCCAAACGCGCGACGCTTCCGGTTTACCGAGAAGAACGCCCGCGGGCGTCCCTGTAAAAATGAGATCGCCGGGGGCGAGCTTAAAGTAGCGCGAGGCCGCGCTGACGATGGCCCTGCAATTGAAAATCATGTCTGACGTTGTGCCGGACTGCCTGCGCACGCCATTGACGTCGCAGTATATCCCGTTATCGCCGTCGGGGTCGAAGCTATCCGCCGTCGTGATAACGGGGCCCGCTGGGGCAAAGCCTGGAAACGCTTTGCCCGCCAGCCACTGGCTGGAGAGAAACTGACTGTCGCGCGCGCTGAGGTCATTGCCGCACGTATAGCCGAAGATATAATCGAGCGCCGCATCCTCCGGGATGTTCCACGCCTGTTTCCCGATGACAAGGACAAGCTCGGCCTCGTAGTCAAAGCAGCGAAGCCACGGTGGGAGCGAAACGGGCGCGCCCGCGGGCGCGAGCGCATCGTTAAATTTAGAAAAAAAGACGATGTCGCGCGGCGGGGCCATTCCCGTCTCAGCGGCATGGCTTTTATAATTGAGCCCGACGCAAACGATTTTCTGCGGCGCGGTGATATTGGCATAGTGCAGTGACGTACGGTCGAGCGCCGGAAGGTTCTCATCGCCGAGCGCCGCCGCGACGCGGCCTTTGAGGCTATCCCAACCGGCGATAATGTCATTCATGCGTGTGGGGCAGCCGAGCGGCGCGAGGTCGACGACGGTGCCGTTATCCCGGAGTACGCCGGTGTGAAAACGACCGTCTTTTACAAAGCTTAACAGTTTCATCGCGTCACCTCATACATCGTCGCGCCCCAACGGCCTGCCGCCGCCGGTGATCCCCCACCTCGGCCGCAGCGCCAAAAGCGCGTCGATTTGTTTTTCCGTCATCGCTCGAGTGATGCCGAGCATTTTTGACAACAGCGTAACGGTTGCTGTATACTCGATGCGCTCCATGCGCTCGAGCGCCTCATTGACGCTTTTCCCCCACGCGACGGCGCCATGGTGCTCCAGCAGAAGGGCATGATAGTCCTGCACGAACGCCGAAACGCCGTCCGCCAAATCGTCCGATCCCGGCAGGGCAAATGGGACGAGCGGCACAACACCAAGCAAGACGACGGTCTCCTGCAAAATCGCCGTGTCAAGCGGCAGCCCGGCGGCGGCAAAAGCGGCGGCAGACGGCGGGTGCGCGTGGACGACGGCGAGAACGTCTGGCGACTGTTTGTAGCAATTCAGGTGCATTTTAATCTCACTGGAGGGCATGGATGTCCCCTCCAGAACACTGCCGTCCAGGTCGAGCTTTATGAGCATATCCTCCGTCAAAAAGCCCTTGCAAACACCGGAGGGCGTTGCCAGGACGTGATTCGGCGACACACGGGTGCTTATATTACCGTCGCTTGCGCAGACGAGGCCTTTTTGATACAGGCGCTGTCCGGCCTCAATGATGGCGCGTTTGGCTTCTTGGTCGGTGGGGTAAGCTTCAGGTGACATGGCGGGATCTCCTTCATGTGTGGTGTATGGGGGCAGCGAGTGGGCCTTTGAGGCGGACGGCCAATGGCCGTCCCTACGGGATGTAGGACGGGATGCCCTCATCCGTCACGACTTCGTCGTGCCACCTTCCCCAATGGGGAAGGCTTAATGGGGTCATAGCGGGCGCAGCCCCCTATACCTTTATTGGGCGGCGGGTGGGTTTTGAAACATATTTGCGAGGTTTTCCCGATACGGTGGGCGGCAGACGCCGTTTTCGGTGATGATCGCTGTTATCAAAGAAGCATCCGTCACGTCAAAGGCGGGATTATAGCAGGCGATTTCCGGCAGCGCCATCGGCTTTTCAAAAAATTTTTCCTTAATCTCCTCAGAAGGGCGCTGTTCGATGACGATATCCGCGCCTGTTTTGCAGTTAAAATCAATCGTTGATGACGGGCAGAAGACGAAAAACGGGATGCTGTAATACCGCGCGAGGACGGCAAGGCCGTTTGTCCCGATTTTATTGGCCGTGTCGCCGTTTCGCGCCACCCTGTCACAGCCGACAAAGACGGCACCGATTTTCCCTTCCTTCATCACGAGGCTTGCCATGTTATCGCAAATGAGCGTGCAGCCAATGCCCGCCCGGTGTAGCTCATACGACGTCAGCCGCGCTCCCTGCAGAAGCGGGCGCGTCTCGTCGACGAAAACGCGCAGGCGAAGACCGCGCTCGTGCGCGAGAAAAATCGCCCCAAGGCCGGTGCCGTAAAGCGACGTCGCCAAGGGTCCGGCGTTACAATGCGTCAAGACGCCGTCGCCGTCTTTAACGAGCGAGAGGCCGTGCTCAGCGATGGCCCGGCACATGGCGATGTCCTCATTTTGAATCGCCAGCGCTTCATGATACAAGGCGTTGCAGAGCGCCGGAATAGGCAGCCCAGCGTTTTTATGTACGACGGCATCCATTCGGTCAAGCGCATGGCGCAGATTCACCGCCGTCGGCCGCGACGATTCAAGATACGCCTTGTTCTCAGTAAATTCTTGATAAAACGATGCGTCATCAGCCGCTTTTGAGCGCGTGGCGAGAACGCTGACGGCAAACGCGGCAAAAATCCCAATTGCCGGGGCCCCGCGCACGCGCAATTGGGCAATTGCCTCAAACAGCTCTTCCCTATCGCTCAACGTCAAATATTTTGTCTCGTTCGGCAGCAGGCTCTGGTCGAGAATGACAACGGACATACCGTCATCGCTGAAACGGACATTATCCGGCTTTTTTATTGGCTCCATCATTTCACTCCGCTTATTCGGTTTGAATAAAATTATTATAGCACATCCGCCCGTGCGATAAAATACGCGACGCCCCACTTGAAACGTGTTTTAGATTATTGTATAATGACTTGGCCTGTCGGGGTGTGGCGCAGTTGGTAGCGTGCGTGCTTTGGGAGCATGAGGCCGTGGGTTCGAGTCCCACCACTCCGATTTGAAAAAGCTTGCCGATGATTTCGGCGAGCTTTTTATTTTTCAAAATTCAATCCGGCAATGTTAACGGTTGCGGCGGGTTTTTGTTTGTGCTATATTTTGGGTTACAACGTTTTTAAAGATAAGGATAACACTATGAACATGAGCGCCGTCATCAGCCAAATGGCTGTTTTATTTCTCATTCTCGTTATCGGCTTTACGGCCAACAAGCTGCACGTTTTAAACGCCGACTCGAATAAACTATTGTCTAAGCTTGTTTTGAACATCGCCCTGCCGTGCACCATTTTAAATTCCGTGATGAACGGCCAGCCGACGGCCTCCGGCAGCGATGCCGCGCTTTTCATGGGTATTGCGCTCGTTATGTACGCCATCTTTCTCGCCATTGCCCTGCCCGTGCCGACGCTGCTGCGTGCACCCGACAAGGACCGCGGCATCACGCGCTTTATGCTGGTGTTCGGCAATGTCGGTTATATGGGATTCCCCGTTGTTGAAACATTGTTCGGCAGCAGCGCCGTTTTTTACGTCGCGCTCGTGAATATGCTGTTCGGGCTGCTCTGCTTCTCCTTTGGCATTCTCATGATTTCGGGCCGCGGCGGCAAAATAAATCCGAGGCTTTTTCTCAATCCGGCGCTTTTTGCCTCGGCGGCAGCCATTGTGATTTTCGTGCTGCGCGTGCACACCCCAGGCATACTGGCGAACACCGCCGACGTCGTTGGGCGGCTGACGACACCGTGCGCCATGCTCATCATCGGCTCAACACTCGCAGAAATTCCGTTTAAAGAGGTTTTCGGCGCGTTGCGCCTGTATCCGTTTACGGTTATTAAGCTGCTCATCATCCCGCTTCTGACCTGGGCTGTCTTGCGTCTTTTTGTCACGGACACGATGATGCTGCGCGTCCTCGTTGTCCTAGCGGCGATGCCGTCGGCCACGAACGCCACGATGATGAGCTTTGAATACGGCGGCAACGAAAAGCTCGCCGCGGAGGGCGTTTTTATGACGACGCTGTTTTCCATCGTGACGATTCCGTTTTTGGTATATATCCTGTTTTCGGGACAATAAATACGGCGGGCGGATTTCATATCCGCCCGTGTGGGGATGGGCGGACGGCCAATGGCCGTTCCTACAAAACAGCCTTGGAGGCGGGGCGATGTGGGCATCGCCCCCTACAAAAGACGATTTGAGGCAGGTCTTTTTTTGATAAAATTCGATTTTTTACTATTATTTGTTTGAATATAAGAACCGGGCGTGGCAATGCTATAATCGAAAGGTGCAAACGTACCTGACGAAAAACCGAAAAACAAGGAGTGTTAATATAATGGTGAACCAGAACGCGCGTGACGCGATGAATCGTTTTAAGATGGAAACAGCAAGCGAAGTCGGCGTTAGCCTGAAGCAGGGCTACAATGGCGACATCACTGCCAAGCAGGCCGGCAGCATCGGCGGCCAGATGGTCAAGAAAATGATCCAGGCTTACGAGAACGGCGTCCAGTAACAAACGTTTCGTATCAATAAAAATGCGGCAGGCGGATATTCCGCCTGCCGCGCTTTAAATTATATCTGCAAAATAACTCTTTTAAAATTTTTCTTGCCGCGTTTGATGATAACACCATCACCTTGAAGGTCTGCCGCCGCGAAGCATTTCGAAAACTCGGTGATTTTTTCGCCGCCCGCTTCGACACCGCCTTGCTCAACGGCGCGACGCGCCTCCGACTTCGACGCACAAAGCCCCGATTTGACCAGCACTGACAGGATATCGACGGTGCCGTCTATCAAATCATCGGCGGACAGCTCAGCCGTTGGCATCGTGCCCGCGCCACCGGAGGAGAACAAATCGCGTGCCGTTTGCTGCGCTTTGTCGGCCTCCTCTTGGCCGTGGACAAGGTCTGTGAGTTCATACGCGAGAATTTCTTTTGCGCGGTTTAAATCGGCCCCCTGCCACGCTTCCATCCGGGTGATTTCCTCAAGGGGCAGAAACGTCAGCATCTTCAGGCACTTAATAACATCCGCGTCGCCGACGTTGCGCCAATACTGATAAAAATCAAACGGGCTTGTCTTGTTCGGGTCGAGCCAGACGGCACCGCTCTGCGTTTTGCCCATTTTTTTGCCCTCGGCGTTTAGCAGCAGCGTAATCGTCATCGCGTGCGCGTCTTTTTGGAGCTTTTTTCGGATGAGCTCCGTGCCGCCGAGCATGTTTGACCACTGATCGTCCCCGCCGAACTGCATGTTGCACCCGTATTTGACAAATAGCTCGTAAAAATCATAGCTCTGCATGATCATATAGTTAAATTCAAGAAACGACAGGCCCTTTTCCATACGCTGCTTGTAGCACTCGGCTCTGAGCATGGTATTCACGGAAAAATGCGGCCCGACGTCGCGCAGAAACTCGACATAATTGAGCGCCATAAGCCAGTCGGCGTTATTGACCATGATGGCCTTGCCGTCTGAAAAATCGATGAAGCGGCTCATCTGTTTTTTAAAGCAGGCGCTGTTATATGCGATCGTCTCGGATGTTGCCATTTGGCGCATGTCCGTCCTGCCGGAGGGGTCGCCGATCATGGCCGTACCGCCGCCGATGAGCGCGATGGGTTTATTCCCAGCCATTTGCAGGCGCTTCATAAGGCACAGCGCCATAAAGTGGCCGACGTGGAGCGAGTCGGCCGTCGGGTCAAACCCGATATAAAACGTCGCCTTGCCGTTATCAATGAGCGATTTGATTTCATCCGCGCTTGTCGTCTGGGCGATGAGACCGCGGGCGACCAGCTCGTCAAAGAGTTTCATCACGATTCTCCCCTCTAAAAGCAACGCCCCGCTGTCCCCAACAGACAGAGGGCGCCATCATTTCCGACGTGATGATATCACAGCGCGCGCGCACTTGTCAACTCCGCCGGGTACCCCTTGTTTGACATCTTGCGCTAAAAATAGAGGCTGTGATATAATTCTGTCATCAGACCGCATCAAATTGTGTCTCAAAATTCAAAGGGGTGCCGTTTATGACAGAGCAAATCATTGCTGAAATCTCTGCAAGACTCACGGATTTAAGAATTCCTTTTTCGCTTGACAGCGCTTCCAGCATCGCCATCAACACAGAATTTGTTGACGCAAATTGGTCGACAGGCACAAAAAAAATCGCGTATGAGGCCGCCGTTGCCGTCAGCGCATCCGAGCAGACAGTGTTCATGTATGAAAAAACCGTTGAGCACGGCGGGGGTATTTCCGGCATGGCGTCGGGCGAGACGTCGTTTCAATCGGGGTCGACGCTGTTCCGAAAAGTTAAAATCATCGCGTACGGGCCAGACGGCAAGGCATTTGACGTCACGCTGGATCTCGGCGCGATTCCTAAAGCCGTTAAAGAGACGGCCGCGCGTTACGGCTTTAAATTTAAAACGGTTTTAAGCAAAAAGAAGCTGGAAAAAGCACAGGTGCAAGCGGTCCAGCCGCCTGTCCGGCCACCGATTCAGCCGACGGCAGGCCGCTTCTGCTCGGCCTGCGGGGCACCGCTTCAAGCCGGGGCGGCCTTTTGCGAGCAATGCGGCGCGAGGACAGGGCTATCAGCACCGCAGCAGCCGACTGCACCCCGGCCGCCCGCGCCGCCCGTTATGACGCCGCCGTATGGTCAGGCGATGCCCGCATCACCGCAGCCTGTTAAAAATTTAGGTGCAAAAAAAGGTTTGCCCGGCCTGATCGCCGCTTTTGCCGTTTTAGTTCTCTTTGCCGTTTTATTCTTTGCCTTGAGCGGTAACACGGCCATCGGCTGGATTATCGCCATCGTTATCCTCGCGCTCACCTTCCTTTTTATGATGCGTTTATCCGCAAAGGGGATCCTCGCACCCATTCTGACGCTCTTGGCCGCCCTCCTTGTCATTCTGATCGTCTACGCCTTCTCACTTCCGGGTGATAAAAGCGGAGATGCATCTTCTCAAAAACCGACAGCCGGTCAGGCGCTGAATTCAAGCACTTCGCCCCAGGCGACGACAGATTCCATCTTCACCGTCAATTATTTGTCCATCGACAGCCAGCCGATCATTTATAACCCCAACGCCGACGATTTTTTTAATGGCTCTCTGGCCGTCCGGACACGGTTTATCGTCGACATCAACACAAATATGGATTACTTTAATAGTGGCAAGGCCACGCAGGACGACTTAAGCATCGTCGGCGCGACGCTGAGCGTGACGCCGCTGTCCGTCCCGAACGGCACCTTTGTCTCCTATACATATAAGCAAAACGACAACATGACATTTAACGGCTCGACAC
The DNA here is from genome assembly GCA_022870705.1 of Oscillospiraceae bacterium CM. Taxonomy (NCBI): domain Bacteria; kingdom Bacillati; phylum Bacillota; class Clostridia; order Eubacteriales; family Oscillospiraceae; species Oscillospiraceae bacterium JHJ. Next base: position 1,541,866 of record CP072107.1, read on the forward strand.
TGCCGTCACAGTCTCTTCCCGCCGATTACGTTCTGCCCGTCTTTGATTCGTATGACGCGGCTGATGCTGCCGAAGCGGCCGGGACGTGCCCCTACATTCTCAGTATTGTCAAAGATACCACGTCCGTCCAGCTGCGTTTCGGCACAGGTCTTTTAGGCCTGACATCAAATGCCTATATTTCAGATTACGACCAGTATATGCAGGACGCTGTCAATCAGGCTGCTTCGAATGGCCTGACGGCCGACACGCTGCGCTATACTGTCCGTGTGACGATCACGCTGGAAACGAAAAGCGGCAAAAAACAAATCATCACGTTTGACCGTGCCGTCATGCCGGATGGCTATAACATGCTCCAGAGCACACCGGGCGGCGCACAGTATGCCGAGAATTATCAATCCGGTGACGTCATTCCGGCTGATCTAAAGTCCAAGCCCGCTGAATGAAAAGACTCGACTATTGCCCGCTCTCTTCAGAGGGCGGGCTTTTTTCTGCCGCAAAGAGGTTGTATACTAAATATTGTATATGTTTACACTCTGACAGGATTGATATTGATGATGATGCGCTCCTGTGCTATAATCAGAGCATTGTTTCGGGGGTAAAAATGAAAAACGAACTCACACGCGACATCTGCGCCAAGCTCGACGATTTGCAGCTGCCGTACACGCTTTTAGACGGTGGGCATATCCATGTTCGCACGGAATTTTTTGACGTCGGGTACGGCATGGAGCCGAAAAAGATTATATACGAATTAGCGGTAACGTTTGACGAGCCGGCTGGGGCCGTCTATTTATATGTTAAAACCACAGAGCAAAGTCTTCTCTCACAGAGCGGGGCGTCAACCGGCACGCCGCATGGGTCTATGTTCCGAACGGTCAAGCGCCTTGATCAAAACGGCAACATGGTGACGGTTGACCTTGGCGCAGCACCCAATTTTGTAAAAAACACCGCGCTTGCGCATGGCTGGAAATTTCGGACAGCGCTCAATTTGAACAAACCGCATCATCCACCAAAAAAGGTTGTTGCAGAAAAAGCCGTAGCCTTGAGTCTGCCCGACGACGAATCTGTTTTACAGGATATACCGTTAACGCCGAGAAAAAAGCGGCGTGCCGGATGGCGCGCTACTGTCAGCTTGTTTATTAAACAGTTGTTTCATCGGTCAAAATAGGCTTATGCTGAGGGAGCGGCCATGGATTATTTCTGTATTGTATTCGATATGGATGGCGTGCTGTTCGATTCCGAGCGGATTTACGCGCGCGCATGGCGGGAGGCCGGGCAAACGTTCGGCCTTGCTGATCTTGAGGCGTCTATCAATGCTTGCATCGGGCGCAACAGCGCCGACATCCGGGCGTTTGTCGCCGACAAATACGGCCCCGCTTTGCCCGTCGATACCTTCATCGCTGAAATCCGAGCAGCTTTCAAAAAAATTGCCGACGCGGAAGGGCTTCCGCTCAAGCCGGGCGTTTTTGAGCTGCTCGACTGGCTCAAGGGGACGAACGCGAAGCTCGCGTTGGCCACGTCGACTGGGGAAAAAACTGCTGTGGAAAAGCTCTCCGCAGCGGGGCTCCTTCCCTATTTTACAGTGCTTGTCACCGGGGACATGGTCTTACACGGCAAACCGGCGCCGGATATTTACCGTTTGGCGTGTGAAAAGCTCGGCGTACCGCCCGACGTCTGCTACGCCGTTGAAGATTCACCGAACGGCGTTCTGTCGGCACATGCGGCAGGGCTCAAAACGCTTTTAGTGCCGGATGTCATTACCCCGACCGCGGAAATTTTTTCGCTTGCTTTTAAAGCCTTCCCATCCCTTTTTGATGTTAAAGCGTTTTTGAGGGCTTCCGCTGACGGGTGATTACCAAAACATCAAAACAGCCGCCAATATTGGCGGCTGTTGTTATCCCTCGGCAGCGGGCGGACGGCCAATGGCCGTCCCTACGGCAAGCTTTATTGAGCGGGGGACGGGTTCAGATTTTTCTTGTACACTTCGGCGGCGGCGAGCTGCTCGGCGGCGGAGAGAAGCGTCGTCTCCGTGATGTTTTCCCCGCCGAGGAGGCGGGCGATCTCATGGCGGCGGCCCGCGTCGTCAAGTGTGATGACGGACGTAAACGTCCGCCCGTCGGCTGTCGTTTTATTGATTTCAAAATGTGTATCCGCCATGACAGCCAACTGGGACAAATGCGTCACGCACAGCACTTGGCGGCCGCGCGAAAGGCTTGCCAGCTTTTCGCCGACGCGCTGGGCGGCGATACCGGAGACACCGGCGTCCACCTCGTCAAAGACCATCGTGGCTGTTTCATCGTTTTCCGCAAGAACGTTTTTCAGCGCCAGCATGATGCGTGAGAGTTCACCGCCGGAAGCGATATGGCTGATGCGGCCCGGCGCTTCCCCGGCGTTGGCGGACATCAAAAAGCGAATTTCATCACACCCCGTAGGGCAAAGGCCGTTACTGCCTTGAACATCGTCAAACGCTGTTTCGAAACGAACACCTGCCATATTAAGCGCGGCAAGCTCTGCTTTGATCCGCGATTCAAGTTTAACGGCAGCCGCGCGGCGCGCTTGTGACAGGGCGGCAGCTTTCTGCCGGGCGTCATTTAAAAGGCTTTCCCGCTCCCTTTCGAGCTTCAAAACCGTGTCGGCCGAGAATTCAATCTCATCAAGCTCTGCCCGGCACTTTTCCCGGTAGGCAATGAGGGCCTCCTCACTGTCTCCGTACTTGCGCAGCAGCCGTTTGAGCGTATCGAGCCGGGCTTCAAGCGTGTCAAACTCGTCGGGGGAAAACGCCAGACTGGCGCGCACGTCGCGCAGCGACTCCAGCGCGTCCTCCGCGGCGTACTGAAGATCCTTAAGCTTGGCGGCAATGTCCCCAAAGCTCTCGGCATACCGCGCGGCGCCGGAAATCAGCGACTCGGCACCACCGATGAGAGCGACGGCCCCATCCGTCCTGTCACTGCCGTCAAGGGCGGCAAAAGCCCCTTCCGTGGCTTCCGTCAGGCGCGAGGCGTTTTTTAAAAGCTCGCGCCGCGCCAGAAGTGCGTCAAGCTCGCCTGGGCGGATGTCCGCCTTTTCAAGCTCACCCAATTGAAAGCGGAGGCTGTCAAGCCGCCGCTCTTTTTCACTTTCGTCCATCGACAGCCTATCGATTTCGGCCTCTTTGGCGCGCAGGGCCTTATAGGCCGTCTCATAAGCTACGCGGTCTGCTTCCAGCGCACCGAAGCTGTCAAGATACTGGATGTGAAAGCGCTCGTCAAGCAGCTTCCTCCCGTCATTCTGGCCGTGAATGTCGACAAGGCGCTCCCCTAAGTCGCGCAGCTGCGCGGCTGTGACAGGGCTTCCGTTAATGCGGCAGGTGCTTTTCCCATCGGCGGTGACGCGGCGCATGAGAATGAGATGCCCGTCCTCATCCGGCTCGATCCCATTTTCCGCATACCAATCCGCCGCCCCAATATCGGCGAAAACAGCCGTCACCGCAGCCGCGGCGGCACCAGTGCGCACAAGCTCACGCGACACCCGTCCGCCAAGAACGGCCGTGAGCGCGTCAATCACGATGGATTTGCCCGCGCCCGTTTCGCCCGTTAAAACATTCAAGCCGGGGCCAAAGGCAATATCCGCCTTTTCGATGACGGCGATATTTTCAATATGCAGCAGCTGGATCATATTTTACCTCTCACAATCGCGAGGGCAGACACAAGGTCTGCCTCTACAAGCGGGGTCATTAAATGACGACCGTCACTTCTCTTAATACAGCATGTCCTGTATTTCCTGGCAGAAGCGTTCGGCAGCGGCGTTGTCGCTCATGGCGAGAAAAGCCGTATCGTCCCCGGCGATGGAGCCGGCAAGGTTTTTGATATTCATCGCGTCAATTGTGCTGCAGGCTGCCGGGGCCAGCCCGGGCAGTGTTTTAATGACGACAATGTTCTGCGCGCTGACGAAGGATGTGACGCATTCCTTAAAGATGGATTTCAGACGTGAGGCGTAATTCTGCAAATCCTGCTTCTGGCCGATGACATAGTGGTACCGGCCCTGCGCCGTCAGCTCCTTGACAAGGTGCAGCTCCTTGATGTCACGCGAGACGGTAGCCTGCGTGCTCTCGACACCGGCTTCGCCGAGGGCTTCAATGAGCTGGTTCTGCGTCTCGATGTCCTGCGATGCGATAATTTTCAAAATCGCATTCTGGCGTTTGTTTTTCAAAACCTTTCACCCAACTTTTCGCTCACTTTTTTATAAAAGCTCCTGTTTGCAAGGTGGACCAGCAGCGTTTCTTTCCCTGATTTGCAGACGTTGACGACATCGCCCGTTAAAAGGTTTCTGTATGCGCCGCCATCAACCGTCATAATGGCTGGGTTGGCTTTCACAGCACCGAGCTCGACAGAGATGCGCCTGTCCGACGCGAGCACAAACGATTTGGCGGCGAGGACGTGCGCACAGACCGGTGTAATAATAATATTGGCTGTCGACGGTTCGACAATCGGGCCCCCGGCGGCCATGGAATACGCCGTCGAGCCGGTGGGCGTAGCGACGATAACACCGTCTCCGGAAAAGCTGGTGATAACCTGCCCGTCACCGAATAGCGTGAGATTGACGACCTTCGTCAGCCCTGTGACGACGACGTCGTTAAGTGCAAAGTCACGGTAGACGGCGTTACCGCCGCGGACGATCTCCACGTCGAGCATCATGCGCCTGTTGATGGTGTAGTCACCGGCGACGACACGGCGGATGAGGTCTATGTCGCCCTGTTCCAGCTCCGCCATAAAGCCTTTGCTGCCCATATTAACGCCGAGAATCGGAATCGGAAGGCCAGCGGCCGCTCTGGCGGCGCGCAAAATCGTCCCGTCACCGCCGAAGGTTATAATCATATCAGCGCGGTCGAGCTCGTCGTCAAGCGTTGAAACGCTCATTGTTTGCGGAATGGCCCACGAGCTGTTGGCCGTATACAAAGGGCAGACGACAGCCTCCACGCCGCAATCTGTGAGCATGGCCACAACTTCCTGCGTGAGCGCGAGATTTTGATCACGGTTTATATTGGGGTACAGCAGAACGCGTTTCATCATGGTCGATTTTCCTTTCACTGAAAAAAGCGACGGACGGAAAAAGAAAGCCATCGCCGCCGGAGTAGGAGCGCGTGGCCTTTATCGGCCTTCCAACGCTCTGTGCGCCTCGCTTACGATGGTTTCCAAATCAAACGCGGTCTTTGCGCCCTGAAGGGCAAGGCAGCCTAAAAACTCGATATTCCCCTCTGGTCCTTTTATCGGTGAAAATGTGACGGACTTTACTTGAAAGCCACTATTTTCTGCATTTTGAACAAATGATTGCAGCACTTCCACATGTGTTTCCCGGTCGCGGACGACACCTTTTTTGCCGACCTTTAAGCGCCCGGCCTCAAATTGGGGCTTGATGAGACAGATAACAAGGCCATCGCCCGTTAATAGGCTCTTAACGGCTGGAAGTACCAGCTTGAGTGAAATAAACGAAACGTCAACAACAGCCAGCTGCGCCTTTTCCGGGATGACGTCGGGTGTGAGATGGCGCACGTTTGTGCGCTCCATGACGACGACGCGCTCATCACTGCGAAGGCGCCAAGCGAGCTGCCCGTATCCGACGTCAATGGCATAGACGCGCCGGGCACCACGCTGCAAAAGGCAGTCTGTAAAGCCGCCTGTCGACGCGCCGCAGTCAAGGCAGCACCACCCTGCCGGTGTAACGCCGAATTCATCCAGCGCCTTTTCAAGCTTGTATCCGCCGCGGCTGACAAACTTCATCGTCTCGCCGCGCACGTCAACGTCGGCCTTCTCGTCAATCATCATCCCTGGTTTAAGCGCGCGCTGCCCGCCGACATAAACGTCGCCGCACATGATGACGGCCTGCGCCCGTTCGCGGCTGGGGCAAAGGCCGTTTTCGGTCAGGAAAACGTCCAGACGTTTTTTGCTCATTGGGCCATTTCCTCCGTGACGGCGCGGACGACACTGTCTGTATCGATCCCGCACAGCTCCCGCAGCTCCTCAACGCGGCCTTGCGCCACATAGCGGCTGCCGAGATTCATGAGGCGGAGCGTTTTCAGCGTGATGGCATGTTCAGCCAGATGACAGGCGATCTGCCTACCGACACAGCCGGCCTCGACGCACTCTTCCAAAACGAGCAGGCGGCCTGTTTTTTGGACGGATCCTTCAACGGCTTCAAAGTCAATCGGCCGGATAAAATTCAGCTTAATCAGTTCAATTGATACGCCCTGCGCCGCCAGTACGTCGGCGGCGTCCAGCGCCGTGTTGACGGAGATGCCATAGGTGACGATTGTCAAATCCTCCCCGCTGCGTAGGCATTTGGCGGGCTCTGTGCCGCCGTCCTGATAGCGCCCTTCGGCGCACTTCGGATAGCGGACGGCAACGGGGCCGTCCATGTCCAAAACGGCATGGCTGAGCATATCGTGCAGCTCCGCAAAGCTCGCCGGGCAGAGAATCTGCATATTCGGCACGGTGGAGAGATATCCGACATCAAAAATCCCCTGATGTGTCTCTCCATCGCCGCCGACGAGGCCAGCCCTGTCAACAGCCAGAACAACGTGCAGATTCATCAGGGCGATATCATGCAGCAGCATGTCATACGCGCGCTGCAGAAACGTTGAATAGACGGCAAAAACGGGAACGAGCCCTTGCGCGGCAAGCCCCGCAGACATGGCGGCGGCGTGCCCTTCGGCGATGCCGACGTCATAAAATCGATCTGGATATTTCTGCGCAAACGCCGTCAACCCCGTGCCGCTCGTCATGGCAGCGGTGACGGCACAGACGCGCCAGTCCTTTGCCGCGAGCTTGTCGAGCGTTTCGCCGAAGACTGTTGAAAAGCAGAGGCCGCCGCTTGTGACGACACCTTTTTTATAGTCAAACGGCGTTACGCCGTGATAGACATCCGGCGTCATTTCCGAATAGATATATCCGCGCCCCTTTTGGGTGATAACGTGAAGCAAAACGGGCTCCCGGAGCTCTTTGGCCCAGGTGAGCGCCTCAGAAAGGCGCGTTAAATCGTGGCCGTCTATAGGGCCGGCATACTGAAGGCCCATCTCCTCGAACATGCTGCAGTGGAAAAGCGCTTCTTTGATGGCGCTTTTGATGCCGTGTGTCAGCTGATAAATTTTTCGCCCGCCCGGCAGCTTTTCCATCAGGCGTCTGTACCGCTTTTTAAACGCCGCATAGGACGGCTTGAGGCGCTGGCGCGACAGATACGATGCCATGCCGCCAACGTTTTTCGTAATCGACATACCGTTATCGTTTAAAATAATCACAAGCGGTTCCCCGCTCTCGCCGGCGTCACTCAGTGCCTCGTACGACAGGCCGCCTGTGAGCGCCCCGTCGCCGATAAGCGCCACGACGTTATAGTCGCGCCTGCTCTGGGAGCGCGCGCGCGCCATGCCGAGCGCCACGGAAATTGAGTTAGATGCGTGGCCCGCGATAAAAGCGTCATGATGCGATTCGGACGGCTTGGGATAACCTGACAAGCCGTTAAACTGGCGCAGCGTATCAAACTGCTCCATGCGGCCTGTGAGAATTTTATGGACATAGCTTTGATGACCGACGTCAAAGACGAGCCGGTCTATCGCCGTATCAAAAACACGGTGAATGGCGACCGTCAGTTCAACAACGCCAAGATTTGACGCCAGATGGCCGCCCGTTTTCGAGACGTTTTGAATCATGAACTGCCGCAGCTCACGGCACAGCGTTTCAAGCGCCGTGGGCTCAAGCGACTGGAGATCGCCGGGGAGATTTAATTTGTCTAACAGCTCCAATGGTTTCCCTCATTTTTTGCGTAAAAGTCTATTCTTCATGTAGATCAGCTTCCCGACATCGAGGACGATGCGGGTGCTGTTGTTTATAGCCAGTATCTTACCAAAAGCCTTGCCGCCAACGGCCATTCCAGTAACGAGACCTGATATGGCAAGCTGAAGGAGAATATTGTCTGTCGACAAATCCACCATCAGCCGTGAGACGATGAGTGCCGAGGTTGTGCCGCTGATGATGCCGGTGATATCCCCGACAACGTCGTTACAAACGGCGGAGACCTTCTCGGCGTTTCGGATGAGGCGGATGGCCTCCACGGCGCCGTGCTCTTTATGGGCGGCCATGGAGTGAAACGGTTTTGTGGATGCGGCCGTCACAGACACGCCGATAATATCAAAAATAATCCCTAAAAAAATAAAAACCGTTAAAATCAAAAACGCCACGACATAACCGGCCCTCCCCAAAAGCTCTGAGGAGACAAAGGTTAATGCAATGGATATCGAGACGCTGATTAGGATGATTTTAACGAGCCAGCCGGTGTTTGTTTTCATTTTCATTATTCATTACACCATTTTATTATAACACTGCCGATTTCGTTTATCGGCTGTAAAAGGCCGCGCAACGAAAAAGCGCGAGATGCCGCGGAATCGGCCACTACCCGCGCTGTTTTTTCAATGCAGCGGCAACAAGCTGAGTAAATCTTACGGCTTAGGTACGGGCTGGATTTCCCCCGCGGCTGCCTCTCGTTGCCGTAGAGGCGGTTTCCCATTAAAGCCACGTTCGATGCGTTACCAACATCGCTGCCCGATTGCCACTGAGTCCGTACTGCAATCCCCATCCTGTCACGGGGACAGGTTCTCCCCGAACAGCCTAGGTGTTTTCCACCGCAGTCTCACCGTCTCTTAGCCTCTTTTGCAGAAAATATTTCAAGGGGCAATAGCGCAAAGCTTTGTGGCCACAACGCCGTGCATTTAATCCCCTATCCGCAGATTCCACTCAAGGCAGGCTACTCTGCACACAGCGCTCGGCTTGCGCCGGAGCACCGCGATGCAGGTTCAATCCTGCCCCGTACAAGGATCGCCCTCGGTGTACGAGGTCGTCAAAGCACGATGGCAGGTCTCCGCACAAACAGGGTCGCGCACTCCATGCCATTGGAGGTCGCCCTGAAGGTGCAAGCGCCGAAGCGCTTCCCCCCAGCACCCACCCCGAACTGGGCGTTCAAAGCAGGCACAAGGGGTTTCAAAGGTGTGCCCTTCAAAGGATTTTTAGGCCCTTCCTGGTAGACGGCAGATCTGACTAGGATACTGCGCCGCTGTAGCTATATATTAACAATATCGGCGGGATTTATCAATACTTTCTTTCTTCCAGATAAATGGCAAGCGCTTCAAAAAAACCTGTGTTTTCAAAATATCCCCGAAGGGCATCAACGGCTTTGCCCGTCATCTCGCGCACGAGAGTTCGGCACTGATCCAGACCGTAAAGCGTTACAAACGTCGTTTTGCCGTTTGTTTCATCGGAACCGGCCGGTTTGCCGAGGCGGGCCGTTTCGCCGGTTGCGTCGAGCATATCGTCTCGGATCTGAAAGGCCAGGCCGAGCGCCGTCGCATACCGCTCGGCGGCAACGCGCTGCGCCGATGTGCCGCCGCCCGCTAAAACGCCGAGCTGACAGGCTGCTGCGAGAAGTGTTGACGTCTTCAAATGATGGACTGTCGTTATCTCCTCGAGCGTGAGCCTTTTGCCCTCACTATCCATGTCAAGCGCCTGCCCGAGGCAGACGCCGTCAGCTCCGGCTGCCTTGGCGAGCACATTGCCCATTTGAACGAGCGTCTCCGCCGGAAGGTCTGATGCCAGGAGTATTCTGAAGGCCTCCGCCTGCAGCGCGTCGCCCGCGAGCGTTGCCAGCCCTTCGCCATAAACGACGTGGTTCGTCGGCTTGCCGCGACGCAGGCTGTCGTTATCCATCGCGGGCAGATCGTCGTGCACGAGCGTATAAGTATGGAATACCTCTACGGCCAGCGCCGCCGAAAGGGCTTTTTGGGCGCTGCCGCCAACGGCTTCGGCAAATTTCAAAGCCAGCACGGGCCGGATGCGTTTGCCCCCGGCTAAGAGGCTGTAGCGCATGGCCTCCGCCAGCTTGGAGCGGCCGGGCAAGCAGGACGCGAGGCTTTTTTCAACCATGTTCCGCAAGGCTTCATATTCTTCATTAAATGTGTCAGCAGGCATTGTTACTCCCCGGCGTCAAAATCCGATTCCGTCGGCGCGCCGTCGGCACCCTTTTGAAGCTTCGTCACCTTTTGCTCGGCGGTATCAAGAAGCTCCGAGCAGAATTTAATGAGGCCGGTCCCCTCCTCAAACAGCGTGAGCGACTGCTCGAGCGGCGCGTCGCCGCGTTCGAGTGTTTTGACAATCTCGTCGAGGCGCGTGATGGCCTGTTCAAACGTTTGTTTTTTCATATTGGCGCTCCTTTATCAGTGGGGTGGATGGGGGAAGTGCGGGGCGGACATTGGCCGTCCCTACGGCGTTCGATATTCGTCTTCTGCCCATTTTACAGGGTTGTCATCGATATACTGCCATATGTCACGATAATCTTGTTCGTTCCTGATAATATGCTCATAAAACCGTGCCTGCCATATTGAAACTCCTACTTTCTTGCTGACATGCCCTTTAAATTGATTGATTATACGGGATATCGTAGGGACGGCCATTGGCCGTCCGCCGTTTCCGGACAACAGGAGAATCATATGGATATGATTTGGCATGATGACGTATTTATCAACGAAGACGGTGGGATAAATTTCATGAAGCTTATTTATTGCTTTATCCGTAATATTACCGCATTTCGAGAGGTGCGGACGGCCATTGGCCGTCCCTACGGCATTATCCCAAAACAGATGCTCTCTGTTTCGAGTGCAGATCGTCACGAAATAGGCGCCATTTTGACAATAATCATAATCAGATAGACGTATTTCCTTTCGTACTGGAAGCGTCATAACATGAAGCTCCTTTTTTGACCTCAACGAGGGACAATTCTCCTAAACGCCTTACTCAACAAGCGCGCTGATTTCATCCTTTTGCAGATGAATCCTGATCCGATCGCCCGGTTTGACGTCTGACGCGCTTTTGACGACGGCCCCGTCTGCACTGGCGACGATCGCGTAGCCGCGCCCGAGGACTTTTAAGGGGCTCATTGCGTCGAGCGCGGCGGCAAGACTGGCAAAGCGCGCGCGTGAGACGGAAAGCTTCCCGGCGGCGGCGGCGCCAAGGCGTGTGGCCGCATGGTCCAGAAGGAGCCTTTTGTCATCAATCGGATTTTTTGGGCTTTGTAAAACGCGCTTTTCCGAGAGGTCCAAAACGCGGCGGCGCAGCATTTTAAGCTCCCGTGTGACAGCCTGCAGCATGCGGATGTCCGTCTGGCGCAGAGCGGCGCGCATCTCTGAGGCCTCCGGCACGGCCAGCTCTGCGGCGTTGGAGGGCGTCGCGGCGCGGAGGTCGGCGACGAAGTCTGAAATCGTCACATCCGGCTCGTGACCGACGGCGGAGATGACGGGAATTTGAGAATCAAAAATTGCGCGCACCACGCGCTCGTCGTTAAACGCCCAGAGGTCTTCAAGCGAGCCGCCGCCACGGCCTGTGATAATGAGGTCGGCGACGCTATATTTATTGGCGTAACGGATTGCCCCAGCAATTTCAGGCGGCGCTTCCGTGCCTTGCACACGAACCGGGAGAATAACGACCTTCGCCATCGGCCAGCGCTTTCCCAATACGCGAATAATATCCCGCACCGCGGCACCCGCCGATGAGGTGATGACCGCAATCGTCCCCGGAAAGCGCGGCAGCGGTTTTTTATGTGACGGATCAAAAAGGCCTTCCTGCAGAAGCTTCTCTTTGAGCTGCTCGAAGGCGATGTACAAATCACCAACGCCGTCGGGCGTCATGTCACCGACGTAGAGCTGATAAGCCCCGTCCCTCGGAAAAACCGTCACACGCCCGAAAACGATGACCTTCATGCCGTTTTCGGGGCGGAAGCGCAATCTGGCGGCGCTGCTTTTAAAAAAGACGCAGCGCAGCGTCCCCTCGCCGTCCTTCAATGTGAAGTAATGATGGCCGGACGGGTAAATTTTGTAGTTGGACAACTCCCCGCGGACGGTGACGCCGTTTAAAACGTCGTCCGAATCAAGCAGGCCTTTGATGTGCTCATTAAGTTCTGTGACGCTGTAAATTTTCTTATCCATGCGCATCGACCGCCCTGTATGTCAAAATGGCGACGCCGAGGGCATTGTCAACCGAGTATTGCGGCTCGGCAAAAATGCCGCCGGACAGCCGCTCCCGCAACAGCGTATTGGACGCGACGCCCCCCGAAAAGAGAACCGGCAGGCCACCATACTTTTTGACAGCCGTTTCCGTCGTTTGGCGGATGGCGGCAATCACCGACAAAAGCGCAAAACGCGCGATGTCTGCCGGAGGCGCGCCGGATGCGGAAAGCTGCTTCATCTGATGTTCAACACCTGACAGAGAAAAAGTCAGGCCGTTGATTTTCGGTTCAAAACAACGTGCGGCATCAGACGTCTGCGCCAAGGCGTCGAGCGCCCGGCCAGACGGGAACGGCAAACCGAGCAGCTGCCCCGCTCTGTCGACAAGCTGGCCGGCGGAGACATCCGATGTCCCGCCGACGATCTCACAGCGGAGAGCTGACCCAAAGGGCACAACGGACAAAAGCTCCGTCGTCCCGCCGGAGAGATGCCATGCGAGATGGGGCATATCGAGCAGATCTATTCGGCCGGACGACCATGCGGCCGCCGCGATGTGGCCCTGTTGATGCGAAAAATCAAAAAAAGGCACGCCGAGCGCACGCGCCAAGACGGCCGACTGACTTTCGCCCGCCAAAAAGCAAGGCATGTACGACTCTTCCGTCTCGCGCGGCTTTGTACTTGCGCCGACGGCAATAATGTCGCCAAGGTCACCGAGCGCTTCAAAAACGGACGGCAGACGGCGCACATGCATAAAAAGCGCATCCGACTGCCGAAGGCCAAGGTTTCCAACGGGCACATCCAGCAGGCGGCCCGAATTGCGCCCCGTCTCGCCGTCAAAGACGGCGCAGCTCGTCGTATAGTTGCTCGTATCAAACGCCAAAGCCGACGGTTTCATGAAAACGTCACTTCATTTCTTGAAAAGCTGCCTAAGACGCCGTTGATAAACGGAACCGTCGCCGCTTCCTCATAGCGCTTGGCAAGTTCAACCGCCTCGTTGATGGCGGCGCTGGGCGGCACGTCCGGCATATAGAGAATTTCAAACATCGCTGTTTTTAAAATGGCGACGGCCGTTCTTGAAATGCGGCCGAATTTCCAGCCGACGGCGTACTTTTCAATATAAGCGTCGAGCTCGGCACTGTGGTCCCAGACGCCGTTGATGATCCGCCCAATATAAGCGCGCTGTGCTTCGTCCGGGTAATCGGAAAAGACCCCGTCCTCCTCACGGAGCGAGCCATAATAGTCCTCATCAAAAACGTGCTCAAGGAGCTTTGCCGGGTCCGTCGGGTTTTCAGATAAGCCATAGCAGAGCCGAACGGCAATCTCTCTGGCGTTTGTTCTTGTCATGTTATCACCTTTATAAAAAGGCGGAGATTCCCTCCGCCTTGCCTGTCTGCATTATTTTGTTATTTGCTTTCTTTTTTGAAGGTCACGCCGCAGATATGGACGTTGACGCTGGCAACGGCGAGCCCTGTCGTCGATTCAATCGCCGTCGCGACGGCCGACTGGACAGCCATGCCCGTTTCGTTAACGGCGCTGTTCATCGTCACCATCACATAAACGTCGGCATAGACAGCTTTATCCTCCACGCGGAGTTTGACGCCCTTGGACAGATGCTTTTTCGCTAAAAGTTCGGCAATGTCACGCCCGGGTGTCGAATACAAACCGGCCACACCGTCAACATCGAGCGCCGCGCCGCCCGCTATCGTCGCCACAACCTCTTCGGAAATATTGATACTGCCGCGCTCTTCGGTATAAGTGATGTATTCCTTATTTTCGCCCACGGCCGTCACCCCAGTAAAAGTATAATACCTGCGTATGCAGTTGATAGGGCATCCGGCAGGATGCGCTATCGTGTCATCTTTCCGCTCAACGGAGCGGAAAAGGACACTTAAAAAGTATAATACCTGCGTATGCAGGTATTATACAACAGTTCCTATAGAAAATAAAGCTATTTTACTTCAATTATTTTCAGGTCGGTCGCCTTGTAGGTTGTCTGCGCGGTGACGATATCCCTGATTTTTGCAACAGACGAGACCGTGAGCCCCTCTGTTGGCGCCGGGACGGTGACAGTCACGCCGTCATTGGAGATGTATACGACGCAGTCAGAAAAACCCTTGGCTTTGATGAGGTCTTCAAGCTGCGCTTCTTTGAGGGCGTCGGACGCGATTTGAGAAATTTCCTTGAGCGACGCGTCGATCATCTCTTTGGAAGCGCCGTCCGTCTTGCTGACGGTTGCCAGCGACGCCGCCGCCGCGGAGCGGGCCTGCTCCCGGTTCAGGCGGGCCGTATCAAAATACTCTTTGTTTACCTGCGAATCGGCTGAGTAATAAAGCCCGGCGTCCGATGGGTCAGCCGCCGCGTTAGCACCCGTCTGGGCGCTCGAGGCGTCATCCGATGTCGCGGCCGTTTCACTGTCAGCGTTATTGCTGTAAGACCAGTTCAGGTAAGCTGCGACACAGACAAACAGCAGCACAGTGATGATAACCGCATTCCTTTTAAATGTTTTCACGCAAGTTGCCTCCTCAAGATTTATTCATTTTCGTGACAACGATTTTATCCGCGCCGAGACCCGTCAGCCCTGACACTGCCGAAACGATCTGATATTTGACGGCGGCGTTGTCTGCTCCCTGGCAGACGATGAGCGCGCCCTGATACTCAGGGTAGATAACCTTGAGCGTCACCGGGCTTTCGCTCGACGTGCCCGTAGAGATGATGACGGTTTTTGTGCTTTTTTCCGTCGTTGTTTCGGCGTCATTCCCAACGCCGCTTTTTGACGATGTGTCTTCGTCCTGTGCCAGCACCTGTTCCGACGAGCTTTTGAGCGTTAGAACGACCGTGACGCGGCCGGCCCCATCAATTTTTGACAGCGCCGAGGCGATGCGCTCTTCCTGCGCGGCGAGCGAAAAATCATTTGTCGTTTTTGCCCCGCCCGTATCAGTCTTCGCATTCGATTGCCCCGTCGGCAGAAGGAGCAGCACAAGGCCGACCGCCAAAACAAGCAAGACGAATTTGTTTTTTTTAATGAGCGCTAAGAGCTTTTCTGTCAGGGCCGTCATGTTTTTATTTTTCATTCCTGTTACTCCAAACGAGCTTTTCCCGCGGGATACCGAGGTCCGATTCAATCCGGCTCTCCAGCGATGCGCGCAGCGCTAGACCGGCGTTTGTTGACAGCTCGGCGCGCGCCGGATACCAATAACCGTCGTCATCCCACGCGGCAGTGACGGTAACGTCGAGATCGGTGATACCGAGGGACTCAGCTTTGTCCAATATATATGCGCAGCATTTCTCCTCTATGATACGTCTTGTCAGTTTTTCATCGGCGTCCGATACGTCGGCGGAGAAGGCCGACGCTTCCTGTTTATACGATGCGAGATTTTTGGCAAAGCTGACATAATCAAAACCCTTGAGCGGGCGGATCAGCGCCAGAATCGTCATGAGCCCGCAGATGAGCGAGACAATTTTTTTCGTCTTCCCCTCAGGCGTCACCGTCATCGCAACGGCGGTGATGAGCGCCGCGCCCGCGAGGCCGATGACCCAGGTCCGAATCGCTTCCGTCATCTCACGTCACCACCTTAATGACCGAAATGATCGCAATAAACAGCATGAGCGCCGACGCGCCGACGAGACCCAGCATCATACCGAAGGCCGTGCTGACGGCGTTTAGGAGCTTTGTAATACGACTGTCTGCAATTGCCCCGGACAAACCGGCGGCAGCTTTATACAGGAGGTAATTGGCACCGAGGCGCAAAAACGGCAGCAGGCACGTCGCCGCAACGGCCAAAAGGCCAAAAACACCGACGGCGTTGCGGAGAATTGACGCCCCGGCTAAAACGGTGTCGGCTGCGTCAGAAATAATACTTCCCACGACGGGGAGAACGGTTGAAATCGTCGTTTTGACGGCCTTTGCCGTCACGGCATCCGTCGTCCCGGAGATGACGCCCGTCAGCGACAGGTAGGCAATAAAAAGGAGCATCGTCACTGTCATGATCGTTTTAGCCATCCATTTCAGAAGGCTTGACGCCCCGGCGAGCGCGTCGCCGCCCAACGCGGCCTCGGCAATGCTTGTTGCTGTGAAGGCGTAGATGAGGGGCATGACAACGCTTCTGGATACGGTCATTAAGATATCCATAAAAAGCGCCGTAGCGGCGTATTTGGCAACAGCCGAGGTGACGGCACCGGACGCTGTGGCAGCAGCCGTCAGCGTTGGCAGCAGCAGCTTTGAAAAGGTATTCAGATCGTCGAGCGTTTTGCCGCCGAGCCCGATAAACGCATTGATGCTTGATACGCTGACGGCCGCGATAGCAAGGACGCCCGCCAAAACGGCGTATTTCGCGCCGCCGTCAAACGACGCGGCGACGACGGAACAGAGAATGGCGATGATAACGATGACGGCGGCGCTTTTCAAAGCGCCTGTAAAGACGTCTCCTATGTTGTCGGAGGCGCTTTTTAAAAGCTTTTGAAAGCCGCCGGAGAGGTCGAGGCTGTCCGTCACCTTCAGATTTCCCAGCGCGTTTCCGGCGTCATCCGGCAGAGCGTTTTCGAGCTTGTCTGTCCCGAGCGCGTCGGCCTGGCTCTCCTGAATATCGGCAGCCGTGACGGCATTGGACGATGTGTCCGTGTCTGATAACGACCCGGCGGCCAGCGCCGCCGGCATCGTGAAAACAATGAGCAAGAAGAAGAAGATCAGTTTTTTTATCATTTGCAGCTCCGCCAGCACGGCCATTCAGGCCAGCGACTGGATCATGGTTATAACAGTTTCAAAGAGCGGGAGCGCGAGGTATAAAGCGGCAAACGAGCCGGCCAGCTCAACGCCGGAGGCGACGGACGACTGACCGGCATCACGGCAGACGTCCGCCGAGAGCTTTGTGATGATCGAAATGCCGACAGCCTTGAAGACAATTGACAAAACGGCCGGCGAGACGAGCGCCATGTCGGACAGCGACAGGACGAAGTCCGTCACGCTTTTGATCGTGTCAAACGCGAGATACAAAGCGACAAGCGCCAGCGAGACGGTGAGCATCAGCGCCAGCTCCGGGCTGTTTTTACGGATGACGAGCGCGAGCACCGTCCCCGCAACAGCGATGGCAGCGACCTTAATGAGAATCGCCATGGCTAAAAACCAAAGAGCCTTTTTATCATGTCAAACAGCTCGTTGATCTGCTGGACAATGATAAGCAAGACGACAACAAGCCCGGCAATCGTCGTCATCAACGCCTGCTCCTCACGTTTGGAATTCGTGAGCAAAAGGTTTAAGACAGCCACCAGTATTCCGACAGCCGCAATTTTAAAAATTAACTCGACATTCATATGACCCCTCTTATTTTACAGTAGGATGACGACTGCGAAGAGACCGGCGGCGACACCGAGAAAAGCGCGAACTTTTGAATTTCTGTCGCGCTCTTCCTCCGCTTGTTTGACGTATGCCTCAAGCCGTCGCTGGGCGTACTGAATGGCGCTGCGCTGCTCGGCAATATCATACCGCCCAAGGCACAGGCCGAGCTCCGTTAAGACGAGTGCTTCCGACGGGGTAAGCAAAAGTTCCGGTGTTACCAAAACGGCCTGGCGCCACAGGGCGGAAAACGGCGTTGTGCCGAGCTGCCCGATTTGGTCCGCCGCGTTTTGAAAAAAAAGCGCGGCAGGGGCGGTGCACTCCGCGGCAAGCTGTGTCAGCAGCGCTGGAATTGGCGTGAGATGGTCGCAAATTTCGCTTTTCATAACGCCGAGCGCACCCGTCAGCGCGCGGAGGCTCTTAACGCGGTTTCGGAGCTTTATGACGCCCAATATGCCCCAGGCGGCCGTTCCCAGCATGATAAGCACAGCTCCCATAAATCGAATCATACGCCCGCCTCCAAGTCACGGACGGTATACGTCCACGTCCCGTTTTCCTTGCCGATCAGCACGGCTTTTTCGAAAATCGCGTCGCTCAGTAGCCGCTTATAAATTGGCCGCTTTACAAGGTCATTGAGGCTCTCGGCATGCGCCGTTGCAAGAAGCCGTACGCCGCAGCCCGCCGCGCTTTCAATGGCCTCAATGTCAGCCGGGGCCGTGATCTCGTCGAGCGCGATGACCTGCGGGTTCATGGCCCGCAGCAGCATCATAACGCCCTCGGCCTTTGGGCAGGCGTCGAGAACGTCCGTCAGCATCCCGACGTCCATCTGGGGCGCGCCGTCGCAAACGGCGGCAACTTCGCTGCGCTCGTCAGCCAGCGCTACGCGCAGCGGCTTCATGCCAAGCGCCTCGTCACCCGACGAGATCAGCCGCACCAAATCGCGCAGGAGCGTCGTTTTCCCGCGGCCCGGCGGCGAGAGGATGAGCGTTGACCGCAGCATACCGCCATCCGTCAGCTGCGGCGCAACGCTTCGAGCGATGCCGACGACGGCGCGCGCGATGCGAACGGACGCCGACGTCAGCGCTTTAAACCCAGCCGCCTCACCGCTCTGGACGATTGCTGTGCCGCACAGGCCGATTCTGTAACCTCCGCGCACCGTGATATACCCGGATCGGACGCTCTCACGCGCAGCGTAGGCCGACGCGCCGGTCGCGATGTCCAAAAGCCCGTCAAGGTCACGCTTTGTGACCGGCGCACCGCCGAGCGACACTTCACCCGACGGCAGCAGCACGGATAGCGGCTGGCCGGTGCGCAGCCGCAGCTCCTCGGCGACAGCCCTGTCTTCCCGCACCACCCGGCGCGCGGCCTCCCGCAGCATCATCGGCAGGAGCAGAACAGCACCGTCATACCGCGCCACCTGCGCCGTTAAGTCGGCCATCTTGCTTCACCCCACTGTCGTTTCGTTCTGTCACAGTCTATTGTGGCATGTCCCGAAATATGCTCGTCCGTTTCGTTATTTGCTCGAAAGGCTATCTGAAAACACTGTCACTGCTCATTTTGGGGCAGCAAAAAAGCCCCCGAAGGGGGCCTTATGTAGGATTTGACTTTTGTATCAAAAAATGAAAAGCCGGGGCATCAGCCCCGGCGATATTGTTTTATTTGCTTTCCCGCCGCTGAAGGCTGAGCCTGTCGGCGATCATGGCGATAAATTCGCTGTTTGTGGGCTTGCCTTTGATGTTGGACACCGTGTAGCCGAAGAATTTTTGGAGCGTTTCGAGGTCTCCCCTGTCCCAAGCAACCTCGATGGCGTGACGGATGGCGCGCTCGACGCGGCTGGGCGTTGTGGCAAAGCGCTTGGCAACGGTCGGATACAAAACTTTTGTGACGGCATTGATAACGTCCATATCATTGATCGTTAAGATAATGGCCTCGCGCAGATACTGATAACCCTTAATGTGCGCCGGAACGCCGATTTCATGAATGATTTCCGTGACGAGGCTCTCCAGGCTCTGCTCCGGCCGTGTTGGCTTGACGGCGGTGCTGACAGGCGCGAGCGCAGCGCGTGATTTACCGGACACCATGCGGATGCGTGATAAAAGCGCGGGGATGTCACACGGCTTCTGCAAAAAATAGGATGCGCCAAGAGCTGACGCCTCCGATAGCGTGTGTTCGCTGGAAAAACCCGAAACAATGATGACGGAAGGCTTGTCCCCGTCGGGCACGTCCGAGAGTTTTTCGAGGACGGATAACCCGTCAAGCCCCGATAAAATGAGGTCCGTTACCAGAACATCCGGCTTCTCCGACAGCACGAGGGAATATGCCGTGAGTCCGTCTCCGGTGCAGCCGACAACCTCAAAATCTCCTTCATTCATCAAGATCTCTGAGAACAGAAGTCTGTAATCTTCTCCGGTATCGGCAATCAGAACGCGCGTTTTTGTTTCCATTGTAAGCTCCTCCGTCACTGATAATTCATCACGGCTTTGCAATTTTTCTGCTTATCTGCGGCCTTGTCTAACAATCTAGCACATTCAGACCTCGTTTGCAAGCACTATTTGGAAAATAATTCTAATTATTTCCATTTCCTCTACCGTCAAGCAAATAATCATAGGAAACGTTGAAAATTGCCGCAATAGCACAGAGTTCAAGATCAGAAACAAATCGTTTGTTTGTTTCAATGCGTGTGATAACATTTTTGTCCATGTCCACGCCGCGCAATTGCAGCTGGTTTGCCAAAGCCCGCTGTGACAGTCCTTTCCGCTCTCTGAGCTCCTTCAGACGTAATGCGATCAGATTCTTCTCACCGTTTTCACCCCAGGGTTTCGGCATGAATCGCCCTCCCAAATTATGAATTATTTTCCTTCTGTTCAAAATTATGATATATTTCATAAAAATCGGTTGTAAAAATGATACATTTGTCGCAATCTGTCGAATTTTAGCCAAAAGTTTAACGATTTTCTGCCCATTTTGCGGCAGCTTCAAGACTGGCGGCCATCAAGCGGCCGTTATCTTGATACATCTCTGAAAACTGCGAAAGGGCCAGCGGTGAAACGCCGATGCCGGCTTCAATGGTAAAGCCGGGGCGGTTAAACGCCGATACGAACCAGTCTTTATAACCGGCAAACCCGGCGTTATACGGCGTGTCTTCCACCGCATAACCGCTCACATCTTTTAATTTTTGCGCAAGCTGCCATGCATTTTTTGGCGCAGAATCGAGATACTTCCAATAGATCACTTTTCCCTGCGTGTGGTAAGACAGCGTGAGGGCGAAGTCATTTTGCCGCGTCAAATCGTAAAGGGCGCAGCTTTCAGGGGCCGAAAGCGGCTGCGACCCGACATAGTCCCGCGGTGCGGGGCTTGTGATGCCACGTTCAAATTTTATGTCGCGTGCCTTTTCCCAACCGGCGGGATACTGGAGGTTTAGATCAACGCCTTCTATATTTGCCTTCCAACCAGCTGGAAACGGCACATCCGGAAACTTTTCCGCTATCGCGGCGGCTTTTTCAAGCGGCGCCCCGGTCAGTGCGCCCGTTACGAGATCGACCCCGTCGGGGTTAACCATTGGCACAACATATAACGTTGTTTTACTGTACAGCAAACGAGCGCCACAGTCAAACAACGATGCGTTTTTTTCGACGGCGTCGGCATAGTTTTCAACAAATTTTAAAACGAGCGGCGCTGTAATCCATTCGTTGGCGTGGTGCGCGGCGTTGAAAAAGACAGCCTGTTCGCCGATACCGACCGTTATGAGCAGCAGTGGTCGTCCGAGCACGCTTGACCCAATGGTACGAACTTTGACAATTGGATAACGGGCGGCAATGGCTCGCACCGTTTCTTCAAAAAGATGCGCTGTCATGGGGATGTTTGCAGGTGTCAGCTGAACGTCCTTTGCGTGGTCATTCATATACATGACTCCTATCTGTTTAACAATCGCTTATTTTGAATCAAATTATGACATTTCATGTGAATTCATACATGGCTTGTTGAAAAAAAAGCGTGAGGGCTTTCAATCAAAAACCTACCAAGACAAAACAGATAGATATTGTCACGAACGGCGATCTCTTTTTTGTGACGCAGCGGACATATTAAAATTGTCGCTTCAAATTATTTCAGGAGGGAAATTTAATGATCAATTTTTTTTGCTCTCCACATCGGAAGGAAGGCTGATGCATGGGGATTACTAAATTATATAAAAAGCTGTTTTCCGGCTTCTTGCTTTTGACGGTTTTGGCGTTTTCCTGTCCCGGAACGCTGGCGGCCGGGAAAGCACTCATCCCAATGGGAAATGCAGTCGGCATTTCACTGTCGTCGGACGGTGTTATGGTTGTCGGCGTTCCCGAGACGATGCCGGACGGCGTGACAGCGTCACCGGCACGCGACGCGGGTGTGGCCGTCGGGGATATTATCACGCAAATTGGTTCTCAGCACGTCTCGTCCAACGACGACCTGAAGGCGGCAATTAAAATGCTGGACGGATCGCCTGTTGCAATGACGGTTCTGCGCGGCGGCAAAACGATGTCGCTGAAAATGACACCGCATAAAAGTAATGATGGCGCGTGCGAGCTTGGCTTGTGGCTGCGCGATGGTATCGCCGGTATTGGCACACTGACGTTCTATGACCCTGAAACGCACCTCTTCGGCGCGCTTGGGCACGCCGTCAACGATGCGGAGACGGGTGTTCTCATCCCGCTGCGTACAGGGCAGATCATGCGTTCGTCCGTGACGGACGTTATCTTGGGCAAAGCCGGTATGCCCGGTCAGCTGCACGGGACATTTAATACGGAAAGCGTTCTCGGGACGCTGATGAAAAATTCAACAAGCGGCATTTTCGGAACGCTGGACAATGAAGACCTGATTGCTGGAAAAACGGCCGTTCCGATTGCCAAAACATCAGAAATCAAGACGGGTCCAGCCAAGATCCTCTCGAACGTCTCCGGAACTGACGTCGTATCCTATGATGTCGAGATCACACGGGTGTACACCGGCACCGAGGCAGTCGGCCGCACCATGATGATCACCGTGACCGACAAGCGCCTGATCGAGAAGACGGGCGGTATCGTTCAGGGGATGAGCGGCAGCCCCATCCTGCAGGACGGCAAGCTCATCGGCGCCGTGACGCATGTGCTCGTCAACGACCCGACGAAAGGCTATGGTATTGATATCGAAAACATGCTGAGCACCGCAAAAAGCGCCGCCCCGTCAAAAGCGGCATAAAACAGAACAAGACCGGGGGCTTAAAGGCCGCCGGTCTTCTTCTATTTCAGGGTATCTAAACAAATAAGTACAAAAAATAAAAAAAACAATAATTGCAGGAGATAATTTTACAAAAACAACACGTCATTGTGCCATGTAAAAACGTTGGAAAATGACGATAGATATGTTAGAATACGTTTCGGTAAAACGAACGGGCAAGGGTGCTTTTGTGACAGCCGAACTGTCATGAAAGCTTTTTTTAGGGATGAAGCCGGTTCATTGCGCCCACAATGCGGGGGCTTCTCATCCACTCCTGACCGCCGCTTCTGTTTTCGGCCCCCGGGCAGGCCAGCACATAAAAGTCCGTGGCGGCGGCTTCCTTCCGAAAAAGCGACAGCGCCGGACCATTCAGACCCCTCGCTGAAGCCGGCTTTGTAATGACCGGCAGGCTCGACGTTTCTTTGATGTGATGCAAGACGGCCATCCCCGTTTTATTGAGCGCCAGCACACGCACGAAGCAGGGCATGGCGCGGCTTTCAGACGCCGTCAGTCCAAGCGCGGCGCACATCACCATCCGGCGCAGCCGCGAGAGGGCGTACCGCTTCGTTTTTGTCATGCTGTAGAGTGCTTCAAGCGTCGGCGCCGTCAAAGCGGCGCGCATCAGACGGTGCTCCAGCCCTTCCGAGGCATCGGGCAGAGCGGCAAAATCGTCAGGCTTCAGCATCCTCAGGCGCGCCAAAAGCGCTGTTTCGATGCCGGCCATAAATACAGGGCCGCGGCGGGCCGCGATCTCCGCGCGGTATAGACGCCCGGCCTCATCCGGTATGAGCGGCCAGATATCTTTTCCGGCTCGCAGCAGGCATCTTAGGGCGGAAGCTGATTCATTCCCCTGTGAATCGTGCGCGGCGCCAAGGCGGCGAACTGTGACAGGCGCAATCGGCGCGCCAAGCGTTTTAAGCGCTTTGATATATTCAATGCCGAGAATATTGTTCGGCGTTTCCAGAAGACGCGCCTTGTCCCCGAAAAGCCGGTTTGCTGCCCGCTGCCGCGCCGCGGCATAAGAGACGCCCGATGTCAGTTCCTTTTGAATCAGCCCGTCCATTTCCGGCCGAAGAAGGCCTTCGGCGACTTCGGCAAGCGGCGCCACATCGCCCGCCTCGCTGCCGAAGGACAAATGCGTGATAACGCCAAGCGCGTTGAACAGCGCAACCCCGCCCAGCGCAAACAGGGCTGCCGACGACAGAACGGACGGCAGCGGCAGCTCGACAACAAGGTCTGCCCCACACAAAACGGCGGCCTCGGCCCGCGCGTGCTTGCTGAACACGGCCAGCTCACCGCGCTGTACAAAATTACCGCTCATCGCGCAGACAATGGCTGTATCGGCACCGAGCAGGCGGCGTGTTTCCGCAATGTGATGGACGTGACCGTTGTGAATGGGGTTATATTCACTGATGATACCGGCGATCTTCAACGCATGAACCTCCGTTCATCGGTTTTACAAGATGACAACATAAATCATACATCACCTTTTATCTTCAGATATTATTGTAAAGCATGTATATTAATTTTCAAGGGGTTTGCATAAATGAACGTATTAGTCATTAACGCCGGCAGCTCGTCACTGAAATATCAGCTGTTCGATATGGAAAACGAGATGGTTGCCGCCAAAGGCCTGTGCGAGCGCATCGGTATCGACGGCCGTATGAAGCACACGCCGCTCGTCGGCGATAAACCTGAGTACAAAGCCGATATCGCATTGCCGACTCACGCCGAGGCCATCGCCGCCGTTATCAAGATGCTGACAAGCCCGGCACACGGTGTCATTTCAAGCCTTGATGAGATTGGTGCCGTCGGCCACCGCGTGCTGCACGGCGGGCAGCGTTTTTCGAGCAGTGTTCTGATTGATGCTGGTGTTATCCGCGCAATTACGGAGTACATCCCGATGGGGCCTCTTCATATTCCGGCAAATCTGATGGGCATCAAGGCCTGCCAAAAAGCGATGCCTGGCGTGCCGCAGGTCGCCGTGTTCGACACGGCTTTTCATCAGACGATGCCGAAGCATGCCTTCATTTATCCGATTCCATATTTTTATTATGAAAAATACGGCGTCCGCCGCTACGGGTTTCACGGCACGTCGCACCGTTACGTCTCGCAGATGGCAATCGAGTTTCTCGGCATCCCTGTCGAAGGCTCGCGCATTATCACCTGCCACCTCGGCAACGGCTCATCTCTGGCGGCCGTGAAAGACGGCAAGTGTATTGACACAACGATGGGCCTCACCCCGCTGGAAGGTCTGCCGATGGGCACACGCAGCGGCAGCATTGACCCGGCGATCGTCGAATTCATGCACAACCATGAGGGGCTGTCAATCCATCAGGCGATGGAGGTGCTTAACAAAGAGTCGGGCGTCCTCGGCATTTCCGGTGTCTCCTCCGACTTCCGCGACATTGAGGAGGCGGCGGCCGAGGGCAATGACCGCGCACAGCTGGCGCTTGATTACTTCAACTACTGCGCCAAAAAATATATCGGTTCCTACATCGCCGCCCTCGGCGGCGCAGACGCCATTGTCTTCACAGCCGGTCTCGGTGAAAACTCGCCGGAGACGCGGGAGGCTGTGATGGACGGCTTGGAAGGGTTCGGCATCCGTCTTGACAAGGAGAAGAACAAATTCAGAGGCCAGACCCGCGATATCACGGGCGAGGGCTCATCAGTCCGGATTATTGTTATCCCGACGAATGAGGAGCTCGTCATCGCCAGGGACACAAAAGCCATCGTCGAGTAATAAAAAGGAATAAACCGCGCCGGAAGTCCGCTTCGTCGGACCGCCGGCGCGTTTTTTTGTGCTGTTTAGCATCGCGCAATTTGAGGTTGACAGCGTTCGGCAGACAGACTATTCTAGTCCTAGCATCTTTTGGGAAACGAGCATCCGGTAACTCTTGTGCCTGCGGTGATTATAGGCGTTATTTGCGCTTTTAATAAATTGTGCCGACAGCGGCGGAACGGACGATGAGATGATGGATATTTTTGAAAAATGCTATGCCTTTACGGCTGCCGACGACGCGAAAAAAGAGGGTATTTATCCTTATTTTCATGCGCTGGAATCGCGGCAGGACGTCGAGGTTATTATGGAGGGCAAACGCCGGATCATGCTCGGCTCCAACAACTATCTCGGGCTGACGACGCACCCTGAGATCATTGAGGCCGGGCGCGCGGCTTTTGAAAAATACGGCTCCGGCTGCTCCGGCTCACGCTTTTTGAACGGAACGCTGGAAATGCATTTAGAACTGGAAGATGAACTGGCCGCTTTTGTGAACAAGGCATCGGCCGTCACCTTCTCAACAGGCTTCCAATCCAATCTCGGCATCATCAGCGCCGTCGTCGGCCACGGTGACTATGTCGTCTGTGACCGAGAAAACCATGCGAGTATTTATGACGGCTGCCGTCTCAGCTTCGGCAAAATGGTTCGTTTTCTGCACAGCGACATGGCGGACCTTGAGCGCGTGCTGCAGAGCATCCCGGAAGGGGCCGGCAAACTGATTGTGACAGACGGCGTCTTCAGCATGGGCGGCGACATCGCCCGTCTGCCGGATATTGTAGCCCTCGGTAAAAAATACGGCGCGCGGATTATGGTTGATGATGCGCACGGTCTCGGCATTCTTGGAAACGGCGGGCGCGGCACCGCCGATTACTTTGGGCTGACGGACGATGTGGATATCATCATGTCAACGTTCAGCAAATCTTTGGCCAGCCTCGGCGGCTTTATGGCGGCCAGCGACAAGGTGTGCGACTTCGTGCGCCACAATTCCCGGCCGTTTATTTTCTCGGCCTCCATCCCGCCAGCCAACTGCGCGACGGCATTGGCGGCGCTGCGCCACCTGAAAAAGCACCCGGAGATTGTCAAGCGCCTCAACGACCTGTCTGTCTATATGCGCCGCGGTCTACTGGCGCGCGGCATTGAAATTAAAATGTCTCAAACGCCGATTATCCCGATTTATACCTACGAGGTGACAAACACGCTCATCAAAGCAAAGGCTCTTTACGACGCGGGCGTTTATGTCAATCCGGTTATGCCGCCTGCAACACCACAAAACGAATGCCTTTTGCGAACGAGCTATATGGCGACGCACACCGAAGCGCTTCTTGACGAGGCACTTGACATCCTTAAAGACGTTTTGGTGAGCTGAGATGAACGAGGTTGTGATAGTAACGGGCGGCAGCCGCGGTATCGGCTACGCAACGGCGAGAAGCTTTGCCGAAAAGGGCTGCAAAATTTATGAAATCAGCCGCCATGCGGTTGAAAATCCCGGCGTCGTCCACCTTCAGGGCGACGTGACCGACCCGGCGTCCGTCAATGCCGCCGTCCAGCAGGTCCTTGAACGCGAAGGTCGTATCGACGTGCTCGTGTGCAACGCGGGGACCGTTCTTTCCGGTGCAATAGAGTTTACGGAACCGGAGCAGATCAAAATGCTCTTTGACCTCAATTTCTTTGGGACGGTCAACGCCGTGCGTGCCGTCCTGCCGTTGATGAGAAAAGCCGGGCGCGGGCGCATCGTCTGTACGAGCTCGATGGCCGCCCCCTTCCCGATTCCCTTTCAGGCGTATTATTCGGCTTCGAAAACGGCTGTTCTTGCCTTCTCGAGCGCCCTCGCGGGCGAGGTGAAAAAATTTGGCGTCAGCGTCACGGCTGTTTTGCCCGGCGACACAAAAACCGACCCCATCCGGCATAAATTCCACGTGGGTGACGATGTCTACGGCGGCATGATATCGCGCTCTGTCGCCGTGATGGAGCATGATGAAAGTAACGGCATGTCCCCGGATACGGTCGGCAGCATTATCAGTGCCATCGCACTGAAAAAACGCGTCAAGCCTCTTTATGCCATCGGCTTTATATCAAAAATTCAGCTCTTTCTCAAGCGCCTGTTCACTGAAGCCTTTGTGCAAAAAATCATCGGCGCGATGTATGTCAAATAAACGAGCCATTTTGCAATAACGACGCCATCTTTTTGTATTGACAAGAGTGAATCGGGATGATAAACTTTACAAGCCGCTTTGAACGGGCTTGAAGCGAAAACATCTGTTTTCCGCCCCTAGAGCGAGTCTCAACAATATGAGGTGAAAAAAGAGCATGCATGCAGTGATTGAAACAGGCGGCAAACAGTACCGCGTGACCGAGGGCGACGTCATCTACATCGAAAAGCTCCCGATGGAAGCCAACGACAAGGTCACGTTTGACAAGGTGCTCGCCGTCATCGGCGAAGGCGTTTCGTCATTCGGCGCACCGACGGTGGCCGGAGCGAGCGTTATGGGCAGCATTATTAAAAACGGCAGGTCCAAAAAAATCATCGTGTACAAGATGCACGCAAAAAAAGGGTATCGCCGGAAGCAGGGTCACAGACAGTCCTACACAAAGGTTCAGATTGAAAAAATCTCCGTCTGAGGAGATTGCGCGATATAAACACAAATCGGAGGTGTAAATCATGGCACATAAAAAGGGCGTCGGTTCAACAAAGAACGGCCGTGACAGCAAATCCAAGCGCCTTGGGCCCAAGCGCGCCGACGGGCAGT
The DNA here is from genome assembly GCA_022870705.1 of Oscillospiraceae bacterium CM. Classification (NCBI taxonomy): domain Bacteria; kingdom Bacillati; phylum Bacillota; class Clostridia; order Eubacteriales; family Oscillospiraceae; species Oscillospiraceae bacterium JHJ. The sequence goes on from CP072107.1 coordinate 1,569,960, forward strand.
TTGTCCTCGCGGGCAACATCCTAGTCCGCCAGCGCGGCACACATATCCATCCGGGCACGAATGTCGGCCGCGGCAGCGATGATACGCTGTTTGCGCTTGTTGACGGTAAGGTCAGCTTTGAGCATCTGGGCAAAGACCGTAAATGCGTTTCGGTCTACGAAGAGCTCGCGCAGTAACATATTGATTTAAAAAGCCGCTCCAAACGGGGCGGCTTTTTGCTGTGTGCGCGGGGCTTGCATCTTTTTACCAGTCGGCGTATAATGCGCGTGGGGTGGTAAATATGCGCATTAAAATCACGTCGGACAGCACGTGCGATTTGACGCCGGCGCTTATTGCGCGGCATGACATCACAATTTTTCCGCTCACAATTATAAAAGGCGACGGCGAATTTCTAGACGGTGTGGAAATCACACCGGAGGACATTTTTGAATACGTTGAAAGCGGCGCTGGCATCACGCATACGTCGGCCGTCAACGTCTCCGATTTTGGTGAGAAATTCGCCGTATTCTCGAAGGATTACGACGCTGTTATCCACGTCAGCCTCGGCGGCGACTTTTCGGCCTGCTGCCAGAACGCCATGATTGCCGCATCCGACTTTGACAACGTTTTCGTCGTCGATTCGCGCAATCTCTCCAGCGGTGTCGGCCATCTCGTCCTTGATGCCGCCGAGATGGCAAAAGCGGGTCTCACGGCATCGGAAATCGTTTCAAAGCTCAAGGCCCTTGTCCCGACGGTTGACGCCAGCTTTGTCATCGACTCGCTGAAGTACCTATACAGGGGCGGCCGCTGCTCCGGTATCGCGGCGCTCGGCGCAAACGTACTCAAGCTCAAGCCCTGTATTGAGGTTGACGACAGCAAAATGACCGTCGGCAGAAAGTACCGCGGCGACTTTGACAAAGTCATCCTCCAATACATAACGGACAGGCTAAAAGACCGTGACGACATTGACACGCGGCGCATTTTTATCACGCACGCCTCCGGCGTTAAGCCCGCCGTCATCGAACGTGTGATGGAGACAATCCAATCGCTGCAGAATTTTGACGAGATCATTGAATCAATCGCCGGGTGTACCATCTCGCACCACTGCGGGCCAGTTTGTCTGGGGATTCTCTATTACAGAAAATAGGCGGATATTTTAAGGCGCTCACAGTGATGTGAGCGCCCTTTTTGTTGTGTTGTGAAGAGGCGGGCGGGCATGGAAATCCGCCCCTACAGGGGGTATGATAAACGGGCGGATATGGAATCCGCCCCTACGGAGGATGGCAGAGGCATGGTCAAGCTGACGGGGCGATGTGGGCATCGCCCCCTACGGAGAGGGCGCGGCAACCCGGAGCGTGCGGACATTGTCATTCTGAGCGCAGCGAAGAATCTTTCTAAGGTACACTTTTGATTCACAGATTGATTTCTCCTTTAAGATACAGCTTTGCATGTCCTCCGATCATCACTCTCTCTCCATGGTCTTCACAAAACAATACTCCCCCACGTTCGGATAACTGCAAAGCTTTTAAATTGGACTTTCCTAATCTTTCAGCCCAAAACGGTATGAGAGTACAATGTGAAGATCCAGTTGCAGGGTCTTCCGGAACGCCTGCATTGGGTGCAAAAAACCTTGATACAAAGTCAGCTTTATCCCCTTTGGAACTTATGATAAATCCAAAACAGTCTTTTATTTGTGAGAGCCTTCCAAAATCAGGTTTTATCTCTCTAATTTTAGCTTCGCTTTCAAATAACACTAATAAATCTCTGGATTTGTAAATCTCAATTGGCTCCATGCCAAACGCCTCAGTTATTTCTTTTGTTTTAGAAATCAAAACCGGCTTCCTTGCAGGGAAGTTCATCCAATAGACATCTTTTTCTTTTTGGACAGTCAAAATTCCGCTCATGGTCTCAAAAGATACTAACGAGATGTCAGTTTCCAAATAATTAAGAATTATATAAGCACTTGCGAGCGTTGCATGACCACATAAATCAATTTCAACCTTAGGCGTAAACCATCTAAGGTCATAATGATCGCCCTTTTTCACAATGAAAGCAGTTTCCGATAAGTTATTTTCAGCAGCAATCTTTTGAAGAACTCCATCTTCCAACCATGCGCTTAAAACACAGACAGCTGCTTGATTACCAGAAAAAAGTTTTTCTGTGAAGGCATCAACTATATACATCTGTATGTTCATATGCATCCTCCTACTGTGTAAGAAAACAGGGAGCGAGCAGTGCCTTGCGGGCGGGCCTGTTATTAATCATCATACCCGTTGGGGTTATTCTTCTGCCAGTTCCATGCGTCACGGCACATGTCATCAATCGTGCGTGATGCCTTCCAGCCCATGAGTCGCTCGGCCTTTGAAGCGTCGGCGTAGCAGGCGGCTATGTCCCCTTCGCGCCGGGGGGCGATGGTATACGGAATGGTAACACCGCTCGCTTTTTCAAACGCCCTGATGATGTCAAGCACCGAGACGCCCTGCCCTGTTCCAAGGTTGAAGACCTCAACGCCCGTGTGGCCGCTGCAATAATCGAGCGCGGCGACATGGCCCTTGGCAAGGTCGACGACGTGAATATAATCGCGCATGCCGGTGCCGTCCGGCGTCGGATAATCATCGCCGTATACCGAAAGGCGCTCAAGCTTCCTGACGGCGACCTGCGATATGTACGGCATCAGATTATTTGGTATCCCATTCGGCATTTCGCCGATGAGGCCGCTTTCGTGCGCGCCGACGGGGTTAAAGTACCGCAGCAGGACAGCCGACAAGGATGGCCGCGCCGCAGCGGCGTCTTTGATAATCTGCTCGATGAAGAGCTTCGTCCAGCCATAGGGGTTTGAGCAGGAGCCGGTGGGCATGTCCTCCACGAGGGGCAGGCTTTGGGGCGTGCCGTAGACTGTTGCCGACGAGCTGAAGATGATGTGCTCGACACCAAAGTCTGCCATCGTCTCAAGGAGCGACAGGGTGCAATCGATATTATTCCGGTAATAAAGAAGCGGCACTTTGACCGATTCGCCGACGGCCTTGAGGCCCGCAAAGTGAATCACGCCGTCAAATCGGTGGTTTTGAAAAATCGTTTTAAGCGCTGCCTTATCAGCGACATCAATGCCATAAACGGATATTCTTTTGCCGCCGAGACGCTCGATTCTGCCCACTGCGGCCGGTGCGCTGTTTGAAAAATTATCAGCGATGACGACGTCGTGCCCGGCCTTTAAGAGCTCGACGGCCGTATGCGAGCCGATATAACCGGTTCCGCCCGTTAAAAGAATTTTCAAGGTGACGCCTCCGATATTAGAAATATATGCCAGTATACCACAGTTTGACCGCCCGGGCAATATTGTTTGTCGGCTTTCATATTTGCAAAAAATCGGTCAATCCTAGAAGCAGCAAATGATTGAGGTGATTTTTTGAGTCAAAAGCATGTAGGCGGGCAGAGCGTCAGCTTCCCGAACCCGCCATCCATCATTGCCAGCGCCAGCGTCGTCGGCAAGAAAGAGGGCGAAGGGCCACTTAAAGACAGTTTTGACGTTGTCAGCGACGACACGACATTCGGCGAAGAGACATGGGAAAAATCCGAGAGCGCCATGCAGAAAAAAGCGCTGGAAACGGCGCTTTCCAAAGCAGGTCTCACGCCCGCTGACATTCAGTACATTTTTGCCGGGGACCTTTTAAATCAGTGCATCGGCTCGGTGTTTTCCCTGCGCGATATGAACATCCCGTTTTTCGGGCTGTACGGCGCGTGCTCGACAATGGCCGAGAGCCTTGCTCTGGCGGCGATGACCATCGACGGCGGCTTTGCCGACAAGACGGCAGCCGTCACATCGTCGCACTTCTGCAGCGCCGAGCGGCAGTTCCGCTTCCCGCTGGAATATGGCGGGCAGCGCACACCGACGGCACAGTGGACCGTCACAGGGGCCGGGGCCGTGATCCTTGCAGAGAGCGGGCCGGGCCCATATGTCAAGCATGTGACGTGCGGCAAAATCGTTGATAAGGGCATTAAGGATGCCAACAATATGGGCGCCGCGATGGCCCCGGCTGCCTATGATACGCTGACCGCCCATTTTAAGGACTTGGCGCTTGAGCCTTCTTATTACGATATGATCGTCACGGGCGACCTCGGCCTTGTCGGCGCCGATATTCTGACAGACCTTCTCAAAAAGGACGGCCTCGACATCATGCCTAACTATAACGACTGCGGCCTGATGATTTATGCACGTGACGCGCAGGACGTGCACGCTGGCGGCTCCGGCTGCGGCTGCTCGGCGTCTGTTTTGTCGGGGCATCTGCTGGACGGGATGCGCGCGGGACGCTGGAAAAACATCCTCTTTGCCGCGACTGGGGCGCTTTTATCACCGACGTCAACGATGCAGGGTGAAAGCATCCCCTGTATCTGCTGCGCCGTGTCGATTTCAACGGCGAAATAGGAAAGGAAATAAACAAATGCAGATTTTTTGGGAATATTTAAGGGCTTTTCTAGTCGGCGGCGCTTTGTGCCTCATCGGTCAAATTCTCATTGATAAAACAAAGCTGACGCCCGCCCGAATTTTAACGTCCTACGTCGTCGCCGGTGTCTTACTGGGGGCTGTTGGCCTATACAGGCCGCTCGTCGACTGGGCCGGTGCGGGTGCGACGGTGCCACTGACCGGCTTCGGCAACATTCTAGCACAAGGCGTTAAAAAGGCCGTCGACGAGAAGGGCTTTCTCGGCATTTTTACCGGCGGCCTGACGGCGGCGGCCGCCGGAATTGCCGCCGCCATCTTCTTTGGATATCTGTTCGGCCTGATTTTCAAGCCCGGCGACAAAAGCTAGGCTTCAGCGGTCGCAAAAAAAGCGGCGCAGACTGCTGTCTGCGCCGCTGGCCTTTTTAGACATTACTGGTTTCAGCCGATTTTTCTTCCTGCCGGACGAGCTCAATTTTTCCGTCGAGCGCCGTCACGGTGACCGTGTCGCCCTCCTTGATGCTGCCGTCCAAGATTTTCTCGGCGGCGGCGTCCTCCACGGCGCTTTGAATCGCGCGGCGGAGCGGGCGCGCACCGTAGACGGGGTCAAAGCCGCGTTCGGCGAGCAGGTCAAGCGCCGACTCGTCCACCGTCATGACAATGCCCATTGCCTTGATGCGGCTGACAACCGTCGCGAGCATTTTGGCGCTGATCTCCTTGATGTTCTCGCGAGAGAGCTGATGGAAAACAATTGTCTCGTCAATGCGGTTTAAGAACTCCGGCTTGAAGGTCCGCCGCAGTTCCTCCATCACGGCACTTTTGATGTTTTCAAATTTCGTCAGCTCACTGTCGCCGCCAGCCGGGGCGAAGCCGAGCTTTTTCTGCTTATCGGTGATGTTGCGCGCGCCGACGTTTGACGTCATGACGATGATGGTGTTTTTAAAGTCCACGCGGCGGCCCTGCGCGTCGGTCAGGATCCCGTCCTCCATAATTTGGAGAAGGATATTAAACACATCCTCATGCGCTTTTTCGATCTCATCGAAGAGGATGACGGCGTAAGGACGACGCCGAACCTTTTCCGTCAGCTGGCCGCCCTCGTCGTAGCCGACATAGCCCGGCGGCGAGCCGATGAGCTTGGAAACTGTATGCTTTTCCATGAATTCCGACATATCAACGCGCATCATGGCGTTTTCATCACCGAACATCGCCTCGGCAAGTGCCTTGGAAAGCTCCGTCTTGCCGACGCCCGTCGGGCCAAGGAACAGGAAAGAGCCGATCGGGCGCTTCGGGTCTTTTAACCCGACCCTGCCGCGCCGCAGCGCCTTGGCAACGGCCGTAACGGCCTCCTCCTGCCCCACAACGCGCTTGTGGAGCACCGCTTCCATCTTCAAAAGCCGCTCGCTCTCGTCCTGCGTGATGCTCATCACGGGAATGCCCGTCCAGCCGGAGACAACGGCGGCGATATCCTCCGGGCCGACGCTTTTGCGATCGCCGCTGCGCAGGCTCTCCCAATTCTTGCGGACTTGCTCCAGTTCCGTGTCGAGCTGGTGTTCCCTGTCGCGCAGGGCGGCGGCACGCTCAAAGTCCTGACTTTTGACGGCGGCTTCCTTTTCCGCCCCAAGCGCTTCGCGTTTGATTTCCAGCTCCTTGATATCCGGCGGGAGCTTGAGGTTCTGCATCCGCACGCGCGAGGAGGCCTCATCAATGAGGTCAATGGCCTTATCGGGGAGATAACGATCGTTAATATACCGGCTGGACATCTTGACGGCGGCTTCGATAGCCTCGTCGGTGATCTTCAGCTTATGATGGGCTTCATACTTATCACGCAGGCCGGTGAGGATCTGAATCGACTCCTCCTGCGTCGGCTCATTAACCGTTACGGGCTGGAAGCGTCTTTCAAGCGCTGCGTCCTTCTCCACATGTTTTCTGTATTCATTGAGCGTCGTCGCACCGATAACCTGAATCTCGCCGCGGCCGAGCGCCGGTTTGATGATATTGGCGGCGTCAATTGCGCCCTCGGCGGCGCCTGCGCCGATGATTGTGTGCAGTTCATCGACAAACAAGATGACGTCTCCCGCTTTGATCACCTCGTCAATGGCAGCCTTGATGCGCTCTTCAAAATCGCCTCTGTACTTTGTTCCAGCAACCATGCCGGTGAGGTCTAGGGACACGACGCGCTTGTCCTGCAGCATTTCCGGCACGTCCCCGGCGATAACGCGCTGCGCGAGACCTTCGGCGATGGCCGTCTTGCCGACGCCCGGCTCGCCGATTAAAACAGGGTTGTTTTTCGTGCGCCGGGAGAGTATCTGAATGACGCGCTGGATTTCATTGTCGCGCCCGATGACGGGGTCTAGTGCGCCGCTGCGCGCCATCTCTGTCAAATCGCGTGAAAACTGATCCAGTGTTTTCGTCTCGGTCTTCTTCGTCTTGCCAACAGGGGCCGTCTGCCGCGGCTTATATTCGGTGCTGCCGAAAATATTGATAATTTCCGTATACATCTTGTTGAGGTCAACGCCTGTTGAGAGAATCAGCCGCGCCGCAACACTGTCATATTCGCGCAGAATACCAAGCAGCAAATGCTCCGTCCCGATATAGTTGTGCCCGAGCCTGTTGGCCTCTGTAACGGCCAGTTCGATGACGCGCTTAGCACGCGGCGTGAGGCCTTGGGGGGGCATGTCCCCCTGCCCGCCTCGACCGATATTCTTCTCAATGAGGTCTAAAATGAGACGGCTTTCAAGCCCAGACTCCCGCAGTACCTTGGCGGCAACGCCGCCGCCCTCGCGCGCGAGGCCTAAAAGGACGTGCTCGCTGCCGACATATCCATGCCCAAGCTCTGCGGCTGCAGCCTGCGCCAATTCCAAAACGCTTTTGGCCCGCTCGGTAAATCTCTCTTCATATCTCATATCTAACCCCCCTGTCCGTTTTCACTATTTTCAAGCTGTTTAATTGTATCACGCAGCGCGGCTGCCTTCTCAAAGTCTTCGGCCTCAACCGCATTGTGCAGCTGCTCGCGCAGGATGTTGAGCTCACGGCGCTTTTTCATTTCCTCGTCGATTTCAGGCGCATTTTCAGCGGCAGGCTCATCCGCCACGCCCGGCACCGCCGTTTCTGTCTTCGGGCGGAGCAAGAGGCCCATCGCCGGAATGACGAACGTCGGGAAAAAGACGTTATAACGAACGGGCGCCTCATCCGGCAACCCGCCGAAAACACCGGTAAAGAGCTCGGCCAGAGAACCTTTTGGCTTTATGTCGGACGTCTGCGTCAGGCCGAGCTTCTCGGCGCAGTCGGCACACAGGTGCTTTTCGGTGATATTTCCGTTGATATTTGATGTATAATGGAAGTTGACTTCCTCATTGCCGCAGTTTTGGCACTTCATAGCTGTGCTCCTTTCTTTGTCTCGCCTATATGACATTAATCAGCATTTGTTTAAAGATACTCGCCCTGACGATATCCCGAAGCGGGGCCGGTATGGGGCGCAGCGCACAGCAGCCGACGGCCGCGAGAATCATGCGCGCCTGCTTGTGATCAATGGCACCGCTGTTTAATAGATTTTTCGTTAATGCCTCGGCGGAACTATGGCTGACGGCTTCACCAATGGCGTTAACCGTGTGCATGATGAGCCGCTCCGGCTCCATCTCGACGCGCGTGATTCGGATGAACCCGCCGCCGCCCCGCCTGCTCTCCACAATATACCCGTGCTCGGGTGAAAACCGTGTCGAAATCACATAGTTAATCTGACTGGGAACGCATTTGAAACGGTTTGCCAGCTCGGCGCGCTGCAACTCGGCGCAGCCGTCGGCATCGTTGAGCGCGTTGACAATAAAACCGGCAATCACATCACTCATGCCCATCGCGCATCACCACCTTCATTTTGACTTTGACTATCTTTGACCTTTTATGTTATTTTACACCGGTTGATCACGCTTGGCAATGGGTTTTTCACCCGTCATTGCACCAATAATCCTTTATTTTCGAATCTATCTCACTTGTTCTTTTGATTTCGCGGCCTTCGGCGTAATAGCGCTGCTTTGCGCCGTTGCCAAGCCGCTTTTAATAGACGTCGGCTCGACCGCCCGGTGCGACATGGCACGCATTGTGTGCTCGCGGCTTTTCGGGCCGCCATTTTGACCGGGGCAGTCGCCCCTAAATATATCATACGCCTCTAGCTGCATGGCTTTTTCTTCCTGCTTCCCGATGTTATATTTAGTTTATTATATCCTTACCGGGCGCAGCATTATTCGGCGAAAGCTGTAGAAATCTGCTCTTGATTTTTTATAGAGTCATGGTACAATTAAATTGTTAAACCGTCTTTTAAGGCGGCCGATACATAATATGGAGGTATATTCATGGCATACAAAATTAGTGACGCTTGCGTTTCATGCGGAGCCTGCGCTCCGAACTGCCCTGTCGAGGCAATTTCCGAAGGTGCCGATCGCTATGTGATCGACCCCGCCAAGTGCACCGACTGCGGTACTTGCGCAGAAGCCTGCCCCATGGAAGCTATTTCCCAGTAAGCAAACAAACATAAAAATGCTGTCGTTTCGGAATATGACACGCCGCCAAGCGGCAGTTGTCTGACTTAAATGGCAGCATTTTTTTATGGCGGTGAGATAATGACGGATGCAATGTGGCCCGGCGGCCCTGTTTTCAAAAAAAGTGAAGACGCCTTTCGTATCGGTACAGACGCCGTCCTTCTGGCAGCCTTTGCCGGTGATGGGCAGGCCCGGCGCGTCTGCGACCTTGGCTGCGGCAGCGGTGTCCTCGCGATTTTATTGGCATACAGCCGTGATGACGTGCGCGTTGACGGCATCGAGCTTTTGCCGGTATCGGCGGCGATAGCGCGTGAAAACGTCCGCTTAAACGGCCTGGGCGGTCAAATTGACATATTAAACCGTGATCTGCGGGAACACCGAGATTTTCTCACCGCGGGCGCGTATGACCTCGTTGTCGCCAATCCGCCGTATTATGTAACCGGCAGCGGTCAATCATCCCGCGACGCCGCGACGGCAGCGGCGCGAGCCGAGCACGCCTGCACCCTGCATGACGTGTGCGCAGCGGCGGCCTTTTTAACGCGCTGGGGTGGGCGCTTTGCCCTCGTGCACAAGCCGGAACGGCTTGCCGATGTTATCACAACACTCCGGCAGACAGGCTTTGAGCCAAAGCGTCTCCGCTTTGTCCATTATAAAGCCGTCGCGGCGCCGAACCTTTTTTTAATCGACAGCCGCCGGGGCGGCAAACCGTCGCTCGTCATTGAGCCGCCGCTTATTTTAACGGATGAAAACGGTTACGATACGGATGAAATCAAAAAGATTTATCATCGGGATGCACGAGGTGATTTATGAGCGGAATTCTTTATCTGGTGGCAACGCCGATCGGCAATCTCGGCGACCTGACAAAGCGCGCTGCCGACATCTTGTCGGCCGTCGATTTTATCGCCGCCGAGGATACGCGCGTCACGCTGAAGCTGTTAAACCATCTCGGGCTTAAAAAACCGACCGTCAGCTATTATGAGCACAACCGCGCCGAGAGCGGCGAGCGGATTTTAGGCCGCCTTCTCGCCGGTGAGACCGCCGCCCTAGTCACCGACGCGGGCATGCCGGCTATCAGCGACCCGGGCGAAGACCTTGTGCGGCTTTGTACCGAAGCCGGTGTCCTTGTCCGCATTGTGCCCGGCGCGTGCGCGGCCGTCTCGGCCCTTGCACTGTCCGGCTTGCCAACGGGGCGCTTTACATTTGAGGGCTTTTTATCAACGGCAAAGAAAAGCCGCTTTGAGCATCTGGCCGCTTTAAAAACAGAAAAGCGCACAATGATTTTTTATGAAGCGCCGCACAAGCTGCGCGCGACGCTGCGCGATATGCTCGAAGCCTTCGGCGACCGGCGCATCTCTGTTAGCCGGGAACTGACAAAACTTCACGAGGAGACGCTGTCTACAACGCTGTCGATGGCCGCCACGCATTTTGACGATGTCCCACCACGCGGTGAATTTGTCCTCGTCCTTGAAGGCGCGCCCGACACACACGATGACACCGGCATGACGCTCGAAACGGCGCTTACCATTGTGAAGGCGCGCCGTGACAATGGCATGACGCTCAAGGATGCCGTTAAATCGTGCGCGCTTGATACGGGTTTTCCCAAGAACGCCCTGTATGAGGCGGCCCTTAAAATGCCAACGGAAATCAATTAAAAAACAAAAAGAGTCTCCGTCCATAAGACGGAGACTTTTTTATTTTTTTACTTATGCTTTTCTCTTGAGCTCTTTCATGCAGGGCGCGCAGATGTTTTTACCCTTGTAATTGGTAACACCCTTGACGTTGCTGCAAAAAATACAGGCCGGTTCATACTTTTTGAGAACGATTGCCGACTCATCGACGTAGATTTCCAATGAGTCCTTCTCGGCAATGTCCAATGTGCGGCGAAGCTCGATCGGGAGAACAATTCGCCCCAGCTCATCGACCTTCCTGACAATCCCCGTTGATTTCATTGTTCCGCTTCCTTTCTACAGAATATTCAATTGTCTTCTCCATTTTACCTAGATTTGTCATAATTAGGATACCACTAATGTCCGTATTTGTCAATCGCTGTCGATTCAATAAATAAAATATTTTATCGTCATTCTTGTGCTATTTTGCGGTGGGACACGTATATATTTTTATATATTGTGTACGAATTTCAAATCGGAGGAAAAAAATGGCACTGGCATGGGTTTGGACAATCATGGTCGTCGTCTCCGTTATTTTTGGAATTTTAACCGGGAAAATTGATGCTGTTGGCACGGCAGCCTTAGACGGCGCTGGCTCTGCCGTGACGCTTGCGATTGGGATTTGCGGTGTCACGTGCCTTTGGACGGGCGTGATGGAAGTTATGCGCCGCAGCGGGCTTGCCGAGCGCTTAAAAATGCTTCTTTTGCCGCTTCTAGGCGGCCTGTTCCCGGCGTCACGCCGTCAGCACGAGACAATGGAAGCCCTTTCGGCGAACGTCTCCGCCAATCTTTTGGGACTTGGAAACGCCGCAACACCTTATGGCATCAACGCAGCCTCGGCAATGGCCAAATTGTCAAAATCAAAAACGGCGACAGACGATCTCTGTACGCTCGTTGTCTTGAATACCGCTTCACTTCAGCTTATTCCGGCCACCGTCGCGGCTGTCCGCGCTGCCGCCGGGGCAGCCCAGCCTTTTGATATTCTTCCGGCCGTCTGGGTTTCATCCGGCACATCCGTCGCCGTCGGGATTATAGCTGTTCAACTTTTTAAAAGAATCTGGAGGGCGTGAGATGGTTGCTGCCCTTGCCGTTCCGGCACTTCTCGGCTTCATAGCCGTTTATGCCCTTTCAAAAAAGATTGACGTTTTCGACGCTTTAACGGACGGCGCGCGCGACGGACTGCACGTCATGATCAAAATCTTTCCCGCTCTCGTCGCCCTGCTGACCGGCGTTTCGATGCTGCGCGCCTCCGGCGCGCTGGAGGCCTTCAGCGCGTTATGCGCGCCGCTTCTTTCCGCTGTCGGTATCCCGCCGGAGACGGTGCCGCTGATGCTTATCCGGCCGCTCAGCGGCAGCGGGGCACTAGCCGTCGGTTCCGAGCTGATTGGGCAATACGGTCCGGATTCAACCGTTGGGCGCACGGCGGCTGTCATGCTCGGCTCCACCGAGACGACGTTTTACGTCATAGCCGTCTATTTCGGTGCCGTCGGCATCAAAAAAACACGCTATGCGATTCCGGCCGCCTTGTGTGCCGACCTCGCCGGTTTTGTAGCGGCAGCCCTCACCGTCCGTTTGCTGTTTCGATGACGAACGACGGCCATATAAGCAGGAAAAAGCGCGGCAGTAACCTGCCGCGCTTTTTTGATAGACATTTTCAATTTTATGCTGCTGCCCTGACGTGAATAACGCATGTCGCCGTCTTACCATCCACCGTGACCTTCAGCGTGGCCGAGCCTTTGCCGGTCGCCGTCACGCGGCCGTTGGGCTGAACCATAATAACGTCGTCGTCGCTACTCTCCCAAGTGGCTGTTTTCCCAGTTGTTACCGGCGTTGTTTTGAATCCGAACAGGAGCGTGTCGCCGACTTTTTCCATCGTCACATCCGTTCTGACATTGCCAAGCCACGTGATTTCAACCTTCGAAATCGCCACGTTGGAGCCGGAAGACGGCGACGTTGAGCCGGATGGCGAGGTGGAGGGTGAAACGCCGGGCGATGTGGAGCTGTCGGGTGTTGCCGATGTATCCGGCGAAGCCGAATCGGAAGGCGACGGTGTGATTGACGTGACATCCTCATTGCTATTAAAAGACGGCATAACAGACGGCGTTGACGCGGTGTTATCTGTGCTGTCCGGCAGGCTTGAAAAAATCAAAACCATAGACGCGGCAAGCAAAACCACAAGCAGAATAACGCCGATGACGAGTTTTGCCCTGGCGTTATCGTCCGTATCGGCATTTTTTCCGCGTTTATTACGCCGCGCACCGCAATACGGGCAGCGGCTGCGGAAACCGGAATAGCGCCGGTCGCATCGTGTGCATTTAACATCGGAAATAACAGCCATTTAAACCCCCCGTTTCTGTTGCTGTATCAGACCAGATAAAAGTTTACAACAACTTTATCTTTTCGTCAACGAATTTCGGCAATATTACAACTTTTGCTTTTTTTCGACGGATGGCTTTGATATATATGGATTGTCGGATATTGTAAAACGCCAGGGCATTTCGCGCGAGGACACCGCATAATCAATACCAATGCGGCTTGATGCTGTCACCGGTACCGCTTTTCTGCCGTATTCGAGATAGAGCGTACCGCTTCGGCAGACATCAGCGCCGTACTGCCCTTTGCCGATATCAAACGCCCGGCAGAGCTTGCCGGGCCCGCTACAGAGCGCCAAACGGTTCTTTGACGCGCGCCTTTCCGCCATGAGTTCTAAACCGGAGACCGGCTCAACGGCCCGGATGAGAACGACCTCCGGCAGACTGGGCGGCCCGGCTGTGAGATTCAGGCAGAAATGAATGCCATAGATCATGTAAATATAGGCATGGCCCTTTTCGCCATACTGGACGGCCGTCCGCGCCGTTTTGCCCTTGTAGCTGTGCGCGGCGTCATCCTTTTCCCCGAGATACGCTTCTGTCTCCACAATGATGCCGGTAACCGTCCCCGCAGGCGTGTGCCGGACGAGCAATTGGCCGAGGAGCGATTGAGCGACCGTCAGCGTATCCTGCTCGTAAAAATCCCTCGGAATAATCATCGCACGTTGCTGACCTGCACAGCTTGAAGGCGCGCGCCGACGGCACGCGCGACCGCATGAAAGCCCGCAATATCGAGCGTTTCGCCACGGATCTTTTCATCAAAGCCGCAATCGGTCACGGCACGTGTCAGCATTTCCTTCGACAGCGTGGAACCGAAGGCGGCCCCAAGGCTGTTGACAAGCGTTTTGCGCCGCTGGGCAAACGAAGCGCGCACAACGCGAAAGAAAAGCCCTTCGTCCTCAATCCCGTCCGGCGGCGACGGTCGCATCTGGAGCCTGACGACCGCGGACGTCACCTTCGGCTGCGGTATAAACGCACCGGGCGGGACGTCAAATAATATCTTGGGCTCGGCGTGGAACTGCGTGAAAACAGTAAACGCGCCGTATTCGGGCGTTGCCGGTTTGGCGCACAGCCGCTGGGCCACTTCCTTCTGCACCATCACAGTAATCGTTTCAAAAATGCCCGCTTCAAAAAGCACCGTCAGCGCCGGTGTTGTAATGTTATATGGCAGGTTCGCGCACACGGCGTACCGGAGATTCGGCATGTTGTTTAAAACAGTTGTTTTAATGTCAAGCTTCAGGATATCGCCGGAGACGACCGTGACGTTCGGGCATGGCGCCAGCGTCTCATTCAGAACGGGCAGAAGCCTTTTGTCGAGCTCGACGGCGACGACGCGGGCAGCACGCCGGCAGAGGGCGTTTGTCAGCGCGCCCACCCCGGGGCCGACCTCCAGAACGCCGAATGACGCGTCCACCCCGGCCCCGTCGGCAATCCGCTCCGGGATCGTGGCATCCGTTAAAAAATTTTGCCCAAGTGCCTTTGAAAAATGAAACCCGTGACGCTCCAGAAGCTTCTTTAGATCTCCGTCGTGATATGACGCCATTTATTCCTCCCGCTCGAGACCAACCGTCTCGCCGATGTGATAGCGCGGGCGCTGCTTGGACTCCAGATACGTACGCCCGACGTATTCGCCCACAAGGCCGAGCGCCGTTAAGATAAGGCCGCCGACACCCCAGACGGAGATCGTGATTATTTTCCAGTTTAACAGCGTATACCCCATGAACAGGCCGACAAGGGAGACGACGAGAAGAACCATCGTCAATAAAAGCAGTAAAAGGCCCGTCACCGTGACGGCCCGGACAGGCTTGAGGCTCAGCGAAAAAACACCGTCTGAAGCCAAGGCCAGCATTTTTTTAAGCGGATATTTGCTCTCCCCGGCAAAACGCTCGCCGCGCGCGTACGACACCGTCGCCGTTTTAAAGCCGAGCATGGGGACGATGCCGCGCAGGAAAAGGTTTTGTTCGCCATATTGGCTCAACGCATCCAGCGCGCGGCGCGACAAAAGTCGGTAATCGGCGTGATTAAAGACGACGCGGCAGCCCATGGCGTGTAAAAGTTTATAATACCCCTCGGCTGTAAAGCGCTTGAAAAAAGTGTCGCTGTCACGCCGGGCGCGCACGCCGTAGACAACGTCACACCCGTCGAGATACGCTTCCACCATCCTGTCGACGGCATCGATATCATCCTGCAAATCAGCGTCCATCGACACGATCATATCTGCCTGCTCCCGCGCCGCCATGAGCCCCGCCAAAAGGGCATTCTGATGGCCGCGGTTACGGCTGAGGGACAAGCCCGCAAAATAGCGGCTGTCGGCAGCGAGCTGCCGAATCATCGGCCATGTTCTGTCGGCAGAGCCGTCATCAACAAATAAAACGCGGCTGTTTTCGGCAATTTTTCCAGATTGAACAAGCGATATCAGCTTGTCTTCCAGGCGTTTGGCCGCCTCTGGGAGAACCATTTCTTCATTATAGCAGGGGACGACGATAAAAAGTCTGTTGTTCACGAGGCACGCTCCCTTTCTTCCGGCGCTGTATGGCTAACGCCTCAAAGCGCCGTGCTGCCCTTCCTGTCCAAGTATACCCATTCTGACGGCCGGATGCAATTATTTTAACCGTCCTGAGCCATTTGGACCGTTTTGGTGCATAACAGACCTGATTATAGGGGAAATATGTTATAAACATGAGTCAATTCGTTCAAAAAAAGATGGACAAAATGTGTTGAAAAGTTGCGGTAATCGTACTACAATGATATGCGATTGCTAACATTATCAATTGGGGGCTTTCTATGAGCAATATTCAAGCTGTTATTCAACTGACCTCGGAGGATGTCATGAACTACAACAAAAAATCGATTACGGATATTGATGTTAAGGGCAAAAAGGTGCTCCTGCGGTGTGATTTCAACATCCCGCTCGATAAGGAGACGGGCGCCATTACCGATGAAGGCCGCATCACCTCCGCCCTTCCGACGATACATTATCTGCTCAGCAACGGCGCCGCCGTTATCGCGTGTTCCCATCTTGGCCGCCCAAAGGGCGAATGGAATATGAAAATGTCTCTGGCCGTTGTCGGCCGCCGCTTATCGGAGCTGTTAGGGAAACCTGTTAAAATGGCGAAGGACGTTATCGGCGACGACGCCAAAAGTCTTGCCGCCAACCTGCGCCCCGGCGAAATTATGCTGCTGGAAAACCTCCGTTTCCATAAAGAGGAGGAGAAAAACGACCCGGCGTTTGCCAAAGCGCTGGCGGATCTGGCCGACATTTATGTTGACGATGCTTTCGGCTCCGTCCACCGCGCGCATGCCTCAACAGAAGGCGTTTCACACTATCTGCCTGCCGTCAGCGGCTTTCTGCTCGCCAAGGAGCTCGAGCATATCGGCGGCGCGCTTAACGACCCGGCGCACCCGTTTGCCGCCATCCTGGGCGGCTCGAAGGTCTCTGATAAACTCGGCGTTATTGTGAGTCTTTTAAATAAGGTGGACACGCTCATCATTGGCGGCGGCATGGCGTTTACGTTTATTCGGGCGCAGGGCGGCAGCATCGGCAATTCGCTCTGTGAAGACGATAAGCTCGACTATGCGCTGGACGTTTTGAGCCGGGCAAAAGCGCTGGGCGTCAAAATCCTGCTGCCGGTCGACGCCGTCGCGGCGGCTAGCATTTCAAACGACGCCGATACCACCGTCGTCAAATGCGGCCATATGCCGGATACGCTAATGGGCCTTGATATCGGGCCTGAAACCGTCCGTCTTTTTTGCGATGAGATCAAAAAATCAAAAACTGTTATTTGGAACGGCCCGATGGGTGTTTTTGAAATCGCCAAATTTGCTGTGGGAACGCACGCCGTCGCTGAGGCGCTGGCCAATTCAGGCGCTGTTTCCATCGTCGGCGGCGGTGACAGCGCCGCGGCCATCCGGAAATTCGGTCTGGAGGACAAGGTTACCCATGTCTCGACAGGCGGTGGAGCAACACTCGAATTTTTGGAGGGGAAAGATCTCCCGGGCATTGCATGTCTACTAAATAAATAGGAAGAAGAAATCCATGAACAGGAAATACCGAAACACCATTCTCGCCGCCAACTGGAAGATGAATATGCTCCCGTCTGCCGTGAAATCGTATGCCGAAGAGCTCAAACTCCTGACTGTGCGCGCCAAGTGGTGTGACATCGTGATCTGTCCGTCGTTCGCTCTCATTCCGGCAGCACAGAAAGCATTTCGGGAAAGCCGGATTGCCCTCGGCGCTCAGAATGTGAGCGAGCACGACGCCGGCGCCTATACGGGCGAAGTCTCCGCCGGGCAGCTGGCCGAGTTAAACCTCCGCTACGTGATTGTCGGCCACAGCGAGCGGCGGCAGTACTTCGGCGAGACGAACAGCGCCGTTAACAAAAAGGTTCATGCAGCCCTCCGAGAAAATCTGCGCCCCATTCTCTGCGTCGGCGAGAGCAGCGACGAACGCGAGGCCGGTGTTACGGCCGACGTTGTGACGCTGCAGATCAAAACAGCGCTTTATGATGTACCGCCGTCTAAAATGCGGCGCATTGTCATCGCTTATGAGCCCATCTGGGCTATTGGAACAGGAAAAAACGCGACGGCCGCCGACGCGGGCGACGTCTGCGCAACGATCCGCGCCGTTATTCGCGGCCTTTACGGCGCGCGGACGGCCAGAGCCGTCTCCATCCTTTACGGCGGCTCGATGAATGACAAAAATGCCGCCGAGCTGCTCGCCCAGCCCGATATCGACGGCGGCCTTGTGGGTGGGGCATCGCTCTCCCCTGCCGCTTTTGCGGCGATGATCGATGCCGCACATCAGGAATAACACGATTTTGAAAGTGCCGCGACAGCGGCGGAGTGTACATCATGAAAATACCAACAACGCTTGTTATTATGGACGGGTACGGACTGGCTCCGGCGAACGGCGGCAACGCCGCCGCCGCGGCATCGACACCCGTCCTTGACCGTCTTTTTATGACATGCCCGAACACGGTTCTCTCCGCCTCGGGGCTCGATGTGGGCCTGCCGGCCGGGCAGATCGGCAACAGCGAAGTCGGCCATACGAATATTGGCGCGGGCCGTGTTGTCTATCAGGACTTAACGCGGATCTCGAAGGATATCGAGGACGGCGGCTTTTATAAAAACGCGGCTTTTCAAGGCGCTGTTGACGCGGTAAAAGCAACGGGCGGGGCGCTCCATCTATTAGGCCTCACATCACCCGGCGGCGTTCACAGCCATATTGAACATCTGTGGGCGTTTTTGGAGCTGGCGCGCCGAAACGGCCTGACGAGGGTTTTCCTGCACTGCTTTATGGACGGCCGTGACACGCTGCCGATGTCGGGCAAGGCGGTTATGGCCGAGGTGACGGAGAAGTGCCGTGCCCTTGGCGTCGGCCGTGTTGCCACTGTGATGGGGCGCTTTTACGCAATGGACCGCGACAACCGCTGGGACCGCGTCGAGGCCGCGTACAACGCCATGGTTTTCGGTGAGGGCATCAATAACGCCGACCCGGTGGCGGCGATACAGAATTCTTATGACGACGGTGTCACCGATGAGTTTATCAAGCCGGTCATTGTCGACAAGGAAGGCCTTGTGAAATCCGGCGATTCGGTGATTTTCATCAATTTCCGCCCGGACAGGGCTCGTGAAATCACCCGTGCTTTTGTCGACCCGGCCTTCAACGCGTTTACACGTAAAAATGGTATCTTCCCGCTCCACTATGTCTGCACGACGCAGTACGACGAGAAAATGCCAAACGTGATAGTTGCCTATCCGCCCGAATCCATTGAAAATACGCTTGGCGAAACGGTGAGCGACCTTGGCCTGACGCAGCTACGCGCCGCGGAGACGGAGAAGTACGCGCATGTGACGTTTTTCTTCAACGGCGGCACAGAGACCGTCTATCCGGGCGAGGATCGCCTTCTTATCCCCTCCCCGAAGCAATTCCCGACGTATGATCTCATTCCGGAGATGAGCGCCTTTGAGCTCACGAAGGAGGTCGTCAAACGGATTAAAAGCGGTGTCTACGATATCGTTATCCTCAACTTCGCCAACTGTGACATGGTCGGCCATACGGGCGTCTTTTCTGCCGCTGTCAAAGCCGTCGAAACGGTCGACACCTGCGTCGGCGAGATCGTCGACGCGACGCGCGAAATGGGCGGCATCTCCATCATCACGGCCGATCACGGTAATGCCGAAGAAATGCTCGACGGCGACGGCATCACCCCGCAGACGGCGCACAGCAAAAACCCCGTGCCGCTGATCCTCGTCGGAGCCGATGTGACGCTCCGCCCCGGCAGGCTCTCCGACATTGCGCCCACAATTTTGGAATTGATGGGTCTTGAAAAACCTGTTCAGATGACTGGCCGGTCACTCATCGTCACCCCATAAGGGCACCATATAGGAGGTAAGGCATATCAAACGTTTGGAGATCACCGGCGTTAAAGGCCGGGAGATTTTAGACTCCCGCGGCAACCCCACCGTTGAGGCGGAGGTAACGCTTGCTGACGGCACCGTTGGCCGGGCGGCCGTCCCATCGGGCGCGTCAACCGGGCTTTTCGAAGCCTGCGAGCTGCGCGACGGCGACACAGGCCGCTATCATGGCAAGGGCGTCTTAAAGGCCGTTTTAAACATCAACACGGAAATCGATATGGCGCTTCGCGGGCAGGACGCCTTACAGCAGACGGCCGTCGACCGGCTGCTGATTGATCTGGATGCCACGCCCAACAAGCAGCGCCTCGGCGCCAACGCCATCCTGGGTGTCTCGCTCGCCTGCGCAAAGGCGGCCGCCCAGTCCCTCCGCCTGCCCCTCTTCCGCTATCTCGGCGGTGCGGACGCGCGATGCCTGCCGGTGCCGATGATGAACGTTTTAAACGGCGGCGCACACGCGACGAACAGCGTTGACATTCAGGAATTTATGATTGTACCCGTTTCGGCTCCCACCTTCCGCGAGGGGCTGCGGATGTGTGCAGAGGTTTTTCACACGCTCCGCAAAGTCGTCCCGTCTTCAGGTGTCGGCGACGAGGGCGGCTATGCGCCCGATCTCAAGGCCGACGAGGATGCGCTCGGCGCTTTGATGACGGCTATCGAGCGCGCCGGATACAAGCCCGGCGAGGATTTCTATATCGCCATGGATCCTGCCGTCTCCGATTGGTTTAACGAAAAGGACGGCCTATATCACTTGCCCAAGCGGGGCACCGTGATGACGCGCGCGGACATGGTGTCCATGTGGGCTGATTTTGCCGCACGGTACCCCATTGTTTCGATTGAAGACGGGATGGCTGAGGAGGACTGGGAGGGCTGGAAAATGATGACCGACGCCCTCGGAAAGAAGCTCCAGCTCGTTGGTGACGACCTTTTTGTCACAAACACGTCCCGGCTTTTAAAGGGTATCGAAAAGGGCGTGACGAATGCCATTCTCATTAAGCTCAATCAAATCGGGACGCTGACGGAGACGTTTGAGGCCGTGCAAACGGCGCAAAGAGCGGGCTTTCGGGCTGTTGTCTCCCACCGCTCCGGCGAGACGGAGGACACGACCATCGCCGACTTTTGCGTTGCCGTTTCCGCCGGTCAGATCAAAACGGGTGCTCCGAGCCGGACGGACAGGGTTTGTAAATATAACCAGCTCCTGCGCATTGAGGAAGCACTTGGACAAGCGGCATATTATCCCGGTAAAAAAGCGTTTGCCTCTCTTTGAGATATTTTTATCAGCACACACCGCCGGTTTGCCGACAAAGGCAGGCCCGGCGGTTTGTTTTTAAGGCGTATTCGGCGGCGCGGCATTGAATTATTGCAGCACAGCGTGTATAATGCAGCTATCATTTTTTATGGAGGTAGGACAATCGATGAAAGTGACAAAAATCCTGGCAGTCATTCTGGCGCTCGGCACGCTTTTCACACTCGCGGCCTGCGGCACCGGTAAAACAGCGCAGACGAACGCAGGCGTCAAGCTCAAGGTTTTGGATACGGCTTATGTTTCGGAGGATTACGCCATCTGCGTTGCCAAGGAGAACACCGACCTGCTCTTTAAGATCAATACGGCGCTCGGCGAGCTGATTGACAACGGCACGGTGAAAAAAATCGTGGACAATTATATCAGCAACGTTCCCGACAACCTGACCTTCCAGCAGAACACCGACGGCATGCCTGTTTTGAAAATGGCGACAAACGCCACCTTCCCGCCGTATGAGTTTATGCAAGACAACAAAATCGTCGGTATCGACGCCGATATCGCCGCCGCCATCGCTGACAAGCTCGGCATGAAGCTCGTGATTCAGGATATGGAATTTGATTCGATCATCTCGTCTGTTGCCACCGGCAAGTCTGACATCGGCATGGCTGGTTTGACCGTGACGCCCGACCGTGAGGAAAGCGTCGCGTTCTCCCTATCATACGCCACGGGCGTCCAGTCCATCATCGTCCCTGAAAACTCCCCCATTACGTCCGTTGACGCCCTCGCGGCCGACGGCGCGACATATACCATCGGCGTTCAGCAGAACACGACGGGTGACCTCTACGCCACCGATCAATTCGGTGCTGAGCGCGTGCGCCAGTATAACAGCGGCGCTGATGCCGTTTCTGCCCTTGTCACCGGCAAAATCGATTGCGTCATCATCGACAACGAGCCCGCCAAGGCCTTTGTTGCGGCTAATAATAAATAATTGACGTCATTGAGCGGAATAGGGACGGTGAACCGTGTCCTATTCCGCTTCATTTCTAAGGAGGACGAGGCTTTGTCCGCTTGGCTTGACAGCGTGAAGGCTGACTTTTACTTAAACTTCATCAAGGAAAACAGATGGCAGCTGATGGCTAAAGGCCTTGTCGTCACATTGGAAATCACATTCGGCGCGCTTGTTTTGGGAATTGTGATCGGCATTGTGATCTCGATCATCCGCGCCACGCACGACAAGACGATTGAGACGATGCGCCCCAGCCTTGGCAAAGCAGCACTCAAATTGTTCAACGCCGTCAGTAAAATTTATCTGACGCTCTTTCGCGGGACGCCCGTTGTCGTTCAACTGCTGATTTTCTATTTCATTATTTTTTCAGCATCCGACAATGGTGTTATGATCGCAATTTTGACATTCGGCATTAATTCCGGCGCCTACGTTGCGGAGATTTTCCGCGGCGGTATCATGTCTATTGACCGCGGCCAGATGGAGGCCGGGCGCAGCCTCGGCTTTAACTACGTTCAGACGATGTGGCACATTATTATTCCGCAGGCCTTTAAAAATGTTTTGCCGCCGCTGGCGAGCGAATTTATCACGCTGCTGAAAGAGACGTCGGTTGCCGGTTATATCGCCATCCGCGATATCACAAAGGCCGCCATCACCATTCGCGGCGCGACGTATTCTCCGTTCATGCCACTTATTGCCCTGGCGCTTATCTATCTCATCCTCGTTATGTTCTTTACATGGCTTGTCGGCATTCTGGAAAGGAGGCTTCGCAGCAGTGATCACTGAACCGATCATCAAGGTTGAAGGCCTTCAAAAATATTTCAAGGGCGGGGACATCAAAGCCCTCGACGGCATCAGTGCCGAGGTCAGGCGCGGCGAGGTCGTCGTCGTCATTGGCCCGTCCGGCAGCGGTAAATCGACCTTTTTGCGCTGTCTGAATCTTTTAGAGGTGCCAACAGGCGGTACGATTTTCTTTGAGGGTACCGACATCACCGACCATAAAACGGATATCAACCGCCACCGCCGGAAAATGGGGATGGTGTTTCAGCATTTTAATCTCTTCCCGCATATGACCGTTTTAAAAAACATGACGCTCGCGCCGATCACGCTGCTGAAAAAACCAAAGGCTGAAGCGGACGCACAGGCGCTGGCGCTTTTACGCCGCGTTGGGCTGGAGGACAGAGCTCTGGCATATCCCGACCAGCTCTCCGGCGGCCAGAAGCAGCGCATCGCCATTGTCCGCGCCTTGTGCATGGATCCGGACGTCATGCTGTTTGACGAGCCAACGAGCGCCTTAGACCCCGAAATGGTCGGCGAGGTGCTCGACGTGATGAAGGGCTTAGCGCGCGAGGGGATGACCATGGTCGTCGTCACGCATGAGATGGGTTTTGCCCGCGAGGTCTCATCACGTGTTATTTTTATGGACGGCGGTAAAATTGTTGAGGAGAATACGCCGGAGGTTCTTTTCAGCAACCCGGAGAGCGAGCGCCTGAAGGCTTTTCTGGCAAAGGTCCTATAAGAGCAAGACAAATAAAAGCCCGGCCGTCGCATGTTGCGGCGGCCGGGCTTTTTTGCGTCGTCTTATTTATAGGGCACGGCACTGTCCGGGTCAACGGGGAGAAGGTCGCCCTTGTTATACAGGAAATGGCCGGACTCATACGGCCCGCCATTGATTGTAACGGCAACCTTGTCAGTTTGGAAGTAGCTGCCGACGGTGTCGGCTACACTGGCAAGGATGAGCCCCTCAAGCGTTGAACCGGCGTTCATCCCGGTTATAAATGTTTTGGAAAAGTCAATGGTGGCAACACCGGTTGCCGGGTCAAACGTCAGGCTTTTAATGGCGGCATCTGTAGACATGACGGGCGTGAGGCTGCTGCCGGTCGGGACGTGCTTGAATTCGTACTCAAGCTTGGTTTTGATATCATCTCCCGTCTGCAGCGAGATGCTTTTATCGACATATTTGACCTTTTCACCTGCAAAATCAGGATAATAAACACGCAGGTTGACTGTCAGCGGGCTGCCCGTTTCAACCGACTTCAAAGCGCTCGTAATGGGGTTTGCGGGGTCACTGTTTGATATAAATTCACGTTTAATCAGGCCAATATCACGGGCGTAATACTCTTTTACGGTCGTATCGGCGCTCTTTGTCGTCACTTCGACGGCCTTGAACGTGCCGTAAGGCACCGTGACGGATAGATCCGTTGCTGTTATGGCGCGCGTGTCGCCGTCCGGCAGCGTCCAGGACGTGCCGGGAATAATCGGCTCCATCAGAATCGTTTCATCCATCTCCCGCTTGTCGGTATAGTCATAGCGGTAGTACGTCTCCCCCTGCGAGAAAACTTTCTTCAAAGCGCCGTCATCAATAAGATAGACGGCGACGGACTCTGTCCCACCGTTATTCGTCCGAACCTGATAGGCGCCGTTATTGACATAATCAACCCACGATTCAAAGCCCGCGTATTCGTTGCCCGTCCCTTCATATGTCATATGAACATTTGATGTGAAGGGAAAATAGTCCTTAACCGTTGCGTCTGACGTTGAGGGTGAGGGCGAGGCTGTGCCGGTCGGCGTGGGCTGGCCCTTTTTACCGAAGGGCAGGCAGCCGGCCGCCGTGATGACAAGTGCCATAATGAGGAGCGCTGCTGCAATTTTTTTCATCATAATCCTCCGTTTTGTTGATATTCATCCATGAATTCACTGTCTAATTTATACAGGATGAGTTTTTGCATTTTTGAGGCAAAATAACACCAAACTTCAAACAACGAGGGGACATATGGAAAAGAAACGAAAAGGCATATCCGCCGGGCATCTGACGATGCTGGCGCTTGGGACGGTCATCGGGGGATCGTTCTTTTTAGGGTCTTCTGTCGCCATCAACGCCGCAGGCCCGTCAATTATTCTGTCATATATATTCGGCGGGGTACTCGTCTATTACATTCTCTATGCTTTGTCGGAGATGACGGTTGCCTACCCGGATTACGGCGGCTTTAAAACATTTGCCACGAAAGCCTTTGGCGAGCGGACGGGTTTTGTTGTCGGCTGGATTTATTGGACGGGTATGGCCCTTGGTATGTCCAGCGAAGCAACAGCCGCCGCCATTTTGCTGCGCCAGTGGGTACCGAGCCTGCCGATTTCACTGTTGGGCGGCGGGATCATTGTGCTTGTCACACTCGTTAATCTGATCGGGGCGGTGCGCCTGTCTAAGCTCGAGAGCGGACTTGCCGGGATTAAGGTCGCGGCTGTCGCCGTGTTTATTCTGATGGCACTGCTGCTCGTCACCGGCGTTCTTTTTGGCAGGCCAGCTGTCGGGATCGGGGCTGTCGCGAACGAGCCGTTTGCCCCCGGGGGGCTCGGCGGCCTTTTGGGCAGCATGCTCATCGTGATGTTTTCTTACAGCGGATTTGAGGTTATTGCCCTTGCCGGAGGCGATGTCACGGATATTCACAAAACAATCCCGCGGGCAATTCGGTATACGGTTTTAAGCCTTGTAAGTCTCTTTATCCTATATATCGCCTTTCTCCTGCCGCTCATCCCGACGGCGCAGCTGAACGAAAATACGAGTGCCATCGTCCAATCGCTCAGTAGCCACGGCATCGGCTGGATCGGCACCGTCATCACCGCCGTCGTCATTTCAGCCATTATCTCAACCATGATGGCTACCATTTACGGCCTAGGGCGGATGATGCGCTCGCTCACCGATGACGGGCACGCCCCGCACTGGCTGAAGGATGAGACGCCTGTGCCGTTTCGCGGTATCCTCGCGACCGGTGTGGGAATGCTTTTGGCTTTGGGTCTGGGCCTGTTGTTCCCGCGCGTTTACCTCTTCCTTTTAAGTTCCGGCGGGTTTGCCATCTTGTTCGTCTACGCGGCAATTATGGCCTCCCACCTGCGCTTGCGTCGCCGATTCGGCTGCCCCCCGGACGGCAGATGCCAGCTGCGCGGCTTTCCCTTCACGTCCGGCTTTGTTCTGGCGGCGCTCATCGTCGCCATCCTCTGCATGCCGTTTGTCAAAGGGCAAAGCGACGGCCTCATCGTCGGCCTTCTTTTCGTCGTCTTCTTTGAGGCGTGTTATTCGTTTTTAAAATTTTATCGCCGCCACGGCCGCTACAAGGTCATTGTTCCGCCCTTTCAAAAAACCGGGCTCTCGGCTGAGTTTTCTGAGGAGCTTGCCGACATGGACAAAAAAGACGACGGCGACAAGAAATAGGTTACCGGCCGAGCGCCCGGGCGACCTTCATCATGACGGCACATTCGATGCGTTTTTTGAAAAGGCGGCAGCCGTCCTCGTAAACGCCTTCAATCGACCCAGACGCATGATAGGCGTTGGCCGCGCAGCCGCCGGAGCAGTAAAGCCGCGCCCAGCAAGCCTGGCACGCCTCGCGCGTATAGGCGTTGCAGCGCGCGAAGGCTTCGCGCTTTTGGTCATTTTTGATACCGCGCCAAATGTCGCCCAAAACGTAATCCTTATCGCCGACAAACTGGTGGCAGGGGTAAAGCGTGCCTTCCGGCGTGACGGCGGCGTATTCCGTTCCGGCACCGCAGCCCGAAATGCGCTTATATATGCACGGCCCGCCGTTTAAGTCCAGAAGGAAATGATAAAACGTAAAGCCGCAGCCTTCTTGATCCCGCCGGAGCATCTCGTACGCGAGCGCCTCGTATTGCTCGAGAAGTACGGGCATATCATTCTCCGTCAGAGCGATGGCGTCCTCCTGCTTTGAGACGACAGGCTCCATGGACAGTTCCGAAAAGCCGAGGTTCGCCATGTGCAGAATATCTTTCGTGAAATCTGTATTGTCATGCGTGAACGTGCCACGGATATAGTAATTTTTGTTGCCGCGCTCCTTGACGAAGCGCTGAAATTTCGGCACAACGGTGTCATAGCTGCCGCCGCCGTCCGGGCTCTTGCGGAAGCGGTCGTGCGTCTCTTTTCGGCCGTCTAGGCTTAAAACAACATTGTGCATCTCCCTGTTGCAGAAGTCGATGACATCGTCGTCAATCAAAACACCATTTGTCGTCAGCGTAAAGCGAAAGTTTTTCCCCGCGACTTGTTCAAGGCTGCGGGCGTAGGCGACAATTTGCTTGACGACGTCCCAGTTCAAAAGCGGCTCGCCGCCAAAGAAGTCAACCTCCAAATTGCGCCGCGCCCCAGACTGTTCCACCAGAAAGTCGATCGCCCGTTTGCCGACGTTAAAATTCATGAGCGCACTTGCGCCGTGATAGCGCCCCGCTCCGGCGAAGCAGTAGGCACAGGCGAGGTTGCACGCGTGCGATACGTGCAGGCACAAAGCTTTGATAACACTTTTTTTCGTTGTCAGGTTTTCGGCTAGTGCCTTGTATGTATCCGGCGAAAAAAGCTTGCCCGCGTTTTTGAGCGCGTCGACAGCTGACAGCGCCTCCAAAACATCTGCCTTTGTCGTGTCTCCCGTGTATTTGTCACACAGGGTGCTGACGAGGTCTTCCCTATTTGCTGTTTCATAAAGGCCGATGAGGTCATAGACGAGCGCGTCGACAACGTGGACGGCACCACTGTATACGTCGATAACGATATTATAGCCGTTGAGCTGAAATTGATGAATCATGTGAACTCCGAATATTTATCTGATAAAAACGCAATGCCGTTTATCTCCGAAAGGCGAAAAACGGCAGCATTTTTGTTTATGGACGCGTTTAGTTCCTGTCGCTGTTTTCACACGGCTGATTGGCAACGCCGCAGGAGGTTTTACAGGCCGACTGGCAAGACGTCTGGCACTCGCCGCAACCGCCGCTCACGGCGCTTTCAACGAGGTCACGCGTTTCAATGGTGATAATTCTTTCCATGATACATTCTCCCCACTAAGATTTTCTTTAAATACCATAACATTTTTTCCCCATCCTGTCAACGGCGAGGTCAAAAAGGAGGCCCCGCCGAAAAGGCAGGGCCAAGTGAAGATAACATCCTTGATTTGCTGATACAATCATATCAGATTCGACGTTTTCCGTCAAAGGCAAGTGCTGGGAATCTCAAGGCAGCAGAGGCGTTCCGGCGCGCTGCCGCGCGTGCTTTTTAAGCTGACGCCGCTTTTTAGAAGATATTGGAGCCGACGGACAGCGTCTATACCGATCTTCTCCCCGGGGACAAGAATCGGAACACCCGGCGGGTACGCCCAGACGTACTCGAGGCAAACCGCCCCGGCAGCGGCTTCGAGTGGGATAAAGGCGCCCGTTTTATCCTCGGCCTCGCGGGTGGACAGGACGCGCTCCGGCAGCGTGAAGGCGGCGGGGGCAGCAATTGGCGCCTGCTGTGTTTCAAGCTCGCGGTCGATCTCCAGTAGCGCTCCTGCGAAAATCTCAAACGACTCACGGCTGTCGCAGACGCTCGTCATGGCGAGCACACCACCGGGATATGCCATCTCCAGTTCGATTCGATACTTGTCACGCAAAATAGCAAAAAGAGACGGGCCGGTGAGCGCTGTCCCGCGCGTGGACACAACGATTTTGCCGGGGTCAAACACGAAAAAGGCGGCGTGTGCTGAGAGCGCGTCGCGCCCGTGACAGACGACGGCGAGCTTTTTTAGATCTTTGACCGCCGCGTCAAACGCCCGGAGATTGGCGGCATAAGCTTCAAAAAGCGCTTGTCGCTGCGCTGCCATCTCCCGGATACTGAAGTCAATGGAGGACAGCAGGACATACGACGGGCTCGACGTCTGAAAGACGGCGAGGGCGCGCCGGAGCCGCTGCGCGTCAACGCGCGTTCCGGTGCGGCATAAAAGCGCCCCCGGCGTCAGCGCGAAAAGCGTTTTGTGCAGGCTCATCACAACGAGGTCGGCCCCAGACGCCACGGCATTATCGGGAAACGCCTCGTGAAAGCCGAGATGCGCGCCGTGGGCCGCGTCAACAAGCACAGGGACAAAATGGCGATGTGCCGTTTCGACAATTGCCGGAAGGTCACTGACGACGCCCTCGTACGTCGGCGACGTGACGATGACGAGCGATGCCAAGGGGTATTGTTGAAGGGCCTCTTCAACCTGTTCCGGCCGGATGCTGCCGAAGAGGCCCGTTACGTCGTCCGTCTCCGGCAGGAGGAAGACAGGGCTTATATCGTTTAAATCAAGGGCGTTATAAACAGACTGATGGCAGTTGCGCGCCATTATCACCGTGCCGCCAGCCCGGACGGCGGCGCGCACAGCGGCAAGAATGCCGCCGGTCGCGCCGTTCACAAGCAAAAACGCCTCGTCGGCGCCGTAGAGCGCTGCGGCTGTGTCGGCCGTGTCTTTTAAGACGCCGGTCATATCCTGCAAATTGTCAAAGCCGGTGATTTCCGTGATGTCAAGGCTATACGGCAGTTTATCACCCAGCAGCTTCGTGTTTCTTTTGTGGCCCGGCATATGCAGCGGCACAGCGCCATTTTTGTGATATTCAGAAAGCAACTCGTAGAGCATTTGGCACCTCCCCGGCATATGCAGGATATGTTATTGCGGCAGCATTGTCAATCCATATTCAGAACACGGGCGGATATGGAATCCGCCACGACCACCAGTCACACAGATAGCCATTTTTTCTGGGCACTTTGCCAGCGGGCGTACAACAGCTTGGCAATCAACGATCTGGGAACGAGCGCGCCGACGAAACGGAAAAACGTGTTGACGGGCCCCGGGATATAGAGTGAATCACCCTTCAAAACGCGCGTCAGCGTCCGACGCGTGATCTTTTCAAGCGCGTTTGTCGTCACGCCGCCCCAGAACCCCTGCGCCGCGATACCGGAAAGCGCCGCGTCCGTCGTCATCAGGCCGCCGGGACACAGCGTCAGTACCCGGACGCCGTACGGGCGCAGCTCCTGCCCGAGCGCCGTGGCAAAGTCACGCAGAAACGTTTTTGACGCGGCGTAGGTCGCTTTGAGCGGCATGGGGTAAAAGGCCGCGAGGCTGGAGACGAAGACGATGTAAAACGGCTTTGCCGGCGCGCGGCTGTCGAGCGCACGGCGGGTGACGCCCAGCGTCGCCTCCACGTTGAGGCGGACGATCTGCAAAAGCTCTTCGGCCTGCCGCTCGTAAAAGCCGCCCTCAAAGTCGATGCCCGCCACGTTTAAAAGCATGTCTGGCTTTGCGCCTTCTGCCTCGGCAGCGCGGAAGAGCGCCTCAACATCTCCTGCGCGCGTCAAGTCGCATTGATGCGTTAAGACGCGGACGGGATAACGGCTTTGAATACCTTGCGCGATCAGCGCCAGACCGTCGCCGCTCAAATCCGTCAAGAAAAGGTCATAGCCTCTTTCGGCGCAGGCGTTGGCAAACGCCCGGCCTAGGCCGCCTGCGGCCCCCGTGATCAAAACTGTCATGACGCCGTCACCCCGAATCGGATGCCAAGGAGCCTGTCACTGACCGCAAAGAGCTGCTCGGTGTTTTGCCGGTTTACTTCACGGCTTATCCTCGCCGGGCCGTTCAGGCCGTGGCAGAGCCCCGCTGGCGCGGGCTTTTCGGTCATAAGCCGCTTATAAATTGACGCGGGGACGGAAGGATCAACGCCGGTCTTTTTCCGATGCGTCCACACAAAGCCGACGAGACCGCCCGTGTTTTTATTGCCGATATCCGTTTTCACAAGGCCAGGGTCGACGCCATAAGCGCGAAGGCCCATATCGGCGTAGCGCTCCATAAGCCCGCGGGCAAAGAGCATGTTGCAGAGTTTCGACTGCTTGTAAGCCAAAAGCGGGCTGTAGCGTTTTTCAAACATCAGGTCCTTCCAGCGCATACGCATCAGCCTGTGCGAGGCGCTTGACGTGATGATGACACGCCCCTGTGCTTCGAGCAGGTTGGCAAGCAGCTCATGCGTCAGAAGATACCCCGCCAGGTGGTTGAGCGCAAACTGGTGTTCGTACCCCTCCGGCGTCGTCATGAAAAATCGGCGGACGCACCCGGCGTTGTTAATAAGCGCGTCGAGTCTGCCTGCGCTGTTTTCCTGAAGGTCCGCGCGGATTTTCTGTGCGAGGGCGCGGATATCAGATAGGTGTAGCAGGTCGCCCGCATAAAACGTGACGCGCGCGCCCGGCACAAGCGCGCGCAGCGCTTCTTCCGATGCCCGGCATGTCTCCGCGCTGCGCCCCAGCGCGATGACGCGGCAATTATCTTGAAGAAGGGCGGCGCAGACGGCAAAACCGATGCCGCTTGTCGCGCCAGTGACGACGACTGTTTTCATCACCTACTCCTATACAAACCAGTGCCAGACGTGCCAGAACTCAACAGCCCCGGCGCTGATGGCAAGGACGACATAACTGACGGCGAAGAAAACAACGAATATGAGCACTGCCAAGAGGCCGACGATACGCAGCTGGCGGCGTGCTGTATCCTTCATGACGGGGTGCAAGGCGTATGGCGGGTACTTCCCGTCCGTCATGACGTTTTTATGCCATCGCCTATACGCCCGCGCCATCTGACGTGTCAGCGCGATGAACCAGACGGCGGCGACGGCGAACAAAACGCCCAGCGCAATGAGATCGATACCAAGGAGCGCGCCACCGGCATACGGCATGACCGGCAGCAACACAAACGCCGGTAAGAGCGGCCTTAAAAGAAGGCAAAGGCCGACAAGGCATGACGATACGGCAGACAAGGCCAAGACAAGCACCCAAGAAAACAGCAAAGCGAAAAACGACGCGACAAAAATATCGGCAAAAAAGAGCCCGACTCCGGCAAAAATTTTATTTGATTTTATCACTTCTTTGGCGGTACCGGAAAGCGCAAACTGCGCGGCGATCTCCGGCGGTGCGCCGAGCTTCTTGGCGATTTCCTCCTCTGTATACCCGTCCGCCATTTTGCGGTCAAAATGCTCCTTGTATTCGGCTAAAATCTCGTCTATATCCGAAACGTTATTTGCTTTCAACTGGTTTTTCAGTTCATTTAAATATTCCTGCTTTGTCATTTTTCTTCTCCCCCTTTCACGAGCTTCTCAATTGATGCGGCAAACGCCTGCCATTCGGCTTTTTGCGTTAAAAATTCGTCCCGCCCCGTTTTCGTCAGTGAATAGTATTTGCGCGGCGGGCCGCCGCTTTCTTCAGACAGATACGTCGTCACAAAGCCGTCGCTCTTGAGCTTTCTTAAAATCGGGTAGACGGTGCCGTCGGCGATCTCAATATGCTGTGAGAGATACTCTGACACGTCGTATCCGTAACAGTCCTTTTGATAGAGCAGCGACAGGACGCAGAGCTCCAGAACGCCCTTTTTGTATTGGCTGTTCATCGTTTTCCCCCTTTGACGTACGTTTGATGCGTCATCATCTACTATTAATTATAATATAGTAGTTTTGATTTGTCAATAGTGATTTTATTTTTGTGTCAAAAACTGCATGGCATAGGAAAAACCGATCCCGCCATAATACATTTAAGGACAAAAACGGTTTTTTGCGCGGGTATGTTGTTATAAAGCGCTTCCCGCGCGGAGAGGAGCACACGATGGAAGACAGAAAGCTCAAAGGCTATCCCGTCTATACGGAGGACGAATTGGGCGGCATTGCACAGGTCGCCTCGGGAAGCGACTGTACGGGCCTCGAGCCGACGCCGCCGACATCTATTGCAGAGGCGGTGTCGTATTCATCGCTTGAAAATATCCCGCAGGTGACGAATAAAGTCGATAACGGTTTTCAACACATCCACCCGGAACGCAAAAAAAATCATAAATAAGTGAGCACATGATTTTTGGTTTTCATGTTCCGAAAGCTTGACAAACGGGTGCTGCCTCAGTACAATGACGTGTAAATATATGTAATTATAATAAATTAATAAAGAGCCTGAGAGCCTTTTAACTGTTTGGGGAAACCCGTACAGCTAAAAGGCTCTTTAATTTCAGGTAAGATGAGACGGAACAAGAGCTTTTGGACACCTCGCCGAAACGGCAATCGCCTTTCAGCGTTCCGCTTGCAGATGTCGAAACAGTGGGATATAATGGGATTAAGCTGCCGGGGATTACCAATTTGGCACATGTCCTGTCGTCGCCGGACTTTACGAATCGTTTTATGGTCAAGAGCTGTACATCATGGAAATAGTGTCATGGAAAAGGGGTGAAAAAATTGAAGCGTTTTTTATGGAGTTGTTTCTGTTTTCTATTTGTAATGACGTTGCCCTCATGCAGCCTTTCAAACACACCGTCGGGCTATCAGCAGAATGTGGCAGAAGAATCACAGGCTCAAAATGCAGATGTTACAATCAACATAGATGATGTCAAGGCTAATTTTTATTATATTTATGAATTAATCCATTATTATATTAGCTTTAAAGAAGATGCAATGAATGACATTTATTTCATCCATATTTATAAAGATTTTTTGGATGAAAATTATCCTATTTATCAAAGCGAAATGCAATATATTGAAGATTGTGCATCCAAGAATATTCATTATGAGTTAGATTATTGTATTGCAGATGTTGATGTTGAAGAGCTCCCGAACAATTTATACAAAGTTGTCTATGACTGTATCATTCGAGAAACTGATTCCAATAAAGTTGTCACTGAAATAAAAAAATCACAGGTCTTTACGGTGTACGACGATGGAAAAATTCAAAAAATTCGGGATATTCAAGACGTTTCGGATACGGCTTCATCTTCTTAATAATGTGATAACATCGCTTCATCGATCATAACCAGGTCTGAAAAATATTTGTTAAGCGTTAAAAAGGAGAGAAATGAAAAAAAGACAAATTTTCTTGATCCTTACCGTCATACTTTGCTTAGTCCTCTGTGCCTGTTCTGGATTGACGTCGCCCGCTCAACCGGCTGCACTTTCAAACAGCGCCAATCCTGTAAGTCCTGACGCGGATTTAAATTCTTGGGTCGGAGATTACTCCTTTTCTGAACACAATGATCCCGATGAAAACATGTTTTATAGCATAACGATATTTCAAAAAAATCATCAGTATTTTGCCGATATATTTATAGACGGTTTCCAGACGATGATTAGAATGCAAGCGACTGTTTCTGGAGACGCGCAAGCAATAAATCTGACTTTTGACAAATACTTGCCAGACAATTTAAATGAACCATATCAACAAGGCGATCTGCTGCTGACCCTTGAAAAGAATAATGACGTTATTGTGACGTATTGGGAGAAGCTGCAGCCAATGCTGCCTCAAAACACAGAAAACGGAAACGTATACTTTACCAAATAACAGTTATAAGGAACACCTCGCCGAAGCGAGGTGTTCCTTTCGTATGTATGTCTTTTACACGGTCAGTTATCAAGCCGCTTCAAACGGACAAAGCCACCGCCGCGGCGCGTCGTCTCCAGCCAGTTTTTGAGGTTGACATGGAATAGCCGCCCTTCGTCGGCGATGTCGGCTTCTAGGCGCGACATGTCTTCATCCCAACTCAGAGACAGGAGCGTCACCCAATGCCACGTGTCAACGAACGGCTCCGTGCCCTTGTCGAGGCTTAAAAAGGCGACCGGCATATCATCGTACAGCGCGCGGGCAATAAAGTCCGCCACCGCCCCAAGGCCGGGCCTTACCGCTTTTTTTGCCGGGATGTCACAGCTCTCCAGCGTATAAGGGAGGCCTTTGGCATCCATATAGGCGCGCGCGCCCTTCATAAAGGCCGCCGTCGTCGGAATGCCCTGAATACCGGGCGTCACATACCGCCATACCTCTTCCATCAGCGTTACGAAATCAGCTTTGGCGATCGGGTCAGGCCCGCCTGAAAGCCCGCTTTGATTTCGGTTTACATAATTTATAATTCCGGCAAATACTGTTGGTCCGCAACCCGCAAGGCGCTTGAACCCCGTCAGGTACCAAGCCTGCCGACCGCCACAGCAGGGCGTTCCGCCGTCATGGATTTCGAACAGCTTCATATTTTTGATGGATACTGTTTTCATAGCCGACTCCGTCATTTGAGCGTGACGATGTATTTTTCCAAGAGGGCGCAGGGGTGATATGAAAGTTTGGACGTGCGCAGGCCCTCAATGCCGTCGTCCTCTTCCCTGTTGATATAGGTGACGCCTTCTCCGGCAAACGCTTTGGCAAACTGGTTGACAACCATGGGATACGACCCGGCATATGCCGTCAGCGATTTCTCGACGTGGACAAATAGCGTATCGCCGACGATTTCGCCAAGCGACGCGCCGACGACCTTCCCGCCTGCCGTTAAAAAGCCGCCGAAAAGCTTGTAGATATCGAGATTATCCAGCACTTCTAGCGCTTTGCGGTTGCCCTCCTCATACGTCTCGGAGTCGCGATGGTGCTCTTGCGCATACGTTTCGAAAAATGCCCGGACTTCCTTCAGATTTTCGGGATTGATAATCTCAAACGACCAGTCTGGGTTTTCGCGCTGAAAGCGGTTAATGTGGTTGCGCTGGCCGCTGTAGCGCCGACCGGAAAGGTTTTTGATATCCTCACTTTGATACAGGTAGTCAAACCAGTTTCTGTTCGTTGTGATTTCGGCGTCCGGGTATGACAATTTGACCTGCTCAAGCCGGTGTTCGGAGACAACGCACAGGCGCGGTATCAGGCCGTTTTGACGGCAGTAATCAACAATTCTGTCATAGGCCTCTTTTTCGGGGCATGGCTCGCCGCGCGGCGGTGTAAACGCCGTCTCTCCCGTCAAATACTTGACCTTGAGATACAAAAGCCCCTCTTCAATGGCGAACTCTGTTTTAAATGTATCCCGCCAGATAAACGACCCGCCGATTGTACAGTCACAAATACGGCATTTGTTTTTTTCAAAATACGGGCGGAGCTGCGTGATATGCTCCAGTTTTAATGCTTGAAATTCCAAAAATTTCTCCTCGCTATTTCGTCCAGTTCAGTGCGTCTTTATTTTTTATGAAGTATTCTATCCCGGAATACAGTGTCGCCAATACAATAACGGCGACACAAGCCGTCACGAGAACGGTCGGGATCGGCAGAAGCATCAGAAGAATGCACACCATCGTCGACGCCGTTTTAATCTTTCCCGATAAACCAGCCGCGATGACGCGACCGCGATCGACAGCGATAAGCCGCAGCGCCGTGACGGCAAACTCACGGATGACGACGATTAAAACGGCCCACGCGGGCATGAGGCCCTGCTGGGTAAACCATAAAAGCGCAGCAAAAACGAGCGCCTTATCGGCAAGCGGGTCCATAAACTTGCCGAAGTCCGTGATCTGGCCGCGTGACCGGGCAATATGCCCGTCGGCAAAGTCGGTCAGGCTCGCCACGGCAAAGATGGCCAACGCAACGTACCGGCTGTCCGGAAAATCCAGATACAAAACGAGCAGGAATATGGGGATCAGGATGACGCGAAACAGCGTCAGTTTATTGGCTAGATTCATTTTTTATGCATCCCCTCGGTTTATTTGCTCACCGGACGGCTCACCGTCCCGCGTGCCGGTAATATGGACGGTGACAATGTCACCCGGTTTGACGGTGCGGCCGGTAAAATGGATATAGCCGTCAATTTCCGGTGACTCGGCCCAACTGCGTCCGATAAACAGCCCGTCCTCTACGCCCTCCGCGAGAATCGTTACCGTTGTGCCGAGGCGGCTGTTATTAAACGCGTCCATGACATCGCTTTGCAGCGCCATGACAGCCTCGGCCCGTTTGGCGGCTGTCTCGGCGTCCGGGCGGTCCATGACGGCAGCGGGCGTTCCCTCCTCCGGTGAATACGTGAAAACACCGGCGCGCTCAATCCGCGCCTCACGCAGAAAGTCCATGAGTTCGAGGAATTCTTGCTCACCCTCGCCGGGCAGACCGACAATCAGACTCGTGCGCAGAACGACGCCGGGAATCCGGGCGCGCAGCTTCTCAAAAAGAGCGCGGATTTCGTCCCCCGTGCCGCGGCGGCCCATTTTTTTGAGGATTCTATCGCTGATATGCTGCATGGGGATATCAAGATACTTGAGGATTTTTTCCTCTTCGGCGATGACGGCGATGAGGTCGTCGTCCATTTCGTCGGGATAGAGATAATGCAGGCGAATCCAGTTGAGGCCGTCAATCGCGCAGAGCTTTTTAAGAAGCTCTGCAAGGCTTCTTTTCCCGTATAAGTCGAGCCCGTAGCGCGTTGTGTCCTGCGCGACGACGATGAGTTCTTTGACGCCGCCTTGGACGAGCGCTTCGGCTTCCTTGATAACGCTTTCCATCGGGCGACTTCTGAAGCGGCCGCGGATATCGGGGATGACACAAAAGGCGCAGCGGTTGTCACAGCCCTCGGCGACCTTGAGATACGCCCAGGCGTCCGACGTGGTCACAACGCGCGGAATGTCGGGGTCTGGCCGGTTTTTATCATCGAAACGGGCAAAAACGCGGCCACTGAGTGCCGTTGTGACGGCCGCCACGATATCTGATGCGCTGCCGACACCGAGCACGGCGTCAATCTCCGGCAGTTCGGCGAGGATTTCAACCTTGTACCGCTCAGCCAGACAGCCGGTGACGATAATTTTTTTAATGCGGCCTTTTTTTTTGGCTTCGCCGAGCGCGAGCACCGTCTCGATGGCCTCTTTTTTGGCGCTGTCGATAAAGCCGCATGTGTTGACGACAACAGCATCCACGCCGTCTGTTTCGCCGGTGATATCAAAGCCTGCCTCGCGCAGGAGATAGAGCATCTGCTCGCTGACAACTCTGTTTTTTGGGCAGCCAAGTGAAATGAGCCCGATTTTAGTCTTCATCTGATAAATCCTTAATTTCGCTTAAATATCTGTCGATGGCAGGACGGATCTCGTCCCAGGCAAAGCCGCGCCTGTATAAAGCGTCTGCGGCTGATTTCAAGGCCTTGCGATCGGTATTCTTGCCGCGGAGTTTTGCTGTGAGGCGCTGATACACCGCTTCACCCGTATCCGGCATTTGTGCCAGCGCATCGTCCCACAGCGCCCGGTCAACACCGCGCTTATACAGCTCGTCTTTGACGCGCCCGGCGCCATAACCCTTGGCGGCATAATGTCGAACCAGCATGGCGGCAAAATCCGCGTCGTTGAGGAGCCCCTGGCGTTCCAGCCAGTCGGCTGTCTCCGATGCCGTCTCGGCATCCTCCCCTTTTCGCTCAAGGCGCTCGGTGATCTCATGGCGAGACATGTTGCGGCTGCCCAGCATATTCAGCGCACGCTTTTTTGACGCAGATGTTTTGACGGCTTTGACGAGCGCGTCATACTCCCCGTCCGTCAGCGTCCGCCCGCGATAAAGAGAGAAATCCGCGACGTGCGCCGCCGTAACAGTCATTGCCGCGCCGTCATCCAGCTCCAGGATGAAGGCGTCCTTCTTTTTTTCACTGATGGACAGCCTGACGATTTCCAAAGTCAGCCCTCGAAGTCCTCGGCGGAGACGTCAACGGCGCGCCCGGCCGCCTTGGCGGCGATGCGCTCCTGCGGCGTCATGAGCTTTGCCGCGTCGCGGCGGATTTTCATTTCGAGGTCCTCGGCGACGTCGCGGTTTGACTTCAGATACTCGCGAACGTTGTCACGCCCCTGCAGGCGCGTCTCACCGACGGTAAACCACGCGCCGCCCTTCTCGATCAGGCCAAGCTTGACGCCGAGGTCGATCAGCTCGCCCGTTTTCGAGATACCCTCGCCATACATGATGTCAAACTCCG
The DNA here is from genome assembly GCA_022870705.1 of Oscillospiraceae bacterium CM. Taxonomy (NCBI): domain Bacteria; kingdom Bacillati; phylum Bacillota; class Clostridia; order Eubacteriales; family Oscillospiraceae; species Oscillospiraceae bacterium JHJ. The sequence continues at coordinate 1,608,119 of CP072107.1, forward strand.
CCTCTTTAAACGGCGGGGCGACCTTGTTTTTGACGATTTTCGCCCGTGTCCTGTTACCGACGACCTCGGTGCCGTTTTTAAGTGACTCAATACGCCGAACGTCGATACGGACGCTGGCAAAATACTTGAGGGCGCGGCCGCCGGGCGTTGTCTCCGGGCTGCCGTACATCACGCCGATCTTCTCGCGCAACTGGTTAATGAAGATGACGATACAGTTTGTTTTCGATATGGAGCCTGCGAGCTTGCGGAGCGCCTGGCTCATCAGCCGCGCCACGACGCCGACGCTGGAATCGCCCATTTCACCCTCGATTTCGCTTCTCGGCACAAGCGCCGCAACGGAGTCGACGACGACAACGTCAATGGCGCCGGAGCGAACGAGCGTTTCCGTAATGGCCAGGGCATCCTCGCCGGTGTCCGGCTGGGAGATGAGAAGATTTTCGATATCAACGCCGAGGGCGCGGGCATAGGCCGGCTCCAGGGCGTGCTCGGCATCGACAAACGCAACCTCGCCGCCGTTTTTCTGGGCGGAGGCGATGATGTGCAAGGCAAGTGTTGTTTTACCGGATGATTCGGGTCCGTATATCTCAATAATGCGCCCCTTCGGGACGCCGCCGATGCCAAGGGCAAGGTCTAAAGACAGAGAGCCCGTTGGAATGGACTCCACGTTGACGGCGAGATTGTCACCAAAGCGCATGATGGCGCCTTTGCCGTAGCTTTTTTCAATCTGCGAAATGGCCGTTTCCAGTGCTTTCTTCTTGTCGTCGGCCGGTGCGGCCGCTTCTGTTCTCTTTTTATCCGCCATGATAACGCCTCCTATTTCTGTCTTGTCGCGAGGACAACCCTTTCGATGCCGCGCGTATCCCGTATGATCTGAATATGTTCAAAGCCATTTTGCTTTAATATACCGGCGACCTGGACTGCCTGACCAATGCCGCACTCAAAGGCTAAAAGCCCGCCGCTTTTTAAAACGGTTTTCCATTTGGCCGCGATATTTTTATAAAAGATCAGTCCGTCTTTGCCGCCGTCGAGCGCCGTAAGCGGCTCGAAGTCCTTAACCGACGTGTCCAACTGCGCGATATCCGCCGCCGGAATATACGGCGGGTTGCAGACGATAACGTCGAATTCTCCCAGCAGCATCGGCGGGGCTTCCAGCGCGTTGAGCTCCAGCGTCGTCGTGCTGCGGGTGAGGTTGTTTTTGATGATATTGATGCGGCAGACGCGTAAGGCTTCCGCTGATTTATCCGCCAGAACGGCGCGGCAGAACGGAACGTGTGCGGCAATGGCAAGCCCCACACAGCCGCTGCCGGTACAGAGATCTAAGACGCGCGTGCCGTCCAGATTTTTTTCAAAGACCTTAATGACTGCCTCGGCCAGCACCTCCGTATCGGCACGTGGGATGAGCACGTGGCGATTAACGGTGATGGGCATGCCGTAAAACTCCCACTCGCCAAGGATGTACGCAACCGGCTCACCCGATTTCCGGCGGGCGATGAGGCCATCAACCTTCTTCTCAAAATCGTCCGTTGCAATCAGGCCTTTATCGCGGACAAACTGCTCGCGCGTTTTGCCGGAAACCGCAACGGCAAAAAGCCGTGCCTCCACGTCAAACGCTTCGATTCCGGCCGCCTTCAGGCGCCGCCGCGCGGACAGATAGATATCATTATATGTTTTGATCGTGATCCCTCCGTTGGGGGTTTTTTGTTTTTGGGGCGCCGGCGCGGGGCAGAGACAATCCTCAGTCGCCTTTGTCGGCAGCTTCTTTGCTATAGGAGCCTTGGTGGCGGGCGAACACAGTTCGCCCCTACGGGAGATGCGATGAACATTTCCCTCATCAGCCGCCTTTGGCGGCAGCTTCCCCCAGGGGAAGCCTTTTTCGGGGTCATAGGGGCCAAGCCCCCATTCCTTAATTGGGCGGGCGGTGGGATTTAAAATTACCAGGCGGCGTCGGCGGCCTTTTCTGGAATGACGAGGCGCAGGGCACGAAGGGCAACCTCTAGCATTTCATCGTCCGGCTCACGCGTTGTCAGGTGCTGAAGCGCCTTGCCGGGGGCCGAAACAATCCGCGTCAGTAAATTGTCATGCCGACCGGCCCATTTGATAAGCTCATAGCTCAGCCCGACGACAACCGGCAAAAGCAAAAGGCGCAGCGCCACGCGCACAAGCGGATTTGACCACGTCGCGAGAGAAAAAATCAGAATGCTGACGATCATGACGATAAACATAAAGCTCGTGCCACAGCGGGGGTGCAGGCGCGACTGCGTCCGCGCATTTTCAACCGTGAGCGGCAGCCCGCTTTCGTAACAGGCGATCGACTTGTGCTCGGCGCCGTGATACTGCCAGATGCGCTGAACATCCTTCATCCCCGATGTCAGCCACAGGTAACCGATAAAGATGAGGATGCGCAGAACACCCTCGAAGAGGTTCCGAAGGAGTGTGCTGTGAATGACGCTGTCAAGCAGCCCGGCCAGTAGCGTCGGCAGCAGGATGAACAGGCCGACCGACATGGCAAGTCCGATGACAACGGCCAGCGTAATGATTATTTTTTCCGCCTTCTCACCGCCGAAGTGCTCTTCAATCCAACGGTCAAGTTTTGACGGCTCTTCCTGTTCCTCCTCCGGCATTTGCTCGGCGGCATACATGAGCGCCCGGACACCGGCGACCATCGTGGCACCGAAATTGACGACGCCCCGAATGAGAGGCCAGCCGACTATGGGGTATTTTTCTTTGAGCAACTTGAGTTCCTCGACTTTTTCGACGAGACCATCACGTCCTCTGACGACAATGGCCTGTTTATGCGGCCCACGCATTAAAACGCCCTCAATCAGCGCCTGCCCGCCGACAGTTGTTTTAAAGGCGGTCTTTTCCTCTTCAGTCATATGGTGCGTTAATTCTCCTTTATGGTAGCTTCCGGCCCTTAAACAGAGCTGCTGACCGGCAGACGGACCGTCACAAGCAAACCGCCGCCCTCGGCGTTTTCAAGCGTGAGCGTGCCGCCATGGAAGCGAATAATTTCGTCACAAACGGCAAGGCCGATACCGCTGCCGCGGTCCTTGGCATTCGAGCCTTTATAAAACTTCATTTTCACGTTGTCCAGTTCATCTGCCGGGACGCCGGGTCCAAAATCACGAATACAGATGATGACATAGCTCGCGTCTAGGCCGACGGTGACCTCGATGCGCTTACCCTCTCGGCCATATTTGGCGGCGTTATCGAAGAGATTGAGGAACACCTGTTTTAGTCGGCTCGGATCGCCGGGTATGAGCGGAATTTCGTCCATGTACGGCTCATATATGAGCTCCAGCTCATCCTGCCGCAAGAGCTCGCGGTAAGTGAAAATCGAATCCTCCAGCTCGGCAACGATGTCAATGAGCTCAATATTGAGCGTAAAGCGGCCATCCTCCATGCGTGTGAATTCCAAAAGCTCCTCAACCATTTTTGTCAGCCGCCGGGCTTCCTTTAAGATGATGGCAATGCCTTTTTTCGTCTCGCCGTCAAGGTTTTCGTTATAGATAAGCGTCTCACCCCAGCCGGTAATGGCCGTCAGCGGTGTGCGCAGCTCGTGCGATACCGAGGATATAAACTCCGTTTGAATCTTTTCCGACTGCGCGATTTTCAGCGACATCTCGTTGATGGAGTCCACCATTTCACCAATCTCGTCGTGATAATCTTTATCGATCTGGATACCGTAGCTGCCCTGCGCGATTCGGCCTGTCATCTTGGTAATTTCGGTGACCGGCTCGATAACGGAGCGGATGAACACAAGGTTAATAAAAATGACGAGCAGCATAATGACGGCACCGAGCGCGCAGACAGCCAAAACATTAAACAGCACCTGCGCATCAACCGCATCAAGACTTGTAATATAGCGCATAACGCCAACGACCCTGTCGGAATAAATCATGGGTGCCGAGACAGACATCACGCGCTCACCTGTCGACGGCATGCGCCCGACCCAAGAGGAAATTTCACGCGATTGAATCGCTTCGGTCACGTCGGGTGTTGAGGAGGAGCCCGCCGAGATGCCGAACGTTGACATCATAACGCGGCCTTCCGCATCCATGAACTGAAGCTCCAGCCTGTCGGCGTCTTCAAATGACTCGGTGTAACGGTAAGCGCTGTCGTAATATTCCCCATACGACTTGGCAACGTAATTGGCGAAAAAGTCGGTCGCTGTTTTGGCTTTCGTTTCAAGGCCTGTCCGAACGGCATCATAATAATTGGCGGCGATGAAAACTGAAATAGCCGCCGTGACGACGAGAAGCGAAACCAGAATCACCAAAAAGCTGCTTCTGATCCAGCGGCGCTTCAGGCCGCTTGTCGGTATTCTGAAAAACTTTCTCATCGTCATCACCTGCTTTTCGTGCAGCCGTTACATCCGTTTCTTTTACAGGCCCCATTTATATCCGTAGCCCCAGACGGTTGTGATGAAGCTCGGATTCGTCGGGTCATCCTCGATCTTAAGACGCAAACGCCTAATATTGACATCGGCAATTTTCAGTTCCCCAAAATAGTCCCGACCCCAGACTGTATTCAGGATGTCCTCACGAGAGAGCGCTTTGCCGGGGTTATCCATAAACATTTTCATGATGGCGTATTCCACCTGGGTGAGTTTGATGCGCACGCCGTTTTTTTCAAGCGTCCTGTTGCGGGTATTCAGCCGGAACGGCCCCTGCACGATTTCGCCCGTGTCGATCTGCTCCGGGCCGCCCGTGCGGCGGTACAGGGCGTCAATCCGCGCCGTCAGCTCAGCCGGGGAAAAAGGCTTCGTCACATAGTCGTCGGCCCCTGTCATAAGGCCTGTCACTTTGTCCATCTCCTGCGTCCGCGCCGTCAGCATGATGATGCCGATATGCGCGTCGGCTGCCCTGATCTTGCGGCAGACCTCGAACCCGTCCATATCAGGGAGCATGATATCGAGGATGGCAACCTTAATATCGGGATTGGCTTTGAGCTTTTCGAAAGCCTCCGCCCCGGTTCCGGCCTCGACGGCCTCATAACCGGCCCGCTTGAGATTGATGACCACAAAGCTTCTGATGCTTGTCTCATCCTCTAAAACAAGAACTTTTTTCATCGCTACTCCTCCTTACTTTGACGGTGACCCCATGTTACAGCGCGCCGGTGACCCAGTCCGAGTACAGCAGTTTGAAGTTATCGGTTATCGTTTTTTGGCTGACGGAGAGCCCCGCCGGTGACGCAATAATTTCGGCGGCGTAGACAACGTCTCCATGCTCTGCGAGCTTAAACCGGCCCGCAACGGCCGCCCGGTCATTCCTGTTGTCGCCGTAGAGGGCGTATATCTTCAGATAATCGACAGGCGTATCGCTTGCGCCGGAGAGATAAGAGAAAACAATCGTCCGCTCGCCGGAGACACTGTCCTCCCGGCGGACGGTGATCTTATCGCGCCAGGCATTCGGAAGGATGAGATACCAGCCGTCCGAAAAATTATGATACGTCGTGAAAACACGGCTTTTATTTCCGCTGCTGTCGAAAGCGAGCCAGTCGATCACATAGTAATCCGATTGTTCAGGCGAAGTCAGTCGCCGCGGGGACGGCACCTCATAAACACCATCCTTATTAATGTCGGTACTGTAAACAGTATAGTCCCGCACCGATGTCTCGCTGATACCACTTGTTTTATTGAGGGTAATGTTCGATAGCGCGCCGCTTTTGAAAGCAAGCACGTCCGTCAGCATCCCGCCGCCGGGCAGCTGCCCCTCCGCAAAAACGGCCTGCTTCCCGTCGGACAGCGAACCGGCCACAACGCGTGAAAAGGCGGACAGGCCGTTTGACAGGCGCACCGTGCTTGTTTTAACGTTGCCGTCCGGCAGAAGCGAGAACATCGCCGCCTCGCCGGGCACGTCCGACGACGCCAACTGGAGCGCCAAAACATCTGTCCGGCCGTCGTTGTCGAGGTCATTGAGGACAAGTGCCGTATAGTCCGCCCCGGCCAAAAGCGTCTGCTGATAACTCTTAATGGCGTAAATCGACATGTGCAGGAGCGCCGCGCTCATCTGCCAGCCGACAACCAGCTCCGTCATGCCGTCACCATCCATATCGGCGTAGCGGATGCTTTCAATCGCCGTCCCGTCGCCGTCTATGACATCGGCTGTTTCGTAGTTATCGCCCTGCAGGCGCATGATATAAATCCGCAGGGGCTTGTCCCCTTTGACGCGGAAAAAAACGACCGCCTCATTGATACCGTCTCCGTCGAGATCCTTGAGCTGGACGGCCTGACGGTTCGGACCGGACGTTGGCGGCGCATATTCGGCACCGGCGGCCAAAACCATGTTGATTTGCTCTTGAAGCTTCACATATTCTTTCGACGCTTGAGGAAGCGTATATAAGTCATCCGGCGTCACTTTAAAGCAGCCCGACAAAGCAAAAAGCATGGCCAGCAGGCAGACGAGACCCACTGCATACCGCCGTCCGATCTGCATGGTGCCCGCCCCCTTTTTCCTCAATCTGGCGTTCCCGCCGCCTGTTCCGGCAGAAATCAATAATCTTATTTATTTTATCATATTTTTCAGAAGATTGGTAGTAGGAACTTTACCGTATTCCGTCGGTGCGCCGTCTGTCTATTTTCACTTGAAATCCCTGATGGGCTGTTGTATAATGTGGCGTGCATCAAGCCTTATGCCGGTGTGATGAAATCGGTAGACGTAGCGGACTCAAAATCCGCCGCTGGCAACAGCATGCCGGTTCGAGTCCGGCCACCGGCATTGAAAAAAGCCTCAAAGGGAAACCTTTGGGGCTTTTTTTACAATTCTAAAGAAGGCATTATTACCGCCAGAAAAAGTGTCGAGGGTCGTCTTTTTGATTCATCTGAAATTCTAGTTACTTCTCTTTTTCAAATTTTATATTTGTTAGTACGGTATTTACCAGTTCTCTTTGCTGAGCTTCCGTCAATTCAAATTGGCATTTGGCGTATTCAGCAAAAAATGAAACTGGATATGTAGGCTTTCTGCGAAAGGGTCTTATCATTCAAAATTCAGACTCAAAATTTGTTTCGTCGCCCCAATTTTTAGGGTGAACCATGGTAATGAAAATGATGCAGGTTAAAGGCGGGTACACCTCGAGGCGCACCCGCCGATTCACAGTGGACGGCAATGCCGACCGCCCAATGACTTTGAGCAAATTGTCTATTTTTTCATAGGTGGATGTAAATCGAGCAATGAACACCTTTTGGGTGTCTGTGGTTACTACGAACAGCCAGATTTCAGGCTTTTCAAATCACTCCATTTAATTTGTAATTCTACAACATCCCCTGTCACATGTGGCACAGCAATAATTAATCCGATTAATTCTTTATTAAAGTAGCTATAGATAACAGGAGAATCTTCATACGGCGAGTCAGCATTGTTTAATAAATAAATAATATCATCATCAGAATAATTTTTGTTAAAATAATCAAATGCCTCTGATGCAAGTTCGTTCTCAGCTGGAATATTAACGCTTCTTAGAATGTTCACAAAATTTTTATTAATTTTTAAGAAATCTTTTAACTGCAGCCTATATCCTTTAAGCAAATTGATATTAACAGTATAAGATAATTCACGTGGATAAGCCGCGCCTTCATAGTACACTGAACCAAAATATTTTATACTCAACAAGCTTTTATTGGTATACATTACTCTAAAATTTAGCTCTAATGTTATTTTTTCTGAATTGCCACCTAAAGAAATAAATTCCGCAAATGCTTGTTTCTTTAAAATATCATTAATGCTTTCTTCTAAAACGGTATTGCTCATGTGAGATAGACAAGGATATCGAATATTAATATTTTTGTCTACAAAGCATAAATCATTAATAGTGATGTTTTCATTACCAGGTGTATAGTTTTCATTAATATTTTCGGTATTCCCTTTTTCTATTTCTTCTGGAATAACAGTATGAACAGCAATCACGCTATCCCCCGCTTCTTTTGCTTCAGTTTTCTGTCCTAATTCTGATTTATTACATGATGTTAAAAATAATAGTATGAAAATGACAATCAGATATCTTTTTAAGTAGATTTTCATTTCAATAACCTTTCATTGATCGAATTTATTATTTAATTATGGACGTAACAACAGTATATATTTCCTTTCTACTATCCCATTCTCCTGGATACGCAGAAGCATTTGAATCACCTGCATATACTGCATTAGATACCATTTTTAGGGTCGTCATGGAGTCATAGCCTTTTGCTATTACGTCATTAATTTTATGTGTACTCCAATAATACCCCGCTACTTCCCATGCATAATTAGCAGCAATATGGTTAGCACCAAGTTTCATAATATTTGGATCACTGATACCAAATTTTTCGATTAGGTAATTAGAAAATTTTTGATAATTATACCGCCCTGTTAATTGAATAAAACCTGCCCCTCTAAAAAGGTAGCCGTCCCCAACTTGTGTATTTCCTAAATTTTTCCCACCTGTCGTACCCGGTTCATACTTTTTGCAGTATTGTCTTACATAACTTTCTGAGCACCAACCCGCTTCGGTGAGTGCAAGGCGTGATTCATGCAAACACACCGCTAGAAAATATTGCACTTGTTCAAGGGTGGTGATTCCATACGTGACCAACACCCTGTTTAAATCGCTTACTAAAGCATCAGTAACTTTTCCCGCAAGAAAATGATTACTCTTTTTTAATAATTGTTCTAACAATTCTTTTGTTACAAGATATTCAGATGTATTTTCAGTTGCCCCTCCACTTCCACCTGTATTATTATCTATTATTGCTGAAGAAGGCGTAATCGTCATGCTGTCCATGATACTATTTACTAAATCGTTGCGCTGACCTTTATACTTAGCATAACTACTGGGATTAGTTAGATAATCTGCGTATATTTTTGACAGTTCACCGGCAATAAATTTTCCGCAACCGGCGTATGATCCATCGCTGTTAAATAAATCAGACTTCGTGATAACCCCTTTCGTGATGTATAACGTTTGAAATCTCAAAAGTGCTTCAAGCGTGTTTTTTTGGAACACGCCGTCTACTACTCTCCCTTGATTAAAGTCATCGGCAGTATATATTCCAGTATAATACCCAAGCATATATAACAACCATTGCATCTGCATAACATCATTGTCACTATCGTAGGAAGTGTTGATAGTTCCATATTCGATAGGCTTTATTGTTGTGTTTGCTTTTGATGGTGTGAATATATTTGTGCCTTTTTGACCATTGTCCGAATCATATATAATTTTTCCATTATTATCATAAATTACTACATGTTTAGTTTCTCTGCCATCCGGAGTTATTTCCTTAGTAGTTTCAGTAATATTACCGCATATTTCGTGCACTGTTTCAACCGACTTTATGCCACCATTAGAATAATAAATAGTTGTTGTAGTTATTTCCGGTTCGGAAACTCCGGAACCAGGTATTGATCCTAAATATCTGGAGCTGGTTGAATAAAAGTAACTGGGTTCATCAACATGCCCCGTCGGATCACTATTCATCATTGGCTCGTTATGGCAATACGTATACAGATTCAGGCTCAGCGGGTCGTTTGCTTGGCCGGTATACGAGTCCGCCGTGATAAACCGCGCTGTCACAGGGTCATAATACCGCGCGTTGAGGTAGTACATTCCCGTCTCATCGTCAAACTGATACCCGGCGTAGAGATAGCTATTGGCAATATTGCCGGTGGCGGTGGTGACAACGCCGAATGCGTCGTAGTCGTACGTCATGACGATGCTGCCGGTTGAATCCGCAATATTCACAACGTCGCCGTGCCCGTTATACAGGTAATACAGCGTCGTTGTACCCGCCGTGCGGCTGATGAGCATGTCCCCACCGTAGACGTTGTACGCCGTCTGATTTCCGCTGCCGTCTAGCTCCAGGACGACCTTGTCTAAAGGGCAATAGCAACGCGATTGAATCCATTAAATGTATAATATGTCGTATTGTTGTTCCAGTCAAGAAATATGAAAAAGCCTTTGAGAATGTTTTGGGGATAAGAAACACCTCGCATGTATCTGCTAATACATGCGAGGTGCTAAATTGATGTTATGTCGTTGTTACTGTACTGCCATCTGGTATATCGATCCCAGCAGGAAGCGTATCAGGTCCACCGCCATGGAAGTATTTATCTTTATCTTCTGCTTTCATTACCTGAATTACATACATGCCTACATTCTCAGGATGGTCAGTATCAATAGTACATTCCACCAGAAAAATTAAATACTTCTGTTTATCAGTATAAATATAATACCATGAATTTGATCCTTTGATTCTGCTCCCATTATTAATAGATTCTGCAGTAGCACCATGCACGATTGTTTCCCATGATTCAATTTTCCCTTGTACAAATACAAATAAATAATCAATCTGTCCGTCAAGGTCTTCTGTCTTATTTTTCGCCTGATTGGAAAACATGTTCTTTATAGAATTTTTATCCTGGTTATTTATCGCTTTTATGATTTGTTTCAGTCTGGCGTCTGCCTTACCTCCGTCATTATCTATACTTAACATATGTGTTCTTGCCCCTCCTATTGAACATGCATTTAGAAATAATATACTTGCTATAAGTAAAAACCCAAAAATGCTCTTAATCATAGCTTCTTTGTCCTTTAACTAAAAATTAACCCTGCACTATGGAGGCCATCGTTGAATACCCATTTATTACCTTCGCAAAGTATAAAACCCGACTTATACTGGTTGTTTTTCCCATATTCATATATCTTGAATCCGCTTTTCTTTCACTTCTCGGCATAATATACCACTCCCGCAGCTATCATAACATAGCTGCGGGAGTATTTTCAAACAGTAGCACCGTCGCCTTGATTTGCTTGCTTGTTTTTCCTTTGTTATTTCCATTCACCATTTTCAAATATTAATTGGATCGAATTCTCGGGGTTTCCTATCTCGGAAATCACTAAAACATTCCCCTCGAATTTATATTCCACATTAAACCATACACTTGTTTCTTTCTCTTTATTACACTTAATTTCAATTGCTAGAGAATCGGTATCAAAAGCTTCCGTTTCTTCGACCATCCAGTTTCCGGCGCTTACAATTCCTTTTATCGGAATGAAACTTGTTAACGTCCTATTTTCAATTTTATACGTGTACATCTCATAAGATTCGTCACTGATATCCCAATTACTCTTTTTTATTAATATATTGGCATAAACCCCACTTTCGTCCGTTAGAATTCTTGTGTCAACGACCGCATTCTCCTCTTCAGGTGATAATAAAACAGTAAGTAATTTTGTGCTCTCAAACACGTCATCATTCCATATTTGTAAAAATACCCTTGAGTTGTTGTATCCAGGAATATATGTCACATATCTAAAGTCTTCGTCGTTGTTCTTATATATTTCCGAGAATCTTATCATTGTCCCAGGAACTTCGTAATAGACCTCATATCCCAATGGATTCATTTCACAAACACTCTCACGATATTTAAGTAAAGCCTGAAATTTTTCCATTGCTTCATAATCCAAAGAATAGAACTGTTCACTATTTGTATCATTGTATTTAAAAAGGATCTCATGATATTGGCTCAATAATTTTTCATATTCTGTATCAGTTTTATTTAATAGATCTGAATTCTCAATTGAATTCACATCTCCGCTATTTTCGTTGGAAACGGCAGTGCAACCAGCAAGTAGCAAAAAGCTAAATAGGAGTATTACAAGTCTACATTTCATTACATTACCTCATATTATTTCAATGCTTCAAGCGTATATGAACCAGATACGTTTTCGGGCTGAAGGCCAAACACCAGCATGGTATTGTACGTAGTCATTTTACTTCCATTCCTCACTGTGTAGAAAGAAATGTGTAAATGCGCAACTCCTCTGCCCAATCCTACATACCCTATTAGGTCACCTTTCTTAATTTTTATAACTCCATCATGTTTGTCTGGTACGATTTGGGCAAGTCCAGACATATGTGTAAAATATACAGTTGTGTATTCTACTCCGTCAATTGTGATAGGCGTGTCTAATATCATAGTAAAGGAATTAGGTGTGTCATTTTTATATTCTCCTCCCCTATCAGGTGTGCAAGTCGTATGGCCAGGTTCTGAATAATCAATTGTACCATCTGCGAAAGCATAAATTGGAGTGCCTATAGGAGCATGAATGTCTAGTCCACCATGTTCATAAACACTAGCTTCGTTTTTCGGCACAGTTCCGCTTAGCGGCGAGACATAGGATGATACGTCTGGTTTTGTGCCGCCAGTTGTATCACCATTAACATCATTCGTTGATTTATAAAATGAATTTGCCACAGTGGTACCACTTGTACTCACTGTAGTTTTCACACCTAAACCCCAGTACTGGATATTCGTGGTTGTTACGGTCGCCGATACTGTTGCTGCGGTCACATTAGTATTTACAGATTGAGATGTTGTGGTAAAAATACCTTGATTTGTTTGTGTAAACAGAATGTCATACATATTGTTATTGATAACGATATGATTATCTAATATTGCATATCTTTGTCCATTGCAAACAGCATAAGAACCAGTAGAATCGGTTTTTATTTGAAACGTTTGCGTGACACCATTTACTTTTACTGTTGCCGTATTTGTTTGAGCGTCATAGGATGTCGACCCGCCTGACGCTGCTGTTAAATCCGCTACGGATGCATTTGCTCCACTTCTGGCTGCATCGGCCGTATTATGTGCTGTATTCATTTGAGTCTGCCAATACTGCGCAGCTGATGTATTTCCTGATGCGACTGCCGTCTGATAATATGAATTGGCTGTGATCCAATCCTCGGTCGCCGCCGATATTATCTGTTGTTGCGCTGCTGAAAGATTCTCATCACCTGCTTGCGTATGCCCCGTCGGGTCACTATACATCATTGGCTCGTTCGAGCAATACGTGTACAGATTCAGGCTCAGCGGGTCGCTTGCCTGCCCGGTGTACGTGTCCGCCGAGATAAACCGCGCTGTCACAGGGTCATAATACCGCGCGTTGAGGTAGTACAGGCCCGTCTCATCGTCAAACTGATACCCCGCGTAGAGATAGCTGTTGGCGATATTGCCGGTGGCGGTGGTGACAACGCCGAACGGGTCGTAGTCGTACGTCATGACGATGCTGCCCGTTGAATCCGCGATGTTCACAACATCGCCGTGCCCATTGTACAGGTAATACAGCGTCGTTGTACCCGCCGTCCGGCTGATGAGCATGTCCCCGCCGTACACGTTGTACGCCGTCTGATTTCCGCTGCCGTCCAGCTCCAGGACGACCTTGTCATACTCATAGACAAACTTCGTCGTCGTTGTCGTATTGTCCTTTGTGACTGTTTTGCCAACGCGCAGCCCGTCCCCGTTATACGTAAACGTAGACGTGGAATCTTGATCTTTTGTCGTCACGAGCTGGTTAAACACATCGTATGTGTTGAGCGTATACTTCGATGTTTCGCTCCCTGTGACGGTGAGGCCCACGCTGCCTTCGCCGCTTGTGACGTCTGTTGTCTCCTCACGGCTGGAAACCGTATTCCCGTTATGATCATAGCAATAACTTGTTGTCGTCGTCTTGCCATTGATGATATCCGCGGCGCTCAGCAGCTGGTTCTGCGCGTTATAGGTATACGTCGTATTTGTCACGCTGCCGTTGTCCGTCACCTGCTGTGCCGCGCGGTTACCGGCTGCGTCAAACGTGTACGTTGTCACCTTGCCGCCCGGCACCGTGACACTCTGGAGCCTGTTCAAGGCATCATAGACATACGCTGTCGTCCCGCTGTTATCCAGCTTCGTCACCAAATTGCCATTGCCGTCGTAGGCGTAGTTGTACGCGTTAATAATTGCGCCGCCGCTGTTCTTGTTCGCCAGCGTGTGCAAGCGGTTATCGGCATAGTACGTATATTCCGCTGTCAGGCCGTTCGGATACGTCAGTGACTGCCGGTTACCATTGTCAAAATAGGCATACGTCGTCGTCGCGCTGCCGACCTTGATTTGGGACAGCCGCCCCGCTTTATCGAAAATCTTGGTGTTGACGTTACCCTTCCCGTCTGTTGTCACTTCACCGATGCAACCCGTCGGGATGCTGCTTGTCACGTCATAGAGGTACGTGCTTGTCCCGGCTTCTGGCACCGTTTTGCTGATCGTCCGGCCCAATTGGTCATACACGCGTGTCGTCGTCCCAGTCGCGTCCGTCATCGTCAGCGTATTGCCGTTATTGTCGTAGGTGTAGCTGATGGTGACGCCGTCGGTTGCGGTTGAAAGCGTCCGACCGTGGATATCGTATTCAATCGTTGTTGTCACGCCGTTTTTGTCGGTCACGGACGATACCGTGCCGTCGGCGTTATACGCGGTGGTGTCGGCTTTCGTCGCGTCGACTGTGCCGCCCTCGCCGATGCCGCCGGCGTCAATGCGCTGAACGGGCAGATTGCGGCAGTTATACGTCATCGTCGTCACGTTGCCGCTCGCGTCTGTCTGCGTCAGCATGTTGCCGTTGGCGTCATACGTATAACTTGTTATCTGATTCAGCGCGTCCTTCACCTGAATCAGACGATTAAATCCATTATATGTATAATATGTCGATTTGTTGTTCCCGTCAAGTGTTTGGACGACATTTCCCGCGCCGTCATAAGCCAGTGTTGTGCTGTGATTCATCGGGTCAATCGTCTGAATCAGGCGGTTATCGCGGTCATAGACATACTGCGTCGTATGATTGAGTGCGTCGGTTGAAGAAATCTGGCTCCCATTATTGTTATATGTCAGCTTTTCGATGGTTTTGCCATACGGGTCTGTTTTTAACGTCACTCTGTTGAGCGGGTCATACATATAGGTAACCGTATTCCCGCGCCAATTCTGCTCGGTGAGCTTATTGCCATTGGCGTCGTATGTAAATGTCGTCGTCTGCGTTGTTGTATTGTTGTTGACATCGGTGACTGTGACGGCTTGCGTCAGGTTTCGGCCGAGCGCATCGTAGGTATACTGCGTTGTGTTGCCACGCGGGTCAACCTTATACCGCAGGTTGCCCGACTTATCATAACGGTTCGACGTTGTGATAATCTGGGTGCCGTCGCTCTTTTTTTCCGTCGTCGTCAGGACGTGCCCCTGATTGTCATAGGTGACGACCTGCTGCTTTCCGAGGCTGGTGAGCTGCTCGGCCGGTTTCCCTGTTTTAGTGTATTTATAGGTTGTCGTCAGGCTTGCGATGGTGCCGTCTCCCGGTAGCGTCATACTGCGAATCTGATTGAGATTATTATAGACGTATGTGGTCACGTTGCCATTGCCGTCGGTGCTTGTCAGTATATTGCCCTGCAGGTCATAGGTGTTTGTCTGTGTTAACGCCCCGTTGAGGGACGATGTGAGAACTTTTCCGTCGTCATTATACGTATACGATGTTACATGATTGTTGGCATCCGTTTTTGACAGCACACGGCCAAGGGCGTCGTATGAATACAGCGCCGTATGGTCAATATTGGCCGCTTGGCAGGCAGGGTCGGTTGTCTTGATAACCTTGTTAGCTGCGTCATATTCAGTTGTCGTACCGTAACCATTTGCGTAACCCAGCGCGTCCTGTGAGTATGTCACGTTGCCGTTTTCATCGTATGTATAAGCTTTGCTGACAAACTGCTTCCAACTGCTCGTTTCGTCGTCATAATATATCTGCGTGACAAGGAGAACGCGGCCCATATCATCATAGGCATACTCCGTACGCGACATGTCGGTCAGCTCCGCGCCGCTTGAATAATTCTTCGGGCTGACTTCTGCTAACTTATGCCCCGCCCTGTCATAAACAAAATACTGAACGCCATTTGACGCATTGGTGATTTTACTCACGTTTTCCTGCTTGTCGTATGTATAGGTCGTCGTATTGTTATTCGGGTCCGTCGCCGTCAGAACTTTGCCGGCCCAGTCATATGTTCTGGATGACGTGATCGTCACGGCGGCGTTATTTTCGTCAACGCCCGGCTGGCTCGTCGTCAGGAGGCTGTCCATCAGATCATACGTATTTGTGGTAACAACGCCATTTTCATCCGTTGATGTCAGAATGTTGCCGTCTTTATCATACGTATAGGAGGATGTTAATGACAGATTGTTTGTCGAACTGTCATAACCGGTCATATCCCTGTTCTGCACGGTCACGGTTTTTGAGGCCAGCTTTTCGATGTTATTAAACGTATAGGATTCCTGGCTGTAATTCGTAGCGTCATAGTAGACGTTTTTCGTAAAAGTATTTCCGTCATTATCATACGTATACGTCGTCTTGGCGCCGCTGCTCTTCAGCTGCTGCTGCAATTTTCCGTCGGCAAAGTACGTGAAGCTGTCTGTCATCAGGTTCGAGGTCGGCACCGTGCCGTTTGGAACCAGTTCTTTTGCGGCGGCTGTCATAATAACGCGGCCTGCTTTATCGTATGTGGTTGACGTAAAGGCATAGGTATTTGATCCCACGGGCGACCACTGATAAATGAGGCGGTTAAGTCCGTCATATGCAAAATATGTCGTGTTCCCTCTGGCGTCTGTTGTGCTGGCCAGTGACCCATTTGCATTATAAGAATTTGTTTTATGTGTGTTATCGGCCTGATCGAGCCGGATCTGCCGCCCGGCATAATCATAAGTCGTTTTTGTAACGGCAGTCGATGTATCGCTGAAATATTGAGTAACCGTCATCGTCGTACTGCCGTTTGTGAGAATGGCATAATCGTAATGCTGGAGTGTGACAGCCGACGATTGTGCTGATTCCTTAAAGGTCACGGTATCAGTCAGGTTCATAACCGTATAGGAATACCCATAGATTGCGCCGTTCGGCTTTGTCTCCGTCAGCTTGTTCCCATACTGGTCATAGGTGTAAGATGTCTGGTTATTGCACGGATCTGTCGCTGTACTTAGAAGACCGTTTGACAGATAGACATTGCGATACCCATGCGCCGTTTGCGTATAGGCGTTTGAGGCGCTGTTCTGAATGTTTTCACCGCTGAATGTTACTGCCGTATCCGCCGACGCCGAATATTGCGTCGGCATAATTTTTTGCGTCAAATTATTTCTGAAGTCGTAAACGCTTCTGATAACGCCGGAATCCGGATTAACCTGCTTGAGCAGGTTGCCGTTTTTGTCATAGTAATAGGATGTCAAATAGCCCTTCGGCGTCGTGACGGATTTGAGCCATCCGAGCTTGTTATACGCGTATGTCGTCGTCTTTGACGTCGGGTTTTGGATGGTCGCAATATTCCCATAAGTATCATACGTATAAGTCGTAACGCCGCCTTCGGGGTCTGCTTTCGTCTTTAACAGACCGTAAATTGTTTTACCGAACAGGCTAAGTGCTTCGGCTCCGGTGTAATAGGTATTCACCGAAATAGCAAAGTTCGCGTCCGGGGCAACGCCGAAAACGTCCGTTCCGTTTAACGGCTGCGCTGTTTTAATCAGATTAACACCGTTTGCGTCATAGACGTAGAAGGTGTAATTGCCCACTTCATCTTTGACGGACAGGACATTATTCTTATTGTCATACGTATATTCTTTTGTCGAGCTGTCTGGATTGATTTGCTTGGTAACATTGCCATTACTGTCGCGGAGGTAATAGGTCGCATTGCCATTTCGGTCAATCGTCTTGTACGCCTCGCCATATTTATTAAAACCATCGACAAGGTTATATTCTGTCCGCGATTCTTTGCCCTCTGCGTCCTTCGTGCAGATAGGATAATTTGAACTGTCATACCATGTGCTTGTTGTCCGACCGTTAGAATCGGTGGTCGTAATAAGACCATCGCTTTCGATATATGAATAGCTGGTCGTATTTCCATACTTGTCGGTTACCGCGCTGACTCTGGCCGGCTTACTCCCTTGAGCTGCGAGATAAGTCACACTTTCAAGCACCGTGCTGTTTGTGTTGTCTTTAACTGTTGAAATAAATCCGTTTGACCCATAATAATAGTAAGTTGAACTGCCGTTCGGGTCGATGACCTGATAAAGCCGGTTATTCGCGTCATAGTTATACGTCACAATGCGTCCTGCCGGATCCGTTATTGAGCTTATTCTATTATTGGTATAGCTGATTGTCGTCACTCTGCCAACCTGGTCTGTAATCTGTGTCGGCTTATTGGACGCGTTCAGGGTGATGGTTATTATATTGCCGTTTCTGTCCTTCATTGATGTGAGATAACCGCTACTATTAAAACCGTATGTGTATTGGTCTTTCGTTGTCAACGTATACGTATTATCCGCATTTTTAACAAGTGTGCTTCTTGAATCCATGGCTGTATATGTGCCGTCGCCATTGATTTGGAATGTGTTGCCGCTTCCTTTCGGCAGCCGGACAATAGCGTTGGTGCCAACGATATCTATGTTCCCTTGGAACCCGAATGTCCAACCCGTGCTGATGATATTATTCGTTCTTGAATCCTGTGAGTTATATGTCCGGCTGAATTCAACATTAAAACCGGGCGCCGTATAGCTCAAATCGGTGTACGTTCGGGCGTAGTTTCCCGTCATGTTGACCGTATCGTCACCCAAATGCAAAAGATAATCAATACTCAAGCTGCGGACAGTTGCGAATTCAACGTCGGGAAAGTAACCGCTGTTATTTTTACCACCGATGACATAGATGCCTAAACTTGTCATCGCCGCACCAAAAGTATTTCGAACTTTATTCGGGCCTTCCCATGTAAGCCATGCATTTGATGTCGGATTAAACTGGAATGCATAATTGATATCGCTTATCCCGTTTGTGCCGCCAATGGCATACAGCGTGTCAGAAGACGCAACGACACCGGCATACCCCGCCGCCACCGGTAAGCTGGCTTTTGTGGTATCCCAAGTATTTGTAGTAATATCATAAACCTGCAAAACGCTTGTAGCCGTTGTGGAATTCGTAAAGCCGCCGACAACATAAATTTTGCCGCCGATGACTGCCGCGCCGCTCCCAAAGGTCGCCGTCGGGATATTTGCTTTTGTTGACCAAGCGTTCGTGTTAGTATCATAAGCGCGGACCGTGTTCAACACAGTACCCGAGGAGTTTTTTCCTCCGATAATATAGATAATATTATTGTATGTCGCAATCGCCATGTCGGTTGTTGCCGCGGGAATTGCCGTCTTTGTGGCCCACGTATTTGAAGATGGAGTATATGCTTCTACATATGAACGCACCGTTCCGCTGCTTGTCCCGCCGATCGCATAAATCTTGCTGTTCGCCGCCACGACGCCTACACCATAACGCGGATACGTCATGCCTGCTTTTGCTGTCCACGTATTTGTCGTTTCGTTATATTGTT
The DNA here is from genome assembly GCA_022870705.1 of Oscillospiraceae bacterium CM. Taxonomy (NCBI): domain Bacteria; kingdom Bacillati; phylum Bacillota; class Clostridia; order Eubacteriales; family Oscillospiraceae; species Oscillospiraceae bacterium JHJ. Next base: position 1,627,296 of record CP072107.1, read on the forward strand.
CCAGTGTATTTAATGCGCTGGCGTTGTTATATCCACCAGCAGCATAAATGCTACCATCCAGGACTGCCGCCCCAAAATTGTAACGCGGCGTATTTAAGGCCGTTTTTGCTGTCCATGCGGTTGCCGGCGGTATATATTCCACCAGCCCTGTGCTGTATGTTGAATCAGTTCCTGTAAAAATATACGCTTTGTTATTCAGCTCAATAGACTGCTGTAGGTTACTATAATAATTAAACGTAGAAAGTGACGTACACGTGTTATCTACAGGGAGATACTTATAGAAGGTTGGGCAAATCGATGTATCGTTAGCCGTTCCGAGAATATACAGATAATTGTTTAGCGTCACGAACAAATTTCCGGTATAGCTGCTGCCGGGGTTAACGCTCGACCAAGAATCGGATGATGCGTTATACTTTAGAGTATTTGAAGTTGTCGGCGTGAAGAGATATATTGTTCCAGCTAATACAGTCGTGAAGTGATTAGAAAATGTACTTGGCAGATTGCCTTTTGTCACAATACTATTTGTTGCCGGATTGTATGCTTCAACAGTGTTTGTTGCGCTACCACCACTGTTTAATCCGCCTGTAATATAGATAAGACCATTAAGCAATACTGACGAGAGATTTGATCTCGCAACGCTTAACGTATTTTTTGCAGACCATGTACAAGTTGCAGGGTTAAATTCATAGATCTGATTGCTTGTTGTAAACGTTCCATTTTGAGTTGACGATGTTAATCCGCCAAACATATAAATTTTGCTGAACCCGGCAGTAAGTGAAAAATCTTTCGCATAAACCGGCATCGTGCAGCTCAGTGTCGTCCAACTGTCGGACGTCGGGTCGTACATATACATCGCGTTGGAATTCTGATTTGAGCCTCCAATATTTGCTGACCCGCCCATTACATACAATTTCCCATCAAGCTGAACGGATTTATAGTTTGATAACGGTGCCGGTAAAGACGCCTTCTGCTGCCACCCCATATCCAACATTTCAACGCTATTGAGAACTCCCGTCGAATTCAAGCCGCCAACAATATACACTTTACCGTTGACAATTGCAGACCCCAAACCACTTCGGGCAGTCAGTAGATGTGTAGCCGAGATGTAATATCCCCTTGTTGTTGAGTTATTTGTAAGTAAAGATGACTGTGTAATATCTGTCGAATAATTGGATGTACTGTTTTTACCTCCAATCGCAATGAATCGGTCATTTGTCATGATACCGGTGGCGTTCGAAAGGGATGAGCGCGCCCAAACCGCGCTGGAAGTTGTCCCGTTTGAAATCGTATATTTATACTCGTTATATGTGTATGCGCCACCAGTTGTCAATCCGCCCTCAACATATATAATACCGTTATAATAGAAGGCAACATGATTGGAAATTGGCACGGACAGGCTCGTTTTTGTTGTCTTCGTGCCTGTACTAAGGTTTATCTCATAAATTGATGAACGATACGAGCCAGTATATCCGCCAACTACATAAACAGTACTCGTTCCAGTTATAAGTGTTGCAGAAAATGATGACATGGCAACCGGCAAAGTCATTGACATTGTCGTCCAAACATCAGTTGCCGGGTCGTAATACTCCATGCTGTTCAGATAACCGGTTGCGTTAATGCCGCCCATAACATAAATTTTTCCATTATACACAACGGCGCCAAAATAACTGCGGGCAGTGTTCATACTGGCCACTGTCATCCAAGTATTGTTACTCGGATTATACAATTCAACACTATTTGTATATCCACCAGTCGTCGTCGTTTGCCCACCGATCGCGTAAATCGTATCGTTGAGCGTCACGACCTGAAGCCCTTGACGCGCCGTATTCATTGAAGCTTTTGTAACCACATAGTTTTCGGCATTTGACTGCTGATAATCATCCTGAGACGGCTCCGTATTTGGGACAATAGCCGGAAGTGTTTCCGTATCTGGGACATTGATCAGCGCTGTATTTGCAGCAGAAATATTTCCGGTAGCATACGAACAGTTCAGAATTTTCCCACCAGCTATCTTGTCTTGCAAGCCCGTAACGGAATCTGCTGAAGATATTATTCTTTCTTTTACAGCCGCAGCTGTGTTGAAAGTGCCCTTTGAAAAGATCAACGCAGCCGCTCCGCTTACAAAAGCCGCAGACATTGATGTACCATCCAGGCTCTGATATTGACCTTTAATCCATGTACTCAAGATATTCTGACCGGGCGCAGCAATATTGACTGTGGTTGAGCCATAATTTGAAAATCTGCATAACTTACCGGACTGATCAATTGCAGCAACAGAAATGACGTTTTCATGTGCCGATGAATATGCAGCGGGATATACCGGATAGTTATCTGTATTGTAAAGGTTATTTCCTGTCGCACAGACAAAGAGTGCACTGCTGCTTGCGATCGCTTCCTCCAAAGCCGGATTGTTAAACCGGCTGCCCCAGCTACAGTTAATGATTTTAGCGCCCATTTTGTCCGCATATGCTATGGCGTTAATAATATCACTTGTATAGGCGACACCATCCTGAAACACCTTAATTGGCATGATTTTTGCGTTCGGTGCAACACCGGCAACGCCAACACTATTATCTTTCTGCGCTGCAATTATCCCTGCGATATGCGTTCCATGCCATTCGTCATAATAGGTCGATTGGTCATTGACGTTACTATCATCATTGAAAAAATCCCAGCCGCAGTAATCATCAACATAACCATTCTCATCGTCATCAATTCCATTATTTGCTATTTCATAATTGTTTATATACATACTACCAGCTAAGTCAGTATGCGACAAATCGATTCCCGAATCGATAACCGCAACTAAAACACCATCACCTAGACTATTTGACCATGCATCGGTAACGCCGGCACCAACTGTAACATGATCCGAATTTGTGTCTACTGCATTGAGCCCCCACTGTTCCGAAAAAAGCGGGTCAGATGATGTTGCCGATGTTGTCATTGCATAGTCTGGCTGGACATAAGCAATATTTCCATCTATGCCAGCTGATTTCATGGCATTCATAAATTCCGCTGAATTCATGGCTTTTTTTAAAGCAATAATCGCAATTTTATTATTCTTATCCCCAAATACTTTTTTCGAAGATTCTATCCCGGCTGACGCAACCTTATTAGCGTCAACATTCTTACCGTTGTTGTTTTTCTTTCCACCATCTGTAAACTGCGGTACACTTTGCTCATCGCTGTATTTTACAATATACCGATAGCTTTGAAAGTTTTTTGTATCATTTTCAAGATTCTTTAAATAATCCGCCTTTTTCTGATCATCTGTTTTTTTGCCATTATTTCCATTTTGTTGAGCTGAATCCGGCTTATTCGACAAGGGTTGAATTGTTGAATGATCAGTTTGTAAATCCGAATTCAATATACTTTTATATGTTGCCTGCTCGATAATTCCTTGTGCGATTGCCGGCAAGGAAACAGCACCTGATAGAGTAACTACAGCGAGAAGTATAATCAGTGTCTTATTTAAACATTTAAAAAACGTTGACATTTCATTCACTCCTATCAAAATATATTAGACGACATACTAAATCGATTACTCAATATGTACTGTTGTCTCTTGTGTTTGAAGCGCAACAAATTGAAACACATCGATGATTCCTGACCATTGCGTACCACTGGGTATCGTTTTGTCAACGGTAAACTGAATTGTTCCTGGTGTAAAACTTGTAATTGTAATGCCAGTACCCGCAATATCACCAGTCGTTGTTTCTTTTGCATATGTCAACGCACATAAATCGCTAATTTGAAGCACTGCAGCATCATAAGTGACTGTATAGGTCACGCCACTATATGAAGAAATGCTGCTTCCTGTAACTGCAACGTTATATGAATTATTTTGTGCTGCCGAGAGCGTAATCGTCGTTGAAGCAGCATCGTGAATGCTGAGAGTCGCCGTACAAGTAATATTCTCAAACGTCGCAACAAGTGTAACAGTCCCTAATTCAGCTTCAGCCGAAACTGTAACAACCCCTGTCGAGTCATTAACTTGGACACCCAAATATGTATCCTGTAGACTATATACGATCTCCTCTGGAGCGATTTGATTGCCTTCAGCATCCGTACCAGATGCACTAACGGTAATTGAGCTTGTATCGGCTTCTGGTTTTGTTATCGAGTAACTGCTAAACTCGAAACTTAAGGCTCCATTGCTTGTCTTGCTTAACACAGCCGTTGTGGAATACTCCAAACTTGATCCGCCTAACTGCGCACAATTATTACGCCCCCAGGACCAGACCGTCCCGTCTTCAAGCAGCGCAACACTATGGTAGGACGCCCCGTCTATCTGTGTAACGCTTGACAAATTCGATACAGCCACTGGCGTTGAACGTGAGATTTCCGTTCCATCACCAAGCAACCCACAGTCGTTATAGCCCCAACCGGCCACCGTTCTGTCGGCCTTAATGGCAAAGCTTTGATAATCTCCCGTTGCAATTTCTACAGCTGATCCCTCGGAACTTAAGCTTGTCACATTGACAGGTGTGCTGCTATTCGTCGATGTGCCATTTCCCAACTGAAATTCTTCATTTGCACCCCAGGCCATTACGATACCGGTTGTCAATAGTGCCAGCGCATGCTCCGCCCCGGCAGCTACTTTATCAACACCGCTAAGACCGCCCACCTGAACCGGTACCGTCTTATTTACCGTGGTTCCGTCTCCAAGTTGTCCTTTGTCATTTTTGCCCCATGCCCAAACTGTCCCATCCGTTTTGACTGAATAGCTTGAGTAACTTCCACAGGCAATGTATTTTACCCCTGAAAGTCCGCTGATCTGAGCCGCTGTATCAGATTCATCCGTGGTTCCGTTACCGAGTTGTCCATATTCGTTGTATCCCCAAGACCACACAGTGCCGTCCGTCTTTAACGCCATACCATGGTAGGTCCCTGCGGAAATTTCCTTAATGTTTGTCAGACCGACAACTTGAACGGCCGCCGTACTGAACTGATAATTATCTCCATCCCCAAGCTCACTATTCCAATTGCGACCCCATGCCCAAACTGTACCATCCGTCTTTAAAGCCATGCAAAAGTCAAAACCTGCGGATATTTGTATGACATTGTCTAATCCCGGTATCTGGGTTAGGGTTTCCGAATCCGATACAGTCCCTGTACAACACTGGTTAAAATCGTTTTGTCCCCAGGCCCATACTGTACCATCTGATTTCAGAATTGCTGTAAAGTATCCACCCGCCGAAA